>CAWBNC010000051.1:0-72941 GCA_963789785.1 uncultured Alphaproteobacteria bacterium | reverse complement strand
CCGCTCGATGGCCTTGCGGGTCGCCGGCGGTTTGTGGGCCGGCAGGTTGTCCATCACGACGATGTCGCCGGGCTCGAGTGTCGGAACCAACACCTGCTCGACATAAGCGAGGAAGGCGGCGGCATTCATCGCCCCGTCGAGGGTCATCGGCGCGGTGACGCCCGACAGCCGGAGCGCGCCGACGAAGGTGGTCGGTTTCCAATGGCCGTGCGGGACGGCGGCGCGGCAGCGCTCGCCCCTGAGCGCGCGGCCATACATCCGGGCCATCTCGCTCGACGCTTGCCGGTTTCGTCGATGAAGACCAGGCGGTCGGGATCGAGATCGGGTTGAGCCTCGAACCAGGCCGTGCGGCGGGTGGCTATGTCCGGGCGGTCTTGTTCGGCAGCGTGCGCTGTCTGTTTTTCCGCGTCACGCCGTGACGCTGGAAGAACCGGCAAACGATGCTGGGCAGTGGCCGGTAGCCGACCGCGGCGCCGAGCCGCTCGGCGACCTCGGCCAGGGTCATGTCCGGCTTCTCCTCGATCCAGCCCACGATCAGGTCCCGATGCCCGTCGATCCGGTGCGAACGAGTGTTGCCGCCGCGCTTGCCGGGCTCCAGACCGCCCCCAGTCCGCACCCGGGAAACCCACCGGACGCAGCCGAATCACCGACACCGAACCGTCCGGCAGCCGCGCGACACGACGATCCGGCGTCCACCGCATCGACCACCCGACGGCGAAGACAACGGACAGAGCTTTGGCCATGAGAGCTGGCCTCCTTCACCAGCCCTCATCTTAAATCACAGTCAAACCGATTTGGGAATCTGGAGGCTTCTGTGAGGTCGCCGACGAGGTCTTGGGCTTATCCAGAGCGACCTCATTGAAGCCGGATTGAACGAACCCGCGGATGGCTGGGCGCTATGGGGATTGTTGTTGCGATCCCTGGTCCGAGGGAGCTTTGGTGCGGCGCCACAAGGTGGGCAACTCGGGGCGCAAGAGGCCGGCGAGGCTCGGCGGTCGATGCCGACAGTAAGCGGAACGGCGCGTTCGAGCGCCGTCGAACCGGGCGCGGGGGTGGCGAGAAAGCCGGTGAGCAAGACCATCCCTGCCGACGCGCATGGCTGCCGGACGGCCGGGACGGCGGCGACGAGGTGTCCTGCCGGAACGGGGGACGTGGCGGTGACGGTCGCGGAAGGATGGCCACCGTCACCATCACGCCGCCACAGCAGGGGCAGCGGTCGAAAGCGGTGCTTTCCGCTTCGGGTGGGACGGGCTCGATCGTCGGAGCGGCCAGCAACTTGCGGCAGAGCGCCAGCTTTGCGGCGCGATGGCCATTGGCGAGGAAGCCGTAATGGCGGATGCGATGGAAGCCGTCCGGCAGGGTGTGCAGCAGAAAGCGGCGGATGAACTCGTCGGCGTCGAGGGTCATGACCTTCGTCTTGCCGTGGTGGCGATAGTCCTTCCAGCGGAAGCCGACTTCATCGTCAGTGAGCTCACCAGCCGGGAGTTGGCGATGGCGACGCGATGGGTGTAGCGGCCGAGATAGGCCAGCACCTGCTCGGGCCCGCCGAACGGCGGCTTGGCGTAGACCACCCAGTCGACCGCCGCAGCTCGCGAAGGCGGCGGCGAAGGCGGCTGGTTCGGCGAGGTCCGCGAGCTCGCCGAAGAAGCCGAGTTCGGCCGGCCTCGAAGGCGGCCCGCAGCTCCTCGAGGAACAGCCGGCGGAACAGCCGCGAGAGCACGCGCACCGGCAGGAAGAAGCCGGGCCGGCAGGCGACCCAGCGCGTGCCGTCGAGCGACGGCCCGCCGCCCGGCACGACGCAATGGACGTGCGGATGATGCTGCAGGGTCTGGCCCCAGGTGTGGAGCACGGCGATGACGCCGATCTCGGCGCCGAGATGCCTGGGGTCGGCGGCGATGGTGCGCAGCGTCTCGGCCGCCGCCCGGAACAGGATGGCGTAGACGACGGCCTTGTTCTGGAAGGCGATCTCGGCGACCGACGCCGGCAGGGTGAAGACGACGTGGAAGTACGGCACCGGCAGCAGCTCGGCCTGCCGCGCCGCGAGCCATTCGGCGCGGGCCTGGCCCTGGCACTTGGGACAGTGCCGGTTGCGGCAGGAGTTGTAGGCGATCGCGGACCAGGCCGCAATCCGCGCATTGCTCGACATGGCCGCCGAGCGCGGCCGTCCGGCACAGTTCGATGGCGCTCATCACGCGGCGCTCGACGCGGCCGAGATGGCCGGCATGAGCCTGCCGATACGCTTCGCCGTGGCGGCGGAAGATATCCGCCACCTCCAGTCCAGCCGACATGGCGCGCCGATCAGGCGGGCGGCACCACCTCCAGCGTCAGCCGATCGAGCGGGCTCGGCGTGTTCGCCGGATCAGCCCGTTCGAGACCCGGGTGTAGCGCGCCGTGCTCGACAGGTTGGCGTGGCCGAGCAGCACCTGGATGATGCGGATGTCGGTCCCGCTCTCCAGAAGATGGGTGGCGAAGCTGTGCCGCAGCGTGTGCACCGTCACCCGCTTGTCGAGGCCGGCCGCGGCGCAGGCCGAACGGCAGGCGGCATGCAGCACCTGGACGTCGATCGGCTTCGTCTCGTCGCGGCCGGGAAACAGCCAGTGCCTGCGGCCGGGCCAGCCGCCAGTAGGTGCGCAGAATACCGAGCAGCTGCGCCGACAGCATGACGTAGCGGTCCTTGCCGCCCTTGCCATGCTCGACCCGGATCACCATCCGGTCGCTGTCGATGTCGGCGATCTTCAGGCCGACCGCCTCGGACGCGCGCAGGCCGGCGGCATAGGCCGTCGTCAGCGCGGTGCGGGTCTTCAGGCTCGGCACCGCCTCCAGAAAGCGCACGACCTCGTCGGCGCTCAGCACCACCGGCAGCTTGCGCGGCTCGCGCGCATAGGCGATCCGCTCCGGAATCTCGCCATGGCCGAGCGTCACGCCATAGAAAAACCGCAGCGCGCAGACCGTCTGGTTCAGCGCCGGCCACGAAATCCCCGTCGACACCAGATGCACCTGGAAGGCGCGGACATCCTCCAGGCCCAGCCGGTCCGGCGATCGGCCAAAATACCGGCTGAACTTCGACACCGCGTGAAGGTAGGATCGTTGCGTCGCCGGCGACAGATTGCGGACCGTCATGTCCTCGATCATGCGGCGGCGCAGAGGGCTGATCTCGGCCATCGGGGAACTCCTGTCTCGAGGATTGGGCTTCGACAACCACAATCCTCTCAGACAGGAGCCGTCCCTCGAACCGCCACCCCAACTCCCGCGTCAGCGGGTTCGTTCAATTGTCATTGCGAGGAGGCCAAGCCGACGAAGCAATCGACAACAACACCGCCTCGGCAGGCTACTGCGACAGCGCCCGGGCGCGCCGGGTGGCGGCCTCGACGGCGGCCGCGAGCAGGGCCGCGAGACCGCCCGCGCCGACCTTGTCATCTCCTTCGCCCATCAGCACCGCAAGCGCCGCGGCCGTGGTGCCGCCGGGGCTGGTGACGTTGCGGCGCAGGATTGCCGCCGATTCCGGCGAACGATGCAGCAGCTCGCCGGCGCCGGTGACCGTCTCGCGCGCCAGCGACTCGGCCAGATCCCGGGGTAGACCGGCGGCGGCGCCAGCCTCGGCCAGGCATTCGACAAGGTAGAAGACATAGGCCGGGCCGCTGCCTGAGAGCGCAGTGACTGCGTCCAGCAGAGCCTCGTCATCGACCCACGCCACCGTGCCGACAGCGCCGAGCAGACGCTGACACAACGCTCGTTGCTCGGCCGAGGTCCGCGCGTTGGCGCAGGCGACACTGGCGCCGCGCCCGACCGCGGCCGGCGTGTTGGGCATCGCCCGCACGACAGCGGCGGCGGCGCCGAGGCGCGGCTGGAGGCTTGCGATCGTTCGCCCGGCGGCGATTGACAGGAAGACGCAGTCGCTCGCGGCATAGCAAGCGTAAGCGTCGGCAACGGCGGCCAGAGCCTGCGGCTTTACCGCGAAGACGATGGCCCCGCGGGGTGGATCCTCGGCCGCCAGCGAATCGGCGCCGGCGACGACAGCAACGCCATAACGCTCATGAAGCGCGGCTGCGGTGGTGAGATCGGGTTCGACGACGACGATGTCGTCGGCCGTCATGTCCGCGGCAAGCCATCCAGCCAGAAGGGCCTCGCCCATCTTACCGCAGCCGACGAGAGCAAGCCGCGGCGTCATCCGCGCTCAGGCTTCGCCCTGAGTCTCGAGCATCGCCGCATCCACTGCCTCGCCCGGAGACTTGCCGCCCCAGAGGACAAAATGGACAGCCGGATAGAAGCGATCGCATTCGGAGATCGCGTGGTTCACCAGGTCTTCGCTCTGCTCGATGGTGGGTCCGTCGCTGCCCCGTAACGGCAGGACATGGCGATAGATCAGGGTCTTTTCTTCGCGCCAGATGGTGAAGTGGCCGATCCAGACCCGGTCGTTGACCAACGCCAGCAGTTCGCTGATCACCTTGATCTTGCTCGCCGGCACACGCGTGTCGAAGGTGAGGGTGAACTGCATCGCGGTCGCGTAATCGTTCCAGCGAAAGTAGAGATTGTAGTCGCACCAGCGCCCAGGAACCTGGGCGGCGATCTCTTCGTCGCTGGGCCGGTCGAAGAGCCACTCGTTAGCGCTAACCACATGTTCAACCACGTCGAGGGGCTTGTCCCATCGGGGACTGGTCAAGCGCATCCGGTCGTCCTCTCCCTCTTCTCGCGGTCGGGTCTCAAGATCTGCGTGCCGAGCGTTGTGGCGATCCCGCCGTGAGGTGCAACGCCCAAAATGATGTAGCCCAATGCAATATCGATCATAGATCTAGATTGGCAAAACAACAGGCCTGACGCAAGCTGGCATCATCCCGGCCATGCGCGTTCCTGTGGATAACGCGGATCATCCTGCCTGGGCAGCGTCGCAGCCGCCGGATCCGACGGCGGCAGCTACGCGCTCGGTGAATGCCCGGAACCATCCTGAACATCCTCCACGGGCGCCGCCTGGGCCGCGGCGAGCGCGGCTTCGAGCGCGCTGACCCGCTGCTCCAGCTTTTCCTGCTCCGCGCGCGCGCGCTGAGCCATGGCCTTGGCGACATCGAATTCGTCGCGGCCGACAAGATCAAGGTCGCTGACCAGCCGATCGACGCGCTGGCGGACGAGACCTTCAATCTCGTCGCGCATCCCGGCCACCGCCGACGCGGCACCGCTGGCGACCTTGGCGAGGTCGTCAAGAAGACGATTGCTGGACTGCATGAAGGTTTCTTCCCGTCGTTGAATGCATAATGCGCTTCATAGTATGGGAAGGGCGTTACCGCGGTGCAACGCGCTGCGTTGCACGCGAGCCATGCGAATGGCCTCCCGCGACAGCGCGCCCTCGGCGGCAAGGCTGAGCGGAGCGGACCGGCGGGGCGACTTCGGGGAGGATCATGCTGGTCATCACAGGCGGCGCCGGCTTCATTGGCTCCAACATCGTCGCGGCGCTTGAAGCGGCCGGCCGCGGTCCGATCCTGATCTGCGACCGACTTCGTCGCGGCGACAAGTGGCGAAACATCGCCAAGCGGGCGCCGGGCGACATCATCGACCCGGATACCCTGCTCGGCCTTCTAGACGCGCACTCCGGCGAGATCGGCGCGATCATCCACATGGGCGCGGTCACGTCGACGATAGAAACCGACGCTGACCGCGTCCTCGCGGTCAATTTCCGACTGCCTGTCCGGTTGTGGACATGGTGCGCGCAGCTGCGGCGTGCCGTTCATCTATGCGTCGTCGGCGGCAACCTACGGCGCCGGAGAGCACGGTTTCGACGATGATCCATCGGCCGAGTCGCTGGCCCGGCTACGTCCGCTCAACCTCTACGGCTGGAGCAAGCATCTCTTCGACCGCTGGCTGACGGCGGAACTCGACGCCGGTCGCCCGGCCCCACCGCAATGGGCCGGGCTGAAGTTCTTTAACGTCTATGGCCCCAACGAGCGGCACAAGGGCGCGCAGGCGAGTGTCGTTGCCGGGATTTATCCGAAGATCGTTGCCGGGAAACCGGCCCGGCTGTTCGCGTCGCATCATCCGCGGATCGCCGACGGCGATCAGCGCCGCGACTTCGTCTGGGTCGGCGACTGCGCCGACGTCGTCGTCTGGCTGCTCGATCATCCCGAGGTCAGCGGGCTGTTCAATTGCGGCAGCGGCCAGGCGCGCAGCTTCCTCGATCTGGCTAACGCCGTCTTCGCCGCGATCGGCCGGACGCCGGTAATCGAGTTCGTCCCGACGCCGGAGCAGATCCGCGACAAGTACCAGTACTTTACCGAGGCACGCATGGACCGGCTGCGGGCCGCGGGATATGATCGCGCCTTCACCAGCCTCGAAGACGGCGTCGCCACGTACATCCAGTGCTATCTCGCCACTCCGGATCCCTATCGATGACCCGCCCAACGTCTGACCGACTTCGCTTGTCGCATTGAAATGTTCGCCATTCCCTACCCGTACATCGATCCGGTGCTGGTCGAAATTGGACCGTTCGTCATCCGCTGGTACGCCCTGGCGTACCTGTTCGGGCTTATTCTCGGCTGGCAGTACGCGCGATGGCTCGCCAAGCACTCGCCGGACCGCGTCACACCGCTCGACATCGACGATTTTCTGATCTGGGCCACGGCGGGCGTGATCCTCGGTGGCCGGCTCGGCTACGTGCTGTTCTATCGGCCCGAGTTCTACCTGGCCAACCCGCTGGCCATCGCCCAGCTCTGGAAAGGCGGCATGTCGTTTCACGGCGGGCTGCTCGGCGTCGTGGTCGCCGGCGTGTCCTACTGCCGCCTCCGCCGCCTGCCCGTCCTGTCGTTCGCCGATCTGATCTTCTGCGCCGCCCCCATCGGCCTGGGCCTCGGCCGCATCGCCAACTTCATCAATGGCGAACTTGTCGGCCGACCGACCGACGTTCCGTGGGCAATGGTCTTTCCCGGCTATGGCCCCGAGCCGCGCCATCCGAGCCAGCTTTACCAGGCCACGCTCGAAGGGCTGGTCCTGTTCGTCCTGCTGCATCTGCTCTGGCGGGTGGACGCCATCCGGTGCCGGGCCGGCATCCTCTCCGGCGCGTTCCTCCTCGGCTACGGCCTTTTCCGCTCGTTTGCCGAAATCTTCCGACAACCCGACGCCAATCTCGGCTTCCTTTACGCCGGCGCGACAATGGGCCAACTTCTATCGATACCGATGGTCGTGGCCGGCCTGATCCTCATCTGGTTAGGCGCAAGAAGAAGGTAGACTGCCCTGTCTCCGCTCGTCGCCCACCTGACCCGCCGAATCGTCGAAGAAGGCCCGATCAGCCTTGCCGATTTCATGGTCGATGCCCTCGGCCACCCGGTGTGGGGCTACTACGCCACCCGCGATCCGCTCGGCCGCGCCGGCGATTTCATCACCGCGCCGGAGATCTCGCAGGTCTTCGGCGAACTCATCGGCGCCTGGTGCGCGAGCGTCTGGGCAGCCATGGGCCAGCCGGATCCGGTCGATCTGATCGAACTGGGCCCAGGGCGCGGGACGCTGCTCGCCGACGCCCTGCGGGCAGTGAAGCAGATCGCCCCCGCCTTTCACGCCGCCCTGCAGGTGCATCTGGTCGAGACCAGCCGTGCCCTGCGCCGCAAGCAGGCGGACGCGCTCGAGAATCTGGGCCTGGTCCGGGCGCCGTCATGGCACGACGATCTCGCCGGCGATCCCGGCGCGGCCGGCGATCATCCTCGCCAACGAGTTCTTCGATGCGCTTGCCGATGAAGCAGTACGTCAAGGTCGGCGCCGGCTGGCAGGAGCGGCGCATCGGCCTCGGCGGCGACAAGGCGACGCTGGAGTTCACGCTCAAGCCGGCTTTTCCACTGCGGCTGCCGCTCGGCCTGGCCGACATTGCCGAGGGCGACGTGGTCGAGGTCAGCCCGACCGGCGAGGCGCTCGCCGCGCTCATTGCCCGCGCGCGTCGCCGCCGACGGTGGGGCGGCGCTGATTGTCGACTACGGCCATGGCGCGAGTACGGCCGGCGATACCCTGCAGGCGGTCCGCCGGCATGAGTTCCACGGTATCCTCGACCACCCGGGCGAGACCGACCTCTCTCACCACGTCGACTTCGGCGCTCTCGCCATAGCGGTCGAAGACGCCGGCGCGCGGGCTCTTGGACCGATCCCCCAGGGACTGTTCCTCGGCCGCCTCGGCATCGACCGGCGAGCCGAGGCGCTGTTCCTCGGCGCTCCCCCCGACCAGTTCCAGGCCATTCTCGGCGCCGTCCGCCGCCTCGTCCACCCTGCCGGCATGGGCCTGCTGTTCAAGGCCTTCGCCATCGCCAACACGGATCTGCCGCCGCTGCCGGGCTTCGTCGCCACCGACAGTCCTACCTAGCGGGCGGGTCCGGTGCGCGCGCCCGCAAGCCGGCCGTGTCTGATCATCGCCCACCGCGGCGCCAGCGGGCTGGTTCCGGAGCATACCCTCGAGGCTTATGCAATCGCCGCGCGGCTCGGGGCCGACTACATCGAGCCGGATCTGGTCATGACCATGGACGGAGTACTCATCGCCCGGCACGACAACGTCCTCAACCTGACCACCGACGTCGCGAGCCATCCTGAATTCAGCGGGCGCAGGACGACGAAAGTCGTCGATGGTGAAACGGTTGAAGGCTGGTTCAGCGAGAACTTCACGCTGGCCGAGATCAAGGACCCTGCGCGCGATCGAGCGCATCGCCGAGGTTCGCCCGCGCAACGCGATGTTTAACGGCCGCTTCGCCGTCCCGACCTTCGACGAGATCCTTGAGCTGGCGGGGACGCTCAGCGAAGAAGGCGGTCGGACCATCGGCGTCTACCCGGAGACAAAGCACCCGACCCACTTCGCCGATGTCGGTCTGCCGATGGAAAAACCCCTTCTCGATGCCCTGGCGCGCCACGGATTCAGGGGTCCGGATGCGGCGGTCTTCATCCAGTCGTTCGAAACGGGCAACCTGAAGACGCTGGCCGGCATGACCGAGGTTCCGCTCATTCAACTCCTGTGGAAGGAGGGCAAGCCGTTCGACGTCCAGAACGCCGGCGGCTCGACAACATACGACGACATGTCGACGGCAGAGGGGCTCAAGACCATCGCCGGCTACGCCGCCGGCGTCGGTCCGGAGAAGAACCACTTCATCATTCCGCTCGACGCGGACGGCCGGCTCGAAATCGAGAAGCGTACCGATTTTGTCGCTGACGCCCACGCCGCCGGGCTCATCGTCCATCCCTACACGTTCCGGGCCGAGAACCATTTTCTCCCCGAACAGTACCGCAAGCCCGGTCCGGCGACGGCGCCCGGCGATCTGGAGGGCGAGATCGCAGCCTTTCTTGCCGCCGGAATCGATGGCTTCTTTATCGACAATACCGATGCCGGGGTCCGCGCCTGCCACGACTTCGCCGTCCGCGGCGGCTGAGCGGACTCGTTCAGCCGGACTTGCGCAGGATGATGGTAAAGACGCCGTCGTCGGCGCGGCTGTCGACCAGTCCGTGGCCGGTTGTCCTGGCATAGCTGACGAAGTCCTGGGGAGCCGCCGGATCGCTCGCCAGCACCTCCAGCTCGGCGCCGGCGGGCAGGCTCTTCATGATCTTGTTCGCCCGCAGAACGGGCAAAGGGCACTGCAGTCCCCTCGCGTCCAGCAAATGGTCGGGCAAAGTCGGTTTCCTCGCGTTTGATCGTGGCACTACGGGCGCAGGCGCCCGGCACGGACAGGATTCATCGAACGCGACCGGTCGCGCAAGCACCCGTTTTTGCGCCTGCGAACCGACGGTGTAGAATTTATTATTCTCCCTCTCTATCATCACATGCTTATGAAGACGCAGGTCGCCGAGCATTGAAATCGGCCAACCGCCCTGAGCGGGCACCCGATTAGCCTGAACGGCCGGCACTGGCGGCACGCGAGGGAGAGCCGGTTTGCCTTCAACACGTTGGCGCCGGCCAACGGCACGGCGCGGAGGGGAGACACAGGTGGAGACGGTCGACCTCGAAACGATGCGGGCCGCCGCGGCGCGCGCCAGCGCCCTTCTGAAGGCCATGGGCAATACCCACCGGCTTATGGTGCTCTGCCAGCTTGCCAAGGGCGAGCGCTCGGTAGGCGAACTCGAGCGTCTGATCGGCCTCAGCCAGTCGGCGCTATCGCAGCATCTGGCCCGGCTGAGGCGCGATAATCTGGTCCAGACCCGGCGCGCGGCGCAGACGATCTACTACTCCCTCGCCGGCGGCGAAGCCGCGGCGGTCATCGCGACGCTGTATCAGCTCTATTGCGCCGAGTTCGAGCAGGGGCACGCCGCTGCCGTTGCGTCCGCGGGCGAACAGTCGCTCGGAACGGCCACGATCATGCTGTCTTCCTGACCGCGCCAGTCGGGCAAGAGCATCTCGTCGGCCGCGATGAGGATCGGCATCGATCTCGGCGGCAGCAAGATCGAAGGCATCCTGATCGACGAGTACGGCGGCGAACACGCGCGTCTGCGCGTTCCGACGCCGCGCGGGGACTACCGCGGGACGCTGGAAGCGGTCGCCGGTCTGGTCGCCGGCCTGGACACCGCCGGAGACCGTTCGGCAACGGTCGGCGTCGGCATCCCCGGCGCCATGTCCCCGTTGACCGGCCTCGTCAAGAACGCCAACGCCACCTGGCTCATCGACCGCCCTCTGGACCGCGATCTTGGCGAAATCCTCGCCCGTCCGGTCCGCGTCGCCAATGACGCCAACTGCTTCGCCGTCTCCGAAGCCGTCGACGGCGCGGGAGCCGGCGCCCGTGTGGTCTTCGGCGTGATCCTCGGCACCGGCGTCGGCGGCGGCATCGCCATCGACGGCCAGGTATGGTCCGGCGTCAACGCCATCGCCGGCGAGTGGGGGCACAACCCGATTCCGTGGCCGCAAAGCGAAGATCCCGCGGGTGAGCCGTGCTACTGCGGCTTGACCGGATGCATCGAGACCTACCTCTCGGGAGCCGGCCTCGCCCGGGCCTACGCCCGCGCCGTGGCCGGGGAAACGCAAGGCGGGACACGCGGCGAAACGCGGGCCGCGATGAGAGCCGTCATGGCGGGCGAATGGGACGCCGCCGCCATATCCGCCCTGGCGGAAGCCGGCGACCCGGCCGCCACTGCCAGCCTCGCCGGCTACGCCGACCGCCTGGCGCGCGCCCTCGCGTCGGTGATCAACGTCCTCGATCCGGACGTCATCGTCCTCGGCGGCGGCCTGTCCAACATCCCCCGGCTCTATGCCGACGTGCCGCAACAGTGGCGCCGCTGGGTGTTCTCCGACAATGTCGCGACGAAGCTGCGCCGCAATCGCCACGGCGATTCCAGCGGCGTCCGCGGCGCCGCATGGCTGTGGCCGCCGAAGCCCGCGTGAATGCGCGGCAGGGTCACGCCCTCACCTTCTTGCTAGCAATCGTGACGCGGCAGAAGCTGAACGCCGAGCAGGGTTCCGCGCAGGCCGAGATCGTCGAACTCCTGCTCCACCCGCTCGGCAATGCCGTCGGCGCGAAGTTCGATGGTCATCTCGAAGTCCGGGATCTCCGCCTGACTGAAGTATGGATAAAAGGCGCCGCGGGTCCAGTAGGCGACCGACGGCGGTGCTCCGAGAACCTCCGCGATCGGTTCGTCGTGCCGCTTCAGCGGCGCGATCATGATGTTGACGAGATAAGGGTTATCCTGGGTTGTCCCGTCGAAGACAACTCGGGTCAGGATCTTCTCCCCATCCTGCGCGGCGGCGATCAGCCGGCGCAGATGCGCCGTCGGAAACAGCGTACCTTCCGGAAGTTCAACCTCCATTTCTTCGGGCACCGTGTAACGGGCAACACCGCCGCCGCCCGGATGATCAAGGTTCGCGGTTCCCTCGATCCGGTCGACCCCGCTGTCGACCCTGTGCAGCACCCGGAAACGGTAGCTCAAACCGTCGTCAGCCTCCCAGCTGGCGAACGCCCACTTGTCTTCCGAGGTATCGCCGTCGTCCTGGACGTAGCGGATGACCGTATGGTTCTCGACCGTCCAGCCGCCACACTCCCGGGAAGCCCGATAGACCATCAGACCATCGGCAGCCGCAATGTCGATGGTGCGGCTACCCGGCGCCAGCGCCATCCGGTACACGGCCTGGTGGGGCGTGAGAATCACATCCGCGCTGGCCGGTGCGATCAGCATGAGCGCAAGACAAGCCTCGCAGGACACTTTGAAGAAGACCGTGGACATGGCTGACGATACAGAAGACGGGGCAAAATCCGGACAAGCGGGCGCACACATTACGCGGAGGCAACTTGACGTGTCTATGACAGAAGCAGGCGCGGTTAGCGGCGACGATCGGGCCTCCTCGTCCAGGTGTTGCCGAAACCGCTGCGGCACACGTCGCACGCTCCGTTGCGCGCTGCCGGGAAGGCCGTCACAATATCGGCGTGATGCGTGTCGATATAACGTTCAACGAATAGCGGGGTTTCTCGGGCGCCACGGCGGTCTTCGATCCGCCGCGTTGAGGCAGGCGTCCGAGAGACAAGGCGAGCACGTTTGACCCTGGGCTCCTGATGCGTTTTTGCCGTTGCAGAGCGGCCGTCCGAACAGCGATGGCGTGTGCGTTGCTCGTCAATGTCGCCGGCTGCGCGGCGCCGAAACCCGTGCCGCCGCAGGATACCTTCGGAGCACGGACGCCCGCTGAACCCGGTCCCGTAAGTCGGGAGGGCGCATATGGTTCCGGCCCGGTCCTGCCCGAAAAGTCAAGCGAGCCGCGCAAGCCGCCGAGCCTCTATCCCGGGACAGACACGCTTGCGACGCCTCCCGCCAGCGCCGGCGTGCAGCGGCAGCAGACGCCGGAGGGCGAGATCACGCTCAACTTCGTCAATGCCGATCTGCAGGAAGTGATCAAGGCGGTTCTCGGCGACACGCTGGGCTACAATTACGTCATCGATCCGCGAGTTCAGGGAGCGGTAACGCTGCAGACCGGCCAGCCGGTGCCTGCGGCGTCGCTCCTCGCGACACTGGAGACAATCCTGGCCCTGAATGGCGCGACCATGGTCGAATTGGACGGCCTCTATCGCGTCGTTCCCGCCGATGCGGCCATCCGCAGCGGCGCGCGCCTGCGCGGATCGGTGCAGGCCGTCCGTGAGAGGCCGGGCACCAGCGTCATGGTCGTGCCCCTGCACTTTGTCGGCGCCGCCGAGATGCAGAAGCTGCTCGAGCCGGTCTCGCCGCCGGGCGCGGTCCTGCGCGCCGATACAACACGAAACATTCTCATCCTCGGCGGGAACCAGAACGAACTCATCAACATGGTCGACATGATCAACACCTTCGATGTCGACTGGATGGCGGGAAAATCCTTCGGCATCTTCCCGCTGCAATCGAGCGATCCGGATACCATCGTCGGCGAGCTGGAGACGGTATTCAGCAGCAAGGATGAAGGGGCACTCACAAACGTCGTCCGCTTTGTCCCCATTCAGCGGATGAACGCGGTTCTGGTCATCGCTTCGCAGGCCGCCTATCTCGATCGCGCCAAGACCTGGATCGGCCGGCTCGACGTCGGCGAGGAGGCGGTCCCGCGGCTCTACGTCTACTACATCGAGAACAGCCGGGCGGAAGACCTGGCGCTGGTCCTGAGCGACATTTTCTCCCCCGGCAGCGCCACCCAGCGACCGGAGCTCGCTCCCGGAACGACACCCGCCTCCATCGGCGACGCGTACGGCTTCGGCACCACCGGCCGCTCGCGCTCGGGCTTTGGCGGCGGGCTCGGGGGCGGCGGATTTGGCGGCGGGCTATCGCAGCGCGGCGCCACCTCCGGACTGGGCGGATCGACGGGACTCGGCGGCACCGGCGGCCAGACCCGCCAGTTCGGTACGCCGTCGCGCATTCGCCAGCAGACGCTGGCGGCGCGAGCGCGGTCGACCGCGTCGCAGTTGCGCCAGACAACGACCGGCAACGAAGAGACTCCGACCGAGGACCAGGTCCGCATCATCGCCGATCCGGTGAAGAATGCCCTGGTGATCTACGCGACCCCCAATGATTACCGAGAAGTCGACGCCGTCCTGAAGAAGCTCGACACCATCCCGCTGCAGGTTCTGATCGAGGCGACGATCCTCGAGGTTTCGCTCGATGACGAGCTCAAGTATGGCGTCGAGTGGTTCTTCAAGGCCGGGAACAACAGCTTTACGTTAAGCTCGCTCGCGACCGGTGCTGTCGCCTCCGCCTTCCCCGGCTTCTCCTATGCCCTGAAGACCGGAGATATCCGTGCGATTGTGAATGCCCTGGAGACGGTCACCAACGTGCGGGTGGTCTCCTCGCCGCTGCTACTGGTCCTGGACAATCAGACCGCCGCGCTGCAGGTCGGCGACGAGGTGCCGGTCTCGACCCAGAGTGCCGTCAGCACGATCACCGCGGGCGCACCGGTCGTGAACTCCATCGAATACCGCAACACCGGCGTCATTCTGGACGTCACGCCGCGGGTCAATACGGGTGGGCTGGTCACGCTCGAACTCGGTCAGGAGGTCTCGGACGCGGTGCGCACGACGTCCTCGGACCTCGACTCGCCGACCTTCCAGCAGCGCCGGGTTGAAAGCACGATCGCGGTCCAGGACGGCGAGGCCATCGCCATCGGCGGCCTCATCCGCGATCGGAACGAGCAGACCGACAGCGGCATCCCCCTGCTCAAGGACATCCCGGTCCTCGGCTTTCTCTTCGGCACCACGACCACCAGGAACACGCGCACCGAACTTCTGGTGCTGCTCAAACCGCGGGTCGTCGGCAACGAGGAAGAGGCGCAGCGCATGACCGAGGAAATCCGGCGGCGCCTCCACGGCGTGATCGAACTTGAGGATCGCGTCCGCTGATCGCAGCGCCCTCTTGATCTCACCGCAGCCTTCAGCCGGGTTTGGCCGGCGCAGGATCGCGGAGAGCGGCATCGCACTGATCGCGGTGTTGTGGGTGATGGTGGTTCTTGCCGCGCTCGCCGCAAGCTTCAGCACCAGCACCCGCACTGAGGTCAATCTGGCCCGCAACATGGCCGAAGCCGCCTCGGCCGAGGCCATCGCCGACGCTGCGGTCGCAAGGGCGGCCGGCGGGCTGGTCGTTCCGGTCAGCGAGGGCGGACTGCAGGATCGACCAGACCATCTACGCCTGGCAATTCGGCGGCGGCGCGGCCCGCTTCGCCATCAGCGACGAGGGCGGCAAGATCGACCTCAACCTCGCGCCGCGCAGCCTTCTGCGCGCGCTGTTGGATGTTGTCGGGGTTGCCGGCCGCGAGGCCGAAGCCCTCGCCGATGCCATCGTCGCGTACCGTGGCGGCGGCGGCGATGCATCCACGGCGGATGACGGCGGCGAAGACGAAACGGACTTCACCGGCAATGCCGGCGACGCCCCGTTCGCTGTCCTGGAGGAACTGCAGCAGGTTCCCGGCATGACCGGCGAGATCTACCGGAAGATCGCACCGGCGCTGACGGTCTACAGCGACCAGCCGGACCCGGACGCGAAGGCGGCGCTGCCGCCGGTCCGCGAGGCCCTGGCGAGGACGCAGGGGCGCGGGCAGGACGAGGATCAGAACGGGACCGGCGAGGAGCAATGGCCGCCGCTGCCGCCCGGCCCGCTGACCATCCTCCGCGAAGGCTCGTTCGCGCCCCGGTCGATGATCGGCGTCTTCACCGTGCACAGCGAAGGCCGCAGTGCCGGCGGCGCCGTGTTCGCGCGCGATGCCGTCGTCGCGGTCGAGTACGGCGGCGACAAACCTTACACTATCCGCGTCTGGCGCCAGGGCCGGCGAATCCTCTTCGCCAGACCGGGTGATGCGGCTTGCTCTCACCCCGCGCCGGCGCCGGCGTCAGATGATCGGCGCTGAGCTGCGCGGCGCGCTCGCCGCGCCGCGCGAGGTCTGGTATGATGCCGAACGGCAGAACGATAACAACGAATGCCGCCATGGGAGGAGAGAATGTGTCTTGCCGTGCCGATGCGCGTCGACGGCGTCACGGGGTATGTGGCGCGCTGCTCCGCCAAGGGCGTCGAGCGGGACGTCAACCTGTTCCTTATCCAGGATGAGCCGGTCGGGGTCGGCGACCACGTTCTCGTCCACGTCGGCTACGCCATTCAGAAGGTCAGCGCCGAGGACGCAGGCTCGACCTGGGCGCTGTTCGACGAGATTTTCGCCGATGATGTGTTTGCCGACGGGGCGGCGTGAGGTCGTGCACGAGCTCTCCATCTGCCACAGCCTGCTCGCCGAGGTCGCCACCGTTGCCAGCCGGCACGGCGCCGAGGCAGTAACCTCTCTGACCGTCGGCATCGGCCCGCTCTCCGGGGTCGAATCGGGCCTGCTGGAGCGGGCGTTTTCGCTTGCGTGCAGCGGGACGGTTGCGGAAGGCGCTTTGCTCCTGTTCGAGACGCCGCCAATCCAGGTTCGCTGCCGGACGTGCGCCGGCGTATCGGTGGCCGCGGCGAACCGGCTGGTCTGCGCCCATTGCGGCGACTGGCGCACCGAACTGATCAGCGGCGACGAGCTCATTCTGATGAGCGTCGAGCTGGAATGCGGCGAGCGCGGGGAGACGGCTCCTGCGGCGGCTGGCGCGGGTGCGCCGGCAGCGTGCGCCGCGGCCGAAGCCTGAGCGGGAAAGGACAACGCGATGTGCCAGAGCTGCGGATGCGCCGTCGGTCCCAAGCCGGCGGCATCGAGTCCGGCGGCATTTGACGGCGACGGGCGGAAAGGATCGGTCCGTACGGTTGATCTCCTGCAGGGGCTTCTTGCCGAAAACGATCGCCGCGCCGCCCATAACCGGGCTCATTTCGACGCGGCCGGGGTTCTCGTCGTCAACCTGATGTCGTCTCCCGGCGCCGGCAAGACAGCGCTGCTCGAAGCGACCATCGGGGGGTTGGCGCGCCAGCCCGGCGGCGGGCCGAGGCTTGCAGTCATCGAAGGCGACCTGGAGACCGACAACGATGCCCGGCGGATCCGCGCGCGCGGCGTCCCGGCCGTGCAGATCACCACCGGCGGTGCCTGCCATCTCGACGCGACGATGGTCCACGACGCCCTCGACGGGCTCGATCTCGCCGCGCTCGACCTCCTCTTCATCGAGAACGTCGGCAACCTCGTCTGTCCGGCAGGCTTCGATCTCGGCCACCATCAAGCGGTCGCCCTGCTGGCGACGACGGAGGGCGACGACAAGCCGGCCAAGTATCCGGTGATGTTCCGAGCCGTCGATCTGGTCCTGATCAGCAAGGCCGACCTGCTCCCTCACCTTGACGATTTCGACATTGCCCGGGCCGAGGCGGCGGTGCGAGGGCTCGCGAACGAAGCGCCGGTCTTCTCCGTCTCGGCGCGCGACGGAACCGGCCTGCAGGAATGGATCAACTGGCTCGGGGCGCGGCTGGCCCAGAACCGCCAACGGCTTTCGCAGCGAGCGGACGCGGCCAGCGCCTTCCATGTCCATGGCCACGATCATGGCGGCCGCGTCGACCCCGACCATGTTCATCCGCACCCCGTAGACTACGCCGGGTCGAACCCGCCATGAATGCACCGGCGCCCACTCCCGCCAGCGCCGGCGCGCATTCCCCGGCGCGGCAGTGGCTCGAACGGATCCGCCGGCTGCCCCTGCCCCGGCCGGTCAAGATCATGAACGTCTGCGGCGGACACGAGCGCTCCATTGCGCAAGCAGGCTTGCGCTCGGTTCTGCCTGCGGGCGTCGAGCTGATCCCCGGGCCGGGCTGCCCGGTGTGCGTCTGTCCCGAAGAAGACGTCTTTGCGGCGATCCGGACCGCACTGGATCACGACGTTACCCTGGTCACCTTCGGCGACATGCTACGGGTGCCGGCCAACGTCGGCAAAGGCGAGATCCGATCGCTGGAAGCGGCCAAGGCCGCCGGCGCCGATGTCCGGCCGGTCGCATCGCCCTCTGGAGGCGGTCGCCATCGCCGACGCCGAGCCGGCGCGGACGGTCGTGTTCTTTGCCGTCGGCTTCGAGACGACGATGGCGCCGGTCGCGGCCATGATGCGCGAGCGCCTGCCGGCCAACCTGCTGCTCCTGCTCTCCGGGCGGCGGACCTGGCCTGCGGTCGCCATGCTGCTGGCGTCCGCCAAGCCCGGCTTCGATGCCCTGATCGCGCCGGGCCATGTCTCGACCGTCATGGGCTCTGGGGAGTGGGCGTTCGTTGTCCGCGACCACGCCATGCCCTGCGCCATCGCCGGCTTCAGCGCCGAAAGCCTGCTCGCCGCGATCTATTCGACACTCCGCCAGATCTGCGAGGATAACCCGTTCCTCGATAACTGCTATCCCGGTGCGGTCCGGGCCGGCGGCAACCCGACGGCGCAACGCCATCTTGCCCAGGCAATGACCATCGTTGACGCGCCCTGGCGCGGGATCGGCGTTATTCCGAACTCCGGCTACCGGCTCCGCTCCGACTACGCCGCCCACGACGCCCGCCCGGTTTTCGCCGCGGAAGTCGACGAAGGCCGCCGACGCGTCGGCGAGATGCCGCCCGGCTGCGCCTGCGCCGAGGTGGTGCTGGGGCGGATCTACCCGACCGGCTGCCCGCTTTACGGAACCGCGTGCCTGCCGCGCCAGCCTGTCGGCCCGTGCATGGTCTCCGACGAGGGCGCCTGCCGCATCTGGTGGTCCGCCGGCGCCCGCCGCGACCGGGAGCGACGGCCGGAGCCCGCGCGCACGTGAGTGTGCGTCTCCATCGCGCCGGGCCGAGCGCCCCCCGCTCCACCGATGCGCCGCTTCACGGTCCGATCATCGCCCGCGAGTTCCACATTGTCGGCCGTGTCCAGGGCGTCGGTTTCCGCCCCTTCGTATACCGGCTCGCCGAGGCGCACGGACTTTCGGGATGGGTCCGCAATCGCGCCGGCACCGTCGCCGTTCTGGTTCAGGGCGACCCCGGTGCGGTGGCCCGGTTCGGGTCCGACGTGATCGCCAAGGCGCCGGCGCTCGCTCGCCCGGCGCTGGCGGCGAGTCGGCAAAAGCGGGCCAAGCTGAGCCGAGGGGCGTCGCGCGGCTTCGTTATCCTGCCCAGCATCGACGGCGATCCGCGCGCCGCGTTCGTCGCCCCAGACCACTTCGCCTGCGACGATTGTCTGGCCGAATTGCGCGACCCGACACAGCGACGCTACCGCTATCCCTTCATCAACTGCACCCAGTGCGGCCCCCGCTACACGATTATCGAACGCCTGCCCTACGACCGGCCGAACACGGCGATGGCCGGCTTCGCGCTCTGCCCGGACTGCCGGCGCGAGTACGACGATCCGCGCGACCGTCGCCATCATGCCCAGCCGCTGGCCTGCCCGGTCTGCGGCCCGCGGCTGTCGTTTCGTGGGAGGACAAGCGCGGCCGGAGTTCGAGGCCTCGGCCGGCAATGAGGCGGCGGGCGAGGAGGCTTTGGCGGCCTGCGTCTCTGCCCTGCGCGCCGGGCTCGTCGTCGCGGTCAAGGGGATCGGCGGCTACCACCTGATGTGCGACGCGATAAGCGAGGCCGCCGTCGTGAGGCTGCGGGCGGCCAAGCATCGCCCGCACAAGCCGCTCGCGGTGATGATCGGCGAGGAGGGGGACGACCGTCTGGATGCCGCGCGCCGGATCGTCTGGCTGGGCGAGGCCGAAGCGAGCATGCTCGTCGATCCGATCCGACCCATCGTCCTCGCCGCGAAACGCTCGGATGCGCCGCTCGCCGCGGGCATCGCGCCGGGCCTGTCCGAGATCGGGGTGATGCTCGCCTACAGCCCCCTGCACCACCTTCTCCTCGGCGACTTCGCCCGCCCGCTGGTCGCCACGTCCGGCAACATCAGCTGGCGAGCCGGTGCTGACAGACACGGGCGAGGCCGAGGCCCGCCTGGGGCGGATCGCCGACGCTTTTCTCCACCACGACCGGCCGATCCGCCGCCCGGCCGACGATCCGGTCTACCGCACCATCGCCGGCCGCGCCCGGCCGCTGCGGCTGGGGCGCGGGTCGGCGCCCTTGAACATGCGCCTGCCGGTCCGGCTCGACCGCCCTCTCCTCGCCGTCGGCGGCCAGCAGAAGGTGACGGTGGCGCTCGGCTGGGACGAACGGGCAGTCGTCTCGCCGCACATCGGCGATCTCGCCACGCCGCGCGGGCTCGCCGTCTTCCGCCAGGTCGTCGCCGATCTGCAGGCGCTTTACGGGGTGACGGCGGAGCGGGTCGTCGCCGACGCCCATCCCGGCTACGCCGGGACGCGCTGGGCCCGGCGCTGCGGCCTGCCGCTGACGCGGGTCTTCCATCACCACGCTCACGCGTCGGCGCTGGCCGGCGAGCATGAGGTTCGTGAGCCGATGCTGGTCTTCACCTGGGACGGCGTCGGCTACGGCGCCGACGGAACGCTCTGGGGCGGCGAGGCGCTGGTCGGCCGGCCGGGCGCGTGGCGCCGGGTCGCCTCTTTCCGCCCGTTCGCGCCGCCGGGCGGCGAGGCGGCCGGTCGCGAGCCATGGCGGAGCGCGCTGGCGCTGTGCTGGCAGGCCGGCGCGACGTGGCCGCGCGGCGCTGTATTCGCCGACGACGATCTCCGCCATGCCTGGCGGCGGCGGCTGAACGCGCCGGAGACAAGCGCCGTCGGCCGGCTGTTCGACGCGGCCGCCGCGCTCACCGGCGTTGCCGAGACGGTAAGTTTCGAGGGCCAGGGGCCGATGTGGCTGGAGGCCGCGAGCCACGACGGCGCGCCGCCGGTCGCGCTGCCGCTGGCCCGCGACGAGAACGGCGTCTGGCGCAGCGACTGGGCGCCGCTGCTGCCCGTTCTTCTCGACGTCGCCCTCAGCGCCGGCGAGCGCGGTTCGATCCTTCACGCCAGCCTCGCCGCGGCGCTGGTCGATCAGGCCCGACGGGTGCGCGAGGAGTTCGGGGTCGGCCGTTGTCGGCCTCACCGGCGGCTGCTTCCAGAACCGGCTGCTGACGCAGGCCGCGCTGCGCGGGCTCGACGCCGCGGGCTTCCGCGTGCTGCTGGCGGAAGCCGTGCCGGCCAACGATGCGGGGCTCAGCTTCGGCCAGATTGTCGAAGCCGCGGGCGCCGGCCTGTCGTGACAATGTCCGCAAACGGGTCCGGGCCGAAGATGGACGGAGACCGCGTCACCCTCGCCCACGGCAACGGCGGCCGGCTGATGCGCGAGCTGATCGAGGGGCTCTTCCGCCGCCACCTCGCCAACCCGCTGCTCGACACTTCCGTCGATGCCGCCGCCCTGCCGCCGCCGGCGCCGGCGAGATCGGCTCATGGTCACCACCGACGGCTTCACGGTCGAACCGCTCGAATTTCCCGGCGGCGACATCGGCAGCCTCGCTGTCCACGGCACCGTCAACGACCTCGCCGTTTCCGGCGCCAGACCGCTCTATCTGACCTTGAGCTGCTTCATCGAGGAGGGACTGCCGTTCGCGCTGCTCGACCGGCTGATCGCCTCGATGGCGGCGGCCGCGCGCCGCGTCGTCGGTGCGGATCGTCGCCGGCGACACCAAGATCGTCCGGCGCGGCGAAGGCGGCGGCATTTATCTGGCGACGACCGGTATCGGCGTTCGCGACCCGGCGCTGGACCTCGGCATCGAGCGCATCCGCGCCGGCGATCGCCTGCTCGTCAGCGGCCCCGTCGGCGACCACGGCACCGCCGTCCTGCTCGCCCGCGAGCAGTTCGGGCTGCGCGGCGATCTTGCGCTCCGACTGCGCCAGCGTCCTGCCGGTCACCGACGCGCTGACGAAGCTGCCCGGCCTGCGTTTCATGCGCGATCCGACCCGCGGCGGGCTCGCCACCGTCGCACACGAGATCAGCCGGATCGCCGGGCTGGGCGTGCGCCTTCAGGCCGCCGCCATACCCGTGCACGATCCCGTTGCGGCCGTTTGCGAGATGCTCGGCTACGACCCGCTCTACCTCGCCTGCGAGGGCCGGGTGCTGGCTGTCGTCGCAGCCGAGGACGCCGACGCGGCGCTGACGGCGGTACGCGACGAGGCCGGGTGCGCGGACGCGGCGGTGATCGGCGAGATACGGTCTGGCGCCGCCGAGGTGGTGGTCGAAACCGAACTCGGCGGCGAGCGGCTGATGGAAGAACTGGAAGATGATCCGCTCCCGCGCATATGCTGACGGTTCGTCTTTGCCTTCGGCTACGGCTTGCTTTGGAGCAAGTCAGCCTGCGACGAGATGCGGTAAGGATTTCGTTGTCCGCCGGGCGGGCCGGTCCGGAAAAACCTCCGCACCGCGCTCCCGCAGGGAAGTGCCGTTCCCGTCCGGCGGGCCGCTTATCCCATCGCAACCAAGGAGGCCAAGTTCATGGAAACCATCGCGATTCCGGGCCTCGATCGTCAGCCTTCGCGGATCGGCCTCGGTACCTGGGCGCTCGGCGGCTGGATGTGGGGCGGCTCGGACGACGAGGAGTCGCGGCGCACCCTGCTGGAAGCCATCGACAGGGGCGTGACCCTGATCGACACCGCGCCGGTCTACGGCTTCGGCCGCTCCGAGGAGCTTGGTCGGCCGCACCCTCGCCGACGCCGGCCTGCGCGACCGGGTGGTGCTCTCGACCAAGGTCGGCATCGACTGGCGCGGCGAGCAGCCGTTCCGCAACGCCACGCACGGGCCGGATCGAACGCGAGGTCGAGGACTCGCTGAAGCGCCTGCGCACTGACCGGATCGACATCTACTTCGTCCATTGGCCGGACCCGCTGACCCCGTGCCGCGAGACCGCGGAGGCAATGCACGCGGCTGCTCAACGAGCGGCAAGATCGGCGCGATCGGCGTCAGCAATTTCTCGCCGGCGCAGATGGACGCGCTGCGCGAGCTGTCGCCGCTGCACGTTGCCCAGCCGCCCTACAACCTGTTCGAGCGCGGCGTCGACGCCGACGTTCTTCCCTACTGCCAGGACAACGGCGTCGCCACCCTGACCTACGGCGCCATCTGCCGCGGCCTGCTGTCGGGGCGGATGGGCGAAGACACGACCTTCGCCGAGGGCGACCTGCGCTCGGTCGACCCAAAGTTCCAGAAACCGCGCTTCGCCCAATACCTTGCTGCCGTCGCCCGGCTCGATGCGCTGGCGAAGGAGCGCTTCGGCAAGAGCGTCATCCATCTGGCGTTGCGCTGGGTGCTCGATCAGCCGGGGGTCTCCGTGGCGCTGTGGGGCGCGCGCAAACCGGGACAGCTCGCGCCGATCGATGGCGCGCTGGGCTGGCGCCTCGACGAAGAGACTTTTGCCGAGATCGACAGGATCGTCGCGGAGGAAGTGACCGATCCGGTCGGCCCGGAGTTCATGGCCCCGCCCGACCGCGAGCAGGTTGCCGCCTGAGAAAGCGCTCTCCGCGCAGGCAGCATGGGCGGCGGCGGCGGCTTGCACCATCGAACCGGCAAGCGTACCAAGATGGGCATGTGTGCTGCACAAAACCGTCCGCCGGGATTGTTGGCACTGGATCGCCACGCCGCTCGCGGGGCTCGCGATGACGGTCGGAATGAGATCATTGCGACGCGCGGCGCGCGCGAAGGCAATCCGCGCATCGAAGTTCGCATTCGCGTGGTCGTCGTTGTCGCGATGCTCTGGCTTATCGGCCTCGGCACCCCGCGCCCCGCCGGCGCCGTCGAGATCGCACTGGCCTGCGGCGCCGTCGGCCAGGAGCTGACGCTGTGCCGCGACGCCGCCGAGGCCTGGGCCCGGCGCAGCGGCCACAGCGTGCGGATCATCGCCACGCCCAACGATGCCGACCAGCGGCTCGCACTCTACCAGCAGCTTCTCGCCGCCCGCTCCGACGCCATCGACGTGATGCAGATCGATGTGGTCTGGCCGGGCATCCTCGCCCGCCATCTCGTCGACCTCTCCCCCTACGTGCCGGCGGCGGAACGGGACGCCCACCTCCCCGTCGTAATTGCCAACAATACCGTCGGCGGACGACTGGTCGCCCTGCCGTGGTTCGTCGACGTCGGCCTGCTCTACTATCGCAGCGACCTGCTCGAGAAATATCACCGGCCGGTGCCGCAAACATGGCAGGACCTGACCGCAACCGCGCAGGCGATCCAGGACGCCGAGCGGGCACAGGGCAACACCCGGCTGTGGGGCTACGTCTTCCAGGCCCGCGCCTACGAGGGGCTGACCTGCAACGCAATGGAATGGATCGCGTCGCAGGGCGGCGGCCGGCTGATCGAGGACGACGGCAGCATCGGCCTGAACCGGCCCGAAGCCGCCGAGGCGCTGGCACTGGCCCGCGGCTGGATCGGCACCATCGCGCCCGCAGGCGTGCTGACCTACATGGAAGACGAGGCCCGGGGGGTCTTTCAGACCGGTCAGGCTGTCTTCATGCGCAACTGGCCCTACGTCTGGGCGCTGGCCGATGCACCCGGCAGCACCATCGCCGGCAAGGTTGGGCTGGCGCCGCTCCCCGCAGCTCCCGGCGAGGCGCACACCGGCGTTCTCGGCGGCGCCCAGCTCGCCGTATCCGCCTACTCGAAGCATCCCGAGATCGCCGCCGATCTGGTCCGGACGCTGACCGGCGCCGAAGTCCAGAAGACCCGCGCTATCGCCGCCGGCTTCAACCCCACCCGGCCGGCGCTCTACGCCGACGCCGACGTGCTTGCCGCCAATCCCCACTACGCGACCCTGGCGGCCGTCCTCGACCAGGCGCTGGCCCGGCCGTCGCGGATCACCGGCATCGCCTACAACCGGGTCTCCAGCGCGTTCTGGAACACCGTTCACGACGTGCTTTCCGGGCGCGCGGAGCGCGAACGCGGCGCTGGCCGCGCTCGAGGAGCGGCTGATCCGGATCCGCGGCGAGGACTGGGCGCAATGACCTCAGGAACGACAGCCGGCCGCTCGTCCGGCGCGATGTCGCTCACCCGGCGGAGAACCCGGGCGGCGTGGCTGTTCCTTGCGCCGACGCTGGCTGCGCTGGCCGCGGTCGGGCTGTGGCCGCTGAGCCGGACGGTCTGGCTCAGCCTCACCGACGCCCGCCTCGGCCAGACCGGGCTCGCCCGCTTTGTCGGGCTGGACAACTACCGGCTGCTGATCGGCGACTCCGAGTGGTGGAACGCGGTTTGGAACACGCTGGTCTTCGCCATGGGCTCGGTCACGATCGAGACGGTTCTGGGCATCGTCTTCGCCCTGGTGATGAATGCCCGCTTCCGCGGCCGGGCGCTGGTCCGCGCCGCGATCCTGGTGCCGTGGGCGATCCCGCTGGTGGTCTCGGGAAAGATGTGGGCGTGGATGTACAACGACCTCTACGGCGTTGTAAACGCGGCGCTGATCGGCGCGGGCGTGATCTCGACGCCCGTCGCCTGGCTCGCCGATGCCGATCTGGCGATGGCGGCGATCATCGCCACCGACGTCTGGAAGACGACGCCGTTCATGGCCCTGCTGATCCTCGCCGCGCTGCAGATGGTGCCGAACGATGTCTATGAGGCGGCGCGCATCGACGGCGTCTCGCCGGTGCGCGTGTTCTTCCGCATCACCCTGCCGCTGATCCGTCCGGTCCTGCTGGTCGCGGTCATTTTCCGCACGCTCGACGCGCTCCGGATCTTCGATCTGGTCTACATCATGACCTCCAACAGCCGGCAGACCGCCACCATGTCCATCTTCGCCCGGCGCGAGCTGGTGGAGTTCGCCGATGTCGGCTACGGCTCGGCGGCCTCGGTGCTGATTTTCCTGATCGTCGGCGCGGTCACCCTCGTCTATCTCCGCACCGCCCGGCTGCGTCCGGACGAGGCCGTGACATGAGCAGGGCGCTCCCCACCCTCGGCCTCTACGCCCTCGCGCTGGCGATCGTGGCCTTCGCGCTCTTTCCGTTCGCCTGGGCGGTGATCTCCTCGCTGAAGACCGGCGCGGCGATTTTCGACGCAAGCCCGATCCCGGCGGAACCCAGCCTTCGCAACTACGCGGCCATCTTCGCCGAGCAGCCTTTCGGCCGGACCATCGTCAACTCGCTGATCGTCGGCGCCGGCACGGTGGCGCTGTCGCTGGTTCTGGGGCTAGGCGCGGCCTACGCGCTGGGCCGGGTCGCCTTCCGCGGCCGCGCCCTGCTGCTGATGGTGATCCTCGCCGTCTCCATGTTTCCGCAGGTCGCCGTGCTGTCCGGCATGTTCGAGCTGGTCACGACGCTCGGCCTCTACGACACCCACGCCGCGCTGATCGTCTCCTACCTGATCTTCACCCTGCCCTTCACCACCTGGGTGCTGACCACCTTCATGCGCGACCTGCCGAAGGAGCTGGAGGAAGCGGCGCTGGTCGACGGCGCCAGCCCGTGGATCATCATCACCCGCATCTTCCTGCCGCTGATGGGCCCGGCCCTCGCCAGCACCACCCTGCTCGCCTTCCTCGTCGCCTGGAACGAGTTCCTCTTCGCGCTCACCTTCACGCTGACGGCCCAGGCCCGGACGGTGCCGGTTGCTATCGCGCTGATCAGCGGCGCCAGCCAGTACGAGGTCCCGTGGGGGCCGCTGATGGCGGCGTCGGTCACGGTCACCCTGCCGATGATCGCGCTGGTGCTGGTCTTCCAGCGCAAGATCGTCTCCGGCCTGACCGCCGGCGCGGTCAAGGGCTAGGCGGCGGACATGGGCGCGGTCAGCCTTCGCAAGGTCACCAAGCGCTTCGGCGGGGTCGAGGTGCTGCGCGACATCGACCTCGACATCGCCGACGGGGCTCTGGTCGTCGTCGTCGGCCCGTCGGGCTGCGGCAAGTCGACGCTGCTGCGCCTGGTCGCCGGGCTGGAGGAGGCGACGAGCGGGGTCATCGAGATCGCCGGGCGTAACGTCACCGATCTGCCGCCGGCGGCGCGGCGCATCGCCATGGTCTTCCAGTCCTATGCGCTCTACCCGCACATGAGCGTCTACGACAACATGGCCTTCGGGCTGAAGCTCGCGCGCCACGACAAGGCCGCCATCCGCGCGCGCATCGATGAGGCGGCGCGGCTGCTGCAGATCGATCACCTGCTCGAGCGCAAGCCGCGGGCGCTGTCGGGCGGCCAGCGCCAGCGCGTCGCCATGGGCCGGGCGCTGGTCCGCGAGCCGGCGGTGTTCCTGTTCGACGAGCCGCTGTCCAACCTGGACGCGGCCCTGCGCGTCGGCATGCGTCTGGAAATTGCCCGGCTGCAGCGCGAGCTCGGCGCGACCATGCTCTACGTCACCCACGACCAGACGGAAGCGATGACGCTGGCTCAGACCATCGTTGTCATGCGCGACGGCCGGATCGAGCAGGTGGGCGCACCCCTGGAGCTCTACCGGCGGCCGCGCAATCTGTTCGTCGCCGGCTTCATCGGCACGCCGGCGATGAACGTCCTCGCCGGCGCTGGCCGGCCCCAGTGACGGTGGCGGCACCCGGCTCGCGATCGCGGGCAGCGGCGAAATCCGTCTGCCGCGCCCGATCGAGGCACGCGAGGGGGATCGCCTCAGCCTAGGGATCAGACCCGAGCATCTCCGCCTTGGGACGAACGAGGACCGCGGCGCCGGTGACGCGGCACTGCCCGCCATCGTCGCCCATGTCGAGCATCTCGGCGCCGAGACCCACGTCTACCTCGACACGGCGGCCGGCGCCGACGGCAAGACGCACCGGCTGACGGTCTCGACCCGCGAGCCGCTGGATGTGCGGCCTGGGCAGCCGGTGACGGCGCTGTTTCCGACCCGCGCCTGTCATGTCTTTGCCGAAAACGGGGACGCGCTTGCCGCGCCGACCCGCAAGACGCGCAGTTCATAACGATCGGTCACGCGCGTATGGATCTCGTCGAGCCTGGCTCTATTCCCGAGCAGATCGCGAAACAGTGCCGATGCGGCCCGGCCATCCAACTCGGTGTCGGTGTCTCCCAGCCAGTTGACCAGAACGCAGTCGCCGCCCGGCTCCAGATCCCGGGCAATATGAGCTGCCATCCGCGCGATTTCCTCCGCCGACAGAAAGTAGAGAATCTCTGACAGCACCACGAGATCGTACCGGTCCGCAGGCCAGCTTTCGGGTACTTCCGTCACCAGAACCTGCGCCGAGTTGATGTTCAACAGGCGTTCCCGCGCCAGGCGCGCCGCTTTGGCATTCAATTCGATGCCGAGAAATCGGTCGCAGCGTTCGGCAAGCATGGCCGAGAGGACGCCGATGGAGCAGCCGACTTCGACCGCGTTGCGGTACCGCCGCCCAGCCAGCGCAGCCACGGTTGCCGCGTACTTCTCGCACTCGTATGGACTGGTCGCAAAGTTCCACGGATCGCTCGAGCCTCCGTAAAGACGCTCGAAGTGGGCCCTTCGCGCCTTCGCCATCATCGCTCGCGGATGAAAATCTCGGGCGTTTCGATGAAATGGGCTTGCATGTCGGGGTCCATGACGAAGCCGTCGGGATCGTCATCGATCAGCTTCGTCATCTGGCTGCGATGTGCCGCCACTGCCGCAGCCTTGGCATCGGCTTGCGCCGCACCGTCGAACAGTCGAATTGCGCGAACGCGTGGGCAGATCGCTCTGGCGCTCTGTCTTCGAACCGACCCCAGATCGGATAGCTTTGCCAAAGAAGATGGGGACGGCGCGCCACCAGGGCTTGAGCCAAGGTCGCAGTGTCCCTGTGATCGACATGCGGATCGCGATTCCAGCTCGACCATACCGCAGTCGTGCCTCGACGTGCGCAGATGTCCGCCAGATCGTCCACAACCGGCGCGACCTCGCTGTCCTGGGTCGGCACGCCGCAGTCTTCGAACCCAAGCCATACGAGATTCGAAGCTGTGCCGGTCAGGATGCCTACTGCATCCTCGACTTCGCTCCGTCTCTGTTGAGCGATCCGATGCGGCGGCCACACCTTCGATCTTCGGTGGGATCGTCGCCCATCGGTGACAACCACGACGGTGACCAGATGGCCCCTATCGGTTGCCTCGCGAATGGCCGCACCGCACCCGAGCAACTCATCGTCCGGATGGGGTGCAAGCACCATAACGCTTCCCGGACCCGTCAGCGCGTCGATCGTCGCGTAGGGCGCCCTTCCGGCTTTCTCAAGCAATGGACCGGTCAGGCTCATTGCCACATGTCGCCCACAGCCGCATCGCTCGCCGCATATGAACGCGCTGCTGCATGTGATTTGCCATCGAGATTGGCTTGCCTGAGGTAGAACAAGAGATCGCGCCGAATGCGATCCGCCGGATGGGTGGCGAAGAAGCCGGCTGCCCCGATCAGCCGGTCAACGATCGTCATTCCTTCGACAGAAGCCCGCTCTACTGCTTCGCGCGCCAGGAGCACGTAGGCGACCTCGCTCTGTCCGGCGCCAGCCGCCTCGACCCGGCGGCAAGCGCTGTCAATCCAAAGGCGCCCCGTCTCGCACCCTATCGCGAGGTCGGCGAGCCGACGCGCGAAGATGCCGTCGCCGATAAGCTTCCTGTCGCGAACATGCCGACGCGCGATCTCCGTGAGCGCCTCCAGTCCGCCAAGCTGAACGGCCGCGTATCGCCAGACGCCGCCCTCGAAGTGGGGTTCGCGCATGTAGGCGTCGGAATCGCCGAGGATCCGCGAGACAGGAACATCCATCCCGTCGAAGGTGAAACTTCCGGATGCGGTGGCGCGCATGCCGGACGGCGTCCAGCCCGAGAGATCCGCGCGCGCGGGATCTCTCGGCCTCGGCAACAAACAGCTGCACATGGCCATCGCCATCTCGCGCCGTAACCACCGCGAAGCTCAGCAAGCCAAGCCCCGACGCAAACTGCTTCGACCCGCTCAGACGGAAACGCCCTGACGCCGAAGCAGATATTTCTACAGGCTTCCGTCCATCGGCGCCCCAAACCCCAAGAACGGCACCTTCGCCTGCGTCGATAAGAAATCGGCGCCTCTGCGCACGATCGCCATAAAGACCGATGAGCCGAAGGGCGTTGAAATGACCCTCGATGATCCGGCCGACGGAAAGGTCGGCGCGCCCGATGCGGCGCAGCGCATCCGCGACAGACAGGATCAGCTGGCTGTCGTCGCCGCGATGGTCTGCGTAATCGATTGCCATCCGGCCCAGACTTGTCGACAACAGCCTGCGCACGTCGTCATCGATCGAGCTTTCTTGCCGATCTGCGTGAACGGCGTGGCGAGCGATGTCGGCCAGTGCGCATGTGTAATGTGCAACTTCCGGCGTGCGAGCGTTATCCCTGTTTGCCGTTATTCCAGGCACGGTTGAACGTCTCCTCTGACACACTGCGCGAACCAGGCGTTGGCCTGGTCGACATCATCTTCCGGCCTCTCGCCGGCTCTCAGGCGCTTGACGATCGTCCGCAGGGCAGGCAGTTCTCGAACGATATCGCTCACGCGCATGCGCCCTCGTTCAACCTGAAAGCAATGCGCGTCGACACGGTCCCAGAACTTGCCGAAGGTTTCGCTGCTCGTTCTACGCTCCGTCTCCAAGTTGAGACCAAGCGCGTCGAGAAGAGCGTCGCCCGCTGCGCTGCTGCCGAAGCGCCGAATGGCACCCCGGAGCCAGAAGCGCCGCCCGCTTGCTTCGGCGGCGAACAACCGTTCGTCGCAAAGAGGGTCCTGGTCCACGAGCCACGAAACCAGCGAGTCCGCCATTCCACCCGCGGCCCGGCCGTTCAGTCGGAACGATGTTCGCACGACGACATTCGGCGAAAAGACCACCCGATGGTCGTGGCGCTCAGCTTCGGCGACGAATGCGCGATCTTCACCGCTGGCCACGACGGGAATGCCACCAAGGGCTTCGTAGAGCGATCTCCCGAAAACCAGATCCGCACCGCCAACGTTCCAGTGGGCAGGAAAAGGGTCATGCGGCCTCGGATCGAGCCGTGCGGCGAGTTCTACACTAAGGGCGACATATTCGCTTTCCGGCGCGCACCGCTCGGCGATTTCCGCCGGCAATGGTTCGTGCTCGTCTTCGAACCGCAGGATTGTTCCACAGACCAGATCGGCGCCGTCGCGGATTTCACCAAACCCGTCGACGATCCAGCGCTGGTCAACGGCGCTGTCCGCATCGGTCGTGAACAGCAGTCCCTCGCTCTCAACCATGTCCGCCGCGAGGTCGAGTGACAGGCGCCGCGCCGACCCCACGAAAGCGTATGCATCCGCAAAATCTATATCCAGCAGCACGTAGGGAATGTTCGCGCGGGAAAGCCATCTGTCAGCTCGCTGATGGGTCGCATCGAACGAGTTGTTGACGACGAGAACGATCCCAACGCGGCGGCCAGCCGCGCCAATGGCAGATTTTAAAGCCGAGAGGCAGCGGATAATGCGCTTTTCTTCATTGCGAGCCGGGATCGCAACCGCCGCGTGCCAGGGGATCTCGGCGCCGACGATGCCTGCTGCGCGTACGGACTCGATGGTGTTCGACCCAGTTTGGGCCGTGAGGCTGAAAGCCTCGGGATACCACGCGGTCGCTTGTTTTTTGCGAAGCGCGGTCAAGAGCCGCTACGATCCCGAAGGCGAAGCGGCCTCATCGTTGCAATGTCCGTATTCATTTTTGCCGACAGCATCCAGACACCGTCATCGATGGCACGTGGTTCCAGCTTCTTTGACAGCATTGCCTGAAGCTCATTTCGACCGGTGCCGATCCTGAGATTGAGGTCTATGCCCGCCGCTACGCTTGCCGTTCGCGTACCGTCGGTGCGCGGAAGACTAGCCGCGACGCGCTCGCGGGTGACCAGGGGCCGGACCGTACCGGGTTCGCGATTGAACCCCGTTAAACTTTGATGTGCCTGAATAAAGAAGCAGAGGGTGGAACCGTTGTTCGATCCTGGCAGCCAGGATCCAGCGGGCGATGAAGACGGCGGATGACTTCTCGCGCGAGAGAGCTGTCTACCGCGGCGCCAGCGCCTCCAGCCGGCTTCTGAGCTCCTCGACGGCATCCGCGCCGACCCCCGTAGGCCCCACCGACGCACCGCCGGTCGGAGGCAGCCGCGGCGTCCCAGCCGGCGCGCCCGGTGCGAGATGCCGTCGTGCCTGCTGCTCATCGCCGGTGATCAGGACAGGGCGGCCGCGCCCACGGTTCCAGAGATCGAGAACCTTGTCGCGATAGGCTGTGTTACGCCCGTGCGTCGCCGAATGGTACCGGCCGACCGCTTCGGGCCACGAGCCGGTCTCCATGAACAGCGCCTTGAGGTAGGCGGCGCCGTAGGCGGCGTTGGCGAGGGGATCGAACGCCTCCTCGAGATCGAGAAAAGCGTCCGGGTGCGCGCCCAGATTGATCTGAACGCAGCCGACATCGATGTTGCGGACGCCGCCGGCAAGCAGCACCCCCGCCCTCTCCATGGCTTCGGGCTTGGTGTTGAAGAACAGGCCCTGGCCCTGGGCGTTCACCGTCCACGGCCACGGCCCGGCGACCCGGTCGGCGGCGACAGGTCGGCCGCTCTCGGCGCGGGCAATCGCCGCGAGCAGGTCGCGCGGAATGCCCTCGGCCCGCTCGGCCAGCGCCACGGCCTGCTCGCACATCGCGCCCGGGTCCGACCCGCGGTCGGCCGCATGCTCGCCTCCGGGCCGGGCCTCGGCGGCCGGCGCGGGTTCCGCCGAAGCTGCCGGCGAAGCGCCGCCGTTCAGGCATGTCGCGCCGAGAACGAGCGCGACGGCAAGCGCGCGCCAATTCGCCCGCCTAACCGGCTCCACCTGTGTCCTCCGGCTCCTCCGCCGTCGGGGCCTCTCCATCCTGAGGCTGTCCCTCATCTGTGGGCGCCGCGGCCGGGGCAGACGGAGCCGGCTGCGGCTTCGGCTGGGGCTGGGTACGCGGCGTCCGGCGGACCTCCTTGCGCGGCGCCTTGAGCTTGTCGTCAAGCAGCAGTTCGTAGACTTCGTCGTTCTGGCTGATGACGACGCGGTCGGGCCCGATCTCGTCGACGCTCCAGCCTTCGACGACCTGGCCCTCGCGGACGACGACGACACCCGACGTGCGTTTTGTCTCGATCATCGCCATGCGCTTGTTGGTCGTCAGGATCACGCCGGCGAGCATGAGGGCGTCATGCCCGCTCCCATTGCCGGCTGCGTTCGCACCCGGCGGCGGCGGCCGGCGCGACGGCATGAACAGCGGGCGCGCTTCTATGCCGGCGTAGCTCTCAAGCGGCCGCGGCTCGAATGGCTGAGCCTCGCCGCTCGCCGTGGCGTCATCCGGAGCGGCCGCCTCGACATGGGCCGCAGGCGCGGGAACCTTGGGCGGACTTCCGAGCTGCAGGGCCACGATGACACCGAGCCCGATTGAGGCCAGAGCGAGCAGACCCGGCGGACTCGTAAGCCGGCGGAGAAGCCGGATCATGACGCACTCGCGCGCATGAAGCCGAACAGGTCGAACGAGACGATCAGTTCGACCGTCTCGCGCTTGCGATCCGGCATACGCACGGTTCGTGCGTTGATGTCGATGTTATCGATAAACAGGAACGGACGCTGCGTTTCAAGATCGTAAAGAACCTTGTACAGGGCCTCCATACTCGCGCTCATCCGCGCGCGTACGGCGAGCCGACGGAAGCCGGACTCGGAGGTCGTCTCGAGAATCTGGGTGCTGTTGAGGACACCGCCGTTGTCCTGAACGACGGTCTTGACCCGATTCTGCAGATCCGCCGCAACCAGCGCCTCGCTGGCGCCTTCGAGGTAGGCGCTCTCACCGCCATCGGTCTCGTCACTGGAGTCGGCCAGGCGTTCGTCGATTGCGGCGTCGCCGGCGGCCAGCGCATTGTAGCGGTCGCGCATCCCGACCTGCTCGCTGATGGTCTCGCGACCGGCGGCGATTGCATCCAGGTACGGCCGGACGATCGCCATGTACGGTACGGCGAGGACGAAGACGAGCATAGCCAGCGCCAGCAGCCGGCTCAGCCGCGGAGAGATCTGGGTGTTCATGGCTCACCCCGGTCGGCGACCCGGGTGCCGATGTGGAAGCGCTCGACCCCGAGGCGCGGATCGCGGGTCACCGGCGCGCGGAACTGGGTATTGGTGAACATCGGCGAGTCTTCAAGCAGGCCAACGAGCGCGGACGCGGTCGGAGAATTGCCAAAGGCCTGCAGCTCGTCACCGTAGTAGCGGACGCGGATCAGCCAGGTCTTGTCGGGCAGCAGCGCCGTCAGTTCATCGAGAACGTCGACGAACGCCGGACGGCGCAACTTGCGCTCGATGATGAAGTTGCTCTGGCTGATCGCCTGCTCGCGCTCCTCGCGCTGGCGCCGGTCGGCGTCGGCCTTCCGCTTGGCGCCGGCGACTTCCGAGCGCAGGGTTTGGATGACCTCATTCTGCCGTTGCAGCGGCAGATAAAGGGCCGCGACGAGCAGCGCGAGCGCCGTGACCGCCAGCAGCACCGTCAACGGCCGCCGCCGCGGCAGCGACTGCGCTTCCCCCGCCGCTGGAAGGAAATCGACGACCCCGCCGGGGGCGGCCGCCGCCCGCGGTCCCCCGGTCTGCACCTCCAGCCGATCGACGCTCAGACCCCAGGAGCGAACCAGCTCGATCGCCGGGTCGGCGCTCGATCGCGGCAGGATCAGCAGTTCCACGCTCAGGCGCTTGCTCTGTCGCGCCAGATCCAGGATCCGGTAGGTGAAATAGACCTCGTCGGGAGCGAACGGCGTCGTCCGGTCCATCTCGAAGGTCAGGATCTCGCCCAGGTTCTCCCGCGCCGCGGCCGGCAGATCCAGCACCTTGCGCAGCACTCTGTCGGGCGGCAGGCGGACGACGACCTGTTTCTTCGCCCCGCCGAGCCGGTCGGCGAAGGCGTTGAACTGCTCGCGGCGGGTTGCCGCGTCGTTGCCGTCGAGAACAATCCGACCGATCTCGTCCTCATTGTTCGCACGAACGCGGCGCAAGAGAACGGACCCCTCGCTTACATCGAACAGGACGAGGTCGGCGCGCGCCCGGAAAAGCCGCAGCAAGGGCGCCGGCACCATGGCCCGCAGCTCCCCCAGCCACCAGCCCAGCAGCGCATGCACCGGCGCGCCGACGCGATCGGTGAGCAGGCTGGTCAGGGCGGGCGCGCGGGCGGCGGCCATGGCCTCAGTCTCCCACATCAGTCCGACAGTGTCGCCACCGGCGCGACAACGAGCTGCGGCCAGGAGCGCCTGTCGCCGGGCATGAAGGCAATCTGCACCGATACCAGGCTCGGCGGCGACAGCATGGTGTCCCAACGATCATGCCATTGTGGCAGTTCATTGACATCCTCGCCCTGGCCGAAGTAGCTGAGCCGGAGATCGGCGACACCGTCGAGCAGAACGACCTGCCGCGTCCGCGGGTCGGCGTCGATCGGCGTCGCCGGCGGCTGACCGGCGGCAGCGTTACCGACGCCGCGCGGCAGCGGCCGCCACCAGACGCTCAGCCGGCGGCCGCTGTTGCCCGCGGCGCCGACGCCGTCCTCGATACCGATGACCGTCTCGTAGAGGCCGCCGGGGAGAAGCTGCGACGGCGGCGGGCCGACGAGACGCAGGGCATCGGGGGTTCCGCGAAACAGAGGCGCGGCGGCGCCTGTGTCGCCGTCCTCGCGCGGTGCGCTCACGGGCGTCGCCTGGGATATCTCGCGGCGGATGAACCCGGCCGCGGTCTGCATCTCGCTAAGGCCGCGCAGGCTGGCATCGCCGCTCTCCCAGACCCGGGCGCCGAAGCGGAGGCCGCCGAACATCAGAACCATCAGCACGCCGAGTACCGTCAGCGCGACGAGCAGTTCAAGCAGGGTGAAGCCGGCGCTACTGCGCAACGTCGGTGTCCTCACTCGGCTGCAGCGGACTGGCGCCGGCGAGGCGTAGGCTCGACAGGGTGACGCCGCCCGCATGCCGGCCTTCGACGGCGGCAACGACCCGATAGGCGATGAACGTGCGCGGCGGGACGATCATCCCGGGTTCTTCATACGGCTCGATCACAACCCGCCAGCGGAAGCCGTCGTCGTACACGCCCGACCATTCGCCCTCCGCAAGCGGGATGTCGGCGCCGACGCTGGCCAGCGCCGTCTGCGCGTGCAGAGTCGCCATCGCCTTCCCTTCCGCAGCGGTCATGCCGCGAAAGCCGTCCGAAAAGATGCGCAGCAGCACGGTCATCAACAGCGCCAGCACGGTGAAGGCAATGAGCACTTCAAGCAGGGTAAAGCCGCCCCTAGAGCATCCTGTGCCCGGATCGGCGCAGATGAGATGCTCGATCTTCTTGTAACCGATCAACTTTCTGTTTTCGGATGATCCCATCCGAAAGCAGGTTGATCTAGAGCATCCTGTGCCCGGATCGGCGCAGATAAGATGCTCGATCTTCTTGTAACCGATCAACTTTCTGTTTTCGGATGATCCCATCCGAAAGCAGGTTGATCCAACGCCGGCGCGGCGCTCACGAAGCCGGCGTCGCAGCGACCGTAATGCGCCCGGTAAGCCAATCGACATCCACATTGTAACGCGTCTTCCCGTCGCCCACGGTAACCTGCCCGCCGGTGGCGCTGCCGTCGGAAAAGAAGCGAATGCCGCCCATGTCCGCCGCTACCTGCTCGCCTTGCGCGCCGTAGAAGGCAAGGCGAAGGTTGCCGGCCAGAACCTTGGGCTTCGCCCGATCGACGACGTAGGCGTTGCGGCCGAGGTCGAAGACGACCGCGACATCCGCGTTATCCGCGACGGCTGCGCCGCGCGCCTGGCGCAGCGCGGCCGCTATTTCGAGGGCCGCCGCCCGGCTCTGCGCGCCGGAGAAGCCCCTGAACACCATCGGCGCCACGACCGCGGCGACAACGCCCATGATCGCGATAACGATCAGAACCTCGAACAGCGTGAACCCGCTTCGCCGGTCCGCCGTCACCAGCTGGTCACGTCCGCGGACTCGCCCTCGCCGCCCTCGGCGTTGTCCGAGCCAAGGGTGTAGAGATCGTATTCGCCGTGCTCGCCCGGCATCCGGTAGACGTAAACATGTCCCCAGGGATCGACAACGACTCCTTCTTCTTCAGGTACGGTCCGTTCCATCTGGGCACGCCGGCCGGCGGCTCGACCAGGGCGGCAATGCCCTCCTGATCGCTCGGGTAGCGGCCGATCTCCAGACGGTAGAGATCGAGCGCGCCGCCGATCCGCTCGATCTGCATCTTCGCCGTCTCGCTCTTGGCCGTACCGAGGATCTTGAACACCTGCGGCCCGGCGATGACCGCGGCGATGAGCCCGAGGATCACGAGAACGACGAGCACCTCGAGCAGGGTAAACCCGGCTTCGCCGCGAGGCCTCGCACGCGCGCGTTCTCGCCACCGCTGCCCCAGTCCAGCCAGAATCCTTGTTGCCATTCCCCGCAGCCTCATCGCAATTCCCTGTCTTAGAATGCCAGTTGGCTGATGCTCAACATCGGCATCAGTATTGAAATGATAATCCCGCCGATCAACACCGCCATGACCAAGGTGAGGACCGGCACCAGCAGCGTCAGCAGCCGCTGCGTCGCCCGCTGCACTTCGCCGTCGTAGATGTCGGCGACGCGAAAGAGCATATCCTCCAGCTTGCCGCTTTCCTCGCCGATGCGCACCAGATGCGTCGCCAGCGTCGGAAACATCCCGCTCTCGGCCAGCGGCACGGCGAAGGATTTGCCTTCCTTGACCTGCTTTTCGACCTCGCTCACCGCGGCGGCGATGGCGGCGTTGTCGACTGCCTCGCGCGCCACCGCGAGTGCGGCGACCAGGGGCACGCCGTTGGCGAGCAGCATGCCCAAGGTAAAGCCGAACCGGGCGACCTCGGCCTTGGTCAGAAGATCGCCGATGAGCGGCACGCGCAGCAGCCGCCGGGCCAGATCGACGCGACCTTCGCTCGTGCGCCGGCGCGCCGAGATGATCGCGGCCGCACCGGCGATGAGCACCAGCGGCAACCACCAGAATCGCTGTGCGGCGGTTCCGGCGCCCATCACGATCCGCGTCGGCAAGGGCAGATCGAAGCCGGCGTCGGTGAAGATCTGCTGGAAGTTGGGGATCACGACGGTGACCATGATCGCGATCGAGACGACCGCCGAAAGCAGCAGGATCGCCGGATAAAGCAGCGCCGACTTGAAGCTCTGCCGGGCCTTCTGGGAGCGCTCCATGAAGTCCGCGGTTCGCGTCAGCGCCACATCGAGCGCGCCGCCGGCCTCGCCGGCGCGAACCATGCCGATCGAGAAGCGGTCGAAGGTGTCGCCCTGAGCGGCCATCGCATCGGCCAGCGCGGTCCCGCCGCGGACCTTGTCGACGACCCGCTTGAGGACATCGCGCGCCGCCGGCTTCTCGGCGAATTTCACCAGCACGTCGAGGGTCTGGTCGACAGGCAGGCCCGCGCGCAGCAGGGTCGCCGTCTCGCGGATGATCATTGTCTTGTCGCGGTGCGAAAGGACCCTGCGGCGGCCGATATCGCGCTTGAGGAGGGCGAGCAGCCCGCCCGCGGCGGCCTCGTCGGCGCGGATCGGCAGATACCCCTGGGCACGGAGATGATCGATAACGGCCGCGCGATTGGGCGCTTCCATGTCCCCTTCGAGAATATCGCCGGGATCGGTGACCGCCTTGTAGCGATAGAGCGGCATTCCGGTCAGGTTTCCCGGGTGACCCGCACGACCTCCTCGATCGAGGTCAGGCCTGTCAACGCCTTGCGCATCCCGTCATCGTAGAGGGTGCGCATACCGGCCTCGACGGCCTGGCGCTGGATCTCGCGGGAGTTGGCCTTGCGCAGGGTCATGCGGCGGATGTCTTCGCTGATGACCAGCATCTCGGCGATCGCGGAGCGCCCGTGGTAGCCGGTGCCGTTGCAGCGATCGCAGCCGGCGGGGCGATAGACCAGGATCGGCCCGTCCGGCGCGGCGAAGCGTTCGAGCCGCAGTTCGGCAATGAGTTCCGCCGGCGCCGGGGACGAAGTTCGGCAGTGAGGACACAAGCGGCGAACGAGGCGCTGGGCGGTGATGCCGTTGACCGTCGAGGCGAGAAGGTAGTCCTCGAGGCCCATGTCGAGCAGGCGGGTGACCGTTCCCGCGGCCGAGTTCGTATGCAAGGTCGAGAGCACGAGATGACCGGTCAGCGCCGACTGGGCGGCGATCTGCGCCGTTTCCAGATCGCGGATTTCGCCGATCATGATGATGTCCGGATCCTGGCGGAGGATCGAGCGCAGCACGTTGGCGAAGGTCAGGCCGATCTTCGGCTTGACCTGGATCTGGTTGACCCCGTCGAGCTGGTACTCGATGGGGTCCTCGACGGTGAGGATCTTCTTCTCGGGCGTATTCAGCCGCAGCAGCGAAGTGTACAGCGTCGTCGTCTTGCCGCTGCCGGTCGGGCCGGTGACGAGCAGGATCCCGTTCGGCCGTTCGAGAACGTCGAGGTAGGTGGCGAGCGTGTCCTCCTCGAAGCCGAGTACGGAAAACTCGAACTTCGCGCTGCCCTTGTCGAGAATGCGCAGGACGACGCTTTCGCCGTGCATCGTCGGCAGGGTCGAAACGCGGAAGTCGACCTCTTTGCCGCGGATCGCCAGTTTGACCCGGCCGTCCTGGGGCAGACGGCGTTCGGCGATATTGAGCTTGGCCATGATCTTGACCCGCGAGACGATGGCCGAACGCAGCTTGACCGGCGGGGTCTCGACTTCGTGCAGCACGCCGTCGATGCGGTAGCGCACGCGCAGGGTGTTCTCGTAAGGCTCGATGTGGATGTCCGAGGCGCGCGCTTCGACGGCGCGGGTGACCAGCAGGTTGACCAGCCGAATGACCGGCGCCTCGCTCGCCTGGTCCTTCAGGCGCTCGGCGTCCTCGTCGCGCTCGGCGATCTCGCCCTCGCCGAGGCCGTCGACGATCTGGCTGATGGCGGTGCCGCCGCTGCCGTAGAGGCGCTCGAACGCGCGCTCGATATCGGCCGGCAACGCGACGCCGGCGCGCGCCGGCTTGCCGGCGGCGATTTCGACGGCCTTGAGGGCGAAGGCGTCGAGCGGATTGGCCATGGCGAGGAGAAGACCCGTCGCCGTCTCGCTGACCGGGATGACCCGGGCGCCCTTGAGGAAGCGCGCGCTGAGCGCGCCGTTGAGCGCGGGTTCTTCGGGAAAGTCGCCGATCGCGATCAGCGGCAGATCGAGAACCTCGGCGAGCGCCTCGGCGACGTCGACCTCGGCGACGAGACCGAGCTGGGTCAGGAGAATATGAAGATGCTCCGCGCGTTCACCGCGCTCGCGGCGCAAGCGCAACGCCCGATCCAGCGACGCCTGGTCCAGCCGGCCGCGGCGGATCAGCGCGTCGGCGACCGCGTCCTCGACATCATCGTCACGGATCCGCGCGCCGGAGGTCTCGAAGCCAAGATCCATCGGCGGACTTTAGCCCCTGCCGGCGTCTCGGTCCAGCCGGGCGGCGGTGCCCGCGTCCCGGTCAGCGCCCGCGTCAGCGCGACGGGCAACGTAGGTCACGAAGGGGCGAAGTCGGGGGAAGACTTGCATACCGGCTTTCGCCAGAGGTTCAGCGAACTTGCCGCGAAAGATCAGGCTCTCGACGCGAAAGCCGATCCTGGTCAGGAACTCGATCACCTCCCTCGTGGTGTACTCGCGGACATGACCCATGTGCCCCAGCCGTTCGAGTTTCTGATACTCATCGTAGACGTTGCCTGAGCATGAGAAGCACCTGTTATGGAACAGGAAATTCACGATCCCGCGAAAAGACCGGAGATTAGGCGTCGAGACAAGGAGCCGGCCCTCGGGCCGCAGGACGCGATGCATTTCCATCAATGTAAAAATCGGGTTGATGCGGAGGTGCTCGAAGATCTCGTTGAATATGACGAGATCGCAGCTGCCGTTGGCGAGCGGCAGACGGTCCGTCTCGATGTTGCAGGCGTGAACAACCAGATCGTGCGCAGCAATCGCGGAGGAAAACCGGCCGGGGTCGATGTCGACTCCCTGAACGCGGCGGCCGAGTTCCTTCAGCGCGAGGGTCACGACCAGGGGGACCGAGCCCACCTCAAGCAGATTCTCGTCCTTTCCGGTGTACCGCTCGATGATGTCGAGATCGAACGCAAACCGCTCCCGATGATTTCGTACGTAGGCACGCAGCCAGTCTTCCAGGTCGCCGCCGTCCGCCGCGATCCTGCCGGCGCATTGGTCGACGAGGGCCAGCCGCCCCGCGCTCGGGCAGGCCGGCTCGCTCACGATCCTGGGCACCGGTCTCCCGCCCTCTCACACGTTGAAGCGGAACAGCATGATGTCGCCGTCACGCACGAGGTAGTCGCGGCCCTCGGAGCGCATCTTCCCGGCGTCGCGGACCTTCTGCTCGCTGCCGAAGCGCGACCAGATCGTCATAGCTCATGGTCTCGGCGCGGATGAAGCCGCGCTGGAAGTCGGTGTGGATGGCGCCGGCGGCCTCGGGCGCCTTCGCCCCGCGCCGCACGGTCCAGGCGCGCGACTCCTTCGGCCCGGCGGTGAAGAAGGTGATCAGGTCGAGCAGGTGATAGCCGGCGCGAATGACGCGGGCGAGCCCGGTTTCGGCAAGGCCCAGGCTCTCCAGGTAGGCGAGCCGGTCGGCGGCGCCGGCCAGGCCGACGAGTTCGGCTTCGATCCCGGCCGATACGACGACCACTTCGGCGCCGCGTTCCGCGGCCCTGGCATTGACCGCCGCGGTCCAGGCGTTGCCGTCGGCCGCCTCATCCTCGCCGACATTGCAGACGTAGAGCACCGGCTTTGCCGTGAGAAGCTGCAGCGACCTGAACGCCTTGGCCTCCTCGTCGGAGACCTCGACGCCGCGCGCCGGCGCGCCGGCCTGGAGCTTTTCCAGCACCCGTTCGGCCACGGCAAGCGCGGCCTTCGCCTCCGCCTCGTTGCCGCGCGCGCGCTTGACGAGCCCGGTGATGCGTCGCTCAAGGCTATCGAGGTCGGCCAGCATCAGCTCGGTCTCGACGATTTCGGCGTCGCGGATGGGATCGATGGCGCCTTCGACGTGGATGACGTTGTCGTCGGCGAAGCAGCGCAGGACGTGGATGATCGCGTCGACCTCGCGGATGTGGGCGAGGAACTGGTTGCCGAGGCCCTCGCCGCGGCTGGCGCCGGCGACGAGGCCGGCGATGTCGACGAACTCGAGCTGGGTCGGAATGACCTTGGCAGAGGCTGATACCGCGGCGATTCGCTCCAGCCGCGGATCGGGCACCGGCACCCGACCGACATTGGGCTCGATTGTGCAAAAAGGAAAATTTGCCGCCGCGGCGGCAGCGGTCGCGGTCAGGGCGTTGAACAGGGTCGACTTGCCGACGTTGGGCAGGCCGACGATGCCGCAGTTAAATCCCACAGCTAGATCCCATGATTACATTCCATCGTTGCCGCCCGCTTTCGATTCCTTCGGTTCCTTTTTGGCGGGACGCAGGGCGAGCGCGACCTTGCTCATGAAGGCTTCGCCGTTGCCGCCGGCGAGCAGCGGCGCGTGTTCCGCGAGCGCTTCGAGAAGCGGCTCAAGCCAGACCTTGTCCGCCTTGGCGAAGTTATCGAGGACATGATCGACGACCTCTCCCCTGCCCTGCGGCCGGCCGACGCCGAGCCGGACGCGGTCGTAGTCCGGGCCGATGTGGGCGTGAAGGCTGCGCAAGCCGTTGTGGCCGGCATGACCGCCGCCGACCTTCACCCGCACCTTGCCGGCGACGAGGTCGATCTCGTCGTGGAAGACAACGATGTCGCCCGGCGGGATCTTGTAGAAGGACGCCGCGGCGGCGACCGCGGCGCCGGATTCATTCATAAACGTCATCGGCTTCAGCAGCAGCGCCGGCCGGCCGGCAAGCACGCCGTCGGCAAGGTGGGCGCGAAACTTGGCGCGGAAGGGGGCGAAGCGGTGGCGCGCGGCGATGGCGTCGACCGCCATGAAGCCGATGTTGTGCCGGTTACCGGCGTAGGCCGGCCCGGGGTTGCCCAGGCCGACGATGAGCAGCCGGTCGGCCGGCATGTCCGCTCCTCGCGCCTCCGCCGGCGCGCTCAGCCACCAACGCCACCAGGTTGACAGGTCCGCGGGCTCAGGCCGCCGGCGTCGTCCCGGCGGACTCGCCGCCGGCGCCTTCCTCGGCCTCGGCCGGGGCCGTGTCGACGGTCGGGGCGGCGATGACGGCGATGGTCGCGTCGGGCTCGCCGGCCAGCTCCGCGCCGGCCGGCAGCGGCAGCGCCTCGGCATGGATCACGTCGCCGATCTCCATGCCGGCGAGATCGACGTAGATGGCCTCCGGGATCTCGCCCGGCGTGCAGATCAGCTCGACCTCGTGCTGGACGATGTTGAGAACCCCGCCGTGTTTGAGCCCGGCGCTCTGGGCCTCGTTCTGGAACACCACCTCGACCTCGACGGCGATGCGGGTGGTCGCGCTGAAGCGCATGAAATCCACGTGGATCGGCTTGCCGCTGACCGGATCGGTCTGCACCTCGCGCGGCAGAACCCGCTGCTTCCTGCCGTCGAGCGCGATTTCGAACACGCGCGACATGAAGCCGTGCTGGCGCAGCTGCTTGTGCAACTCGGCCGCGGGGATCGTGATCATGGCCGAGGCTTCTTTGTTGCCATAGATGACGGCCGGAACGCGGCCATCGCGGCGCGCCTGGCGGGCCCCGCCGCGACCCGCCTCCGGGCGCGCCTCGGCGGCAAGGGTGACTACGTCGGACATGGTTTGCTCTCCTTGGGTATCGTTCGCCTCGGGCGGCACGACGCTTGCGCGCGCCGCCGCGCAGGGCTCGCTTTACTTAGCCGAATTGAGCTCAATCGAACAGGCTTGAGACCGAACTTTCCTCGCTGATGCGAAGCATCGCTTCGGCCATGAGCGGGGCGATGCTGAGATGCTCGATGTTGTGCGCAACCCGCACCGCTTCGGTGGCGACAATGCTGTCGGTAATGGTCAGGGTTTCGATCGGCGAGGCGCTGACCCGGGCGACCGCGCCGCCGGACAGCACGCCGTGGGTGGCGTACGCCGCCACGCTCGCCGCGCCGGCCGCCATCAGCGCCGTGGCCGCGTTGCAAAGGGTTCCCGCGGAATCGATGATGTCGTCGATAAGAATGCACCGCCGGTCGTTGACGTCGCCGATGACGTGCATCACCTCCGAAACCCCGGCCCGCTCGCGCCGCTTGTCGACGATGGCGAGGTTGCTGCCGAACCGCTTGGCGATGGTCCGGGCGCGGAATACGCCGCCGATGTCCGGCGAAACGATCATCAGGTCGTCGGAGTTGAACCGCCGGGCGATATCCTTGGTGAACTCCGGCGCGCTGTAGAGGTTATCGAGCGGAATGTCGAAGAACCCCTGGATCTGCCCGGCATGGAGGTCGACCGTCAGCACCCGGTCGGCGCCGGCGACCGTGATCAGGTTCGCCACCAGCTTCGCCGAGATCGGTGTCCTGGGCCCCGACTTACGGTCCTGCCTAGCATAGCCGAAGTAGGGAATGACGGCAGTGATCCGCCGCGCCGACCCGCGCCTGAGCGCGTCGAGGGTAATCAGCAGCTCCATGAGGTTGTCATTCGCCGGATAGGAGGTCGACTGAATGACAAAGACATCCTCGCCGCGAACGTTCTCCTGAATCTCGACGAAGACTTCCATGTCGGAGAAGCGGCGGATGGTGGCCTTAGCGAGCGGCAGATTCAGATAGGCCGAGATTGCCTCAGCGAGCGGCCGGTTGCTGTTGCAGGCGATGATTTTCATTGGCTGTCGACAGGACCCGAGGCTCGCGCGGGCGGCGACGCCCGAAAGGCAGGCCGGACGTCATTGTCGACCCTTGCGTAAACCGCGGGACTATATCGGCCGCATGGCCAGCTTGCAAACATCCTTGCCGCAGTGGGGCGCAAAAACAGCCAATTACATGATCATGCAGGTGGCGATGCTCGCGAGAATGGTGAAGGCGATGAGGAAGAGGATGTACGGCATGACCGTTCACCCGGGATCGAGCGCAATGGCCGAGAGGCCGCGGCCATAGTCGCCGCCGCCGGCAAGCGTGGTTCGCCGGTAGCTGAAGAAGTTGTCGGCATCGCTCGCGGTGTCGTCGGCGATCACTTCGACGCCGGCCAATGTCAGGGCCGCAAGCCGGCGGCGAACGTAACCGGCAAGGTCGAACATGAAGTGGCCGTTGCGCGCCGACGGCGCGAACAACGCTTCCGTATCCGGAGCGTCGGTCACGAACGCGGCGCGGAACTCGGGCGTCGACCTCGTAGGATCGCTGCTGGATGCATGGGCCTACCGCGGCGCGGATGCCGGCGGTCCGCGCCCCCAGCGCGGTCATGGCGCCAACCGCCGCTTCCAGAATCCCCGCCTTCGCCCCCCGCCAGCCGGCGTGGGCGACCGCGACCACGCCGGCATCGGCGTCTGCGAGAAGGACCGGCGCGCAATCGGCGGTCAGAACGCCAAGAACGAGCCCCGGCGTTCGGGTCACGAGCGCGTCGACCTGCGGCCGCGCCGTCCCGACCGGCCACGGCCGATCGACGACCTCGACCCGCGCGGAGTGGACTTGACAGGCGGTCACCAGCGCGCCGCCGCCGAAACCGAGCCGATCGGCCGCGCGCGCCCTGTTAACGGCGACGCGTTCGGGATCATCCATCGAGCCGAGGCCGCAGTTGAGACTATCGTAGGGCGCCGCGACTGACGCCGCCGCGGCGGGTAAAGAAGCCGTGGCGGATGCCGCCGGCACCGGTAAAGACGTCAGCGCAACGCATCATCATGGCCATGATATCGGCGTCGCGGGCGTTCGCGCCATAGGGAAGCCGTCAAGGCAAGGTCAAGGCAGTCGGCCGCTGTCCATGCTCTTGCCGTTGCTGCCGGCGGCCACCGGCTTGGCGCGCGCCGGTCGATCCGGCTTCGCCTTCGTCGTCCGCTGGATCGGCGGCGAAAGCCCGACGACCGTATCACCGGGCCCCGCCCAGCGCCCGTTCGCGCTGGGTGGAGAAGACAAGCTGGCCCGACGTGTTCACGACCACCAGCATTTCCGCGCCCTCAGGCCGGTCGGCAAGGTAGTCGTCAAGAGCGTATTCCTCGGTTAGGCGGGTCTTTTGAAAGTTCCAGCCCTCGTCATGGAGTTTCATCAGGTCATCGTAGGTCCGGCCCGAGCGAAACAGGGTGCGGCCGCGCAGCGTAAAGGATACGCCGTGCGGATCGTCCTCGTCGCCACGCTCGATGCCGAGCTGGAAGACATTGGTACGGCCGAACTCCGGCGCAAAGTCGGTGCAGACCAGGGCGTTGTAGTCGTCGTTGGAGGTGACCGCGACCAGGTAGCCGTAGGGATTGAGATCGAGCCGATGCTCCGTTGCCTCCGACAGGATCTCGCCGTAGTAGATGGGAATTTCGCCAAAACGCGCGTCGCGCAGATGATACCAACTCCGGTCGGCAAGCTTTACCGGCACATCCAGCTCGCGCAGCGTCTGTGCCAGCTCGACGCTCCACGGCGATGCGCCGACGATGAGCACACCGGGGCGGCTGGCGGTCGCCAGCCCGAGGCCGCGGGCCAGCCAGCCGATGCTGAAGCCGTGGGCGACGACCGTGGCGAAGACAATGGCGAACGTGAGGACGATGAGCTCGCCGCCGTCCGGGTAGCCGGCGTTGATAAAAGCGGTTCCGAAAAAGCCGCAGATGGCGACGGCGACGATGCCCCGCGGCGCGATCCAGCCGACCAGCAGTTTTTCACGCCAGGTCATGTCGCTGCCGATCGTGCTGAGCCACACCGTCAAGGGCCGGACGACAAACAGGATCGTGGCGACGAAGGCGGCGAGCCGCCAGTCGACCTTCCCCAGCATGTCGCGCGTCAGGGTCGCGGTCAGCACGACGAACACTGCGGAGACGAGGATGATCGCGATGTTTTCCTTGAACCGGCGCACCTCCTCGATGCTGTGCACCCGCGAATTGGCCAGGGTGATGCCCATCGCCGTCACCGCCAGCAGGCCTGCCTCGGCATGGATTGTGTTGGCCGCCTCGTAGCAGGCGAGCACCAGGGCGAGGATGACGGGGGCCTTGAGGAACTCCGGCACCCAGCCGCGGCGGAACGACCAGGCCATGAGCCGGCCGCCGCCATAGCCGATCGCCCCGGCCAGCGCCGCCGAAGCGGTCAGCCACGCCGCATTGCCGGCGAAGGTCAGGTCGGTGCCGGTGAAGGTAGCGTACTCGAACACGAGGATTGCGAGCAGGGCGCCGATCGGGTCGTTGATGATGCCTTCCCACTTCAGGACCGCCGCCGGTCGCTGCGCGAGTTTGGCCTGGCGCAACATTGGAATGATCACCGTCGGGCCGGTGACGACGAGGACGCCGCCGAAGAAGATGGCAACCGGCCACGACAGCCCGGCCAGGAAATGGGCAGCGAGGGATCCGAGCGCCCAGCCGATGGGCACGCCGATGAAGACGAGCTGACGCACGCCGCGGCCGATGCCGCGCAGTTCTCGGAAATTCAGGCTCAGTCCGCCCTCGAACAGAATGACGGCCACCGCAAGGGCGATGACCGGCTGGATAAAGGCCCCGAAGTCGAGGGTCGGCGACAGGATCCCGAAGACGGGCCCGGCGAGGAGACCGGCGACGCTCATCAGCACAATGGCCGGCAGGTTGAAGCGCCATGCCAGCCACTGCGAGCCGATGCCGAGCGCGCCGATCAGCGCAACCTTGAAGACGAGATCCTCGGTCAAGCAGCCGTTCCTTCCGCATCTTGTCCGCGAACGAGCGGCTGTTGCCGGCGCCGTCGTCGTAGCACCGTAGAGCATGCCCGGAAACACAGCAGCCTGGCATATATAAAGCCGGCTGGACGAGCGCCACTGTGTCGGACGCGCTGTGCGAGGATGCGGTCCGCGACGAAGCTCCGGAGTGCCGAAACGACGATCATGGACGACTTCGCAGCCTATGACGCCCTCGGGCTGGCAGCCCTCGTTCGCGACCGACAGGTCTCGGCCGAAGAGCTGGTCACAGCCGCCATCGCCCGCATCGAGGCATTCAACCCACGGCTCAACGCCGTCGTCCAGCGTCTCGATGACACGGCGCTCGCTACGGCACGAGCATTCGACCGGAACGGCGGCAGCAAGGACCATGGCCCGTTCGCAGGTGTGCCCTTCCTGCTCAAGGACCTGATCGCGACCTGCGCCGGCACGCCCACCACCGAGTCCTGTCGGCTTCTCTCAGGTCGCCGCGCCGCCGCCGATAGCGAAATCGTCGCCCGCTACCGCCGCGCCGGCCTCATTTTCGCCGGCAAGACCAACACGCCCGAGTTCGGCATTCTCCCAGTCACCGAGTCGCGGCTGCGCGGTCCCGCCCGCAACCCGTGGAACCTAGCGTTCAACGCCGGCGGCTCCAGCGGCGGTTCGGCCGCGGCGGTCGCCGCCGGCATCGTCCCGGCGGCCCATGGTTCGGACGGCGGCGGCTCGATCCGGATCCCGGCCTCCTGCTGCGGACTGTTCGGGCTGAAGCCGACGCGCGGGCGCAACCCGCTGGGCCCGGCGCTGGGCGACCTCCTCTCCGGCTTTGTCCAGGAGCATGTCATCACCCGCAGCGTTCGCGACAGCGCCGCACTCCTGGATGCGACCTGCGGCGCCGACGCCGGGCCGCCCTACGCCGCTCCCCCGGCCTCAGGAGCATTCCGCGACGAAGTCGGCCGCGATCCAGGCCGCCTGCGTATCGCCTGGAGCGAGACCGCCCTGCTCGGCAAGTCCACCCACCCCGACTGCCGCGCGGCGGTGGAGGATGCCGCGAAGTTGTGCGCGGCGCTCGGCCATGATGTCGAAGAGCTGGCGCCGGCCCTCGATGTCGCGACGCTGGTCCGCACCTTTCTGGTCATCGGCACCGTCGACGCCGCCGCCACGGTCAGAGCGGCGATCGCGGCCGCCGGACGCAAGGTCGGTTTCGACGATTTTGAGCCGCAGACCTGGCTGCTCGCGACGATCGGCGGCCGCCTGGGCGCAATCGAGCACGCCGAGGCGCAGGAAACGGCACGTCTGGCCGGCCGGGCAATGGCGAGGTTCCTCACCGACTTCGACCTGCTGTTGACCCCGACCATGGCCTATCCGCCGATGCGCGTTGGCGAGCTGAAGGTCACCCCGGCGCAGGCGGCAGCCATCCGCGCCTTGCGGAAGGTCCCGATCGGGCCGGTGCTGGATCGAATCCTGGCTGTCCTCGCGGGAGGCGCCTTCGAGGCCACGGCCAACACCATGCTGTTCAACATGACCGGGCAGCCGGCCATGTCGGTGCCGTTGTTCTGGACGACCGGCGGCCTGCCGATCGGGGTGCAGTTCGCCGCGCGATTCGGCTCGGAAGCGACGCTGCTGCGCCTTGCCGCCCAGCTTGAGGCGGCGCGGCCCTGGTTCTCCCGTCGCCCGACCTTGATCTGACCCGGCTCAGCGGCGTTGCCCGTCCGGCGGGGTCAGGGCGAACAGGCCGCGGGGGCGGAAGACCAGAACGACGGCCAGCAGGGTGAAAACCGCGACGTCGCGCGCGGCGATCGGAAGGTAGGCGGACCAAAACGTCTCGATCGCGGCGACGAGGAGGCCTCCGAGCATCGCACCGGGCAACGAGCCGATGCCGCCGGCGACAGCCGCGGTCAGCGCCTTGAAGCCGAGCATGGTGCCCATGGTGAAGCCGACGCCGCCGTAGTGCAGCGCGATGATCGCCCCGGCGATGCCGGCGTACGCGCCGCTGACGATGAAGGTCACGGACACCGTCCGGCCAACGTCGATCCCGCAGAGCGCGGCCATGTCGGCGTCATCGGCGCAAGCGCGCCAGGCCCGGCCGTGGCGGCTGCGACGGACGGCCTGCAGAAGCGCAGAAAACAGCACCCCGGTCAGAACGACGACGGCGATCTTGGCCACGGTCACGGTCACCGCAAGGTGCCCGCCGACATCGACGACGAGCGGATCATTGAGCACCGGCTGCAGCCAGCGATCGCGCGCGCCCTGGGCCAGGCGGACCGCTTCCTGGAGCGCAATGGCGAGGCCGACGGTGGCGATGAGCGCGGCCTGCGACGGGCTCTTCCGGAGCGGGCGAAAGATCAGGCGCTCGCTGGCCCAGCCGTAGACGGCGGCGATCGCGGCCGCCAGCGCTGCGGCGGCAACGACGCTTGCGCCCACGCCGCCGGCGCCAAGCGCCGCTGCGATGGCGGCGGCGGTGGCGTGGACCGAGACCAGCGCCGCGTAGGCGCCGATCATCGCCAGTTCGCCGAAAGCCATGTTGATTCGCGAAATGATGGCAAACACGAGCGTATAGGCGACGGCCAGCAGGCCATAGACGGAGCCCGCGACGAGCGCGTTAACGGCCTGCTGCAGGGCATAGCCGAGGGTGCCGGAGCCACCATCCACCGCGGCCGGCGGTGGCGTCGCGGACAGCGGCCTGCGTTTCGAACCGACCGAGCCAGAATTCGGCGGAGCATAAAGAGTTGAACGTCGCTGAGCGTGCCTTTGCGATCTGTCGCGACCTCGACGAGTTCGCCGCGATCCGGCGCAAAGCCGCCGCCGGCGAACCGGCATCGCACCCAGCGTTCCGCCCCGCCATTGCCAACCGCGCCGATCCGGTAGCGAACGATAACACCGTGGCGAGCGTCCGGATCGCTTTCCGCCCCAATGAAATCGACAATGGGCGCGTCGCGATCGACGGCAGCGACAACATCACGGCAGATCCGGACCTGCTCGCCGTCGGGGCCGCCGCATCCGGCGACAAGGAACAGGGCCAACACCAGCGGCGCCAGCCGATCCGGCCGCGAAAGCCTCAAGGCGCCGTTGTTCCCAAAGGCTCGATCTGCGTTATCGCTGGCGGTGAAACAGATGCCGTGTACACTGTTATGGTTCATCAGGGGTTAGCGGACCGAGCAATTCAAGGAAGGGTTCGCAATACAGTGCCAGTGGATGACGCACATGAGGCAGTTCATTCGCCATCCCGCGGACGTCGCGATCGAGGTGACCGCCGGCCGCCAGCTTGATCATGCGCCCAGGCACAGCCGCAATGTCGGCATCGGCGGTCTTGCCTTTCAGTCCGATCAGGCGCTGGCGGCCGGGATGATCATCGATCTGCGCATTCCGCTTCTCCGTCCGCCCTTCGAGACCACCGCCCGCGTCGTCTGGTGCCAGGCAACGGACGACGGCTGGGAACTCGGCGTCGAGTTTCTCCACCCCGACGACGCCTTCCGGGCCCGGATGGTCGAACAGATCTGCCACATAGAGGATTACCGCAAGGGCGTCGAGCGCAGCGAAGGCCGGGCATTGACGGCGGAGCAGGCGGCGATGGAGTGGATCGGCAAGTTTGCCGCCGAGTTCCCCGAAAGCAGCGTCAACGGCAACGAGGGCATGTAGCGGGACAGCGGGACCAACCGGACCATGCCGCGCCGGATTCAGGCGCGCCGCCAGGTCGTGCCGTCCGGGCGATCTTCGAGAATGACCCCGCGGGCTTCGAGCTCGGCGCGAACCCGGTCGGCTGCGGCGAAGTCCCGGGCCTTGCGCGCCGCCGCGCGCGCCTCGATCCGCGCCTCGATCCAGTCGGCCTCCGGCCCCTCGCCGACAGCGCTTTCCGCATCGCCGTGAAGCCAGGCGGCCGGATCCGCCGAAAGCAGCCCGAGAAGGCCGGCGCTGACGCGAAGCCGCGCCCTGAGCGCCGGTTTGTCGGCATCCTTTGCCCTGTTAAGCGCGTTCAGCAGTTCGTGCAGCGCGGCCAGGGCCTGCGGCGTGTTAAGGTCGTCCTCGAGCGCGGCCCTGACCGCGCCGTCTGGCTCGGCCTCATCCGTCTGCGCCCCGGCCGCCGCAGCCAGCGCTGTGTAGAACCGGTCGAGGGTCCGCTTCGCCCGCGTCAGCGCGACCTTGGTGAAATCCAGCGGCTGGCGATAGTGAGTCTGCACCAGGAGCAGCCGGACGGCCTCGCCGGGTGCTTCGGCAAGCAGGTCATGGACAGTGTAGAAGTTGCCCAGGCTCTTCGCCATCTTCTCGCCTTCGCTCATCAGGTAGCCATTGTGCAGCCAGAACCGCACGAACGGCCGGCCGTCATGGGCGCATGTGCTTTGCGCCAGCTCGTTCTCGTGGTGGGGAAAAATCAGATCCTGGCCGCCGCCGTGGATGTCGAAGGTCTCGCCGAGATAGCGGCCGCTCATTGCCGAGCACTCGATGTGCCAGCCAGGGCGGCCCCAGCCCCACGGGCTGTCCCATCCCGGCTCGTCGGCGGCGGACGGTTTCCACAGGACGAAGTCCTGCGGCCCCCGCTTATACGGCGCGACCTCGACGCGGGCGCCGGCGATCATCTCGTCCACGTCGCGGCGCGACAGCCGCCCGTAGGCGGGCATCGAGCCGACGTCGAACAGGACGTGGCCGTCGGCGACATAGGCATGGCCGCGTTCGGTCAACGCCGCGATCATCGCCACCATGTCGCCGATGTGGTGGGTCGCGCGCGGCTCGATGGTCGGCGACAGGCAGCCGAGCGCCGCCATGTCCCGGTGGTAGGCGTCCGCCGTCCGCGCCGTGATCGCCTCGATTGGCTCGCCGGTGGCGCGGTGGGCGGCGATGATCTTGTCGTCGACATCGGTGATGTTGCGGACATAGCTGACGTGGTGCTCGCCGTAGATTCGCCGCAACAGCCGGAACAGTATGTCGAAGGCCACCGCCGGGCGGGCGTTGCCGACATGGGCATAGTCGTAGACGGTGGGGCCGCAGACGTACATCCGCACCGCGGTCGGATCGATCGGGACGAAGGGTTGCTTCGCACCGTCCATGGTATTGTATAAGGTGAGGCTCATTGTCCCAGTCAGTTCGCGGTGACGGCGGCGGTGACCTTATTGGAGATGCGCAACGCGGCGGCGGCCGGCTTGGCGTTTGACGGGCGCACCAGGGCTAGGCGCACTTCTATGGATGCTGTTGTCAAGACCGAAGTGGCCGGCGGCCGGCGCCGGTCCCGCGTAGGACACGGCCCGGGGCATGGCGTCGCTCCCGATGATCTGCGGGGACGGCCATGACCTCGCTGCGCGCGATGTACGTCGACTTCTTCCATCTGAGCGAGCCGCCGTTCTCGATCGCGCCCAACCCCCACTACCTGTACATGAGCGCGCGCCATCGTGAGGCGCTGGCGCACCTGATCTACGGCGCATCGGGCGGCGGCTTCGTCCTGCTGACCGGCGAGGTCGGCACCGGCAAGACGACCCTGTGCCGCTGTCTCCTCGAACAACTGCCCGATACGTGCGACGTCGCCGTCATCTTCAACCCCAAGCTCACCGCAAGCGAGATGCTGGCCGCGATCTGCGACGAATTCGAACTCGTCTATCCGACGACGGAGACCAGCATCAAGACCTACGTCGACATCCTCAATGCTTTCCTTCTTCGCCGGCATGCGGAGGGGCGCACCGCCGTCCTCGTTCTCGATGAGGCGCAAAACCTGACGCCCGACGTGCTCGAGCAGATGCGGCTGCTCACCAATCTGGAGACGAACGAGCAAAAACTGCTGCAGATCATCATGATCGGTCAGCCCGAGTTGCGAATGATGCTGGACCGGCCGGAACTGCGCCAGCTCGCCCAGCGGATCACCGCCCGCTACCACCTCGGCGGCCTGACCCGGGCCGAAACCTCCGAGTATGTCCTGCACCGCCTGCGCCGGGCCGGCGGCCGCGACTCGCTGTTCCGCAAGAGCGCGCTCCCGCTGCTCTACCGCCTGAGCGGCGGCATCCCGCGCCTGATCAACGTGATCTGCGACCGGGCTCTGCTTGGCGCCTACATCCAGGGCGAGAGCGCGGTCATGCGCCGCACCCTGCGCACGGCGGCCGAAGAAGTGTTCGGCCGACCGGAGAAGCGGACCACCGCCACCGGCCCGTTCGGCGAACGCCTGGTCACGATTACGACCGTGGTGATCGGCGGGATCGGCCTGGCGGCGGCGATCTACTTCCTGAGCCCGCCGCCACTGCTCGAGACCCTCGGTCTCGGCAGCATGGCGCATGATGGCGGCGGCGTCATGGATGCCAGCCAGCCGTTCGAGCGCTGAAGCGGAAGGGCGCGCCGGGGTGTCGTACATTCTCGAGGCTATCCGGCGATCGGAAGAAGAGCGGCGCAAGCGTCTTGTCCCGGGCGTCTCGACGATCCACGCCGGGCCGCGGCCACGCCCGGCATTCAACGCCCGGCCGGTCGCTGTGATCGTCCTCGCCGGCGGCGTTGGCGCTGGCGCTCGCCACGGTCATCGCCGCGCGGTCGTGGCCGTGGTCGCGGACGGGGGACGAGACGGTCGCGAGCGCCGAAGCGCGGCCAGCCCCGCCGGCGCCGTCGGGCGAAGGCGCCGCTCAAGGGGTTCAGCCGGCGCAGCCGGAGGAGCACGCCCTCGTCCTCACCCCGGCCCTTCCCGAGGCCGCCGCGCCGCCGCCGCGGCCGGCGGAGGCGTCCGTACCCGCACCCCAAAGAGCTCGCGGCCGCCGCTACGGCAGAGCCCGGAACGGCCGGCGAGCCGGCCGCGGCGAAGGGCGAGAAGAAGGCCGAGCGCAGAAAGCCGCGGACGCCCTATTCCGCGACATCCGCAGGCGACGCCAAAGCGGGCGCGGCGCGCCAGCCGAAGGTTTCCTCCTCCCGCGTCGCTCAGCCGCCGAGTGCAGCCGCCGACGGTACCGACAACCGCGAGAACCCCCTGGCGGCGCCGGCGGCCCCCCAGAGCGCCCCCGAACCCGCACCGGTGCCCGCACCGGAGATCGTCAATGCCATGGCGCTGAGCGATCTTCCTGATACCATGCAGCGCGCCCTTCCCAATATCGCCATCACCCTGCATCGCTACGCAGAGACGCCGTCAGCGCGGATGATTCGCGTCAACGGCCGCACGGCGCGCGAGGGCGATGCGCTCACCGAGCACCTCAGCGTCGCCGAGATCACCCGCAACGGCGTCGTCTTCGTCATCGGCGACCAGCGCTTCTACATGGACGCGTTTCAGACCTGGCAGACGAAGAACGGCTCCTGACCGGGGAGAAGCGGGGCACAACCCGGCCTTCAGGCGACCTCGCCGCGCAGCCGCCGCTCGGCGGTCGTCCGGCCGATAATCGGCAGCAGCGCCTTCAGTTCGGGGCCATGCTCCACGCCTGTCAGCGCGAGACGCAGCGGCAGGAACAGGGCCCGGCCGCCGCGCCCGGTTTCGGCCTTGAGGCTGCGCGTCCACAATCCCCAGGTCTCTTCGTTCCACGGCTCCGGCGGAAGCAGGGCAGCGGCGCGGGCGGCGAAATCGGCCTCGGCGACCACCGGCTGGATCGGCGCGAAGCAGACCTGGTGCCACAGCCGGGCGTCGCTGAGGCGGCGGAGGTTCGGCCGGATCGCGTCCCAGAAGCCGGCGTCCGCCCGTTGCAGTCCCATGCAGCACAAGCGCTGGGAAACAGCGGCAAAAGGCATGTGCTGGACGACGCGCTCGTTGAAGCGCTGGAGCTGGTCGTGGTCGAACTTCGGCGTTGCCCGGCCGTAACGCGGCAGCTCGAAGTCCTCGGCCAGCGTCTTCAGGCTGGCGCCGGGAACGGGCGGATCGCCAGTTCCAAGCATTGCCAGATAGGGGTTGAGCGTCATGGGCTCGATGCCGGCCTCGCGGAGCGACGCCACCGTCATCGAACCCAGCCGCTTCGACAGGCCCTTGCCACTGGCGTCGGCGAGAAGCGGCAGGTGGGCGAACACCGGCCGGCCGGCGCCGAGCGCGTCGAACAGCTGAATCTGGATGGCGGTGTTGGCGACATGATCCTCGCCGCGGATGACGTGGCTCAGGCCGAGATCGATGTCGTCGACGGTCGACGGCAGCATGTAGAGATAGGTGCCGTCAGCGCGCACCAGCACCGGGTCGCTGAGATGATCGCCGCGAAACTGGACCGGACCGCGTACCAGATCCTCCCAGGCGATCTCCTCGTGGCGGAGAAGGAACCGCCAGTGGGGCCGCCGCCCGGCTTCCTCCAGCGTCCGCCGCTGGTCGTCGGACAGGCTCAGCGCGCCGCGGTCGTAGATCGGCGGCTTGCCCCGCGCCCGCTGGCGGCGACGCTTGAATTCCAGCTCTTCTGGCGTCTCGAAGCAGGGATAAACCCGCCCCGCCCCCTTGAGCGTCGCAAGGGCCTCATCGTATTGAGCCAGACGCTCGGACTGGCGCACGAGAAGCGCCCAGTCGAGGCCCAGCCATTGCAGATCCCATTCGATCGCTTCGGCGAAGCGCGTCTGCGACCGCTCGCGATCGGTATCGTCAAGGCGAAGGATCATCCGGCCGCCGTGACGGCGGGCGTAGAGCCAGTTCACCAGCGCCATGCGGGCATTGCCGACGTGAAGCAGGCCCGTCGGACTGGGCGCGAAGCGGACGGTGACCGTCATACGAAGCGGGTGAAGCCGTTTGTGATTGGGTAGCGCCGGTCGCGGCCGAAGGCGCGGCTGGTGATTTTGACGCCTGGCGGCGCCTGGCGGCGTTTGTACTCGGCCCGGTCGAGCATCCGCCAGACCCGGCGGACGGTATCGGCATCATGGCCCCGGCCGATGAGCTCCTCGGTGGACGCCTCGTCCTCGATGAGGCCGATGAGGATGGCGTCGAGCGCGTCGTAGGGCGGCAGCGTGTCCTGGTCGGTCTGCCCGGCCTTTAGTTCGGCGGTCGGCGGCTTGGTGATGATCCGCTCGGGGATTACCCGCCCGGCGGGGCCCAGCGCATCGACCGGAAGGTGCTGATTGCGCCAGTGCGAGAGCGCGAATACCGTGGTCTTGTAGATGTCCTTCAGGACCGAGAAGCCGCCGCACATGTCGCCGTAGAGGGTGGCGTAGCCGACCGACATCTCCGACTTGTTGCCGGTGGTCAGCAGCATGTGGCCGAGCTTGTTGCTGATCGCCATCAGGACCAGACCGCGGCTGCGCGCCTGGATGTTCTCCTCGGTGATATCCGCCGGCAGGCCGGTGAACACATCGTCCAGCATCGAGGCGAAAGCGTCCATCGCCGGGCGGATGTCGATGCTGTCGAGGCGCACGCCCAGCAGCGCCGCGGCGGCGGTGGCATCCTCCAGGCTCTCGTTCGACGTGAACGGGGACGGCATCATCACGCAGCGGACCCGTTCGGCGCCCAGCGCGTCGACCGCGACCGCAGCCGTGAGCGCGCTGTCAATCCCGCCCGAAAGACCGATGATGACGCCGGGAAAGCGGTTCTTGCCGACATAGTCGCGCAGGCCAAGGGTCATCGCCCGGTAGATCGCCTCGACACCATTGGCCTGCGGCTCGTTCGGGCCCTGGCTGCAGGTCCATGGCGCGACGTCGGCCTTCGTCCACAGCGTCTGCGAAACGCCGGCCTGCCAGGAACGGGCGCGGGCGGTCAGACCGCGACCGGGCTCGACGACAAAGGAGGCGCCGTCGAAGACGAGCTCGTCCTGGCCGCCGACAAGGTTGACGTAGATCAGCGGCAGCCCGGTGTCGGCGACGCGCTGCAAGGCGAGCTCGGCGCGGGTGTCGTTCTTGTCGGTCTCGAACGGCGAGCCGTTGATGACGACAAGGATCCCGGCGCCCTGCTCCGCCAGGCGCCGCGTTACCGGCGCGGTCCACATGTCCTCGCAGATCATCACGCCCAGATCGACGCCGCCAAACCGGATCGGCCTGGGCAGCGGCCCGGCGGCGAACACTCGCTTCTCGTCGAACACGCCATAATTCGGCAGGTCGTACTTGCAGCGGACCTCGGCGATCCGTCCCCCGGCAAGGAGCAGCGCGGCGTTGTAAAGCTCGCCATCCAGCCGCCACGGCGCACCGACCAGCAGCGCCGGACCGCCGTCGCCGGTCTCGCGCGCCAGCGCCTCGGCTTCGCGTTCGATCCGATCCTGAAACGCCCGCTTCAGAACCAGATCCTCCGGCGGGTAGCCGGACATCGCCAGCTCGCCGGCGATGACGAGTGCGGCGCCGGCGGCTTCAGCGCGCGCGGCGCGAATCAGCCGGGCGTTGCCGTCGATGTCGCCAACCGTCGGGTTGATCTGCGCCAGGGCGAGGGTAAGGGGTTCACTCATGCCGGCATTACATATCGCGCGGCCGCCGCTTGGCCGCCAGCGTGCCGGTCGTCACTCTTTCGCCCGCGCGGGCGGCTTGCGCTTGAGCAGAAATTCGCGCCCGACCTTGACCGAGGCGACCCCGTCGTAGTCGACGATGTCGGCCGTCGCGTAGGTCTCCCTCCAGCTGTCCGGAAGGAACGAGCCGGTGCCGACGGCGTCGAGCGGGGCGCCGACGTCGCCCATGACCCGGCACTTGTCGACGTTGAAGCCCGAGGACGCGACGATCCGGACCTTGGGAAAGCCGGCGGCATCCAGTTTTTCGCGGACATGGAAGATCGCCGCGGCCGAAACGCCGGTGCCGGTAAGGTAGCGCAGCTCGGTGTCGTTGCGGTAGCGGCGCACGGCGATGGGCGCGTGGCGCTCCAGCACCGCGTAGGACTGCTGCGGGTCGAGCCCCTCGACGAAGCGGCCGCCGTGGGTATCGAGCCGGACCCCGAGTCGGCCGGCGGCGGCGAGTTCGGGAAAGCGGCGGCAGACGGCGAGCGTGTCGGTCAGCTCACGGCCGAAGTAGTCGACCAGGGCGATGACGTCGTCGTCGGGGAAGGTTTCGACAAACATCTCGACCGCGCGCACCGTCGAGCCGGCGTAGCCGATCAGCGCGTGCGGCATCGTGCCCATCCCGCGCTCGCGGCCGAAATAGTGCGCGGTCGCGTCGTTGGCGTTGCCGATGAAGCCGACCGCGCCACTCTCGCGCTGCGCCGCTTCCGAGCCCACCGCGGCGGCGTAGGCCATCATCTCGGCCATCTCGGTGCCGGCGCAGTGACGTGCGTCCATGGCGAGGAAGGCGACCTTGGGCAGGTCGCTGCACATGGTGAACGCGTTGTAGGCGGCGACGCAGGCGGCCCCGAGCTTCTGCAGGTACAGCGTCTCCAGGTCGACCAGATGGTAGATCGAGCCGGTGATGTAGAGCAGCGGCTCGCCGGCGCCGACCCAGTCGCCCTCGTGGTAGTTCCGCTCGATGCGGAAGCTGACGTTCCGCGCCGCGGCAACGTCCTCCAGCCAGCGGATCATCAGCCGCGGGGTGAAGATCACCGGCCGGCGCATGAATACGGCGTAGGTGACGGTCTTGTCGCCGAACCTGCCGATGGCCTCCTTGGTCCGGACGAAGTAGCGGTCGGTCCAGCGCTCGACGGCATCCGGCGCCGGCGGCAGAACCGCCCGGTCCTGCGCGTCCGGCGCGGCTGCGACCTTTGCCGGCGTCGCCGGTTCAGGACGCGGCAACGGCGCGGCCGCGATCGTGCACGCGGTCGCGATCTCGGCCCTCCTTGAGCATTTCGGCGAGCAGGAAGGCCAGCTCCAGGGCCTGGTTGGCGTTCAGCCGCGGGTCGCAGTGGGTGTTGTAGCGCACGCCGAGATTGGCCTCGGTAATCGCCTGCGCGCCGCCGACGCACTCGGTCACGTCCTGGCCGGTCATCTCGAAGTGTACCCCGCCGGCATAGGTCCCTTCCGCCCGGTGAATCTCGAAGAAGGCTTTCACCTCCTCGAGGATGCGGGTGAAGTGCCGGGTCTTCAAGCCGCTCGTGCTTTGCACGGTATTGGCGTGCATCGGATCGGAGACCCAAACAACCTTGCGCCCCTCCCGCTCGACCGTCCGGATCAGGCCGGGCAGCACCTGGCGGACCTTGTCCGGCCCCATCCGCACAATCAAAGTCAGCCGCCCCGGCTCGTTGACCGGGTTGAGCGCGTCGATCAGACGGATCAGCTCGTCGCCGCCGATGCCGGGGCCGAGCTTGACCGCCAGCGGATTGCCGACCCCACGGAGGAACTCCACGTGGGCGCCGTCGAGCTGGCGCGTGCGCTCACCGATCCACAACTGGTGCGCCGAGGTGCCGTACCAGTCTCCGGTCGTTGAATTGACCCGGGCCATGGCCTCCTCGTAGACCAGCATCAGCGCCTCGTGGGAGGTGAAGAAGTCGGTCTCGCGGATCTGCGGCGTCGACTCCGACGTGACTCCGCACGCGGCCATGAATTTGAGGCTCTCGTTGAGGCGCTCGGCGAGGTCGCGGTAGCGGTCGCCCTGGGGACTGTCGGCGACGAAGCCCAGCGTCCACAGGTGAACCTGGTGGAGATCGGCGTAACCGCCCTGGGCGAACGCGCGCAGAAGGTTGAGCGTCGCGGCCGACTGGTTGTAGGCCTGGATCAGCCGGCGCGGATCGGGAGTGCGCGCCTCGGGGGTGAACTCCATGGCGTTGATCATGTCGCCGCGGTAGCTGGGCAGCGTCACCCCGTCGATGGTCTCGGTGTCGGCGCTGCGCGGCTTGGCGAACTGGCCGGCGACGCGGCCGACCTTGATCACCGGCACCGCCGCGCCGTAGGTCAGCACCACCGCCATCTGCAGCATTACCCGGAAGGTGTCGCGGATGTTGTTGGGGTGGAACTCGGCGAAGCTTTCGGCGCAGTCGCCGCCCTGGAGCAGGAACTTCTCGCCCTCGCAGACGTCGGCCAGGGCGCGCTGCAGCCGCCGCGCCTCCCCGGCGAAGACCAGCGGCGGATACCGGCGCAGTTCGCGCTCGACCTCGCTTAACGCTTCGGCGTCCGCGTAGTCCGGGACTTGAACGATCGGCCGGTCCCGCCAGCTCGACGGGCTCCAGGAGCTTCGCATCGTCACTCGCATGTAGTGCTGTTGTAAAAGGACGCTATACGCCGCCGGCGCGTCGTTTTCAACCACACGACCGCCAGCTCGCGCCGCCACAGCGAATCATGGCGCTGCGGTTGGTCCACAAAGTTCCCGACGGGAGCGCCAAGCACGCGAATTGTCCCGTATCCGCCGGACGGTCGCACACGACTTGACGAGGCAGGCGCGCCGCGAGAGTGTGGCGCCATGCCTGCTCATACCAACCACGAAGACCAGAGCGAGGGCGCTCCGCCGAAGTGGACGCGACGATTGGGCGGCTGGCTGCCAAACGTTTCTCGGTTGATCCCGTGGTGGAAGCTCGCTACAGCCGGATCGCCAGCATCGTGAGCTCTGCCTACAAGCGGCATGGGGGGATTATTGAGAGAGCGTTCGCCGCGTCGCTAAAGCAGGTGGAAAACCTCACAGTTTGGGACGACCCGGTTTTTCGGGTGTCGGCGGCGGCTGAGCGGCTCGCGGATTCCGACGCAACGGCATTAGGCAGCGTCCTTCGCTACGGAGAAGACGATTTCGTTCGCACGCTGCAAGTCGATCTACTGGTGTTTGATCGCATATCCAAACGGCTTGGGGTGTACGAGTGTAAACGGGGCTTTGGCTATCACGACTCGGGAAAGAAACGATCGATGCTGCGTGACCTTCGGTGTTTGCAAATGTTGAGCAAATCCTATGGAGAGAGACGTGGTCTCGAAGTGGGTGTTTCGGAAGCACGTATGATATTTTACTATGGTCAATGCTCAATAGGAAAGCCTTGGGCGTTGACCCGCGATGATCTTGATGACCACTTTAGGGCACCGATTACTGAATCCATAGAGCGGGTTAACACCTACTTCAGGGCAAAACTCAATGACATCCTGGCCGCGGAATAACTGCTACAAAGTGATCTATGCCGACCCGCCTTGGTCGTTCGCGACATATTCGCGCAAGGGAAAAGGCCGTAGCTCGGAAGCGCACTATGACTGCATGACACTGGACGAAATCAAGAAGCTGCCGGTGTCAGAATGGGCAGCAGAAAACTGCGTGCTGTTGATGTGGGCGACCGACCCACTTCTCGAAAAGGCTTTCGATGTAATCCGCGCTTGGGGATTTACTTACAAAACTGTTGGATTCTATTGGGCAAAGCTGAACAAAGGTGCCCTGAAGCCCGGAAACGGTGGATCGAATTTCTTTACTGGTATGGGATTTTGGACGCGGGCTAACCCTGAGCCGTGCCTGCTCGCGACGCGCGGCAAGCCGAAGCGCCTGAATGCGGATGTTCGTAAACTCGTCGTGTCGCCCCGACGAGAACACAGTCGCAAACCCGATGAAATTCCAGACCGTATCGAAGCATTGTGCGAGGGACCGTACCTTGAGATGTTCGGCCGGGCGTCACGGCCGGATTGGGACTCGTGGGGGTTGCAGGCCGGTTTATTCGACAAGGGCACGGCGCAGACGCGCCGCTGGCGCTCTGACAGCTATCCTGAGGCAACAGACGCCGCCGAGTAGGCTGCTATCATAGCTGGAGGCAGTCTCTTCCCACTCAGGCCTGGCTCTCCTCCTCGGGGTCGGGGCGGCGCTCGCGCATGGTCACGAACTCCTCGGCCGCCGTCGGGTGAATGCCGATGGTCGCGTCGAACTGGGCCTTGGTCGCGCCGCACTTGAGCGCGATCGCCAAGCCCTGGACGATCTCCGGCGCGTCGGCGCCGACCATGTGGCAGCCGAGCACCCTGTCCGTCTCGCGCTCGACGACGAGCTTCATTACCGCCATCTCGTCGCGGCCCGACAGCGTGTGCTTCATCGGCCGGAAGCGGCTGACGTAGATGTCGACGGGGCCGAGCCTGCGAGCGGCGGCCTCGCTCAGGCCCACCGACCCCACCGGCGGCTGGCTGAAGACGGCCGAAGGGATATTGCCGTAGTCCATCTTCATCGGGTTGGCGTTGAACTGGGTCTCGGCGAAGGCGCTGCCCTCGGCGATCGCGACCGGCGTCAGGTTGACCCGGTCGGTGCAATCGCCGATGGCGAAGATGCTCTCGACGGCGCTGCGGCTGTCGACATCGACGGCGACGGCGCCGACGCCGTTCAGCGCCACCCCCGCCTCCTCCAGGCCGAGCCCTTGCGTATTCGGGGCGCGACCGGTGGCGTAGAGGATCCTGTCGGCGGCGATGACGTCGCCGTGGTCGAGCATGACCGTGTAGCCCTCGTTGGCTCTGCTCGATGGAACGGACCATGGCTTCGCGGCGGATGCGGATGCCCTTCTTTTCCATTTCCCCGGCGAGGCAGGTCCGCACGTCCTCGTCGAAGCCGCGAAGGATGTTGGCGGCGCGGATGATCTGGGTGACCTCGACGCCGACGGCGTTGTAGATCCCGGCGAACTCGACGGCGATGTAGCCGCCGCCGACGATGACGAGGCGGTTCGGCAGCTCGGCCATGTCGAGCGCCTCGTTCGAGCTCATGACGTACTCGATGCCGGGAATGTCCGGCGTCGTCGGCCAGCCGCCGGTGGCGATGAGGATCTTCTCGGCGGTGACGCTGCGCCCGTCGATCTCGACGGTATGGGCATCCGCCAGCCGGCCGGCGCCTTCGATGAGCTCGACGTGGTTGTCTCGGAGAATGCGCCTGTAGACGCCCTCCAGACGGTCGAGTTCGGCGTCCTTGCGCTCGATCAGCATACCCCAGTCGACCTCCGGCGGCATGTCGAACCGCCAGCCGTAGCCGAGCGCGTCCTCGAAGTCGTCGGCGAAGTGCGCGGCGTAGACGAGCAGCTTTTTCGGCACACAGCCGCGGATGACGCAGGTGCCGCCGACGCGGCTCTTCTCGACGATCGCGGTCCGTGCGCCATAGCCGCCGGCCAGCCGGGTGGCGCGGACGCCGCCGGAACCGGCGCCGATGGTGACGAGGTCGTAGTCGAAGCGGCGCATCCGTGGCTCCCTGCCGTCGATCCTGATCTTCTCAAAGTCCGCCGAGGCAGACGTACTTGACCTCGATGAACTCGTCGATGCCGTAGCTGGAGCCTTCGCGGCCGATGCCCAACTCCTTCATCCCGCCGAACGGAGCGAGTTCGGTGGAGATAATGCCTTCGTTGACGCCGACAATACCGAACTCCAGCGCCTCGGCCATGCGCCAGATCCGGCCGATGTCGCGGCTGTAGAGGTAGCCGGCGAGACCGTAGGGCGTGTCGTTGGCGAGCGCGACCGCCTCGGCCTCCGTCTCGAAGCGGAACAGGGTCGCGACCGGGCCGAAGATCTCCTCGGCGAAGCAGTCCATCGCCGGGGTGACATCGGCCAGCACCGTCGGCTCGTAAAAAGTGCCGCCCAAGGCGTGCGCGGCCGCCGCCGATGACGACGCGTGCCCCCTTAGCCCTGGCGTCGGCGACGAGGCGCTCGACCTTTTCCAGCCCTTGCGCGTTGATCAGCGGCCCCTGCTCGACGCCGGGCTGCATGCCGGGACCGACGCTGAGACCCGAGACTGCCTGGGCAAAGCGGCTCGCAAACGCGTCGTAAACCTCGCCCTGGACGAGAAAGCGGTTGGCGCAGACGCAGGTCTGCCCCGAGTTGCGAAACTTCGACGCCATCGCGCCGGCGACCGCGGCGTCGAGATCGGCATCGGCGAAGACGATGAACGGGGCGTTGCCGCCGAGCTCGAGCGAGATCTTCTTTACCGAAGCCGCGCACTGGGCGTAGAGAAGCTTGCCGACTTCGGTCGAGCCGGTGAACGACAGCTTGCGCACCTTGAGGTTCGCCGTCAGTTCGCCGCCGATGGCCGCCGGATCCCCGGTAATGATGTTGAGCACCCCCGGCGGCAGGCCGGCGCGTTCGGCAAGCACGCCAGCGCCAGCGCGCTGAGCGGCGTTTCCTCCGCCGGCTTGATCACGACGGTGCAGCCGGCCGCCAGCGCCGGGGCGCACTTGCGGGTGATCATCGCCATCGGGAAGTTCCACGGCGTGATCGCCGCGGCCACGCCCACCGGCTGCTTGAGCACGAGCAGGCGCTTGTCGCCGGCGTGGGACGGGATGATCTCGCCGTAGAGCCGCTTGCCCTCCTCGGCGAACCACTCGATGAAGGCGGCGCCATACGCGATCTCGCCGCGCGACTCCGCGAGCGGCTTGCCCTGCTCGGCGGTCATCAGCCGGGCAAGATCCTCCTGATGGTCGAGGATCAGCTCGTACCAGCGGCGCAAGGTTGCGGCACGCGCCTTGGCCGTCTGCATGCGCCAGCCGGGAAAGGCCCGATCGGCGGCGTCGATGGCGGCACGGGTCTCAGCCGTTGCCCATGTCCGGAACCATGGCGATCACCGCGCCATCGGCGGGATCGTTCACGGCGAATGTCCGGCCGTCGGCGGCCGAACGCCACGTCCCGTCGATGTAGCACTGCTCACGGAGAAGGCCGGGGTCGGACAGCTGCATCGTCATCTCATCTCCGTACGACCGGCCGGGCTATTCGACCGTCACGCTCTTGGCCAGGTTGCGCGGCTGATCCACATCGGTGCCCTTGTGGACAGCCACGTGATAGGCGAGAAGCTGCACCGGAATGGTGTACAGAATCGGCGCGACGAACGGATGGACCTCCGGCAGCTCCACCGTCGCCGCCGCCATGGTGCCCAGCTTCGCGATGCCCTTGGCGTCGGACATGAAGATCACCTGGCCGCCGCGGGCGATGACCTCCTGCATGTTCGACGCGGTCTTATCGAAATGCCGGTCCGACGGGGCGATGACAATGATCGGCATGTTCTCGTCGATGAGAGCGATCGGCCCGTGCTTCATCTCCCCGGCGGCGTAGCCCTCGGCATGGATATAGCTGATCTCCTTGAGCTTCAGCGCGCCTTCAAGGGCGATGGGATAGCCGGTGCCGCGACCGAGGTAAAGCACGTCGCGGGCGTCGGCGATCCGCCGGGCGATCTCCGCCAAGCGCTCGTCGTGGATCAGCACCTCGTTGGCCCGGCCCGGCACCTCGGTCAACGCCCGGCACAACGCCTGCTCGCCGTCGCGATCGATCGCGCCGCGCCGCGCCGCCATGGCGATGGTCAGGCAGGCAAGAACGGTAAGCTGAGTGGTGAACGCCTTGGTCGAGGCGACGCCGATCTCGGGGCCGGCCTGGGTCTGGAGGACGCCGTCGGACTGGCGCGCCATCGAGCTTTCGGCGACGTTGACGATGCTGAGCACCGCCTGTCCCTGTTTGCGCGCGTACGAGATGGCGGCCAGCGTATCGGCGGTCTCGCCCGACTGGGAGATGAACACCGCCAACCCGCCCTGGGGCAGGATCGCCTCCCGGTAGCGGAATTCCGAGGCAATATCCACGTCGGTCGGAACCTTGGCGATCCCCTCGAGCCAGTACTTGGCGACCAGGCCGGCGTGATACGACGTGCCGCAGCCGATGATCGTCAGCCGCGTCACCCGGGTCAGGTCGAACGGCAGCGCCGGCAGGCGGATGTAGTGGTTCCACGGATTGAGCAGGGCGTGCAGCGTGTCGCCCATCACCGTCGGCTGCTCGTAGATCTCCTTGAGCATGAAGTGCGGGAAGTTGCCCTTGCCGATCAGCGCCCCGGAGGTGGCGGTGAGCTTGACCTCGCGCGGCACCACCGCGCCGGTGGCGTCGTGGATGATGGCGCCCTTGGCGGTGACTTCGGCCCAGTCGTTCTCCTCGAGATAGCAGATCCGGCTGGTCAGCGGCGCCAGCGCCAGCGCATCGGAGCCGATGTACATCTCCCCGTCGCCATAGCCGATGGCAAGCGGGCTGCCGCGCTTGGCGCCGATCATGAGGTCGTCGTGGCCGGCGAAGAGAATGGCAAGGGCGAATGCGCCTTCCAGGCGATCGAGCGATGCCTTGACCGCCTCCTGCGGCGAATGCCCCTTGGCCAGAAAGCTGCTGATCAGGTGCGCGACCGCCTCGGTGTCCGTCTCGGTCGCGAACACATGACCCTCGGCGACGAGTTCGCGGCGGAGCTCCTGGAAGTTCTCGATGATCCCGTTGTGGACGAGAACGACCCGGTCGTCGCCATGCGGGTGGGCGTTGTTCTCGGTCGGCGCGCCGTGGGTTGCCCAGCGGGTGTGGCCGATGCCGATCTTCCCCGGCACCGGGTTGTCGCGGATGCTGGTGTCGAGGTTGATGAGCTTTCCCTGCGCCCGGCGGCGGACGATCCGACCGTCGGCGATGGTGGCGATGCCGGCGGAGTTGTAGCCGCGGTACTCAAGCCTTTTCAGGCCGTCGACGAGTAGCGGCGCCACCTCCGCCCGGCCGATAATCCCGATGATTCCACACATTTATCGGTCACACGCCCCCTTTGACCTTGTCTCGTTCCCCTGCGCCGGCGCGGGCCGCGGCCTTGGCCGCCTGCTTGCGCTCGCGGAAAGCCCTGGCCCAGCCCGGCCGCTCGTCATGGCCGGCGCGGGTCAGCGCCAGCGCGTCGGCCGCCACGTCGGATGCAATTACGCTGCCGGCGCCGATGATGGCGCCATCGCCGATTTTCACCGGCGCGACCAGCGCGCTGTTGGAGCCGATAAAGGCGCCGGCGCCGATATCGGTCAGCGACTTGGCAAATCCGTCGTAGTTACAGGTGATCGTTCCGGCGCCGATGTTGGCTTTCGCGCCGATTCTGGCATCGCCGATGTAGGTCAGGTGGTTGACCTTGGCTTCCGGCTCAACCACCGCGTTCTTGATTTCGACGAAGTTGCCGATGTGGGCGCCGCTCTCGATCTTTGCCCCAGGCCTCAGCCGGGCGTAGGGACCGATCAGCGCGCCATCGGCCACGTTCGCACCTTCGAGGTGACAGAAAGAGCGGATCTCGACACGATCGCCGACGCTGACCCCAGGGCCGAAGGTGACGAAGGGGGCTACGGTGACGTCGCGACCCAGCCGCGTGTCCCAGCTGAAGAACACGCTCGCCGGATCGATCAGCGTCGCGCCTTCGGCCATCGCCCGGGCCCGCAGCCCGATCTGGACGACGGCCTCGGCCGCGGCGAGATCGGCGCGCGAGTTGACCCCGATCAGTTCGGCGGCGTCGCCTTCGACCACGGCGCACGGCAGACCCTCGCTCCGCGCCAGGTGAACGAGATCGGTGAGGTAGTACTCGCCGTTGGCGTTGTCGTTGCCGATGCGGGCGAGAAGGCCCGGCAGGCGGCGGCCGCAGACCACCATCATGCCCGAGTTGCACAGGGTGAGGGCGCGTTGTTCCGGCGTCGCGTCCTTGGCCTCGACGATCGCTTCGAGGCCGCCGTCGTCGCCCATGACCAGCCGGCCGTAGGCGCCGGGATCGGCGGGACGAAAGCCGAGGACGACGACCGCCGGCTGCGGCGTTGCGCGACGGGCGGCGAGCACCCGGCGGAAGGTCTCGGCGCTGATCAGGGGCGTGTCGGCGTAGGCGATCAGGACATCGCCGTCGAAGCCGGCCAGGGCCGCGCTAGCGGCCATGACCGCGTGCCCGGTGCCGAGCCGCTCGCTCTGGACGACGGTCGGATGCGGCTGGACGATGTCGCTGACCGCCGCCATTTCGGCGCCGATTACGACCACCAGCCGGTCGGGGCCGAGCCGCTCCAGCGTCTCCAGAACATGGCGGACCATCGGCCGGCCGGCGATAGGGTGCAGGACCTTCGGCCGTAACGACTTCATCCGGGTGCCGAGACCGGCGGCGAGGACGACAATGGCGAGTGGAGTGGTCATGGAAAACTGGCCTTGCTGGGCTGCGCGGGGGCAATGACGGCACGGTAAAATAGACGCGGTAATATGACGGAAACGGCATGAACTTGCCATGCCCGGCCTTGTTCGCCAAGTTCGGGCTTCATCTCAAGAGCCGGTAGGGCCACGGGAGAAGGCCGCAGCGGATGAAAACGATCACCAGCGTCGTCTTCGATCTCGACGGCACCCTGATCGACAGCGCCCCTGACCTGCGGACAGCGCTGAACCGTCTGCTTGCGGCCGAGGGGCGGCGTCCGCTCGCCCTGCCCGAGGTCGCGGCGATGATCGGCGACGGCGCGGCGAAGCTCGTGGAGCGCGCCTTCGCCGCCACGGGTGAGGCCGCCGGCGCTGCAAACCGCGAGCTGACGCGGCGTTTCGTCGCGCTGTATGTGGCGCACGCAGCCGACGAGACGCGGCCGGTCGAAGGCGTCCCGGAGACGCTGGCGGCCCTGCGGAGTGCCGGGCTGAAACTCGGCATCTGCACCAACAAGCCGGAACGGGCGACCTGGACGGTGCTGCAGGCGCTCGACCTCGACGCGTACTTCGCCGCCGTCATCGGCGGCGACAGCGTTCCCGGTGCGCAGAAGCCGGATCCGGCCATGGTCTTCGCCGTGCTCGGCCGCCTCGGCGCCGACCCGTCGCGGGCCGTCATGGTCGGCGACAGCGGCAACGATGTCGCCGCCGCCCGTGCCGCGGGCCTGCCGGTCATCGTCCGCGCCGGCGGCTATACCGCCGTTCCGGCGGCGGCGCTGGGCGCCGATCTGGTCATCGACGACTTCGCCGACCTCCCGGCCAGCATAGCTGCGCTCGATGCGGCGATGAGCACGACCGAGCATGACCGGGGTTCCTTGACAGCATCGCGCACCCCTTCTTAAATGGCCGCGACCCGTTCAACAGGGCGCGTAGCTCAGCGGGAGAGCACTGCCTTCACACGGCAGGGGTCGCAGGTTCAATCCCTGCCGCGCCCACCATCGCCGTACTGGGCGCTTTCGCGCCCAGCGTTGTCCTTCGGCGCGCAAGCTTTTCCGGTCACCGCCTACCCCACCGGCAGCGTCGCCAGCGCGCCCGGTTCCAGCAGGTCGACGGTCTGGTAGCCGTCGGTGAAGTCGCGGTTGAGGCGGACGTTGTCGACCAGCAGGCGCGAGTTTTCGGTGTCGCTGGCGTAGCCGGCGGCGCGGTCGTTGAGAACGGCGAAGCCGACGGTGAGGTCGGCATCCTCGGCCGTGGTAAAAACGGAGGTGTGCCAGCCGCTGGCGCCGGCATCGCCGGTGGTCCGGACGTCGGCCAGCTTGAAGACCGTGGAACCGGCGGCGTCGGCGACCGTGAAGACGGCGAAGTCGTTGTCCGGTACCGCATCGCCCGCGTCGAACAGCCAGTCGAACGAGATCCGGTCGCCGGCCGCGACCGCGACCGACAGCCGCGTCGCCGCGCCGAACGCGGGCGCGGTCCCGTCGATGTCGAAAGGCATGGCGATGGGCGCGCCCGGCGGCGGCTGCAGGCCGAGAAACCGCTCGATCCCGTTTTCGGAGGCGCCATAGGCATGGAGGACGGCCATGGCTTTGCCTTCGGTCGCGCTGAATACCCCGTGGTCCCCGTCCGGCTCATCGAAGCGCGACACGAACTCGATCCGACCGGTGGACTCGCCGTAGGCGACCCGCTCGTCGAAGCCGGCGATCAGCTCGCCGACCGACGGCTCCGGCGCGGGCTTCGCCGGTTCGAACAGCGCGAAGTGGCCGCCGAACCCGTCGTCCTCGCCGCCGATCAACGTCAGTCCGTCGGCACTGATGTGATCGCGCAGGTTGTCGACGTAGAGGTGCGACGGCGCTTTCGGCAGGAAATCGTTGATGACGACAAAACCGATGCTGTAGCGGCCGGTGGCCCCGACCGTGTACTCAAGGCTCTGCCACGGCGTCGCGCCCATGTCCCCGACCGCGGCGGCGCTTGAGAGGACGAAGGCTTCGCCGTGATGGCCGTCGGCGACCGTGAAGGCGGCGAAATCGTTGGCCGGCAGCTTGTCGAACGCGTCGAACAGAACGTCAAAGACCAGCGTCTGGCCGGCGTGCAACACCATCGAGGTCCGGATCGCCGACCCGTCGTGGGCGCTGACGCCGTCGACGAGCGTTCTCAGCGTCTGATCCGATAGGCCGAGAAAGCTTTCGAGCTTGTCCGGCCACGTCTCAAATGGCGCGAGAGCGGCCATGCTTCCGCCCTCGACCGGCCTGATCTCGTCCAGCGGCCGATCGGGATGCGACGGCCACTCGCGATCGCCGCCCGAGACCCATGCGGACCCCTCGTAATCCCAGACATGGCCGGTAGGCTCCCAGCCCCGCAGCTGCGGCGGTCCGGGCGGGCGCGGCGGGAGCGGCGGCTCGGCCTGGACTGGATGCTGCAGACCGATCAGAGCGTCGAGCCCGTGGTCCGGAGCCGCGAACGCGAACGGCCGTGCCGACGGCGCGGCCGCGGCAACCACCGGCGCCGAGAAGTCGTGCGCGCCGTCCAGGGCCGGAGCCGGCGCACCGGCGGGCGCATGATCGGCCATTCCCCGCGCCGCCGCCTGGGGAAAGACGAACGAGACGTCGCCCGCGTCGGGCATGCCGGCGCCGGTTGAAAAATCCGGCGCGTCATCGGCTGGCGTATCGGCCCCGGCCGTATCCTCGCCACCTTGGCCCGCGTCTCCAGCCGCGAACCCGGTAGCCGCCGTGAGATCGGCGTTGTCCGGCGGTCCCGCATGGATTGCCGCCATGACCGGCATCCAGTCCGGAAGTCCATCCGCGGGAACCTCCGACAACGGCTGGGCCGGGTCCGACCAGTGCTCGATGGCGACCGCCGGCGATCCTGGGTGAAGCGCATAGGCTCCGCCGTCGTTGACGATCAAAACCGCCGCGTCGGCGTCAGGCGCGGCGCCGATCAGCGCCGCCCTGAGCCCGGAGGCAAGATCGTAGCTGATCGCGACGGTGGCGGCGTTGACGGCAATGCCGGCGGCCGCGGTGTCGACCTGAACCGCCGCAGAGCCTGAAGCGGATGCGGGAGCGTCGAGAACAATGGCGCCGGATAAGACCACGAGGTGGAGCGAGCCGCCTTCGGGATCCGCCGGCGGCTGGATGATAGCGCGGCTTTGCCGGCCATGCTCAGAGTTGCTCCGCCCGCCAGCGACATCATCACACTGGTGTCGGCGCCGGTGACGAGAACCTCTCCGACAGCGACGCCGTCGCCCTCGGCAAGCTCGCCGGTGAACCCGGATGGACCTATGACAAGCAGGAGACCCTTGATGGTGTCGACATGGGCGATGGCTGGATAAGGGAGCTGCAACGGCACGACTGCCTCACCTTGGTAGAACAACCAAAGCGACAGTAACACATCGGCAATGTCTCTAAAAGCCTCATGTTAATTTTTTAGCAACCAAAGGTAGTGGCAGGCCCGAGCTACAGGCGGCCGCGCATGACGTGGAGCGGGTGATGCACCGAGACCCGCAGCTTCGGGCGATCGCGATCGACTGCGCTCAGAGCCTCGACCTCCGTCAACGTCTCCCGGCTGCGACGAGCGATACGTTGATACTCTTCGGTGCCGCGACGCTTCCAGGCGATCTCTTCGTCGCTGAGGAGCCGCCGCACCTTCGCCGGAACACCCGCCGCCAGCGAACGCGGCGGCACCTCGAAACCGGCGGGCACGAACGACATGGCGGCAACGAACGCCGCCTCGCCGATGACGCAGCCGTCCATCAGCACCGCGTTCATGCCGACGAGGGCGTGCGCTCCGACCGCTGCGCCATGAAGAACGGCGCCGTGGCCGATGTGGCCCCACGGTCCGACCCGGCATTCGGCCTCCGGGAAACAGTGCATCACGCACTGATCCTGCACGTTCGCGCCCTCACCGACGACGATGCGGCCGATATCGCCGCGTACGCCGCACAGGCGCCGATGTAGCAGCCGGCCTCAACGAAGACATCGCCGATGAGAACCGCGGAAGGATGAACGTAGGCGCTCGGATCGACCACCGGAATGACGCCGTCGATGGCGTAGACCTTGACCATTCTCTGCCTGCTCCCGTCTACGGCGGCTGTCCGCCCAAGCGCCGCGCCGCGTCGGATCCTATCGCCAATACGCGCGCGAAGCTTCATCTCCTTGCAGATTAGCGCGGGGAGGAGCGGCGAGCAGGCCGCGCCAACGGCCAATTGACGCCGCCTTGACACTCACCGATTACAAGGTATAAATGCCTATAGACTGAATATATTAAGAACCGTTTCCCTGCGCCGACCCCGGCGTCCCGCACATTGTCCCTGTCGCCATTCCTCGAGGAGATTTCATGCAAGAGCATATCAAGATCACCAACACCCCGCCGCGTGTCCAGTACGTCGGCGACGGGACGCAGCGAGAGTTCTTCTTTCCCTTCGCCATCTTCAAGCCGGAGCACGTCGAGGTTTTCGTCGGCAACGTGCGCCTGACCGACGGCATGACGGTCGAGGGCGCGGGAGAAAGCGCGGGCGGCGCGGTCATTCTCGATGAGGCGCCCGACATGGGCATCCTGGTCACGGTCCGGCGGCACATCGCGATCGAGCGGACCACCGACTTCCAGCCCGGCGGCGCTTTCAGCGCCCGCTTGATCAACGATGAACTCGACTATCTCACCGCCGCGCTGCAGCAGGTTGCCGCCGATGCCGAGGCAAGTCTCCATCTCGACGCCACCGAGCCGTCCGTCGACATGAGCTTCCCGCCGCGCCGGCGCGCGCCGGGCGGGTGCTCGGGTTCGACGATCGAGCCGGCCGCCCGCGGAAAGCAAAGACGAGATCGCCGCCACCATCCGTCACGGCGCCGTGCGCGAGCTCGGCAACGACGATCATCCCCAGTATCTCACCAGCTATCGCGCCAAGGCGTGGCTTTCCGCGCGTTCGCTCGACGACCTGCGTGAGGGCCTGACCGTCAGGCGCTACACCGACGCCGACCGGACAAGCTTGCGGCGATTGCGGCTGGTGCGGAAGCCAACCCGCCGCGCGTGAGCGAACAGGAGAAGCTCGCCCTGACCGAAACCGAGGCGCGCACCTTCTCGCCGCGCGACCTGGGCGAA
>CAWBNC010000050.1:0-34527 GCA_963789785.1 uncultured Alphaproteobacteria bacterium | reverse complement strand
AATTCGTCGTCAGGCAATCCTTCTAGACGGGGTGATGGTGCATACCGCGGCCGCGTCCTCCAGCCGCAGAACGATGCTCTCGCTGACGAACAGTTGGTAGTGGATCCCGTCCTGACCGCCGTAGCCGGCGCGAAGATCCTGACCGACCACCATGCTGCCGACCCGTGGGTCGACGATAATCCCGCCCTCGATGGAGGCCTTGAAGATGCCTTTGGTGCACAGCCGGCGCAAATGCTCGAGCTGGAGCATGTCGCTGCCCGGATAGCGGCGGAACAGGCCATTGTAAAGCGCCGGCGTCAGAACCAGCGCGTAGGGTCCGCGGAAGCCGGCGTCGTCAAGACGGGTGACGCCGAGCAGAACGTCATTCAATACCTGATCGACGTCCGACCAGTCGCCGGCCTCGATCGTTTGACGGCCGGCGGCGTTGAGCAGGCCGGCGAGGCCGAAATCGCTTTGGCCTAGATAGACGATTTCCTCCTCGCGCGCCGAGACCGCTTCGGCGGCCTCTTCGACCGGCGCCAGATTGAGCGGCATGCCGTTGTCGAGGTAGGCGGCGATACGCCGGACGCTGAGCCGGAACCGCCTGCGGATCATCGGTACCGAGATCGCATGGCCGATGACGGCGCCCGCCTCGTCGTCGGCCGGCTGGCGGCAATACTCATCGTTGCCGACCTCTATCGAGGTTAGCCCGGCGCCGTAGGGGCCTTCAACGTCGAGGTAGCGGCGCGCCGTCAGCCGATCGCGGGCGGCCGCCACGGCGGCGGCGTCGATCCGATCCCAGATACCGTCGCCGAACGGCGCCTTGTTGCGGCACAAGTGGTCCATGACGCTACTCTCCGTTATCTTTCAGCGGGCCAATGGTAAAACCTGCCGGGGGCGAAGCGCGGCCTTTCACCGCGGGCGCCTCGTCTTCGGCGACGCCACGGTTCCCGCCGCCGGCGCCGCCACCGCCGGTTTCATCCTCTTCGATCTCCGTGATCGGTGGCTCCGTGAACAGATAGGTCGACATCTGCTCGGCCCAGCCGGCATCGCTGCGACGGAGCCACTCCATGACCATGCAGGCGTGCTCCATCTCCTCGCGCATGTTGTGGAGGAGAATGCCCTTCAGCGCGGCATCCTCGCAGTCGTCGGCCCGTTGCCGGTACCAGTCGACCGCCTCAATCTCCTCCATGAGCGAGGCGATGGCCTGATGATGCGTCAGGGTCTGGATGGTCAGCCGTTGTCTCGGCGCATGAAGGCCTTCGCTCGACATTCCCGCAGTTCCTGTCCCTGTGTCGTTGTCCGTCCGCTACCGCCCGTTGGCGGGCGGTCGGCCAAAGCCACGATAACGGCGCGCGCCACATGCGGCAAGCCGCGGAAGGCGGCGGTTGTCGTTGGCACGTCAGCGGTCGCGAGCCGACGGCGAATGCTGCTTGCCGCCCATGCCCGGCGCTTCCTGTCGTCGAAACACTGCGGCGTACCTACGTTCAATTACGCTCCTGCGCATGTACGGCCCGCTGGAGCCCTGGATCAACAAGAACTGGCGGCCGGGCGAGATCGAACTGGTCAAATAACTTGCGGTTGCAGTACCTTTTGGAGCCTGGCCTTGCGTGTCTGAAGGCAATGAAGGCTAGGTCAACAACCGTCCGAGACGGCGCAAACAAGTCATGGATCCGGAGTTATCCGTATGAAAACAGTGCTCCACACCACCCTCAAACTGGCCATGGCTGGCGTGTTTGCGCTGGCCATGCTGCCGGCCGGGGCTACCAGCGCTGTTGCTGAACCCGCTGTCACGCCAGCCGAAGCACGCGCCATCGCCAAGGAAGCGTACATCTACGGTTACCCGCTGGTGGACAACTACCGCATCCAATACGCCTACTACGTGGACAAGAATAATCCGGAGTTCATGGCGCCTTGGAACCATATCAAGAACATTTCCTCGGTCTATACGCCAGCCGATACGGCGGTGCAGACGCCCAATTCGGACACGCCCTATTCCTGGATAGGCCTGGATCTGCGCGCCGAGCCGATCGTGATTTCCGTGCCGGCGATCGAGAAGAAGCGCTACTACGACGTTGAGATGTGGGATGCCTATACGTTTATTATCGGCTACGCTGGTTCGAGAACCACTGGCAACGGTGCCGGCAATTTCATGGTGGTCGGGCCGAGTTGGAAAGGCAAGACGCCCAAGGGCATCAAGAAGGTGTACGTCTCCGATACGGACTTCGGCATGGTCGTGTTTCGCACGCAGTTGTTCGATCCTGCCGACATCGACAACGTCAAGAAGATTCAGGACCAATATAAGTCGCAGCCGCTGTCCGCGTTCCTGGGCACAGCACCACCACCGGCCGCACCGGCCGTGGATTTCATCAAGCCACTGACCAAGGAAGAGCAGAAGACTTCGCTCGATTTCTTCAACATCATGAACTTCGTGCTCGGCTATAGCCCGACGGTGCCGAGCGAGGCAGCCCTCAGGGAACGCTTCACCAAGATCGGCATCGGTGGCGGCATGACGTTTCACCCCGCCAAGCTCTCGCCTGAAATGAAGGCCGCCATCGAGCAGGGCCGCGCCGACGCCTGGCAGGCATTTGCCGGTGGCGTAAAAGAGCTGACCGAAGGGAAGATTACCTCCGGTGATGTCTTCGGTAGCCGCGAATTCCTGAAGGACAACTACTTGTACCGTTGGCTCGCGACCATCGGCATCTACGGCAACGCCAAAGAGGAGGCAATGTATCCGGTCTATCGCGTGGACAGCCAAGGCAAGCCACTCAGCGGCACCGATCGCTACACGCTGCACTTTGCCGCCGGCCAGTATCCGCCGGTTCACGCCTTCTGGTCGCTGACGATGTATGACTTGCCGCAAAGCCTGCTGGTGGCCAACCCGATCAACCGCTACCTCATCAACTCACCGATGCTGCCGCAGATGAAGAAGGACGCGGATGGCGGACTTACCATCTACATCCAGAATCAAAACGCCCGGGAAGGACAAGGAATTGAACTGGCTGCCCGCGCCGAAAGGTCCGTTTGCCACGTACATGCGCCTGTACTGGCCGAAAGAGGCCGCGCTGGATGGTTCGTGGACCAAGCCAGAGCTGATCAAGGCGAAGTGAAACGGATCCGGTAATCGCCCCATCGGTTGAGGCTGCCCCGGATTGAGAGCCATCCGGGGCAGCGCAAATACACACACAAGCAAAAGCACAAACCAGGAGTGGTCTCCACGAAAACGGACCTCCGCACCACCCTCAGCCTGCCCAGCGCTGTCATTGCCGGCCTGAAGTTCGCTACAAGCGCATGGGCGCAGACGAGCCCGAAAATGAAGATGACGACCCCGATCCCGGAGTCGATCACCACGCCCGAAAAGATCGAATCCCGGCGCGGCACCCTCGAATTTCCGCAGGGCTACCCGACCGACAGCACTGCCGAGAAGGTCTATGAGCATCTGGACTTCATGCATGGCGTAGACCGCTTTCCTCTACGCCTTACCGGGTGCGTTGGTCCACGCGGCTGGCAAAGGCATCAAGAGCGGGGGCGGAGACAACCAGACGGTTTTGATCTTCGAGCAACTGATGGACTCTACGTCGCTGTTCCTCGCCGCCAACACCGAAAGCATCTACACTCGCCCACGCACCGATGTTCATGCCGGCCAAGCGGCCGCAGCTGCCGCATGTGCGGCCGTTCATACTCACATCCACCGACCAGCCCGCGGGCGACCAGCCGCAGGCCATCGCCCGGCTCATCCGCGACATCGAGGTTCAAATCAGTCATCCCGGTAAGGATAACGCGAAATGCGGCTGATCCCATATTTCACGCTGCTCTTGACGACCTTCGCCATGCCTGCCGGCGCGCAGGATCTGTCTGCCATTCTGCCGCCGGACGCGGAAGTTGAACTGGTCGCAACCGGATTTCAATTCGCCGAGGGTCCGGTGTGGGACGAAGAGACGCTGCTCGTCAGCGACGTCCGGGGTGATACCGTCTACGTCGTCGATGAGGCGGGGGTGAAGCGCCCGTTCAAGCATCCCTCGCACTGGGCCAATGGGCATACCTGGGATGGAAGCGGCGCTCTGCTGGCTGCCGAGCATGCGAGCGGCGCGGTGACACGGCAGGTTGGCGATGCACCCGCAGAAACGATTGCCGACCGATTCGAGGGCAAGCGGCTGAACAGCCCCAACGATGTCATCGTCCGCTCCGACGGGACCATCTTCTTCACCGACCCGACCTTCGGGCTTAAGCCGCCCTCTGGCCCGGTCAATCGCGCCGCGGAGCTCGATTTCGCTAGCGTCTACAGCGTCGATCCGCAGACGCGGGAGGTCCGCCTGCTGACGCGCGCCTTCGCCGCGCCCAATGGACTTTCTCTCTCCCCGGATGAGCGCCGGCTCTACGTCAACGATTCAGCGACGAAGAAGGTGTGGGTTTTCGGCGTCGGCCCGGACGGCTCCGTCAGCGGTGCCCGGGAATTCGCCGATTTCAGCGCAGCGGACGCGAACGGCGGGGTTGACGGCATGAAGGTCGACGCGGCGGGCAATGTCTACGCCGTCTGTCCGGGCGGCTTGTGCGTACTCGACGCGGACGGCACGCTGCTCGGGACGGTCGGGGTGCCGGAGCGGGCGACCAATGTAGCCTGGGGCGGCGCCGACCTGAACGTGCTCTACATCACCACGCCCTCCAGCCTCTATCGCATCCCCACAAAAATGCGTGGGATCGGCTCAGGCATCAGATCCTCTCACTGACCGCGATGAGGGACCGGGCTGAGCGGGCGGCCGTTGCACCACGGATAATGGATGAACCGTAATGTTCCCGTAAGGCGCAAGTAAGGCCGGAGTCGCAACTATGCTTTCGATGACCCATCGCTGTTTCGCTGGCAAAGGAAAGCACCGCCCATGTCGCCGTCCCTTTCGCGTAGGCCCGCAAACCCGCGCCGCGTGTTGAGCGCCGCCGCCCTGATGGTGGCCGGTTCGCTCGCGCTTACACCGGCAATGGCGCCGCTGCCGGCCTGGGCGCGTTCGACGCCAGAGAGTTTTGCGGAGCTGGTCGAGCAGGTAAACCCGGCCGTCGTCCAGATCGTCGTCAAGAAGGAGATGACGGCCGCCACGGAGGGCGGACCTCAGGGGCTGCCGGAAGGCTTCCCAGAGGGACAGTTCCGCGACTTCTTCGAGCGCTTCTTCAAGGATCAGATACCGGGACGGACGCCGCCGCACGGCGAACTGGGGGCTCTCGGCTCGGGCTTCATCGTCGATCCATCCGGTATTGTCGTGACCAACAATCACGTGGTCAGCGACGCCATCGAGATCAGTGTGCGGACGAAGGACGGCGAGGAGTTCGCGGCGCAGCTCGTCGGCGCCGACGACAAGACCGATCTTGCAGTCCTCCGGGTCGATGCGAAGAAGCTGCTGCCGGCCGTTAAATGGGGTGACTCCGATAAGATCCGCGTGGGCGACTGGGTCGTCGCTGTCGGCAATCCCTTCGGCCTCGGCGGCACGGTGACCGCGGGCATCGTCTCGGCCCGCGGACGCGAGATCGGCGCCGGCCCCTACGACGACTTCATTCAGATCGACGCGCCGATCAACACCGGCAACTCGGGCGGCCCCCTGTTCAACGTCGATGGCGCCGTTGTCGGCGTCAACACCGCGATCTACAGCCCGAATGGCGGCAGCATCGGCATCGGCTTCGCCATCCCGTCGGACATGGCCGCGAAGGTCGTAGCCCAGCTTCGCCAGTCCGGCTCGGTCGAACGCGGCTGGCTGGGCGTCATGATCCAGCCGGTCACGCCCGAGATCGCCGAAAGCCTTGGTCTCGACAAGGCCGCCGGCGCACTGGTCACCGAAGTGACGGCGGACAGCCCGGCGGCGAAAGCGGGATTGCGCCAGGGCGATGTGGTGCTCAGTTACGAAGACAAGGAAATCAACACCCTTCGCGACCTCAGCCGGGCGGTGGCCGACACTGCAATCGGCTCGAAGGTGTCGATCCAGATCGTGCGAGAGCGCAAGGCAAAGACGGTTGCGGCCAAAATCGGCGCGCAGGAAGCCAAGGCGGTGGTTGCGGCGAAGACCGACAAGACCGGTCGCGCCGCCGCCGGCGGGACGTCGCTGTCGCGCCTCGGCTTGACGGTTGCGCCCCTTGACGCGGAGGCCCGCGCGCGCCTCGGCGTCGACAACGCCACAAAGGGCGTCGTCATCGCCGAGGTCGCCGACGACAAGAGTGCCGCCGAGAAAGGACTTCGTCCTGGCGATATCATTACCAGTGTCAACCAGAAGGCGGTGAGCTCGCCCAGCGACGTCGCCGCCGCCGTCGAGGAAGCGGCCAAGGCGAAGCGAAAGGCCGTGCTTCTGCTGGTTGAACGCGATGGTCAGCAGCGTTTTGTTGCCGTGGAGCTGGCGGATGCGTAAGCACCTCCCCCCCGTCTGACCTCCGCTTCCGCGGTGACGCAGGCTGGCGCCCACTCCCGCACCCACACTGCGCCAGCCGGCCTCGTTCCCAGCCCCCGGGAACGAGGCCTTTTTTTTGAATGCTCCACCCAATACCCCGGCGGAGCATTTCGCGCTAAGGTGGCGACATGCGCATCCTGATGATCGAAGACGACACCGAGACGGCGGACTACCTCCGCAAGGGCCTGAGCGAGAGCGGCCATGTCGCCGATCACGCGGCGACCGGCCCTGACGGGCTGACCATGGCGCTGAGCGATAGCTACGACGCGCTGATCGTCGATCGCATGCTGCCGGGCCTCGACGGGCTGACGCTGATTAAGAGCCTGCGCGAGCAGAAGGTCTCGACGCCCGGTCCTTATTCTCAGCGCTCTGGGTCAGGTCAACGACCGCGTGCGCGGGCTCAAGGCCGGCGGTGACGACTACCTGATCAAGCCGTTCGCCTTTTCGGAACTTCTCGCCCGGCTCGAGGCGCTGGCCCGACGCGGCGGCGCCGAGGACGCGGTGGCAACGCGGCTCAAGGTGGCGGATCTGGAGATGGACCTGCTCGCGCCGCGCCGTGCGCCGCGGCGGGCGGAAGATCGACCTGCAGCCGCGCGAGTTCCGCCTGCTTGAGTACCTGATGCGCCACGCCGGCCATGTCGTCACCCGGACCATGCTGCTGGAGGGCGTCTGGGACTACCACTTCGACCCGCAGACCAATGTCATCGACGTTCATATCAGCCGCCTGCGCGGCAAGATCGACAAGGGCTTCGCCACGCCCCTGTTGCATACGGTGCGCGGCGCCGGATACTCCCTGCGTGCGCCGGCCTAACCTGATCAAGTCGTCCGCCTTTCGGCTGACGCTGCTCTACATGATCCTGTTCGGCACCTCTGTCCTGGGTCTGCTTGCGTTCATATACCTCTCGACGATCGCGGTTATCGACCGGCAGACCGAAGATACCATTGATGCCGAGGTGCGGGGCCTGGCCGAGCAGTACCGCGAGCAGGGGCTGGCCCGTCTGATCGAGGTCATCCGTCTGCGCAGCAGCTTGGAAGGCCAGGATTACTATCTGCTGACTGATCCAAACCTGCGGCCGCTGGCCGGCAACCTGACCATGTGGCCGAAGGAGGCCGATACCGCCGGCGACTGGGTCGGTCTGACCGTGACGCGCCACAGCAAGGGGCAGGAGGTGTCCCACGACGTCCGCGCGCAACTGTTCACGCTCAGCGGCGGCTACCGCCTGCTCGTTGGCCGCGACACCCATGAGCGGACAAACATTCGTCATATTGTCGTCAAGGCGCTCGGCTGGTCGCTGGCGGCGGCGCTCGGACTTGGTCTGATCGGCGGCATCGTCATCAGCCGGCGGATGCTGCGCCGGGTCGAGCACGTCGCCCGCACGTCCCAAGGGATCATGGGCGGCGATCTAAGCCGGCGGATCGCGGTCACGGGCAGCGGCGACGAGTTCGATCGCCTGGCGACGAGCCTCAACGCGATGCTGGACCAGATCGAGCGGCTGATGACGGGAATGCGGCTTGCGACCGACAGCCTGGCCCATGACTTGCGCAGCCCTCTCACCCGCCTGCGCGGTCGCATCGAGCTGGCGCTGCGCCAGCCGCCGCAGGCGATCCGCGACCGCGAGGCGCTGGCCGATGTCCTTCGACAGGCGGAGGCGGCGTTGTCGACCTTTGACAGCCTGCTAAAGATCGCCATGGCTGAGGCGGGCGTCGGCGCCGCCGAGTTGCGCGTCGTCGATCTGGCCGCGGTTGCACGCGATGCGGCCGAGCTCTACGAACCGGTCGCCGAGGAGGCCGGCATCCGCCTGCTTATCGAGACCCAGGGCGGGGCGATGGTTCGCGCCCAACCGGAGCTGCTGGCCCAGTCGATCACCAACCTGATCGATAATGCCGTGAAGAATACGCCCCCCGGCGGCCGCATCGCCGTGGGCGTCGGGGTCTCGCGGTCGAGCGTCACCTTGCACATCGGCGACACGGGGCCGGGGATTCCGCCAGCCGATCGCGAACGGGTGCTCGACCGTTTCGTCCGCCTCGAGGAAAGTCGTAGCACGCCCGGCGCCGGCCTTGGCCTGAGCCTGGTCGCCGCCGTGGCGAGGATGCACGGCGCGCAGCTCGATCTCGGCGACGCCGGCCCGGGCCTCATCATTACCCTGATTTTCCCTCGGGTGACGGCGGGGCGTGACAGCGCCAACCCGCGTTCGGTCGCCGAGGCTTGACGTGCGCGGACGGGTTTCCTTAGCCGAGCCGACGATGTCCGGTGATCTTCGGAACGTGTCTCGCGCCGGCAAAGCCAACCGGCTATTTGGCTACCAGGTACCCGGAAAATCCCATGCGGGTTCCGACTTTCGAAACAAAGAACGAGCTGAGCGCTTTGCAAGCTCCACCGGAAAGAGGTTCTCGGCGGCGAAGCGTGCTGACGCTCATAGCAGCTGCAGCTGCGGCAGGTGTGACTCCTTCCGATCCAGGCTTACCACCCGGCAGTGCCAGGGCCGCCCTTGAACGGGCCGACGATGTCATCGGTGATCCAGCCACCGTAGAAGCCGCCTGGTTGCGGCCCAACCCTCTCGTCGTCGACATAGCAGGCGTCCATTGCTGCCGGATAGAAGGCGAGGTGGTCGCGGATGGCCGCGAAGGCCGGCGTCGGCCGCGGGTAACACCAGGCGGCACGGGCCGCCAGGGCCTCGCCGGCGAGGACATCGAAATAGCAGGCCTGTCCCTTCCATTCGCAGAAAGAGGCGCCGTACGCCGGCCGCAGGGCCGTCGCATCCACGTCGGTCGGCGGAATGTAGTAGTTGGGCGGGTGGCTCGTTTCCAGCACCCGGAACGCGCGCCGGCTATCGGCGATGGTTCGTCCGGCAAGAGCAACCCGGATGCGCTTTGTCACCGCCTCCAGCCGCGGCGGCCGCGGATAATCCCAAACCAACTCCTGACCGGGCGCCGGCAATTCGCGGCGTACGCTGTTCATGTCATCCTTCGCTTTCAAGGCGACCTCGCAGCGGAGAAGGTCGCTTGCCACGGCCAGCCCGACCTTGGCTTATGGCGTCAAATGCACCGCTGTTAGCGCATTCGGACGATTGCATCCGAAGAGGTTGATCTACGAGCTAGGGACTGTTGACATTCATTTAAGCTCCAAGTAGGAGCCGGCGAGGTGGATCATGGCGCTGAAGCTGGTATCGGTCTTGTCGTAGCGCGTGGCGATGCGGCGGAACTCTTTGAGGTCGCAGTAGAAGTTTTCCACCAGATGACGCCATTTGTACATCGCGAAGTCGCAGGGGATCGGTCGTTTGCGGCCGGCCTTGGGCGGGATGACGGCGCCGGCACCCCTCTCATCCAGCTCGGCGCGGATCCAGTCGATGTCGAAGGCCTTGTCGCCAAGCAGGGCGGCGAAGTCGATGTCGGCGATCAGCGGCGCGACGCTCTTGCTGTCATGCCGCTGGCCCGGCAACAGGACGAAGCGCACCAAATTGCCCAGCGCGTCGACCAGCGCCACGATCTTGGTCGTCAGTCCGCCGCGCGATCGGCCGATGGCCTGATTTTAAGTCCCCCCCTTGCGCCGGTGCCCTTCTGGTGGACCCGCACGATGGTGGCGTCGATCATCGCGTATTCGAAGTCCGGTTCATCCGACAAGCTCTCGAAAAGCCTCTCGAAAACGCCCTTTTGCGCCCATCGGCGAAAGCGCTGGAACACCGAGTTCCAGCACCCGAACTCCTTGTGGAGGTCGCGCCACGGCGCGCCGGTCCGCGCGATCCAGAAGACCGCTTCGAGAAACAGTCGGTTGTCCGCGGCCGTGCGGCCAGGGTCGCCCTTCTTGCCAGGGAGCAGCGGTGCTATCCGCTCCCACTGCGCATCGCTCAATACACTTCGGCCCAAGGCTGATCTCCAGTTTTCAACCTTGAATCAAATTTTACCGCTCAAGGGAATCCCCCTTGAGCAGCTGAATGTCAACAGGCCCTAGATGAGTGCCGCGAACAAGGCGATCAACGAAAAGTTGATGATATCGATAAAGATCCCGCAGGCGAGGGGCACGATGACGAACGGCCCATGAGCGCGGCCGTACTTGCTGCACACCGCGGTCATGATCGCTAACGTCGTTGCCGTCGAGCCAAGCGCAATTCCCACAAAGGCCGCGGATAAAACCGCGGCGTCGTATGTCCGGCCGAAGGCGCGGAACACAATGACGTAGGAAAAAGCGGCCGCGAGGGCCGCCTGAACAACGATATTGACCGTAACGAACGAAAAAAAGGCACCCGCCGTCCACAACTGCAGACTCATGAACGTCATGGTGTAAAACAAGCCAAGGCTGACGTAGGCGATCAGCGCCATGCAGGCATCGCTCGCCGGCCAATCGACGTTTGGCGCGAGTCGCAGTTTGGTGTTGCCGAGCAGGATGCCCGCAAGCATGCAGGTCACGTAGAGCGGCACATCAATGCCCAGTGCGAGCAGGCCTTTGCCGAGCACTTCGCCGATGATGATGGCGATGTGCAGGCGCAACAGCGCCAGCAGAAAGGCGTGGTGGTCGAGTATAGGCGCCTCCGCCTCAGCTGGCGCACCCACGTCAAGGATTGCCGAAGCGGGAGGAACAGCGAGGGCGTGGCGGTGGATCAATGTCCGCGCGAGTGGACCGCCGATAGCGCATGCGGCAATCAGTCCGGTCATGTTTGCAGCAAGACCCAGCCGCGAGACGTGGTCGAAGTCGAATCGGGTCTGAAAGAAGGGCGCCCAGGCGATGGTTGTGCCGGACCGACCCATCAAGGCCATGGACCCGGCTATGATGCCGTTGGCGGAAGCGTGGCCCAATGCGTTAGCTATGACGATGCCAACAAAATTCTGGAGGAGGATGAATGCGCTGGCGAGAACGACCAGAATGAAGAGCGGCCGACCGTACGAGATGACTTCGCGGACATTGGTGCGCAGTCCGAGCGCAGAAAAGAAATAGACCAGCAGCAGGTCGCGTCGGAGTAAGTCGAAAGAAATATTGATGTCGACCAGCCAGTAGAGGGCGGCGATAAGAACGGCAGAGGCGGAGCCGCCAACAATCGACTCAGGTATGGCATAGTCACGGAGCACGGCAAACCGCTTGACGAGCGCGTAGCCGAAAAAGAACACGCACATGGCGATGGTCGTTGTGCCAAATGCATCGATCTCAAACGTCATGACCTGATACGGTTGTAATATGCGGTGCGGCGCGGTCTGCTTAACAGGCGGCTACCGGTGCGTGCAACGCCGGAAATTCAAGGCGAGCACTGGCATTGCCTACGGAACGCCGCGGCGCTGGCCAGGCAGCAGGATGAAGCGTGCGAGGTTGCCGATCGCGTCGACCAGCGCCACGATCTTGTAGGTCAGGCCGCCGCGCGATCTGCCGATGGCCTGCCCCCCTTGCGCCGGTGCCGTGCCCGTGGACCTTGACGATGGTGCCGTCGATGAGCGCGTACTCGAAGTCGGGTTATCCCGACAGGGCCGAGAAGATCCGCTCGAAGACACCCTTGTCGGCGCATCTTCGGAAGCGCTTCCACACCGTCCCCCATTTGCCAAAGCGCGGCGGCAAATCACGCCACGGTGCCCCCGCCCGCACCAGCCAACAGCACCGCTTCAACGAACAACGGGTTGTCCCGGCCGGACCGACCAGGATCGACATCCTTGCCGGGAAGAAGCGGTGCGATCCGCTCCCTCTGCGCGTCGCTTAATAGGTCTCGATCCAAGGCTGATCTCCTTTCTCCAGCCTCAAATCAAATTTCTTACGCCAAGCCTAGGTTCGTTTGCCGCCCCGTCAAGGTTCGCAAAACGAGAGCCGCCGCACCGCCCCAGCAAACTCGACAACCAATGTCGACAGTCCTAGCTCTCATGTTGCCGGTCAAGTCTGAGACACGAGAGAGCGGGAAAATCATGCCATTCTCGCGCCCGACTACAGTATAATGAGGGTTATGTATTCATATGTTGCCCATGGTTACGGCTATGCCGATCGGGGTTATCGCCGGACGAGATCGCGCAGCAGGTTCCGCCAGACGCAGGCCTGCCGCTCCCAGCCGCTGAGTTCGACCTTTTCCCGCAGCGGATCGCCCCGGCGGCAGCGGGCGGAGAGCTTGCTCGCCCGGCAGAAGACGACGCGGACGTAGGTGCGCAGGCGGCGGTTCTCGATCAGCAGCGGCAGCGGCCCGGCCTCGGACAGCAGGGCGTCGACGCCGTCGAGAACCCGATCGAGGACGGCGCGCGTTTGCCCGCGCGCCGATGGCGCGCTGAGATGGCGAGTCGTGATCGAAGCGTCGTGCATGTAGGTCGCCGGGATGCAGGGTAGCGCTCCCGGCTCGCTTGGCCCGTCGCAGTCGCGAAGGGTCTTGAGGATGCGCATGGCGATGCACAGGGCGTCGGCCGGCGGCCCGCAGCGGATGGGATCCTCGCCGATGAGGGCCAGCAGGTGCCGGCCGATTGGGGCGGCGGCGCCGGCGCCGTAGGCGACCACGTCAGCCCAGGTCGCGTGAGCGACGGCGTTGCCGTCGCCACGGGAGCCGGTCCCACCGGGCGTGCTGCCCGTCACGGTCTGCTCCAGGGTGCGCAGAATCGTGCGGACGCTTGCGGCCGGGATGTCACGGCGGACGAGGCTGGCGCGGAGCGCCGCAATAACGGCTTCGTCTCTACCGGCCGAGGAGCAGCGCGTGGCGGCGGTGATCGAGCCGGGCCTTGTTCTGTCGCCGTCGTCCGTCGACCGTGCGTCGAGCATCGCCTCAAGCGCGACCAGCCGTGCGTAGCGCTGGCTTCGCGACAGCATCGGACTGGCGGCGACGCCCTCGGCCAGGCGGACGAAGCGGCCGAGCACGCGCACATCGGCGCGGACGCGAGCCGGCAGCAGCCACGGCATTAGCGAGAAGTCCCGGTCGACCCTGGGCTGGATCAGGTCCCCTGCCAAAGCTTCAACCTCATGAACGACCGATTGCCGCGCCGCTCACGATTCTTATTCCGGGCGCGTCGGCGAGGCGGGCCAGCCCCCGGCGAAGTCGATGATAGCGCCCGTCAAAATTGCGCCTTTGTCGTTGCCAGGAAAAGGATCAACTCGCCGATCTCGTCGGGGCGGCCGAGCCGCTTCGCTGGAACGGCGGCCTCGACGTAGGCCCTGCCGGCCGAATCGTCGATGAAGGTCGCGCGGGGGAAGTACGCCTCGCTGTAGAGGAAGATCGGAGCGATGGCGTTCACTGCGATACTTAACGGAGCGAGCTTGACGACCAGCGACCGGACGAGCGCGTTCGCGGCCGCGCGTGCGGCGTCGGGAATCGCGCCGCCGGTGATCGGCAGCCGGGTCCGGCAGGACGTGATCATGACGACAGCGCCGCCGCCCTGCGCCTTCATGCGCGGGATGCCGCCTGCAAAAATGCGAACGGCTCGACAACGAGCACCTCAAGCGTACGGCGAAGATTATCCAGCGATGCCTTTTCTTTCGCACCGTGAACCGCCGGGTAGTGGTCGTTGCTGACGATGACATCGACGCGTTCCGACGTCTTCCATGCTGCGGCGATCAACGACGCCGGGTCCCGCGCCGCGACGTATAGTGCCATCGGATGGGCTGCGGAAAAGCGGCTCCAGATGGCCGGATCGGCAAAGGCCCTGTCGTGGACCAGCACCCTGAACCCGGCGGCGAGGAGGGCGTCGACCGCCGGCGGACCCGCGAAATCGGTAGCATTGGTCGCCAGCGCGGTCGGCTGGCCCTGAGGTCCAAGCGTGTCTCCATATAAACGGCGTTCTCCGCTCAGCCCATGGCGCCGGTCGCCCGGCGGTAGCAGATCAAGCATCGTAAGGGCCCGGTTCGACCCGAAACCGCAGACTCTTGGGAGACGTAGTGCCTGACCTATCATATTGCGCCCGGCAGGTCCGCCGCTTAGATAGCGATCGGTTTCTCTGCACCCTGTTCGCGCCGCCGGCGGAGCGCGAGGCTCTGTCGGCGCTCTATGCCTTCAACATCGAGATCGCCCGCGCAAGGGAAGCCGCGCGCGAGCCGATGCTGGGGCGGGTGCGTCTGCAGTGGTGGCGCGACGTCATCGCCGGCATCTACGCCGCGCAAGCACCGCGCGAGCCGGTCGCCGTCGCGTTGGCCGATGCGGTGGCTCGCTTCGCCCTGACGCGCGGCCATTTCGACCGCCTGATCGAGGGACGCGAGTTCGACTGCGAGGACCGGCCGCCGGCGACGCTCGACGATCTTGCAGCTTATGCCGAGGCGACCGCGGCGCCGCTGGTGAAACTTTCGGCCGAGGTTTGCGGAGCCCGCGATGACCGCGTCGCCGCTGCTGCCGAAGATCTCGGCATCGCCTGGGCTTTGTGCGGGCTGATCCGGGCGGTTCCGTTCCACGCTCGGGCGAAGCGGCTATATCTGCCGGCCGCGCTGAACCGCCGGCACGGCCTCGACGTGTTCGCCATGTTCGAGAAGGGAACCAGCGCTGGCTTGGCGTCCGTCGTCGAAGCGATCAGCGCGCGCGCCAGAGAGCACATCATCCGGGCCCGGGCGGCGCAGGCGGAAGTCCCGACGCGAGCCTTGCCGGCATTCCTTCCGGCAACCCTGACCAATCTGTATATGCGGCGAATCTCAGCCGCCCGGTATGACCCGTTTGACGAACACCTTCAGACGCCCGCCGGAGCGGGTCGACTGATAGCGCTTTTTATCGCTCGCCTGCGTTGTCGCTACTGATTGGATCCGTCGCCGTCGGGGCCGCCGTTGCCCCGGGCCGCCAGGGCGCTCAGCGCATGCTTTCGCTTGCGCCGGCGGCGGGGGTGTCGGTGGCGAGGAGCGGCCCTTCGGGCGTCGCTCCCGCTGCCCCGGGCAGGGCGCTGCGAATCTGGCCGACGACCGGAAGGCCGGTGCCGAACGCCGGAGCCCCCGGATCGAACGGATTCGGCCGGTCGGTCGGCCACGTAGCCGGTGCCAAGGCAACGGCAGGCGTCGGCGTAACCGTGGCCGCGCGTTTTTGCGCCGGAGCCGGAGCTTGAGTTGGGGCCGGTGACGGTGCCGCCGCTGCCGTCGATGTCGGACCGGATTCGGTCGGGCGAACAGTGCCCGCATTCACCGCAGCCGTTTGCTGACGGTTATTGCGAACGGAAACGAGGAAGTGAGCGATCCGGAAGTAGCCTTTGTCGACGGCGAGTTCGACCGGCGTGCTGTTCCAGCGGTCGTGTGCCTCAATGCTCGCACCCGCAGCTACGGCGGCTTCGGCGCCAGCGAAGTCATCGGTGTGCACGGCTTCGAAGAGTAGTTGCGTCGCCCGGTCGGCCTGCGCCTCCCCGCTCAGGGATGCCGCTGCTGCGGGCGCCAGCGCAGCGGCGGCCAGAGACAGCACCAGCGCCGTCAAACCGACGGCTAAACGGCCGATTCGCAAGGGACTGCTCATCATTCTCGACAATCTCTTATCCAAGACGGTGAAAAAAAGCGCGAAAAAAGAGTGCCGGGATCACCGTCGGCGGGCAACAGTAAACTGCGCGGCAACGCGCATTGGCCGCGCACTATGGCATAATAACCCGATTTGGCGACGGGCCGCTTCCGGGCTGCCGGCAGAGGTCGGGTTGATTTTCTTCGGCCGAAGTGGCTTCTTGACGAGCGCGCCGGACCCGAGGGATGTCCGGCCGCCAAAGCGGGAGAGCGAGGCGATGCAAGACGGGATCAAGCGGAAGAGATTGGCATCACGCACCGGGGCCGCGCTTGTCGGCCTGGGCCTTATCGTCGGCGGGGCCAATGCGGCCGCGGCAGCGGCGTGTGCGACGGCAACGGACGAATCTGCACTGAACACGCGGGTGCTCCAGACGGAGCTGATGGTGGCGGCGCTTTCGTGCGGCGAGCAGAAGCGCTACAATACCTTCGTCAATACCTTCAAGACCAACCTGATCAAGGGCGGCGAGGGTCTCAGGGCCCTGTTCAGGCGTGTTCATGGCGCCAGCGGCGACTACCAGATGAACGCCTTCGTAACCAAGCTGGCCAACGACGCGGCGCAGCGCACGGCCAACGGCCCGGCGGCCTATTGCGCCTCGGCGTCCAGCCTGTTCAACGAGGTGCTGGCGACGCCGCCGCAGTACTTCAGTCGCATCACGACGAAACCTGAGCTGAGCAGCCGCAACGGCTTTGCCCGCTGCCGATCGTAGATCGACCTGCGAGGTGGAGAACTGCAGAGCGAGTGGCTCGGGCGGTTCGCCGGGGGCGGGCGACCTCGAGATACGAGCGGAGATACTGGCCGGTGTAGCTGCCGGCTGCCGCGGCGATCTGACTCGGGCGTTCCGGCAGCGACGAGCCGCCCGCCCTTGCCGCCGCCTTCGGGCCCTAAGTCGATGATCCAGTCGGCGGTCTTGATCACCTCGAGATTGTGCTCGATGACAATCACCGTGTTGCCCTGATCGACAAGGGCATGGAGCACGTCGAGGAGGCGGCGGACGTCCTCGAAATGCAGCCCGGTTGTCGATTCGTCGAGGATGTACACGGTCCGCCCTGTCGCCCGGCGCGCCAGCTCCTTGGCCAGCTTGACCCGCTGCGCCTCGCCGCCGGAGAGCGTTGTCGCCTGCTGGCCGAGGTGGATGTAGCCGAGCCCGACCCGGCCCAGCGTCGCCAGCTTGTCGCGGATCACGGGCACGGCGTGAAAGAAGTCCGTGGCTTCCTCGACCGTCATGTCGAGCACGTCGGCGATCGACTTGTTGCGGAAGTGAACCTCCAGGGTCTCGCGGTTGTAGCGCTTTCCCTTGCACGTTTCGCACTGGACGTAGACGTCCGGGAGGAAGTGCATCTCTATGCGGATGACGCCGTCGCCCTGGCAGGCCTCGCAGCGGCCGCCCTTGACGTTGAACGAGAACCTCCCGGCGCGATAGCCGCGGGCGCGGGCCTCGGGCAGGCCGGCGAACCAGTCGCGGATGGGCGTGAACGCGCCGGTGTAGGTTGCCGGGTTCGACCGGGGCGTCCTGCCGATCGGCGACTGGTCGATGTCGACGACCTTGTCGACCAGCTCCAGCCCTTCGATCCGGTCGTGGTTGGGCGCGGATTTACACTGACTTGGCTTATTGGCGCTTTAAGCTGGCCAACCCTGGATCGTAAACATAACCGGCAATCGTTCCGTCCTTGATTTTCTCGACCGCCTCATTGATCGCAAAAAGCGGCACCAAGAACCACTCCTTGGGCACGATCGGCTGGCCGAATTGATCCTTGATTTCGACATCGAGGCGCGCCGCCCCGAAGACCTTGTGGATCAGGGCAACAAACACATTGGGAATTCCGCAAGCATTATCCTGCCTCTTGTTCTTCCTTTTCGCTCTCTTATCTCTATCATATCTTATCCGCGCGTATCTTATAGTTTTCTCTGCCATTCCATACTAATAGGCGCCTGTTGTTGGCGGCCAGATTTCGCCCATTTCCGAAAGATCGATCGGCAAATCCGATCTCATTTTCATTTTTTAAATCTTCTGCCATAAATTGAAACCTGTTCTCCTTCACAGTTGGAATTCGTGCATACAAATGCGAATGTGTCAGGTTGTGTCACTAAGGAGTTCTAGCCGTTTGAGAAACCAACCGGCGACGTAGTCCAAAGATTTCCACTTCTTGATGAACTCCGCCACAGAGTTGCGATAGATCAGATTTTTGCTTCTTCGATTGCTTCCGGCTGCCATAGTATGGCGGATTTCCACAAATGTAGGTTTCACCTCCTTCATTTTCGAAGTCGATCTGCGCCTGATCCAGCGGCGAGTGAAACAGATCATCGGCATGCATGCTTCACCCCCGTCCCCGTGGGGGGGCAGATGCTCAACCAGTCGAGCCGCAGGGCATTGCCGCAAGTGATCCAGTTCATGAGCATCGAGCGGCAGGAATTCCGCCAAGGCTTCCTTCTGCCCGCGATAGGTCACGTCGCACTGATACTCAGCGATGATCAGCGCGAGCCGCGCGATCTCGGCGGGGAAGTCACGCAGTTCGATCCCCCGAAGTTGGTCAGCGGGATGTCCGTGCGCCGTTCGGCCTCACCGCGCCGCTTGTTGATCTCGGCCTCGATCGCCCGCATTTCCTTGTAAGCGATGACGAGGAAGTTGCCCGAGCCGCAGGCCGGATCGAAAACCCTGATCTTGGCCATGCGCTTGCGCAGGTTCAGTAGCTTCCGGGGATTGTCCCCCGCCTCTTCCAACTTCTCGCGCAGGTCATCGAGGAACAGCGGATTGAGCACCTTCAGGATGTTCGGCACGCTCGTGTAGTGCATGCCGAGCGCACCGCGCTCTTCGTCCTCGGCGACCGCCTGGATCATCGAGCCGAAAATGTCGGGGTTGATCTTCTTCCAATCGAGGTTGCCGATGTGCAGCAGGTAGGACCGCGCGATCCGGCTGAACCGTGGAACGTCCGTGCGAGCCCGAGAAAAGCCCGCCGTTGACGTAGGGAAACACGTTGGCCCAGCGAGGCAACTTCGCTATCGCGCGATCCGCGATCTTCGTGTTCATGGCGCGGAAGATTTCGCCGATCACCTCGTGGGTGTTGGTCGAGTCCCGCGCGCTCATCTGCTCGATCGTGGCCGTGAACAGCCCCGAGCCGTTGAAGATGTCGGTGTCCTCGGCGAAGAAGCAGAAGATCAGCCGGTGGTCTTGCCCCCATTTCAGCGGACACTCAGGCGGTTGCGGTTTGAGCTGCGATGAACTCGCGGGGCGAGCGCATTTTCAGCCCTGAGTGTGGATGGTTGTCGTTGTAGTCCTCGATCCAGGTTCCGATCAATCCGAGAACGGTCTGGGCATCCGGCAGCGGCGTCACCTGGACGTAGTCGCGCTTCAGCGTCTTCACGAAGGCTTCCGAGATGCCGTTGCTCTGCGGGCTCTGCACCGGGGTGAAGCAGGGCTTCAGGCCGAGTTGGCGGGCAAAGATCTGTGTCTGCTTCGCGATGTAAGGCGAGCCGTTGTCGGACAGCATCTCGATCGGCGACGGCGCGCGGCATGTGCCGAAGCGGCGCTCGACGGCATCGAGCACGAGATCGCGGATGTCCGAACCGCTGATCCCGGCATTGACCACGGCGCGCCAGGCGATGACCTCGCGGTCGTGGGCATCGATGATGAAGGCTCCGCGCACGATCTCGCCGTTCCAGCAGGTGAACTCGAACCCGTCGCTGCACCAGCGCAAGTTCGAGCGCATGACGATGACCTTGCCGTCATGAACGTGCTCGGGCCGCTCGGTGTACTTCCGGGCCAGCAGCAGGGCGTGCGCCCGCATGATGCGGTAGACGCGCTTGTGGTTCACCGGCGCCAGCCCCGCGGAGCGGAGCTGCCGGTTCAGCACCGCGGCGATCCGGCGATAGCCGTAGGTCGGACGCGTCGCAACCAACGCCGTGATCAACGGCACCGTCGCCGCGTCTTGCGCTTTGTGGTAGCGCCGACGCGGCTTGGAGCTTCCCTTCAGCCGGTCGATCAGGTTTGAGCGGGCGACCCCCAGGGTCTCGGCCACAACCTTCACCGGAAATCGTCCTTCAGCTGCGACCGCACGAGCAAGGTCGGTTTTTTTGAGCGCGACTTGTTCACGGCCTCGCGCAGGATCTCTGCCTCGAGCGTCTTGCGGCCCAGCTGCCGTTCGAGTTCGCGAACGCGCTCCTCGAGCTGCCGGACGACCCTGTTGCTGGTGACGTCATCGTCCTCGGCCACGGCGACACTTCCCCCTTCGAGCATGAGCCGCCGCCAACGGTAGAGCAGGTTCGGTGCCACACCATTGCGGCGCGCCACAACCGAGATGCTGGTCCGCTCGTCCAGCGTCTCTTCCACGATCCGCAGCTTCTCGGCTGCGCTCCAGCGGCGACGGCGACCGCCGTCGGTGATGATCTCGACCCCAGACATAAGCACGTGCTCAGGCATATGCCTAAACCTCCATGGCTATGCCGAAGTGTCCGGTCGAAACGGGGGCCAGTTCAGCCGGGCCATGAAGTGGTTCATGGCGGGGCGGCGATCGGCGGTGCCCCAATCGGCATTGTCCTTCAGAAGCTCGATGTAGAGCCGGTTCAGGCGGCCGGTGGCCTTGATGTCGAAGGCGCTCTCGCGGATCTGCTTGACGGTGGTGATGCCGGCGAGCGGCAGGAAGAACCCGAAATGATCCGGGAAATCCGGATAGGCGCAGGCGACGCGTTTCGCCGGAATTCAGGTCCTCGGCTTCCAGATCAACGCCATCGGTCGCCAGCACGAACTTGGCCTTGGCTTTGGCTGTCGCCGGGCTCGCTTTCAGCGCGGCGAGCGTCTTCGGGACCGCGCCAACGGCGCAGACCGCGATATGGATGTTGTTTGTCTGAAGGACGCCGCCCAGGTCGGATTTGTTCGATGACCCGCCGCGCAGCCGCTTGATCGTCGTCGCCTTGTTGCCGAAGGCCGCGAGGAAAGCGAAGGGGAACTCTTCAGGGTCGAAAGGCTGTTCGGCCAGCGCCGAAATGGCCTCTTCGATTTCAACCGCGTTCATGCGCCCCCTGTCGCCGTTTCGAAATGGTCTCGGTCACGGGCGCGCCCTTAGGCCGTCCGCCGCTCTCGAGCGATGTCGAGATAGGCGCGGAGATACTGCCCGGTGTAGCTGCCGGGTGCCTTGGCGACCTGCTCGGGCGTTCCGGCGGCGACGAGCCGCCCGCCCTTGCCGCCGCCTTCGGGCCCCAAGTCGATGATCCAGTCGGCGGTCTTGATCACCTCGAGATTGTGCTCGATGACGATCACCGTGTTGCCCTGATCGACGAGGGCATGGAGCACGTCGAGGAGGCGGCGAACGTCCTCGAAGTGCAGCCCCGTCGTCGGTTCGTCGAGGATGTACACGGTCCGCCCCGTGGCCCGGCGCGCCAGCTCCTTGGCCAGCTTGACCCGCTGCGCCTCGCCGCCGGAGAGCGTCGTCGCCTGCTGGCCGAGGTGGATGTAGCCGAGACCGACCCGGCCCAGCGTCGCCAGCTTGTCGCGGATCACGGGCACGGCGTGAAAGAAGTCCGTGGCTTCCTCGACCGTCATGTCGAGCACGTCGGCGATCGACTTGTTGCGGAAGTGAACCTCCAGGGTCTCGCGGTTGTAGCGCTTGCCCTTGCACGTTTCACACTGGACGTAGACGTCCGGGAGGAAGTGCATCTCGATGCGGATGACGCCGTCGCCCTGGCAGGCCTCGCAGCGGCCGCCCTTGACGTTGAACGAGAACCGCCCGGCGCGGTAGCCGCGGGCGCGGGCCTCGGGCAGGCCGGCGAACCAGTCGCGGATAGGGGTGAACGCGCCGGTGTAGGTCGCCGGGTTCGACCGGGGCGTGCGGCCGATGGGCGACTGGTCGATATCGACGACCTTGTCGACCAGCTCCAGACCCTCGATCCGGTCATGGCCGCCGGGATGCTCGCGCGCGCCGTTCAGCCGCCGCGCCAGGGCCTTGTAGAGCGTATCGACGACCAGCGTCGATTTGCCGCCGCCGGAAACGCCGGTCACGCAGGTCAGCGTGCCGAGGGGGAAGTCGACGGTCAGATCGTGCAGATTGTTCTCCCGCGCGCCGACGACCCGCAGCGCCCGTCCCGGACGCGCCGGCCGGCGCGACGACGGTACTGGCGATGCGACGGACGCCGGAGAGATACTGGCCGGTGAGGCTCTCCGTCCGGGCAATGACCTGCTCGGGCGTGCCGCGGGCGACGATCTCGCCGCCGTGCACGCCGGCTCCGGGACCCATGTCGACCAGGTAGTCGGCCGCCCGGATCGCCTCCTCGTCATGCTCGACGACGATCACCGTGTTGCCGAGATCGCGAAGGCGCTTCAGCGCCTCGAGCAGGCGGCCGTTGTCGCGCTGGTGGAGGCCGATGGACGGCTCGTCGAGGACGTAGAGGACGCCGGTCAGGCCCGAGCCGATCTGCGAGGCGAGACGGATGCGCTGGCTTTCGCCGCCCGAAAGCGTGCCGGCGGCGCGCGCCAGGGTCAGATACTCCAGGCCGACGTTCCTCAGGAAACCGAGGCGCTCGTTGATCTCGCGCAGTATCCGGCGCGCAATCTCCTGCTGCTGCGCGTTCAGCGTCGCACCGAGCCCGGCGAACCACGCCGCAGCGGCGTCGATGGACATCTCGGTCACGGCGCTGATGTCGAGACCGGCGATCTTGACCGCCAGCGCTTCCGGCTTGAGCCGCTTGCCGCCGCAGGCGTCGCACGGGGCCACGGTCTGGTAGCGGCTCAACTCTTCGCGGATCCACGACGACTCGGTCTCGCGCCAGCGCCGCTCCATGTTCGGCACGACCCCCTCGAACGGCTTGCGCACCTCGTAGGCGCGCACGCCGTCGTGGTAGCGCATGGTGACGGCTTCGCCGCCTGAGCCGTAGAGGATGGTGTCGCGGATCTTCGTCTTCGAGCGCCGCGACCGGCGTCGTCAGGTCGAAGCCGTAGTGGGCGGCGAGGCTGGCAAGCGTCTGCTGGTAGTACTGCGACGTGGAATTGGCCCACGGCGCGATCGCGCCCGCCTGCAACGACAGGCTGTCGTCGGGAATGATCATCCCCGCGTCGAAAAACATCTCGTTGCCGAGGCCGTCGCACGAGGGACAGGCGCCGTAGGGATTGTTGAACGAGAACAGCCTGCGGCTCGATCTCATCGATGGTGAAGCCCGAGACCGGGCAGGCAAAACGCGCGGAAAAGACGGTCCGCTCGCCGCTGTCGGCATCGTCGGCGAAGGCCAGCCCGTCGCTCAGCCCTACGGCGGTCTCAAGGCTCTCGGCGAGGCGCGCCGAGCCGTCGGGACGGACGACCAGGCGATCGACAACCACCTCGATGTCGTGCTTGACCTTCTTGTTCAGCGCCGGCGCGGCGTCGATTTCGTAAAGCGTCGCCGTCGATTTTGACCCGCTGGAAGCCGCGCTTCTGCAGATCCTGGAGCTCCTTGCGGTACTCGCCCTTGCGCCCGCGGACGATGGGCGCGAGCAGAAGCAGGCGCCGGCCGGCCGGCATGGCGAGGATACGGTCGACCATCTGGCTGATCGTCTGGCTCTCGATCGGCAGGCCGGTCGCCGGCGAGTGGGGAACGCCGACCCGGGCCCAGAGCAGGCGCATGTAATCGTAGATCTCGGTGACCGTGCCGACGGTGGAGCGGGGGTTGCGCGAGGTTGTCTTCTGCTCGATGGAGATGGCCGGCGACAGCCCCTCGATCGAATCGACGTCCGGCTTCTGCATCAGCTCGAGGAACTGCCGGGCGTAGGCCGAGAGCGACTCGACATAGCGGCGCTGGCCCTCGGCGTAGATCGTGTCGAAGGCCAGCGAGGATTTGCCCGAACCGGAGAGGCCGGTGATGACGGTCAGGCGGTCGCGCGGGATCTCGACGTCGACGTCGCGGAGATTGTGCTCGCGCGCGCCGCGAATGCGAATTTCATCCATGGATCGAGGACCGGCCCGCGGCCAAACCGACCGCCCGAGGGATCTGCCGCCGACCATCGGCGTCGCCGGCGGCCACGGCATCGCGTCGTAATTCACGGTGGCGGGGCTGAGCGGTTTGCATGTAGAGTTGGCGCACTTTCAGGTACGTCTTCACGATAAAGGAGTGGAGCCGCCCCGGTCGAAAGACCCCCTGGACCGGCATCGCCGGCGTCCATTGTTCAGGCGGCGTCCGTAGCGATACACATGGCAGGATCCGTCAACAAAGTCATCCTCGTCGGCAATCTCGGCCGCGACCCAGAGACGCGCCAGATGCAGGACGGCAACAAGATCGTTCACCTCTCTGTCGCGACCTCCGAGCGGTGGAAAGATCGCCAGAGCGGCGAGCAGCGCGAAAAAACGGAGTGGCACCGCGTCGTCATCTTCAACGAGCGTCTTGCCGACGTGGCCGAGCGATTCCTCCGCAAGGGCTCCAAGGTCTATGTGGAGGGCGCGCTGCAGACCCGCAAATGGACGGGCAACGACGGCCAGGAGCGATACACGACCGAGGTCGTTCTGCAGCGGTTCCGCGGCGAGTTGACCATGCTCGACGGTCGCGGCGAAGGCGGCGGCGGTTCATTCGCAGACGCCGAGCCCTACGCACAGGCGGAACAGCGCAGCTCATCGTCGTCGCGGCTACCGGCCGGCGACCTCGACGACGAGATTCCGTTCTAGGTGGCGACGGCAACAGGCGGCGGCGCGCGCGGCGGGACCGACACCGCTGCTGATCATGCTTCTGGCGATCGCCGGGACCCTGGTCGCTCTTGCCGCGATGGCGTGGATCGCCTGGCGGCCGGAAACGCCGCGGGTTGTCGTCGCCGTTCCGGACCCGCCGCCGGGGTCCATGTCGACTGCGCGCGCCGCTCCCGAAGAGTTGGCCCCGACCCCCGCCCCGACACCCGCCCCGAAGGCTGCTTCAATGCCTGCGGCCGCCGCGTCACCTGGGGCAGCCGCGCCCGCCGTGCCGGCGGGATCGCCGGACGATGAGCCGACGCAGGCTGAAAACGACGATCCGGCGCTGACGGCCGATGTGTCCGGAGAGGCGGGCGAGGCGGGCCAGGCGGACGGGCCGGCGTTCGTCGAGACCCCGATGCAGGTAACCCGGCGCAGCAACATTCGCACCCGGCCGACGCCGCGGGCGACCGCGCTCGGCGTCGCCGAGGTCGGCAGCACTGTCGTGCTGACGGCGCCGGACGCGGTGCGCGGCTACTACCGGATCGCAGCCGGCGAACGCGAAGGCTGGATCTGGGGGTCCAACATCGCCGCCGCGACGCCTCCGGAAGCGCCGGCTACGGAACCCGCGACCGAACCCGACGCCGGCGCCGCGGAAGGCGAAATCCCGCCCGCCCCCGCAAACGACGAGCCGCAAGAGGGCACAGACGGGATCGAGCCGCATCCTCGGTAGCGTCCGCAGACAATCGGCGCTGATTGCACGGTGCACGCAGCGATGCCGGCCAAGTGGCGGCGGAATCACAAGTTCGAAACGTGGTTTCTGTCGATAGCACGCAGCTTTCGCGGGAACGTCGGATTGTCGTCGCGTCTGCCCCGTGCTACGGTCCGCGCGATCCCGTCTCAACAGAGCGTTACCTGAGGTTCATCCGCGTCCATGCCGTCTTCGAGCGTTCCATCCGGTCCCGACATCGCGCCCGTATCCATCGAAGACGAGATGAAGCGCTCGTACCTCGATTACGCCATGAGCGTGATCGTCAGCCGGGCGCTGCCGGATGTCCGCGACGGCCTCAAGCCGGTCCAGCGACGCATCATCTACGCCATGCACGAGAGCGGCTACGGCTCCGACAAGCCGTTCCGCAAAGCCGCGCGCATCGTCGGTGACGTGATGGGCAAATATCATCCGCACGGCGACCAGGCGATCTACGACGCGCTCGTCCGCATGGCGCAAAGCTTCGCCATGCGTCTGCCGCTGATTCAGGGCCAAGGCAACTTTGGCTCGATGGACGGCGACCGGGCGGCGGCCATGCGGTACACCGAGGCGCGGCTGGCCAAGGCGGCGGAGACGCTGACCGAGGACATCGACAAGAACACCGTCGATTATCAGCCGAATTACGACGACTCGGCGCTTGAACCGAAGGTTCTGCCGGCCCGCTATCCAAATCTCCTCGTCAACGGCGCCGGCGGCATCGCCGTCGGCATGGCGACCAACATTCCGCCGCACAACCTCGGCGAGGTGGTGAGCGCCGCCTGTGCCGTCATCGACAACCCGGCCATCACCATCAGCGAGCTGATCGAGTCGCACATCTTCGGTCCCGACTTCCCGACCGGCGCGATCATCCTCGGGCGGCGTGGCATCGTCAGCGCCTACCAGACCGGCCGCGGCTCCGTGGCCGTGCGCGCGCGGGTCCACATCGAGGAGATCCGCAAGGATCGGATGGCGGTCGTCGTCGACGAGATCCCCTATCAGGTCAACAAGGCGCGGATGGTCGAGATCATCGCCGATGCCGTCCGCGACAAGCGCATCGAGGGCATCTCCGACCTGCGCGACGAATCCGACCGCCACGGCGTGCGCGTCGTCGTCGAGGTCCGCCGCGATTTCGAGCCCGAGATCGTGCTGAACCAGCTCTACCGCTACACGCCCGCTGCAGACGTCGTTCGGCATCAACGTGCTCGCGCTGGACGGCGGCCGGCCGCGGATGATGACGCTGAAAGACATCCTCGCGGCCTTCCTCACCTTCCGCGAAGAGGTCATTCGCCGGCGGACCATCTACCTCCTCGGCAAGGCCCGCGAACGCGCCCACGTCCTGATCGGCCTTGCGGTGGCTGTCGCCAGCATCGACGAGGTCGTCGCGATGATCCGGGCGTCGCCGGATCCGGCGACGGCGCGCGCCGGCCTGATGGCGCGGGCGTGGCCGGCCGCCGACGTGGCGCCGCTGATCGCGCTGATCGAGGATCCGGGCGAGAGCCCAGGCGAAGGTGCGCCCGACGGCACCTACCGGCTGAGCGAGGCCCAGGCGCGGGCGATCCTGGATCTCCGCCTGCAGCGCCTGACCGGCCTGGAGCGCGAGAAGATCACGGCCGACCTCAACGCGCTGGCCGGGGAGATCGAAGAGCATCTGGCGATCCTCGGCTCGCGGATGCGCCTGCTCGAGGTGCTGCGCACCGAGCTCATCGCCATTCGCGACCAGTTCGCGACGCCGCGGCGCACCGCCATCGAGGAGGAGGAGCCGGACGCCGACATCGAGGACCTGATCCAGCGCGAGGACATGGTCGTCACCGTCACCAACACCGGCTACATCAAGCGCGTGCCGCTGTCGACCTACCGGGCCCAGCGCCGCGGCGGCAAGGGCCGCGCCGGGATGAGCATCCGCGACGAGGACTTCGTCAGCCAGAACCGGGTGGTCAACACCCATACCCCGGTGCTGTTCTTCTCCTCGACCGGCATCGTCTACAAGCTGAAGGTCTACAGGCTGCCGCTCGGTACGCCGACCGCGCGGGGCAAGGCGATGGTCAACATCCTGCCGCTTCAGCCGGGCGAAACCATTACGACGATGATGCCGCTGCCCGAGGACGAGACGACGTGGCAGGACCTGTTCGTGGGCTTCGCGACCGCCTCGGGTCGCGTTCGTCGCAACGCGCTCAGCGACTTCACCAACATTATGGCCAGCGGCAAGATCGCCATGAAGCTGGCGCCGGGCGATCGGCTGGTCCGAGTGCGAACCTTCAGCGAGACCGACGATATCGTCCTGTTCACCCGCCGCGGCCAGTGCATCCGCTTTTCCGTGGCTGACGTCCGGGTGTTCGTCGGGCGGACCTCCACCGGCGTCCGCGGCGTCCGCCTCGCGGCCGGCGACGAGGTCATCAGCATGTGCGCCCTGCGCCATTTCGAGGTCGACGCCCAGCAGCGCGAAGAATATCTCCAGGCGGTCAATGCCCGGCGCCGGCTGGCCGGCGGCGACTACGCCGAGCGGCCCGACGACCGGATCCGCGACGCCGAACTGGCGGCCCGGCTGGACCGGCTCGACGCCGCGGAGATGGCGGCGAACGAGGAGTTTCTCCTGACCGTCGCCGAGGACGGCTTCGGCAAACGAAGCTCGTCGTTCGAATACCGGATCACCGGGCGCGACGGTCAGGGCATTGCCGCCATCGATCTCGCCCGGATCGGCGGTTCGGTCACCACGGTCGGCGCCTTTCCGGTGCTGCCGACCGATCAGATCGTGATGATCACCGACCGCGGCCAGATCATCCGCTGTCCGGTCAACGGCATTGGCATCACCGGCCGGCGGACCCGCGGCGTCCGCCTGTTCGCGACCGCCGATGGCGAGCGGGTCGTCTCCGTCACCCGCATCCGCGAGGAGGTCGAAGTGGTCGACGGAGAGGGGAACGGCGAGGGCGAAGATCCCGATGCCGCCGGCAACGGCGGAGCGGACGATGCCGGCAATCGGCGGAAACGCCAACGGCTCGGACTGAGGCGCGGCGATCATGAGGCGGGCGGCCGGCGAAGACCGGCCCCGGCGATAGGCAGGGAGAGGACAGGCAGCATGGACAACGGCCGCATCGGTGTCTACCCGGGCACCTTCGACCCGGTCACCAATGGCCATGTCGACATCATCAGCCGGTCGACGCGGATCGTCGAGCATCTGGTCATCGGCGTCGCCGTCAACGCCGGCAAAGGGCCGCTGTTCAGCCTCGAGGAGCGGGTCGAGATGCTGGAGGAAGAGGTTTCGCGGATGCGCAACGGCGACGGGACGCAAGATCGTCGTGCGCCCGTTCTCCAACCTGCTCATGCACTTCGTCGAGGAGGTCGGGGCGACGATGATCCTGCGCGGGCTGCGCGCGGTCTCGGACTTCGAGTACGAGTTTCAGATGGCGGCGATGAACACCCGGCTCAACGGCCGGGTCGAGACCGTCTTCCTGATGGCGTCGGAGAACCACCAGTTCATCGCCTCGCGCTTTGTCAAGGAAGTGGCCCGGCTCGGCGGCGACATCGGCTCGTTTGTTCCGGCGTCGGTCAAGGCCCGCACCTTGCGCCGTCTGTGCGATCCCGATGCGTCGGGCCGAAGCTGGGATTGACCGCCCGGCGCGGCCATCTATAGTGAGATGGCGCGCGCGAACACCGCGCGTTCTTGCGGCCGCGGGCTGACTGACGCTCGCCGGCCGTGGCGCAGGCCGGCCCAGCCGCCGGCCGCCAGCAACAATCGACCGATGGGCCCAGGCCCCTCCCCGGTCGGGCGCGTAGCTCAGTCGGCAGAGCATCTGACTTTTAATCAGAGGGTCTTGGGTTCGAGTCCCAACGCGCCCACCAATAAGATTAAGGAGTTGCAGAGAATGCAGCTAAAGCCGTGTCTGCAGTCCATGATAGACCAGGCGTCATGGTTCGCTGATCGATGGTGTTGACGGGGTCCGTTCTGGTTTATCAGGAGCGTGAGATCGTCATGCGAAGACGACGTCGGGAACCCGATGCAGCCGGTTCCTCGCGGCTCGAGACCCTGCGCGCCCCCACGGACGCGGCCACCGTCGAGGATGCATTGCCCTTCGGCGTGAATGCCGCAGCCGGGAAGCGCATCGCCCACGTGACTTGGGGCATCGCCTGCGACCGTCAGCCGGGTGCTGAAGCGCGCCTGGCTGTCGCGATTGAAGGAACCTTGCGCCGGCCAAACCGGTGCTTCGCCAAGAGCGCGAAACAGCCGGCGAGATGATCCATATCGACATCAAGAAACTCGGCCCGAGGGCCTCCGAAAAGTTGGGTGTTCATCTTCCGAAAACAGGTCTCAATAGCGGACCTTGAACGCCGAGCTTTCCTCAAGCTGCAACGGGCGGCGGTCGTGGAGCCAGGTCGTGGCGATGTTTGGCGTGGCCGAACAACTTTTGGACCTTTGGCGAAGTCGGCGTTGTTCGAAAGCGCGGGGGTACCGGCGGTGGCGCGGAGCGCATGTGCACCCGCGCCTTCGAGTGGGCCACTGAAGCACAAGGGCGGCTTAGGCCGTAAGCGAGTCCAAGCCGGTTTTTGGCGTGCCGGTCGCGCTGCTGGCTCAGGATGCGCAGGAACACTGTAACGGCATCTGCCGGGCGAATGGCGTGCACTCGGCCCTGCTGGTCCCACGCTGCGAGCATTCGCCATGGGGAGGCGAAATGCCTAGCACGTGGCTGAGTTCCATGTGACTCTACGAACTATGCCTTTGCCATGGTCATCCGACCGGGTACTTTGCGTATTCGACACGCGCAGGTAGGCTGCGTATCGATTGCTGATGATTTTATTGCCTCGAACGGTCGACACGTTGCCATGACTCGCTGCACCGCTGTTAGTGCGGCCTTGATCTGCTGCTGCCTGACTTGCTCGTCCGCGGCTAGCGGGGCAGAGCTGGTAGTAGATCTCGCGCGCCATCTGATTGCGATAACTACCGGATTTGTCGGCAGCGACGTCTTACTGTTCGGAGCCACAGGTGGCGATGGTGACGTTGTTGTCGTCGTTCGCGGCCCCGAGAACACTGAAGTGACGCGCCGCAAAGGACGAATTTTTGGGATCTGGATGAACGAACAGGAGATGTCTTTTTCCGGCGTACCCGCCTACTACGCCGTCGCCGCTAACCGCCCTCTAGACGAGATGCTGCCTGAGCGGGTAATGAGCCGTCATCAAATCGGCACGCAAAATATACGGCTGAGACCGCCGAAGGGCTCAAAAAACGCCGAAGTAGAGCGCTTCCGAGCGGCCTTGATCCGAACCAAGCAGAACGCGAGTCTCTACACTAAAAAGGTGGAGCGCATTCAATTTCTCGGCAGCCGACTGTTTCGTATTGACCTGTGGTTACCAGCCAACGCGCCAGTCGGCCGCTATATCGTCCAAGTACTATTGATCCGCGATGGGCAGGTCGCCAGCGCCGAGATAACGCCCCTCACTGTAAGCAAGGTTGGATTCGAAGCAGGTGTTTACAATTTTGCCCACCGCTATTCGCTTGCGTATGGTGTCCTTGCCATCCTCATTGCGGCGGTGGCAGGATGGGTGGCTAGCGCGGTGTTTCGCAGAAGTTGAACATTGAAATCGAGCGATGACGATAGGGTGCCCGAGGGTGCCGAAACGGCGCCGAAGACCCTTCAGGCGCGAACCTTTCTGTGCGTCGTTGACGACAGCTCGGAGCTGCACCAAGCCTTGCGATTTGCCTGTCATCGAGCGCGCAAGACAGGGGGGCGTGTCGCTTTGCTTTATGCCGTCGAACCCCCCGACTTCCAGCATTGGATGGCGGTGCGTCATCTGATGGAGGAGGAGAGGCGCGAACAAGCCGAGGAACTGTTGCAGGTTGTTTCCGCTGTAGTCCAGAAACTTTCTGGAACCACGCCTGTGATTTACATCCGCGAGGGTTCCCTTGACGAGCAGCTGATGCAGCTGATCGAGACCGAGCCCAATATCTCAGTTTTGGTTCTCGCCGCCGCCGAGGGTATGGAGGGGCCCGGACATATAATCTCGTACGTAATGAACCACATTGGCAAGCTGCGTATTCCCATTACGATCGTGCCGGGCAATCTTACTGATGGCCAAATCGATGCCCTTGGTTGACTAACAATAGAAGCGTTGACTATTGAAAAAAGACCAAGATCCCCTTATTACCAGCTCTCTTCTCTCCGAAATTGGGTGTTTTTGTCCTTGCGGTGTCCATATTTGGCCGTCTTCGTGCTGCAACTAATTAGCGGTGGCAATAAAATTCGTTTTACAACCAGGAAAGCCAAACCAATGATTCGTCCCCAAACCGGTGGCCGATACTATCAGCCCCATCCTCACCCGGTATGTTCATCATTGCGCTATAATGCCCGCACGGGGTATCATTGAATAACATGACTTTAGGTTGATCTTGGTTTTCTTGCGCCCTTCGCTCTGACCATCATGGGCCTTGAGACAGAGCGTGATTTCCGCAGCGCGTTGCCTGCAGATGAGCCGGGCGGGACGGGGACCGAAGGAATGCCTTGGAAGCCCATCGATCCAGACCTCAGCCTCATTATGACGCGTTACCAAGGCTGCGAGCCCGCTTCGAGGGGAACTGGGCAGTTTAAGCAGTACCATATGCAGCTCTGGAAACGGATAAGGAGAATTCACCTGATAAGAGTACCATCCTGCGAAATCTGCATGGCGGGTCCAGCTGTTGAGGTCCACCATCGCAACAATAATTGCTTTGACAATAGGCCTTCAAACCTGCAGAGCCTCTGTAAAGCCTGCCACTCCTCCACCACGTTTAAAACTTACATCAGAAAGCGCGGCTAACTCTCATGCAAGAGCATAAGCACCGAAGCGCTTCTAGAGTATCGTTTTCCGGCAGTGACATGGGACATGTTAAAGAGAAATTTAGAGCAGAAATAGGCCCTATGTGTCAGATAGTTAGGCCGCGATGTTTCGCGGCCAAATTAGGAAGTGCTGCGCCTTTGGCGGCCGAGCGCCAAGCGGATCCGTCGCTACCCCCGCCTTACCTAGCTGACCATATCGCGCTGAACGAGTGGCACGCTATCGCACCAATATTGGCGCGTCGCGGCCTACTTGATGAAGGAATGCGACCCTTGCTAGCCGGTTATTGCAGTGCTCTTGCCCGAACCGTAAGGGCGGAGCAAATCCTTTCGAGCGAGGGTCGATACTATAAAACAACAACCTGCAAGGGCTCAGTAATGAAGAGACGTCATCCTGCCGTACGGGATGCGGAGGAGGGCTGGGCTTCCGTGCGTCTGTTTGCTCGGCACCTCGGAATATCGGCTTCATTGGCATCCTCCAGATCCAGCAATGGTGGCCGAAGTGACTTCTTCAAATGAACATTGGTATTTTGACCATGAGGAAGCTGGAAAAGCTGTTCGTTTCATAGAAAAATTTTGCTCACATGTAAAAGGTTCCTATTCAGGCAAGCCTTTCCTCCTGAATGATTGGCAGACCGCTCTGGTTAGAGAAGCATTCGGGCGCAAGACCACGGACGGAATACGAAGATACAGGCATGTATGGGTTGAAGCCCCTAGGAAGTCAGGCAAGACAACTTTTGCGGCAGCCTTATTGCTATATATGCTTCTAGTCGACAAGGAGCGCAATACTGAAGCGTGTATTGTTGCACCATCAAATAACATATCTGGCGCGTGCATGAATATAATCAAAATGATGATCGAAAATAATGCGGATATGCAGGATGTCTGTGAGGTACGTGCGACTGAAGTGCTTTACAAGTGTAACAGAATTTCTGTGATTGCAGGAGCCAGATCTTCCTTGACGGGGCGAGATGTTTCGTTCGCAGTATTAGATGATTTGCAGGAAGGACTGTCTAGTGAGGCCTACGAGATGTTGGTCGCTTGTTCTGCATCAAGGGAGCAACCTCTGTTCATCTACCTAGCCGCTGCTGGCGATCCCTTATCTGTAGCGGCGGAGATGCACAAATACGCTGCTGATATTGCTGCCGGAAATGTCTTCGACCCGACTTGGCTGATACGGATTTTTGGGGCCATGCCGAACGATGATTGGACTGATCCGGAAGTTTGGGCAAGAGCGCATCCCGGCCTCGATCAGTCGATGAGTCGGCATTTCCTGCGCGAGCAGTGCTTGCGGGCACTCAATACTCCCGGATTTGTTGACGTCTTTCGGCGACTTTATCTGAACGTCTGGATCGAAGAGTTTGTAGGATGGCTTGACATGAGCAGCTGGGATCGCTGCAGAGCCCCAATTCGAAGGAATGACCTAGTAGGTCGATCATGCATAATCGGGCTCGACCTCTCCACCTCAAGGGATCTAACAGCTGTGGTTGTGGTATTTCGGGGGGCGGACGGAGGATACACGCTTTTGTCGTTCCCGTTTTGTCCAGACGAGGCCATACAGCAGAGGATTAGACTAGACAAGGTTGCTTATCATGAATGGCGTGATCAGGGATTCCTCGTAGCAACCGAAGGGAATGTGGTAGACTACGCGGTTATTCGTGATAAAATTCTAGACCTCCATGCCGAATACAGTGTCCAAGAGATTGCTTACGATCGGTGGGGATCCTCTATGCTAATAAATCAGCTTGTCCAGGAGGGTGTTCATTGCACACCTGTCAATCAAGATGCATTAACAATGTCTCGTCCCGCCAAGGAACTAGAGCGCGCTCTTAGCGAAGGTACTCTGCGCCATGATGGTAATCCCGTCCTTCGGTGGTGTGCTTCTAACGTCATTCTCGCGAGGAACGCCCAAGGGGTTGCTAAACCGTCCAAGCGGAAGAGTTGAGATCGGATTGACCTCATCATATCGGCGTTGATGGCGATTTCTCGCTTCCTGATACTCACGGATGTCGTCCCAGAAAGTCAGAAGCATCAGAGTTCTTGAAGCTGCATGCGGTGCTTGGAGCAATTAAGGTACGAACCGTACAGACAAGTCCGCGGCTGACAGTTGTCGCCAACAACAATGAGCGGTGCTCTCGGCTTCGAAACTGCTTTCGAGCGCACCATCGATTGGTTCGTAACCATCCGGCGAAGGCTAAGGGCGTCTGAGGTTTACGCTGCTGCTGCCGCGGTGGCAGGCAGTTGGACGCCTCCGGAAACCGGCTGGATTTAGCGGCGAGAGCATGATTCCGTGCGCCTGAGCGGATGATTGAGAGCATCGCTATGGGATTGCGGCAGGCAGGGTTCTGGCATTTCGAGGATCGGCTGCGGAAGCTTTCCGAGCACGGCGATCCGCTGGAGAAGCTCGCGGCGACGGTCGACTTCGAGCTGTTCCGGCTGGAGTTGGCGGCGGCGCTCGGCCCGCGCGACCTGTCCAAGGGCGGGCGTCCCGGCTTCGATTCGGTGCTGAAGTTCCGGATGCTCGTGCTCCAGGCGCTGCATGGGCTGTCGCTGGATCAGACGGAATAC
>CAWBNC010000049.1:0-56551 GCA_963789785.1 uncultured Alphaproteobacteria bacterium | reverse complement strand
CCTCAGTGATACCCCGCATCGGCGCGGATCTTGCCGCGGAAGACGTAGTACGAATACGCCGTGTAGAGCAGGATCAGCGGAATGACCACCGCGACGCCGTAGAGGAGAAAGCGCTGCGTCGCCGGCGACGACGCCGCCTCCCAAATGGTGATGTTCGGCGGCACCACGTTCGGCCACAGGCTGATCGCGAGCCCGCCGTAGGAGAGAACGAAGAGGCCGACGGCAGAGAGGAATGGCGCGACCTCGCGCCGGCGCTGCACCGCGCGGAACAGGACGAAAGCAAGCAGGCCGGTCGCGAGCGGCACCGGCGACAGGTAGGCGATGTTGGGCCACGAGAACCAGCGCTCGGCGATCTCGGGGTGCATCAGCGGCGTCCAGACGCTGACGATGGCGATGAAGGCGAGGACGACGCCGAGGATGGGCGTCGCGATGCGGTAGGCCCAGGCCTGCAGCCGGCCTTCCGTCTTGATGATCAGCCAGGTGCTGGCGAGCAGGGCGTAGCCGGCGAGCATGCCCAGCCCGGTCACGATCGTGAACGGGCTGAACCAGTCGAACAGCCCGCCGGTAAAGTGCCGGCCCTTCGACCTCGAAGCCGCGGATGAAGGCGCCAAGGACGATCCCTTGGGCGAACGTCGCCAACGCCGAGCCGAACGTGAACGACCAGTCCCACAGCCATCGATTGGTCTTGGCGCGGAAGCGGAACTCGAAGGCGACGCCGCGGAAGATCAGCGCGATCAGCATGATCAGGATCGGAATGTACAGCGCGGGCAGGATCGTCGCGTAGGCGAGCGGGAAAGCGGCGAGCAGCGCCGTCCCGCCGAGCACCAGCCAGGTCTCGTTGCCGTCCCAGATCGGCGCAACAGAGTTCATCATCAGATCCCGATCGTCGCCGTTGCGGGCGAAGGGAAAGAGGATGCCGAGGCCGAGATCGAAGCCGTCGAGCAGGACGTACATGAAGACGCCGAAGGCAATAATGCCGGCCCAGACGAGCGGGAGGTCGATGCTCATTCCGCCGCTCCCCCTTCGGCCGCCGACATCGGCCGGGTCAGCCCCTCGGTCCTGTCATGCGGAGTCGCCCGACCGGGAGGCGGCGGTCCCTTCCAGACCAGGCGAAAAATGTAGATGCTGCCCGCCGAAAAGATGATCGCGTAGGCGGCGAAGAAGGCGATCATCGAGGTGACAACATTGCCGGCGGTCACCGCCGGCGAAACGGCGTCGGCCGTGCGCATCAGCCCGTAGACGATCCACGGCTGGCGTCCGACCTCCGTCGTGATCCAGCCGGCAATGACCGCGCCGAAGCCGATGGGACCGCAGGCCAGCGCCGCGCGCAGAAACCAGCGGTGGTCATAAAGTCGGCCGCGGAAGCGCAGAACGACGCTGATCATCGCCATCGTCAGCATGATCAGGCCGATCCCGACCATGATTCGGAACGTCCAGAACACGATCGGGACGTACGGCCGGTTCTCCGGCGCCCACTCCTTGAGCCCCTTGATCTCGCCGTCGAGCTGGTGGGTCAGGATCAGGCTGCCAAGCTTGGGAATAGCGATCTCGAAGCGGTTGGTCGCGGCCTCCTGATCGGGCCAGGCGAACAGCAGCAGCGGCGCGCCGCGCTGCGTTTCCCAGTGGCCTTCCATGGCCGCGATTTTCGCCGGTTGGTGCTCGAGCGTGTTCAGCCCGTGCAGGTCGCCGAGGACGATCTGTAGCGGCGCCAGGATCGTCACCAGCCCGAAGGCCATCGACACCATAGTCCTCGCCTGGGAGTAGAACCGGCCTTGGAGCAGGTAGAGGGCGCCGACCGAGATGACGACGAAGGCGGTTGTCAGATAGGCGGCCGTGACCATGTGGACGAGGCGGTAAGGGAACGACGGGTTGAAGATCGCCGCCGCCCAATCGGCGACCATGAAGTGCCCGTTCTCGACCGTGTAGCCGGCCGGCGTGTGCATCCAGCTGTTGGCCGCGAGAATCCAGAAGGCCGAGGTCAAGGTGCCGAGCGCGACCATGACCGCGGCGAAGAAGTGCACCGGCCGCGAGACGCGGTTGCGGCCGAAGAGGAGGATGCCCAGGAACGTGGCTTCAAGGAAGAACGCAGTGATGACCTCGTAGCTGAACATCGGCCCGAGGATGTTGGCGGTGGTATCCGCGTAGCGGCTCCAGTTGGTCCCGAACTGGTAGGACATGACCACCCCGGAGACGACACCCATGCCGAATGAAACGGCGAAGATCCTGGTCCACAGGTCCGACAGCGCCCGGTAGACCGGTTTATCCGTTTTCAGCCACAGCCCTTCCAACACCGCGATGAACGACGCCAGTCCGATCGTGAACGACGGGAAGATGATGTGGAACGCGATCACGAAGCCGAACTGGATCCGTGACAGCATGACCGGGTCGAGATCCATGAACCTTTGCTTTAACCTTTGCTGTCGCTGGTTGAACGATCCGCCGCAAACCCTGGTGCCGCAACCGCTGTGCGTCTGGGAGCTGGTTTCCGCTGCGCTGCGGCGGTAGTGTCATTCTCCTCCTCCGAAGTGGGGCTGCGGACCATGGCCGGCAACATCGACAGGCGCTTAGAGCGGCGAGGTATCACCCTCCCCGCGCTGCCTGCCGCGGTCGGCGCCTACCTCCCCTATCGCGTCGCCGGCGATCTCGTCTTCGTCTCCGGCCAGCTCCCGTGGATCGACGGCCGCATCGCCTACCCCGGCCGGGTCGGCGCCGAGGTCGGCCTGGACGACGCCATCGCCGCCGCCCGACTCTGTGCGCTGGCGCTGGTTGCACAGGTTCGCGAGGCCTGCGCCGGCGACCTCGACCGGGTCGGCGCGCTCGTCCGTCTCGGCGGCTTCGTCAGCTGTGCGGCGGATTTTTTCGATCACGCCAAGGTGATCAACGGCGCATCCGAGCTGATGGTCGAGGTCTTCAAAGACGCTGGCCGCCACGCCCGCGCCGCGGTCGGCTGCGCGTCGCTGCCGCTGGGCGCGCCGGTCGAGATCGAGGGGCTGTTCCAGCTCAAGAGCTAGACAGAGCGTCCAGCGCCCGGTCGATGTCGTTCGGCGTGTTGTAGATGTGCGGCGCCACCCGCAGGCTGCCGGCGCGAAAGGCGACGTGAACGCCGACCGCCGCCAGCCTATCGTGGATCTCCCGGTTGCGCGCCCGGTCCTTCGCCGAGATCAGGACCAGCGTCGAACGCGCCGGTCCGGCCTCGGGACCGAGCAGGTCGAAGGCGTCGCGCGGCAGCCCGGCGATGAAGCGCTCGACCAGCGCGTCGTCATGGTCGCGCACGGCATCGATGCCGATCGCGAGCAGGTACTCGACCGACGCGGCGAACGGCGCGAAGTTGAAGAAGTTGGCGGTCCCGAAGACGTCGTAGCGGCGGCCGCCGACGTCTGTCGCCAGGGTCAGATCCAGCGCCTCCCGGCCCAGATCGTCCGAGGTCAGCATCGACAGCCAGTAGGTCTGGTTGTAGACGAGGCCTGCCAGAAGATCGCGCCGGATCCAGCAGAAGCCGGTGGCGTAGGGTCCGCACAGCCATTTCCAGCCGGCGCAGACAAGGGCGTCGACGGGGGCCATGGGCAACGTCGAGCGGTCGCGCGCCCAGCGCCTGGGAGACGTTGGCAACAAAGATGACGCCGTGCTCCCGACAGACCGCGCCGACGGCGTCGAGATCGATGGCATGGCCGGAAAACGAGTGCACCCAGGTCACGCACAACAGCCGGGTTCTGGGCGTGATTGCGGCAGCGACCTCGTCGGCCGACAGCACCGCGTCCCGAGGGGCGAGCTGGCGCACGCCCACGCCGCGCCGCTCCAGCCCGAGCCACGGGAGGATGTCGGACGGGAAGTCGCCGCGCATGCACAGGACCTCGTCGCCATCCCGCCAGTCGATGCCGTTGGCGAGCAGGTGCAGGCCGTAGGAGGCGCTGTTGGCGAGGATGACCTCGGCCTCATCGGCGCCGATGAGCTTCGCCAGCGCCGCACGAAGGCGCGCCGGCACGCCGTTGAACCGCTCCGTCGTCAGCTCCCACGGGTGGACTTTCCAGTCGACGGCGGCGCGCGCTGCTTCGGCCGCCACTGTGGGCAGCGGCGCCTGATGGGCGCAGTTGAGCCAGACGCGCCTACCGAAGGGGCCGAAGTCGCCCGAGTGGTCGCGGAAGGTGAAAGCGGCTCGGTGAGGTTCGCTCATGACCTGCACAGGAGTAAGCTCCGGGCAGCGGAGCGGCAAGCCCGCGCGCGGGTGGCGGGTCCGGCGGTGAGCCACTATTTCGCAACCAGAGGCAGAATCAGGATTTTCCGGGAATGCCGGACGGCGAGAAGACGGTAACGGTCAAGGTCGCGAGCTCGATCCACGAGATACCGGCCGCCGACTGGGACGCCTGCGCCGGCGGCGACAACCCCTTTCTCAGCCACGCGTTCTTCGCCGCGCTTGAGGACTCCGGCTCGGCCTGCCCCGAGACGGGCTGGCTGCCGCGTCATCTCGTCGTCGCCGGTGAAGACGGCCGCGCCGTCGGCTGCGCGCCCCTGTATCTCAAGAGCCATTCGTATGGCGAGTATGTCTTCGACTGGGGCTGGGCCGACGCGTTCAACCAGGCCGGCGGGCGCTACTATCCGAAGCTGCAGGCGGCGGTGCCATTCACCCCGGTCAGCGGCCGGCGATTTCTTCTTCGTGCCGGCGCACCGGCCGGCACGGACCAGGCGCTGGCCATGGCCATGGTCAACCTCGCCCGACAGCTGCGGGTCTCCTCGCTGCACGTGACCTTCCTGACCGACGACGAAAGCCGCCGCCTCGCCGGGCTCGGCCTCGGCTTCCTTGCGCGGATCGGCCATCAGTATCACTGGCGGAACGAGGGCTATCGCTGCTTCGACGATTTCCTCGGCCGGCTCAGCTCACGCAAGCGCAAGGTCCTGCGCAAGGAACGGGGCGCGGCGGCCGGTCATGATGTTGTCATCCGGGCGCTGACGGGGGACGCGATCGAGCCGCGCCACTGGGAGGCGTTCCACCGCTTCTACGTCGACACGGTCGATCGCAAGTGGGCGCACGCCTACCTCACCCGCGACTTCTTCACCCGCCTCGGCGAGACCATGGCCGACAAGGTAATGCTGATCATGGCCGAGACGGCCGCTGGCCGACCCGTCGGCGGCGCGCTGAACCTTGTCGGCAGCGAAGCGCTGTACGGCCGCTACTGGGGCTGCGCCGCCGACTACCGCTTTCTCCACTTCGAGGCCTGCTACTACCGGGCCATCGACTTCGCCATCGAGCACGGCCTCGCCCGGGTCGAGGCCGGCGCCCAGGGCGCGCACAAGATCCAGCGCGGCTACCTGCCGGTGAAGACCTACAGCGCCCACTGGATCGCCGACGCCGGCTTTCGCCGTGCCGTCGCCCGGTTTCTCGATACCGAGCGGCCCGCGATCGAAGCCGAGATCGGCGCACTCGCCGCCGGCTCGCCGTTCCGCCGCGATGACGAGGCGGGCTGCTGAGCGGCGGCTATGCTGCGGAACAAGCCTCAGCCCTGCTCCCAGCCCGCGATGACATCGGCGACCCGGCCGTCGCGCACGTCTGCACGTCTGGGCGGCGGCGCGCCGTCGACGTAGGCCGGAAACAGCACTTCGGTCATGCCGTCGTGCTCGTGCACGAGGCCGCGGGCGCGGGTCTGCGGGTGGTCCGCCACCTCAGCGCAGGTCGGCGCCGGCTCGTAGCAGCACTCGGCATCGACGAGCAGATCGTCCCAGTGGGCGCGGGGCTGGGTGGCGAACAGCGCGGCGAGATCGGCGATCAGCCCCAGTTGCGGCAACGGCTCGAACTGCCGCTCGATCCAGTCGGTCCGGTCGACGGCGTTGCAGAAGTTGGCCCAGAACTTAGGCTCCAGCGGGCTTAAGGTCACGAACCGGCCGTCCCTGGTGCGATAGATCTGGTAGAACGCGGCGCCGCCGTTGATGACCGCCGCGCCGCGCGCCGGCGGCACCGTCAGCGCCGGCGCCTGCCACGAGAGCAGCGATTCGCTGAGGCTGATGTCGAGAAAGCAGCCCTTGCCGCTGCGGCTCCGCGCCATCAGCGCGCCGAGGATGGTCGTGGCCGCCTGCATCGCGCCGGCGTGGTCGGCCATCGGCGGGTATGGGATCGCCGGCGCTTCGGGCGTGCCGGTCGCGTCGATCGCCCCGGTGATGGCGGCGTAGCCGAGGTCGTGACCGGGCACCAGCCGGTACGGCCCGGTCTGGCCGAAGCCCGACAGCGCGCAGTGGACCAGCGCCGGGTTGAGCTCGGCGAGCCGCTCCGGGCCGAAGCCGAGGCGGTCGAGGACGCCGGGGCGGAACGACTCCAGCAGCACGTCGGCGCGCCTGACCAGCCGGGCGAACGCCTCGTTGTCCGCCTCGGCCTTCAGATCGAGCATCAGCACGGTCTTGCCGGCGTTGATCATCCGGTAGAACGGCGAAGCGCCGCCGGGCTTCGCCGCGGTGTCCAGGGTGCGCAGGGGATCGCCGGCCGGCGGTTCGACCTTGACCACCTCGGCGCCCATGTCGGCGAGCAGTCGGGTCGCGAACGGCCCCGGCAGGTACTGGCTGAGGTCGAGAACGCGAAGCCCTTTGAGGAACTCGGTGATCATGGCGAGAGGCTTTCTTCCGGTTGAGGCCGGCTGGTTCGCCGACGATGTTCCGACCCCCAGCCTTTGCGTCGCCGGAGCGGTGCGTGTCAAGGAGTGACGCCGCGGACCGGAAACCGGCGGCTGCATCCGGACGGGGGCGACCAGATCGCGAGCTAGCGCACGTCGCTTTTCCGCGGCCGGCGTAACGCCGCGCTTGGCGGCGGCCGCCCCATGAGGCACACTCGTTTGGTGTAAGCGGGGTGGCCGGCATGGCGGAACGACGCGTGCCGCGGGTTTTTATCAGCTACAGCCATGACACTCCCCGGCATCAGGAGCGGGTGCTGGAGCTTGCCGATCGGCTCCGGGCCGACGGCATCGACGCCGAAATCGACCAGTACAACATCGCGCCGCCCGAAGGCTGGCCGCTCTGGTGCGAGCGCCAGATCGAAGACGCCGACTTCGTGCTGATGGTCTGCACCGAGACTTATCACCGTCGGGTCCGGGGCGATGAGAAGCCCGGCAAGGGCCAGGGCGTCGTATGGGAAGCGCGGATCATCCGGCAATTGCTCTACGACGCCGGCGCGGTCAGCACCAAATTCGTGCCGATCCTGTTCTCGGACGCCTCGCCCGAGCAGATTCCGTTGCCGATCAAGGGCTGGACCCGGTATGTCGCCGATACCGGTGACGGCTACCAAGAACTCTATCGCCGCTTGACGGGACAGCCGCGTATTCTCCGGCCGGAACTCGGGGCGGTCCGGGCGCTGCCCGCGCGACCGCGGCGGTGGTCGGAAGGCACGATCCAGGCGGCGGCTTCGCCCGCGCCCGCGGCTCCGAGGCTTGCCGCGATCGAGACCGGAACACGGACGGGAAAGCTCTGGCGGTTCCTGCAGGAGAAGAGGAACCGGCAGGTTCTGGGCTGGCTCGGCGGCGGCACCGTGCTCATCGCAGGCTGCATCTGGACCGTGGTAACGTTTTTCTTCTCCCCGAATGCCGCTCGTCAGCCATCCAATGTGAACGTCGAGGCGCCTGGCGGCGTCGCAGCCGGTGGCGACATCCGCGGCTCAACGATCACTGTTCAGCCGGGGCAGCCCGGCCCGAGCGGCAAAGCCTCCAGCGGCGGAGACTAGGCGATGAGCAGCGCCCTCCGGCTAGTGCTTCTGGCATGCATCGCGATCGCCTGCGCCGTGCCTGAGGCGCAAGCCCAAGGCAGCGTCGCCGCGCTGGGGGCGTCGCCGCTGGGGGCGACATCCGCGAGTCCACGATCAACATCGGCATCCCGCCCGCACAGGTCGCGGTGATCACCGAGGCCCTGAAGCGCGAGCAGAAGCTGACCGACGAGCAGCGCAAGGCGATCGCCGACCTGGAGGGCAAGCTCGGCGTCAGCGCGGGCGCCTTGCGGGCCTTCTTCCGGACGTTGGGCGAAGCCGAAGTGCCGCCCGAGCGGCAGGAGGCCAGGCTCGTCGAGATCGCCGATCGTTACAGGCAACTCCTGACCGAGCTCGCGGCCGCGCCGGGCGACGATCCGAAAATTGCCGCGCTGAAGGCAGAGGCCAAGGCGGCGCTCGATGCCGGCGCCCTCGAGCGGGCCGACGAGCTGCTGGCGCGGGTGCAGGCGGCCCAGGATGCGGCGCTGGAGCGGGGGCAACTGGAGGCAGCGGCCACCGCGGCGCAGCGTGGCCAGATCGCGCTTACCCGCCTGCGCTACCGTGAGGCTGCGGAGCACTTCGACGCGGCGGCCGGCCGGGTTCCGCCGGGGCACGAGGAGCAGGCTTGGCACTACCTCGACCAGGAGGCGTGGGCTCTTTACCGGCAGGGGGACGAATTCGGTGACAACCCGGCGCTGGCCGACGCCATCGACCGCTATCGAGCTTTGCTGAGACTGCGGACCCGCGACGCGCGTCCCGCTGGACTGGGCCATGACCCAGACCAACCTCGGCAACGCGCTCTTCAGGCTGGGCGAGCGGGAGGCGGGACGCAGCGGCTGGAAGAGGCGGTCGCGGCCTATCGCGCGGCGCTGGAGGAAAGAACCCGCGCGCGCGTCCCGCTGGGCTGGGCCATGACCCAGAACTCCACGGCGTCGCCGCGCTGGAGCGAGCGGAAGCCGCGGCACGCCGCGCGGCTGGAAGAGGCGGTCGCGGCCTATCGCGCCGCGCTGGAGGAAAATACCCGCGCGCGCGTCCCGCTGCAATGGGCCGCGACCCAGAACAACCTCGGCATTGCGCGCCAGGCTGGGCGAGCGGACTGGCGATCGCGCCAAACTTGCAGAGGCCAGGAAGGCCATCGAGGCTGCGTTCGACGTTGTCATGCAGGCCGGTCAGGAGCAGCGCCGGGGTGATTTTGAAGACCTGCTCGGCGAGATCGACCGGCAAATCGCAGAGTTAACCCCACCGCGGTGATGATGGAAAAGGTGACCGTCAAAACGGACTTTTTCTCGAGCGTCTGAATAGCTGTTCGGGATGCTATCGAAAGCCCTAACGCCCGATCACAGGCTATGGCGTCGCGGTTGATCCGCCCCCACGTCTCCCGCATCATGGCCTGAACACGATGGCACAGGGGGAGAACAGAGATGCAGGTCGGCAATACGACACGCCAGTGGGGCGCGGTGCAGCAGGCGTTCCACTGGACGATCGGAATTCTGGTCATCGCCCAGCTCATCGTCGGGTTCTGGTTCGGCAGTCTGGAGCCGACCGACCCTTCCCGCGGGACGATGTTCGGCATCCACACCAGCCTCGGCGTGACCCTGCTCGTGCTGATGCTGGCGCGGCTCGGCTGGCGGGTGAGCCACCCGGTCCCGGTGCTGCCCGACACGTTGAGCGCGATGCAGAAGCGGCTGGCGCACGCCACCCACTGGCTGTTCTACATCCTCGTCATCGGGATGCCGGCCGGCGCCTACATCGCCGTCAACGCCCATGGCCACACGGTTCCGTTTTTACGGGCTGAAGCTGCCGATCCTCGTCGGCAAGAGCGAGGCCGTCGGTGACATCATCATGACGATGCATGTCGCCGGCGCCTTCATCCTGACGGCGCTGGCGATCCTCCATGTCGCGGCGGCTTTGCGCCATGAGTTCATGCTGAAGGACAACACCTTGCGGCGGATGACGCCGCTGCCCTCGCGGCCTGAGGTGTAGCGGGCGACGAGGCGACAGGCCCTTTCGTGGACGATCCGGTCGCGAGCGCAATGAAGCGGGGCGAAGCCGCTTCGCGGAGTCGCTGTGGCATGCCCCTCACCCGCCCGCGTTGCGGGCTCCCTCTCCCGGCGGGAGAGGGTCGGGGTGAGGGCGTCCCCGCGTCCGCTGCGCCTCTTCGCAATGACGATTTCCTGTTTCGCCGGGTCACCCATCGTTCTTCTGGGCCATTGACAACGGCTCGCGGCGGGCCGGTCATGCCTTCCAAAATCAACGGGAGGCTCGATGATGCGACGACACGATGAACGAGGCCGCGCCGACGACGTTCGGCCCGGCGGAGCTGGGCGCCCTCGCCCACCTCTATCGCGGCGAAATGTACCAGAGCAAGATCTGGCGGGCGCGGCTCGACACGACGACCAACTGGGCCGTGGTCACCACCGGGATCGCCCTGTCGGTGACCTTCAGCAACGCCGACGCTTCGCCGCTGCCGATGCTGCTGGTGAGCTGGGTGCTGGTCGCGTTCCTAGCCTTCGAGGCCCGGCGCTACGTCTACTACGACATCTTCCGCATGCGGGTCCGGGTGATGGAGGTCAACTTCTACGCCCCGATCCTGACCGGCCAGGGCATCCGCACCGACAATCACTGGAATGAGCTTCTCGCCGAAGACTATCGCGACATGCGCTTCCATATCACCTACTGGGAAGCCGTCGGCCGACGCCTGCGGCGCAACTACGCCTGGCTCTTCGCGACCCAGCTCGCCTGTTACGCCGGCAAGATCATCGTCCACCCGACACCGCTGCGCAGCCTGACCGAGCTGTGGGAACGCGCCGCCATCGGCCCGCTGCCCGGCCAGGCCGCGCTCGCATTCGGGGTCGTTTTCCACTGCACCTGGATCGCCGTCGCCCTCGTCACGCTTCGCTCCCAGCGCGCGGTCGGCCTGCCGAAGAAGCGCGTCGCGCACGATCTTCTGTCGAAGGTCGCGGCGGGCTATTAGGCGCGCCGGTTATCAGAACGTGCCGAACAGGCTCGCGATGGCGATGACCGCGACCAGCGACAGCATGGGAATCAGGCACGCGACCACGAAGACGTCGCCGTAGGACTCCCGGTGCGACAGCTTGCAGACCACCAGCAGGGTGATCACCGCGCCGCTGTGCGGCAGCGTGTCGAGCGCGCCGGACGCCAGAGCGGTGACCCGGTGCATCGCTTCGAGCGACACGCCGGCCGCATCGGCCATGTCGACGAAGAGGGGACCGAGCGCTTCCAGGGCGATGCTCATGCCGCCCGAGGCCGATCCGGTCATGGCCGAGAGCACCGTTACCGAACTCGCCACCGAGACCAGCGGATTGCCGCCGGAAACCTGCAGCAGCGCGTCGCTGATGGCGGCGAATACGGGCAGGGCGGCGATGACCGCGCCGAAGCCAACGAGGCTCGCGGTGTTGAAGATGGGCAGCACCGAGGCGTCGGCGCCCCGATCGAGGCTGGCGCGAAGATCCGTCAACCGACGCCAGTTGCCGCCGATCAGCACCACGATGGCGACGAACAGCGCGACGATCACCGACCAGACGCCGCGCACGCTCTCGATCGACGTCGCACCGAACAGCGGCTCGGCGAGGAAATCGGTGTCCATCGCCGGGACGATGAGCGTGATGAAGACGAAATTGGTGACGATGACGAGGACGACCGGCAGCACCGCCATAACGAAAGAAGGCGCGTTGTCCCCGACGTAGGGTCCGGACAGCTCGGCGATGTCGAAGCCGCCGCCCTGCGCGCGCTCGCGGATGGTCACGTCCGTCGCCGGCAGACTGTCCTCATGCTGGCCGTAACCTTCGCCGGCGGCCCTCGCCTTTCCTGCCCGCCGGTTGAGCCAGACGATGCCGAGACCGAGCATCAGCGCGGTGGCGACGATCCCCAGTCCCGGCGCGGCAAAGGACGTGGTGCCGAAGAACGGCATCGGGATGGCGTTCTGGATCGCCGGGGAGCCGGGCAGCGCCGACATGGTGAAGGTGAAGGCGCCCAAAGCGAGCGCGCCGGGAATGAGCCTTTTGGGAATGTCGGCGCGGCGGAAGAGCGCGGCGGCGACCGGAACGATGGCGAAGGCGACGACGAAGGCGGAGACGCCGCCGTAGGTCAGCGCGCCGCAGCACAGCACCACGGAGATGATGGCGCGTTCGGGACCGAGCCAGCCGCTGACCCCGTCAGCGAGCGCCCGAGCCGATCCGGTATCGTCCATGAGCTTGCCGAAGATGGCGCCGAGCAGGAACAGCGGGAAGAACGAGATGATGAAGGCCCCGACATTGCTCATGAAGATTTGGGTGTAGGAGCCAAGAACCGGCAAATCGCCAGTCAGCGCGGCCGCGAGCAGGGCCGCCGCGGGAGCCAGAATGATCAGCGTGATCCCGCGGTACGCCAGGTACATGAGCAGACCGAGGGCGAGAAGGACGATAACGATGTCGAGGATCATACTGGCTCCGGGGAGGCGACAAGGACCATGGCACGCCGGCGGAATGGGCGGATCCGGCAGGCGGCTGGGCGTTGCGGTCAGCCCGTCGGCTGCGGGTACCTTGCGTCGTCGGGATAGGAGGGGAAGTCGGCGCCGCGGGTACGCCAGTCGTTGAGCCACCGGCGGGCGACCTGATGCCCCTCGTCGCGAAGCCGGTGGAGATACTCGGGCGCGCGGTCGAACTTCGTCGTGTGGCTCATGCCCCAGACGGTATCGGGCAGCATCTTGATGGTGCGGACGATGACGGTCTTGCGCCCGTTCAGCGGCGGATGCTCGTCGCCGTACTTCTCGAGCCAGCGGTTGATCGTGAGGATGTGATCGAGTTCCTGGTTCAGCGACAGGTTGCCGGCCAGGTCGTTCTCGCGGTCGCTGATCGCTTCCGGCGTCATCCGCATCGGGCTCTCGCGCATCTCCTGCGGGTTGATGCGAATGACCCAGATCTCGTCCGGCTTGTTCTCCTTGCCGCGTCCGTCGAGCAGATTGCGGACAGGCGGATTCTGCGAATACAGCCCGTCCCAGTAGTAGCCGTCGCGGGTCACGGTCTTGCTGCTGTGACAGACCGGGAAGGCCATGTCCGGGATCACCTGCGCCGGCAGGAGGTCCGGCAGCGTCCCCGACGCCGCAACACCCTCCAGAGACAGCGCCCGGCGCATCCGCCAACGGGTCTCCGCGTACTGGTCGACCCGCGGCTTCGCCAGCAGGCCCCGTCCCTCAAGCGTTTTATCAGAGTCGAAGATTTCGAAGTTGCCGCTGACGATCTCGATCGCGCCGGCAATCATCCGCCGGTCGAGATCGGCGACCCTGGTCCAGTCGATGGCGTCGAAGTGCGGGCACAGGGCTTCGAGAAGCGCTGCGAACCCGAGGAACTGCGGCCGCGCGCCGAGCGCCGCCAGGGTGCTCAGGCCGACGGCGCCGTAGGCGGCGTAAGGGTCAGAGCCGGGGAACGGCACGCCGGCGCTCTTCAGTGTGAGCAGCGAGCCGACGAACTGGTTGAAGGCGGCTTCGACCGGCGTGTTCGCGGCGAAGGTGGTCCACAGGAAATCGAGCCGCTCGATGGCCTTGTCGATGCTGCCGCAGGCGGGATCGGCCGTGTTCGGGACGAGCCCATACCACGTCGCGAGCGCGCACAGCGCCCCAGCGGAGGTGCCGCTGACGGCGACGATGTCGATGGTATCGCCGTTGCCCGCTTGCGCATCCCACGCCGCCTTTGTTTTCAGAATCTCACGGAGTACACCCCAGGTGAACGCGGCATGCGTCCCTCCGCCCTGGCAGGCGAGCGCTATCTTCTTCGTACCCATCGGCAACCCCCTCGTCCCTTCCGCCCCTTCATGCACCGGCGCACCGGCAGCGGCGCGTCCGCGGCTCAGGCGCGTAACCACCCGGGCCGCGGGCGCGCTTCGCGCAGATCAGCCCTGCTGGCGCCGCCACGCCTCGAACTCGCGCTGCTCCTCGATCTGGCGGCGTGTCGCCTCCTCCTGGAGCGTCCGCTCGCGCTCGAAATCGAGCTGGCGCCGCGCGGCGGCATCCTGTCCGGCCTGCTGACGCTGGAATTCGCGCTCCTGGTTGGCGCGATCCACCGTCATGTTACCGGCCAACCCGCCGACCGCCCCGCCGAGCAGCATCGCGCCGGTGTTGTTGCCGAACGCCGCGCGGCCGACGCCGGCGCCGAGCGCCGCGCCACCGACTGTGCCGACACCCGCACCGCTCCCGCTTTCACAGGCCGCGACTCCGAGCGCCAGCACGGCGACAAGGGCGGCCGCAGTCGCGCGCCGGCCGGCAAAAGTCTTCAACGTGCTCATCTTCATGGTTCGCATCGTCATTCTCCCTTTTGGGCCTTCACCGACTCGGCCATCTCCTCGAAAGAAAGCGCGCCGTCGCCGTTCTTATCGGCGGCCTTGAACGCCTTCATTTTGAAGGTCATCACCTCCGGAAACCTGAGAACGCCGTCGTTATTGGCGTCGACTCGCGAGAACTGTTGCGGCGAGTGCGGCCCGAGCTCGTTCGGCGTCAGCTTCCCGTCGTGGTTGCGGTCGAGGCCGGCGAAACCGGCGGCCGCATCGCGCGCGAACTCGGCTTCGTCAACCAGGCTATCGCCGTTCGTGTCGGCTGCGTCGAACGCCACGTGTTCGTAAGGCACGCCCAGATTCATTGGATCGTCAGGATCCCCAGCGCTCTTTTGCGCGTAAGCATGAGCGGATATGCCGATGGCCGTCGCCGCGGCCAGATAAACGCAAGTCTTGTGGTGCCTTCGTCTCATTGCCTTGTCCTCCTTCTTTATTGTTAGCCCGAATCCCAATCACACGCCGTAGCGCAGGCCATTCTTTACACCCAACCCTTGGCGATCGTCCTGCCCTACTCCGCAACCCTCGTCTCGGCGAGTTCGCCGGTGGACAGGCTGGTGGGTGCCGGAGCCCGCGCGCCACGGCCGCCGAAAACGAGAACATAGAGAACGGGCAGGAAAATCAACGTCAGGACCGAAGCCACCATCAGCCCGCCCATGACCGCGAAGGCCATGGGTCCCCAGAACACGGTGAAAGCGATTGGGATAAGGCCCAGCACGGTCGAGACAGCGGTCAGCATGATCGGGCGGAAGCGCGACATGGCAGCCGCGACCACCGCATCCCACACGGCAAGCCCCTCGGCCCGCTCGGTCTCGATCTGCTCGATCAGGATCACGCCATTGCGGGCAATAATGCCGATCAGCGAAAGGATTCCCAGAATGGCGACGAAACCGAGCGGCCGGCCGGAGAGCAGCAGCGCCCCAACGACGCCGATCAGCCCCAGGGGAACGATGCAGAGAACCAGAAACACCCGCTTGAACGTCTTCAGCTGGATCATCAGCAGCGCGAGGGTGAGAAAGATCATGAACGGGACAACCGCCATGACCGACGCCTGCGACTGGGCGCTTTCCTCGGCGATGCCGCCGACAACGACCCGGTAGCCCTTGGGCAGATCCGCATTGAAAGCCGCGATGGCCGGCGCGAGCTGATCGACGATCTCATCCGGCAACGTTCCCGGCGCAACGTCCGCCTGCACGGTCAGGGTCGGAAGCCGGTTGCGTCGCCAGATCAGGGGCAGGTCCTGGACGTACTCGAAGGTCGCGAATTGGCTGAGCGGGACGGTCCGTCCGTCCGGCAGAGGCACCGGCAGATTGCGCAGAGACGCGACCGACATGGCCTGCCCGCCGGCGGCGCGCGCGACAACGTCGACAAGGTAGATGTCGTCACGCACCTGGGTCACCGGCTGCCCGGTGACCGTGGTGCCGAGCAGATCGGCGACCGTCCGGGAGCTCAGCCCGAGCCGCCTAACCTCGTCCTGGTCGACGCGGATGTGCAACTCGCGGGCGGGCTCCATCCAGTTGAAATTGATGTCACGGGCGTCGGAATCCGTTGCAATCACCTGCGCCAAGTGCAGAGCGATCTCGCGGACCTTGCCGGTATCGGGCCCGCTGACACGATACTGCACCGGCCAGCCGACAGGGGGTCCCAGCTCCAGCGGCGCGATCCGGCTGACGATCTCGGGAAACTGCTCCCGCAGGACGCCGTCCAGGCGCTCCTCCAGCCTCTTGCGCGCCGCGACGTCCTTGGCGACGATAACGGCCTGGCCGAAGAACGGGTTGGCGAGCTGCACATCCAGCGGCAGGTAGAAGCGGATGGCGCCGCGGCCGACGTAGCTGCTCCAGTGAGCCACGTCCGAGTCGGTCTTCAGGATGGCGTCGAACCGCTCGATCGCGTTCTCCGTCGCGAAGATCGACGCGCTTTGCGGCAGACGCAAATCGACGACCAGCTCAACGCGGTCCGACGCCGGAAAGAACTGCCGCGGTACCCGGTCCATCGCCCACAGCGCGGCGAAGAAGGCGACCAGCGTGATCCCGATCGTCAGCCACGGCGCGCGGATCGCGCCGACAAGCAGCCGGCGGTAGAGCCGCATGTGGGCGCCGCCGTCGGCCGTGCTTCCCGCCTTCGGCTTGCGCAGCAACGCCGCGCCGACCAGCGGCGTGAACGTGACCGCCACCAGCCAGGACAGGACCAGAGCGACGCTGACCACGGCGAAGATGGAAAAGGTGTACTCGCCGGCGGCACTGCGGGCGAAGCCGATCGGCACGAAACCCGCCATGGTGATGAAGCTGCCGGTGAGCATCGGGAACGCGAGCGAGGTGTAGGCGAAGCTCGCCGCGTCATGCATCTTGTCGCCCTCCGCCAGCCGGCGGATCATGGCGTCGACCGTGGTCATGGCGTCGTCGACCAGGAGCCCCAGCGCGATGATCAGCGCGCCGAGGGAAATGCGCTGCAGATCGATGTTGACCAGCTCCATGATCGGGAAGACGAAGGCCAGCGTCAGCGGGATGGCGCAGGCGACGACGGCGCCGGCGCGCACGCCGAGGCTGATGAAGCTGACGACGAGAATGATGGCGATGGCCTGCCACAGGGAATCGGTGAAATCGCCGATGGCCTCATCGACGATGACAGCCTGATCGGCGACCAGATGCGGCTCGATCCCGACCGGCAGATCGGCGGTAATATCGGCCATCGCCTGCTTGACGGCGCGCCCGAGCGCGAGGATGTCGCCGCCGTCGCGCATGGCGATGGCAACGCCGATGGCCGGCTGACCATCGACGCGGAACATCGGCTGGGGCGGGTCCACCGGGGCGCGCCGAACCGTGGCGATGTCGCCAAGCCGCAGGACGCGGCCGCCGGCGGTAAAATTCACGGCCCGGACGTCAGCCTCCGTATCGAAGGCGCCGGAGACCCGCAACGTCACGGCCTCATCGCCGGTCTTCAGGATGCCGGCGGGACGGACCACGTTCTGCGCTTGCAGGGCGGCGAGCAGGCTCGCCCGATCCAGCCCCAGCCCGGCCAGCGTCTCGGTAGGGAACTCTATGAGGATCTGCTCGTCCTGGGCGCCGAGGATCTCGATCTTGGAGACGTCGGGGATTAGCAGCAGCCGCGAGCGGACGTCTTCCACCGCATCGCGCAGCTCGCGCTGGCTGAAGCCGTCGGCGGTAAAGCCGTAGATGATGCCGTAGGTGTCGCCGAAGTCGTCGTCGAAGCCGGGCCCGACAATACCCGCCGGCAGGGTGTGGCGGATATCCGCAACCTTCTTGCGCACCTGGTACCAGACATCGGGAACGGCGGCCGGCGGCGTATCGCCCCTCAGGCTGACGAAGATGGTCGTCTGACCAGCGACGGTGTAGCTGTTCAGATAGTCGAGATGCGGCGTTTCCTGGAGCTTGCGCTCCAGCCGTTCGGTGACCTGGAGCGTGGTTTCCTCGAGCGTCGCGCCGGGCCACCCCGCCTGCACGATCATCGTCCGGAAGGTAAACGCGGGATCTTCGTTCCGGCCGAGCTGGTAGAACGAGACGAGCCCGGCGATAACGACCGCGATCATGAAGAAGGTGACGATCGAGCGCTGCCGCAACGCCCAGGCCGAGAGGTTGAAGCCGCTCACGACGGCGCTCCGAGCAGCCTCACCTTCTGTTGCGGACGAAGCGCCTGCGCGCCGGCCGTCACGACCAGTTCGCCCGGTTGGAGACCCTCGGCAATCGTGACGCTGTCGAGGCCGAAGCGCTCCACCTGGACGGGGCGGAGTACAACGATCAGTTTCTCCGGATCGACAACCCACACCGCCGCCCGCCCATCCGACTGTGTGAGCGCCGAGGGCGGAATAGTGATGCCGGGTGTCGCATCGAGTCGGACGCTGCCGATCACGGTCGAGCCCAGCCGCATTGCCGGCGGCGGGTCGTCGAGTCCGGCGCGAACCGTGAAGGTCCGGGTGACCGGATCGGCCTGCGGCGAGACCTCGCGAACACGCGCCACCGCGTGGACCTCGGGATCGCTCGCCAGAAACACGTCCACGGGATCATCCGCCGAGGCCAGGCGGATGATCCGCTCAGGAACGTCGAAGACCGCGTCACGGCCCTGCTGCCGGGCGACGCGGACGATCATCTGACCCGGCGTCACCACCTCCCCCGGCTCCGCGCCCCTGGCGGTGACGAATCCGCCGGCGTCGACGATCAGGTCGGTGTAGTCGAGATTGTCGGTCGCAGTGTCGAGCTGGGCGCGGGCGTTCTCGAACTGCGACTGCGCCGCCACCATCGCCTGACGGGCCTGGTCATAGCGAACGCGAGTGGTAAAGCCGCTTTGCAGCAACGACTGCTGCCGGCCGAAGTCGGCGCTGGTCTTGTCCAGTTGCCCGCGTGCGGCCGCAACCGCGGCCCGGGCCGAGCGCAGGGCGTTCTCGGCCGGCTCGCGCTCCAGCCGGGCGATGACCTGCCCGGCTTCGACCTTGTCGCCGACGTTGACCGACCGCTCGATCATTCGCCCGCCGACCCGAAAGCCGAGGCTGACCTCTTCTTCCGCCTCGATCTGGCCGGTGATGGACACGAGCTCGCCGCCGGGCTGTTCCTCCACCGTGATCACCCGAACCGGCCGCACGGGCTCGGCTGCCGGCTTCTCCTCGCCACCGCACGCGGACAAAGACGCGATTGCCATCATGAGCAGAGATACGGTCAGAATCCGGCGCGCGCTAAGCCGCTGCCGCTTCCGTAAGAGAGCTGCTGATCGCGCGCTCGCCATGGTTTGAGTTTTCTTGCCCGCTTTTTACGTGCCGATGCGCGTATGTCTGCCGGCATTTCTAGTCCCGAAGACGGCGGCCGGCAAGATCTTCGACGTTCACGTGTTGCGGCTGTTCAGCGGGCACGAGTGTTTCCCATGGCTCGTATTGCCCCGATGCCGTGTCATCCCCCTGGAGGTTGGCAAGCTTGCGTTCGAGCGCTGCGACATCGGCCCGCTGCGCCTCGATGTACTCATGATGCAGCCGCTCGATCCGGCGATAGCGGGTTCCGCGCACGCTCGTCAGCCGCTCTTCCTTATCGTCATAATTATCCAGGATGACGTCGTAGGTTTCGGCAAAGAAGTCCAGGTTCGCCTTGACGTCGACGTGGCGCGGATCCGACAGCAGGCGCACCACCTGCGCCGCCTTGCCCATTCGGAACGGCGACTGCACGGTGAACAGGCGAAAGCGGGTGTCGAACACGTCGTTGGGCTGATGCACCGGCAGGGTTGCGACCAGCGCGCCCTGCCGGGTCGGCAGCCACTTGAAGTCGTGCAGCGCATCGCGCAGCGCGCCGTCCGCGCGAATGCGGCGGTAGCTTGCCAGCGGACCGTCGGCGCCGAGGATAGCTAGGTTGACGAACTCGTTGGCGGGCACCGCCGGATCCACGACGTGCATGATCTTCAGCCCGAGCACCGTCAGCGGCGACCAGAAGTTCGCCGCCGCCAGAGCATTGCGCATGGTGTGAACGCAGTTGTTGGCAAGCAAGTGCCAGTTGTAGTCGGCGTTCCCGGTCGCATACTCCGTGTTCTTGTCATTGAGAAAGGCGATGACCTCGTCGAGGATGGCCTCGGTGACCGGGATCCGCGCGCAAAAGGCATTGCGGGAAAACTGAACGGCGAAGTCCGTTCCAATAGATTGCTGGATGACAAAATCCTCGAGCGTCGCGTCTTCGCGCCGCTTCCAGCCCGGATGAAGTTCGATGCCGGCAAAGACGCCCTTGTCGATCGCTGCCCGCGCCGTCGCCGCCACGGTCGAAGCCGTCAGTCTTTCACCCGGCGCGAGGCCGCCGTCGAACATCAGCCGGTAGCCGGGAATGGCGACCCAGTTGACGTTGCGAAACCAGCGCCCGACGCTGACGCCAACGCCGTGTTCAGGGTCATCGACGTCGGTGGCGATCCTCCGGCAGCGCCGCAGCATGGGAAAAGGCGCCGCTTCGTCCTTGCAGGCGCCCTTGATGTAGGCGAGCGCGTGGCCGAACGGATTGCCGCGTGTGCCATCGCGGGTCCGCCACTGGCTGACGGCGCAGTATTCGACGTAGTACGGATAGAGGTGGTCGTAGGCAGGATCCGGGCGCTGCTCGACGATGATATCGCTGGTCTTGAGCAGGAAGCGCTGGAGGACGCTGGAGTAGTCACCGTAGCCGGTTAGCGAGGCTGCCACGCCAAGGCACACCACGATGATCAGGAGGCCGCCCACCCGGGCGCCCGTCCTGCCGCGCCGAGGCGGACGAGCCTCTTGCCTAGCCTTGTTCCTCTCTTCCGACACCAGGTGCGATCTCCTTGCGGAAGCGGACATAAAACGCCGCCAAGTCGTTCAAAGCAATGACCCTCTTGGGCCGCGGCTAATAGAGCTCATGTCTCATTACGATTGCACCTGAGAAGCGCTTTCGCCTTATTGGCAAAAATGGTGCCTCATGTTGATCTGGCCATATTCTTATCACAATCATCCGTAATTGTGCGATTCTCTTGGCGGATGGTAAAATAACAACCGCAACTAAACGGGTGTGGTTGTAACAAATAACGTACTGCGATTACTGTGGATGTTTCTCTAATGCATCCCGGCGGGCGCGTTCACGCAGTACCAGGAGAAAATACAAATGATGATGTTACCCTCTCTTTCCAGGCGATCCGTAATCGTATCGGCTACACTTGGAGTTACGCTGGCTGTGGGGTTTTCGGCGGTTGCCAACGCGGCGATCAGTTGTGTTCCACCCCCGCCGTTGTCCAACCCGGTGACGTATCAGGGAAAATGTCCGGGCGAAGCCGGCTTCCCGCAACAGCTCAAGCTCAAGAATCGCGATGTCTACATAAAATTACCCACAAACAAAATATGCTCCAAATCCCTGACGATAACCTTCGCGCGAAATATCCGGATCACGGGCGGGCAGTTCGTCTATAACGATTCGAAACAGGCGGTCATTTCGATTGGGTATTCGTCGGGAACGACAATGATCGACGGTGTTCTCATCGACGTGAACAAGAAGGCCGCCGACGCTATCCGGACCTATCGCCACAAGGGGCGACTGATCGTCCAGAATGTCTACGCCAAAGGGATCGGCGGACGAAAGAGCGGTCCTCATGGCGATCTTGTGCAGCCGCAAGGCGGCGGGCCTTTGCAAGAGCTAACGCTGCAGAACGTGACGGGACTGACGGGCTATCAGGGACTGTTCACGCCCTACCGCCCGAGAGAAGGGCATGGCACGCGCAAGCTGAGGCTCGATCACGTCAACGTCGGCTACGATCCATCATTCCCGAAATCATCCGGCGCCGGAAAGCCGCTCATGCTTTTGTTCATGGGCAACGCCAGCGACCCAGTCAACAAGGTTCCGGATCAGGGGACGACGCTCTCGAGCGTATATGTCGACGGCAGCTACTGGAATTTTGCCTATCAGAAAGCGATCTATGCGCAGCCCCGGCCTGGGGGCGGCAACTGCGCCACGTTCGACTCGAACCAGAAAATCAGTGGGCAGGCGTGCGGCGGCAAGCCCGGGGATTTCGCCCCCGCATCCAAGGTCGGCAGAAGCTACAACCGCGCCTACTTTTGCAAATAGCATTACGCCGACGACAGCTCTCGACGAAAAGGCACGCTCCTGGGCCACCGCAGGCCCGGGAGCGCCTCGCATTTTGTTGATGGCTGGCGGTCGTAGCTGCCGGGGCCCGCGCGCTCCGGCAGCACGAGATAATGAATTCCGTTGCGAAAAATAAGCGAGCATCTACGCCGCGTTCGTGAGGCTCGCCGCAACGCGCATGCGGGCACGTTGTCGTCGCCGGGATTGGCGCCGCATCGCCCACCCGTCGGGATGGCCGCAACCGAAACGCCTTTCTCCCGCTCTTCTGTGCGCTCTTCCGTGCGGCGTAAGCGCAGGGCGCGATTCACGGCTGCGCTTTGTGCTACAGTGGCGCGGTCGTATCCATTCTCGGCCCGCCAGGCTCGCTGGGCCCCACCGAATTCAACCTGCCTTTCATCGCAATCGAATCCGTTGGCGAAATAGGGGAGCCAATGATTAAACGACTGTCGTCTCGCCGCTGTTCGGCGGCCAGGCTCATGTTGCGTGCGTTTCTCACCGCGACCATGCTCTTCGTCATCATCTTCGCCGCGGCGGCACCGGGCTTTGCCCAGATCGCGTCGGCGCCAGCTCCGGCAGGCGGCTCGCAGGCGCAACCGCCCTCGGCCGCCGAGCTCGAGGCGCTGGCGACGACGCTCTCCGACGAGGCAAAGCGCAACGAGCTGCTGTCGACCATCCGCGGCCTGATTCAGGAGCGGAAGGCGGCAGAGGCGGAAAAGCCGCAAAGCCTGAGCGAACGACTGGTCGCGGCAGCCGAAAACACGGCCGTCGCCGGCAAGGAAATGGTGGAAGGCGTCGTCTCCGAAATCGGCGGGATGCCGGGTGTCGTCAACTGGTTTCAGCGGCTGGGCAACGACGCGTCGGTTCGGGGGCGCCTGCTGCGTCAGCTGGGCTTTCTTGCGGTCATCCTGCTCGCCGGATGGGCGGCGGAAGCGGCCGTCTGGTGGGCGCTGGCCGGACCGCGGCGGCGACTCGCGAGGCCCGATCGCGCCGGTTTGGCGCGCCGCGCACCCCTGCTCGTGGCGCTTGCGGTGCTCGATCTCGTCCCGCTCGCGGGCTTCGCAGCCGGCAGCTACGGCGCGTTTCTAGTCGTGCGCCCGCATCTTTCCGGCACTCAGGTCGGCCAGATCGGCCTCCAGTTCCTCATCGCCTATGTCGGCGCGCGCGGCCTGCTCGCCCTCGCCCGGATGATCTTCGCGCCGGGCCGCGCCGACGTGCGCATGCTCCCGGTCGGCGACGAAACCGCGAACTATCTCTACGTGTGGGCGCGGCGTTTCACCAATGTCATCGTCTTCGGCCTGTTCATCATCGAGGCGGTTCTGATCCTCGGCATGCCGCGAAGCGGGTTCGACGCGCTGGTCCGAGTTCCTCGGATTCTTAGTGCTCGTTCTGCTTATCGTATTCATCGCGCAGAACCGGGCGGCGGTGGCCGACTGGCTGCGCGGCGGGCAGTCGCCGAAGTCCGCGGCGCCTGTCCGCCGCGGCCTTGCCGCCGTCTGGCATATCCTTGCCATTGCCTACGTGGTCGGCGTGTTCGTCGTCTGGGCCTGGCGGATCGAGGACGGCCATGCGTATCTGTTTCGGGTGACGGTCTGGTCGGCGCTCATCCTCGCCGCGGCCATCCTCCTCGTTTATGTTTTGCGGCGCATGCTCGAAGCCGGCCTCGGCGTCACCGACGACCAGAACCGCCGCTATCCGCTGCTCCGCGCCCGCGCCAACCGGTACCTCCCGCTGGCCATTACCGCCATTCGCGCCATCGCCGCCGTTGTCGCGGCCTTCGCCATCCTCGACGTCTGGGGCGTCGATGTCCTCGGCTGGCTGAGCCAGCCGCTCGGCAGCCGGATCGTCGGCGGCGCCGTCAGCATCGCCATCGTCCTCGCCATCGCCGTGCTCGTCTGGGAACTGGCCAATGTCGCCATCGAAGCGTCGGCTTGAGGCGGCCGCGGACGAAAGCCTGGATCCCGCCCGCGCCGCCCGGCTGCGCACCCTGCTGCCGCTGATGCGCAAGGCCCTGCTCGCAGTCCTGACGGTCATCGTCGCGCTGATCGTCCTTGCCGAGATCGGCGTCAACATCGGCCCGCTGCTGGCCGGCGCCGGCATCGTCGGCCTCGCCGTCGGCTTCGGCGCCCAGACGCTGGTCAAGGACATCATTACCGGCGCCTTCATGCTGATCGAGGATGCCCTGGCCGTCGGCGACGTGGTCACGGTCGCCGGCATCGGCGGCCTGGTCGAGGACATGTCGATCCGCTCGATCCGGCTGCGCGATCTGTCGGGCAACGTCCACACCATTCCGTTCAGCTCGGTCGACACCGTCACCAACATGACCAAGGACTTCTCCTACTACCTGCTCGACATCGCCGTCGCCTACCGCGAGGACACCGACGAGGTCGCCCGGGTCTGCTGCGGGATCGTCGAGGAGATGCGCGGCGAAGACGACTTCGCGGCGCTGATCCTCGAGCCGCTGGAGGTGCTCGGCGTCGACCAGTTCGCCGACTCGGCGGTGATCCTGAAGGCGCGGATCAAGACCAAGCCGATCAAGCAGTGGGTCGTCGGCCGCGAGTTCAACCGGCGGCTGAAGAAGCGCTTCGACGCGATGGGGATCGAGATCCCCTTCCCGCACCGCACTCTGTACTTCGGGGTGCAGAAGGACGGCGCCGCCCCTGCCGCGCATGTTCAGATCGACGGCGCCGCCGCTGCCGCCTCACCGCCGGCTTCACCGGATCCAGCCGCCGTCAAATCGAGCGGAAGCGAGCAGGATCGGCGGTGGAAGTCCGTCGCCGTCGACCTCCCCGACCCGCACCCCGACGCGGGCCCGCACGACGGGGACGGCGACCACGGCGGCAGCGACGAGAACGCGGAAGCGCGGTGAAATGCATCGGCGCAGGATGGCTTTACCGGTCGAAGTAGGCCTGAAGCTCCTTCGGGTTCCGGGTCTGCTGCAGGGCCAGCATCAGGAGTATGCGCGCCTTGGCCGGATGAAGATTATCGGCGAACACCGCACCCAGCTCCTTGGTCGTCTTGCCGCCCCCCTGAAAACCGTAGACCGGGAGGACCCGTCCGTTCGGGACCCGCGTCGAGATCACCACCGGTACGCCCTTGTCGATCGCGTACTTGATCGCCTCATACATCGGGATGTTTGACGTTCCCCCAGCCGAGCGCTTCGACGACGATGCCTTTGGCGCCGGCATCGACGGCGCTGCGCAATAGCTTGCCGTCGGCGCCGCCGTACATGGCGATGATTTCCACCTCCGGGATCGAATCCTCGGTCAACGGGATATGCTGGCGGCGTAACGGCGCCCGAGCGAAAACGACGCGGTCGACATCGACCACACCGAGGAAGCCGTAGTCGCCGGACTTGAAGGTCTCCACGTCCGAGGTATGGGTCTTCGTCACCTCGCGTGCGGCGTTGACCTGACCGTTCAGGACGACCATCGTCCCCTTGCCGCGGGCTTCATCGCTGACGCACAGGCGCGCGGCGTTGAGAAGATTGCGCGGGCCGTCGAAATCCTTTTCCGAGGCATTGCGCTGGGCGCCGATGAGGATGATCGGCTTGTCGCTTTCAACGGTCAGGTCGAGGAAATAGGCGGTTTCCTCCAGCGTGTCGGTGCCATGCGAGACGATAACGCCGGCCACGTCGCTGCGGTCCAGCGCCTCGACCACCGCCTTCTGCAGGGCGACCCATCGCGCCGGGTCCATGTAGTCGGAGGGCACGTTCGACTGATTGAGAACCTCCATGCGCGCGACCTTGCCGATCTCGGGAACCGTCGCCAGCAGATCGTCGCCGGAGATGGCCGGGACCGGCGCGTTTTTCTGCGGGTCGATCTTCATCGCAATGGTCCCGCCGGTCGCGATCAACTTGCATAGAGGCAGATCCTGTTGAGCCACGGCCGGCCCGCTCGCCAATGCCGCGTACAGCGCCGAAACCGCGAGAGCAGTCCGGATTTGAATCATATCAGTCCCTCCCATCATTGCCGCGTGAACCTGCCGACGCGATCAGCCCGGCCGCCGGTTGGTGCGTTTCTAGCGGGCGGCATGTCCGCCCCTTGTAGACCATACTCCGTTTCCTGGTGTTGCCGATCGAACATCTTGTCGAGCGCGTTGAACCGGAGAGACGAATGCGCGCAACATATCAATTCGAAGGGTGAGGCGCATGGCGGATGGAGAAGGCTATGGCTCATCGGCAGGGCGATCGGCGTCCTTGGGGGCGCGCTTGCGATGGTGTTGGCGGCGCACTCTCTCGCTCAGGAGAGCGCGCCAAAACCGAATGCCGTCGACTCCGGCAAGGCTGCAACACAGGCGCAGGCCGGGCCGGTGACGTTCGATGTCCGCGATGTCGACAGTCTGCCGGACGACGTCTGGGGGCGGCTCGTCCGCTATGGCCGCGATCTGTTCACCCAGACCTTCGCTCACCTCGGTCCCGAGGTTCCCGATCCGGCCATGCGCTTCGCCGGTAACAATCTCCGCTGCCAGACCTGCCACCTTGACGCCGGCGTCAAGCCGTTCGCAATGGCCCTTGTCGGCGTCTACGGCGGTTTCCCGCAGTATCGCGGCCGCGAGGACCAGATCGGCACGCTGGAAGGTCGGATCAACGGCTGCATGGAGCGAAGCATGAATGGCCGGCCGCTGCCCCTCGACAGCCGCGAGATGAAGGCCATGACGGCATACATGTACTTCATCTCCGAGGGCGTTCCGATCGGCGCGAAGGTCGCGTGGTAGCGGATTGGTGCCGTTCAGCCCGCCCAACCGCGCGGTGGATCTCGCTCGCGGTGAACAGGTTTTCGCCGAGCAGTGCGCAGTCTGTCACGGCGCCGACGGTCAGGGCGTCCCTGCAGACGGCTCCGGCGGCACCGCCGGATACACCTACCCCCCGCTCTGGGGTCCGGACAGCTACAATACGGGCGCGGGCATGCACCGGGTCCTCACGGCGGCGTCCTTCATCCAGCACAACATGCCGTTCGGGACCACGTATGACGCACCGGTGCTGACGACTGCGGATGCCTACGATGTTGCCGGCTACATCAACAGCAAACCGAGACCGGAGAAAGCCAATACCGAAGCCGACTTTCCCAATCGGCTGAAGAAGCCGGTCGACTGTCCGTACGGACCGTACGCCGACGATTTCCCACAACAGCAGCACAAATTCGGGCCGTTCCAGCCGATCAAGACAAAGGTTGAAGAGTTGCGCCGGCAAGCCGCGGCAGGAAACTGAACTACCTCTGACCGAGGCAACCGCAGCTCCGGTTTCGCCCGCTTCGGGCGGGCCGGGACCACCTCAACCCTCCTCCGCCTCGTCGAGCTCCTCCAGCGTCGCGGCGGAGAGGACGCGGCTTGCAATAGCGTAGGAAAAGCCGGCGCGGGCGAAGGCGGCGAGATCCTTCTCGCGGTGCGCCGCGGGCTCGCCGAAGCGGAAGGGGCCGAGACGGCGGCGGCGGGCGAAGTTGACCGCCGCCCGCCAGTCGCCGCAATTATCCTCGGCAAGTGAGCCGAGCGTCGCCTCGACTATCTCGGGCGCAATGCCCTTGTCGCGGAGGTGGGCGGCGATGGCGCCGGCCGGCTTGCCCTGGCGGTGCAGGCGAGCGGCGCGGGCCGAGCGAAAGCCCGGTCATCGACCAGGCCGGCGGCCGCAAGGCGGGAGACGACGACCTCGACCAGCGCCCGGCCCTCGTTCCGGTCGGTGTCGTGGACACGCGCCGAGCGCTCCACCCGGCGCAGCAGGACTCGACGCAGGGACTCGGTCGAGGCGGCGAATCGCTGCAGGTAATAAAGCGCGACGTTCTCAAGCATGCGCTCGTTGACCCGTCGCGGCTGGCGCATAAGGGTGACTTCTTTCGCGCTGTTGGATCTTGATAATTCTCGGTAAAAGGCGCGCGTGCAATCCACATCTGGGCCAGCTCGCGGACTCCCGCGCGCAGATGTTGCTTGCAGTCCCCGGCCATGCCAAGCACACGGCAAGAGGCTCCGCCTGCCAGCGGCGCGTGTTCAAGCCGCCGGGGCCGGGCGGGCCCGGATCGCAAGCGGGAGAGCAAGCCGATCATGACCGCGTATGCCCCTGGCCGCAGCCCACGGCTCGTCATCGGAGGGCTGCCCCAGCTTCCTCACTCGCCCCTGCGCTCGCCGCCGTGATCGCCGCCGTGATCGCCTTTCGCCGCCGGCGCAGGCGCCGCGCTCGCGGCGCCACCCGTCACCCAGACCAACGATGCCGATCTGATCCGTCACGCCACGGAGCGGTGGACCGGCGACTTCGACGCCATGAACAAGCGCCAGCTCATCCGCGCCCTCGTCCCGTTCAACAAGATGATGTACTGGCTTGACGGCGCCGAACAGCGGGGAACCGCCTTCGAGGAGCTGAAGGCGTTCGAGGACTTCATCAACAAGAACCAGAAGAGCAAGGCGGCGCAAAGTCCAGGTGATCTTCATTCCGGTGGCGCGCGACCAGCTCATCCGCGGCCTTGTCGAGGGCCGCGGCGACATCGCCGTCGGCAACCTGACGGTCACGCCGGAGCGCCAGAAGCTCGTGGACTTCTCCTCGCCGTTCCTCACCGATGTCAGCGAGGTCGTCATCACCGGGCCGGGCGGGCCGAAGATCAGGACGATCGATGACCTTGCCGGCAGGGAGGTCCATGTCCGCAAGTCCAGCAGCTACTACGAGAGCCTGCGCCGGCTGAACGAGACGTTCGCCAAAGCGGGCAAGGCGAGGATGACGCTGCGCCTCGCCGACGAGAACCTGGAAGACGGCGACCTCATCGAGATGGTCAACGCCGGCATGATCCCGATGGTCGTGGCCGACGATCACAAGGCCCGGTTCTGGTCGCAGGTCTTCAGGCAGGTCGACGTTCACCCGGACATTGCGGTGCACAGCGGCGGCGAGATCGCCTGGGCGTTCCGCAAGAACAGCCCGAAGCTGAAGAAAGTTGTCGACGCCTTCGCCGAGAAGCACAAGAAGGGCACGCTGTTCGGCAACATGATGTTCAACCGGTATCTGACCAACGCCGACTACATCAAGAATTCGCTGTCCAAGGCCGATGTCGCCAAGTTCAAGCAGACAATGCAGTTCTTTCGCAAGTACGCGGGGCAGTACGACTTCGACTACCTCATGATCATGGCCCAAGCCTACCAGGAGTTGGGGCTCGATCAAAGCCGCAGGAGCCACGCCGGCGCCATCGGCGTCATGCAGATCCGCCCGGCGACGGCGGCGGACCCCAATGTCAACATCGCCAACATTACCAAGATCGAGAACAACATTCACGCCGGTGTCAAATACCTGCGCTTTATCGCCGATCGCTACTTCGCCGACGGACACATCGACAGCGTCAATCAGACGCTGTTGTCCTTCGCCGCCTACAACGCCGGTCCGGCAAAGGTCGCGCAGATCCGCAAGCTCGCGGCCGGCCAGCGGCTCGATCCGGACAAGTGGTTCCAGAATGTGGAAATCGCCGCCGCACAGAAGGTCGGCCGGGAAACGGTCGACTATGTCGGCAACATCTATAAATACTATGTTGCTTACAGAATGCTGGTCGAGCAGCAGGCCTTGCGCGACAAGGCGCGCCAGGCCCTCGGCGGGTAGAGCGATGCTGTGTCCGGCCGGGCGCGGATAAGATGCGCGAGCGGCGTCGTCACTCACGCGGGGATCATGCAGCGCATCCATTTCTCGGACCTGCTTGGCTTGTGGACCCTCTACTGGCGGGAGGTGCGCCGCTTCGCCAAGGTCTATAAACAGACGGTTCTGGCGCCGATCGTCACGACCCTGCTGTTTCTCGCCGTCTTCGCCCTTGCGCTGGGCCGGGCGGTCGAGCACGTCTTCGGCGTGCCGTTCATGGAGTTTCTGGCCCCCGGCCTGATCATGATGGCGGTTGCCCAGAACGCCTTCGCCAACACCTCGTCGTCGATCATCATCGCCAAGGTCCAGGGGAACATCGTCGACACCCTGATGCCGCCGCTGACCGCTCACGAGCTGACCCTCGGCATCGCCATGGGCGGCGTCACCCGCGGCGTCGTCGTCGGTATCGTCGTCGCGCTGGCGATCGAGGTCTTCGTCCCGCTCCATATTCGTCATCCGGCGGCAATCGCCTATCACGCGGTCATGGCGGCGCTGATGCTGTCGCTGCTGGGCATCGCCGGCGGCGTCTGGGCCGACAAGTTCGATCAGATGGCGGCGGTGACCAACTTCATCGTCACCCCGCTCTCCTTCCTGTCCGGCACGTTCTACTCGATCGACCGGCTGCCGCCGGCCTTCCAGCACATCGCCCACGCCAACCCGTTCTTCTACATGATCGACGGCTTCCGCTTCGGCTTCATCGGCCACGCCGACGTCAACCCGATCATCGGCGTCGCCGTCATGGCCGCCGTCAACGCGGGCCTGTGGCTGCTCTGCTGGCGGATGTTCGCCCGCGGCTACAAGCTGAAGGCTTGAGTACGACGCGGGCGGCGCGTCAGCCGCACATGAGGAAAGCGCCGAACCAGCGGACGATGTCGCCGCGGCCGTAGCCCATCCAGGCCGCGAGCAGGGCCGCGGCTACGACGGTCACAAACGCCACCTTCATGGCGACATTCGGTTGCGACTTCACGCTCATGCGGCTTCCATCGCTCTCAGCCGAGCTACGGGTACCTCGCGGATCGGCAGATTGAGCAGCGCCGCAACGATGCTCAGGCCGATCGCCATCTGCCACACGGTATCATAGGAGCCGGTGAGGTCGTAGATGTAGCCGCCCAGCCAGCCGCCGAAAAAGGCGCCGATCTGGTGAAACAGGAAAACGATCCCGGCCAGCATCGACATGTTCCTGACCCCGAACAGGGTGAGCACCGTCCCGTTGGTCAGAGGCACGGTGCTGAGCCACAACAGGCCCATGACGATGCCGAAGGCGTAGGCCGACCAGGCGGAAATGGGCAGAAGCACGAACAGCGCGATGGCGACGGCGCGAAGGGCGTAGATCGAGGACAGCAGCAACGGCTTGGCCATCCGCCCGCCCCAAAGCCCGGCAAGGTAGGTGCCGGCGATGTTGAAGAGGCCGATCAGGGCCAGCACCGTCGTTCCGACCGACAGCGGAAGCTGGCGATCGAACAGGTAGGCAGGAAGGTGAACGCCGATGAAGACGACCTGAAAGCCGCAGACGAAAAAGCCGAAGGACAGAAGCCAGAAGCCGCGATGTGCGAGCGCCTCGCGCAAAGCCTCGCTGCTGGTCAAAATCGGCTCGACCGGCCCGTCGTGCTCCCTTCGCCCACCGGTAAAGGCAGCGGCCAGGGGCGCCATGAACAGGCCCAGCATCGCCAGGGCAATCAGCGCCGACGACCAGCCGAAAAGCGAGATCAGCGACAACGTTCCCGGAACCATGGCGAACTGGCCGAAGGATCCGACCGCGCTGGCGACGCCCATGGCCATGCTGCGCTTCTCTGGCGGAACCGCCCGGCTGACGGCGCCGAAGACGACGGCGAAACTGGTGCCGCTCAGCCCCAGACCGATGAGCAGCCCGGCGCTCAGCGAAAGCTGAAGCGGCGTCGCCGCATAGGCCATGGCCAGCAGACCGATGACGTAAAGAAGAGCGCCGACGAGGATCGTCCGGCCCGCGCCGAAGCGATCGGCGAGCATGCCGGTCAAGGGCTGCGAGACGCCCCAGACCAGGTTCTGCACCGCGATCGCCAGGGCGAATTCCTCCCGGCCCCAGCCGTAGGCCGCGCTCATCGGCTGGAGAAACAGCCCGAAGCCGTGGCGGATCCCGAGCGAGAGCGCGAGGATCATGGCGCCGGCCGCCAGCAGCACCGCCGGGCTCCGCCACGTCATCGCTTGTGTCGGGGGGCTTGTCAGCGGCGATCCGGTCTGCACATTCGCCTCCTCTTTTTTCGCAGCTACCGCCGGCGCGCGGTCCCCTCATCGTCGCCCCGCGGGGCCGGCACAATCGCCGCCATTTCGCCGAGCAGCGAAAACAGCAACTGCCGCCTGTCCTCGCCGAGATGCCCCGCCACCCGCGCCTGCGCGCGCTGCCACAGTGGCATCGCCGCCGCGATGGCAGTTGAGCCGGCCTGCGTCAGCACGATCAGGCGCTCACGCCCATCCCGGCCCTCGGAGAGGCTGACAAGACCGGCGACTTCCAGCAGCCGGAGGTTGCGACCCAGGGTGCTGCGCTCCAGACCCGTCATCCGCGCCAGCCCAGTGATGTGCAGATCGCCGGTCCGCTGCAGCGTCCGCAGCAGCGAAAACTGCGTGACCTTCAGCCCGGACGCCGCCAAGGCTTCATCGTAAACCCTGGTCAGCGCCCGCGCGGCCCTTCGACTCATCGTGCAGGCACAGGTGGTCGTAATCATGGTCCGTGTATATACCCGCATGAGCGGATTGTCCACTCGGGCGAATGACGCGCGGCTGCATCAGGACCGGCATGCGCGCGTCCGCCAGGACCGGCCAGGTCCCGGGGTCGACGACAGTTGTTCACAATTGGTCGCAGTCGCTTGACAAGAGCCTCTGCCCTATCCTGTGTTGGGCTGCTGGATATGGCGCGTGCTATTGTTTCCGTTGGAGGCGGTGCTGAGGTGTCGAACCGTGGCGGGCTTACTGAGCGCTGTGACATCTGGTACCTTTTTGAGCGGTCACGCTGGCGCAGATGATTTGTCTCCACGCTCTTACCGGCGGTGAGGTCTTCGGCGGCTTTTCGGGGAGCGTCATGAATGTTTATTTCATCCGGAGACGCGGTGGCTGAAATCCGTCCCGGCCTGCGCGTCCTCATCGTCGAGGACGAATTCATGATCGCAATGGCGGTGGAGGCCGCCGTTACTGAGGCTGGCGGTATCGTCGTCGACATGGCGGCGACCCTTGAGCAGGCGCTGCAGGCGGCCCACTCGGCGAATCTGGACGCAGCGCTGCTCGATATCAACCTGAACGGCAGGACGAGTTTTGCGGTCGCCGAGGCTCTTCGCGAGCGCGGCATTCCCTATGCGTTTGTCACCGGGTACGGCAAGCAGATGGTCCCGCCGGCCTTCGCCTCCGCGCCGCTCTTGATGAAGCCCTACGCCCGCGGCGAACTGATGCGCGTCCTCGGCGCTCTTGCCCCCGGCTCTTCCGCCTGACCTCATCCCGGACGGCAGACAGATCAAGGCATGGCGCCGCCGCTGCTTCTCCTTCGCGACGTCCACGCCAGCTTTGGCGGCAAGCCTCTGCTGCAGGGCGCAGAGCTGGCGCTGGCGGCGGGCGATCGGGTGTGCCTCGTCGGCCGCAACGCGTCGGGCAAGTCGACCCTGCTGAAGATTGCCGCCGGACTCATCGAGCCCGACCGGGGCGAACGTTTCATTCAGCCGGGCGCAACGGTCCGCTATCTGGCCCAGGAGCCGGACATGTCCGGCTACGCGCTCCACCCTGGCGGTCGTCGAGGCCGGCCTTGCCCCCGGCGATGATCGTCATCGGGCCCGGATGCTGATCGAGCGCCTCGGTCTGAGCGGCGAGGAATATCCGGGACGCCTGTCCGGCGGCGAGCAGCGTCGTTGCGCCCTCGCCCGCGAACTGGCGCCTTCGCCGGACATCCTGCTTCTCGACGAACCCACCAACCACCTCGATCTGCCGGCGATCGAATGGCTGGAAAACGAACTCGCCGGTAGCGGTTCGGCGCTGATCCTGATCAGCCACGACCGCCGCTTCCTGAAGACGCTGTCGCGCGCGACGATCTGGCTCCACGACGGGACGACGCGGCGGCTGGAGCAGGGGTTTGCCGCCTTCGAGGCCTGGCGGGACGAGATCATCGAGCAGGACGAACTCGACCGGCACAAACTCGATCGCAAGATCAGCGCCGAGAACGATTGGCTGCGCTACGGGGTGACCGCCAGGCGCAAGCGCAACCAAGGCCGGCTCAGGGCGCTGGAAGAACTGCGGCGCCGGCGCCGTGCGCAGACGCCGGCGGCTGGGACGGTCAAGCTCGACGCGTCGGCGGAACCCGCGTCCGGCAAGCTCGTGATCGAAGCCAAAGGCATCGGCAAGGCGTTCGATTGCCGGCCGGTCGTCGCCGACTTCAGCGTCCGCATCCTCCGCGGCGAGCGGGTCGGCATCGTCGGCCCCAACGGCGCCGGCAAGACCACCCTGCTTAATCTCCTGACCGGTGCCGTGCCGCCCGACGGCGGCACGGTGCGCCTCGGCGCCGGCGTCCGGATCGTCGTCCTCGACCAGCGGCGCCAGAGCCTCGATCCCGCGGCGACCGTCGCCGAGACCCTGAGCGGCGGTGGCGGAGACGCGGTCGCCATCGCCGGGGCGACGCGTCACGTCATCGGGGTGATGAAGGATTTCCTCTTCCTGCCGGAACAGGCGCGTACACCGGTCAGCGCGCTTTCGGGCGGCGAACGCGGCCGGCTCATGCTGGCACGAGCGATGATCCGTCCGTCAAACCTCCTTGTGCTCGACGAGCCGACGAACGACCTCGACCTGGAAACGCTGGACGTTCTGGAAGAAATGCTGGCGACTTACGCGGGGACCGTGCTTCTCGTCAGCCATGACCGCGACTTCCTCGACCGGACCGCGACGTCGGTCATCGCCGGCAATGGCGACGGCCGCTGGATCCAGTACGCCGGCGGCTATAGCGACATGGTCGCGCAGCGCGGCCACGGCGTCGCTCCCGCACCCAGCGGTCGCGGCCGTAGCGCCGAGCGAAGCCGGCGCGAGCGCGCCTCGCCGCCGCGCCAGGCGCCTGGTGAGACGCCCGGCCAGTCGCCCCAACGCCCCCAGCGCAAGCTGTCGTTCAGGCAGGCCCACGACCTGCGGAGCCTGCCGGCCCGGATCGAGGCAAGCGGGATCGAGATCGCTGCTTTGCGCCGAACCCTCTCCGACCCCGGCCTCTATGCGCGAGACCGCGCCGCGTTCGATCGCGCCGCCGCCGCGTTGAGCGCCGCCGAGGCCGATCTGGCCGCGGCCGAAGAAGAATGGCTCCGCCTTGAGATGCTTCGCGAAGATGTCGAAGGGAGCTGACGTGCCCGAGAAAATAGCCGCAGCCGTCGAGCCGCGGCGGCACGCGCCGGCCACCTTGCGCAACCGTCAGCCCATCCTCGATGTCCTGCGCGCGGTGCTGCCGCGGGAAGGGTCGGTGCTCGAGATCGGCTCAGGCAGCGGCGAGCACGCCATCTTCTTTGCCGCGGCGCTCCCTCGGCTCGCCTGGCAGCCAAGCGATGTCGATGACGCCAACCTCGCCAGCATCGCCGCCTGGGCGGCGGACACGCCGCGCGCCAACCTGGCGGCACCGATCCGGCTCGACGCGGCCCGATCGCCGTGGCCTGAGATCGCGCCTGGGCAGTTCGATGCGATCGTCTGCATCAACGTCATCCACATCGCGCCATGGTCGGTCTGTCTGGGCCTGATGGCTGGCGCCGGCGCCGCTTTGCGCCCGCACGCGCCACTGGTGCTTTACGGCCCGTTCATGCGCGACGGACGGCACACCGCGCCATCCAACGCAGCCTTCGACCGGATGCTGCGGGAAACCGACCCTCGCTTCGGCGTGCGGGATCTGGGCGACGTCACCGCGGAAGCCGCGAGCAACGGCCTGGCGCTGGAATCGGTCGTGGAGATGCCGGCCAACAACCTCTCTATCATCTTCCGGGCAGGCGGCGGGACGGCGACTTCAGCGCTCATAGGCGCTGACGAGACGGGCGACGACGGCGGCCATATAGAAGATCCCGACAGCCGCCTGAAGGCCGGCCCAAACCCGCGCCCACGGGTTGACAGGCAGGATATCGCCAAAGCCGAGAGAGGTGATCGTCGAGAGGCTGAAGTACAGAAATTCGGGAAAGTCCGCGCGCGTCGTACCGGCAAAGGATCCCGGCGAGATCGTCTCGATGATCCCGTACGAGATAGCCCAGGTCAGGGTCAGGAGCAGGTAGGCGGCCGCTGTGCCGCAGAGAACGTCGAAGTCGACCCGCTTCGCGGTCAGTACGCGGCCGAGGACGGCGCCGAGCGTGAAGGTGCTGAAGGCAAGGAACAGGCCGTCGGCGGCCAGCCCCTGTTGCACTCCCGGCCTAGCAGGTTGACCACCGTGAGCACCGCCCAGACCAGACCGATACCGACGGCGGCGAGGCGCAGACGATGCCTGGCGTAGGTCGAGGCCCGGATGGCGGCAATGAGCACGACAAGGGTCAGGATCGCGTACAGGATCCGGTCCCGCAGTCGAGCTCTCGAGAAACGGCGAGAGAAGAAAGAGCGCGGCAATCGCCAAGCAGAAGCGTCAGGTAGCGCGAGCTGACGCACGTCGACGTAGCGCGGCAGTGTCATGCGGCGGGACCGTCGGCGGAGCCGATCATGATGTCGTCCTTCCTCGGCCGGCTGTGTTTGCAAGTCCGCCTTTTTCAATCCTGCGCTACAGCGCCGGCGCGCGTGCCGGCGAGCCCGGACAGGCGCAGGACAAGCTTGCGCGCTTCCTCGATCAGCAGCACCGACGAGGCCACAGCCAGCGCCAGCTCCCACTCCGTCAGGCTCAGCGCCGTCGTCCGGAAAACGGCCTGGGCCGGCGGCCAGTGGACGGCCGACTACCTGGAGAACCAGCACGCCCAACAAGCGCCAGCCACAGCGGCCGGTTCGAGAAGAAGTGCCGGGTGAAGGCCGATCCGGTTTCGGCCCGGGCGTTGAAGACGTTGAAGAACTGGAACAGCACGAAGGTGGTGAAAGCGAGGGTCGTCGCCCGGGTCTCGTCTCCGCTCGCGCGGCCGTAGTAGTAGACGCCGAGCGTGCCCGCGGTCATGACCGCGGCGAGGAGCGCCAGGATGGCAAGGCGACGCAGGGTCAGGATCTCGGCGCCCGGCGCGCGCGGCGGCTCGCCCATCGCTCCCGGCCGCGCCGGATCGACGCCCAGAGCCATTGCCGGCGGTCCGTCCATGATGATGTTCACCCACAGGATCTGGATCGGATTGAACGGCACCGGCCAGCCGAGGAGCACGGCCGCCAGAACCGTGGCCAACGCACCGATGTTGGTCGCGAGCTGAAAGCGGACGAACTTGACGATGTTGGCGTAGATGGTCCGCCCTTCCTCGACCGCGCGGACAATGGTCGCGAAGTTGTCGTCGGTCAGGATCATCGCAGCGGCTTCCTTGCTCACCTCCGTGCCGGTGATGCCCATGGCGACGCCGATGTCCGCGTTCTTCAGCGCCGGCGCGTCGTTGACGCCGTCGCCGGTCATCGCCACCACATGGCCCGCGCGTCTTCAGCGCGCGCACGAGCTTGACCTTGTGCTCCGGCGCGACCCGGGCGAAGACGGCGATGGCGGGTATCCGGTCGGCCAGTTCGGCATCGCTCATGGCGTCGAGCGCGGCGGCCGTCACCGCCTCGCCGTCCAGCGACAACTCTCCGGCGATTGCAGCCGCCGTCGCCTGATGGTCGCCGGTGATCATCTTCACCCCAATACCGGCTTCGCGGCACACCCCGATCGCCGCGCGAGCCTCGGCCCGCGCCGGATCCTTGATCCCGATCAGTCCCTGCAGACAAAGTTCGGCGAGATGCGGATCGAGGGCGTCGTCCGGCTCGAACGCGTCGGCGCCGGAATGGCTCGCGAGGCCACCGCCAGCACCCGCAGTCCGCTCCTCGGCCATGGCTTCGAGCTCGCGATCGAGACGGGATCTGGCGGCCGCATCGAGCGGGGCGTCACCGGTCGTGTCCGCCAGCATCGCGCACCTCCCGATCAGCACCTCGCCGGCGCCCTTGACGAACAGGCGGACCTGCCCGTCTTCGCGGTGGAAGGTCGCCATGTATTTCTTCGCGGGATCGAACGAAATCTCGGCTATGCGCGGCAGCTTGCGGCGGATCCTATCGACATCGATACCGGCCTTCGCCGCCAGCGCCACGAGCGCCCCCTCGGTCGGATCGCCGATCAGCCGGCCCTCGTCGATGCGGCTGTCGTTGCAGATCGCGGCCGGCACCAGGAGGCGCAACAGATCATCGCGTGGCGCCGGCGCTTTCGCGGTTCGCCGCCGCCGTCGCCCTCGCTGTCGAACGGTGATCCGCCCGTCGCCGCCATACCCTTCGCCGTCAACGGCGTAGCGCCGGCCGCCTGACCAGACCGCGCGCGCAGTCATCTGGTTCAGCGTCAGCGTTCCGGTCTTGTCCGAACAAATAACGGTGGTGCAGCCGAGGGTTTCGACCGCGGCGAGACGTTTGACGATGGCCTGCCGGGCCGCCATCCGGCGCATACCGAGCGCCAGGGTCAGGGTGACAACCGCCGGAAGCCCTTCCGGAATTGCCGCGACCGCCAGGGTGATTGCGGTCAGCGCCGCCGCACCGAGCGGATGGCCGTGGGACAATGCCAAGGCAAAGATCGAGCGCGACCACGACGCCGGCAATGATCGCCAGACGCTTGCCCAACCGGTCGAGCTGGCGCTGCAGCGGCGTCATCCCCTCCGGCGCGTCCCGCATCATTCCCGCGATACGACCCATCTCCGTGGTCATTCCGGTCGCCGTCACCACCATCTCGCCGCGCCCGCGGGTAACGATGGTGTTCATGAAGGCCATGTTGCCCCGCTCGGCGAGCGGCGGTATCGGCAGCAACTGTCGCCGTGTCCTTGTTCGCGGGCTCGGATTCTCCCGGTCAGCGCCGCCTCATCGATCTGCAGACCGGTGGGCGCCGATCAGCCGGCCGTCGGCCGGCGTCTTGTCGCCCGCTTCAAGGAGGACGAGATCGCCCGGAACCAGTTCGGCGGCGTCAACTTCCCGTATAGCGCCATCGCGGCGAACCCGCGCCTTGAGCGCCAGCATTTCTTTCAGCGCATCCAGGCTCTGTTCGGCACGATGCTCCTGATAGAAGCCGAGACCCGCATTAAAGACGACAACCACGAGGATCACCGCCGTGTCGATCAGGTCGCCGACGAGAAAGGCGACGGCGGCGGCGACGGCCAGGATCAGGATGAGGACGCTCTTGAATTGATCGAGCAGCTTGCGCCACAGCGGGCCGCGGCCGCGTCTGGGTCAGACGGTTGGAGCCATGCTGGGCCAGACGTCGGCCAGCCTCGTCGCCGCCGAGCCCCCGCGCGGGGATCACGCCGAGACGGGCGGCAACCTCCGCCGCTGTCATCGCGTGCCAGGCATCGCCCGGCTGATCGGATTTCGTTCTGACGGGCATGACGGAATCCTCGTGTTCGAGTTGCTCAATGGTGCGGAAGCAGCGGGGACACGTCCGAGCCGCCCGACCCCGGCGGGCGGAGGTCTACCGTAAGCACGCCACGAACAGCCGAAGCAAAGGCGCTCTCCGTACCCGACCCTCTCGTCGAGCATCCCGGCGCGTGATAGGCGGCGGGCCGGGCTGGCGCAACCCTTCGGAAGGCCGGCCCGACCCCGGCGATCGGGACAACCGAGCGGCCGCGACGAGCATCGCACCAACTTATGCGATTGCAAATCACCGCGCTAAGAGCGTTCTCGGCAAATTTGAGTTGAAATGAAGGCATGTTTATGCGTAGTGTACAAATTAGGCGGGTATATATCAAACGAACAGCGGTCGAACATGCTCTGGTCGGGCGAACTTACAACAACCCGCGCTCATTGGGAGGTGATGGAATGGCTTTAGAAGAAAAGAGCAGGCGAGAACTACTGGCGAGCCAACATGCGGCTTGTCGGTATTCTCCTGGTTATATGGGCTCTGGTTTCGTTCGGCTTCGGCATCCTTCTCAGGCCACTGCTCGACACCATCCCCATCGGGGGCGTCGGGCTCGGCTTCTGGTTTGCGCAGCAGGGTTCCATCTACGTCTTCATGGTCCTGATTTTCGTCTACGCTTGGCGAATGAACAGGCTGGACCGTGACTTCAACGTCGACGAAGTCTGAAAGGATCTGGTATCGATGGACTTAACGATTCTCACCTGGATCTTCGTCGGCGGCACTTTTGCGATCTACTTCGGCTATCGCCATCTACGCCAAGGCAAGTACAACCAGTGAATTCTACGCCGCCGGTCGCGGCATCCATCCGGTCGCCAACGGCATGGCCACGGCTGCTGACTGGATGTCCGCCGCGTCCTTCATCTCGATGGCCGGCCTCATCGCCTTCATGGGCTATGACGCCTCGCTGTTCCTCATGGGATGGACCGGCGGGTATGTCCTGCTGGCCCTGCTGCTCGCTCCGTACCTGCGCAAGTTCGGCAAGTTCACCGTGCCGGAATTCATCGGCGACCGGTTCTACTCGCAGACCGCCCGCATCGTCGCGGTCGTCTGCCTGATCATCATGTCCGTGACCTATGTCATCGGACAGATGAAGGGCGTCGGCGTCGCCTTCTCCCGCTTCCTCGAGGTGCCGTACGATGTCGGCCTCTACATCGGGATGGCGATCGTCTTCGTCTACGCGGTGCTCGGCGGAATGAAAGGCATCACTTATACCCAGATCGCCCAGTACGTCATCTTGATCCTGGCGTACACGATACCGGCGGTTTTCATCTCGCTCGCGCTCACCGGGTCGATCTTGCCTCAGATCGGATTGTTCAGCGATACCGCCTCGGGCGCGCCGTTGCTGACAAAACTCAACAACACCATCACGGATCTCGGCTTTGCGGAATACACCGCACAGAAGACGACGACGCTTAACCTTGTCCTCTACACTCTCTCGCTGATGATCGGCACCGCAGGGTTGCCACACGTGATCATCCGCTTCTTTACCGTTCCTCGCGTGCGCGATGCGCGCGCGTCGGCCGGCTGGGCGCTTGTCTTCATAGCCCTTCTCTACACCGTGGCGCCCGCGGTCGGCGCGATGGCCCGTCTCAACCTCGTCGACACGATTCAGATCGGGCCGGTGGGTGCGGCGAACTCGAACCTCGCTTACGATGACCGGCCGCAGTGGTTCAAGGACTGGGAAAAGACCGGACTGTTAAAGTGGGACGACAAGAATAACGACGGCCTTATTCAGTACTACGACGACAAGAGCACGCAGTTCCAGGCGAAGGCCGCGTCCCTGGGCTGGAAGGGCAACGAGATGACCGTCGATCGCGACATCATCGTCCTTGCCAACCCGCAGATCGCCGGTCTGCCCAACTGGGTTATTGCACTCGTCGCTGCCGGCGGTCTGGCCGCGGCGTTATCGACGGCCGCCGGGTTATTGCTGGCGATCTCCTCGTCAATCTCGCACGACCTCCTGAAGGGCGTGTTCATGAAGGGTATCTCCGAGCGCGGCGAGCTCATGGGAGCCCGCATTGCCATGACCGGCGCGATCCTCGTCGCCGGCTATCTGGGCCTGAACCCGCCGGGCTTCGCCGCTCGAGGTGGTGGCGTTGGCCTTCGGATTGGCCGCCGCGTCGATTTTCCCCGCAATCATGCTGGGAATTTTTGACAAGCGCGCCAACGACAAGGGAGCGATCGCCGGGATGCTGGTCGGCATCACGACAACCATTATCTACATCTTCTGGTTCAAGGGCTGGTTCTTTATTGCCGGCACCAACATGGCGCCGAACCTGCCGGAGAACTGGTTCTTCGGCATCTCGCCGGAAGCCTTTGGCGCCATCGGCGCGATGCTCAACTTCGTGGTCGCTTACGCTGTATCCCGGGCCACGGAGGCACCACCCGAGCACATCCAGCACCTCGTCGAGGACATCCGTGTCCCGCGGATCGCTACGACCGCGACGAGCCACTAACGGTTCGATGCTGACGGATGAGTCCCATCCGTCAGCTGAATTCGATCCACGAGGGCATCCTGCGCTCGAATGAGCGCAAACAAAGATGCTCCAGGCCATGGACGATCGATCAACGCCTCTGCCTTCGGATCCGACCATCCGAAGGCAGGTTGATCCGACCGGACACCGGTCGCCGGAATCGGCATCAGCCGGTCCGGGCGATCGGGCGGCGAACCTGAGACCCCGCCCGCGTAGGCAGGGTCTCTTTCTCTTTTCCCGCTCGCCGATATCATCCATCTTCAGCTCATCGCCATCTTCGGCTGGCGAAGCTGAAACGACGCCTGTGCAGACATGATCTCCGTCGACCCGCCTCCAGATGCCGACGCCGGATCGCCTCCACCCGATCACGCCTCGATCCGGGCCTTCCTCGCGGCAACGCCGCCGTTCGATCTGTTGCCTCCAGAGGTTCTCGCCACCCTGGCCTCATGCACGACGATTCTGCGTGCGCCCGCGGACACCGTTGTTCTGAAGCCGCGCCAGGCGGTCAACAGCCTCTATCTGGTCCGCTCCGGCCGAATTCAGCTCTGCGGTCCCGGCGGCGCCGTGTGGGCCGAGCGCATCTCCGGACAGACCTTCGGACTGCGCGCCTTGCTCAGCGACGGCTTCGCCATGTTCCACGCCACCGCTCACGAGGACACCACCCTTTATTTGCTGCCGGCCCCGGTCTTCACCCGGTTGAAGCTGGAGCACCGCGAGATCGACCGATTCTTTACGCCGGTCGGCGGCGCTAGCGAGAGCCTGAGCCACACTGACGATCGCCTGAGCAGCGAGTACCAGAGCAACCTCATCGCCTTGCGCGTCGGCGACCTGATGAGCGCCGACCCGGTCACGATCGAGGCGGACCGCCCGGTACGGGAGGCCGCGACGCTCATGCGCGAGCACAGAATCTCCTGCCTGCCGGTGACTAGCGCTGGCGCCGTGGTGGGGATCATTACCAATGTCGATCTGCGCGATCGCGTCGTCGCCGAAGGCGTTCCGGCGGAGGCCACTGTCGAATCGGTGATGAGCCGCGAACCGCTGACCCTGCCGGTGGAGGGGCTGGTTTACGACGCCCTGCTGGCTATGAAGCAACGCGTCGTCCGCCATCTGCCGGTGACCGAGGACGGCCGCCTTGTCGGCGTCATTACCAAGACCGATACGCTCCGCCGCCGGATCAGCAACCCCGATTGCCTGAGCGGCATTATCCTCCGCCGGCCCACGGTCGCCAGCCTGGCCGAGGTGGTGGCGCAGGTTCCTCAGCTTCTCGTCGTTCTCGTTGAGACCGGCGTTTCGGCGCACCGGATCGGTCTGACCATCACCACCGTGGCCGACGTCACGACATACCGGCTGCTTCAGCTTGCCGAGGAACGCCTCGGCCCGCCGCCGATCCCTTACGTCTGGCTCGCGAGCGGGTCGCAGGCGCGCCAGGAGCAGGCCGGGGTGAGCGACCAGGATAACTGCATCATCGTCGACGACCGCTTCGACGCCGCCGCCCACGGTCGCTATTTCAAGGATCTCGCCCGCTTCGTCTGTGACGGGCTGAACGCCTGCGGCTATGTTTACTGCCCTGGCGACATGATGGCCGTGACGCCCAGGTGGTGTCAGCCGCTTGCCCGGTGGAAACGCTATTTCAGCGCCTGGATCGACGAGCCCGAGCCGGAAGCGCGCATGCTCGCCAGCGTCATGTTCGATCTTCGCCCGATCCGCGGCGAGACCCGCCTGTTCGACGAGCTGCAGCGCGAGACCGGCGACAAGGCGCAGGCCAACAGCATGTTCGTCGCCCATATGGCAGCGAACGCGCTGACGCACACGCCGCCGCTGGGCGCGCTGCGGCAATTCGTCCTCCTTCGCGGTGGTGATCACGCGCACATGCTGGACCTCAAGCTGCAGGGTACGGTCCCGGTCATCGACATCGCCCGGATCCACGCGCTGCGCGCCGGGATCCGATCCGCCAACACCCGCGACCGCCTGATCGAAGCGCACAAGCTCGGCATCGTCAGCACGAGCGGCATGCATGACCTGATCGACGCGTTCGAGTTCCTCTCGATCGTCCGGCTGAAGCACCAGTCGCGTCAGATCAAGGTTGGCCAGCGGCCGGACAACTTCCTCTCACCCAAGGAGTTGTCGCGGATTGAGCGGCAGCACCTCCGCGACGCCTTCATCATTGTCCGGACCATGCAGACGAATCTGGCCAACGCCTACCAGGTACAACGCTGAGGATAGGCTGTCGGCATGCTGATCACGCTGCTCGTCACCATCTTTCTCGCCCTGCTGGCCGGCGCCATGGTCTGGCTGGTCTTTCGCACCATTCGTCGCCGGCCACCCCGCTACCTGATCCCGGCCGCTATCGGCGCGACCATGCTCGCCTTCACCATCTGGAACGAATACACCTGGGCTTCGCGGACGACTGCCGCGCTGCCCGCCGGGGTCGAGGTCATCGAGCGGATCGTCGGCAGCACGCCTTGGCAGCCGTGGACGTTTATCTTCCCGCGGAGCGACCGAATGGTCGCCCTTGATCGTCAGAGCGTGCGGACCAACGATCGCCTGCCGGGCTTGATCCTAGTCGATCTGGTTCTGCTTGAACGCCTGATGCCGGCGCGGCGGACAATGCTGATCATCGACTGCGCCGGCGCGCGCCAAATGAATGTTCCGGCCGATGCGGCCACTCTCGGCGCTGCAATCCCCGAGGCCGCCGACTGGGATCCGATGCGCCGCGACGGAACCCTGTTTCGCGCCGTCTGCGAACCAGCGACGGCTTCGTCTCCTTCGCCACTCACGGTGCACTGAACCGTTCGCCCCGACCATCTCATCGCCATGGCGGCGAACGAGGGGCTTGTCTGCCGCCGCGTCCCGATGCAGTTTCGACGCTCATCGCGAAGCGGTCACGACGCGAAGGGCAGGAGGACCATGCGGGCACTTTCAATTTTTGCAACGATCGGCGTGCTGATCCTGGCATCGTTGACGCTCGTGCCGGAGGCAACCGCCTACCACGCCATGCTGACGATCGCGGCACTTGTTTGCGCCGCCCTGGCGCTTGTCGCGATCATTGCAACGCGAGGTCATACCGCCGCGGGCAAGGCGCCGGCGGGGTCTGGACAGCGGCCGGCGGCGGAGGCGCCACGGCCGCCCGATCCGGCTCAGCTCGCGAACCAGGCCGATGCGGAGGTCGTCAATTTCCTCGCGGCCATGCAGCAGCGGGGCCGTCTTGTCGATTTCCTGATGGACGACATCGCCGCCTACTCTGATGTGCAGGTCGGCGCCGCCGCCCGAGTCGTTCATGACGGCTGTCGGGCGGTGCTCAGGGAGCATCTGACCATCCGCCCGGTGCGCGAGGAAGCCGAAGGTTCAGCCGTCGAAGTGGACGAAGGCTTCGCTGCCGACGAATACCGCCTGGTCGGCGCGGTCGGCGGCAAGCCGCCGTTTTCCGGTACCCTCGTCCACCGCGGCTGGAGGGTTGATAAGGTCAACCTGCCGCGTCTGCTGCGCCGCGACGAAGATCGTCTTCCGACGATTGCTCCGGCGGAGGTCGAGCTCAATTAGGCGAAGAGAGGCGGACGCTGCCACCGCCTTCAAGACGCGTCCCAGGCCGGCGTCGGCGCGGCGCCCTCATCCCCCGCAACCCGCAGATACGGTACAGGCATGAGTCCTTGTTTCAGTCTCGGCATCGATCTCGGGACCAGCAACAGCGCGATCGCGATCACCGATTTCGACAGCGACGTGGTCGAGCTCGTCGAGGTCACCCAGATAGTCGGTCCCGGCCAGATCGGGGAGAAGCCGGTCCTGCCGTCGGCGCTGTACATCCCCAATCCCGCTGAGTTTCCCGAGGGCGCTTTCGCCCTGCCGTGGCGCAACGGCGACGACGACCGCGGGCACGAACCGATCGTCGGCCAGTTCGCCCGCGATCACGGTGCGCTGGTTCCCGACCGGCTTGTGACGTCGGCGAAGTCGTGGTTGTCCAACCCGCACATCGATCCGCGCCAGCCGGTCCTGCCGTGGCGTTCGGCGATCGCCGAGGACAAGCTGTCCGCGTTCGAGTGTTCGCGCCGCTATCTCGCGCACATGCGCGACGGCCTGCTCCATGCCGAGCGCCGACAGGGGCGCGAGTGGACGCTCAGTGACGGGCAGATCGTGCTCACGGTGCCGGCGTCGTTCGACGAGGTGGCGCGCACGCTGACCGCCGAGGCGGCCGAGGCGGCCGGGTTGGGCAAGGTCACCCTGCTCGAAGAGCCGCTGGCGGCGTTCTATGCCTGGACCGCCGGCGGCGGCAAGGAATGGCGCAGTCAGGTCGGACCGGGCGACATCGTGCTCGTTTGCGACGTCGGCGGCGGCACCGCCGACTTCAGCCTCATTGCCGTCAACGAGCACAACGGCGACCTCGATCTCGAACGGATCAGCGTCGGCGAGCACATCCTTCTCGGCGGCGACAACATGGATCTCGCGCTGGCCTACACGCTGAAGACGAAGCTGGAAGCGGCCGGCACCGCCATCGATGCCTGGCAGCTCCTCGCCCTTGTCCAGGCGGCTGGCAAGGCCAAGGTGGCGCTGTTCGAGGACGAGACGCTGGCCGAGGCTCCGGTCGCCATACCGTCGCGCGGGTCGAACCTGTTCGCCGGCTCCACGTCGACCGTTCTGGAACGAACGGTGCTCGACCAGGTTGTCATCGACGGATTCTTTCCGCTAACCGCTGCTGGCGACCAGCCGAAAGAAGCAAAACGCGCGGGCCTGAGCGAATTCGGCCTACCCTACGCCGCCGATCCGGCGGTCAGCCGGCACCTCGCCCGCTTCCTTGCCCGCAGCCTCGCCAATGTCCGCGCCAGCGAGGTGCTCGCCGCCCTGGTCGGCGACGCGGCCCAGCGGCGCGAACTGCTGATGCCGACGGCCGTTCTTTTCAACGGCGGGGTCTTCAAGGCCGCTCCGCTCCGCCGCCGGGTGATCGACCTTCTGACCGCGTGGAACCAAGGAGAGGCGGTGCGCGAGCTGGCTGGCTTCCAGCCCGACCTCGCTGTCGCCAAGGGCGCGTCGTTCTACGGCCGCAATCGCGTCACCGGCAAGGGCATCCGGATCCGCGCCGGCGCCGCGCGCTCCTACTACATCGGCCTTGAGACTTCCATGCCGGCAATTCCGGGGTACCGCCCGCCGGTCAAGGCGCTGTGCGTGGTCCCGCAGGGCATGGAGGAGGGCAGCGAGGTGCTGATCGAGGATCAGGAATTCGGCCTCGTGACGGGATACCCGGCCGAGTTCCGCTTCTTCTCGTCGGAGGTGCGCAGCGGCGATGTGCCCGGGCAGATCCTTCCCGACGCCGAGGCCGAGCTCGAAGAGACCAGCAGCCTCGAGGTCGAGCTACCGGCGATGGCCGATTTCCCCACCGGTCAGACCGTCCCGGTGCAGATCAACGCCATCGTTACCGAGCTTGGAACACTGGAGTTGTGGATGAAGCACACCAACTCGGAGCGCCGGTGGAAGGTTGAATTCCAGGTGCGAACCGAGTGAGCCCCCTTCCGCGCCCGGGCGCGAGAGGACGATCGCGGGGCCATGACCATAGCGCCATGACGCGGCGATGACGCGGCCATGACGGCGCCACGCTTCAGCATCGGTATCGATCTCGGGACGACCAACTCGGTGCTCGCCTACGAGCCTTTGGAGGACGGGCCGTTGGAAGACCGGCCGCTGGATGATACGTCGCTGGAAGATGGTGCGGCGGCCGCGGTGCTGGCGATTTCGCAGTGGGGCTCGCCGACGACGCTTGTCGAGCAACCGATCCTGCCCTCGTTTCTCTACCTGCCTGAAGACGACATCGCGGCGCAGATGTGTGGCGGCCGGCTCGGCGAAGGCGACTGGATCGTCGGCCGGTTCGCGCGGATCATGGCGCAGGACGGACCCGGACGCGTTGCCCATTCGGCGAAATCCTGGCTGTGCCACCACGGCGCCGATCGGGAGGCGTCGTTCCTGCCCTGGGGCTCCAACGACATCGCGGCGAGCATGAAGATATCGCCCGTTCGAGCGTCAGCCCTGCTCCTGAACTACCTGCGCGGCGCCTGGAACGACCGCTTCGCCAAGCACGGTGGCGACTGGGCCTTCGACGCCCAGGAGATCACCATCGCCGTGCCGGCGTCCTTCGACGCCGCGGCGCAGCGGCTCTGCCTGACGGCGGCGGAGCAGGCGGGCTATCCGGAGACGGTTCGCCTTCTCGAAGAGCCGCAGGCGGCATTCTATACCTGGCTCGCCCGTCACGGCGGCGAGGGCAGCGCCTGGGAGGCGCTGGGGCAGGCGCTGGGCTCACCCGTGGTCGCCGGCAAGCCGGACGGGGAGGACGGCGGGGCGGATATTCCGCCGCGGCGCCATGTCCTGGTCGTCGATATCGGTGGCGGAACCTCGGACTTCAGCCTGTTCGCCGTCGACAACGAAAGCGGCGTGCGCCGGATCGCTGTCAGCGAGCACATCCTTCTCGGCGGCGACAACATCGACCTCGCTCTCGCCCATAGCCTCGAGCCGCAGCTTAGCAGCGGCGAGACGCGGCTCGCCGGCGCCCAGTGGGACTTCCTCGTCGCCCGCTGCCGCGACCTCAAGGAGCAGGCGCTGACGCAAGCGGGCGAAGAGGGCAGCGCGGCGGACAAGGTTCTGCAGGTGGCCATTCCCGGGCGCGGCGCCGGACTAATTGCCGGCGCGCGCACGGCCGAGATCACCCGCGGCGAAGTGGACCGCATCATCCTCGACGGCTTCTTTCCGCCCTGCGCCGCCGACGCCGCGACCCAGGCGCGTCGCCGCCGCGCTGAAGGAGTGGGGGCTCCCTATGCCAGCGACAGCGCCATCACCCGTCACCTCGCCCGGTTCCTGCGCGGCCGGCCCGGTGTCGATGCGGTCCTGTTCAACGGCGGCGCGCTCTACCCGAAGGCGCTGCGCAGGCGGCTGAGCGAACAGATCGGCCGCTGGCAGGGTCGGTCCGCAGTGCCGGAGCTGGCGAATGATGAACCCGATCTCGCCGTCGCCCGCGGCGCGGCGCGCTTCGGCAGACTGGTGCATAGCGGCAAGGCGCGGATCGCGGCCGATGCCGCGCGCGCCATCTTCCTCGAGGCGCAAGGCAAGGCGGCGGACGAAGGGCGCGCGGCGACGACCGCGGCGGGGGCCTCAAACCTCGTCTGCGTCCTGCCACAGGGCGCCGTCGCGGAGGAGACGTTTTCAATCCGGGACCTCGCGCTGGAGTTGCGCATCAACCGGCCGGTGCGCTTCCAGACCTATGCCTCGACCCGGCGGGGCGGCGCGCGCGCCGGCGATATCATCGCCGCCGATGCGCCGGATCTTCAGGCGCTGCCGCCGCTGGAGACAACCGCCAGGGTCGAGCGTCCGCCGGCAGGACGGCGAACAGTTCCGGTGACGCTCGAAGCGAGGCTCAGCGAGCTCGGCCTGCTTCAGGTGGCCTGCCGCAGCGCCGATCCCGACCTCAGGGCGACCTGGCCGCTCGATTTCAATCTTCGCGGCAAACTGGCAGACCCGCTTCGCGGGCCGGCGGATCCGAACGACGCGTCCTCGCCGATTCGGGTCGCACCAAACGCGCCGGTCACGGCGGTCGCGGCCGCAAGGGAGACGATCTTGCGGCACTTCACCCGCCCCGCCGGCGAGCGTGACAAGGTGACCGCGCAAAGGCTGCTGCTGTCCCTGGAGAAAACCCTTGGCGTCGCCAAGGGCGAGTGGAACTGGGTTCTCGTCCGCAGCCTCTGGCCAAGCCTCGATGCCTGCGCCGAGCAGCGGAGGCGCTCGCCCGAGCACGAGGAAACGTGGCTCGCCATTGCCGGCTACCTGCTCCGGCCCGGCTTCGGGGCCGCGGCCGACGAGGCCCGTATCGACGGCCTATGGCGGATCGTCGGCGGCGATGGTCCGGGGTCCGCCGGCAAGCGGATCAAGCTGCAGACCTGCATCCTCTGGCGGCGCGTCGCGGGCGGGCTCTCACGATGCCGGCAGGAGGCGGTTCTGGCGGACGAGCTGAACAGGATCCGTCGGCAGGACAACCTGCCGCCGGAGCTCGTCCGCATGACCGGCGCCTTCGAGCGGCTGGAGCCGGCGATCAAGGCCGAGCTGAGCGAGCGCTACATCGAGCGCGCCGCCGCGCGCGCGCGCGCGGGCAGGCACAGCGCGCCCTACCTGGCCGCGCTCGGCATGCTGCTCAACCGGGCGCCGTTCTACGCTGGCCCCGAGGACGTGACGCCGCCGGAGCTGGTGGAGCAGGCCTTCGAAGCCTTCGCCGGCCTGGACTGGGCCGATCCCGAGCTCGCGGAAATGTCGACGTTGTTCCTGCGCGCCGCCCGGGTGGTCGGCAACCGAACCCTGGATGTCCGGTCCTCGTTGCGCAACAGGATCGCCGGGCGACTGGAAAAGCTCGGGATTTCCCCGGCGCGCACCGCAAGGCTGCGTGCGCGCATGCCGATCGCCGCCGCCGAGCGCGCGGGCCTGTTCGGCGAAGCGCTGCCGGTCGGCCTTATCCTGCGGCAGGCGGAATAGATCCGCCCTGCCCCGCCGGAGGTCTAGGCGCGCGCCCGTCCACCCTAATAGGCGTTCTTGCTGGTCCAGCCGATGAAGGCGGTCATCACCAGGATCTTGACATCAAACCACAGCGACCAGTTTTCGATGTAGTAGACATCGTGCTCGAAGCGCAAACGCATCTTGTCCAGCGTGTCGGTCTCGCCGCGAAAGCCGCTAACCTGCGCCCACCCCGTGATGCCCGGCTTGACCTTGTGCCGCCAGTGGTAATCGCCGATGAGGACCGCGTATTTCTTGTTGTGCTCGACCGCGTGCGGTCGCGGTCCGATCAGCGACATCTCGCCGTGTATGACATTGAACAGCTGCGGCAGTTCATCCAGGCTGGTGCGCCGGAGAATGCGCCCGACGCGTGTCACCCGCGGGTCGCCGCGCGTCGCCTGCGGGACATCGGCTTCCGGCGGACGATTGTGGTACATCGAGCGAAACTTGTAGACGACGATGACCTCGTTGTTGAAGCCGTAGCGCTTTTGCCGGAACAGTACCGGTCCCGGACTGTCGATGCGGATGGCGATGGTGATTAGCAGCATCAGCGGCGAGAGCATCAGCAGGGCCGCGGTGCTGATGATCCGATCCTCGACCTGTTTGAGAATGCCGCTCCACCCGGTCAGAGGCGCGGACGCAATCTCAAGGACGGACATTCCCGCGAGCTGCTGCTCGCGGTGCTGCTGGAAATGATAGCCAATCAGGTCCGAGCCGAGATAGATGTGCACCGGCAGCGCCCGCAGCTTGCTGATGATATCGATCAGCCGGCCGTCCGCGCTCCATGGCAGGGTGATGACCACATCCTGGACACGCCCTTGGCGCACGTAGGCGACCAGATCGTCGAGGTTGCCCAGGACCGCAAAGCCGTCGATTTCGTCCGTGATGCGGGTCCGCCGATCATCGAAAATGCCGATGATGCGTTTCCACGGCGCGTCTTCCCGACGTAGCCGCTCAACCAGATGCTTGGCCTGGCCGCTGGCTCCGACAATGGCGATGTTGCGCACCATGGTTCCGGTCCGCGCCAGCCGGTCGATGTAAAGTCTCGCCAGCCCGCGAAAGCCGAAGATCAGCACCGTCGAACCGACGAAGGTGGCCAGGAACCATGCGCTGCGATACTGATTGGAGATCTTGAGCACGACCGCCAGCACGAATATGACAAGCGCGCTCAGGAGCACCATCTGCCGCATGCGCGTGGGCCAGGCAACCAGTGTGTTGAAGTCGTACAATCCCGCGTAATGGAAGAAACTGACCGTGAGAACGATGCTCATCGCAGTAACGTTCAGGTAGACCTGCAACGAGGTCGAGCCCCACCCGATCAGGAAGTGATAGGCGATGATCCCGGCGGCGGCGATCGCGAGCGTATCGACGAGGCGGAGCATGCCGGAAACAACACTCTCGGAAACGGAAAAACGACGCCGTACCGAAGGCGCGTCGCCGTCTTCATCGGCCTCGGCCGGCGGGTGAACGAAGGTTTCTATGGGACTGACTCGCCCGTCGGAGGTTTCAGAAAGCTCTTGAAGTGCGGTGCCAGCGTTCGGCATGGCCGTGATCCCGGTTGTGCTGCGAGGATTTCCCGTAGGACGTGCATTCCTTGTAGCACAAACACGCGCAATGCACCAGCAACGCGTGCGTAAAATCTATCGGCGCACTCTGCACCGATCGTACGGAATCATCGTGCCGCTCCGGGCCTTTTCGCAACAACGCGCGCCGTAGCGGGAAAAACCGCCGATTTTGCGGCGGATCGTCCGAGCAACCCCACCTCAAGGTTCCATACGTACCGACATCCCAAATGCTATTCAATTGTGAACCGCATGGCGGCCAGGTGCCGGCTCCGTGCACGCGAGGGCGTGCCTGTTGAGCAACACTCCGCGACCGCCAGGCTGCATCCGGCCCCTCAGGCGGCGGCCGTACCGGCCTTCAGCCTTTTGAATGTGCGACTATTTGCGCCGGAACCAGCCACCGGTAAACCGGCGCTACCTCTTGATGGACTTGAAAAAGCGGCTGGTTTCGTCGCCCTTGGTAAGGTCCTGATAGAGGAAGGCGAGCTTGATGTCCTCGAACTTGGCGAATAGCTCGTCCCAGGAGATGTCGTTGAGACCGTCCGTCTCGCCCTGGAAGGCGATCCGGATGATGCCAGGGCCGTCGGCTTCATGGGTGCTGGAAACGACAGCCGGTCGGCCGCCACGGCTTTCCGCCCACTTCCTGATTGTCTCGTGGTCGGCTGTGGCCTTGGCGTCGTGTTCCATGACCGCGTGCCCTTGCCTGCTAATGCGATGCAATCTTTAGGCTGTGCAACGCGATGCCGGGCCCATGGTTCCCCTGGCCCGCGCGGCGGTGAAAGTTTCGTCGGAACCATCCACTTCAAATGGCTGTTAGTCGTCGGGAATAAGAAAAGGGCTGGCGCGTGCACGTACTGATCACAGGAGGTGCCGGCTTTATTGGACCGCACGTCTGCGAGGAGCTCCTACGCCGGAACCACCGCGTGCGCGTTCTCGACAACCTCGATGCGCAGGTTCACGAACGCGGCGAGGGACCCGCTTATCTAACAGCCGATGCCGAGTTCGTCATCTTCGTCTCGCCGGCGCTCTATGAGCCGTTCGGGCTGGCGGTTGTTGAGGCGGCACAGAGCGGCTGCGCGCTCGTCCCTCCCGTTCAGCTTCCCGTCTCGGCGATGGGAGCCGCGCCGTGAAGATCGCGTTTTTCGGCTCGAGCCTCGTCTCGGCCTACTGGAACGGCGCCGCAACCTACTACCGCGGCCTGCTCCGGGCCATGGCAGACCGCGGTCACGAGATCACCTTCTACGAACCCAACGCTCTGGACCGCCAGCAGCACCGGGACATCGACGATCCGCCCTGGGCCCGCGTCGTCGTCTACCAGGTCGAAGAGGCCGCGCTTGATCGCTGTCTGCGGCATGCCGCCGGCGCAGACCTGATCGTCAAGGCGAGCGGCGTCGGGGTCTTCGACGCCGTGCTTGAGGAAGCCGTGCTCGCCCGGCGTCGACCGGGCGCCCTGGTCGTCTTCTGGGACGTCGACGCGCCGGCAACGCTGGAGCGGATCGAGGCCGATCCGTCCGATGCGTTCCGCCGCCTGATCCCCGGGTACGACACGATCTTCACCTACGGCGGCGGACCGCCGGTCATCGCCGGCTACCGCAAGCACGGCGCCAGGGCCTGCATTCCGATCTACAATGCGCTCGACCCCGCGACCCACTTTCCGGTCCCGGCGGAAGCGCGCTTCCGCAGCGATCTGACCTTCATCGCCAACCGGCTTCCCGATCGGGAGATCCGCGTTGCCGACTTTTTCTTCGGCGCCGCCGCGCGCCTGCCGCGGCAGCGCTTCCTGATCGGCGGCAGCGGCTGGGACAGCCGGGAGATGCCGGCCAACATCACCGCGCTGGGTCACGTCTACACCCGCGATCACAACGCCATAAACAGCTCCGCCCGCGCCGTCCTCAACATCAACCGCGACAGCATGGCCCGGTTCGGCTTCTCGCCGCCGACGAGGGTTTTCGAGGCCGTCGGCGCCGGCGCCTGCCTGATCACAGACGCCTGGGAAGGGATTGAGGCCTTCCTGAACCCCGGTGAGGAGGTTCTGACGGCGGCAGGCGGCGGCGGGGTCGCGGAACTCCTCAGCGGCCTGTCCAGCGAGGCGGCACGCCGCATCGGTGAGAAAGCCCGTGCGCGCGTTCTTGCCCATCACACCTACGCGCACCGCGCCGCACTGGTCGACGGCGTTCTGCGCGGAGCTAGGCCGGCGCCAGTCAAGGTCCGGAGATGAGCGCGCCGCTGCGTCGCTGGCACCTCGGCTATCTCGGCACCATCGCGACGAACGTCAACCGGCGCGAAACGCGCTCTTGACCGCTCCTGCCCGCGAGCTCGGCGACCGACGCTTCGTCGTCGAACCTGTCCGCCGGCTGAAGCTCCGCGCTTGCGTTCATGGCGTTCGCTACTGGCGGAAGCTCTGGCGGCACTGGCGCGCGCGGAGATCGCCTACGGCCGCTGGCTCGCCAACGACCGCCTTCCGGAAGCCTTTGCCACACATCGCCTGACGGTGCACGTGCCGCGTGGGCCATACGCGCGGGCGCTGCCCGGCATCCCGACGATTCGGATGTTCGAGGCGCTTGCCTGCGGCATCCCCCTGGTTTTCGCGCCCTGGAACGATTGCGATGGCCTGTTCCGGCCGGGACAGGATCTCCCGTTCGCTTCGAACAGCAGCGCCATGACCCGCGCGCTGCGCGACCTGATCGCCGATCCGGCGGTGGCGGCGCTCGCTGCGAACGGGCTGGAGACGGTCTGGAATCGTCACACCTGCGCCCACCGCTCGACGAGCTTCTCGTCATCTGCGCGGCGCGGAGCGAAGGGCCGCATCAACAAGCATCGAGGATCGCGGCGGCTGAGCCGAGCCAACTCTTACATAGTCGAGCCAGTTGCGTCAGGCGCCGTTGCTCGACTTTCGCCGACCTCAGAAGGAGTAGCCGAACATCTCGATGTCATCTTTGAAGGTACGGGCGACAAGCGACCTGGTATGCTCGTTGTAATAGGAGCGATAGTCCGTATGGTCGCTCTTGTTACGATGGGGGAGCGTGTTCTGAATGCCGATGCGATCGCAGACCTTCGCGAAGTCGGCCTCGATGTTCTCCAACTTGCCGATGAAATCGACAAGACTGGTACCATCGTAGTCGACGATGAAATCCCTCTGCAGCTTATAATTACCTTCGCATCGCCATTCGATGAATTTCTGGAAGTCCATGCCGGCAGCGATCTTGTGCGTTCGGGTATACCAGCGCTGGGTCGTGAAATGGTAGAGGGATACCTGCCAGTCCCACGGGTTCCTGACAAAGCAGAACTTGAAATACGAGTCGAAGTCCGGAACCAGAGGCTTGACGTCGCGGGCAAGTGCATGATCGAGAAGCGGGTACTGGTTCTTCAGGCCAAGCCTCTCCCTCAACCGCCGCGCCCGCAGAAAAGAAAAGCGCCATAGGAAGCGCGAGGCTTTCTTCAGCCGGTAAAACTCCTCGTAGCGTTCCAGAGCCTCGCTGATGCTGGTGCCGGCGACCTTGTAGACATGAATGAAAATGAACTTCTTCTTCCTTGAAATTAAAGTCGCCATGCTTCCAGGGTCCCTCAGGCTATGGCTGGGAGATACGGGTCAGGGAGCTCTGGCCCGGTCAGCGGGAAGCGCCGGGAGCCTGCTGTTTTGCCGGATGGGCGGCAGGCTACGGCCCGAGCGCCGGAACGCCCGCCGGATCCGCCGCGACCTTGCGTTCCAGCTGTTGGATCCGCGCCAGACGAAGCGCGACAAGGCAGCAGAAGATGTACGAGATCGAGAAGGAGTTGCCGACGTTGATCGCCCGGCGCTCGAACATGCCGGCGAAGGCGTAGGAGATGATCAGACCGACGAGAAACAGCCGGAGTTTGTCATCCTGGACGCGGAAGGCGCGCACCGTCGCGCCGATCAGGAAACACATGTAGGCAATGAAGCCGACAAACCCGGTGTCGGCCAACATGGCGATGTAGGCGTTGTGCGCGGACATCTCGGTGTAAACCATGAAGTCCTCGTGCTTGCGGAAGCCGACGCCAAGCAAGGGCGAGCCGAACCAGATATGCAGCGCCTCCCGCCAGGTCTGGTCGCGACCGGTCGCGCCGCTGTCGAGTCCGCGCTGAGGGTCGTGCAGCCGCAGCACGTCGTTGATGATGATATCCGAGTAGAACGCGACAAAGCCGAACACGACGAGAATTGCCATGTATGTCGCGATCATCTTCCAGGTCACGTCGATCTTCTTCTCGTAGACGTACCACTGGTGGGCGAAGATGAAGAGGGTCGGCAGGAGCGCGACCATGCTGCCGCGGGTCTGAGCGTTGTACATCGTCATCAGCACGACGGCCATGCAGATGATCTGAAGGATCCGGTTCTTCAGGGCGAACGCGCCGATCGCGACATTCAGCGAGAACAGGCCCCAGACGTTCGGCTGCGCCCCGGCATGGAGTCGACCCCAGACGCGCTCTCCGAACATGTTGATGTAGACGAGGAACGGCACCATCATCAGCGCGTAGGCGCCAACAATTCTCATGATCAACGACGTATCGGTCGTGCTGGCGATCAGCATGCCCAGCAAGAAGACGAACATGACGTTGGCAAGATTGACCAGATCCTCCCAGTCAAAGTTGTTGACCAGGTAGCTGGCGAGAAAGATGACCATGAAGGTCCAGAGGAACCACAGCCCCGGGCCGTTGCCGCGGGTATCGATCGGCAGGAACAGGCAGTGGAGCATGGCCGGGACCATGCCGCCGATAAGGGCAATTTCGAGCAGGATCTTATTTTCGGGCGCCAGGTGGAAGACGAAGCTGAGTACGAAAAGCCAGGCGGCATAAGCGATGGCGATGAATTGGACCGGCTCGACGCCGAACGGCAGGTCGAACCGGCGTTTCGGTTGCTCGAAGCGCGATGACGCGGTGCTGTCCAAGCTGAATTCCTCTTCAGGCGCAACTCCGGCCGCGCGCGCTGGTCCGACCGGTGCGGTGCATGTGCACAATGCCGTTTGGCCGTCCGCAAGTCAACGTGCTGGGGCCGCAGACGACGCCGGTGGCGGGCGAGTTTGGGGTGGTCCCGGCGGCGTTGTGCGGGGTGCGGGCCATCGCAGGAGCGCCTCGGCATCAGAGTCATCAAGGCTGATCGCGCCGGAAGCACAGGGATAGGCCATACACCGCGCGGTCACTGCCCACCTATGCCGGGTCAACCCCGGGGAGGCGTCCGGAACGCATGACATTACCTAATGTCCGCAGATGTTCGCCTACAGCGGCCAATCGTAGGCGGGTACTTAGGTGGGCAAACTCGCCACGCTCAGAGAAAATTCCTTAAATAGCAGGTTGTTTGCAATGAAAAATG
>CAWBNC010000048.1:0-69068 GCA_963789785.1 uncultured Alphaproteobacteria bacterium | reverse complement strand
GTAAAGCCTGCCACTCCTCCACCACGTTTAAAACTTACATCAGAAAGCGCGGCTAACTCTCATGCAAGAGCATAAGCACCGAAGCGCTTCTAGAGTATCGTTTTCCGGCAGTGACATGGGACATGTTAAAGAGAAATTTAGAGCAGAAATAGGCCCTATGTGTCAGATAGTTAGGCCGCGATGTTTCGCGGCCAAATTAGGAAGTGCTGCGCCTTTGGCGGCCGAGCGCCAAGCGGATCCGTCGCTACCCCCGCCTTACCTAGCTGACCATATCGCGCTGAACGAGTGGCACGCTATCGCACCAACATTGGCGCGTCGCGGCCTACTTGATGAAGGAATGCGACCCTTGCTAGCCGGTTATTGCAGTGCTCTTGCCCGAACCGTAAGGGCGGAGCAAATCCTTTCGAGCGAGGGTCGATACTATAAAACAACAACCTGCAAGGGCTCAGTAATGAAGAGACGTCATCCTGCCGTACGGGATGCGGAGGAGGGCTGGGCTTCCGTGCGTCTGTTTGCTCGGCACCTCGGAATATCGGCTTCATTGGCATCCTCCAGATCCAGCAATGGTGGCCGAAGTGACTTCTTCAAATGAACATTGGTATTTTGACCATGAGGAAGCTGGAAAAGCTGTTCGTTTCATAGAAAAATTTTGCTCACATGTAAAAGGTTCCTATTCAGGCAAGCCTTTCCTCCTGAATGATTGGCAGACCGCTCTGGTTAGAGAAGCATTCGGGCGCAAGACCACGGACGGAATACGAAGATACAGGCATGTATGGGTTGAAGCCCCTAGGAAGTCAGGCAAGACAACTTTTGCGGCAGCCTTATTGCTATATATGCTTCTAGTCGACAAAGAGCGCAATACTGAGGCGTGTATTGTTGCACCATCAAATAACATATCTGGCGCGTGCATGAATATAATCAAAATGATGATCGAAAATAATGCGGATATGCAGGATGTCTGTGAGGTACGTGCGACTGAAGTGCTTTACAAGTGTAACAGAATTTCTGTGATTGCAGGAACCAGATCTTCCTTGACGGGGCGAGATGTTTCGTTCGCAGTATTGGATGATTTGCAGGAAGGACTGTCTAGTGAGGCCTACGAGATGTTGGTCGCTTGTTCTGCATCAAGGGAGCAACCTCTGTTCATCTACCTAGCCGCTGCGGGCGATCCCTTATCTGTAGCGGCGGAGATGCACAAATACGCTGCTGATATTGCTGCCGGAAATGTCTTCGACCCGACTTGGCTGATACGGATTTTTGGGGCCATGCCGAACGATGATTGGACTGATCCGGAAGTTTGGGCAAGAGCGCATCCCGGCCTCGATCAGTCGATGAGTTCGGCATTTCCTGCGCGAGCAGTGCTTGCGGGCACTCAATACTCCCGGATTTGTTGACGTCTTTCGGCGACTTTATCTGAACGTCTGGATCGAAGAGTTTGTAGGATGGCTTGACATGAGCAGCTGGGATCGCTGCAGAGCCCCAATTCGAAGGAATGACCTAGTAGGTCGATCATGCATAATCGGGCTCGACCTCTCCACCTCAAGGGATCTAACAGCTGTGGTTGTGGTATTTCGGGGGGCGGACGGAGGATACACGCTTTTGTCGTTCCCGTTTTGTCCAGACGAGGCCATACAGCAGAGGATTAGACTAGACAAGGTTGCTTATCATGAATGGCGTGATCAGGGATTCCTCGTAGCAACCGAAGGGAATGTGGTAGACTACGCGGTTATTCGTGATAAAATTCTAGATCTCCATGCCGAATACAGTGTCCAAGAGATTGCTTACGATCGGTGGGGATCCTCTATGCTAATAAATCAGCTTGTCCAGGAGGGTGTTCATTGCACACCTGTCAATCAAGATGCATTAACAATGTCTCGTCCCGCCAAGGAACTAGAGCGCGCTCTTAGCGAAGGTACTCTGCGCCATGATGGTAATCCCGTCCTTCGGTGGTGTGCTTCTAACGTCATTCTCGCGAGGAACGCCCAAGGGGTTGCCAAACCGTCCAAGCGGAAGAGTTGAGATCGGATTGACCTCATCATATCGGCGTTGATGGCGATTTCTCGCTTCCTGATACTCACGGATGTCGTCCCAGAAAGTCAGAAGCATCAGAGTTCTTGAAGCTGCATGCGGTGCTTGGAGCAATTAAGGTACGAACCGTACAGACAAGTCCGCGGCTGACAGTTGTCGCCAACAACAATGAGCGGTGCTCTCGGCTTCGAAACTGCTTTCGAGCGCACCATCGATTGGTTCGTAACCATCCGGCGAAGGCTAAGGGCGTCTGAGGTTTACGCTGCTGCTGCCGCGGTGGCAGGCAGTTGGACGCCTCCGGAAACCGGCTGGATTTAGCGGCGAGAGCATGATTTCGTGCGCCTGAGCGGATGATTGAGAGCATCGCTATGGGATTGCGGCAGGCAGGGTTCTGGCATTTCGAGGATCGGCTGCGGAAGCTTTCCGAGCACGGCGATCCGCTGGAGAAGCTCGCGGCGACGGTCGACTTCGAGCTGTTCCGGCTGGAGTTGGCGGCGGCGCTCGGCCCGCGCGACCTGTCCAAGGGCGGGCGTCCCGGCTTCGATTCGGTGCTGAAGTTCCGGATGCTCGTGCTCCAGGCGCTGCATGGGCTGTCGCTGGATCAGACGGAATACTGACGTTGCTCCCGGATTCCGGACCGGCCGGTTGTTCAGTTATGCGGCGTTAGCCGTGTGACGTTGCTCCCGGATTCCGGACCGGCCGGTTGTTCAGTTATGCGGCGTTAGCCGTGGTCATGTCGATCCTTGCCTGCGCGGGTGTTCGGTATCCCACGCTCGAATGGCGGCGTTGCCGGTTGTAGAAGACCTCGATGTACTCGAAGAGCACGGCCTTCGCCTCGCGCCGGGTTCGAAACCGCGTGCGATGCACGAGTTCGGTCTTGAGAGCGCCGAAGAAGCTCTCCATCGGGGCGTTGTCCAGGCAGTTCCCCTTTCTGCTCATCGAAGCTGTGATGCCATTTGCTTGACTCAACTTCAACACCGTGTTTTCGGAAGTTATTGATCCGGTTGACGGATTTGTTTTTTCGCAGTGGACGTGGCACTACGTTTGCGGGGTGTGAGACGGCGCTTGCGGGGTTTCTGGCTGGGCGGGTCGGTGGGCGCGGTGGCTTTTTCCGCGTCCAGGCGTCGGAAGAGGGGCGACAGGGCGACACCAACGGCCTTGAACACGGCTCCGGCACAGCCCGGCGCCTGATTGCGCAGCACGAAGCGGCGCCCCTGCTGGTCGACGGTGGTTTCGACAAGACGGCGTCGACGATGACGTCCTGCCAGTCAAGATCGAGTTCGGCCGCCTGCAACCGGTCCTGCAAGTCCTTGCGCAGCATCAGCGCCAGGAACGAGCAGAAGACGTGGCCGCGGATGGCGGCGTCGCTGGCGTGATAGACCGGCCGTGTTTCGAGGACGGCCTTGGTGGTGCGGAAGATCTGCTCGACCTTCCACAGCTCGCGGTAGCGCATCGCCACCTCGAGGGTGGGCAGCTTGCTGTTGGTGCGCAGCACATAGAAGCCGTCGAGCCTTGCCTCTTCGGCAACCTTGGCCTCGTCGAGGGCGAAGTGGTCGTCGCCGACCACCTTCAGGAACTTGCGGTAGCCGCTGTTGCCGACCAGGGATTTGTCGCCGCGCGACAGCTGTTCGCGCAGCGCCGTGACGATCGCGCTCCGCAGGAGTGTCAGGAATTTCGTGTGAGGCCATAACGATGAGAGTTGGAGGAGAGATCGTATGGCACGACGCAAACAGCCGGTTATTCCCGATGCCCTGGTCGACCAGCTTCTGGGTGGAGCCGATGCGAAGACCGCCTTTGACAAGGACGGCTTGCTGGATGAGCTGAAGAAGGCACTGGCCGAGCGGGCATTGAACGCGGAGATGGATCATCATCTCGACGTCGGCGAGGGTGACGGCAACCGCCGCAACGGTTATGGCAGGAAGACGGTTCTGACCGGGACGGGCAAGATCGCGCTCGATATTCCGCGCGATCGGCTGTCGAGCTTCGATCCGCAGCTGATCGCCAAGTATCAGCGGCGGTTTCCCGGCTTCGACGAGAAGATCATCTCGATGTACGCCCGCGGCATGAGCACCCGCGAGATCCAGGGGCACCTGCGCGAGCTCTACGGGATCGACGTCTCGCCCGACCTGGTCAGCGCCGTCACCGACGCGGTGCTCGAAGAGGTGGCGGAGTGGCAGAACCGGCCCCTGGAAGCACTCTATGCTCTGATCTTCTTCGATGCGATCCGGATCAAGGTGCGCGACGAAGGGACGGTCAGGAACAAGGCCGTTTACGTCGCCCTCGGTGTCCGGCCGGACGGAACCAAGGAAATCCTCGGCCTTTGGATCGAGCAGAGCGAGGGCGCCAAATTCTGGCTGCGGGTCATGAACGAGCTCAAGGGTCGCGGCATCGAGGACGTGCTGATCGCCGTCGTTGACGGCCTGAAGGGCTTTCCGGAAGCGATTACGGCAGTCTTTCCGCAGGCCCAGGTCCAGACCTGCGTCGTCCATCTGATCCGCCATTCGCTGGCCTTCGTCTCGTACAAGGACCGCCGGGCGGTGGCGGCAACGCTGAAGCAGATCTACAGGGCCAAGGACGCCGATGCCGGAAAGACTGCCCTTGAAGACTTCTCCGACGGCCATTGGGGGAAGAAATACCCGGCGATCGCCCAGTCCTGGCGGCGGAACTGGTCGGAAGTCATTCCGTTCTTCGCGTTCCCTGATGAGGTGCGCCGGATCATCTACACCACAAACGCCATAGAAAGTCTGAATGCCAAACTGCGCCGGGCGGTGAGAACCAGGGGACACTTTCCCACCGACGACAGCGCCTTGAAGCTCCTGTACCTGGTGTTGAACCTGGCGGCAAAGGAGTGGAAAATGCCACCTCGCGAATGGTGCATGGCCAAGGCCCAGTTCGCCATCCTGTTCGAAGACCGCTTTACTTTGGCGTGATAAAGCGGGCCCCGCACGGAATTGCTGACAGTCTCCGCTCCGCTGGGCGGCCTCCCAGGCGGCGCGCTCGGGGTTGTAGCAGACAACATAGCGCCGGGACTTTCCCTTGCCGTCCCAGGGCCGGACCAGAACCTCCTTGACCTCGATGTCGGTCGTCGCGCCGGCGGCCTTGGGGATCGACAGCGGCACCATGGCAGCGGTATCGGCGAGCACGGTCCCGCGCACCTCGGCATCGTTGCGCTCACGCGCCCCGAGAATGTAGTCGATCCCGCGCTCTTCCAGTTCCGCCAGCGTGCGCGCGCTGATCATGCCGCGATCGCCAACCACGCAGATCCGGCCGATGCAAAAGCGCGCGCGCAGGCGGTCGATCACCGGCAGCAGCGCCTGGACGTCGGTGGCGTTGCCTGGCCATGTTTCCGAGCAGAGGGGACGGCCGTGCCGGTCGATGACCACGCCGATCACCACCTGCTTCAAGTCCGGGCGGTGATCCTTGGACTTGCCGCGGCGGCCCAGCGTCTCGCCGCCGGCGCCGTGGAAGTAGAGGGCGGAGGTATCAAAAAACACCAAGTCGAGATCGTTGAACAGGTCGCTCCGGCGCGCGAACAGCCGCTCTTCGATCAGGTCCTTGGTCGCCCGCGGCGCCCGGGTGCGCCCGTCCTGGTCGGCGAGCTCTTCACCCAGCCAGGCGATCGCCCGGTACAGATGGTGCAAATCAAGGCTCTCGACCCCGGCAACCCCGTAACCGTCCAGCCACTTGTCGCAGGCCCGGTCGGAGCCGGAGACGCAAAGACGGTGCAGGACGCTGGCGAAGATCGCCCGCTCGACCGGGAACTGGAACTGGCGCTCGGCCAACAACCCTTCGATCACCGCCTGGCAGCCGCTCTCGCGCCACAGACGCTCGAAGATCAGCGGCGCGCCAATGCGCCGGCTGTCGACCACCAGCCCATCGCCATCGCGCAAGGCGGACAGCACCAGCGCGGTTTCACTCAGCCGCGCGCCAGACTGAAGCAATTGATCGAGCTTACCGGCGTTGAGCCAATCCTCCGCCCGTCCCAGCGTAGCGACGACATGCTGGCGGACCGAGCCACCATCGCGGCGGTTCTCGACGATCTGCAGGTATGTGCGCTCGCCAACGGTCTTGCGACGGAAGAACATGCCGGTCTCTCAGAATGCACTACTCACATGCATCTCTGAGCTAGCGATGTCAACGCTATTCATGCCAATGACGTGGCACTACATTTATGGTCAATTTCCGGCCCACGCCCCCCGAAAACCGCGGGAATCCGCCATTTCCTCAGCGGCAACGACGCCCAAACTGTTCAAGTTGAGCTTGAGCAGCTTGCGGTAGTCGCCACAGGCATACTGAACCCCGCGGTCGGAGTGGTGGATCAGACCCCTCGGCGGCCGCCGGTTGCGGATGGCCATCTTCAGCGCATCTTCGCACACGGTGCTCTTGAGACGGTCCGACATCGACCACCCGACGATTTCCATCGTGGCGAGGTCCTTAACCGCGGCGAGGTAGAGCCAACCCTCGTCGGTGGGGATGTAGCTGATGTCAGCCAGCCACACCGTGTCGGGGACGGCGATCTCGAAGTTACGGTCGAGCAGGTTTGGCGCCACGGCGTGCGCGTGCCGACTGTCGGTGGTGATGGGCACGCGGCGCTTCCCGCGAGGCGGCCGAATGCCGTTTTGCTTCATCAGCTTGGCGACCGTTCGCTTGGATATCCGTCGTCCCCTGCCGTGAAGATCGGCGTGAACCCGGGGGGCGCCGTACCGGTGCCGGCTGGCCTCGAAGATCTCCCGAACCTCAGCGACAAGAACCTCACGCCGGGCGGCGCGCTCGGCTCTTGTGGGGGCTGCCCGCTGCCAGGCATAAAACCAGCTGCGCGACACGCCGAGAACCCGGCACATCAGGCGTACGGCATGCTCGGCCATGTGGGCGGCGATGAAGGCGAGCTTCGCGCTCATGTCTTCGCCGCCCACTGTGCGAAAAAAGCCGAGGCCTTGCGCAAAACCTCCACCTCCTCCTTCAGACGTTTGTTGTCCTGGCGCAGCCGCGCCAGTTCGCCCGCCTCGGCCTGCTGCCGTTCGATCGCCAAGGCCGAGCCCGCGGCCTCCAGCTCGAGACGCCACGTCTTCAGCTGCGCCGGCGTCACCCCAAGCTCAGCCGCGACACTCGCCTGCGTCGCCCCCGGCGCCAAAAGGCGCGCAACCGCCTGCTCCTTGTACTCCGGCGAAAACCGCCGCCTCGTCTGCCTCGTCATCACATCCCTCCAGATCGGTCAGTACTTTACCGACCGGTCCGGAATCCGGGAGCAAGGTCAGGGCATGGCTCCAGCATCCCGCCTCGGTGATCGGCCCGGGCTTGCGGTGCGGCTCATAGAGCGCATTGAACCCCGCATACGCATCGGCCTGAAGGATTCCGTCATACCCAGCGAGGTGTCGGCGCGGATGCTCGCCAGGCGCGATTGCGCGAGTAGACATAGATCGCCGCCGGCGGACCGGTTCCCTCGACGTTCGGGCCGCCGAAAGGGCGGTCGTCACGGACGTAGGTCCACAGCCGGCCGGTCACCGTCCTGCTTTGGCCAGCACCGGCACGGTGGTGTCGTCGCCGTGGATGCGCTCGGCCGCCAGCACGTGGCGGCGGATCAGCTCGACCAGCGGCGAAAGCGCGCCGGCCAAAAAATCATTCTCCAGCGCCAGCTCGCCGATCTTGGCGTGTAGCGCCTTCAAATTCACCGCAGGCGCCACTTCAGAGTGCGCGCCACCGGAACCGAATACCCCGGCCGCACCCTGCAGCAACTGAGCCTTCCAGTTCGTGATCTGGTTCGGGTGAACGTCGAAGACCTGCGCCAACTCCGCCAGTGTCTTCTCACCCTTGATCGCCGCCAACGCCACCTTCGCCTTGAATGCCGGTGTGTGGTTCCGGCGTGCCCGTCTCGTCATGCTCTCTCCTGATCCGCGGCGATCCTCGCCGCCCTCAGGCAGATAATCCACTTATCCCACCGTCCAGATTTTCCGGAAGACCTCTCGCTATGACTTGTCGGGGTGACAAGCCAAAGGGCCCGCTTTAGTATCGGTGTCAACGAAATCCTGAGAACTTGGTTGAAGGCGCGAGCCCTCGGCTTGAAAAGAGCTACAACGCCGCGAAGAACAAGAATGTATAGGGCACGCCACGAGCTGCACAAGGCAGGGGCCTCAAGAAAGTCGGGCGTGAGCACGTCTCTGGCTTGAGCGTCGGCGATTAGTATGACGGATGGCTGCTTTTGCCGCAGGCATGGCGCACCCTGAGCGCCTGCTCAGCTTTTTGACGTGTGCGGTCTTCATTAACGCGCGAAGCAAGGGGCAGGCATGACCAATGCCAAACCGCATATCGTGGTCAAGAATCTCTTCAAGGTGTTCGGTCCGGAGCCTGACGAAGCCATCGCCCTCGCCGAGAAGGGGCTTGACAAGGATGCGATTTTCCGACGGACCGGCACTGTCGTTGCCGTCAACAACGTGTCGATGGAGGTCCGCGAGCGGGAGCTTTTCGTCGTGATGGGACTTTCCGGCTCCGGAAAGTCAACACTCGTGCGTTGCTTCAATCGGCTGTTCGAGCCGACACGTGGCTCCATCGAAATTGACAGTGAGAACCTTCTCGACGCCGGCAAGGAGCGGCTGCGCGAGCTACGGCTTCATAAACTAACGATGGTGTTTCAGCATTTCGCGTTACTACCGCACCGGACCGTCGCGGAAAACGTAGAGTATGGTCTCAAGATCCGTGGCATCAAGCAGCGAGAGCGGCGGTTAAAGGCTATCGAAGCCCTCGAAGTGGTGGGGCTCGACGCTTGGGCCGACGTGCTTCCCCAAGATTTATCGGGCGGCATGCAGCAGCGCGTTGGCCTCGCGCGGGCACTCGCCGTCGATCCCGAGATTATGCTCATGGACGAGCCCTTCAGCGCCCTCGACCCTCTCATACGGCGAGAGATGCAGGACGAATTGATGCGCATTCAAGAGCGTTACCGAACGACCATCATCTTCATCACCCACGACTTGAACGAAGCTCTCAAGCTTGGAGACCATGTTGCGATCATGAAGGACGGCCGTTTCGTTCAGGTTGGCAAACCTGAGGAGATTGTTGCGGCTCCGGCCGATGCCTATGTCTCCGCCTTCACACAGGATGTCGACCGAGGTCGTGTCCTGACCGTCGGCTCGCTGGCGAAGGATCTTGAGGTCCTTTCCGCGGATACGGACACCGTCGGCGTGGCCCGGAGGCGCCTCCAGAAGGAGCAATGTGATGCCCTCTATGCTGTCGGCCAGGACGGGAAGGCGGCAGGAGTGGTGCTTGCGCGGGATTTGACGGGCCGTGACGGGAGCGAGCCAATCCGTTCCATCCTCCGCTCCGACTTTCCCGAAGCACGGCCGAACGAGGCCCTTTACGAAGTTTACGAGCGCTGCAGCATGGGCCTGCCGCTCGCCGTCGTGACCGACGACGGTCGTCTGACCGGCGTTGTTTCCCCCCAAGAGATTTTGGTGAACCTACAAGCATCAGCCAACGAAGCCTCGGCAAACATCCGCGACCCCGGCATCACAGTGGCTCAATAGGCGAAGAAGGATAGGAGGGATGTCATGGCAGATTCTGTCACCGATAGCGGACGTAATGGCCTCGCACACTTTTTTTCGAATCTGCCAGAATCGTTAAGCCCTTCGTACTATGCGAAGCTACCCGTGGACGACTGGGTGGAATGGGTCGTCAAGGACTGGCTCGTTCCCAATTTCCGCCCCGCGTTCAGGGCCATTCAGTGGCCCGTGGATCAGGTCCTGCTCGGGCTCAATAGCGTTCTGCAGTCAACTCCATTCGTCGCGTTTTTCGTCGTCGTCGTCCTCGTCGCCTGGCGCTTTGCGGGCCGCTGGGTGGCCGTCTTCACCGCGCTGGCACTCGTCACCATCGACCTGATCGGCGTCTGGTCAGAGACCATGACGACACTTGCCATGATTCTTACGGCGGTGTTCTTCTGTGCCGTCGTTGGCATTCCCCTCGGAATAGCGGCGGCCCGAAGCGATACGTTCGCGGCGGTGATCCGGCCGATTCTCGACATCATGCAGACCATCCCTTCCTTCGTATACCTCGTGCCCATCGTTATGCTTTTTGGCGTCGGCATGGTCCCGGGGGTTATTGCCACCATCATATTTGCGCTGCCGCCGATCATCCGGCTAACCAATCTCGGAATTCGCCAAGTTCGCGAAGAAATGATCGAGGCCGGCATCGCCTTCGGCTCGACACCGCGCCAGGTGTTGATGGAGATTCAAATCCCGCTGGCACTGAAGACCATCATGGCTGGCCTAAACCAAACGCTCATGTTGGCGTTGTCGATGACGGTCATCGCTGCGCTCATTGGTGCTGGAGGCCTGGGGCTTACCGTTTACACCGGTCTCGGCCGCCTGGATGTGGGCCGCGCGTTCCTCGGCGGATTAGGCATAGTTCTCATCGCCATCATCCTCGATCGCATCACCCAGGCTTTGGGAACGACAACCGGTCAGCCGTCGTGGACAATTCTGGGGGCATTCCGGAAGCTCTTCGGAGGCGGCCGCGCTTCGGGCAAGGAAATGGCCTATTCACCTCCCGACGGGGCGCCACAGAACCAGAGTGCACCCGAGACAGGCGCCCGGACGGGTTTGCGAACATAACTCGGTTCATCGAGCCATGTGCTGTGGCAGCACGGCAAGTCGCGGGTTCGGTGGAACCCTCCCTTCAACCGCCGCGTTGTTATTCCGTGAACCTTTCAAACCCAAACGACGAGGGAGAAATAACATGACGAAATGGCGTTTGATAAGGGGTGCCTGTCTTTCCTTGGGAGTGATCGCCATCTTCGGATCTCACTCAGCGTCCAGTGCTGTGATGGCCGCTGAACAACCGGGCTCGGGCAAATCGGTGAAGATGGCCCGCGCTACCTGGGACACCGGCTGGTTTCAGGCGGAAATCTATGCCCACCTCCTCGAAGAACTCGGCTATGAGGTGAGCGAGCCTGTGACCCTCGACAACCCGCCATTTTATCAGGCGGTCGGACAGGGCGATGTGGACCTCTGGGTAAATGGCTGGTTCCCGTTACATAACAGCTACAAAGTGAACTTCGAGCCGGGGGCCACAACCGTCGGTTATGTCGCCAAGGGAGGTGCGTTGCAGGGCTATCTCGTGGATAAGAAAACGGCCGACGCGCACAGCATCACCAACATCGAAGATTTTAAAAAGCCTGAGATCAAGGCCCTGTTTGATGCCAATGGTGACGGCAAGGCCGATTTGGTGGCTTGTCCTCCCGGCTGGGGATGCGAGAAGGTCATCGCCCATCATCTCGACGCCTATAAGCTGCGCGAAGACGTCGCGCCTATCAAGGCTGCGTATTCCGCTTCCATGGCCGACGCGATCGGTCGTTACAAACAGGGCGAGCCGATTTTTTTCTACACCTGGACACCGAACTGGACCGTCGGCATGCTGAAGCCGGGTAAGGACGTGGTTTGGATCGAGACGCCCTTCCCGAGCCTGCCAGATGACCAGAAGGAGTTGGAGGACCAGACAACCATTCCGGGGGTAGCGGGTTGCGTCGAAGATCCGTGCGAGATGGGATGGCCGGCCAACGATATCCGTCCGGTCGCCAACGTTGAGTTCTTGGACGCAAATCCCGCGGCGAAAACCCTTCTCGAGAATGCCTCCATACCCATCGAGGACATTTTTGCCCAGAACGCAGAAATGAACGCCGGCGCCGATAGTGCCGAGGATCTGCGGCAACAGGCAGAAAAGTGGATCGCCGATAACCGCTCGATCGCGGACGATTGGCTAAAGCAGGCACGCGCGGCCGCGCAATAGAGCATCCTGCGCCCAGACGGGCGCAGACGAGATGCTCGATCTTCTTGTAAGCGATCAACTTATCTGCCTTTGGATGAGGTCATCCGAAGGCAGATTAATCTGGTCGCGGGGGCGGGGGAACTCGCATCATCCTTCGCCGACCTTGCGAGGACGACCGCCCTTCGCGCCATTCGACCGGGCCGCGGCCGCCTTCGCCGCCGCCAAGGCGGGAACGTAAGGATCCACGTCCAGCACCAATTAATACCAATAATCGCGGCTTATGACTCTTTTGCGAGTGGTTTCCCGTTCGGCCGATCTGTGATTCCCTGTGTGGGGACGGAACGGACTGGCAGGGATGAGCATGGGCGCGGCGATCAAGCTTCGTGAGGATTATGACGCGGCGGCGCTGAGGCGCCTTGCCGGCAAAGCGAAAGACGCCAACCAGGCGCGGCGTCTTCTGGCGCTTGCGGCGGTCTATGACGGTCAGGATCGCGAGCAGACGGCACGGGTCGGCGGGATGGACCGCCAGACGCTGCGTAATTGGGTGCACCGGTTCAACGACAAGGGGTCGGCGGGGCTGATCGATGTGAAGGCGCCAGGACCCGCAGTCGAAGCTCTCTGGCTGAGAAGAAAGAAGCGCTGCGCAATATCGTCGAGGACGGCCCCGATACGGAGACGGACGGCGTTGCGCGCTGGCGGTGCGTAGACCTGAGGCGGGTCATCAAGGAGCGCTGGGACGTCGATCTCGCCGAGCTCTCGACCGGCCGCCTGCTCAAGGAGCTTAGCTTCGCACATGTCAGCGCTCGCCCCCGGCATCCGGCACAAGATCCCGACGCCATCGCGACTTTTAAAAAAACTTCGCGCCGCGCGTCGATGTGGCGCTGATCACTTGAGCCCGGCGAGATGATCGGCGATGCCGCGGGAGGTTGGCGAGAATAGCTGGCGTCGAACCAGCACAGACGTCATCAGCACAGTCATCATCATGAAAAAGAGCGGATGGACAAACCAGCCGAGGGTGGCGAGCGCGAAGTAATAGGCGCGGATCCCGCCATTGAGCTGCCAGACCGCGTGACTGAGGATCAGCGCCATGCGGTGCGCGAGGTCGTCCTCGCCGCTCTCGGCGCCGTCGCCGGGATCCGGCGCGCTGCCAATGATCGCAGAGAAATAGTTGAACTGCCGGATCGCCCAAGTGAACTTGAAGAACGCGTAAACGAAGATCGAAATCAGCACAAATATTTTCAACTCGAACAGCGTCTGCGAGCTCGTTTGCAAAAGCACCGACAGATTGGCGGCCGCGCCGCGCACCCTGTCGACTGAGCCGAGCACACCGATCAGACCGGCGATGACGAGAATCGTCGTCGAAGCGAAGAATGCGGCACTGTGGATCGAGTGGCCAATCAGATTGGCGTCGATGATCCGGTTGTCGCGTTTCAGCAGGCGCTTCATCCAGACTTCGCGCACAGCGACCATCTTGGCGTTGATGCTGTTCGGCCGTCGCAGCCATCCATCGAAGAGGACGTTATAGGTCAGCCACGCCGTGACGAAGGCGAGCAGGGCGACGGCATCGAGAGCGGTCAGGTCTGCGAACACTATTGCTCCTCAGGCAGCGCCCAGAGCGGCCGAACCCGGTCAGGATGGTCAGGATCATGGCGGCGTAACGGACCCCGCGCAATCGCGGAGGTGCGCCGGCTTACGACGGTATTACCGGCGCCTGGATCGGGCGCGCGCGGCTTCCCGGACCGAACGAAGGCCCCGCGGTTGTTGTAATCCGTCCCGACGGCGTCTTCGACGTCACCCAAGGCTCAGCCGATGTCCGCTGTCGGGTTCGGCGCCGACATCGGCGTTTGTCCTGCGTCCGCATGGAACAATCCGGAGTCGGAAGTCGTTCTGGTGGTCTCGCCATCCTGCGTTGCCGCTCCATCCGGTCACGCGCGCCGGGTTTGTCGAAACGGCCCGTCGCCTCGATCTGCTGGCTTTCCGCTGGGGTCGGTAGACGCCGCGGACCGGGTCGGGGCGGCCGCCGCGTAGCGCGAACGGCCGCCAGGAGTGGGCGAAAGCGCCATGTTGACACTTTCCCCGCCCGGGTATATCAGTCAATCTTGATGTTTCTTATGCGGGACGATCATTAGAATTAGTCTCGCTTAAGTAGGTAATGCGGGTAGGGACAGGTTCCCGGCCGGATGCGCCTGACGTCTCGGGGCGCCTCGGGAGCGGTTCGGCCAAGGCCGGGAAGCAAAAGGGTATGGCGGAATAGAGGAAATAGAGGAAGAAGAGTTGGATAGAGAAGAAGTGGACAGAGAAAAAGTGGACTGAAAGGAGTCCTTGGATGCGCCCTTCATTGTTCGTTGCCATGACCGCAATCGGCGCGCTTGCCGGACCGCCGGCCTTCGCCGCAGATGATCTGATGGCGCAGGCGCAAGGCCTGTTTCAGCCGATCCCGGAGGCGCCGCCGACAATCGATGGTGTGGCGAGCACGCCGGCGATGATCGAGCTCGGGCGGATGCTTTACTTCGAACCGCGCCTGTCGGACAGCCACAACATCAGCTGCAATTCCTGCCACCAGATCGGTCTCGGCGGCGTCGACATGCTGCCGACTTCGCTCGGGCATAAATCCCAGCGGGGCGGCCGCAACGCGCCGACCGTCCTCAACTCCTACTACAACGAGGCCCAGTTCTGGGACGGGCGGGCCAAGGATCTGGTCGAGCAGGCCGGCGGGCCGATCCAGAATCCGGTCGAGATGGCGATCACTCACAAGCATGCCATCGAGATGCTCAAGGGCATTCCCGGCTATGCCGACAAGTTCGCCGCGGCGTTTCCCGGTCAGCAGGACCCGATCACGATCGGCAACGTGGAGAAGGCGATCGCCGTCTTTGAAACGACGCTGATCACCCCGAACGCGCCGTTCGACAAATTCCTCCGCGGCGACGCCAAAGCGCTGACGGCGGAGCAGAAGGAGGGCCTGCGCCTGTTCATCGACAACGGCTGCGCCGCCTGCCACAACGGCATCAACGTCGGCGGCGGTCAGTACGCGCCCTTCGGCGTCGTCGAGAAGCCCGGTGCCGATTTCCTGCCGCCGGACGACAAAGGCCGGTTCATGGTGACCAAGACGCCCAGCGACGAGTACGTGTTCAAGGTGCCGACCCTGCGCAATATCGCGCTGACGCCGCCCTACTTCCACACCGGCAAGTCATGGGATCTCGAGCAGGCCGTCGGCGTCATGGGCGTCAGTCAGCTGGGCATCCAGCTCAACGGCGACGAGGCCGCCAAAATCACCGCGTTTCTGCATAGCCTGACCGGCGAGCAGCCGCAGGTGGTCTATCCGATCCTGCCGCCCAGCACCGCCGAGACGCCGCAACCGGAGTTCTAGCCACCGAAGTCAGGGCCTCGCCATGTTTCGCTTTCCAGCCGGTCGCGAACGATGGCGTTGATCGCCGCGTGCTTGCGCATCAGCGCCGCGGCAAGCCGGGCCTTGTCGCCCTCTTGCGCCGCGGCTTGCGCCAGCCTCGTGTCGAGGTTGTCGATCCGGCCTTCCGCGGCGAGCGCGGCGCGCCGGCGCTGGATCGTCTCGGCGATCTCCAGGACTTCATCGTCGGACAGCGGCCGGCCGGCGGCGTCGCGGATGATTTTGATGCAGTCGAGCGCGGTCATGACGGGATCCCCCTCACCCGCCCGCTGACGCGGGCCCCCTCTCCCTCAGGGAGAGGGACGGGGTGAGGGCGCGCGCAGCACCTTGCGGACCGAAGTACACTGAGCGGAGCGAAGGACTTCGGTCCGAAATCCATCACGCGGCTCCCACACAGGCGGCGGCCCCGGCATAGGCGCGCGCGTAGGCCTCGGCGCGGCCGACGATCTCGCCGGCGTCGGCGAGCGCGGCGCGGTCGGCGTCGGTGATCCGGCCGGCGTCCTCGAGTATTGCGAGGTGAGCGTCCAGCTCGGGCGCGGTATCGAGGCCCATGGTTGCGGCCAGATCCGCGACCGCCTCGCCGCGGGGGTCGAACGGCGGCGGCTCGGCCGTGGCCGGGAACGGATCGCGGCCCGTCTCGCCGAGGCTGTCGGCGCGCCGGCGGGCCAGCTGTTCATCCGTGGCGCTCATCGCCTCGAAGACCGCGCGCACGTCTTCGGGGATCTCCGGGGCGATGTCCTTCACCGACCGGTAGATCTGCGCCATCCAGGACTTGAAGCGGGCGAACACGGGCGCGAGCTCGGCCGAGGGCGCGACCCCTTCGGCGAGGTAGCGCTCGAAGGCGGTCGCGAACTGCTCGTGCTGGGCGGTGGTCAGGGCCGCGTCGTCGGACGCCCCCAGCCAGTCGCGGACCGTCCCCCAGTCGCGGGCGGCGGCGGCGTTGATCTCGCCGTCCGCGCCGGCCTCGGTGCCGAGCCGGCGGAGCAGGTGCAAAAAGACATGGCCGGATTCGTGGACGATCGACGAGGCGTCGGCTTCGGGTCCGAAGATGATCCGCGCGAGGGAGTCGGTCAGCTCGACCGCGGCGCGAGGCCCGCCGGCTGCGCCCTGAAACAGCGGGAAGCCCTGCTCGACCGCGGTCTCGCGCATCTTCGCGGTCACGTCCATGGCGTGGGCGGTGACGGACCATTTGCCGCTCTTCAGATTTTCCAAAACGGCACGGGCTTCCCGTTCCGTGGGGTGGGCGCCCAGCTGATAGCCGTCGTCCATCTCGACCGTCCAATAGCCGGTCCAGTCGCCCTGTTGGATTTCCGTCACCCGGCGCGCTTGCATGCTGTAGCTTGGCGCCGAAGCCGACATCGGTCTTGCCGACCTTGGCGTCGAACTTCTTGCCGAACTTGGTCGCGTAGGCCGGCAGGATCTCGTCGTAGAAGCCCTTCATACCCTCGCCGCCGACCTTCAGGTCGACGCCTTCATAGCGCACGTCGCTCAAGGGAGCCATTCCTTCTGCGCCGCTATCTTCTGCGCCAGATCCTTGCCGACGACTTCGTCGAGCTGATCAAGCCGATAGGTGCCAATGTCGCGGTGGTCGTTCGCGTGCATGACGGCCTTAAGCGACACCTCGTCGCCGCGCTTGGTGGCGACGATGGCCTCGACCTGCCGCGACAGGCCGTAGCGCTCGGTCTGCTGGGCGCCGGTCGTCCAGGCGACGCGGTCGAAGCCGTGCTCGGCGGCCCAGCGCACCGCCCGGCGGAAGGCCATCTCGTGCCATGTCGTTTTCAGCGGCGCGTCGGGAACCTTGGCCCAATTTTTGTCGCGGCTGTCCCGCTTCCCCTCGGCCAACGTGATGGCGGCCACCGTGGCCTCTTCTTCGGTTGCAAACGTGCGCCAAAACCAGCGCGAGCGCGGGTGCTCGATTGAGTGCGCCTCCCAACCGCCATTCGCCTGGACGATCTTGATGTCGAACTCCTCTAGTGCACTGAACCAAACTAACAATTCACCGTAGGTCTGATCCATGCAATTCTGTGGGCATGGGACAGACCGTTTGTATCCTTCTTGGAGCCGAAGACCGCGCCCGTCTGGTCGCCGTCGCCGGTGATCGCAACCGTTCGCAGAAGCATGCGCAGCGGGCCAACATTGTTCTTCTGTCGGCGGAGAGGCTGCTCGTCCTGGAGGTGGCTCGCCGAACCGATGCCAGCCGCCCGGCGGTATGGCGCTGGCAGCAGCGCTTTGCCGAGGAGGGGGTGGACGGGCTGCTGCGCGACAAGACGCGCAAGCCCGGCAAAGCGCCTCTCCCGGCGGCGACGGTAGCCAGGGTTCTGGCCCTGCCCTGCGGCGAACCACCCGGCGAAGCCACCCACTGGACGGGGCGCATGGTCGCCAAGGCGGTCGGCATCAGCCTGAGTGCCGTGCAACGCATCTGGGAAGCCCATCGTCTCCAACCCCATCGCATCCGCACCTTCAAGAAATCCAACGATCCGGCCTTCGCCGCCAAAGTCGAGGACATCGTCGGCCTCTACATGAACCCGCCCGCCCACGCGGTGGTCGTGTCCATCGACGAGAAAAGCCAGATCCAGGCCCTCGACCGCACCCAGCCGGGCCTGCCCCTCAAACCCGGCAAGTGCGGCACCATGACCCACGACTACAAGCGCAACGGCACCACAACGCTGTTTGCCGCCCTCAATATCCTCGAGGGCACCGTGGTCGGCCGCTGCATGCCGAAGCACACCCACGCGGAGTTCATCAAGTTCCTCAACGCCGTGGAACGCACCGTCCCGGCCGGCAAAATCATCCACGCCATCGCCGACAACTACGCCACCCACAAACACCCCAAGGTCAGGCAATGGCTGGTCGACCATCCGCGCTGGATCTTCCATTTCACCCCCACCTCCGCCTCTTGGATCAACGCCGTCGAAGGCTTCTTCTCCATCATCTCCCGAAGGCGCATCCGGCGCGGCGTCTTCAAATCCGTCGCCGATCTCCAGGAAGCCATCCGCAGATACATTCGGGAGCACAACCGCACCCCAAACCCCTTCGTCTGGACCAAACCCGCCCAATCCATCCTCGCCAAGCTCAACCGCCTGCCTGTACCATCCGAATAAATCAGTGCACTAGTGGATTGATTCCAACGTTTGGAACCCTCGGTTTCGTGCGGCGATGATTTTGTCGGGATCGGCTTTCCAGGTGAATGGCTTGGGGTCGTCGGCATTGTATTCGCGGATAAATCGATTGATGACTTCCTGAAGATCGACGACGGAATGGAAGACGCCGTGCTTGAGCCGACGCCGCGTGAGTTTGGCGAAGAAGCCCTCGACGGCATTGAGCCAGGAGCACGACGTCGGAGTGAAGTGGAAGGTCCAGCGCGGGTGGCGGGCAAGCCAGGCGCGGACCTTGTCCTTCTTGTGCGCCGCATAATTGTCGAGGATCACATGGATCGCCTTGCCCACCGGCACCTCGCGTTCGATGCGGTTGAGGAAGCGGATGAACTCCTGATGGCGGTGGCGCTGCATGTTCTGTCCGATGACTGTCCCGTCCAGCACATTGAGGGCGGCAAACAGCGTCGTCGTGCCATGTCGTTTGTAGTCGTGAGTCATGGTGGCGGCGCGGCCCTTCTTCATCGGCAGGCCGGGCTGGGTCCTGTCCAGTGCCTGGATCTGCGACTTCTCATCGACCGACAGCACCACCGCATGGGCCGGCGGATCGACATACAGGCCAACAATGTCGGTGAGCTTGTCGACGAAAGCCGGGTCGTTGGAGAGCTTGAAGTGCCGCCAGCGGTGCGGACTGAGGCCATGCGCCTTCCAGATCGCCTGCACCGTCGATGCCGCAACGCCGACGACCTTCGCTATCGCCCGCAGCGTCCAGTGGGTCGCCTCATGCGGTGGCGGCTCAAGCGTCAGGCGGACGATCTCGGCAACGCGCCCCGGCGGGACCGGCGCCTTGCCGGGCGGACGGGACTTGTCCCGCAGCAGGCCGTCGACGCCCTCGTGCATGAACCGTTCCTGCCAGCGCCACACGCAGGTCTTCGACTTACCCGTCTCGGCCATGATCGCCGAGGTGCCCAGGCCGTCGGCGCTCAGCAGGACAATCCGAGCCCGCCAGACGTGCTTCTGGGGGCTCTTGGGGTTCGAGATGACCGACTGCAATCGCTGACGGTCACCAGAAGATATCGTGAAGGAAACACCGTTGCGCATAAGCCAGACTCGCACGGACGCCACCCAAAGGAATCCCAAATCGGACTCTTTTGTTCCGATCAATCCACTAGCGCCTCGCCTTCCGCGCCGCCGCCTGCTTCGGCGTCTCCGGCGGGTCGATCAGGCGCTCCTGCATCGCCAGCGACACCGCCGCCATCGCCAGCCCCCCGTTCCAGGCCCGTGAGATCCGCTCGTCGGACATTTGCGAGGAAATTGCGCGCAGCCTCTCCACGTCCAACTTGCCCCCCTTTGTAGGCTCGGGCGGCTTCGGAGAGGGCGTCGGAGACGGGGCCGTGGCGGAGGCTGAGTTGGGTGAGGAGTTCGAGGGCCTGTTCATCGGCGGAGAGCCTTTCGCGGTTGGCCGTATCGGCGAGGACGTTGCCGGCCTCGGCAAGGCGGTCGCCTTCTCTGACCAGCATCGCAAAGGCGGCCTTGTCGCGCTTCACCTGTTTGAGGGCGGTGTCGAGAATCTGCGCCCGTTCGACGACGATCGACGACGCGAAGGCGCGATGCGCTACATCATCCGCATGTGCAGGTTGAACATGATCCAGATCGTCCCGCCGGCCATGAGGGTGAACAGCAGGGCCGAGAACAGGATGAGCTGAAGATCCTCTCGCTTCTGCCCGGACAGATCGATGTGGAGGAAGAACCGGAAATGGACGACGATCTGCACCAGCGCGAAGCCGGCAATGATCGACAACGTCGTCGATGTCGCGAGGCCGCTCCAGAAGACGAGCGCGAAGGGCACGATGCTGAGGACCAGCGCCAGGCCGTAGCCGATGAAGTAGGACTTCAGTTCCCGCGCGTTTTCTTGTGCCTCGCTCATCGCGCCAACCCCGCGAGATAAACGACGGAAAAGATCCCGACCCAGACGATGTCGAGGAAGTGCCAGAACAGACCCAACCGCAGGATCCGCGTCTTGACGGTGTTGTCGACGCCGAAGACGACGACCTGGACCATCATGACCACGATCCAGATGCTGCCGGCGGTCACGTGCAGGCCGTGGGTGGGGACAAGGGCGAAGAAGGCGGAGAGGAAGCCGCTTCGGCTTGGCTCCCCACCTTTCTCGAACATCGTGATGAAGTCGTGGATCTCGAAGCCAAGGAAAATCAGCCCGAGGATCAAGGTCACGGCCAGCCAGAACTGCAGCCTCAGCGGCTGGCGGCCGTATTTCATCGCCAGCGAGGCCATGCCGAAGGTGAAGCTGCTGGTCAGCAGAATGAACGTTTCGGTGCCGGCGCTCTTGATGTCGAACAGATCCTTCGGCCCGGGCCCACCGGCAGTCGCACCGAGCATCACCACGTAGGTCGCGAACAGCAGCCCGAAGAGCACCAGGTCGCTCATCAGAAAGACCCAGAAGCCGAACACGACCACCTCGGCGGCGTCGTGCGCTTCGTCCATGGGCAACGCCGAGGTTGATCCCAGGGTGCTTGCGGGCTTCGGCGCTCATGCCGCCGCCTCCGCCAAGCCGTAGTTCGCGGGCTCGAGTTCGTCGTCGCGCGACGCCGGCCGCGCGTCGGCGATCGCCTTCAGCCAACGTCGGTGGGTTTCCTCGACTTCGCTGGCGGGGATGGTCTGGGTGGTATTGCGGACGAAGCTGCGCGCGATCACCGTGCCGATGGTGACGAGCGCGCCCAGGATGACCAGCCACCATATGTGCCAGACCAAGCCGAACGCCGCGAACGCGGTGGCGATGCAGATGATCATGCCCACGGCGCTGTTGCGCGGCAGCTCGATATCCGCGTACTCCCTGACCGCCTGATAGGCATTGCCTCTTTCCTTGGCCACGGTGAAGGCATCGCGGGCGCTCACCTCAGGCAGCACCGGGAAATTCCACTCCGGCGGCGGCGCTGACATTGCCCATTCCAGACTGCGCCCGTCCCAGGGATCGCCGGCGTAGACGCGGTTCTCCGCGCGCTCGCGGATGCTCACCCACAATTGCGCGACGAGACTCGCGAGTGCGCACAGAACCAGCCCGGCGCCGGCAAGGGCGACCAGGGTATAGGGCAGATACGCGGGCTCGAAGTAGGCCACGGTCCTTCGCGGCATGCCAAGCAGGCCCAGGCCATAGAGCGGAAAGAACGCCAGCATGAACCCCACAGCCCAGCAGAAGCAGGCGATGCGTCCCCATCGCTCGTTCAGCCGGAAGCCGAAGGCCTTGGGAAACCAGAGATGGTAGCCCGCGAGCATGCCAAAGAGAGTTCCCGGGATCAGCACGTTGTGGAAGTGAGCGACCAGGAACAGCGTATTGTGAACCTGATAGTCGATGGTGGGGTTGGCCAGGATCATCCCGCTCAGGCCGCCGATGACGAACAGCATGACGAAGGCGAGCGCGTACAGCATCGGCACGGTGAAGCGCACGCGGCCGCGGAACATCGTCAGCATCCAGTCGTAAATCTTCACGCCGGTCGGGATCCCGATCAACATCGTCGCGATGCCGAAGACGGCGTTGATATTCGCGCTCTGGCCCATGGTGAAGAAATGATGCAGCCAGACGGTGAAGGAGATGACGGCGATCGCCATCGTCGCGTAGACCAGAGAGGTATACCCGTACAGTCGTTTTGCCGAGAACGTCGAGAAGACCTCGGAGTAGACCCCAAAGGCGGGAAGAACCACGAGGTAGACCTCGGGGTGGCCGAACAACCAAAACAGGTTCACATAGTTCATCAGGTTGCCGCCAAGGTCGTTGGTAAAGAAGTGGAAATCGAGGTAGCGGTCGAGCGCGAGCATCAGCGTTGCCACGGTCAGCGGCGGCATGGCAAAGATCATGATTATGCTGGTGCACAGGGCGGTCCAGCAGAACAGCGGCATGCGGAACAGGTGCATCCCCGGCGCCCGCTCCTTGTAAATTGTGACAGCGAAGTTTATCCCGGTCATCGTCGTCCCGATGGACGACAGGGTGACCGCCCAGATCCAGTAGTCGGGCCCGACACCGGGGTTGAACGCCATCTCGGTGTACGGCGGATAACCGCTCCACCCGCCTGTCGAGAATCTTCCTAAGACGAGCGAGACCATCACCAGCCCGGCGCCGGCGGTTGTGAGCCCCAGGCTGATCGAGTTCATCACCGGAAAAGCCACGTCGCGCGCGCCGATCTGCAGCGGCACGACGTAGTTGATGAGGCCGGTGAGAAACGGCATGGCCATGAAGAAGATCATGATCGAGCCGTGGGTGCTGAAGAGCTGCGCGAAGTGCTCGGGTGAGAGAAAGCCGCCGCCCAGGCCGAGCGCCTGCTGAGTGCGCATCAGGCCCGCCTCGATCAGCGCGCGCGCGAGCATCACAAAGGCCAGGACGACATACATGATGCCGATGCGCTTATGGTCGGCGCTGGTGAGCCATTCCGACCAAAGCACGCCCCACTTGCCGAACCAGGTGATGAGCCCCGCCACGGCGATCGCGCCGAAGACGACGACGCCGGCGGCGCCGGTGGCGATGACCGCGTTGACGATGTTCGAGTGGGTTGGATCCTGGACGGCGTCCCAGAAGGGCAGGGCATGCCAGGACAGCTTGCCAAAAAGCAAAGTTAGTAGCTCGTGTGCGGTCATCGGCGTGCCTCCCGCCGCGGCGGCCAAGGCGGCGTCTCCATTGACCTGGCGGCGTTCGACGTCGGGTCATGGCGCCGGGCGGCCTGTCCGGTCTGGCCGTAGCGGTACCTGTTGACGATAGTCGCGAAGAGGTCAGAAGAAATCCCGCTGAAGTAGAGGATGCCCTGCGGCATTGCGGTTGCGCCCAGGGTCTCGCGCGCCGCGTCGACGGTGCTCCGTCGCGCGAGCTTGTCGTAGTTCGCTTTGTTGAGCGGGATGCCCGTTGCCCGCGCCTCGCGGACCCAGTCCTCGAACGCATCCGGCGCCATGGCGACGGCCGTGAACTTCTGCTCTTGAAAGCCCTTGCCGTTGAACTGCGCGTTCTCGCCCTTGAAGCGACCGGGACCGCCGGCCTTAAGGTGAAGCTTCGTCACCATGCCAGCCATCGCAAAGATCTGGCTGCCGAGCGCGGGAATGAAGAAAGACTGCATCACCGTATCGCTCGTCAGTTCCATCGCAAGCGGCCGATCGGCGGGGAAGGCGAGTTCGCCGATGCTGGCGATGTGCTCATCGGGGTAGATGAATAGCCACTTCCAATCGAGGCCGACGACCTGAACCCGGAGCGGCGGCTTGTCCGCCTGCAAAGGCGCAAAGGGGTCGAGCGCCTGGGTGCTGCGCCACAAGAGCACCCCGAGGATCGCAACGATTGCGATGGGAACGCCCCAGATCGCGAATTCGAGCGGCCAAGAAAAGTCCCATTTTGGGGTATAGCGGGATCGCGCGTTGCGACGTCGGTAGCGCCAGGCGATCAGCGGCGTTAGGACGAGGACCGGCAGAACGACGATCATCACCACGGCGATGACTTCGAAGAGGTGCCGGCGCTGCGCCGCCGCGACCAATCCCTGCGGATCGAGAAAAGAGCTGTGTTCAGAGGTGCAGCCGGCCAGCAGCAGGACAGCGAGCGCGATCAAAACCCTACCCATGACCGAACCCTCTTGTCGCGGCCTGGTAGCCGAGCCCGAAGATCAGGCCGTAGAGGGCCAGCGCCAGCACGGTCGTCGCCGGCGTTGCGCGGCCGTAGTTGAGCCCGAAGCGCCCCGGTGGCTCCAGCCGGGCGATGGCGTCGGGTCCGTCGTAATCGGTGGCGAGCCGGGGATGGACGTAGGGCAGGAGCGGCAGGAAGACCGCGATGAGGAAGAGCCCGTGCGCCACCCCAACCAGCAGGCCGAACCACCAGGCGGCGACGTGAATGCTCTCGAACAGAAGCGCGTAGAGGAACGCGAACGCCCAGCCTCCGGCGAGATAGAGCCCGTAGCCGAGCACGATCGCCTTACGCCGGCTTTGCGAGACGACCGCGCCGAACAGGAAGGGCAGGCTCATCCGGGAGAAGCCGAGGAGCTGCACGCCCTCCAGCAGGGTCGCCATGGCCGCGCTGGCGACGAGCCCCCAGACCAGAACCACGAACCAATGATCGCCCAACGCCGCAAGGACGCTCATCGCGCGTCTCCTGTCCCTCCTCGCGCCTGCGCCAAGGCCAGAGCCGCGCCCACGAGGCCGGTGTGCGAAAAACCTTGCGGAAAGTTGCCGAGCAGATCGCCCGTCCCGGGATCGATCTCCTCCGACATCAGCGAAAGATCGTTGGCGAGCGAAACCATCTCTTCCATCCTCCGATGGGCCGCCTCCACGTCGCCGCACCTCGCGAGATAGTCAACCGCCCAGAAGCCGCACGCGGTAAACGTGCCCTCGGTCGAGTCGAAGCCGTCGATGCCTTTGCTGTAGCGGCGAAGCTGGGCCCCGTAACCAGCCCCGTGGCCAATCTCTTCGTCGATCGCGGCGAAGGTCGCGACCATGCGCGGGTCGTTTGCGGCGATGATGCCCAGCCGTGGCATCAACAGCACGCTCGCGTCAAGGAAGTCGTGGCCAAAGGCGCCGGTGAACGCGCCGCGCTTCGCGTTCCAGCCCTGAGACATGACGGCGTCGCGAACGGCGTCGCGCTCGCGCGCGTAAGGCGCAGGATCCGCGCGTATCGCGTCCCGCTCGCACAACTTGACCACGGCGTCGAGCGCGGCCCAGCACATGACCTTGGAGTAGGTGTTGTGCTTGCGCCCGCCGCGCATTTCCCACAGGCCGTTGTCGGGCAGGGTCCATGCGCTCCGGACAACGTCGGCGAAGCCCCTCAGGCGGTCCTGCTCGCTCCGCCCGAGACGTTCGCCGTGCTCGACATAAATCAGCGCCGACGCGAGTATCGACCCGTAGGCGTCGAGTTGCAGTTGCGACTGGGCGCCATTGCCGAGGTTGACTGGCGAGGATCGCCGATAGCCTTCGAGGGATTTGATTTCGCGCTCGGGAACGTCGGTGCGGCCGAAGACGTTATACAGCGTCTGTAGGCGCGGCGCCGTGAGCTGGGTCGCGTGCATCAGCCAGCGGAAGAAGCCCGCGCCCTCTTCCTCCAGTCCCATGGTGAGGAAGCTGTGCAAAATGAACGCGGCATCGCGCAACCAGCAGTAGCGATAGTCCCAGTTGCGCTTGCCGCCGATGGCCTCGGGCAGCGAACAGGTCGGCGCCGCCACCACCGCTCCCGACAGGCTGAAGGTGAGCAGCCGGAGCGTGACCATGCTGCGGATCACCGCCGCGGCGAACGGCCCGTCATAATCGACGCTCGCGCGATAGTCGCGCCAGAACCGCAGCGTTGTATCCCGCTCGCGCAACACTGCGTCGCCGCCCGCGGGCACGATGCCGATGTCGTTGCGGCTATAGGACAGCGACAGGACGCGCCGCTCACCCGGCCGCAGCCGCGCCTCGCCGGAGAGCGTGCCGCGGCTCGTCTGCGCAAGTTCGATCTCGGACTGCAACAGGAGGAAGTCGCGACCGTCGGCCATGACCCAGCTTCGCCCGCACGGCCGGCGCAGTGTCGGCACGACGGAGGCATACTCGGGGCGCGGCGCGTAGTGGACGGCGACGCTGGGTGAACCTTCGATGGCCTCGACGATGCGGATGACCCGACGCGCCGGCGCAAATGGGGCGTCGGCGCCGCCGGCGTCGATCGGCATGAAATCGGTGACCTGAAAGACGCCGTCGTTGCCGGCGAAGCGTGTCACGAGGACAGCGGACTCTTCGAGGTAGTGGCGGGTGATCTTCGCCTCGCCGGCCGGGCCGACGAGGAAGCGGCCGCCGCGCTCCCGATCGAGAAGCGCCGCGAACACAGATGCGTCGTCGACGTTCGGCAGGCACAGCCAGTCGAGCGAGCCGTCGCGCGCGATAAGCGCGACCGTCCGCGTGTCCCCGATCACGCCGTAATCGGCAATCGAAGCGTAGCCGTCGGCGCGACGCGGCAAGTCCGGTGCGTTCGCCGCCGCATCGCCAACTGGATGCTCCTGCGTGTGGACGTGCATATTAAAGTTCGCCGGTTGCGGCCATCGCCTTGATTCGGTCGGCGATGCGCGCCGAATTCGCCATGATCGTCATGGCCGGATTGACGCCCCCGGCCGTCGGCATCAGCGAGCCGTCGCAGACGAACAGGTTCGGAACGTCCCAGGTCCGCCCGTCGGCGTCGGTGACGCTGTCGTCCGGCGAAAAGCCCATCCGACAGCCCCCCATGAGGTGCGCGGTGCTCTCGGTCTCGAACATGTTCTGGCCGCCCGCAGCCCCAAGCATTTGCTTCATGAACGACAGCGAGTGGAGAGAAAGCCGCTTGTCGTTGTCGCAGTAGGAAAAGGTGACGTGGGCGCGGGGGATGCCAATCTCGTCCTTCTCGTCGGCCAGCGTCACCCGGTTCTCGGCCCGCGGCTGGGTCTCGCCGACGATCTTCAGGCCGGCCATCCGGTTGTAGAGCGCCATTCGCCGACGCAGCTCCATGCCGAAGACGCCGGAGTTGGTGACCATGGTCGTCGCGAAGTCGGTCGGCAGCGGTCCCTGGCTCATGAACGAATAGCCGCCGAAGAAATCCTTCGACGGATCGTCGTCGGCGTAGTTCCAGTGCTCGCAGCAGGCCATCGACGGCGGCCCCTTGTACCAGCGGATCTCCTCGTCGAACTCGCCCCAGACAGCGTGGTTTGAGTGGACCATCAGATAGCGGCCGACCGCGTCGGATGAGTTGGCCAGGCCGTGCGGGTGGCGGCCGCCGGCGGAATTCAGAAGCAGGCGAGGGGTCTCGATCGAGTAGCCGGAGACGATCACGTTGCGCGCCCGCTGGAATCGCCATTTTCCGTCGCGGTAGTACTCCACGCCGGTCGCGCGGCCGGACCGGTCGGTCTCCACCCGGCCGACCATGGCCAGGTCGCGCAGCTCCGCGCCGGCGGATAACGCCCTCGGGATGAAAGCAATTAGGACGCTCTGTTTCGCGTTGGTCGAACAGCCGAGCTTGCAAAGTCCGCGGTAGACGCAAGGCGGCGACTTGCCGTGGGGCGCGGAGACGGTGCAGAGCGGCGTCGGCGACCAGGCCACCCCAAGCGCCTCGGCGCCGCGCGCGAGCACGAGCCCGGCGGCGTTGACCTCGTGGGCGCGGTAGGGGTAGCGCCCGCGCGGCGGGCCCCAGGGGTAGGAGATGGGCCCGGAAATCTTGCAGGCGTTCTCGACCTCGGCGTAGTAGCGCCACATGGTCCGCCAGTCGACCGGCCAGTCGACACCGTAGCCGAGTTTCGTCCGCGCCTTGAACCACTCGGGGCGGAAGCGCAGCGAAACCATCTGAAAGTGGACCGTGGTGCCGCCGATGCAGCGCCCGGAGTTGTTGGAGCCAAGCTCGATGGCGTCCTCGCCGGCGGAGATGCGTTCATCCAGCCAGTACAGTTTATCCTGCTCGCGTTCGTCCGAGGCGAAGTCGGCGAGCGGCCGCCAGAACGGCCCGGCGTCCAGCGCGACGATCGAGAAGCCGGCTTCCGCCAGTTTCGCCGCCAACACGCCGCCGCCGCAGCCGGTTCCGACGATGGCGAAGTCCACCTCGTCGGTGTCCCGGTATTCGCGCATCGCAACCGTCCCGTCGCGGCTGAAGACATCCGGCGCTCGACCGTCCACCGCGCGCGGCCTGGCTTCTGCCCCATGACTGGCGGTGCCAATCGGTCGCGTCATTTTTCGCGCTCCCCGGACCACTCTCCTCGCGGCGCCTCCCAGGAGTCGATCGCGTCGACGCCGAGCCGGACATAACCGCGTGGCGAGGCCGGTCCGCCATAGCCGATCTCGCTCATGGCAGTCGGGTGGACGTAGTAGATTTTGACGATCTCCTTCAGGACGAGATGGCGGAAGAAGCGCTTCGGCGGCAACCCGGCCCAGACTTCGTCGGCGCGGGTTTCGCCGTCGTCGACAGCCTCCAGGATCGCGTCCTGCGCGCCTGGAGAAAGCGCCGCGAATTGTAGGCCATGGCGAACGCAGGCCTCGGCGTTGATCGCGTCGAGGCCCTGCTTCCAGGCCACGCGATCCGTCGGCATGTCGACATAGCGCGTCCCGTTGCCGCGCTGCTCGCAAAGGGCCGCGTCCAGCCATGGCGCAATCGGCACGCGCTCGTCGCGGCGGCGCTCCGGCTGTGGAATGACCCGGTCGCACACCGCCGTCAGCGTTGCCCACTGGATGGCGTCGAAGAAGCGGCGCGGCGGCACCTGGTCGAGGCGGCGGGCGATGACCTCCCGGGTCTGGTCGTTGAAGGAGGGGCTGTCCCACTTGTCGAGGACGTTGTAGGTCGGGTACGGGGTTCGGAACGGCGTGCTCACCGGTTGGGCCTCCCTGCGGCGTCGATGAGATCGAGCGCGGCGAGCCCGGCCAGCGCAAGGCCGGTGAAGCTGATCGGCGCCGGGGTGGGCGGCCCGGCGAGCGCGTTCTGTCGCCAGTTCCGCCAGCCGCCCATGTTGCGCTGGACGCCGTAGATGTGAAAGCCGGTCCCGATGAAACCCAGCGCCGCCGTGGCCCGCAGGATCTGTCGCGCGAGTGCGCGACTGCCGGGCCGGGGGGAGATCGCCTGGGCGAAAAGGGCGAGCGCCGCCGCCGGCGGGACGCTCACCGGAAGGTACATGGCGGGGTTGTGGAACGCGCCGCGGAAGTGTAGCAGCCAGACCTCGGCCGTCTCCGCGAGAAGGGAAGCGCCCGCGACGGACGCAAGAAAGCGACCTTCTTCGCCGTAACGCACCGTTCGATGCCCGTCATCGCGATGCCGCTCACGACCGAGCGCGGTCGGAGCTTCTGAAGCAAGGCCGAGCAGTCCTGAAAGGACCAACGCGCCCGGTGCGCCCAACGGCGCCGCGTAGAAGAGGCTGTTCCAGCTGAAACCGCCCGGGCGCTTGGCGACATTGTAGATGTGAAAGCCGAGCCCGGCGAAGCCGACCGCAGCGCTGAGGCCGTGCCCGATCCGCGGCAGGGTTTCCAGGCGCTCCCGGCGGGGTTCGGAAAGCGCAGCGGCGATCGAGACGGCGGCGGTGGCCGGCGCGACATACATCGCCGCGTTGTGAAAGCCGCCGCGATAGTGCTCCATCGCGCTGTCGAGGAGCACGCTGGTGCCGAGGATAGCCGCGCCGTCGCGGACCCGGCGCGCCGCCAATCTGGCTTCCGGCGCCGCCGGCGGCGTCGCCACCCGACCGGCGTATGATCGTCGGGCGCGTGCGCCAACGACGACGGCCGCGGCAAGAGCCACGCCGGCAATCGCAAGTACGCCGCCGAGACCAAGTCTCGGTGAGGCGCCGTGGGCATTTGGAGACCGTGGCATGCTATGGCCGAACGGTCCGGTCATTCGGGAGTCTCCGGTTGCTGCGCAGGACCAAGCCAGCAGCGGCGATTCTTGGCGATGGGGTCCGCCTGCTCCGACCAAACGCGCAAGATGGGCCGAAGGTTCCGCTCATATCGGATAGGGCCGCAATTACAAGACGGCTGGAGGCGACAAAGGCCCTTCGTAGCCGGGATTACCCGAGGTGTAGCCAAGGGCCATGGCGGGGTACTATTGCTATTGCGTTGAGCATCATCGGGAGCCGACGAGGCCGTGGCGGTTGCAATGGCGTTTTTCGAGAAAACGGTCCGCGAACTGCACGAGACATGCCAGCTCGGTGGCCGCTCCGGTGCGCTGGTCATGGAATTCCTGCGAACCGTTACCAGCGAGAAGAGCGGCGGCCTGGGAGGTTTTCTCGACCGATTGCGGACTGCGGATCTGGCAGTATCGTCGAATCGTGGATTGGCCAGGGCGAAAACGAGCCGATTACGTCCGCCCGGCTTGAGTCCGCTCTGGGAAGCGACTTCATCAGTCGTATGGCCTCCAAGGTCGGCCTGGCGCCATCGGCGGTCGCCCCGGCACTTGCCTTCCTTGCGCCGAAGGTCATCGACAAGCTGACCCCGAATGGTCACGTGCCGACCTCGCTGCCCCCCGACATCGCCGCTCTCCTCACTGGCGTCGCCACCACGACAGTTTCCGGGTCCAGCACCGAGGCCTCCGGTCGCGGCCTTTGGCGCAGACTGCGTGCGCTGCTAGGCCTCCGCGGCGATTTAGGGAAGTCGCGATCCGAAAGCGGGAACACAAAGCCCATCGGCTTCGTTGCTATGCCGAACAGAAACGGAGGTCGTTATGAAGCGCACGATCCTGGCGGTGACGATGGGTCTGGCCGTTGCGGCGGCCGGGCCGATCCAAGGCCATGCCGCGAGTGACGCGACGGGCGGGAACAAGTCTGCGCCGAGCGGGCAGGAGCGGCAGCTCGACCCGAAGCTTCCGGGGGTCGGCGATCATGAGCAGGAGTTCGCGTACCAAGCCCACTCGCTGTTGGCGCCGCTGACGGAGATGAGCAAGCTTGGCGCCGACAAGGGGCAAGACGCCGATCTTGTCGACCTGTCGAAGCAAATGGCGCGGCAGTATGCCGACCTGACCAAGGATCTGGAACAGGCCGCACAGGCAGCGGGGATCGACGCCAGCGAAGGCGAGGCTCCGCACGGCGAGAACCGGCTGCACCGGCTGCAGATGAGCGGCGATGAGTTCGACCTGGCCTACGTTATCGAGCAGCATGGCCTGCACGAAAAACTCATCGCCATCTATACAATGCAAACGCGGGCCAAGAAGGACGACGCTCTGACCGAGCACGCGAAAAAGGGCAAAGACATCCTTGGCGAGAACTTGGACAAGATCAACCAGATCGAGGCGCGTCTGCGTAAAGCCCGGACAAGTCCTGGTCGCTGACATCCCTTGGCGCCTTTCCTGATCCTAAGCCGCCGCGCTCTCGGCCGTATGGGTGCCGGGGGGCTCCTCCTTGCCGCGAAACCGGCATGGGCCGCGCAGCCATCGCTCCTTGCAACCGTTCCGCAGCGTCGGCTGATCTTCGATGTCCTTGGCCTGGATCGGGTCATCGGCAGCCACGAGGTCAAGATCGAAGGCTCCGCCGACGCGTTCACCGTCCGGAGCGAGGTCGACATCGATGTCAGCGTCCTCGGCCTGTCGCTATATACCTACCGCCACAGTGGCCTCGAAACCTGGAACCATGACCGCCTGACCGCCTTCGCCAGCACCACGAAGGGCGATGAGCGGAGCGAAAAGGTGGTCGGCCGGGCGACAAAGGCCGGGTTTGAGGTCAAGGGGCGCAAGGGCGTCGTCGTCGCGCCCGCCGGCATCATGGTCGGCAGCTTCTGGACGCCGCGGATCATGGCGCAGGATGTCGTCCTCGATCCGCAGAAAGGCACGATCGAGGAGCAGGTCATCCACAGTCGCGAGCGCACGACCTGGCCGGTCGGCGGTGAGCCCCGTGCGGTCACGCTCTATCGCATCTCCAGCGTCCTGAATGGCGATGTCGCCTATGACGAGAGCGGACTCTGGGTCGGAGCGCGATTCAAAAAGAAGAAGACCGACATCGAGTACCGGCTGCGGATCTGACCGACAGCACAGAACCCCGATCATTGTTGTATTCATTGCGCCAGCCAGTTAAAATGTCCAGTTAAGTGTTGCGTTGAAGAAATGGATCTCATTGCTGGAGTAGTCTCCCTGGAGGGTGCCGGCGAGGGGCTTGCTGCGACTTAGGTCGGCATCGCCGAGATTCAGGTACTCGTAGGCGACCCCCACCGTAGCGCGCTCGTTCAGAGCATACTGGAGGCCGGTGCCGACGCGGATCTGCCGGTCGAGCGGCATCGCCGGGCCCCGCTGGCTCTTCGACATCGGCGAGGTGTCGTAGGCAACGCCCACCGACCAGAGCCAGTCCGGCGCGAAGCGGTACCGGCCGCCGATAGAGAATCCCCAGGTATCGTTATAGTCCAGGTCGGTGGTGGCGCTGCCGCTGGTGGTCGACGTAACCTCCAGGGTCGGTTGCCCGAACTGGCTCCATTGCTGCCAGACGATGTTGCCGACGATGGCAATGGTATCGGTAATGTCGTGGTAGCCGCTGACCATGACCTGGTTGGGAATGGTCAGGCCCAGATCGACCTTGGCTCCGCTCAACCCCGACACGTCCAGTGCGTCTGAGAGGAGCGGGCCGAGGTTGTTGGTTTTAGGCCGGTCCTTCAAGTCGAGCTTGACCTGTGACTGGTAGGTGACGCCGAAGCGTGTGCCTTCGACCGGTTCGATGAGGACGCCGGCCATGCCGCCGTAGCCGACGTCGGTGGAGTTGAGCGAGATGCTGGCGTCGCCGCCATCGAGCACGTCGTTGATGCCCGTCTTCGAGTCCAGCTTGCCGTAGATGATCTGCGCGCCGGCGCCGATCGACAGCCAGCGGTTGATCCGGTAGGCGGCGACCGGGAAGGCGCCGAGGGTGACCAGCTCGGACTTCAGGCTGTAATAGCGGCCGGACCAGTTGCTCTGGTACTGGGCGGAAAGGCCGAAGTTGGATCCGAGGGAGAGCCCGAACTTGACATCGGGCGAGGCACTGTAGACGAAGTAGGCTCCCAGCCCCGGAATGAACCCGAGCGCATTTCCGCCGTTACCGCCCGATATGGTGGTGTCGCCGTCTCTGTCGAAGTGACTGACGCCATACGCTGGCTGGATGCCGATCAGCATTTGCGATTGATCGAGCCGGGTCATTCCGGCCGGATTGCCGAACGCCGTTGCCGCATTGTCCGCCGTTGCCGCTCGTCCCGCTGCCGCGGTGCCAAGATCGGGCGTCCCCATCTCGGTGAGGAAAAGCCCCGCCCCCTGGGCCGGGATGGCCAAGCCCGCCGCGACAACGCCTACGACCGCAGCAAGGCTTCGACTGCCGCGCATCTCCCCGTTCTCCCCCGCCACGCCACGTCTTGTGGTTTTTTCCCGGCCGCTCTTTGCGCGCCGGAGTTCTCAACCAGTGGCCATTATCGAATTGAAGAGTATTTGATCGGAATCAGCGACCATTGTGTTATGTCAATCCGACTACTTCACCTTGCACTTATTTTTGATCTTGGCGATCTCTTTGCTGAGAATTTGGTTGTAGTCACCGATGGCCATGTCAATTCTGTCGCCTTCGGTCTGTGTCGCGACGCCGATCAGGAAGCCGACCGGCACGATCGAGGCGACGCCTTCGGCGATGCGCTCCTCGACATTCGCTTTCTCGGATCGGAGCATGCGCATATCGCCCTCCGCCGTAGCGCAGTTCACCGGAGCCACTTCGGCCGCTTTCACTTCTTTCGCCTCTTTCTGGGCGACACAGCTGCTGAGCATAATGGCAGCAGAGACGACGGTGATCGCGTACTTCATTGTTCTCTTCCCTCCTGAATGATTTCGCTCACTCGTGCTTCAGCCGCAAATCAGGCTTTCCGCCACTACCTCTGCCACTTCCGGCAGCTTACTCTCGCACCAACCGGCAAAAGTCGGCAATGATTTTGAGGCGAGCGGCAACTTTCGTGCTTCGCCCTACTTCGGAAACAGGAACTGCACCTGGAACCGTGCTTGCCAGTCGGGTCCGTATCTTCGGCTTTCGATCATGCGGTAGCCCTGGAGGCTCACGTTCATCGGTTGGGCGCCAATTTTTAAAATTTTCCCGAAACCGCCGCCAATCGGCACCTGCCAGGTGTCCGCCGAACGTTCTCGCTTCCCAGTTCGCGGTTATGATCGGGGCGCTGACCGCGTACCAGCCTTCGCCGAAGTTGTAGTTCACGAACGGCTGGACGAGGAGCTGACTGACGGTGTCGCGGCTTGAGTTGCCGGCGAAGGACCACAACTGGCGGACCAGCGTGCCGACGACCCACGGCTTGGGCGTGTAAACGACGACGGCCGCGGGCCCGGCGCTGTACTTGCCCGACCCGGTTTCTCGCGACGTCGCCGAATTCGAAGGTGATCGAGGGACCGATCCCCCAGGTCAGCCTCGCCCGATGAAGCCGGCGACACATAGGCCGAGAAGTTGATGTCGCCGAGACCGAATTTGCTTCCCTCGCGATCCTGACTTGGGAGCTCCGCCAGCCCGGCCGTGAGGTCCGGCACGTAGACCAGGGGAACGATGGTGCGTAGAATGACGTTCCAGTCGCCGAGGCTGACCGGATATACCGGTTGGATGTTAAGGACATTGGCCGTGTCGCCGTCGGTGCCCACTCCGAAGAACGTATTGTTCTGGAACGGCAGGCTGATCATATCGGCGATCGGGTTCTGCGCCGCCTTCGCCAAAGCGGCTGTATCGCCTGTCTCGGCTGCGAAAGCCAATTCAGGCGCTGCCAGCGCCGACAGGGTGCCGTCTCGAATGATGTTGGAATTGCCGGCGGCGCGGTCTCCAGGGGCTTGAGGTTAACGGGTTAGGCAGCAAGATCAATGACCGGGTCGGTCGGCTTGGTGGCAAGGGTTTGCCAGCCATTGACCTTGCGCATGGTGATCTGCCCGGATGCGAGCAGCGCCCAGAACAGCATGGCCGCGGTCTCCGGCGACGGCAGCACGGTCTGGGTTTTGATCCGCCGCTTGAACTCCTCGTGCAGCCGTTCCACGGCATTGGAGGTCCGCGCCGAGCGCCACTGGCTGGACGGCAGGCGGGTGAAGGTGAACAGCTGCTCACCGGCTTCCTCCAGGCTGTCGGCGACGCCCCGGCACTTCAGCCGCCACTTGCGCAGGAAGGCCTTGCGCCGCTGTTCGATCTCGTTCGCGCTCTCGGCGTAGATCATGTCGGTATAGTCGGCCGAGACCTCTTCGTGCAGGTGATCGGGGGCGTGGGCCAGCGGGTTGCGGTGCTTGTGAACCGTGCACCGCTGGGTCGGCACCTCGGGCCATAACGCCGCCAGGGCCTTCTCAAGTCCGGCGCCGCCGTCGATGATCAGAAACTCAGGGGTCTTCAGCCCGCGGGCAACCAGATCGTCGAGCAGCGTCCGCCAGGCGGCCTCGCTCTCGCCACCCATGTTCTTCACCGCCAGCAGCACCTTCTGGCCGTCACGACGGACGCCGAGGACGACCAGCAGCGAGATCGACGTCGCCTTCTTGTCGAGCCGGACGCGCACGACGGTGCCGTCGAGGATCAGTCGAACAATGTCCTCCGAGCGCTTCTACCAGGCTTCCCAATCGGTTTTCACCCGGCGCCAGACCCGGCTGACCGTGTCCTTGCCGATCGCGCCCTTGAACAGCGCCGCCAGGGCCCGGCGCACCCGCCGGGTGTTCGTCCCGGCGAGGTAGGTGCCGGCAATCAGCGCTTCCACCTGGCGGGTCATCCGGGCGTAGCGGGGCAACACCTTGCTCTTCCACTCATCGGTCCTGCCGTCAGCGGTTACGCGCGCCCGCGGGACGGTGATCTCGACCGGGCCAAAGGAGCCGACGAGCTGGCGCTCGCGATGGCCGTGCCGGTGACCGGAAAGCAGCGCGGCATCGCTCGCATCGACGCCTGGGGCGTCGTCATCGTGGCGCCGGCGTTCGTAGCGTCCTCGTCCCAACGCCGCGGCCAGCTCCTCCTCGATCAGCTCCTCGATGAAATCCCGGATCCGATCGCGAATACCCGCCTCGAGCGGATCCGACCAACCATCCCCCAGAAACAGCGTCGTCTCGTCTGCAGGCGTCGTGCTATTCGTCCTCATGGCGTGATCTCCTCCCGGCGCTACAACGCCGGCCTTGGGTCCAAAACAACCCGGAGATTACGCCACCTTCAAATTCCAACCACTTCCGCGACACCACCGCCGACAGCAGGGCCGCGGCAATTAAAGCCTGCCGCTTGACAACTGAGCCTGATTCATCTGCCACGTTTCGGATCGCCCGCACGACCTTCCTCATATTCACCAGCGCATATCGCAAGGAAGATGTAATCCGGCAGAAAATCTTGTCATTTCGTGCCAAATCTTTCAAGTCTTTCAACTTCGACAGTTTCAGGATCATACAACGGAACACTGATGCTTCGGCAAGAGACTCGACCATCGCACATGTATTCTCTAACGTATCTCCTGCCATCGGGGGCGAGGCAAACCGTTGGCGGTACAGGATCACTGTTGGAGAGCCACGATGCAGATCCCAAGGCGGCGGCTGACGTGATCGGCAACTCAGTACGCGTCATGCAGATTGCGACGGGCGAGGTTGAGGAGGACGCCCGCGCCCACGTTGAAAGTGAACGAGACCAAAGCATCGAAGTTGGCCGTCGGTGAGCGGCCCCGCGATCAGTCGCGCCGAAACAGTGGATCCTCCGCCACGACGCAAGCTGAGATCTTCGCACCGCCGTGCGTGCTGGTATTCGCGGTAAGGGCGGAAGCGTACAATCGCCAGCAAGACGACAAGGGAGAGCGAGCGATGGCCGGGACGAGCTACAGAATTCTGGCGTGCGATGGCGGCGGCATTTTCGGGGTGATCACCGCAAAGCTCCTGCAGAGCCTGGACAGGAGCGTCCTCGACAACATCGATCTGTTCGCCGGGACCTCGACCGGCAGCATCATCGCGCTCGGTCTCGCCAGCGGGGTTTCCATCGATAAGATTTTCGATCTCTACAGCTCCGAACAAGCCTGCTCGCAGATCTTCCAGCCCTATCTGCCGCAAGCGGACCGGGACCGGCTGAGCGAGGATGTCGAGAGCGGGGTGCAAGCAACGCGCGGCGCGCTGGAATCGGCGGCACAGGAATTGGACCCGGCTCTCGCCGAGCGACTGCGCGAGCTGGCCCCGCTGCTGTTGTTCCCGAAATACCGGAGCGAGGGGCTACAGCAGCTGCTGACCCAGTACGTCCCCGACATGACGCTCGCAGAAGTGTGGACGCAACGCCGCAAGCGCGTCGTCGCCCCGAGCTTCCAGCTCAGAGCCGTCACGCCTTCTGGGAAGAAGGAGTGGCGGGCACGCCTGTTCAATAACCTTCCGGACCTCGACTGGATGCCCGGCTTTCCGGACACCACGGTCATCGACGCGATCATGGCCAGCGCCGCGGCGCCGGTCTATTTTCCCGCCCACGACGTGTCTCGCGTGCCGGGCGGCAACGCCTTCATCGACGGCGGCGTATTCGCCAACAACCCAAGCACCGCGGCGTTGGCCGCGCTGATCGGCTCCCGGATCGCCGAGAGCGTCCCGCTGTCGCGGGTCTATCTGCTGTCGATCGGTACTGGCTTCTCGGCGAACAGCTATCCACCGCCGGACGCGCGCTTCCCCTACGGCGTCCTCGGGTGGCTGCGCCCGCGCCAGGACGACGGCGCCCCCGCCTTCCCGCTGGTCTCGACCGTCTTCGACGGAACGAGCCAGATCAACGACTTCACCTCGCGGCTCCTGCTTGGCACGGACAACTACATCCGGGTCAATCCACAGCTCGCCCAGACCTACTCCATGGACGACTGCAGCGCGATCCCCGGAATGCTCGCTGAGACCGAACGCTTCATGGCCACCGACGAATGGCGGCTGCAGTCCAAGCGGATCAACGACCTGTTCGGCAGCTCGAGATAGGCGCAAGCGCTATCTACCGAGTTCGCCCGCAACTCCGGGCGCTACCCGCTGACCGGAACCGGCGACGTCAACACCTATGCGCTGTTCGCGGAACTCTTCTCCCGGCTGGCGCGGGCGCCGAAACCGATGGACCCGGTGAGAAGCATCGCCCCGATCATCGCCGACAGCGGCGGGATGCGCCCGCCGCCGCCGGGCCGCGCCGGCGTGATCGTGCCGACGGGGATCGCCACCGACAGCTCCACCTCCGCGTTCTTCGGCGATTTGGTCGCCAGAAAGCGGCTCGCGCGCTGACGCGGAGCTGACGGCGAAGCCCTACGACCGGGCGCCGGTGCTGATCGAGGAGCGCCCCGCCCACCAGGGCGGCGACGTGAACCCGTGGGGGATCACGTTCCAGCGCATGTTCGACATGTCGAACGAATTGCCCCTGTTCCGCACGCCGCCGGTGATGGCCGCGTAAGGCTGGTCGCGCGACGGGGCCGACTGGGTGCCCGATAACGGCGATGGCGCGGAGCGGCGTGTGCCGCTCTACGAGGCCAAGATGATCCACCACCGCTCTACGAGGCCAAGATGATCCACCACTTCGATCATCGCTGGACGATCTACGCGAGCGGTTCCGCCGACGATGAGGAAAGCGCCCGCGACTGCGCGATTGCCGAGAAACAGAACGTAAGATTCGATCCCGAGCCCGCCACTGGGTTCCCGAAGACGTCAAAGGTGACGTCCCATCTGGTGGTGTAGGAGCGACCGGCGCGCCCGCGAGTGTTCCTCTCGGGTTCCGGTCGCGGGCCTAGACCGCGAACGACCCCCGGTCACTCCGATTGCGGGCAGACGGCGGAGGGGCCGAAAGGCTGGCGGATCCGAGAGCGGTAGGATAAGGTGCGATTTTAACCCATGCGGGTTAACGCAGCAATGGATCGTCCGGCGAAGCCTCACATCCGCGCGCCGTGGATATCGTTATGGGTTGCGCTGGTGCTTCTGGCCGCTTGCTGGCTCTCAGGCTGCGTCTCGATTCTGGAGCCGACGTCGACCCTGACGCCGACGCTGGTGAAGTTGCCGCCGGTGCAACCGACCGTCCTGATCGTCGGCGAGGTCACCGCCGATGATCCGGAAGCCCGACGCTGGGCCCGTTTCCTGCGCGACGCACTGATCGATCGACTTGTCCGCGCCGACGCGTTCAGCGTCATCTACGATCGCGACGGTCACGTCGACGACGGGTCGGCGCTGCTGCTCGCCGGCGTCATCACCGACGCCGACCGTGGCAGCGAGGCTTGGCGCTTCGTCCTTGGCAGCGGCATCGGCCGCCCTCACCTTGCCGGCGCATTCGAACTTCGTGACGGCGAAGGGGAGGTGCGCGCCTCATTCACCGTGGCGAGCGACGAAATGGGCCCAAGCGGTCTAAGCGGGCACTGGTCGCCGATGTCGATGGAGGATACGGCAGGCCGGCTCGGCCGCGATGCCGCCGCTGCCATCGTCCGCTGGCGCCACGGCGAAGAGATCGCAGTAGCCACATGGCCTTAACAATGAGCAGGCTCGCAGTTACGTCAGCTTGACAAGCGCGAGGAGCGAGACATAACCTCGGCCCGCGGATCGAGATTTGCTCTCAGTTACCATGCGTTTAACGAGTTGGGAGGGATATGATGCATAAGTTCATGTATGCGGCCGCGGCCGCGGCGCTCTTTACGACGGTCACGGCGACGGCCAACGCCGCCGAAAGAGACCCCAACAATGTCGGCTGCGGCCTCGGGACGATCGTCTGGGAAGGCCAGTCCGGCCAAGGCGGGCAGATCCTTGCCGCCACCACCAACGGCACCTTCGGCACCCAGACCTTCGGCATCACCTCAGGCACCTCCGGATGCGCCCGTGGCGGCCGTGTCTACCGCCCCGACGAACTCGCCCAGTTCATCGGCCCCAATATGGACCGGCTGGTTCAGGACATGTCCGTCGGACAGGGCGAGACCCTGGCCTCGGTCGCCGACCTGATCGGCATCGACAAGGGCGATCAGGGTGCCTTCTTCAGTGCGACGCAGCGTAACTTCTCGCGAATCGTCCCGTCCGATTCGGTTACCGCCGCGGACGTTGCTGCCTCGTTGAACGCCGTTCTGGCCGAAGATCCGGCGCTTAAGCGTTACACCCTTTCCTAGCTGATCCCCTTGCAAGCCGGGCCGGTCCTGAGGGCTGGTCCGGCCGCGGGCCGTGTCTTGCCGCTTCGGAACGCTGCGCCGGCCGAAACGGTCCTTTCTCTTGCAAAAAGCCGGGCTCAGGCCACGGTCGGTAGATGCTGCGCCCGCGTCTTTCCTCGGCACTTGCCGCGATCCTCATCGCTCTCAGCGTTATCAGTCCCTGGCGCGTCGCTTTGGGTGCCTCAGAGGTTGGCGCCGGGGACGTCATCGGGGCCGTCACCGGGCGAGGCTATCTCGATGAGCTGATCGCGCGCGCCCAGGCCGCGGACCTTGCCGAGCGCCGGGAATGGCAGACCCTGCTTCACTATGAGCCGCGACTGCTGGGTGGCGTCTCGAGTGTGATCGACAGCGCTTCGTTTTTTGCCGCGCCCGAGGGCAAGACCGACCCGCGGGCCGAACTCGAAGCGACTCTCGCCAGCTTCTTCGAACCGTCGCCGCCGGAGGGCCCCGACCGGTCAGCGCAGTGTATGCGCATCGCTCGCTATCACTGGCTGAAACAGGAGCTCGGTTTCGATCCGGCCCGCCTCCCCGAACAGTCCTGCCCTGAGTTCGAGGACTGGTACCGGACCCTCGATCCGGGGCAGATCACGCTCGCGTATCCATCGGCCTATCTCAACCAGCCCTCCTCGATGTTCGGGCACACGCTCCTGCGCATCGACCGGCCCCATCAGAGCGAGCAGACCCGGCTGCTTTCATTTGCCGTCAATTTCGCAGCCGACACGGGACCGGACGGCGGCGCCCTCTTCGCGGTCAAGGGCCTGGCCGGCGGCTACCGCGGCTTTTTCTCGGTCCTGCCCTATTACGAGAAGGTCAACCAGTACAGCGACATCGAGAACCGGGATATCTGGGAGTACCAGCTCAATCTCGAGCCCGACCAGATCCGCAGGATGCTGGAAAACCTGTGGGAGCTTCGCGATCAGTATGTCGACTACTACTTCCTGAGCACGAACTGCTCGTACCTGCTGTTGTCGCTGATCAACACGGCGCGGCCGGATCTCGATCTGAAGCGCGGTCTCTGGCTGTACGCCATCCCGGTCGATACGGTGCGGTCGATCCTCCGTGACCAGGGTCTGCTCAAGCGCGTCGTCTACCGCCCGTCGGGCATGACCCAGGTCAGGAACTTGCGCGACCACCTCTCCGCAGGCGATCAGCAGCTCGCCCTTGCGCTTGCCAAGGGCGAAGTCGAGCCGCAGACCGTCGTCGCGGGCGGGCAGGGGCCGGAGGACCGGGCCCGGATCCTCGATCTCGCCCAGAGCCTCTTGCAGTACCAGCTCAATACCGGCGAGGTGGGCCGCGACGTCGTCGCCCCTCGATCGCTCCGGCTGCTGCAGGCCCGGGCGGCGCTGCCGGGACCTGCGGGCCTGAACCCGCGTGCCGTCAAGGCGCCGGCGGTTCGGCCCGACGAGGGGCACGAATCCGTGCGAGTGAACCTCAGCGTTGGCATGACGGGGTCCAACCCGTTCGTCGAGCTCGGCCTGCGCCCGGCCTATCATGACCTTGTCGATCCGCCGGCGGGGTATCCGCCCGGCGCCGAAATCGAAATTCTTGGCGTTCGCGCCCGCTACTACCTCGACGACGACCTGCCGAGGCTGGAGGATTTCACCGTGGCCGGCATCAAGTCCATGGCGGTGCGCGACAATTTCTTTCAGCCCATCTCCTGGCGGGCGAAGGTCGGGTTCGAGCGGTTTCGCGAGGATGCGGGCGACGCAGGCTGGCTCGTCGGGATCGTCGAAGGCGGCGCCGGCGGAACATGGTCGCTCGGCGACGGCGCCACCGTTTCGACGCTGGTGGGGGCCAGCCTCTTCGCCGATCGCGACTGGCCGGAGGCCCGCATCGCCGGGCTGGGCCCTGAGATCGGGCTGTCGTGGCCGATCGCCCCGTGGTGGACGACCCGGCTGGAAGGGCGGTGGCAGGCCGTCGCCGGCAGCGACAGGATTGGGGATCGCTACGGCGTCCAGCTCAGCCAGGGCTTCCGACTCGGACGAAACCTGTCGTTGCGCCTCGATGCCGGAGTCCGCAATGATGGCGGCGACGCCTTCGCCGAGTGGATGTCCAGCCTGCAATGGTACTTTTGATGCGCCGCCTGCGCCTGATCGCGCTTCTGCTCCTCTGTGTCGTCGCCACCGGCTGCACCAGCCTGCTGTTCTATCCGACCTCCGATCACGTCATCACGCCGGATGTCATCGGCCTGACCTACCGCGAGGTCGCGTTCAGCGCGGCCGATGGAACCCGGCTTGACGGCTGGTTTCTTCCGGCGGTCGGCCCGGTGCGCGGGACGATCGCCTTCGTCCATGGCAACGCCGAGAACATCAGCACGCACATCGCCAGCGTCGCCTGGTTGCCCGGCGCCGGCTTCAACGTCTTTCTGTTCGACTATCGGGGTTTCGGAACCTCAGAGGGAGAGCCGACGCTTGACGGCTTGCACCTCGACACCATGGCCGCGTTCGATGAAGTCTTCACGCTCCAGGGGGTCGATCCAAAACGCGTCGCGGTTTTCGGCCAAAGCATCGGCGGCAGCATCGCCATCTCCGCGTTGGCCCGCTGGCCGCGTCGCGAGCAGATGCGGGCCCTGATCGTCGAAGGCGCATTTTCCAGCTATCGCCGGATCGCACAGGAGAAGCTGAGCGAGTTCTGGCCGACGTGGCCGTTGCAGATCCCGCTCTCGTACACGATTAACGACGACTACCACCCGGAGGACGACATCGGCGACATTTCGCCGACCCCGGTGCTGATCATCCATGGCGCGGCGGATCGCATCGTCTCGCCGAGCCACGCGCAGGATCTTTACGTTGCGGCCATGCCGCCGAAGGCGCTCTGGGTGGTTCCCGGCGCCAGCCACATTCAGGCGCTGCAGGGAACGGCAATGCGAAAGCGCTTTGTCGAATACCTTGACAATTGCGCCTTCGCCGGACCGCCCGGCGGGCGGGTGCCGGAGGCCTGTACCGCCGCGCAGTAGAGCATCCTGTGCCAGGATGGTCGCAGATGAGATGCCGATCGCTAACGATCGATCAGCTTCCGCTTTCGGACGATACCCCTCCGAAAGCAGTTGTTCTGGGCGGACATTCGCCAAACAAAAAGGCGGGCGCCTTGCGGGTGCCCGCCTCTGAGCCGTGGCGCGGATGCGCGGCCTACTTCTTGACCGGACCGAGCGGCATCAGAACCCGGCCGTAGACCTCGTTGATGACCTGGGCGAGGCCGGTGTAGATGGCGCTGAGGCCGAGGACAATCCCTTCCCAGCCGGCCAGTCTCGTCAGCGCCGGGCTGCCGATGAGATCGCCGATGGAGAGCAGGGCGAAGGCGACGACCAGCAGGAAAAACACCACCTGCAGCGCGCGGTTGAGCCGGAACGTGCCGATGAACATGACGAACGACAACAGGCCCCAGATGCCGAGGTAGCTCGCCATCGCCACCTCGCTCGGCCGTTCGGCGAGGCCCATCTTGGGGAAGGTGATGATGCCGGCCAGCGTCAGCCAGAAGAACCCGTAGCTGATGAACGCGGTTGCGGCGAAGGTGTTGTTCTTGCGCCATTCGAAGACCCCGGCGAAGACCTGGGCAATGCCGCCGTAGAACACGGCCATCGCCAGGATCATCGCATCGAGCCCGAACAGACCGGCGTTGTGCATGCTCAGCATCGTCGTCGTCAGGCCGAAACACAACAGGCCGAGCGGCGCCGGATTGGCGGTCGTATCGACGATCGCCAGCGTCTGCGGTGCCGCCGCCTGTGCGGGCGCGGGCGCCATCGCGGTGGCTGTTTTCACGTTGCTCATATCAAACTACCTCTCTCCCCTCGGCCGGTACCGGCGCCGCCTGCTCGCGGCGCCGAACGGGCCGGTTTTATGCCCGTCGATCGAGTCCTACCAGCCGAGCCAGTCCGGGCGCAGCGGGATGGTTGTGGTATAGACGCGGGTCTGTGTGACCGTGCCGAAGTTGTAGTCGTTGCGGTACAGCATCACCGTTGTGGTGCCGCGATGATCCGTTGACGTCCACGTCGTCGGCAGGCACACGCCTTCAAGCCCCGCCGGGACATGGTCGCGCATCTGCTCGAACGCCGCCTTGATGTTCTCCCCGGTGACGGCGCCCTTCTCCGCGGCGGTCTTCATTCCGTCGCGCATCAGAAAGGCCGAGCAGACGCCGCGGATGTAGTGGACGGACCGCTTCTCGTCGCCGCTGGTGTTCGACACCTGCGAAACCTCCTGAACCGTCTTCATCCCCGGCACGTCATCGCCCCAGCGGGCTACGCTGACGACCCAGACCAGGCCGTTGCCGGCATCGCCGGCCTGCTGCCCGGCTTCTTCGTCCCATCCGTAGATATTGGTCATGAACTGGGTGGCGACGCCGAGCTTGGCGCAGTCCTTGAGCAACTGGACGTTGGACTCGGAGGTGTTGGCAAGGAACGCGAAGTTCGCTCCGGTCTGTTTCAGCGTCTGGCACTGGGCGGAGTAGTCGCTAGGCGTCAGCGAATAGCGGATCGGCGGCACGATCTCGAAGCCGAGATCGCGAGCGTACTCGATGCACGCCGCTTTAGGCGAGTTCGGGTACGGGTGGTTGTCGCCGAGGTAGGCGAACTTCGGCCGGTAGAGATCGCCGAGGAAGGTCGACCCGCGCTGGGCCGTGCCGGTGCGCTTCCATGCCTCGGCGGCGTACTGCACGAGGGCGCGGCACCCGTCCGAATACGACGGTCCGTAGAAGAAATTAAACGGTGCAGGCGTGCTGGTCCACGGCGAGCGTCCGGTCGGATCGGTCAGGTGGCCCGACGACGAGCCGGACATGAAAACCACCTTGTCCTTGGTGGTCAGGTCGATCAGCGCCTCGGTGTCGGCGGTGCCCCAGCCCTGGATCGCGACGGGCTTCAGGCTCTCCTTCCAGCCCTTGTAGGTGGCGATGGCCTTGGCCGGATCGTAGCCGTAGTCGACGGTCTGAAGGTTGATCTTCTTCCCGTTGATGCCGCCATTCTGATTGATGAAAGCGAAAGCATCGGCGATGCCCTGCCCGTAGACCTTGGCAACGGGCGCGGTGGCTCCCGTTTGCGCCACAAGCTGACCGACCGCGATCTGATCCGCAGCCAAGACGCCGGCCGCCGAAATCGGCAGCAGCAAGGCAGCGGCGAACGCGGCGGAGAGCCATTTTCTATGCTTCATGGTGTATCCCCTCCCTAAAAACAAAAACCTGCCCGCCGAAGGCAGCCGTTTTCGGCTTCCTTACGCGAGGGGCCACATGCTTAGCCGCTGTCCGTAATCGAGGCCAGCGGTAAAATGCAACCTGTCACCGGCCGGCAACGGCGACGCGGACAAAGGCGCGTCCATCCGGTTCGGGAGAGGCAGGGAGGACGCGGACGTGTGGGGCGTCAGCGTCCGCCGGGATGGAGGTAGACGTCATGGACAGTCTTCACTCGTGGGACATGGCCTATGTCACCCAGCAGAAGATGGTCGTCAGGATGGTCGCCGGCTGCCCTTCTCGGTGGCCTGAGCGGGCTGGACCGTGAAATGGGCGGCAAGGCCATGGGCCTGCGCACGCTGATCCTGGTCGCAACCGGCTCGGTGCTTCTCACCCTCCTGGAGGTGCGCGGGAGATCGGACTTCCCGATCTCGATCCGACGCGAGTCATTCAGGGCATCATCTCCGGGATCGGCCTGATCGGCGTCGGCGCTCTCTTTCAGCGCCGGAACCGCCTGCGCGGGGCAACGACCGGCGCCAGCGTCTGGCTGGTCGACGGAGTTGGTATTGCCTGCGGGCTCGGGCTATACATCGCCGCGGCGGTGGCCACCGCCATTGGCCTGTTTGGGCTCGGGCTGATCGAGAAATGGACCAGGCGCACCGATATCGTTCACCGGTATTGCGTCAGGGAATCCGGCCCTCCTTGGCGAATCGTGGCGAGGCCGGCTTCGTGTGCGGCGGCGCATGCTCCGCCGGCTCCCGGCGTCCCCGCCAGCGGGTCACGAGGCGCTTGCTAAGCTGCCGGCCGGTCACCTCGACGAACCTGTAGGTCACGGCCGAGGAGGCCATGACAAGCACAAGATAGATCGTCAGAGCGACCGCGCCGGTACGCCAATCGGTCAGAATTTGCAGATCTTCGCCGTTCAGCGGCAGCCGGCTCTCGAAGCCGAAGGGGCCCATCAGGATCTTGGCGATTATCCTGTTGAGCGCCGAATGGACGAGATAGAGCGAAAAGGACACCCGGCCCAGCCACAGTAACGCACGGCTGTGCAAGAAGGACTGGATCGGGCCGCCGCGCGCGATGGCTGTAGCGAAGATCAGGGGCGCGAAGGCGAACGTGAATACCGCATCGTAACCTGACGTTGGCCCAAGCGACAGCGCAACCACCAAAGCCGCAACGAGAAACGCTTGCAGCCAACCGGCGGCGCCGCCCAGATCGGCCCGCCTCGCGGCGTCGATCCCGGCATAGATGCGGTAGGTCGTAACCCCGGTGAAGAAGCCGAACAGGCAGCGCACTAACGTGTAGTCGCACACCGCGTCGCCGAAGGGCCTCGTTTCAAGAACGATGAAGGCGGCGGCGGCGATGCCCGCCGAAACGACGCCGCGACGGTCGGCCGCCGCCCGCGGCACGCTGAGCATGGCGAAGAGGAGGTAGGTGTAAAGCTCGGCGCTGATGCTCCAGGCCGGAATGTTGAAGGTGTAGCAGAACTTCGTACCAACGGCCTGGACCAGGAAGAGATTGGCGATGAAGGCCTCGGGTGTATTGACAGAAAACGCGGGCGTCGCGGCCGAATAGGAAGCCGCGGCTTCGCCGTGCAGCTTGAGCAACTCAAAGCCTAGAAAAACAAGAAGCATCGCGATGTGCAGCGGATACAGTCGGCCGAGGCGGAGGAACATGAAGGCGGCCAGATCGCGAACCCCGCGGATCTTGTGTCCGTAGGCGTGGGCGATGACGAATCCCGACAGGACGAAAAAGAAGTCGACCATCACCGGCCCGTTGCGCACAAGCCCGAGGTCGGAAGTCGGATTGAGCCAGGTGACGTGGTAAAGGACAACGCACAGTGCAGCGAGCCCGCGCAAGGACTCGAGGCCGGCGAAGTGCTTTCGCTCACGAGACGAGAGTTCAATTGCCACTCAGGTTAGCCTTTGCGCACAGAAATGGCGGTTCCAGCGCAACCGGATAGGCGCTGCTCAAGTATGACGGCAAGACCTTAAATCGGTAGCGCCGCGGCATATCTGTAAAAACCGCACGGCGCTGCCGCTCCATCAGGCTCGCGGAACCGCCTCGGAGAAAGAAACCCCGGCAGTGCCGGGCTTTCTCCGCGTCAGTCATGGCGTGCGCACCGCGACGGACGCGGGCGAGCGGTCGCTTACTTGCAGGCGGCGGCGCTGGCGGCGCAAATCGACTTGATGAGCGTGCCGATGTCGGTGGACTTGAACGGGCTGGCGCCCTGCTGATTGATGGTGGCGCTGGTGTAACCCCAGGGGCCCCAGACCGTGTTGCCCGCCATGCCGGTGCTGACAAAGCCCTGCGAGTTGGTTCGCTGCATGATGTTGCCGGCGTCATGGGAGGCCGGATAGCCGAGCTGGTTGATGAGCGACAGGTGGTCGGGCTGAAGCCGTAGCCGTCCCAGCCATAGCCAAGCCAGCCGGTTTTCGTTCCCGGGTAGGCGGCCTTCTGCGGGACCATGCTGATCACCGCAACGTCGTTCCGGCAGACGACGCCCGCTTGCGCGCAGACGTCTGTACCATTGTAGTAAGCGGTCATCACGAACACCGAGCCGCCATTCCAGGTGCCGAACGGCGCAGTTGCGTTATATTTCGCAGGCACGAACTGGAAGTTGGTGTAGAACCGCTTCTTGCCGTAGTCGTTGACGCAGTGGGCGGCGGTGACAACAATGCCGCGCTTGATCAAGGAGGCGGAACAGACGTACTGCACCGCTCCGTCCATGAAGTAGAGCTTTCCAGACGCGCTGTATGGGTAAGTCTTCGAAACATTGTTGGCCTTGGTATCCACGCGCGCCGTGGTGAAGGGGTGGTTCGACGTGCCGAACTCCTGCGGCTCCACGCCGTCGTCGAGCTCGCCGGGCTGATCTTCGGCTGCGGGAACATCCACGGCCGAAAGTTTCCCGGTTCCGATCTTGCCTGGGCTGAAGCCCGGCTTTCCGGGGCGCGGCGGCCCCTTATCTCCGTCCGTTGGTCCCACCGGCGCGATATCCGCCTGCGGCAGCGGCATGGGCTTCGCGTCGGCGATACCGGCGAGGCTGGTCGCCGCCAGTTCTTCGGCCGGCGCCGTGTAAATCGTAACTGCTCCCTTGGTCAGCACGTTTTTCGGCGCCGCCGTGCTTTCCTGAGCGAGACTGTGAGTTGATGTCATTCCAAAAGCGGCCAATGCCGCAAGCATAGACAAGCGCGAGAGATTGAGCATCACTTGTACCACCCTAAGAAAGACCCCTTGTACTTCAATTTTCATGTGTTTTATGTCCGCCGTCAAGAAGTGTTTTAACCCCATACGGGTGTATACTGCAAGCGCGGCACCGTCTATGCGCATCATCGCCTAGTTGCCATCGATAAGCGTCAAGTCCCGCAATCTCCTCACCGAGTGCCGCAGCGGATCGCTGATGATGGTCGGCCAACTCCGCACCGTTCCTCCGACGGCGGAAGAAGAGGTTGGCGCAAGTCGTTCTGCTGCCTTCTCTTGAAGCCATGGCGTCGGCGCCGACCATCCGGATCTCGGTTGAACAAGAGACTTGCCGAAGACCAGCGCGCGTCTGTGCTGCACTTGCTTCTTGCGCCCTTATACCGCGTGTCCTGAGACTGGGATCGACACCTGGACCCAATGCGGCTTCCATAAGTCCTCCCGCTTGCTCTTCCATCCGTGCGTTTCGCATACAGAAGCCGGAGAGCACGATTGGCTCTACTGGGCCTACCGCCAGCATCCCAATATTTTGCCGGCGCCGAAGGGCGACGAGTGCGTCGAGCACGGCAACAAGCTCGTTTTCACTGGCAACGTTCAGGACGCTATCTACGTGACCACCGTTCTAAGGCGCCGGCGGAGCTGAACGTGAGGCTCGGCGGGACGTCGTTTGTCAAAAACCAGCCCGCGGGCATCGCCCATGTCCGCGTGCCGAGGGACGGCGAGCGCGGCCAGCCGGTGTTACGCTCACGCGCGGCGGCGTCGAGGTGATGTCGAGGGCCGGCGACTTGAGAGAACCGACACGCCAAAAGGGCGCGACGGGCAGGACACCCGCAACTTCAATACCTATGCCGACGTCATGCGCAAATAAGCGCGCCTTACCGTGCATTTGCTGGCCCGTCGGCCCGAGGTGGGCGGCGGCTGGCGCTCGTCTGATCCGCCCGAACCTTTCGGTTAAGCGTTTCTTCATGCCCTGAAGCGTCTGATGCCCCGAGTCCAGGGTGCGGGCGCTCTACGGCGTGCGCGCCAGGCAAGGTCCACAGGGCAAGGGACACGGGGTTCATGGTCTTGCATCAGGTTCTCACCCATCGTTGCCGCCGCGATCCTGGCGGTCGCGGCCTGCTCGTCCGTCGATCAGCCCGCTCCGTGGCGGTCCCGATGCCGCGCCGGCCGCAGCTCCGTTGTTCGCGCCTTCGAGTGGGGTCGCCACGGCGGGGACCGTGCCGATCAGCTCATCCTCGCCCCGCGCAACGTCGGCGCCGTTGCCTAGACCGCACCTTTCGGCCCGACAAGGCCGTTCCGTCGCTCGGCGCCACGACCTTCGAGCCTCCGGGGTGACCCCGGGCGCTCCGACGGGAACCTCGTCGGGCGCAAGGTCACTGAACTGCGCGACGAGCTGCGCCGGCTGCAGGCGTCGATTCCGACCGCAACCAGCACCTCCAGGGGGTGCGGACCCAGGTAATCGAGGATTCCCAGCGCTACCACTCACCATTGCCGGCATCAACCCCGGCTGCAGGTCGGAACAACGCCGGGCAACCCGATCCCGATCCAGCAATTCAACGCCGCCGAGGCGATCTCGACCGGCTCGCCAACGATGTCATCGACATCAACACCCCGGTGACTCGATCAACGGCACTCCGACCTGGCCTCCTATCTCGCCGAGGCGACGTGGGCGACCTTCGGTGTCTCCGGCGCGGTCGACGAGGACCATCGCAGCTTGCCATCCTTCAGGACGAAGTCGACCAGACCCTGGTCCTGATCGATCGTCTGCTGGGCGAGATCCGGGCAGGATATCCGCCGCCAGACCAGTACGTCGCCTCCGAGCGCAGCAACCTCAACCTGCTCGCGTCGGCACCGTACGGCGAGATCTACGGCAACAGCTTCACCAACCAGGGCATGATCACGCGGTCGGCGCTTCGATGATTTCGGCCAGCCGCGCCGGAGCGGCGCTCGCCTTGCGCCGGCCGCTGGTCGTGATCCGCTTCGACCGGCCCAAGGTCGCCTACAAGGAGGCCCTCTACAACGCGGTCAGCAAGGTCTCGACCGCCGGCCGGACGCGGCCTTCGACGTGGTCGCGGTCACCCTGGACCGGGGCGGTCTCGGCGATCGCCGTCGAGCAACAAGGCCGGCGCAGCGCCGAGGCGTCCCCCGGGCGCTTGGCGAGATGGGCCTGCCCGCGAGCCGCATCGCCGTTTCGGCCGCCGCCAGCGTATCTCCACCGTCAACGAGGTCCACATCTACGTCCGGTGAGGCGCGGTAGAGGTCCTCTTGCGTCCTTCGGATCGAAAACCGTTGGTCGCCGCTGGCGTCGCTGTACTTCTGCCGGCGATGGACCCGATGAGAAAGCGGAGCTTGGACATGATCTGCTGGTGCGGACGTCGGGGCAATTCACGCCAGCTCGTGGCATGAGACCGACCGCGAGGCGACCGATCTGGCCGACAGACTGAAGCCCCCGGCCGGTGGACCGGAATGATCGCGATTACCCGCGCGGCCTGCGCCGGCCGCCATCGTCGCCCGGGTTCTGGCATCCGCATCATCACACCATCTGCCTTGCAAGCTGCGTCAACAGATCAAGGGCCGGGTGCAGATCGTCAAGCCGGCGCCGGCGGACATCGGCGACGGTGAGGGCTGGCTCCTCATCGACGACGTCGCAGACAGCGGCGCCACTGCCGAGGAGGCCCGGCGCCAGTCGCCCAAGGCCCACTATGCCGCGCTCTACGTCAAGCCGGCGTCGCGCCGTTCGTCGATACGTTCCTGCGCGAGGTCGATCAGGATGTCTGGATCGACTTCCCCTGGGACCGCGATCCGCACCTTCCCGACCGCTGAGCGTAGAAGCGTTCGGTCTGTGCCGATCCTACCGGGCAGCCAGCCGGGCGGCACCGGCACGTTGTCGATCAGCCGGGTCCGGCCAAGCCAGGCGGCGGCGAGAACCTGGCCGGGCCGCGGCCGTCCATCCCACTCGGCCAGCGTCTCGGCATCGCGTACCGCCACGTAGTCGATCTTGCTGAAGCCGGCGCCTTCGAGACGCCGCGCGCCAGCGGCCTCCGCCTCTGCGTGCGGCCCCGCCGGCGGCGACGGCGCAGGCGATCTCCCTGATCGTCAAGTGGAGGGCCGGCGCGACCCGCCTCTCGGCCGCGTCGAGATAGGCGTTGCGCGACGACAGCGCCATCCCGTCCGGCTCGCGCACGTCTCGCCCGAGACGATCCGCACCGGGATGTCGAGGTCGGCCACCAGCCGGCGGATGACCTGGAGCTGCTGATAGTCCTTGGCGCCGAACACCGCCACGTCGGGCAGGGCCATGAGCAGGAGCTTGGTCACGATGGTGGCGACGCCGGCGAAAAATCCGGGGCGGAACTCGCCTTCGAGCACATCGCCCAGCACCGGAACATGAACGCGAGTGAGGTGACCGGGCGGGTAGACCCCATCCATACCCGGCGCGAACAGCAGATCGGCGCCGGCCGCGGCAAGCCTGGCCGCGTCGGCGGCCTCGTCGCGGGGGTAGCGGTCGAAATCCTCGTTCGGCCCGAACTGGGTCGGGTTGACGAACAGGCTGACGCAGACGCGATCGGCGTGACCACGCGCGAGCCGGATCAGCGACAGGTGGCCCTCGTGCAGCGCCCCCATGGTCGGGACCAGGGCCAGCGTCCGCCCCTCGCTCCGCCATGCGCGCACGCGCTCCCGCAGCGCCTCGACGGTGCGCACTGTGGCGAGGCCGCACCCGGCCGTGGTCGCCCCCGCCGCCATATCCGGCTTGCTCATTGCGCCTTGGCGCTCGCCTTGACGCCGAAGCAGTGCTCGAGGCCTGGGAATTTGCGGGCGCGGACGTCCTCGGCATAGGCCTTGCCGGCGGCGGCAATCCCGTCGCCGAGTTCGGCATAGCGGCGGACGAACTTCGGCTTGAAGTCGGAGAACAGGCCGACGAGGTCTTCGGTCACCAGGATCTGGCCATCGCACGCGGGCGAGGCGCCGATGCCGATGGTGGGGATGGCGATCTGCGCCGTGATCTCGCGCGCCACCGGCTCGACGGTGCCTTCGATGACGGTGGCGAAGGCGCCGGCATCGGCAATGGCGTGGGCGTCGGCGACGATGTCGGCCGCCTCCTTTTCGCCGCGACCGAGCGAGCGAAAGCCGCCGGCGGTGTTGACCGATTGCGGCAGCAGCCCGACATGGCCGAGCACCGGAATGCCGCGCTCGGCGAGGAAGCGCACCGTCTCGGCCATCTCGGTGCCGCCCTCGAGCTTGACCCCGGAGCAGCCGACCTCCTTCATCACCTGGGCGGCGTTGCGGAAGGCCTGCTCGCGCGACTCCTGGTAGCTGCCGAAGGGCAGATCGACGATGACGCAGGCCTTTTTCGAGCCGCGCATGACCGCCTTGCCGTGGGCGATCATCATCTCCAGCGTCACGCCGAGCGTGCTGTCCATGCCGTAGAGGACCATGCCGAGGGAGTTGCCGACGAGGAGGAGATCGACGCTGTCGTCGAGCAGAACCGCGGTCAGCGAGGTGTAGGCGGTCAGGCTGACGATCGGCGTCTCGCCCTTCATCGCCCGGATCTGCGGAACGGTGATGCGCTTCTGCCGGCTGGCGACGCTCACGGGAATGATCCTCCTGGTCGGTCGTCGGTCATGGAGCTCGGGACGCGGCCGCACTCTAGCCTGCCGGCGGGCGCGGGCAAACATCATTCGCAATTGCAGCGGGTGGTAGCCGGCGTTGACGCGCGCGCGGGCCGGGCCGATACACTGGCGTATTCGTGGATGCACGAGGGGGCGATCATGGCTGTGGACGACGGGTCAAGAACCGGGGGGACGGACAGCCTGTTCGGCGGCGAAGGCGACGAGCGCGCAACTGCGACGGCGCGGGCGACCGGCATCCTCCCAGCCCAGGACATCCGCGCCATGATCCGCGGCCGCGAGATAACGAGCGTCGTCGAGATCGGCGAGGACCAGATCCAGCCGGCCAGCCTCGATCTCCGTCTCGGTCGGGTTGCCTGGCGGGTGCGGGCGAGCTTCCTCCCGGGGCCGGACGCGACGGTGCAAGATCGCCTCGGCTCCTTCGGCATGCATGAAATCGACCTGGCTGCCGGCGCCGTGCTGGAGAGGGGCTGCGTTTACATCGTCCCGCTGATGGAAAGCGTCGCGCTGAAGAGCCGCGTCTCGGCGCTCGCCAACCCGAAGAGCTCGATCGGCCGGCTCGATGTCTTCACCCGGCTGATCACCGACCGTTCGGCCGTATTCGATCAGGTCGCCGCCGGCTACAGGGGCCCGCTCTACGCCGAGATTTCGCCCCGGACCTTCAGCGTCGTCGTTCATCAGGGCAGCCGCCTGAACCAGCTCCGCCTGCAGCGGGGCAACCCGTCCGCCAGCGATACCGCGCTTCGCCGGCTGCACCAGACGACGCCGCTGGTCGCCGCCGCGACCGGTGACGGCGGAGCGCCGGCCGACATCGACCAGGGCATCGCCGTGACCGTCGATCTTGCCGGCCCCGACGAGGCATTCAGGTGGTGCGGGCCGGCCGGTGGGTTGGCGCGCCCGCCGCCACACCGACCTGATCGATCTGGCCCGCGTCGACCACTACCGCCCGGAAGATTTCTGGGAGCCGGTTGGCGCCGACGCCGCCGCGACCCTGATTCTCAACCCCGGCGACTTCTATATTCTCGCCTCGAAGGAAGCCGTCGTCGTGCCGCCCGATCACGCCGCCGAGATGCGCCCGTACGACACCCGTGTCGGCGAATTCCGCGTCCACTACGCCGGGTTCTTCGACCCCGGTTTCGGCTATGCCGGCAGCGGCGGCGCCGGCTCGCGGGCGGTGCTCGAGATCCGCTCGTTCGAGGTGCCGTTCGCGTTGCGCGACGGCCAACTCGTCGGCCGGCTGGTCTACGAGCGGCTCGCCGCGGTGCCGGACAAGCTTTACGGCGCCGCCATCGGCTCGTCCTACCAGCGCCAGGGGCTGATGCTGGCGAAGCAGTTCCGGGATGTTCGCCTTAGTCCTCCGTTTATGACTAAATGGTGCGGCTTTCGATCCATTGTTTATGAAGGCGTTGAAATGGAATTTCGGTTGGTTTACCAAGGGCCCCTAACAGGCTGCTGAAATGGCGCCTGGTTGCCCGGATCTTCGCGGTTGGTGTGGGGTCATTTGCTTGCGCTGATGCTGGCTACCGTCGTTGCTACCGTCGTTTGGCCGGGAGTTTTCGGGCGCTGAGGACACTCCGGACGGATTCCGGCCGTCAAGCCGGGGCTTTGAGCAGCTTTGGCAGCCGGACGAGATTGTAGGCGGCCATGGCGAAGGTGAACTGCCAGTCGATCTTCGCCAGCCCGCGGTGGCGGGCCTTGCTGAGCCCGGCGATGGTCTTGGCCCAGCCGAAGGCCTCCTCGATGCGCTTGCGGATGCGCAGGCTGACCGTGTAGCCGGGATCGCGCGCCGTCTCGTCGTCGATCGCCGAGCGCCGGCCGCTGAGGTTCTGCGCCACGTGCGCGGTGACGTCGATCTCGCCCAGCTCGGCTATGAAGTCCTGGGCGTCGTACCCCTTGTCGGCGCCCAGCGTGATCGGCTCCGGCCGCCCCGGCGCCTCCGCGTGCGGCGTGATCAGCTCCACGGCGGCCAGCCGCTCGGCGTGGCCCGAGGCGCGGGTGGCGACGCGCCGACGATCAGCCCGTTGCGGTTCTCCATCAGCGCATGCCCCATGAAGCAGAGCTTCGCCTCCTTGCCGCGGCCCTTGCGGTAGAGCCTGGCATCCGGATCGGTGGCAGACGCATGCGTCTCGTTGCCGCGCTTCTGCCCGCGGAAGTCCTGCTCGCCATTGCGTCCCGCATCCGGCGGCGCTCCGGAGCCGTCCTTGCGGCGGAAGCTCTTGGTGCTGGCCCAGGCCTCCAGCAGCGTGCCGTCCACCGAAAAGTGCTCGCCGGACAAGAGCGTCTTCACCTGCGGCTGCGCCAGCACCCCGGCCAGAAACTTCACCGCCACATCGCCTTCCAGCAGCCGGTCGCGGTTCTTGGTAAAGGTCGTCGCATCCCACACCGGATCGTCGACGCCCAGGCCGACGAACCAGCGGAACAGAAGGTCGAACTCGATCCGCTCCACCAGTTGCCGCTCCGAGCGGATCGAATAGAACGCCTGCAACAAGAGCGCCCGCAGCAGCCGCTCCGGCGGGATCGAACTCGCGGCCATCCGGCGAATACAGCCCGTCGAACTCACCCGAGAGCCCGGCCAGCGTCGCGTTGACAATGCCGCGGATCACCCGCAGCGGACGATCCGCCTGACCCGCTTCTCCCGGTCCACATAGCTGAACAGCCTCCCCGAACCGTGTCGCTCCCGCGCATCCCGACCTCCAATCACCACCAACCCGAGATCAGGATCACGAACGCGCAAAACCGCCACCCTTTTCAGCAGCCTGCTAAAAGGAAACGGTACCGCTAAAGATAAAGATAAAATGAGGAAGAAAATAGATCCGCAGCTAAGGATCTTCGGAAGCCAATTCCACTAAGTAGTTATAACAGTGACGGCGTTTACGAAAATGATATAAAAAACTCAGTGGCTTATCCCTTTGGTTCCGGGGCCACGATACGCGGTGACGGTGGGCGAAGGACGCTGTAGAACATTGAGCGAACATGCATATGCCGGAGGTGTTCGCCATGCCCGACTTTCCTCGCTCCATCTTGGCCTTTCAGCGTCAGTTTTCGGATGAGGCTGCATGCGCGTCGTGGCTTTCAGCGGCTCGCTGGCCGGAGGGCTTTCGCTGCCCGGCCTGCGGACATGACCGTGCCTGGGAACTCGCCGCAAAGGCGTGGACCTATCGATGCGCCCAGTGTCGCCGGCAGACGCGGTTGGCCGCGACAAGCACGGCTCAGCTGCCGCTCACCGTATGTTTTGCGCCTATCTGATGGCCACCCACTCAACGCCTCTCCGCGCGGCAGATGTGGCGGCAGCTGGCCTGGGCTCCTACAAGAGTGCCTGGCTTTTGTGCGCCAAGCTGCGCCGGGCCATGGTCAATCCCGCCCGCGCTTTGCTGTCCGGCGTGGTCGAGATCGACGAAACACAAGTGTCCTACCGCACCAAGACGACCCGGCGACGGGCGGAGGCGGTCGAAGCCCGGACGGCAAGATGCAGGTCGCCGTCGCCGTCGAAATCATCGATGAGGCTCCCGGGCGCTTGCGCCTGGGGACGATCGAGGACGCCTCGTCGGCCAGCCTTCACCCGTTCATCAAGGCCAATGTCGCCGCCGGCTCCACCCTCAAGACCGACGGCTGGAGCGCCTATCCTGGCGTTGCCGGGTTCAAGCACGAGCCCCACGTCGTTGGCGCCATGGCAGCGCATGTCGTCCTGCCCTGGGTGCATCGCGTGATCTCGAACCTCAAGACGTGGGCGCTGGGCGTCTACCACGGCCTCCGCCGCCCGCATCTCCAGTCCTACCTCGATGAATTCGTCTTCCGCTTCAATCGGCGTCGCACGCCGCACGCCGCCTTCCGAACCCTGCTGGGCATCGCCGTCGCCATCGAACCGGCGACCTACAACATGCTGATCGCGCCGGAAGCACAGGGATAAGCCACAAAACTCATTTATATTTCGAATCAACAGAAATAACTGTAATTACCATTGTGTCGTGAGTCCACGGGCCTGTTTATATGCTGAACTATCTGTAACCTTGCTGCGACCTGAACAGCCAGGACAGATTGTTAAAAGCGAGGATCTTGATAATCGACTCAAGACGCTTCTAGCCTAGTAACTCATCTATCTATTACTAAAGATAGATTGCTTCTTCCGATCACTTCTCAGTTATATGTACTGGCTATTATACATGCTAAAGTCAAAATAACATACGATGTAATGGAGTTTATGGCTATCGGTATCTAGACTTCAGATATTTCTTTTCGGCCGCTGAAAGTGATGATCTTTGGTTAATTACGCGGTAAAAGCGCACAATTCGCACTCGAAGTCCAAGCCAAAAAGATCCGCTCCAGGGCGCCCGCGGGTGACGTTGCCGCGGCAATCCTCAGCCTCGATGAAGTAGCGGATGTCACCGGCGCCGGGCGGCGGATCGACGGCAAGATGGTCGGCGGCGGCGGCAGCGTCGATTCGGATGGGGCAGCGGCCGCGGTTGGTCATGACGATGACGGGGCTCCGCGTCTCCTCCGCTCCTCGCCCTTCGGCTCCTCGCAGTGACGATTTACTGTGGCCGAACGCTGCTCTTCGGTTATCGCAAGAGGCGGAGGCTCCTCTAACCTGCCTCCGTGACCGGCGCCGCCACCTCGTTGCGGCGGAGGAAGGCGAGGGTCCACGGCGGATCGTAGAACCAGGCGACCGGCGGCCCGGTGACGGTCCAGGCCGAGCGTTCGACGGCGTCGAGCAGGGACCGCGTCTTGGCCCCGACCGCGGCCGCATCGCGGGCGCCGGAAAAGCGAAGTGCGGCCATCGTCTCCGCCGGCACCTCGACGATGGCGATCTTCGGGTCGACCGGTTCGGGCAGCGTCTCGCGGGTGTATTTCGCCGGCATGAAGAAGCGGATGGTCCAGGTGTCGGGACCGGCCTTTTCCTGAGCCACTGGCGCGGTCATAGCGATGGTGTCGCCCACAGCGGGCTTCGCCGCCTGCGCCGCCTGAGCTACTGGCGCGGTCATCGAGATGTCCGTCTGCTCGCGGTTCTCACCGAAAATGTAATTGGCGAGCGTACGGAAGCCGGCCGATCGCGCGGCCTCTTCGTTGCCAGCCACGATGACTTCGGCGGCCAGACGCGGCGCGTAGCGGCGGATCTCGATCGCTGTGCCGGTCTCCGTCGCGACGGTCTCGATCACTTGATACTCCGGCTGCTCGGTCCCAGAGCGGATGCCAAGTGCACTGCAGGCGCCGAGCGCGAGGCTGGAGAGGACGAGGGCAAGGCGGCGGACCATCGACATTTCGACGACATGGCCGCGACCGGGTAGCGACGCAAGCGCGCGCGTTACCGCGGCTTACGTCATTCCGCGCGCCCTGCCGTTACGCTAACCTGTCACGATGATCCGGATCGGCAGCCGCATCGAGATCGACGAGCGCGAGATCGAGGAGAGCTTTGTCCGCGCCTCCGGTCCCGGCGGCCAGAACGTCAACAAGGTCGCGACGGCCGTCGCGTTGCGCTTCGACGCGGCGCGGTGTCCGCTGGCCTGCCCGAGGACATCCGCATCCGCCTGCGCCGGCTCGCCGGGCGGCGGTGGACCGGCGAGGGCGTTATCGTCATCACCGCGCGTCGCCACCGCACCCAGGAGCGCAACCGCGAGGACGCTCGCCAGCGCCTGTTCGAGCTGATCGCCCTGGCCGCGCAGCCGCCGGTCCGGCGGGCAGCGACGAAGCCCAGCAAGGCGTCACGTCGTCGGCGGCTTGACGCGAAACGGCGGCGGGCGCAGACCAAGCAGTTGCGCCAGGGACCGGCGGAGACGACCTGAAGGCGGACGCGTGCGCGACGGGCCGGAGGCGAAGGGGAAGAGCCGACTTGGCGACGGTCAGGTTTCTGTTCGACGGCAAGAGCAGGACGGTCAGGCTAACGGGCGGCGCAGGAAATATCGCCGCCGCGCCGCCGACGCTTCTCGCCATCGCCAGAGCCCATGACGTGCCGCTCCTGTCGAACTGCGAGACCGGGGCCTGCGGCGCCTGCCTGGTCGAGGTCGCGACGAAGGCCGGGTCGAGCCGGCCGCCGACAGAGGCTGAGGCTTTCTTTCTCGGCGCGCTGGGACGGCTTGACGCGGGCCCCGCGCCGGGCGTTCATGCGCGTCTCGCCTGTCAGTACAGGCTCGGCGACGACGAAGAAATCGAGGTCCGCTTCAGCACGGAACTCGGTTGCCTGTGAGGCCGTTGGGGTAGGCAATTGACGCCGGGGCGCGGCGCCAACGTGAGATTGGGCGCATCATGACCACTGTAACCCGCTTCGCGCCGAGCCCGACCGGCGATGTTCATCTTGGTCACGCCTTTGCCGCAGTCTATGCGCACGACATCGCCGCCCGCAGCAACGGCCGTTTCATCGTCCGCATCGAGGATCTCGATGCCGGCCGCTGCCGGGAGGACTTTATCGCCCGGAACCTCGACGATCTCGCCTGGCTGGGTCTACGTTGGGAGCAGCCGGTCGTTCGCCAGTCGGCCCGGATGGCGCTTTACGCCGAGGCGCTTACCCGGATCGAGGCGCTCGGCGTCACCTACCCCTGCTTTTGCACGCGCCACGCAATCCGCGACGAGATCGCGGCCGCGGCCGGCGCGCCGCATGCGCTGGCGCCGGACGGTTCCTTCCGCTATCCCGGCACCTGCCGCGCGGTCGGGAACCCGGAGCGCCGCCGGCGCATCGCCGCCGGTCGGCCCTACGCCATCCGCCTCGATGTGGCCCGGGCGGCCGCCATGACCGGCCCGCTGTCGTGGACCGACCGCTTGCGCGGTCCGCTTGCGGCCGCACCGGAACGTTTCGGCGACGTGGTCATCGCGCGGAAGGACGTGGCAGCGAGCTACCATCTCGCGGTTGTCGTCGACGATGCCGAGCAGCAGGTGACGGAGGTCACCCGCGGCGAGGATCTGTTCGAGGCGAGCCACATCCATCGCCTCCTCTACGCGCTTCTCGGCCTCCCGCCGCCGGTGTGGCACCACCATCCGCTCTGCCGCGATAGGACCGGCCGACGACTGGCCAAACGCGACGGCGACACGACCATCCGCGCCCTGCGCGCCGCGGGGCTCAAACCCGAGGCCGTGCGCGCCATGGCGACAGGCATGGCCGCGGATCCCGCGGACGCCTCTCTTCCCCGCACCGCGCCTATATCTTCGCCGGTGATCGAGCGCGCACGGGTGGCGACGCCGCCATGATGGCCGTGACCTGTCCCGCCCTCTACCAGATCAACACCCGCGTCTGGCTCAACCGCATCGGCCGGCGGCTGGGGCGGGCCGCGACCCTTGACGATATCGATGACGCAGCGCTCGACCGGATCACCGATCTCGGCTTCGACTGGGTCTGGCTGCTGAGCGTGTGGCAGACCGGCGAGATCGGTCGGAGCATCTCCCGCGAAAATCCGCAGTGGCAGGAGGAGTACCGCCGGGTCCTGCCGGATCTCAGCGCCGACGACGTCTGCGGCTCGGGCTTTGCGATCACCCGCTACCGCGTCCATGCGGCGTTGGGCGGGCCGGAGGCTCTGGCCCGCCTGCGTGACCGGATGCGCCGCCGCGGGCTGGCCTTGATGCTCGATTTCGTTCCCAACCACACGGCGATCGATCACCACTGGGTCGAGGAGAACCCTGACTTCTATGTCCACGGCACCGACGCCGATCTGGCCCGAGCGCCGGAGAACTGGGTCAAAGTCGACACCGGCGCCGGTCCCAGCATTGTTGCCCGCGGCCGCGATCCATATTTTCCCGGCTGGCCGGACACGCTTCAGCTCGACTTTGCCAACGCGGAGCTGCGCGAGGAGCAATGCCGGGAACTTGTCGCCATCGCCGGCCAGTGCGACGGCGTTCGCTGCGACATGGCGATGCTCATCCTCCCCGAGGTCTTCCGCAAGACCTGGGGCCGGGCGGCGAAGCCGTTCTGGCCGGAAGCCATCGCCAAAGTGCGCCGTAAGCATCCGGGTTTCACCTTCATGGCCGAAGTCTACTGGGACCTCGAGTGGTCGCTGCAGCAGGAAGGGTTCGACTATACCTACGACAAGCGGCTCTACGACCGGTTGCGCGAGCGGAATGCGGCGGGGGTCCGCGATCACCTCGTCGCCGACCTCGACTTCCAGAACAAGCTGGCGCGTTTCCTCGAAAACCACGACGAGCCGCGCGCGGCCGAGGTTTTTCCGCTTGGCGTGCACCGCGCGGCCGCGGTCGTTACGTACTTTTCGCCGGGCCTGCGGTTTTTCCACCAGGGCCAGCTCGAAGGCCGAAAGATCCGCATTCCCGCGCACCTCGGGCGCGGCCCGGACGAGGCGCCCGATCCGGCGCTGGTTACGTTCTACGATCGCCTTCTTGCGGTTCTGAAGCGGCCGCTCTTTCGCAACGGCACCTGGCGTCGCATCGATCCCCGACCGGCCGGGGAAGACAATCGGACCTACGACGGCTTTATTGCCTGCGTCTGGCAGGGCCCCGACGGCGGGCGCGTCGTTTGCGTCGTCAACTACAGCCACGCCGCCGGGCAGTGCCGCCTGCCGCTTCCATTGGCGGATCTGCGGCGCAAGTCCGTGCGTCTCGTCGATCTCATGAGCGACGTGCGCTACGAACGCAGCGGCGACGAGCTTGCCGCCGGCGGCCTGTTCATCGACATGCCGCCGTGGAGCTATCACGTCTTCGAGGTTGTGACCGGCTGAGGGGTGTTTCCGAAGGCGTCACGCCTCAGCCGGTCGTTGCCGCCAGACCGGCCTCGGCGTCCTCCCACTCGCTTTGCAACGTCAGCCACGCCTCCTCGGCGTCCGCAAGCCGGCGTTCCGCCTGCGCGAGGCGTGTCTGCAAGGCCACGGGTGCTTCGGGATCGCCCTGGTACAACGCCGGGTCGGCGAGCTTCGCCTGCAGATCGGCCTTCTCGGCCTCAAGCATGACGACGGCGCGCTCGGCCTGGCCGAGGCGCTTCTTCAGCGGCGCCAGCGCGTCGCGCCGCTGCGCCGCCAGCCGCCGCTGCTCCTTCCGACCGGCGCCGCCTTTCCCTCTGTCGCCGGCGGCGGATACGTCGTCGCCTCGGCCGCGGCTGAGCAGAAACCGGCGGTAGTCGTCGAAGTCGCCGTCGTAGGGCGTCATCCGGCCTGCGTCGAGCAGCCACAGGCGATCGGCGGTGAGGGCGAGAACATGCGGGTCGTGGCTGACGATGACGACGGCGCCGGGAAAACCGTTGATGGCCTCGACCAGGGCCTCGCGGGCGATGATGTCGAGGTGGTTGGTCGGCTCGTCGAGCAGCAGCAGATGGGGCTTGTCGCAGCTCATCAATGCGAACAGCAGCCGCGCTTTTTCTCCGCCGGAGAGGGCGGAAACAGGCGTCTCCGCCCGCTCCTGGGAGAAGCCGAAGCGGCCCAGGTGCGCGCGCAGGCGCTGGTCGGGGTCGCCGCGTCGCCGGCGCCCGATCTCGATCAGGGGCGTCGCGGCGAGATCGAGTTCGTCCGCCTGGTGCTGGGCGAAGTAGCCGACCCGGATCTTGCGCGAGACGACCGTTCGTCCGGACAGCGGCGCCAGCCGGCCGGCGAGAAACTTGATCAGCGTCGATTTGCCGTTGCCGTTGGCGCCGAGAAGGGCGATGCGATCATCCCCGTCGAGGCGGAAGGAAACGTCCGTGAGCACGGCGGAACCATCATACCCGAGGCGGACTTCGTCGGCGCTGATCAGCGGCGGCGGCAGCGGATCGGGATCCGGAAAGGCAAAGCTGATCCCGGCTTCCTCATCGAGCGCGGAGATCGGCTCGATGCGCGCCAGCATCTTGATCCGCGCCTGCGCCTGCTTTGCCTTGCTCGCCTTGTAGCGAAAGCGGTCGATGAACGCCTGGATGTGCGCCCGCTCCGCATCCTGTTTGGCCCGAGCCTTCTCGTTCAGCTCCAGCCGGGTGCGACGGGTGGCCTCGAACCGATCGTAGTTGCCGGCGTACAGCGTCAGCTTGCCGCCCTCGAAGTGGAGGATTTCCTCAGGCACGCGGTTGAGCAGGTCACGGTCGTGGCTGACGATCACGACGGTACCGGCGTAGCCGCGGAGATACTCCTCCAGCCACATCGTCGCTTCGAGATCGAGGTGGTTGGTCGGCTCGTCGAGCAGCAGCAGGTCCGGGGCGCTGAACAGGAGCGCCGCCAGCCCGACCCGCATCCGCCAGCCGCCGGAGAAGATCCGGCAGGGCTGTTGCTGCTGGTCCGGATCGAACCCCAGGCCGGCAAGGATCCGGCCGGCCCGGGCCTCGGCGGAGTGGGCGCCGATGTCGCCCAGCCGGGCATGGATATCGGCGATGCGATGGCCGTCGGTCGCCGTTTCGGCTTCGGCCGACAGCGCGACCAGCTCGCGGTCGCCGGCCATGACCGTCTCGATCAGGCTGGCGTCGCCGTCGGGCGCCTCCTGGCTGGTCAGGCCGATGCGCCAGCGCGCAGGCACCTCGATGCGGCCGCCGTCTGCTTCCAGCATGCCGGCGATGAGCCTGAGCAGCGTGGTCTTGCCGCAGCCGTTGCGGCCGACGAGCCCGACCCGGTGGCCGCCGGCAACCGTTGCTTCGGCGCCGTCGAGCAAAACCCGCGCGCCGATCCGGTAGGTCAGGCCCGAGATGGTCAGCATACGCTGGATCTAGTGACGGATTGTGGCAGGCGTCGGTCCTGTCGCCATGCTGTTCCCGGGGTGTAGCGAAAGCCGTTACCGCCGAAACCGCCGCCGACATCGAAGTTGTTCTGAAACGGCAGGCTGATCAGCGACGAGATGGGGTTGCGAGCTGCTGGCCAGATCCTCGTCGCAGGGCTGCTTCGCGCGCTCGGCGCTGCTGCCGGCGACGGAAGCAATCCCCGAGATGAAGAGCGCCGTGAAGGTGCCAGTGTGCGGTGGAAAGCGCGGCATCCTGCGTTCCGGTGTCGATCGACGCGATGCCGCCGTACTTGCCGGGGGGCTGTCGCTGCGGCTGACACCGAGAGATCATAATCCTGACGGCTCCAGAACGAAGATGTTAAGGGCGGAAAAGCCATGCCTCAACCTTGGACAGCGGAACGGAGAATTTCGCTGCCCGCCAGAATCTGTCGACGCACGCCGCGCTCGTGTCGTAACGGCCTCAGGCCGATTTCTGGACGCCCGGCGGAGCCCAGGAGCCGTCGAGAATCGACGGGGGCTTCTGGTTCGGCCAGTACATGCGTAGAGTTAGCGCAAAGGGCGCCGCCGGCGCAGGCAGCCAGTTCGCCTCCTTGTCGGCGCTCGGCGACTCGTGCTGGAAGTAGAGCGTCAGTGAGCCGTCGTCGTTGTACTTGAGGTCGTTTCGCGGGCTGACCGTCAGCTTGTTCAGGTCGTTGGGATAGAACCAGAGGCCGTTGTCGATCTGATACATCGTGATCGACCAGAAGGCCTTCGGGTTCACCGGCGGCGTGCCATCCTTCGGGAAGGTGAGCGTGTAGCTGTTCTTGCCGTCCAGCGGCTTACCGTCGCCGTCGACGTAGGTCGTCGGATAGACCGAAACCTCCGGAAGCTGCGACGGCCAGCCGTTCGAAGCCCAGGCGGCGCGCTCCAGGTAGTCGGTGCCGTACTGGCCGCCGACCGCTGTGACGCGCCAGCCGTTCCTATCCTTGCCGAGGTTCGCCCAGGCCTCGTTCATTTTGTCGAGCGCCACGGTGGCCACGTTCTTCAACGCCTCCTGAACCGATGGACTCAGCCGTGAGATTTCGAAGGCCTTGCCCGGCTCGATGCCGATCTTCGCCATCCGCTGGTGCATCGGCGCGTCTTCCGCCGGCGGCACGGCGACGGTGCCCATCAGCCGCGTCAGCCAGTTGAAATAGCCCTCAGTCCCGAGCGCGAGGATCGCCTTCTGCGGCGCCTCGTCCAGAGCAACGCCCGGAGCGGCGATGACCTGCGGCGCCACGAAGGTGAAATCCTTGCCCCATGCCGAAAGCGGCACGACTTTGTACTGGTCCTGCAGCGCGTGGACCTTGGCGAGGTCCTCGGGTGTGTCGAGCGCGTAGGTGCGGCCGAGCACGCACATGTAGCGGGTCGGGAAGCGCATGTGGACCATGTCGTCGGGCACCTCGCCCTGCCAGCCTGGGCCGGTGAAGAGGTAGGTCTTTGCAGCGGAGCCCGAGGTGTTGGTGCCGACGCTGGCATGCACGATCATCCAGAGGTCAACGAGCTCGAAGGTGAAAAAGCGGTCGGGAACCTCTGGATGGCTGAAGACCATCGGCTCCTGGAGGTCGAGCCAAGCGACCGAATAGAGCGTGTCGGCGTTCGTCGCCGAGACGCCGCGGTAGGTCGCCGGCGGATAGCTCCGGATGTTAAAAAAGGCGCCCAGCGGGGCGCGCAGCTCCTCGACCTTCGCCACGTTGCTCATTTGCAGGCGGGTGACGTTGGTGGTGATGAGCGAATAGCCGTAGATGTAGGCGTCGATGGCGATCTGCCGGGCTTCCGTCCCGCTGAGGTTCGCCGCAAGGACCGGTCCGCCAAGCGCGACAAGCACGCCGGCTGCCGAACTCGTGGCGAGAAAGGCCCGCCGGGAAGGTGCCGGAAAGCCGACTTTCATTTTGGTGGTTATCGTCTTGGTCCTCCGCTACTCCATAACCTCTATCTCGCTCGGCCGCCAGGTGCCGTCGAAACCAGGGTTCGAGCGGGCCGTAGAGCCGCAGAATGACGTTCCAACCCCTGCCAGGCACCGTCTGGACCCAGTTCTTCTCCTTGCCAGCGAGGGCTTGCGGGCCGAACCAGACATCGACCGAACCGTCGTCGTTAACCAGCAGACCTTCGGTCTGGCTGCTCACGCTCGGAAACTGCTGGTCGGTCTGGATCATCGAGCGGGTCTGGTCGCTGTATAAGATCACCGACCAGAAGTCCGTGACCGGGACGTCCTTGGGGAGGTGGAGTCTGTAGTTCTTGCCGCCATTGAGCGCGGCGCCGTTTGCATCGCGCGCGGTCCACGCGTACTGTGAGCCTCGGCCAACCATCTTCTCCTCCATGGCGGGTGTCACGCCGGTCGCCATGAAGTAGAAGAAGATCGAGCCGTCGAGATTAGAACACCAGGCTGCGACTGGAACTTGTAGCCGCCGACGAAGGGCAGTTGCCAGTTGCTCTCGGCGTAGTAATAGGCGTCACGGTCGCGCATGTGAAATGCGACCGCTCGCGCCGTGGCGTCGCCCACCGCGGCCGCCTCGGTCAGGATCTTCTTCATGCGCTCGTCGAGCGCGAAGTCCTTGCCCTTTTCGATGCCGATTGCGGCGAAGTAACCCAACGTGATCGGATCGAGCGAGCCCGCGGGCTCCTTCTGGACCACCTTGTTCAGCATCTCCCAGAACTTGTAGTCGGCCGGGTTGACCATGCTGAACGGCTTGCCCGACATGTTGACGAAAGTCGGCGTCTTTGGCTCCTCCCCGGGTGCGTAGATCTTCGTGTGCGCCTTGACTAGACCTCGTCCAGATAGGCCTCGTGAAAGCCGGCGAAGGCGTTTTCGCCGTTGGCGAAGCGGGCCTGGATGGCCTCCGCCTCGCCACGCGCCGCGCACAGGGCGGCGACACAGTCGGCATCGAATGTCCGGCCCGCATGCGCGCCGAGGAAGGCGAAGGCCTCGTCATTGCTCCACGCCTCCTTGTAGTGCCGCCTGGTTGTCAGTGCGTCGAAGACGTCGCCGACGGTGACGATCCGCGCTTCAAGCGGAATGGCATCTCCGGCAAGTCCGACGGGATAGCCGCTGCCATCGAAGGCCTCGTGGTGGCAACGGACGATGTTGCGGAGGATTTCGATGTGCTGCGCTGGGCCGAAGGCGAACCGCCTGGCCATCGTATCGACCATCTCGACCCCCTTGGCAACGTGCTCCTTCATGATCTCGAACTCGGCTGCGGTCAGCCTGCCGGGCTTGAGCAGGATCCGGTCGGGAACGCCGATCTTGCCGATGTCATGGAGCGGCGCGAAGCGGAAGACGAATTCGACGAATTCGTCGCTCAGCCGCCGGTCGCCGGCCAGCGAACGCGCGATCAGCCGGGCGTAGCGCGACATCCGGTCGAGGTGCGCCCCTGTTTCCTCATCGCGCAGATGGCTCCATTGCGTCGCGACGTCGACGGCAGAGCGGACGATGCGATCGAACGAGGCGTCCTGGATGATCATCAGCGAGATCAGGTGCGAGTAGATCGAGAGGTGGCGGATGACTCCTTCGGAGAAGTAGGCGCGGCGATCGGAGTCATAGAACAGAAAGCCGAACAGCTCGCCGCGGTCGTAGAACGGTTTGGTGTAGCTCGACCGGTAGCGGTGATCGACGAGCTGGCGGGTATGCTGTCCCGGTGTTCCGCCCCCGGTGACGACCTGTTCGACCATCGTATCGAGATCCTCGACGATCCGGTCGCAGCGGTCGCGGGCGAGAGCCGCCAAGGAGGGCACGGCGCTGAGCTTCGCCTCGTAGAGCGAGAACGGCGCGGGCCCCTGTGTGCTGTGGATGAAGGTCGTGAGGACGTCGGTCCGTCCGTCGTAGACGGCGACGCCGATGCGGACCACGCCCGGAAGCTCGGCGCGAAGCTGATCGTGCACCGTCTCGAGCTGCGCCTGCACCGAGGGAATGACATTCCCGATCCCGCTCACGTTTGCCCTCCGCCATCTTCTCCCGCATGGGATGCAAAAGCGTATCCTTACGCCGGTCCCGGCGCCAGCGTCCAGATGCCTGCCGCTGCCATGCCGGCCCGGCGGCAAGGCCGGGGGCGAGGGCTGGTCAGGCCGCGGCGTTACGCCTACATTCGCGGCCGTCGGAGAAAGCGCCAGGGGACGCGAGGAGCGCGATGACGTTGAATTCGCCGGAGCAGCTGCTCGACATGGCCCTGAGCTGGGGTCTGAACATCGTCGGCGCCGTCGTCCTGCTCATCGCCGGCTGGTTCGCCGCGGACTGGGCGGGCCGGACGGTTCGCCGTCTGATCTCGCGCTCCGAGCATGTCGATGCGACGCTGAAGCCGCTGCTCGGCAGCCTCGTCCGCTACGCCGTATTGCTGTTCGTGATAACCGCGGCGTTGGCCCAGTTCGGCGTGCAGACGACGAGCATCATTGCCGTGGTCGGCGCCGCTGGCCTCGCGGTCGGTCTCGCCCTGCAGGGCACGCTCGCCAACATTGCCGCCGGGGTCATGCTTCTGTTTCTCCGCCCGCTCGAAGTGGGCGAGTACATCGAATCCGACGGGGTCGCCGGAACCGTCGACGAGATCGGCGTCTTCACGACCCAACTCCACACCTTCGACGGCGTCTTTGTCGCGATTCCGAACTCGCAGCTCTGGAACAAGACGATCCGCAACTATTCGCGGTTGCCGAACCGCCGGCTCGACGTCGCCATGAGCATCGGCTACGCCGACGATCTCGATCGCGCCATGGCCGCCCTCCGCGCTCTTCTCGACGAGGACGGGCGGGTCCTGCGCGAACCGGCGCCGCAGGTTCTGGTCACTGCCCTGAACGGCGGTTTTACGGTGACGATGCGGTGCTGGTGCGAAAGCGGGAACTTTGGCGGCCTTCAGTCCGACCTGCTCCGCGGCGGCCGCCAGCGCCTCAGCAAATCCGGCATCTCGACTCCATACAGCGTGCGTGCGATGCGCGAAGCGCCCGCGCTCCAGCCTCCGAGCGCATCGTCATGAGGGGGCCTTCGCCTGTCGGCGCAGGCGCGAAGGATCGTCGGTTGGGGGCGACGCATGGGTATCGTTGACAAGGAGCCCGTGCGGCGGGTGCGCGCGGCGCTTGCCGCCGCCGGTTCGTCCAGCGAACCGATCGTTCTTGCCGACAGCGCCGGCACCGCGGCCGCAGCTGCCGCCGCCCTGAATGTGGCGCTTGGCGCGATCGTCAAATCGCTGGTGTTTCTCGTCGACGAGGCGCCCGTCCTGGCGCTCGTCAGCGGCGATCGCCGTTGCCGCGCCGAGGCCGTTGCCACCGCTCTGGACCGCGAGGGCGCGGTGCGCATGGCCGACGCGCGGGCGGTGAAATCCGCTACCGGCTTTACCATCGGCGGCGTCTCCCCCGTCGGCGCCACAACCGCCGGCCTCCCGGTCGTAATCGACGAAGCGCTCGGCCGATTTCCTGTCGTCTATGCGGCAGCGGGACACCCGCACTGCGTCTTCGCCACCTCGCTGGCGGACCTGGTCCGCCTGACCGGCGGCCGCGTCGCTGCGAACATCGCCGAAACGCCGGCCCCGGACGAAACCGAGTTGCAGGTCATTTGACAGGCGCCGCGGCGCTCTTGTAGAAGCCTTAAGCTGACCGTCGGAAGCTGCGGTTTACGGATGGGTGGCCGAGTGGTCGAAGGCGCTCCCCTGCTAAGGGAGTATGGGTCAAAAGCCCATCGTGGGTTCGAATCCCACCCCATCCGCC
>CAWBNC010000047.1:0-62884 GCA_963789785.1 uncultured Alphaproteobacteria bacterium | reverse complement strand
CGACCGAGCCGTCATCGCCGAGCGCTTTCGGGCGATCGAGGCCGCGCATTCGCTTGACGATCCCAGCGAAGAGGCCGAGCGCGACGCTGATTTTCACATCGCGGTTGCCGAGGCGTCGCATAACGTCATCCTGCTGCACGTTGTCCGCGGCCTGCTTGACCTGCTGCGCAAGGACGTGGTCTTCAATCGCAACACCTTGTACGAGCGCGGTGGGGCGCGCGACGCGCTGCTGGTGCAGCATCGCGAGATTCATGAGGCGATCATGGCCCGCGACCCCGAGCGGGCGCGCCGTGCCGCCGCCGAGCATATGGCCCACGTCGAGGTCGTCCTGCGCGAACGCCAGCGCTCGGATGCGCGCGCCGGCGTCGCCCACCGCCGCCTTGCCCGCTACCTCGCCGACCGGAGCCGCACCTCCGCCGCCACTCCGGCCCGCTAACGCTTCGGTGACGCGGACGCGGCCACGATTGCGCCGCCGGACGGCTTGCGGTCGAACGTTACGCGGAAGATCGCCATGCCGGTGAGCATGGGACGCGACGAACGCCACCACCGCCGGCCCGCCGATTCCCAGCGCCGCCAGCGCCGGGCCGGGGCAGAAGCCGACGAGGCCCCAGCCAAGGCCGAAGAGGGCGGCGCCGGCAACGATTCCGCGTCGATATCGCGGGCCGTGGGCAGTGAGAACGATCCGGCTAGAAGCGGGCGATCGCGACGGAAGACCAGCCGGTAGCCGGCGGCGGTGGTCACGACCGCGCCGCCGAGAACCAGCGCCAGACTTGGATCCCAGCCGCCGTTCGAAATGGTGGCGATGTCGAGAAAGCCGAGAACCTTCTGCGGGTTGGTCATCTGTGCGACGGTCAGGCCGATGCCGAACAGAAGTCCGCAGACGAGGGCGGCAAGGATCCGCATCATGGCCTCAGCCCCCGAACCCATGACGCACGAGGGTGACCATGGCCATGGCCGCCGCGGTGAAGACCGCCGTGGCGATGAACGATCGCGGCGCGAGCCGGGCCAGGCCGCAAACGCCGTGACCGCTGGTGCAGCCGTTGCCGAGCCTGGTGCCGAAACCGACCAGCAGGCCGCCGGCGATCACGGCGGGCAGGGGAACGTCGATGACGATAGGCGGCAGTGCTCCCCGGATCGCGAGGACCACGAACGGCCCCGCAATCAGTCCCGCAATGAAGGCGAGCCGCCAGCCGATGTCCGCCCCGGAGCCGGGCATGGCCCCGACAATGCCGGCAATCCCGGCGATCCGGCCGTTCACGGCCATCAGCCCGACGGCCGAGAGGCCGATCAGCATTCCGCCGAGCAGGGCAGAGACCGGCGTGAAGTTCTCCAATTTCATGCTCCGCTGAGCGCTCTGAGCGACCTGTACCAGAAGGTCGTTGTAATACCCATACCGATCTGTAATTCTACATTAACATAAGCTCATATAAGATGTCAACCAACGGGCAGTGGTACGGCGCCCGTGTGCCCCGCCTCACAGGCCTCGGCCCCGCGAGAAAATCTTGGCTGTCCATGCCAACGATGCCGCGATCGGCTACAACGGAGGCGACATCCGCGGCGCGATCACGATCATCCAGCCCCAGGCGAGCTTCCGAGAGCGAAACGATGAGGTTATGGCCCATTCTGCTTGCCGGCTTCGCCGTCGCCGGTACGGTCCTGGCGACCTGCGACGAGGCACCGGTCACGACGGTGACCGTGCGCTTGGACGACGCGTGGCGGTTCGCCCAGCCGGCGATGCCGCTTCTGGTCGAGGTCCGCGGCCGGCCTTATGCCGCCGGACAGACAGAGGTCCAGGACATGGTCGTCGAAGCGATGACTCGGGCGGTGACGTGGCAGGCGGACACGCGGTTCACCTCCGACCCGGTCGCCGCGGCCAATCCGGACATGCGGATCGTCGTCACCTTCAACCCGCCTCGGGGCGCCGGCGGGGCGGCCAACTGCGCGGGATCGGTTCCGGGCGGCGCCGAGGACGGAAAGGTCACGGCGCGGGTGCTGGCCACCTTCTGCGCCGGCGGGCAGGTCATGGCTAACGTCGAGGGTCGGATCGGCGAGGTCGGCAGTGACAGTGACGGCAGGGCCCAGGCTCTGATCCGGCAGATCGTCCTCGACATGTTTCAGACCCGCACCCAGCCATGACCGGGCAAAAAAGCTAGGACGATGGAGCGGGCGGGAAGTCGCGGAGGATCTCGGCGATGACCTCGTTGATGGTTTGCCGGTCATTGGCGGTCAGTTGCGCCGGCGTCGATCCGATCCCCGACCAGATGGCCTTGCCGGTCCGGGCATCGAAGATGTCGATGGCGATAAGGCTTTCCTCGACCGTATCGACCGTCCGCCGATCGGTCAGCGGCCAGCCAGGGTTAGAGCCGAAGCGTCGGTCGACGAAAGGATCGCGAGCCCAGAACGTGGTCTGCAGGCGCTCGCGGGTGCCGGCGCGAACGCCGACCAGCACGTCCGGCGGATCGCCCGGCCGCAACCCCCCCTCCGCCAGCCCGGCCCCAACGGCGTCCTGGATCGACTGCAAGGTCAGGGCGGTCACGCCGGGAGAAGTCGACGCGCCGCCCGGCGGCTGGGTATCGACGCCCTCGTTGCGCCAGGCATAGGTGCGAAGGCTGGAAAAATCCGTCGTCGCGTCGGCTTCGCTGAAGGTCCGCACCGACGTGCCACAGCCGGTGAGGAGGACGACGAACAGTCCGAGCCAGAAAGCGCCGACGACCCGCACGCGAGAGTCCTTTTTCAGGCTTGCCGCCGATCCGCTTTACAGAGCCGAGCGGCGGCCCACCGAGGCGACGAAGCGCTCCGGCGAGCCCGCCTCGAGATAGGCCACGGCGCAGCCGAGCTCGCGGTCTTCGCCCTTGCCGAGGGCGGGGCATACCTTGGCATCGACGGTCGCCTGCGCCTCAACCTGCGGCATGAGGCCCTGGGCAGGAAGGGCGCCGGGCAGATCGACCTCATGGGCGTCCTCGCCGGTCTCTTCCACGCCTGTCAGATGAACGTTCGGCTCGACTCCCCGCGCCTGGATGGTCTCGCCATTCGGCGCATAATAGAGGGCGGTGGTCAGCTTCAGCGCGCCTTCCTGCGGCAGGCGCAGCACCGTCTGCACGGAGCCCTTGCCGAAAGACCGATTGCCCATGACCACGGCGCGACCGTGGTCCTGCAGCGCCGCGGCAACGATCTCCGACGCCGAAGCCGAACCGGCGTTGATCAGAACAACCATCGGCCAGCCGCGGGCGAGATCGCCTTTGCTTGCCTGAAAGGCGCGCCCGGTGCCCTTCTCCCGGCCGCGGATCGATACGATTACGCCGTCGTCAAGAAACGCGTCCGCGACGGCGAGGGACTGGTCGAGCAGGCCCCCCGGATTGTTGCGCAGGTCGAGAACGAGGCCGCGCACACCCGGTTGCTTGCGCAGTTCCGCCAGCGCATCGTTCAGTGCATCGGCCGTCTTCTCGTTGAAGCTGGCGACCCGAAGGTAGCCAATATCTTTCTCCACGGACCACCGCACCGGCTGAATTGCGATGACGTCGCGCGTGATCGAGACGTCGAACGGCTGCTTCTCGCCGCGCTTCAGCGTCAGCAGGATCGGCGAGCCCGGCGGACCGCGCATGGCGTGTACCGCCTCACGCAGGCTCATTCCGGTGATGGCCTTCCGGTCGAGATGGGTGATGAGATCGCCGGGCTGCACACCCGCCCGCTCCGCGGGCGTGCCTTCAATCGGCGATATGACCTTGATCTTGTCGCCGTCCTGGGTGACCTGGATGCCGAGGCCGCCAAATTCGCCGGTCGTCACCAATTCGGATTCCTTCAGTGCATCCGGATCGAGATAGGCCGAGTGCGGATCGAGCGATGCCGTCATCGACTCCAGCGCGGCGTCGACGAGACTGCTCGAAGGCACCGAACCGGGCGCCGCATCGCTTTTGACCGCACCTTTGAGCGCGGCGTCGATCAACGCGGTATCGTTGACGGGCGTAACGTAGTTGGCTCGGATCCGTTTGTAGACGTCTCTGAATTGCTTCATCTCGCGAATGTCGCTGGGGTTGTCCGCGTAGGTGGTAAAGACGTGGTTGAAACGGGCAAGCTCCCGAGCGCCCTCATCGTCAAGCCGATACGGATCGACCCCGATCGCCTGAGCCACCCGGTCCGCACCGGATCTGTCGCCGGTGCAGCCGTTGAGCGCGGGTGTGAGACTGGCCCCGAAGACCAGAGCCGAGAATACAACCAGTAGTGCCTTGGCGTGCCTCCAGGACAACACCTGGACCTCCCTCTTGTGACGATGTGCGCTCACGGTTAGCTTAGTCGAAAAGTCCTTAAGACTCACCTTCTCGTCGCGCTGGAAGACAAACCCTGTCGCCCGAAAGTACAGGCCGGCCATCCGGCCCGCGGCTAAGACGGCGGATCGCTGTGGATATGGGTGGGACAGCGCAGGAGGTAAAGCGTTTCAGCGCGCATGACCTGCCGAGATTCCGCTACCCGCACCGGAGCTCCCGCCGCCCGTGGCCTTGCCCGCGGCGCCCGGCCGATAGACTACCGGCGCAGGGGCACCTGCCGCGAGCGGCCGCAGCTCGAACGCGGTCCAGACGATCATCGTTAGAAGCGCCACGCCATTGGCCTGATGCAGCGCCGCCAGTGCCGTCGGCATGACCATGACCAGGGTCGAGATGCCGAGCCCGGCCTGGAGCAGGGCGACCGCGAGCAGGCCGTTGATGGCGAGCCGGGACCGTTGCGGCAAAGCGCGGCTACGGGCGACGAGCCAGAAGGCCGTCACGGCGGTGACTGCGCTTAGCGCCAGGACCCGGTGGGTGAACTGGACCGTGGTGATGTTCTCGAAGAAGTTCAGATAAGCCGGCGAAAGCGTCAGCAGGCCCTCGGGAATGAGGCGCCCATCCATCAGCGGGAAGGTGTTGTAGGCGAAGCCCGCATCCGTACCGGCGACAAAGCAGCCCGACAACATGGTGACGAAGATCAGCGCGCCCACGGCGAGTGGTCCCCTGCCGAGGCCGCGGAAAGGGTTCCAGGGCGGGGTGCGAACGACGAGGCCGAGGGCGATCCACAACAACGCAACGTAGATGGTCAGCGCGGCGGCAAAGTGTGCGACCAGCCGATACTGGCTGACGTCAGGACGATCGACGAGGCCGCTTGCGACCATGAACCAGCCGAGGGCGCCCTGCAGGCCGCCAAGTACGAAGAGCAGGGCAAGGCGCGGCGCAAGCCGGCGATCGAGCCAGCCGCGAACGAGAAAGATGAGAAACGGGACAAAGAAGACGATGCCGATCATCCGGCCCCACAGGCGATGAACGTACTCCAGCCAGAAGATTCCCTTGAACGCGCCGAGGCTCATGCCGGCGTTGATGTGGCGGTACTCGGGCGTTGCCTGGTAGGCGCGAAACGTCGCCTCCCAAGCCGCATCCGACAGCGGCGGCAGCCAGCCGGTGACCGGGCGCCATTCGACCATCGAGAGGCCGGAATTCGTCAGGCGGGTCAGTCCGCCGATAACCACCATGACGAACACCATGGCGGCCAGTGCAAACAGCCAAAGGCCGACAATTCGGTAGCGGTTATAGGGCGCGGGGGCGCCGGTTTGGGGCACGAATCAACCTTTCCTGAAATCTCGTGCCGCAAATATTAGGGCCGTAGCAGTGATTTTGCCACGGCTACGGAGGACGAAAATGGTTTTGCGGACGCGCGCGCCGGGTTTGCTCCGCCTCGCCCGTTCGCCGGCGCCGTCGGGCGGTCGGAAGCGAAGCGGTAAGCGCTTGCCCGGTACCGCCGCAATGGCTAGGAAGGAGGGACGGCGGCGGGCAGCGACGGGACGTGCGGATCATGGCGGGACCCTCTTCTTGCATTTCCATCGTCGGAGCCGGGCCGGGCGATCCCGACCTCTTGACCGTCAAGGCGCAGCGGCTGCTGGCTGCGGCCGAGGTGGTTGTCTACGACAAGCTCGTGTCCGACGAGATCCTCGCTCTCATCCCGCCGGGCGCGGCCCGGATCTTCGCCGGCAAGGTCGCCCGCCACCACCATATGCCCCAGGATCAGATCAACCGGCTCCTCGTCAGCCTGGCGCGCAGCGGCCGGAGTGTCGTCCGGCTGAAGGGCGGCGACCCGTTTCTATTCGGTCGCGGCGGCGAGGAGGCGGCGCATCTCGCCGCTCACGGCATCGCCTTCGAGATCGTGCCGGGCATCACCTCCGCATCCGGGTGCACGGCCTACGCCGGAATACCCTTGACCCACCGCGGAGTTGCCCACGGCGTTCGCTTCATCACCGGCCACGCCAAGGAGGACGAGCCGCTCGACCTCGACTGGACCGGCCTTGCCGCGCCAGAGACCACGCTCGTTATCTATATGGGCCGCATCACCGTCCGCCGGATCCGCGACCAGCTCATGGCCCATGGCCTTGCCGCTTCGACGCCGGCGGCGATCCTCGTCAACGGCACGCGTCCCGACCAGGAGGTGACGATCACCAGCCTCGCCTGCCTCGCCGAGCGCGTGGAGGCGCTCGATCTGGCGGCGCCGACGCTGCTCGTCATCGGCGAGGTGGTTGCGCTCGCCGACAGTCTTCGCTGGTTCGAGAGCCCGTGCGCGGTCCATACCCCGGTCTCCCGCTCCGCCTCCTCAGTCGATCAATTCCAACGTTTGGAACCCTCGGTTTCGGGCGGCGATGATGTCATCGGGATTGGCTTTCCAGACGAATGGTTTTGGGTCTGCGGCATTGTATTCGGCTGACGAAGCGGTTGATGGCGGCCTGGAGGTCGACGAGGCGAGTGGAAGACGCCGTGCTTGAGCCGGTGGCGGGTGAGTTTGGCGAAGAAGCCCTCGACGGCATTGAGCCACGAGCACGAGGTTGGCGTGAAGTGGAAGGTCCAGCGCGGATGGCGGCCGAGCCAGGCGCGGACCTTGTCCTTCTTGTGGGCCGCGTAGTTGTCGAGGATCACGTGGATAGCCTTGTCGTCCGGCACTTCGCGCTCGATGCGGTTGAGGAAGCGGATAAACTCCTGATGGCGGTGGCGCTGCATGTTCTGGCCGATGATCGTGCCGTCCAGCACGTTGAGCGCGGCGAACAGCGTCGTTGTGCCGTGCCGCTTGTAGTCGTGGGTCATTGTCCCGGCGCGGCCCTTCTTCATCGGCAGGCCGGGCTGGGTGCGGTCGAGAGCCTGGATTTGCGACTTCTCGTCGATCGACAGCACCACCGCATGGGCCGGCGGATCGACGTAGAGGCCGACGATGTCCGTGAGCTTCTCGGCGAAGGCCGGGTCGTTGGAAAGCTTGAAGTGCCGCCAGCGGTGCGGGCTGAGGCCGTGCGTTTTCCAGATCGCTTGCACCGTCGACGCCGCGACGCCGGCGGCCTTCGCCATCGCCCGCAGCGTCCAGTGGGTCGCCTCATGCCGGCGGCGGCCTCTGCGTCAGGCGGACGATCTCGGCGACGCGCTCCGGTGCGATCGGCGGCTTGCCGGGCGGGCGGGACCGGTCGCGAAGCAGGCCGTCGACGCCCTCGTACATGAAGCGCTCCTGCCAGCGCCACACGCAGGTCTTGGACTTACCGGTCTCGGCCATGATCGCCGAGGTGCCCAAACCGGCGCCGCTCAGAAGCACGACATGGGCCCGCCAGACGTGCTTCTGCGGGCTCTTGGGGTTCGCGACGATCGCTTGCAGCCGCTCACGGTCGCAAGAAGATAGTGGTGATGGAGATGCCTGTGCGCATAAGTCAAACTCGCACGGACGCCTGCCCAAGGGAATCCCAAATCGGATTCTTCTGTTTCGATCAATCCACTAGTTGTCCGGTCTAGCTAAGCCCGATCGGCGGACTTGGTTCCTGAGCGCATGTTGTGACAACGCGGTCTTGGAGCCATGACGCCCGTGCCCAGAATCCGCCACAGCAAATTCTGGGCACGGTCATTCTAATTCCTTACAACGCCGGTGATGCGGGACAGGCGAGCAGCGGCTCGACCTCCAACGCATCGATCATCGGTTCGCCCTGCTTACGCACGAAAGCGATATCCAGCTCGCCATCGCGAACGATGACATTGTCGAACGTCTTGACCAACGCCTTCCGTGCCCCGCCCGCTTCGGCAAACACGTCGAAATCATCGAGTCGTCTTCCTTCGACATCGACCGAGAAGACGCGCTTGCCGCTTTCAAGCACACTGGCGGAAGTCTCCGCGAAGTGGAGCCGGACAGTGTACATGCCGACGGGAAGCGGCAGGGCATAGCCGTCCAGCCCCCAACGTTCCGTGCGGTAAATCCGCTCGTCTGCAGCATTAGCGATGGTGATGGCACCGCGATCCACCGAGGCGCCACCAATGAAGCCGCGGTCAGCAGCCCATTTCAAGCCGGCCGCGCTTAGGTCATCGATGCTCCCGGCATCGATGCGCAGCGGCAACCCATCGTCGGCGGCGGGCGGAACGGGGGTATCGTCAGCACTTGGCAGATCGGCATAATCCGCGTAGTGGTTGAAGTTGCGGGTCACCGACTTGCCGTCCCACTGCAAAGGATGGTCCGTTATCTCGAGCAACCCGTCGCCTTCCCAGGCGACTTCGTCACGGTGGCCATCGCCATTCAAGTCCCGCTTGAGCACGAAATGCGGCGTTCCGAGCCTGCTGCGCCCGTAATCGGCCCAAGTCTGGATCTTCGCGAGGTCGTCGGCGAAGGCCTGACCGGCGGGCAATGTGATCGGCCCTGTCGTCGTGCCGTCCAATTCGACATAAAGATCAGCCGGCGCGTTCAGCGCCTACGACAGGCTGACCATTTTTGGTGCAATTCGTTCCGGCAGCGTCGGATTTCTTGAGCACATCAACGACATCGGCACCCTTCCAGACATCGAGGTCGTAGACGGGAAACTGACAGAAATCCGTGCCGGGATGTTCTTGATTGTACTCCTTGACCGCCGTCGCGAAGGAGCCGACGCGGTCAGCTCTCCCGGCACCGGGAAATGTATCCATAGCGGCAACCCGCACGCCGGCGTCCGCCATGTTCTTGATGCTTGCCTTGTAGTTGTCGATCATCTCCCTCGTCGAGTAGCCGTTCAGTTTCGGCGGGCACTGATCGACATAATCAGGGCAGTGGCTTATCCCTGTGCTTCCGGCGCGATCAGCATGTTGTAGGTCGCCGGTTCGATGGCGACGGCGATGCCCAGCAGGGTTCGGAAGGCGGCGTGCGGCGTGCGACGCCGATTGAAGCGGAAGACGAATTCATCGAGGTAGGACTGGAGATGCGGGCGGCGGAGGCCGTGGTAGACGCCCAGCGCCCACGTCTTGAGGTTCGAGATCACGCGATGCACCCAGGGCAGGACGACATGCGCTGCCATGGCGCCAACGACGTGGGGCTCGTGCTTGAACCCGGCAACGCCAGGATAGGCGCTCCAGCCGTCGGTCTTGAGGGTGGAGCCGGCGGCGACATTGGCCTTGATGAACGGGTGAAGGCTGGCCGACGAGGCGTCCTCGATCGTCCCCAGGCGCAAGCGCCCGGGAGCCTCATCGATGATTTCGACGGCGACGGCGACCTGCATCTTGCCGTCCGGGCTTCGACCGCCTCCGCCCGTCGCCGGGTCGTCCTTGGTGCGGTAGGACACTTGTGTTTCGTCGATCTCGACCACGCCGGACAGCAAAGCGCGGGCGGGATTGACCATGGCCCGGCGCAGCTTGGCGCACAAAAGCCAGGCACTCTTGTAGGAGCCCAGGCCCAGCTGCCGCCACATCTGCCGCGCGGAGAGGCCGTTCGAGTGGGTGGCCATCAGATAGGCCGCCCAAAACCATACGGTGAGCGGCAGCTTCGAGCCGTGCATCACCGTCCCCGCCGTAACCGACGTCTGCCGGCGACACTGGGCGCATTCATAGGTCCACGCCTTTGCGGCGAGTTCCCAGGCACGGTCATGTCCGCAGGCCGGGCAGCGAAAGCCCTCCGGCCAGCGAGCCGCTGAAAGCCACGACGCGCATGCAGCCTCATCCGAAAACTGACGCTGAAAGGCCAAGATGGAGCGAGGAAAGTCGGGCATGGCGAACACCTCCGGCATATGCATGTTCGCTCAATGTTCTACAGCGTCCTTCGCCCACCGTCACCGCGTATCGTGGCCCCGGAACCAAAGGGATAAGCCACTCAGGGCAATTCATGAATACCATCGCGACGACGGCTTTGCTCGGCAGTTCAATTCTGGCTTGCGCGGGCGACGAACCAAGAACCGCCGCCAGAACGCTCGCAGCAAGAATTGCGGCAGTGGACTGTGGCTTTATCAATACATATCTCTCAAATCATATGGTGAATGCGCGGCGCGAGCGGGCACGCCCCATACCGGACAAGCCCGCTCGTCCTAAAAATGTCGGCTGATCGGAGCCCGAATTAACGCGTACTCGTCGCGCAGGTCAGCACCGGCTCGACCTCGATCGCGTCGATGATCGGCTCTCCGGCTTTATGCTGGAACGCGATGTCCAGGTGGCCATCGCTGACGACAACGTTGGGCACGGTCTTGACAAGAGCCGTCTGGTTACCTGCCTCGGCAAAGATGTCGATGTCGTTAAGCGCGTGCCCCTCGACGTCGACCGAGAACACCCGCTTGCCGGCGACGGTCACTTTGTCGGAAGTCTCGGCGAAGTGCAGCTTGACCGTATAGATACCGGTCGCCGCCGGGAGCGAATAAGCCGAAACGCCCCAGCGCTCGGTCTGGTAGATCCGGTCGTTGTCGGTCTCGGCGATCTCGATGTCGCCGCGATCAACAATCTGACCGCCAACGAAGCCGGTGTCGGCCGCCCAGCGGCGACCGCTTCCGTCGACGTATTCGCTTTCGCTGCCGGCTTCGACAAGTACGGACGTCGGCAAGGCCGCCGGCACATCGACCGTGATTGTGAACCCCTCGCTCTGAACGTGCCCGACACTGTCCGTCGCCTCGATCACGATGCGATGGCTCGCCGCCGCCTGGTGATCAAGCCCGGCGTCCGCCGCGACGCTGACAACGCCGCTCGCAGCGTCTATGGCGAAGCGTCCTTCCGCATCGTCGGTGAGAGCATAGGTAAGAGTCTCGCCCGCATCCGGGTCGGTCGCAGAAGCGATACCGACGACCGTCCCGGCTGGAGCCTTATCCTTGACCGACTGGGCGCTGAGGCTGACGGAGGTCGGCGGCTCGTTGATGTCTTCAATCGCCACCGTGAACGACCGATTTAGAACAAGTCCGGCGCCATCGCTTGCGGTAGCCGTGATCACGTAGCTCGGAGCGACCTCATAATCGAGGATGTTGTTCTCGGCGACCTCGACCCTGCCACTGGTCGCGTCGATCGTGAACCGGCCTTCCGCATCATCGCTCAAAGAATAGGTAACGCCAGGCGCCGCATCCGGATCGACCGGACTGATGACACCAACGGTCGCACCTGCTGGAGCATTCTCCGGAATAAGATGCGTGATCTGCAGGTCCGTCGTGGCCTCGGCGACATTGAGAACCATGATGGTAAAGGACGCTTCGGTACTCACACCCTTTGCATCGGTCGCCGAAACAACAACTTTGTGCGAGGTAGCAAGCTCGTAATCGAGCACCCCATCTGCCGCGAGGCCGAGATCGCCGGTGATCGCATCGATGACGAAGCGCCCTTCCGCATCGTCGACCAGTGCGTAAGTGAAGGTCGTGTCACCTGCGGATGTTGCCGTTACGGTGCCGATGCGCTGGCCAGCCGGTGCGTCTTCGGCAACGGGGCCGCCGTCGAAGGCGACCGCTACCGCCTGGGGCATCACTGCGATCGCAATGCCGTTTACGATCGCGCTCTTGCCGATAAAGTTGACGTTCAGTTCGCCGTCGCTGACGACAACATTGTCGAACGTCTTTACCAGAGCCTTGTTTTTGCCTCCGGCCTCGGCGAAAATGTCGAGGTCAGCAAGTTTCTGATCCTCCACCTCAACCGAGAAGAGCCGCTTGCCAGCAATATCCTGAAAGGTTTCGGCAAAGTGCAGGCTGACCCTGTACGCGCCGTTCGGAACCTTGACAATATAGCCGTTCAGGCCGTAGCGCTCCGTCTGGTAAATGCGGTCGTTTGTGGTTCCGCCGATTTCGATGTCGCCGCGATTTGTGATCGCGCCACCGATAAAGCCAACGTCAGCCCGCCACGTCTGCCCGTCGGCATCAATGTAATTTTGGTCACTGCCGGACTCGATAAACATCGGAAAGCTGGCATCTAGCGGCGAAAGCGCAGGCGATGCCGGGGATGGAGGAGGAGAAAGCTCGACGGCCGCGGCGGGCGCGGCGACCTCAAGAGACACAGGCAGCGCTATGGCGATAGCCAGTGCATATAATGACTTGGTCTTGAACATGAATATGACGCCTTTAAAATTTCGGATCTAAAAATAGCAGTCCTGCTTTTGAGTCCCCCGCTCCTTCCACTAATACAGTGACGACGATTCTCTACATGTGGACAAGATAATGCTTTCCCAGTGCCCAAAAATGGCGCAGCTGGCGTTCTTCTGGTCATGCCGCATGCTATAGAATAGACTGCAACGTAATCATTGAAATCGTTATCAGGCCGAATGGGCAGTCGAGCGCCCCAGACCGGCGCTTCTACGCGGCACTCGGTTTGCTGCGTTCCTTGGCGCTTTTTACGTAAGCCACTTCACAGTGCCTGCTGCAGTAGGGCTTGCCGGTGATCGCTTCCGCGCCGCAGAAGTGGAAGGCATCGTCTCCTGGGTTGCCCATCGGCCAACTGCACATTCCCGAACGCAGTTCATTGAGCCGGATGACCTGAAACGTCTCCGGTTTTTCCGGAGGCAGCCGACGCTTGGGAAGGCCCAGCCGATGCACCTTTCCGATCACGGCGTTCTTGGTGATGCACAATCGCCGCCCGATCTCACTGGTGGGAAGTTCTTCGTTCCACAATGCAATCAGCGCCGCTATACGTTCGGGTGTCCAGTCGCTGCTGCTCATCGGTGCGTCCTGATCATTACTAGGTTGCAGCGAGGCTGCGCTCGGCATTCGACTACCGCTGAGGCTGCTGCCGCGTGAACCGCCGCCACTGCATGAGCCCTACTTATATACCATCAGTGCCCCTGGATCTACCACATATCGTAGCTTTACCGAAATGTGGGCAAGAGATCCAGACTCCGCACTAGCGAGAGTGGGTGGCGCGCAGTGTTTGGTTTCGAGACCTGCCGGCGTTCGCGCTGCTACACCAGAAAATCATCTTCGGCTCGAAACGGGCCAACTCCTCGCCATGGAAGCTGACCGGCCTCAGTCCGCGCTGTCGCCACCAACCGGGGGAATCGTACCGGGCTCGCTCAGCAGGCATCCGGCAACAGCATCGAGACCGTCGTCGCGGCAGCGTCGCCCCCCAGGTCGCCACTCGCGCATTTCCTGTATGAATGAAGAGCTCAATACGCTGTCGTGGACGGACAGCCGCCCTGCAGCGAGAACGGCGTCGAACGCCTCCAGAATACGCAAGTCCTTATTCGATCGGGACGCACGCTCCAGAACCGCACAACGCAGGCCGGCCCGCCCGATCTGCTGACGCAAAAGTCCGGCGAGGAAGCGGCCGATGCCGTTGGTTTCGACGATAACAGCCGGCAGATGGAGATCGCGAATGATCGACGCTACCTGCCGGCACAGCTGCGTTGCCTCGTCGACATCTTCGCACAACTTCGGATCGTGGTTCATATACTCGACCCGGTGCAGCCAGTAGCCACCGGCTTCATCTGTGAAAACCGCCGCAAGGGCATTGGCGTCCCCTTTGTCCGGCGCGCCGTATGCCGGATCCCACCAGCACGAGGCCGAAACCAGACGTCGGCCGCCAAGCGTGAGGCTCGCGGTCCTGTTGCTCTCACGGTAGATCAGGTCGTCGCGGTAGACGTGCAGCCGCTCCGGATCAAGCCGGACATCGAGAGGTTGGCGAGCCTTGAGCAACATCTGGCTCTGGAATTTTGCTGGACCTGTTCTCGCCAGCATGTCGTTGATGCGGTTCAGCGAGAAGCGCTCGGGCCAAGCACTCTGCTGGCGGTCATTGAGGATTGGGATCTCAAGTCGATTGTAACCGGCGAGAAAAGGTTCACTTTCTCCCAGTTCTTGTCGAGGCTCGCGACTGTATATGCTATAATACGTGTGTGGTGTACCGATGTACAACTTTAGGCCTTCTGGCGTTAAAACATACTCTGCTTCACGTAATCTCTCACGCAGCGCCTCCCTCTTTTCGGGCGAATCCGAGGTTCTTGGCACTTCGACGTCGTCGAAGATGATGGCGTCAGCCCTCAACCCGGTGATGTTGGCGGAGATGCCTTTTGCGAGCATGGAGGGATCGCGCAGTTCCAGGCGTCGAACGACCGTGAACTGGTCCGCAGCCCAATGATCAGACCGGCTTGCCCGCAAGCCGGTGGTAAGAGGGTGACACTCGATCAAACGACGGACGTTTCTCACCATCTTTCTTGCCAGCGGAAAATCACCGGCAAGAACAAGAATGCGAAGGTTTGCGTCTTGTAGAAGCAGCCAGGCGCAGAACAAACCCACCAGCGTTGACTTGCCCGAGTTACGAAAGGCGAGGAGTGCAAGTTCGCGGTCCCCGCTTGACCATCGCTTAAACAGCCAGCGAGACATTCGAAGATGAATATCCGGCGTCGCCATGTTCTGGGCGCGGTTCCAGATCCAGATGAATTCGGGAAACGTTGCCCCGCTCGCGCCCGAAAGTCGCTTCGGGTGGCCGAGGTTCTCTGGCATGTAAGTGCCTAGGGGAGGGTCATGCCGGCACTGGCGGCCCTGCTCACGACGAGATTCGACAAGAATGTCGAGAACTGCGGGCAATCGTGGAGTAGCTCTTCTACCCAGGGCTCTCCGAGGTCGGCGTCCTCCGCAGCGGCGCTAAGAGCCGCCGGCGTAAGAACCGGGCTGTTACAGCGCGCACTTCGGAATCGCCGTCGCTCGATCTCCGCCTGGCGCAGTGCCTCCAGACCCAGCTCGTGCTGCACCGCTATCGCCGTATCGGCAAATCCGCGAACCTTCCAGGCAGTCGAACATCCTGCAGCAGAAACTGCCACAAGTAACAATGTGAGAACGTTGAAAGAATGTCTTCGCATAACTCAATCGCTCCGCCTTCATAAATCGCTTACCATCAAATATTGAGAGCCGCGCGGGCTTCCGAGATTATTTCATCCAGCCCGTCGCCTTCTTCATCGGGCCTGTCGCTCTTGCCCTTCGATAGACGCTCCTCAAGCCTCAGGAGCAGCATGACGTGGGCGAGTGCCGCGCGGCATGCTGCCTGCGCGCTCACGAATTCTTTCGCATCGCTCGGGAAACCGACCAGGACGCGCGCGCGGTAGGCTTCAAAGGCATGATGCAAGAGCAGCGATATATCGGCATCGAAGTCGCATTTATGCCGTCCTTCCGCCGCTATATGCCGCGACCCTACATCGGATAAAATGTCATAGTCATCATGGCGTGTCATCTTCACTATAGCTTTGAAGCCAAACTGTCGATCGCCCGGATGATTAAAGGTGCACCGAGGGTCACAGCTATGGCGCCAAGGATGATATAAATCTTGCGCTCGACCGCGAGTTTGGCGATCTCTAACCTGCGTTCTTTTTCGATCGAGAGACGTTCCAGTCGCTCTTCTTCTCTATGTTTACGGAGGTTTTCTATAAAGGCGTTGCCCTCCGCTCTTATTTCCTGAGGGATTGCAAGCTTGAGTTGCTCAAAATCCTTCATTATGTTGTTTTCCAGCAGGCTGAGATCCGCAGACAGACGGACGTGTCTGACCTCAAACTCCTTGGAGCGGAGCGCAACTTCGTCTGAAAGTATTTTGTGTGTGGTTTTGAGTTGCTCTATTTCGCATGCGTGGGTTTGGGTCGATTTAACCAATCCATTCCCCACCTTGGATGATAGTGTGACAAACTCGACGTGCAGTTCGTCCAGTTTTCCGAAGACACGATCCTGAACGGCCTCCAGGCGATCAATTCTCTTTTCAAGGTCAATTGACATGAAATATTCTTTCGAATGGCGACGCCGCCGCTAGATCTTTGTCAGGCGTTTGTCCGCCATCGCCCGGCCGACCATACCGAGCGCCGCTCCGCCGAGAGCGATCATCTGAAATAATATATCAGAGACGCTGTTGGCATCGAGAGAGATGATATTCATGTTCTCCAGTGCGATGGCAATAACTGCGACCAGCGGCCCAACGAAACCTTTGGATAAAAACCACGGCTTGGTGTCTGTCATCGAAAATTCCCCGTGTCTGTTTAAAATTTCTAATCAATTGGAAAACAAATTTGTTTTACCCGCAGACTGCTTCAAAAGGTTGAAGGCAGCTGTCGACGTGTAATCAGAAAGATCTAGCAGGTTCTTGCGACGCTGCCAGTCGAGCTGATCGTTGATCTGGCCCGTGCGGAGGGCCCCCAGCCGGCTTTGGTCGGCTGCCGTCAGCGCGGCTTCTTTGGACAAGCCGGCGAGAACCGCCTGCGCAGATCCTCCTGTACCGATACCTCGGGCACCGAATTGGGCGCGTTGACTTGCCTGGGCGCGTCGCAACCGTTCGTTTCGCAGACGCTCATCGGCGGCTTGCGCGGCATTGATCTGCGCGATCTTTGATTTAGCATCGGCTTTGGCAGCGGCATGTGCGGCATCCGCTTGACGTTCCTGTTGCGCTGCGGTGATGCCCATTTGCACGGCGCTCAGTGCTGCGGCTGGGACAAAGCCACCCATTCTATGAACTCCTTAATGTGTCGGGATATCGCGACCGCTGTCGATTGGCGTGCGGCCGAAGCTGATGGCAAAGCAAAGCGCGGGTCGTAATGCGGCTGCCGGGCCGACTTCAGTTCGTGCTCACCTCGGTCGCGACCGACAGCAGGGTGAACGGAAGCGGCGCGCTCTGGGCAATTCGCCAGACACTCTTGCTCGAGTCGTTCCGCCAGCCATAGGCGCGCAGCGAGCGGTCGCCGCTGAAGAGGGTCACCTGGGCTCCCAGCGGATCTCGATCCACGGCGAGGGAACGGATAGTCGGTAATACCGCGGCCGGTGTCGATGTGCAGCGCGGCGGTCTCCAGAAATCTAAATGTCAAAGCGACCGGCCTGACGCGCCGACCCAGTCCGCCGCCGGGCGCCGCGGGCATCGTCTCCGGCAGCGGCTCCACAACGTGGGTGAAGCCGAGGCCGAAAGCGACACTTTTGGCCTCCGCGGTCAGCGTAATGCTGCCCAGGGCAACAGACCTCTCAGGGTGCACCACACCGTCGGCGATGATCTTGACTTCTTGCCCATCAAGGTGGTTGAGACCGTTCCAATTCACTTCGGCCGTGGACGAAGTCATGAGGACGCCGGCGTCTACGTTGAGACGATTGTCGAGAGCCTCGATGAACGTGCCCCCGATCCGCTCGACAAGGACGAAGGTCACGTCTCCGACCGTCGCTATCGAACGGAAAGCGCCAGCAGTTTCCTGTAAGGTCCAGGCGCTGACCTGCTCGTTGCGGTAAACGGTAAGCGTTGCAATGGTGCCGTTGGCCATAACAACATGAAGAAGCCGCGCGACTTGGTCAAGATCCATGTCGACCGGCTCTTCTATAAGGTGATCTGAGAGCAAGGCCAGATCGTTGGCCTGATATGCCTGCTCGGTATCTGTAAAAAGAAATTCTCTGATCTGCTTTCCAGATCTTGCAACGAACACGGTCGCTCCGTCCACGTCTTTTGGAGGGACATTGCGCGAGACAATTGAGCCGATGCGCGTTTGCCGATGAAGCTGGATGTTACTTGGCGTCAGCGGCTCGCCACTGACCATCCATTCGGCACCGGATGTAAAAACCTGAAGATGACGACCGGAAAAAACCGCCCGAATGGCATTGACGCGGTCCGAGAGGATAGCGAATTCCATGGCCTCGTCATCAAGGCCGTCACCCGTATCGAAATTGAAAAGGCGCGCCGTCTTTGACAACCACAGGCGATTTGGCAGATCCCTGGAGCCGCCGATAACAAGTCGGTCCTGATGAAAACATACGGTTGCAGGCCAGCCGCGAACGGCCGATGTCGCCTCTTCGCTCCAGTCGTTTGTCGGCTGCGTCGACGTCAATGCCTGCTTGACGTCAGCTCGGACCTGCGTCGCGGAGACGACTTCAGTAATGGCAACTTCACGATCGTTCAGGCGGAGCCGAATACCGAGATGATCGGGTGTGAAGACCTCGTCCGATGCCACGATGACAATGTTACCGCTTGTGCCACTCGGATTGAGGGTTGTCTGTTCCGGCGCGAACTTCCGGTGCGGAGCAAGCTTTCTTCCGCTCTTCTCCGAGAACGTCCACTCGGCCACGATCCAGTTGCTCGCGTCACGGCGCGTGATCTCCTGCGGAGGCACATCCGGATGGACAACCAGGAGCGAATCCGTGGTTTGGACCCAGTTGATCTGAGCCAAGTGAGCGAAGCTCCAGGGCGTCGAGAACCCCGCAATCCTGATGTCGTCACGATAGACGTCGATGGCGAAGTCCGAGAAGACAAGGAGGTACACTTCGCCGGTCTTGAACTCCACCGGAACCAAACGCCCGGGACCTTGCGCTACGTCAATGAAGCGCAAGCCTGGCCGGCGTGAAACGCCTCCTGTCGGGTGGATGATGACGTTGCGCAAGAGAGCTGCACCGTTCTCGAACGCGCGAAGATCGGTTCGTCCCAGCAGACGAGATGAGAGCTCACCAGCTGAGAAATTTGTCTTGACTACCCTGAACTCGAGCCATCAGTAGCGGGTCTCCACAAGCACAAAATCGTTAATGCACGCTGGCGTCACTTCCTGTGCGTTGATCAGCCTGGCTTGCTTGAGCTCTGCTTCTGCTGCCTTCCGCAGGCTTTCCCAACGCGACGTGCTGTCGGTGAGCGGAATGCAGAACTCCGCAGCCAGGTGCGCGATCAGCACCTTGTCGAAGAAGGGCGGAAAATCCGCCTCCGGCGCGCGGAAAATGTAGGTGAGCGTCACTTCCGCGGAGTTGGTGTGAAGGTTTCGGTTAAGGAGTCGATAGACGAGGCCGGCGCCACTTCCGTTTGGTCCCGCCGACAACACGCGGAGGCAATCGACTGGAAGCGCAAACATGTTCTCGTAGTCGATGATGGCTTCCTGAGAGAGCGCGGCGAGCTTCCGCTGTGTCGTGGAAAAGTGCCAGGGATGCGCCGACAGCAGGGCATCGCGAACATAATCGTAAAGGTTGTTCGCGACGTCGGCCTCGGCGGTTCCTTCATCGAAGGAACTGATGACGTTCGCCCCGATCTTCAGTAGGGCGCGTGAGCACAGGTCGATGCGACTCATGGCCATGACTACCGATCCTTTCGTCAGTACGCGACGGTTGTGAGAAGACTTGCGCAGCATCCACCGCCAAGCGCACTGCGAAGCGCGCCAACCTCTGGGGTGGCGGCTCGACCAGTCGCGGCGGATGACCGCTCTAGGCCTCAATCGGCATTGGTTGAACCGACCACGAGCAGGTCGGCGACATCGACCATTCCGGCGCCAGCGCTGCTGACCAGAAACAGGCCGGCCGCGGAAGAGCCGCCCGTGCCGGTGTTGGCCAGGATCATGTCGCCACTCCGGAACACTTCGCCCGCTTCGTCGAAATAACCCTGATTATCAACCGAGCCCGCAGCGTCGGTGGTGCGGTAGTGCCAGAGGGTGAACCCGTTCGCGTAGGCGAGAACGCTCAGATCTTTTGCGTTGTAGGACATTATCGGTCTCCGCAGTCTAGGCTTCGCGGCAGGGCATCTTGATGACGCCGGCGGCGTCAATCAGGCAGGCGCCCTGGCTCATCATGTTGTTGACGAAATGGGCGGCGCGGTCGCCGTGCCAGGAGATGTCGATCTGTACGTCGGAGCCGGACGCGTGAGCCACCGCTGTCTTGTGGTACCAGAAGCACGAGCGAACGCCGGCGTCGAGCGGTAGCGCCGAATGTGGAATCCAGAGCGTGCCAAGCCAGCGTTTCGCCTGCGACCCTTTCCACGGAAGCTCGTCGTCGCCAACGTAATCAGCGTTGCCGAACTCGGGGATGTTGAGCAGCTCGCTCCACTGCTTCCAGCCGACAACCGCATAGCGCTGGCCGTCGTCGGGAACATCGACCTCTCCCAGCGTTTCGAAGGCAGTGAGCGCCTTTGCCTTGGTAAGGCCGTCGGTATCGGTGCCAACGGACACAGTCGCACCGGCGAACTGCGCGATGATGAGCTCGTCGGTCTTCCGGCCAAGGGCGTAAGCCCCGGCCTTGGCTACGACCTGCTGCTCGTTGATGTTGGTCTTCAGCTCGTCAAGCCGGTCAATCCAGTCGCCGGCGTAGAAGTCCTGCAAGACGCACTCAACCGGAGTGTGGTCGACGTTCATGACGGGAACTTTACCGTGCCGCGCTTTCGTGCTGGCCGTGCCCTTGCCAACCCTCTGGAACGTGGTCGATGCGCCGATCACGTTATCCTTGGTGCGGACAGTCGGTCGCAGCTTCGCTCCCATCTGCTGGTAATTAATATGCACGAGAGCTTCGAAATTCTTGATGAATGACTGAGTTATGCTAAGCGACAATTAGGTATCTCCTGAATTGAAGTCTTGTTTGAGGAATTATTTGAAAACTCAGGTCGTATCAACCGGCGCCGGCGGGCGAAGCCGCGATCGACGCGAATTGGGCGGACCGCTCTCGCCACTTCCGGAGGTCGAAGGAGTATCGCTCAGCCGGGGTGAAAGACGGGGCGTCGGCTGCCGGCAGCCGACGCCCCCGGGGGGAGCAGCGCGACCAGACGCGCTCACCCCTCAATCGTCATAGATCTGCCGGAAGCCCTCGCGGACCTTTTCCACCAAGCTCTTGTCCTGGTCGCGCCAATAGCGCGGATCACGCATCATCTGTTTCAGTTCGGCATCCGTCGGCAATGTCTTTTCCGAGCCGGCGTTGCCCAGCAACGCGGGCTCCCCGCCCGCCATCATCTTGTGCATCGCCAGAACGCCTTCACGAGTGGTAGCGAGAACCCCGTAAACGTCGGCGGGAAGGTGGCCTTCGCCCCAGACCTGCATCTGCCGCGAAACCTCCCGCCACTGCTCGTCGCCGCCGAAGTCCTGCTTCAGCTTTGCGATCTGCCCTTCCGCCTCGTAGGCCGAGGCGACCTCCGCAACCATTGGAAGAAGATGCGAAGCGGCAAGGTCATAGACGAGCTGAGCCTGATTCTGATCGAAACCGGCCGCGTGCAGCTTTGCATTCACCTCCGCGTCTATGGCGAGCAGGTCGGTGTCGACCGAAACTGCGTACCCGTCAGGGCTGTCCGGGACCTCCCGCGAAGGTCGGCCTTCCAGCTGCGTTTCGAGCTCGAGATAGGCGTCAATAAGCGCCTCGGTTCGAACGTCGCCGGTATCGCTGTCGCGGAAGCGATCAGGAAGGGAGCGTTGGATCGGATGATCTTCCGTCCGCTGTTGCGCGCTCTCTAGGAGAGACGGCGGAGCGGCGGGCTCGGCTCCGGAAGCGAACGCCTGCTCGGAAGAGCGGATATCGGTCTCGGTCATGCTTTGTCTCCAGGCTCGCCTGCATATCTAAGGTGTTACGCCACCGCCTCGCTGGGTGAGAGCAATGATGCTGGCGACGAGTTGTCTTTGACCCTCGGCGTGGCGCAACAGCGCTTCGGAGGCCTCCGGTCCACAGATGCGGGAAAAGGTCCGGTGGCGTAGGTGGGCAAGAACCTGCCTTCCGTCCGGCGTTGCAAAACAGCGCGCATACGTCGCCGCTAGGTCACCATCCGTCTCTGCGCCGAGACGTCCAGCCGGAGCCGCGCGATGGACCTCCGCGAAAGGCGTCCAGTCATCCATTATCGTCATTCGCCTGCATGCCACCCCTGCGCAACCGCATCCGCAAGAGCTCCACTGTCAGCCTCCGGCACCGCAGTCTCCTCGCCAAGCTCCCGCACCAATTCGCCTTCAACTCCGAGAGCGCGCGCGAGCCAGCGAGCAGCCGCCATCTGGTCGACGGCAAGCATGGCTTCCGGTCCCATCGCGCGGACGCTGTCGAGCCAAAGCATCGTATTCTGGACGCCCTGCTGCGCCTGGTGGCGCGCCTGCGGCGAGCGATGTTCGAGTGAAACCATGCGGTGATCGAGCGGCAGGTTTGGGATCTCGCCGCGACGCGTCAAAACCATTCGTGCCCGGACAACCAGAGGCGTCAGCAGTTCGGACTGAAGGCGACCGTAAGTAGCCCCAAGCAGCCGGGCCATTTCGGCTGCCCGTGCAAGCACTTCCGTGGCTGTCATACGCGGACCGTTCACTGGTCCAAGCTGGTCGACCAGCATGGCCTTACGGATGCGTGCATGGACCTGATCGAGGACAAGCTCGGACACGTCGAAGCGGCCAGGCGCTTCGAGGGGCGTCAAGCCGGCCGAGCCGACGGCCTTCGGGATGACCGCTCCGGGCACGAGCTTGATATTCGCCGGGTTGATCACGCCGTCGTCGTCGACCTGCCAGATGCCGGTAACTGCGATCGATGCATTCTTCAGGACCAATTCGACGATCTTGTTCGCCGTCTTGATATCAGGCAGCGCCTTCATCACCGGAGATCGGCCATAATTTTCTCCCGGAGCCTTTGACCAGCGGAAATTGATGAACGGCGAGGACATGAAGCTGCCTTCCGCCAGCACCATCAGCTCGCCGTCGGGAGCTTGCTCGTTCTCGGCCACGGCCAGATACGCGTAACCTCGTCCGTCGGGAATGACGGCTTCAAGAACGGCGACGGTGGCGTCCGACTTTTCCCGCACAAGGTCGGCAAGATGATCGGCGTCACGGGCGTTGGGAAAGCGGGCGAGCACATGCGCCGGTGTCAGCTGGCTCCGGCGAAAGGTCGTGTCGAGTTCGACCGGACGCACCCTCCTCCAGCACGACCTGGGAAAGTGGAACCGCGGTAAAGCGAAAAGCAGATTCATCGCCGGTCGCGGTCTCCTCGAACATCAGACATGCAGTGCCGGCGGTTACAAGGTCGAGATAGCACTGGTGCAGTTCGACCACGAAATTGGAGCGGTCGAAGTGAGCTTGAACGATCCGGCTCATCCTCTCGAGGTCTGGGGCCAGGACATTGCGCAGGGCCGCATCCGCGTCCGGCCCAGCCGAGAAGCCAAACCACGTCGACCAAGGCGGGGTCAGCTGCGCCATCAGGCTGGCGGCGAGCTGATCGACCGCATCGGGTGCCGTCGCATCGAAAAGCTTTTCGGTTTTCTTCTCCCCCGGGCGCCCTTGGCGAATGATGCCGTCGCGCTGGGGCAGCGCGAAATCGTAGCATTCCTGCCAATGCGCTTCCCAAGCCGCGCGGCGCTGACGTGCGCGCCCGTAACGCTCAAGAACGCTTTTTGGATCGAGCCGGGGCTTGGTCATTGCGAGTACTGCGCTATCAAGCACAGGACCGGCTTCGGCGCGTCGAACATCGCGTCGTCCTCCTTCAAGCGGCCTGTTGCGGATACTGCGTCGCCTAGCGTTGGTCGGGCCGGCATCGGCTGGACACATCAGCCCCGAGCGACAGGTGAAAATTACTAGGTTTAACGACCTGTGTCAAGGTTTTTTGTCTTATCTTTCAGAAGATAGTCGTGCAGCTGCCGCGGCGTGATGACGGGCCATGCGTGGATCCCCAGCACCCGCTTGACTGCCTCGACACAGGTGGCCGGCGCGAACGGCGCCATCCTGGCCGGTGCCTCCCGAACGGTGGTTCTGACAGTCTTCAGGCCATGGCTTTCGTACCAGGATGCGAGGTCTTCTGCGGAATAGCCCTCGACAACGGCGAGACTGGTCCTGTGGGAAAGCGGATCTACGATGACCCAGCCGCCGCCCAGAGCGACAGCAACGAAGCAGTGACGGAAGCCAGGCCGCAGGAGGTGGAGGCAGCGCAGTGTCGTGTCGCCTGCGAAGACAACAACAGCCGGCACTGCAGACGCGGCCGCAGGCGGCGTGGCGCATGTCGCCGCCGTCACTGGATGATCCCTTTTGCCCGCAGCGGGGTTGAAAGCCGATCGATGGCCTCGGTCCAGAACCGTGTCGCCTTCGCCTGCTCGGAACAGCGCGGATCCGGCGTGCGCTGTAGACGACCGTAGTGCACCAGAACCTTGACGTGAGCGGATCGGATCGTGCCATTGCGCAACAATCGATCGGTAGCACGATAGACATCGTCCGGATCGCACGGTCTCGCCGTCGACTCCAGATCACTGTCGAGCCTGGCGCCGTCGCGACGCATCTGTTGGCAGCGGATGAACCAGAACCACGCCTCTTCGGCGCTGTCGAAGGCGGTAGCCGGCTGATGCGCGTAGGTTTTTGGACCATAAGGATGACGACGCATGGTGGACGTTCCCCCCAGAACGTTTGATGAACTTGCGCCATAGTATAGGAACCTGTGCCTTCGTCAAGCTTGATTGGTCTATATATTCCTAGTGCACTCGGCTGCGGCCTGTATGACAATGTTCCCATGCTTGAGCATTCCGACATCTGGCAGGCAATCGATCTTCTTGCGAACCAGCGCGGTATGTCGCCATCGGGCCTAGCCAAGCGCGCCGGCCTCGATCCGACGACGTTCAACAAGAGCAAAAGAATAACCAAGGATGGGAAGCTGCGCTGGCCGAGTACGGAGAGCATTTCAAAAATACTCCAGGCAAGCGGAACGCATATGGGAGAATTCGTCTCTCTCTTGGGCGGCGGTTCTGGCCAGAACACATTCCAGAAGGTACCGCTCATTGGACTGGCACAGGCCGGAACCGAAGGATATTTCGACGATGCCGGTTACCCGGCTGGATCCGGCTGGGATGAAATCCTGTTCCCGGAGGCCAGCGATCCCCATGCCTATGCCTTGGAGATCAGCGGCGACAGCATGGAGCCGCTCTACCGGGACGGCGACGTGATTATCGTCTCACCTACCGCGAGCCCTCGCCGGGGCGACCGGGTTGTCCTGAAGACCCGCGAAGGAGAAGTGATGGCGAAGCTCCTTCGCCGCCGGACGGCGCACAGGATCGAGCTGGAGTCGCTCAACCCGGAGCATGAAGATCGGATAATCGCCGTCGAGAACGTCGATTGGCTTGCCCGCATCGTCTGGGCCAGCCAATAGAGCCAGCAGGTACCGCGGGTGATGCTTGACAGCACCATAAGAATATAGTCTTATGAGACATGCCCATCACATCCCGCCGGCCGTGTCTGCTCGAACCCGTCGAGACGCTCTTCCGGCGCCATGACGGGCCCGTTCCCGCGCAAGCACTGGATGAATTGCTTGTCGGCGGCGACTTAGATCAGTGGCGGCGGACCGCTTTCAGTAGAGAGGTGAATCGCGCGGCTCGCGATCTGACAGGCTCGATTTCGGCGCGGCGCGAGCGTCTCTCGGCCGTAACGGCCCGCGAACCACAGGACGATCGAGTGCTGGCGGCACTCTCTCGTCGTCTCAGCGACTTCCGCGACCTCGGTCTGCGCTGTGTGGCCGGGAACGCGCGGTAGGCGGTCGCCCGCCGCACCGGGAACTCGCCTTCCTACAGCAGCCGACCCTGATCGCTGCCATGCGGCAGCGACTTGCGCGGCCGCGGCGCTTTCGGCCGAGCGCTGGAACGAGCGTCGACACGAACCGCGGCCTCGCCGTCCTTGAAGCGAAGGGTGAGTTGATCTCCCGGCGCGACCGCGTTGATCGTAGTGGTCAATCGGCCGCCGGCGCCGTAAGCAAGCACATACCCGCGGCGCAAGGTGCGTTCGTACGAACACCCTTCGAGCAGGTCGCGGGCGCGCGCCAGTCGATGGCCGCGATCGCGGATCAAGGCTTCCGTCGCCGAGCGCAATACCCTCGTCTCGGCGGCGAGCCGGTCGCGCTCGCGCTCGAGTTGTTGCTGCGGACCCGCCAGCCGTGCCGAAAGGTGATGAAGGTTGCGTTCGAGTTGACCGGTATAGGCGGAGAAACACGCGCCAAGTCGCTCGGCCCGATCGTCAAGACGCTGACAGGCGGCTTCGAGAAGATGGGGCGGCTGTGGCAGACCGCGGCACAAACCTTCAACCTGCAAGCGCCGTTCGGCCAGTGAGCGTAGGACGACTCCGCTCAGGCGCGTCTCAGCAACGCGCACATGGTTCAGCAAGTCGAGTTGGACCGGAACGGCCATCTCGGCTGCCGCCGTCGGCGTCGGCGCCCGCCTATCCGCGGCAAAGTCGAGAAGGGTGATATCCGTCTCGTGGCCAACTGCCGAAATCAGGGGTATCGCGCTCGCCGCCGCCGCCCGAACGACGGCCTCCTCGTTGAAGGCCCACAGATCCTCCAGGCTGCCGCCCCCGCGCGCGACGATCAGCACGTCGGGGCGGGGAACAGCCGGGTTTGACGGCAGCTCGTTGAAGCCGGCGATCGCCGAAGAAATCTGCTCGGCCGCACCCTGACCCTGAACCTGAACCGGCCAGAGAAGCACGCGGCGCGGGAAGCGGTCGGCGAAGCGGTGCAACATGTCGCGGATCACGGCGCCGGTCGGCGAAGTGATGATCCCGATGACGTCCGGCAGGAAGGGAAGCTTCCGCTTGCGGTCTTCGCTGAACAATCCTTCCGCCGCCAACGCTTTGCGTCGATCGTCAAGAAGCTTGAGCAGCGCGCCTTCACCCGCAAACTCAATCGAATCGACGACAATCTGATATTTCGACCGGCTGGGGAAGGTGGTCAGCCGACCGCAGACGATCACGTCCATTCCGTCGCCGGGCCGGAGGGGCAGTCGCTGTGCCGTTGTCCGCCAGCACACGGCGTCAATGACCGCGTCGGCATCCTTCAGCGCGAAGTAGATATGTCCGGACGCGGCGTGCTTGCAGCCTGAAGCCTCACCGCGCACCCGAACCTGGGCGAAGCCGCTTTCGACATGGTGTTTCAGCGCCAGAGATAATGCACCGACCGTGAGGACGGGCGGGTTGTCCGGAACGACGCCGGTGGTAGGATCGGTTTTCATGCCAGCGCTGGGGAATCTCTCATGAACGTTTTGGTTGTCGGATCCGGTGGAAGGGAGCATGCGCTGTGCTGGGCCATCGCCAAGTCGCCATTGTGCGACCGGCTGTACTGCGCCCCAGGCAATGCCGGCATCGCCGCCGTTGCCGAGTGTATCCCGGTCGTCCCCAACCGGCTTAAGGAAATCGTGGATACCGCGATCGATCATGCGGTGGATCTGATCGTGATCGGTCCCGAGGCGCCATTGGTCGCCGGCCTCGCCGATCAATGCGAAGCGGCCGGCATCGCAGTCTTCGGTCCCACGGCGAGGGCGGCGATGATCGAGGGATCCAAAGGCTTTATGAAGGATCTTTGCGCTCGTTACGGTATCCCGACGGCGGTCTATGGCCGCTTCGACGAGCCCGACGCGGCCAAGGAATTCATCCACCGTCACGGCGCGCCCATCGTGGTCAAGGCCGACGGCTTGGCCGCAGGCAAAGGGGTCATTATCTGTCACAACGAAAATGAAGCCTTCGCAGCGGTGGACCACATCATGATCGAGGCCGCCTTCGGCAAGGCCGGCAGCGAGGTGATCATCGAGGAGTATCTGCAGGGTGAGGAAGCCAGTTTCTTCGTCCTGGTCGACGGAAACGACATCGTGCCGCTGGCCTCGGCGCAGGACCACAAGGCCGCCTATGACGGCGATCAAGGCCCGAACACCGGCGGCATGGGCGCCTACTCGCCGGCACCCTTGTTGGATGAACGTCTGACCCAGTCTGTCATGGACACCATCGTCCGCCCGACGGTGGAGGCTCTGAAAGCCGAGGACCGACCCTACAAGGGGGTTCTTTATGCCGGCGTCATGGTGACAAAAGACGGTCCGAAGGTGCTCGAATTCAACGCCCGCTTCGGCGATCCGGAGTGCCAGCCGCTGCTGCTTCGGCTAAAGTCCGATCTTCTTGAAGCGCTCGCCGCCTGCGCCCATGGCCGGCTGCGGGATATCAAGCTTCAGTGGCATGCCGATGCGGCGCTCGTCGTGGTGCTCGCGACCCGCGGTTATCCCGGCTACTTCGCCTCCGGCTCACGAATTCGCGGCCTGGCCGATGCCGCCGGCAACGATCAAGATGTCGTCATATTTCATGCCGCCACGGGCCTTGAAAACGGTCACGTGATCGCAACCGGCGGCCGCGTTCTGGGAGTGACCGCACGCGCGCCGACGGTCAAAGCCGCCCAGGCGCTCGCCTACCGCACCGTCGACCGGATCGACTGGCCGGAGGGCTTCTGCCGCCGCGATATCGGCTGGCGCGCAATCGCCCGCTCATAAGCGCCTGGCACGAAAGAATTCCCGCAGAAGGCTTTCCGCCGCAGCTTGGTTGATGCCGCCGTAGACCTCGGGGCAGTGGTGGCAGGTCGCCTGGGAGAAGATCCGAGGTCCATGGTCGATGCCGCCGCCTTTGACGTCATAGGCGGCAAAGTAGAGCCGGCGGATCCTGGCGAAGGCTATGGCGGTCGCGCACATGGCGCACGGTTCGAGCGTCACATAGAGGTCGCAGCCGACGAGCCGCGGCGTTTTCAGCGACGCCCCGGCCGCGCGCAGGGCAACAATCTCCGCATGCGCGCTTGGATCGCACAGCTCTTCCATGCGGTTGCCCGCCGATGCAAGCACCTGCAGGGATGACGGCGATACGACAACGGCGCCGACCGGCACTTCACCGCGTTGCCCGGCGCGGTGCGCCTCATCCAGCGCCAGCGCCATGAAGGTGCTTACGGAGACCATATTCTCTTGCTCACGCCAAGGGCCGATGCGACGCGCTTGCGCCCGTTCCGCGGCGGACATATGGTCCGCTCATGCCTCAACCAAGGATCGGCATTACGCTCGACGCCGAGGCCGCCGGCGGGTACTCGCGCTTTCCCTGGTTCGCGCTGCGGCAGAACTATTGCGATGCCGTTGTGCGGGCAGGTGGACTGCCGCTGTTGCTACCGCACGAGCCTGGGCACGTCGACGCCTATCTCGCGGTCATCGACGGGCTGGTCGTTTCCGGCGGCAACTTCGATGTCGACCCCGGGCTCTTCGGCGCGGCGACCCGTCACCCGATGGTCACGACCAAAGACAAGCGCACGACGTTCGAGCTGGCGCTGACGCGGCTGGCGGTGGCCCGCGACGTGCCGGTGCTGGGGATCTGCGGCGGCCAGCAGCTGCTTCACGTCGTTCTCGGCGGAACTTTGATCCAGCACATCCCGGACGAGATCTACGCTCCGTTGGCGCATGAGCAGCCAAACCCGCGCGATGAGCCGGGGCACAAGGTCAGGATCGTCCGCGGCAGCCGGTTGCACGCGATCGTCGACGCGGACGAACTCTGCGTCAACAGCGCCCACCATCAGGCGGCGAAGGATGTCCCGGTTGGGGTCATTGTCAACGCCCGCGCTCCGGATGGCGTGATCGAGGGTATTGAGGCTTCCGAACGACGGTTCTGTCTCGGCATTCAGTGGCATCCGGAATTTGAACTGAGCGACGGCGATCGGGCGATTTTCCGCGCCTTCGTCACTGTGGCCGGCTCGCGATGACCCGCGCCGAAAAGACATTGCCTGTCGCCGAGGTCAAAGGCGAGCGCATCGCCAAGGTCATGGCTCGCGCCGGCCTGTGTTCGAGGCGCGAGGCGGAACGCTGGATTGGCGAAGGACGGGTGAGCGTCGCGGGCGCGGTGATCCAAACCCCGGCGCTGAGCGTCGGTCCAGCGGATGCGATCATGGTCGACGGCCGGCCGCTGCCCGCGGTCCGGTCGGCCAAGCTCTGGCGTTACCACAAGCCGCCGGGGGTGCTCACCACCCACCGCGACCCGAAAGGGCGACCGATCGTATTCGACCAGTTGCCGGCGGCGCTCGGCCGGGTCATCGCCGTCGGTCGGCTCGACATGGCCTCGGAAGGCTTGCTGCTGCTGACTAACGACGGCGCACTGGCGCGTTGGATCGCCCTGCCCGCCACCGGCTGGTTGCGCCGCTACCGGGTTCGCGCATTTGGCGACGTCGACGACAGCGCGCTGGCGCGGCTCAAGGCCGGTATCGCGCTCGACGGTGTGAACTACGGCCCCATAGAAGCTCATATCGATGGTCAGAAGGGAGCCAACGTTTGGCTCAACGTGGCGCTGAGGGAGGGCAAGAACCGGGAGATACGGATCGTCCTCGCGCATCTCGGCCTGCAGGTCAACCGCCTGATCCGCGTCTCCTATGGTCCGTTTCAGCTGGGCAATCTGCCCCGCGGCGAGATCGCCTCGGTTCCGCAGAAGGTTTTGCACGAACAGATCGGCCGCCGCGGCAAGTGATGAGAATCATCGCCGGGAGGCATCGCGGCCGGACGATTCGCGTGCCTCAGGCCGAAGCGCTGCGTCCCAGCAGTGACCGCCTCCGCCAGGCGGTCTTCAACATTCTGGATCACCATAACTCTGTCGCCGATTACGTCGGCGTGTCTGTCATCGATCTCTTCGCCGGTACCGGCGCCTACGGCCTCGAAGCGCTGTCACGGGGTGCCGCCTTCGCGACCTTCGTCGACCATGACAGCATGGCCCTGCGCGGTATTCGCCGCAACGGCGCCGCGCTGGGCGAGGCCGGTGCGATCGCGTTGCTGAAGCTGGATGCGACGCGGTTAATCGCCTCGCCGCGCCTCGCCGCGACGCCGGCGGCTCTGGCCTTTCTCGATCCGCCCTACGGTTCCGGCTTTGCCGTTGCGGCGTTACACGGGCTGCAAAGGCATGGCTGGCTGCGTCCTGACGCGACGGCCGTGGTCGAGGTCGCGGCAAAGGAACCCTTCCTGCCGCCACCCGGTTACGAGACCGCCGAGGAGCGAACCTACGGCGCCGGCCGCGTAGTCATTCTAAATTTCATGCGAAGAGAAGGCAATGCGCTCAGGGTAACGGCGCTTACCAGTGGAGAATGAGTTTGTCGCCGGTCACCTCATAGCCGTCGAGCCGGCGGAGAAAGTCCATCCCCAACAGCGACTGGTGCAGAGGTCCCTCGTTGACAAACGCCTCTACGTTGCGGACCGTCAGGCTGCCGATCCTGAGATCGCGCAGAACCACCGGCGCGATGCGGACCAGACCATTGGCCGTTTGCGCCCGGGCGGTGAAGTTGTGATCGCGCACGTGCAGGCCGGCCCGTTTGGCGTCCTCCTGGCGCAGCACGATGCTCGTTGCCCCGGTGTCGACAAGGAAGCGAATAGTTGTCCCGTTGACCCGGGCGTCGAGCGCGTAATGGCCGTCCCGGCCGGCCCGGATGGCTATCGACCGGTGCAGTGCGGACCGTTCTGGATCAGGCGCCGCGGCGCGCACGGGCCGGTCTGCGACCGCGCGCTCGGCAGGTTCGGTCGCGGTGTGCTCATGGCTGTAGATGGCAAAGGCGATGCAGCCGATTGCCGCGCCGATCACGCTGTTGCGCAAAGCCCAGAGGATCATGCAAGCCCTTTGCAGCCGACCGCTACCACTCGCCTTTGCCGGCCACCCAAGCGGGGCCATCATCGACCGAGGCCGGCAGGATCGCGCAGAAAGCTTAACGCCGGCCGAACAGCTTCTCGATCTCGGCGAGGCTGAGTTCCACATAGGTCGGCCGACCGTGGCTGCACTGGCCGGAAAAGGCCGTTGCCTCCATTTCTCGCAACAGTGCGTTCATCTCGCTGAGGTTCAGCCTCCGACCGGCACGGACGCTGTTATGACAGGCCATCGTCGCGATGACCTTGTCGAGCCGCTCGTTCAGGGATAGGTGCGCGCCCTCGCCGACGAGTTCGTCGGCGATGTCCCGGATCAGGGCGCCCACCTCGATGGCGCCTAGCAGCGCCGGCACCTCGCGGACGATGATCGCGCCCGCTCCAAACGTCTCGATGACCATGCCAAGCGCCCCAAGCTCGGCGACGCGCGCCGCGAGTGCCGAGACCCGCCCCTCGTCGAGTTCGATCACCTCGGGAATGAGCAGACCCTGGCGCGCCGGCGCGCCGGCTGCCATCTCCCGCTTCAGCCGCTGCTGGGTCAGGCGCTCATGAGCGGCATGTTGATCAACGACAACAATTCCGCCGGAGGTCTCGGCGATAATGTAGGTCGCGTGAAGCTGCGCCCGCGCCAGTCCCAACGGCAAGGCCGGCCGTTCGCGATCATCGCCGCCGTCGTCGCCGGTGCTGGCTGGCGCGTTCGGCGCGCTATCGAAGGGTTCGGCAGTTTCGCGCAACCCCGGAAACAATGGCATCGCCACGGAACGGGGCTGAAACGCGCCAACCATGTAGCGCCGCCCCGCCAGGGGCGTTGCTGCGCCCTCGGCCGCTGCCGGCGTTGGCAACGAGACGGCAGTGCGCTGGGCGGCGCCGGCAAGGGCGTGACGAAGTGTCGAGACAATCAACCCGCGGACAAGACCGGCGTCCCGAAACCGCACCTCGGCTTTGGTCGGGTGGACATTGACATCGACATCCTCCGGCGCAGCGTCGACGAACAGCGCCGCCATGGGGTGGCGATCGGTCGGGAGCAATCCCTGGTAGGCGCCGCGGATCGCGCCATAGAGCAGACGGTCGCGCACAGGCCGGCCGTTGACAAAAAGGAACTGCATCGCAGCCACGCGGCGGTTGAGCGTCGGCAAGCCGGCAAACCCGCCGAGCCTGATCCCGTCGCGTTCACCGGCGACAACGACGGCGGACCGCGCAAATTCCGAGCCCAGGATCGTGCTCAGCCGGTGCAGGCGCGCCTCCTCGAAGTCGCCTCCGCCCGCGGGCAGGCTCAGGAGGGGACGAGCGCCGTCACCGACGAAAAAGCCGACCTCGGGGTGCGCCATCGCCAGCCGCTGGATCGCCTCGACCGCGTGGCGGGTTTCGGTAGCGGCGGCCTTAAGAAACTTCAGCCGCGCCGGGGTCGCGAAGAAGAGGTCGCGCGCTTCGACCCGGGTCCCATCGGCTTGGGCGAGCGGCCTCGCCTCGCCCTTGTGTCCGGCATTGACTTCCAGCGCCCAGCCCGTGTCGTCGCCGGGCTGACGCGTTGCGATGGTCAGCCGCGAGACGGCCGCGATGGAGGGCAGCGCTTCACCGCGAAAGCCGAAGGTGCCGATCCGGCTCAGAAACTTGTCGGCGAGCTTAGATGTCGCGTGACGTTCGACCGCAAGGCAGAGATCGTCCCGCGCCATTCCGCAGCCGTTGTCGGCAACGGAGATCAGGGCGCGGCCTCCATCGCGGATGAGGACGTGAATTTCGCCTGCACCGGCGTCGATGGCGTTTTCGACCAACTCCTTGACCACAGAAGCCGGCCGCTCGACGACCTCGCCGGCGGCGATCCGGTTGACCAGGGAGTCCGGAAGCTTGCGGACAATCATCCCGCCGTCTGTCGCATCTCCTTGTAGGCGTTGATCAGCCCGTTGGTCGAGGAGTCGTGACCGGTAATCCGCGCCTCCGTTTCCAGCTCAGGGAGGATGCTTTTCGCCAACTGCTTGCCGAGCTCGACACCCCACTGGTCGAACGAATTGATCTGCCAGACAATGCCCTGGACGAAGATCTTATGCTCATAGAGCGCGATCAGCATGCCCAGCATGTGAGGATCGAGCACCGGAAACAGGATCGAATTGGTCGGGCGATTGCCGCTGAACACCTTGTGCGGCGCGAGGGCGTCGACCTGGTCCGCGGTCATCCCCGACGGCTCAAGCTCGGCGCGCGCCTCGGCTTCGGTCTTGCCCCTCATCAAGGCTTCGGTCTGGGCAAAGAAGTTGGACACCAGCATCGTATGATGCGCGCCCACAGGATTGTGGCTCTTCGCCGGGGCGAGGAAGTCGCAGGCGACGAGCCGGGTGCCCTGGTGCAGCAGCTGGTAGAATGAGTGCTGGCCATTCGTGCCGGCCTCGCCGAACAGGATGGGCCCGGTCGCGTAATCGACGCGACGGCCGGCGCGGGTGACGGACTTGCCATTGCTCTCCATGTCCGCCTGCTGCAGATAGGCGGGCAAACGATGGAGATACTGGTCATACGGCAGCACCGCGATCGTCTCCACGCCGAGAAAATTGGAGTTCCAGATCCCGATCATGGCAAGAAGCACCGGCAGATTGGCCTCGAGCGGCGCGGTCCGGAAGTGCTCGTCCATCGCCCGGCCGCCGCCCAGAAGCGCCTCGAAGCGGTCCATTCCGACGGCTATGGCAATCGACAGCCCGATGGCGGACCACAGGGAATAGCGCCCGCCGACCCAGTCCCAGAACTCGAACATGTTGGCGACATCGATGCCGAATGTGGCGACCGCCTTCCCGTTCGTCGACAGCGCGACAAAATGCCGGGCGACAGCGGCTTCGCCCAGGGCCTCGACCAACCAGGCGCGGGCAGACTGCGCGTTGGCGATGGTCTCCTGCGTCGTAAAGGTCTTGGAGGCGACGATGAACAGCGTCGTCTCCGGCGACAGGTTGCGCAGCGTCTCGGCAATGTGCGTTCCGTCGACGTTGGAGACGAAGTGGACATTGAGGCCGGGCTGGTGATAGGGCCGCAAGGCCTCTGTAACCATGACCGGACCGAGATCCGAGCCGCCGATCCCGATGTTGACGACGTCGCTGATCCGCTTGTTCGTCTGCCCAGTCCATGAGCCGTCGCGCACCGCGTCGGAAAACGCGCGCATGTGGGCGAGGACACGGCCCACGCCCGGCATGACGTCCTCGCCGTCAACCTTGATCGAACGGTCGAGCCGGTTGCGCAAGGCGACATGGAGGACGGCACGTGCTTCCGTGTTGTTAATCATCGCGCCGGAGAACATCCGCTCCCGCCAGTCTTCGACACCGGCCTCGCGCGCAAGCTGAAGAAGGAGGTGAACGGTCTCATCGGTTATGCGGTTCTTGGAGTAGTCCAGAAGGATACCGCCAGTAGAAGCGGAGAACCGATCAAAGCGATCTGGATTGTCTGCAAAGAGCTCCCGCATGGTTACAGCCGACAGGCTCGCCGCATTTTGTTCGAGCGCTTTCCAGGCGGAAGACGTAGCGATGGAAGTCATGACTGTCCCTTTTATCTTTAGCACCTATCAGATGCGCTTGATTGTGCATGGCCGCTTGCCGATCCGGCGGCGCCGGGATTGTGCTCGCAAGAAAGTGCGCGAGGCAAGCCAAACCGGCACCCTGTCCGCGACGTTGGCACCGGGCGAAATGTCTAATGGTGTCCTAATGTAGGTTCATCTAATTTACTTCGCGTCTAGAGAAAGCGGCAAGCTGCCCTGGAGGATCCCATGAGCGACAAGAACTACCCCGAGATCATCGAGCACCTGACGAAAACGCTGCGGACCATGCATCGCGACATGCCCGGCCCGATGAAAGGCTTCGGCAGCCTCGCCGACAGTGCGAAAGCATCCGGAACACTCGACGCCAAGACCAAGGAGCTCATCGCCTGCGCTATTTCCATCGCGCTCCGCTGCGATGGCTGCATCGGCTTCCACAGCCGCGGCGCGATCCGCGCGGGCGCCAGCCGGGAGGAATTCCTGGAGATGATCGGCGTCGCGCTGATGATGGGCGGCGGCCCGGCGAGCGTCTACGGCGCCTACGCCGTCGACGCCTTCGACCAGTTCAACGCATCGCATTGACACGAAAAAGCCCCCGAGGATCGGCTCCCCGGGGGCTTGCGGTATTCGGCTTCGTGCCGACCCAGGCCGGCTAATTGCTGCGGGCGACGCCGAAGAGTTGGAGGATCCAGATGAACATGGTGACGAAGCTGCCGTAGAGCATGAACGCGCCGAAGATCGACTTTTTGTGCGCCACGTCGCCGCCATCACTCTCGTAGTACCAAGCCTTGATCTGCTGGGTTTCGTACGCCGTCAGCCCGGCGAAAATCACCGGTACAATGATCGACATCAGCAGGTGCAGGCCGGTGGACTGCACGAAGATGTTGACCACGAGCGCGATGAGGATACCGAAGGTCGCCATGACCAGAAAACGGCCAATCGCAGACAGATCTTTCTTCGTCGTGTAGCCGAACAGGCTCATCCCGGCGAAAGCCGCGGCGGTGATGAAAAAGGCGCGGGCGATGCTGGCCTGGGTGTAGAACAGGAAGTATGGCGCAATAAGCGCGCCCCACATCGCTGCATAAATCCAGAAGCAAGCCTGTGCGGCAGCGACGCTCCTGGTCGTCATGATGCGCGGCGCAATGAAGCCCATGCCCAGGATGCCGATGAACAGCACCCAGACAAAGGGGCCACCGACCACCGCTTGCGCGACTGCGGGATTCGCCGCCACGAGCATAGCGACGACACCTGTCAGCGCTACCCCCAGCGCCATGTAGTTGTAGACCCGCAGCATGTACTCGCGCAAACCGACATCGATCCGCGCGGCTTCCACCCGCGGTTCGGACATCGTTCTCGCGCCGAGTTCGAACCTTCGATCAGGTCCCAGTGCCATTGTTTCCTCTCATCCTCAGGTTGGGTCTGTCGCGAATAATATGGCCGCCAGCGGCTCGGCTGCAAGACCGCGTCGGCCTGCAACGGAAGCGCCGCGCGAGTCCGCAACCGCTCCCTCGCGGCGACAGGGCGGCAACACGGGCTGATCCGTTGGCATCGACGCCAAGAACAGCCTAGACTTCGCCGGCATTCTCGATAGGGCCCGGACCCCGTTGCCGGCCTGCGCAGCATTCGGGAGGATTGCGTTGATTCGCCTCTTCGTCGGAATTCCCCTGCCCGAACCCGTGACGAGCGACCTCAAGCGCGCTTCGTCTGGACTGCCCGGCGCCCGCTGGATCGATGCTTCGGCAATGCACGTCACCTTGCGCTTTATCGGTGAAGTCGACCTGTCTACCGCCGAGGACGTGCACCAGGCTCTGGGGCGTTTGCGCGCGCCGGCTTTCGAGATGGCGATCGCCGGCGTCGGCTGCTTTGAAAGCGGCGGAAAGGTGCACACGCTCTGGGCTGGAGTTGAGAAACACGAACTGCTCGTTCGTCTCAGGGACAAGGTGGAGGTCGCTGTCACCCGCGTCGGGCTCCCGGCGGAGCGACGAAAGTTCAAGCCTCACGTCACCCTGGCCCGCTTCAGAAATGGTGTGGCCGCACGGATCGGCCATTATCTTGAAATGAACAACGAACTGCAGGCCGGGCCCGTCTGGGTCGACCACTTCACCCTGTTCCGGAGCCATCTTGGCATTCAGGGCGCGCACTACGAACGGCTCTGCGAATATCTTCTCGTGCCGCCCAGCGCTGAGGGGCGCCGCCTTGCTCCCCCCTAAGGGCGGCGCCCCCGGCGTCAGCTTCCGGTTCCTGAGAGCCGGCGCGACGCAACCGGCACACGCGCCTTTCAAACCCGACCTTTCTTAAATTTTTTAGGCCGTTGGCGCTTTTCTCAGGAGTCCTAACTCCGCACTCAAAAGCAATTCAATTATGCCAACATTTTGGTGAAAATACAACAGAGGATACGCGCGCGGTTGGGTCAACGCAGCAGTAATGCGCCAAGCTGATCCATTCGCCGGACGGCAATCGTCGCTCCCGCCTCGGCCAGGCGCCGCGCGTAGGCACTGTCCGCGTGACCGCCGCCGGCAAAGCCGATGACCCTCATCCCTGCGGCGCGGGCGGCGCGGACGCCGGCAGCGCTGTCTTCGACAACGATACAGTCCTGCGGACGAACGCCCATCCGCTGGGCTGCAAACAGAAAGAGGTCAGGCGCTGGCTTGCCGTTCTCAACCTGCTCCGCCGAAAAGATGTTGGGTGCGAAGTAGCGGAGCAAGGCAGTGGCGGACAGCGTCACACCAAGCTTTTCCAGGGATCCAGACGACGCAATGCAGCGCGGCGTCTTCAAGGTCTCGAGCACAGCCTCGACGCCCGGCATGGGCCGCAGATGCTTTCGGAAGGCCGCGTAGTCCCGCTTGCGCAGCCGCTGGCGGAAGTCGCTGGGCAGCTGCCGACCTGATCTCGACTTCGTAGAGCCGGACGATGCTGTCCAGCGAAATCCCGGTGTAACGCTCGATGCATTCTTCGGCGGTGGTCGCAAAGCCAGCGTCGGTCAACTCACCGGCGAGAGCGGCGGCGGCAATCGGCTCGCTGTCCACCAGCACCCCGTCGCAGTCGAAGATGACGAGCCTTGGCGGAGCGGCCATCACGAACAGCCGACGCCGGCCGTCGTTGGCCGCGTTGCGGCGGCGGTTTTCGCTGCCGCCGGCATTTCCAGCTCGGCGGGATGGATCTGCCGCAGCCAAGGTAATAGACCCGCGCATCCCGCCTCGATCAGGTCGAACATCGCTTCGAAAGCGGGGAGTCCGGTCTCCAGGTATGGATCAGGAACGTCCCGGCCCGACGGGTGACGCGCGATTTCGAGGAAAAGGCAGATCCGCTCACGATCAGCCGGCGGGCAGAGATCGCGAAGATTTTCGAGATTGGCGCGATCCATGGCGATGATGTGGTGGAAGCGGCTGAAGTCGGCTTGGCTGACTTGGCGGGCACGCAGGTGGGATATATCGAGGCCGCGGCGCATGGCGATCCGTTGCGCCCGCGGGTCGGGCGGGCGCCCCACCTGCATGGCGCTGGTCCCGGCGCTGTCGATGAGGATGCGTTCGTTCAGATCGTGGCGGCCGACGAGCGCGCGGAAAACCGCCTCCGCCGCCGGGGAGCGGCAGATGTTGCCGAGACAGACGAATAACACCTTGATCATCCCGTTCATCCTTGTAGCTTTACCTTTGTGCCGCATTCACGGCCCTCACCGTTGCCGCCGACATGAATACCCTTGGCTCCTCCTCGCGCAACATTGTCATTTTGACCGGCGCCGGCATCTCGAAAGAGTTGGGCCTCGATACCTTCCGCTGCGCCGACGGGATCTGGGCGCGCGTCCGTCTTGAAGACGTCGCGACGCCGGAGGGCTTCGGCCGCAATCCTGAGCTGGTTCACCAGTTCTATAATGCGCGACGCAGCGCGTTGACCGATCCACGGATCGTCCCCAACGCCGCTCATCTCGCCCTAGCCCGCCTTGAGCGTGAATGGCCGGACGACGTCCTCATTGTCACGCAGAACATCGATGATCTTCACGACCGGGCGGGGAACCGGAACCTCATCCACATGCACGGCGAGCTGAAGAAGGTCCGCTGCCAGCGCTGCGAAGTTCTTCTTGATTGGTTGGAGGACCTGGCGACCCGGGACGTTTGTCCCTCCTGCAGGCGCGGCGGGCAGCTTCGCCCGCACGTTGTCTGGTTCGGCGAGATGCCTCTCGAGATCGAGCGCATCTACGCGGTGCTGGAAGACTGCGGCCTGTTTCTGTCGATCGGAACGTCCGGCAATGTCTATCCCGCCGCGGGCTTCGTCCGTCACGTCCAATCCTGCACGGACGCCCATACGGTCGAGCTTAATATCGAGCCTTCCACAGCGGCCACGCTGTTCGCCGAGACGATCTACGGGCCGGCGACGGTCTCGGTGCCGGCCTTCGTGGATCACCTGCTTGCCGAGGCCGGCGTGGTCCACGAGCGCGGCTGACGGTTCGCGGCGCGATCCACGTGTCAGTCACGCTCCGCCGGTCGGCGCTTGGCAAGGCGCAGACGCAGTGCGTTCAACTTGATGAAGCCGCCGGCGTCACGCTGGTCGTAGACCATATCGGCTTCGAAGGTCGCAATTGACTGGTCGTACAGGCTGTCAGGCGCACGGCGGCCGATGACAATGACGTTGCCCTTGTAAAGCTTTATCCGGGCCACGCCGGTTACGACCCGTTGGGTGTGATCGATCAGCGCCTGCAGGGCCTCGCGCTCCGGTGAGAACCAGAACCCGTTGTAGATGAGCTCGGCGTAACGGGGCATGAGTTCGTCCTTGAGGTGCGCCGCCTCGCGATCGAGCGTCAGGCTTTCGACCGCCCGGTGCGCATGCAGAAGGACCGTGCCGCCGGGCGTTTCGTAGACCCCGCGCGACTTCATGCCGACGAAGCGGTTCTCGACCAGGTCGACCCTGCCAATACCGTTCTCCCCGGCAATCCGGTTCAGCCGGTCAAGCAGCACCGCCGGCGACAGCGCCTCGCCGTTCAGCGACACCGGATCGCCCGCCTCGAAGCCGATCTCGACCGTCGTCGCCCGATCGGGCGCCGCCTCGGGCGCGACCGACAGCTGAAACATCTCCTCGCCCGGTTCGACCCAGGGATCCTCGAGCGCCTTTCCCTCATAGGAGATGTGCAGCAGGTTCGCATCCATCGAGTAGGGCGCCTCGCCATGGCGATCCGTCGGCACCGGTATCTGGTGCGATTGCGCGTAGGCGACCAGCTTGGCGCGCGAATTCAGATCCCACTCCCGCCACGGTGCGATGACGCGGATGTCCGGCTTGAGCGCATAATATGTCAGCTCGAAGCGGACCTGGTCGTTGCCCTTGCCGGTCGAGCCGTGGGCGACCGCATCCGCTCCCACGGCCTCGGCGATTTCGATCTGCCGCTTGGCGATCAGCGGCCGCGCGATCGAGGTGCCGAGCAGGTACACGCCCTCGTAGAGGGTGTTGGCGCGCAGCATCGGAAAGACGTAATCGCGAACGAAGGTTTCACGCAGATCCTCGACGTAGATCTGCTTCACGCCCATAAGCTCGGCTTTTCGCCGCGCCGGCTCAAGCTCCTCGCCTTGGCCGATGTCGGCGGTGAAGGTGATGACCTCGCAGTCGTAGGCGTCGCGGAGCCAGCGGAGGATCACCGACGTATCCAGCCCGCCGGAATAAGCGAGCACGACCTTTTTCACGTTCTTGTCCGGCGCCATGGCGCTCCCTCCGCGCATCCTGTGGGAAAGCGGCGCAGTATAGGCAAAGCCGCGGTGACGGCAAGCAAGGCGCGGCGCGGATACTGACACAACGGGGTATCCTGGCGCGCAGGCGATCGGCGGCGCGCAAGTTGTGGTCGAGCACGGCCTGCACCGTGCTCGACACAACTTCATTCGCCAGAACTTGCAGCGCCGGCCGCCTCCGCATATGGTCTGTCGCGCGGCTCCGGCGGCTGTGTCGGCATCTGGGCAGCCGGGACTGCCTCTTGCGGTGCTTCTACGCGCGCGCCGATACGTGACAGCAGCGCCTCCGAAACGAGCCCGTCCTGGCGAAGTCCGGCTACGGCCTGGTAGCTCGTAATGGCATTGGCCGTCTGTGGGCCGGCAACGCCGTCGACCGCGCCCTTATAGTAGCCAAGCTGGCTCAATCCGTCTCTGCACGGCGACGACCAGAGAGTGACGGCGTGGCAGCGCTTGCGGCCGCCACATTGCTGGGACGGCCCGGCAGCGGCGGAACCGGTGACGGAGTAAGGCTCGGCCGACGCGGCCGGTGCGGGCCCGGTGTCCTCTGAATTTGGAGGGCGCGTCTGCGCGGCCCGTGGCGGCGGGACATGGAATACGGCGGGTGTCCGGGATGAATATCCGACGGCTCGTCCGCCATGTCTTGGGACGCTTTGGCCGGCGCCGCCGGGCCCAGGCTCGCGACGACCGCGTCGCCGGGCGGCGCAGGGGCGGCATGATCCGCCCCGCTGGTTGGCGCCGGACGACGCGGCCGGTGTGGCCGCACTGCTGCCGGCGGGTGGCTGAGCCAGCACCGCCGCAGCCGCGACCGCAGCCGCTTGTGGCGGAGTAAATCGCGGCGCCTCCGGTGCAGATGAGATGGAGATCGCCGCCCGTTCCGATCTTGCGGCTATCAGCCGTGCAGCATGTCATGGTGACCGGCGAGAGCCGCCACCGCCAGCGGTCCCAGCCCGTTCTTGCCCGGCGCATTGGGATCGGCCCCGGCCTTCAACAGGATCTCGACAATCTCCGGCGTCCCAAAGAGTACGGCATTATTCAGCAAAGTCTCGCCATCGGCATTCACGCTGTCGGGATCGACGTCGGCGGCGAGCCCGCGCTCGATAGCAGCGGCGTCATTGTTTCGGATCGCCAATGCGATGGCGGCCACGGGATCGTCCCCAGCGGCGGCCTCCTCGGCCTGTGGTCCGGCATTGGCAGCATTGGGCAGGAGGGCAATGCTTTGCGGGCTGTTCCACAAGACCGCCGCACCCGCCGACAGGAGAGCGATAAGTGTAAGTCCGGCGATAAAGCCGATGCGCAACATCGCTGCCTGTCCTGGAAGTGGGTCTCTGGCCTGAGAAGTCGCCTGGAAGCTCCGTTCGGAACCCTGTCAACTTTGACGTGAACTGTCAACGTCCACTCCCGAACTCGCTTGCCGACGTGCGGTCGCTCAGCAAAAAGGTTGCATCCAGCCCGGGCAATGAGCCTTCGATCCGCATGCACCCGCTTGGGTGTTACAACCCTGCTCTCTTAATAGTAGTATAGATTCATCCTTACTCACTTAGGAATTGCTATGCAATCGCTTCGCGAGCACTCGGACCGGCAAGCTTGCATCGCGCCAGCGGCCATTCCGAGCGAGCATGACCTGATCGGGCTGAGCGCCGATTCCATGGCGCGAACTCCTCATCGATCTGGCCCGGAGCAATCCGGCACTGGCCAATCAGCTCCGTCGCCGGCTTGAAGCGCTGCCTGCCGCCCCGCTAGCAAGCCGGGAGCCGGCAAGGATGGCAGAAGAAGCGGCCTTCGTCGGCAACAGCCCGTCCATGCAGCGGGTCAGGCGTGAAATCCGGCAGTTCGCGGCCAGCGATGCCGCCGTTCTCATCACCGGCGAGACGGGAACCGGAAAGGAGCTTGCGGCGCACGCCGTGCACCTGCAATCGCGGTGCGCAGGCGGGCCTTTCATCGCGATCAATTGCGCCGGGCTACCGCCGACGCTGGTCTCATCCGAGCTGTTCGGCCACGAAAAAGGAGCGTTTACCGGCGCCAACCAGCGCAAGATCGGGCGCATCGAGGCAGCGCGCGGCGGCACCGTCTTCCTCGATGAGATTGGCGACTTTCCATTCGAAATTCAGGCTCACCTGCTGCGCTTCCTGCAGGAGAACACAGTGGAAAGGGTCGGCGGCTGCCAGCCTGTCCCGGTCGACGTCCGGGTCATCGCCGCCACCAACAAGGATCTCGCGGCCGAGGTCAGGGAGGGACGGTTCCGCGAGGATCTCTACTTCCGCCTTCACGTCCTTCGTCTTCACCTGCCGCCGCTGATGGATCGCGGCCAGGACATCGAGCTGCTGAGCCGACACTTCCTTCGCGTGTATCGCTCCTCTCCCACCGGGCGATTTTCCGCTGCGGCGCTGGATGCGCTTCGCGCCCACCGGTGGCCCGGCAACGTGCGTGAGCTCATGGGCCGGGTGCGGCGGGCCGCGGTCATCAGTGAAGGCGGCGAAATCGGGCCGGGCGAGCTTGGCTTCACCAGCGGCGAGCGGCGGCGGCGCGCCCGCGATACGGCGGGGCAAAGACCCGTCCTAACGAACGAAGTCGGATTGATCCGAAGTAACGCGGCTTCGGCGGAGACGCGGCAGGCAGACGATGGAGCGTCGGCGGGCACGCCTTTTACCATTCGTGCAGAAGCGATGCCGGCGACCCTCAACGAGGCCAAGCGGGACGTCGAGATCTGGATGCTGCGCACCGCGCTTCGCTCCGCCGGCAACAACATGACCATGGCCGCCGAACGGCTGGGCGTGTCGCGAGTCACACTCTACCGCCTGCTGGAACGTCACGCCGTACGCGGCGAGGCCGGCGCCAGCGCGGAGGACACCTAAGCGCTTCGCCGGTTAGGTCAGCCTGTCCGCTTGCGTGATGCACAGGCGCGCACGGCGTCGTCGTAGATGGCCATCAGCATGTCGTAGTTCCGCTCGGCGGTGTAACGCTGCTCGTAGATCCGGCGGGCGTTGCGCCCCATGACCGCCATCTCCTGCGGATGGTCGAAGGCCCAGCGGACCTTCACCGCCCAGTCGGCGGCGTCGCCAGGGTTGACGTGCAGGCCGTTGACCCCGTCCTCGACCACCTCGGCCATGGATCCCAGCCGCGACACCAGCACAGGGCGGCCAAGGGCGAAGGCCTCGACGAGGGTCATGGGGAAGCCCTCGTACCAGGTGGACGGCATAACCAGGAAGCGGGCGCGGCTCATTTCTCTGGCGACTTCGGCGCCGGTCTTCCAGCCGAGGGCTGCGATGCGATCGGAGGCCGCCGCCTGGACCAGAGGCAGCAGCGGCCCATCGCCGGCGACGACGAGGGGCAGATCCAGCTGCCGCCAGGCCTGCATCAACGTCTCGATCCCCTTCTCCGCCGCGAGGCGACCGACGAACAGAACGGGTCCGTCGTCGCCTCCGGATGGCGGAGGACCAGGGTCGGCAACGAAGTTGGGCTTCGCCACCACCTTGTCCGGAGGAAACCCGGCGGCGAGGAAGCGCGAGCGCGCGAACGCCGTCAGCGCGATGAAGCGGTCGACCCGGTGCTGCCAGGTTCCCGCCGCCCGGTTTACCGCGATCATGCGCGCGAGCGGAAGCGTCGCCACGGCGGAGTTGCGATAGCAGCGGTAGCGCACGCCCTGATACGGGCTTCCGGTAACGCACAACTCGCATGGCGCGCTGTTGCGCGTCAGCATGGCATTTGCGCAAATCATTCGATAGTTGTGCAGGGTCTGAACGACCGGAACCGGCTGTTCGTTGCATACCCGGTAGATGGAGGGGCTCAGCAGCGGAAAGAAATTATGAACATGAACGATATCCGGCCGGGTCGTGGCGATCTGCTGGCGCATCCACGCGGCGCCGAATGGGGATGAGGGCGCATACAGCGCCGTCTTGAGCTGGCCCACGGCGCCCGTGATGCTGCGATTTGAGACGGTCGCCAGAACCACCTCGTGGCCTCTGCTCGCGAGCAGCGTCGTCTCGTTGGCGAGGACGGTGTCCTCCCCGCCCTTGTGGATGTATTCGTTGTGAACGAGCAGGATCCGCAAATGTCGCTCCATATCCGTAAAGACAGCGCGCCGGCAGCGGGAAGCAACACCGGGCGCGACGCGGGTTGTGCAAGGTGCGCGATCAAGCCGGCTGCAATCTCGCCTGGCGTCGCCACAGCCAGAACAGGCAGCTCCACTGGCCGATCGTGAACAGGACCCCCGTGAGGACAAAGCCGAACGCCGCACCGATGGCACCATAGGCGATGACGAGCGGCACGCCGACGAAGGCCGTTCCGGCAACAGACATCAACTGACTGACGAAGCGCAATTTCGACCGGCGCAGGGCCGACAGAACGATGCCGGCCGGCACGTGGGTGGCAGAGAAGACCGGGACGAAAGCCATGATCTTGATCAGCGGAAACGCCCCTTCGACCTCGTCGCCAAAAAGCGCCCGTAACGCGTACTCGCCGCCGAAGTAGACGAAGGCGCTGTAGATCACCGCCAGGCCGACGAGCGCGACGGATATCTGCAGCGCATACACCTGCTGCGCGGCGACGGACATCCGGTCGATGTTCCGCGACGCCATTGGCGTCAACATTAAATTCAAGCCGATCGACACCTGCAGGAAGGGTCCGATGAGGGTCTCGACGGCCTTCAGAAGGCCGGCAGCCTCGGTCGAAACCAGCGAACCGACAATAAAGAAGTAGCCCTGGTACGTGACGATGCCGAGCGGCACCGTCAGCAAGAGCCATTTCCCGTAGGACCAGTGCTCGCCCGTAAATTGTCTGCGCTGGCCGCGATCGGGCACGCTGACGCTACGCCAGAAACGGCCGCCCTGAACAACGCAGACGATGACGCTGCACGTACAAAGCAGAATATAGACGTCAACCACCGTCCAGCCGTCGGACCACCACATCCCGGCGAAGCCCGCCGCGACCAGAAGCAGAAACGACAGGGACTGGATCATCGCCAGATACTGTCGCAGCCCGATGTAGAAGTGCCGTCTGAGGAAGTGCTGGAAGCAGATGAGAAACGAAAACACGCCCCCCGCGTAAAGCGCATACAAAACGGGCGCCTCGATCCGGCCGAGACCCCAGGCAGCCGTTGAGCCGAGCACGAGCAGAATGGCCAGGAATCCGACCCAGATCGTCTCGAAGCCGATGAGGAAGCCGAAGTAGGCGGCCTTCTCCTCGACCCTGAGTCGAGATCCGTAGACCGACATCGGCTCGAGCACGATACTGTTCTGGAAGGCCCTGATCAGGGTGACAAAGACATTGGTGATGGCGTAGATGCCGAGCGCTTCGGCGCCGATGTGCCGGCCGATGAAGACGCTGGCAAGAAAGCTGACAGCCGCGGCCGCGCCCTGATCGGCGATGCTTGCGCCTCCGCGCGCACTAATGGAGACCAAGCGCCCGAGGTTGAACGTCTTCACCTTGCGGCATGTCCCGCCACGTCGCCGGCACGAGATTCCACGGGCGCCATGACACAGGCGCAGACGCGCTCCGCCGCAGGAGGCTCAGCGCGCATCCGGCGCGACGGGAGGACGCGGAAGCAGGCGATGTGGAGGATGAGCAACGGCGCGCCGGCGAAGAGGTGGCGTCCCCTAGGGGATTCGAACCCCTGTTGCCGCCGTGAGAGGGCGGTGTCCTGGGCCTCTAGACGAAGGGGACCTGCAGATGCGCTACATGTACAGGATCTGCGCCGACCTAATCAAGTCTCGCTGCATGCCTGTCGGAACGCCCGCTGCTGGAGTTCAGGCGGTTGCGGGCCGGACGAGGAGTTCGAGGCGGACGATCCGGTCCTGTTCGATCCGGAAGGCAGCAGTCTCGCTTGCCACGCCGGCCGAGACGGCGGTGATCATCCAGATCAGGTCAGGCTCGTAGGCCCTGTGCACATCTAGGGGCGATGGCCTAGCCGGACGATCCGGATGCGAGTGGTAATGGCCGACGATGGCGTCGGGGCCATTGCCGAGGGACCGCATCGTCCGCAACCGCAGCCGGGGATCGATCTCAAACCTCTCGCCCCGCCGGTCCGTCGCGACATTCTCGCTTTCCTGCACCCGGCTGATGACGATCGCGCCGCCGCTCTCATGCCGGCCGATCAGCAGGCCGCAAGATTCGTCCGGATAGCTCGCCTCCGCGGCCGAGAGGATCACGCGCAGCGCCGCCGTGGCGATGACAATCAAGGCTTGCGGACGATGACACCGTGGACTCGACCGGTACCAGGATCGATGACGATGATCCGCTCGCACGAGCCGGCCGGACCGGTCCGCAAGTAGAGCCACTTGCCGTCGGGCCTCATCTCGACAACGGTGCAGCCGTCGGGCAGGGAGAGATCGACCTCGCCAAAACCTTCGCTGGCGGGCGCGGCTGCGCGGGATGCGGCCGCCTTTTGCCTGTCCGCCTTCATGAGCCGGAACTCCGGATCGGTCGATCTGGCGTAGAAGGCGTAGCCGAGGAGGACGAGCCCGGCAATGATCAGAATGCCGAGGCCAATGACCAAGCTTTTGATGGCCTGCATGGATCCTGCGCCGTAGGGTGGCTGACTGTGACCACTTACACCGTTACGGTCGCGGAGAACAAGGCCGGAGCACGCCTCGATCGCGTTCTCGCCGAAGCTCTTCCGGACCTCTCGCGAACCCGGCTGCAGACCCTCATCCGCGACGGATTTGTCGCTCCGGTCGGCGCAGGGGCAGTGCACGATCCGGCCTGTCGGGTCGAAAGCGGCAGTGCCTGGCGCATCGTTGCCGATCCCATGCCGGAACCGGATGTCGTGGCGGAAGCCATTCCTCTCGACGTGGTCTTCGAGGACGACGATGTCATCGTCGTCGACAAGCCGCCGGGCCTGGTGGTTCATCCGGGCGCCGGCAATCCTTCCGGAACGCTGGTCAATGCGCTCCTGCGCCACTGCCGCGGCGCCCTGTCAAGGGCCGGCGGCAGCCTCCGCCCCGGGATTGTCCACAGGCTCGACAAGGACACGAGCGGACTGATCGTGGCGGCCAAGAGCGATTGCGCCTACGCGGCGCTGGTCGAGCAGTTTTCCACACACTCCATCGAGCGTGGCTACTACGCCGTCGTTCGCGGGGTGCCGCGTCAGCCGCACGGGCGCATTGCCCTGCCGATCGGTCGCTGCCCGAGCAACAGGAAGAAAATGGCGGTCGTCACGTCCAGCGGGAAGATCGCGGCGACGGACTACCGCGTGATCCGGCGCTACGCCGCGTCGGCAAGCCTGGTCGAGTGCCGCCCACTGACGGGGCGGACGCACCAGATCCGCGTGCACATGGCGGCACTCGGTCATCCGCTGCTTGGCGATTCCCTGTACGGCCGCAGACCTGCGCGAGAGAGCCGGAGCGCCCTGGCCGCCGCGGCGCCGCCGATCGCCCGGCAGGCCCTTCACGCATACTTGATCGCATTCCACCACCCAAGGACGAGCGAGACGCTGCGTCTTGTATCTGAAATACCTTATGATATGAGTATGTTGATGGCTTCCCTAGAGCGTTTGTAAATGGATCTATACTTGACCTGCCGACTAAGATATATTGAGTGCGATGGGGGGAAGAGGTAGGCTGGCGCTAGATCGACCGACAAACGGTGCGGCGACCGGACTGGAAGCGAGGACATGGCCATGGCGGGTTCACCGTCGGACCTGGAGATCAGCCCCGAACGCAATCTGGCGCGATACCTCCAGCATATCCGCAAGTACCCGATGCTCAGCCCGGAAGAGGAATACCGTCTGGCCAAGCGATGGGCGGATCATCAGGATGAAGACGCCGCCGATGTCCTTGTGACCAGTCATCTCCGTCTGGTCGCCAAGATCGCGATGGGTTACCGCGGCTACGGCTTGCCGCTTGGCGAGCTGATCTCCGAGGGTAATGTCGGGATGATGCAGGCTGTTGCGCGCTTCGATCCGGAGCGCGGCTTCCGTCTCGCGACGTACGCCATGTGGTGGATCCGCGCGGCGATGCAGGAATACATTCTGCACTCGTGGTCACTGGTGAAGATGGGCACAACCGCAGCGCAGAAGAAACTCTTCTTCAACCTGCGCAAGCTCAAGGGCCAGATGCAGGCGATCGAGGAGGGCGATCTTTCGCCTGACCGGGTCGTGAGCATCGCCGAGCGGCTGAACGTATCGGAGACCGACGTCATCCAGATGAACCGCCGCATCAGCAGCCCGGATGCGTCGCTGAATGCGCCCTTGCGCGAGGACGGCGACGGCGAGTGGCAGGACTGGCTGGTGGACGGCGACGAAAACCAGGAAGTTGCGTTGGCGAAGCAGGAGGAGTTCGGCACCCGTCGCAAGCTTCTCGCGGGTGCATTGCGAACCCTCTCGGAACGCGAGCGGCAGATCCTCTCCGAGCGCCGCCTGAGGGATACGCCGACGACGCTGGAAAACCTCAGCCAGCGCTATGGCATCTCCCGCGAGCGGGTCCGCCAGATCGAGGTGCGCGCGTTCGAAAAACTGCAGAAATCGGTGCGAAACGCGGTGATGGACCGGCGCGTCGCCTGTTAAGGCGGCGCCGGGTTGTCGCGCGGCGGCAAGGCTCGCCGGTCGCGCCGTCAGCTTACGAACGGATCGCGGACCATAATGGTGTCTTCGCGCTCCGGGCTGGTCGAGAGCAGATGTACCGGCGCGCCGATCAGCTCTTCGATGCGGCGGATGTACTTGACCGCTGTAGCCGGCAGATCCGCCCACGAGCGGGCGCCGCGGGTGCTTTCGCTCCACCCGGCCATGACCTCGTATTGCGGCTCGAGCCTGGACTGAAGCAGCGACGATGCCGGAAGATGGTCGATCTCCTCATCGTCCATGCGGTAGCCGACACAGACCTTCAGCGTCTCGAAACCGTCGAGGACATCCAGCTTGGTCAAGGCCAGGCCGGTAATGCCGTTGACGCGGACGGCATGGCGGACGAGCACGGCATCGAACCAGCCGCATCGCCGCGCCCGGCCGGTGACGGTGCCGAACTCCTTGCCCCGCTCGCCCAGCGACTGGCCGATCGCGTCCGTGAGTTCGGTGGGAAACGGGCCGCTGCCGACCCGGGTGGTGTACGCCTTGGTGATCCCGAGCACATAGCCCAGCGCGCCCGGGCCGAGCCCGGATCCGGCGGCGGCCGCGCCCGCGACTGTATTCGACGACGTGACGAACGGGTAGGTGCCATGGTCGATATCGAGCATTGTGCCCTGCGCACCCTCGAAAAGAATGCGCTTGCCGGCGCGGCGAACGCCGTCCAGCGTCTTCCAGACGATATCGGCGAACGGCAGCACCCGCGGCGCCACCTCCATCAGCGCGTCGAGCAGGGCCGGGGCGTCGACCTCGTCCATGCCAAGGCCGCGGAGCAGGGCATTATGGTGGAGGAGAAGAGCGTCGATCTTCGCCGAGACGATCTCCGTGCTGGCAAGATCGCCGAGCCGGATCGCCCGCCGCGCCACCTTGTCTTCGTAGGCCGGGCCTATGCCGCGGCCGGTGGTGCCAATCCGGGCGTTGCCGAGCGCGAGTTCCCGCGCCTTGTCCAGGTTGCGATGGATCGGGAGGATAAGCGGCACGTTTTCGGCGATCCTGAGGTTGGCCGGGCTGACCTCGACGCCCTGGCTCCGCAGAACGTCGATCTCGGCCAGCAGCGCCCAGGGATCGAGCACGACACCATTGCCGATCACAGCGAGTTTTGCGGGCCGGACGACGGCCGCCGGGAGCAGGCTGAGCTTGTAGGTGACGCCATCGATCACCAGCGTGTGCCCGGCATTGTGGCCGCCCTGAAAACGGACGACGACGTCGGCCCGCTGCGACAGCCAGTCGACGATCTTGCCTTTTCCTTCGTCGCCCCATTGGGAGCCGATAACGACGACGTTAGCCATGCCCACTCACATGCTGCTGCGCCCGGATCTCTCGGATGGCCTGGCCGTCAACGACGTGCCCGCAGCGAAGCCGCGCGGCTTCGGCATCGACGTTGTCGGCGTCGTCAACGGCGTGCACGGTTATCCAGCCGTCGGCGCGAAGGCACAGGGATTGTTCCGGCGGCACCCCCGACGGAACGAAAACCCGCCGCCTCGGCGGCCGGCGCGGCAGACTCTCGAGCACCGCGTCCATGATGAGCGTCACCCCCGTCGCCGGCTCGCTCTCGCCGGCCAGGTAGCGGCCACCGCGCGCCAGCTCCCCGCGCACGTCCTTGGCGTAGAGGGAGAAGGTGACGCCGGAGTGGTATTCCAGGCCCCGGTACTCGACCACGTCGATGCTCACGTCGAGCCATGCCGCGGCACGCCGGATGCGGTCGAACACATCCACCAGCGCCGCGCGCTCGCGGGCGGCCCGCGGCGGCAGGCCGGCGGCGTCGAGGGCGGCAATCGTTTCTTCGGGAGAGCCGGCGGCGGCAACGACACGGCCGAGCAGGGCGGCCGCGCCGCCGCCGATGTCGTCGGCCAAGGCGGCGACCGCGCCGGGATCCTTGCAGTCAAGAGCGGTGCGCAGCCGCCGGGCCGCCTCCTCGCTGCACGATCCGTGGGGAACCAGAAAGGAAACCAGCGTCGGCAGGCCGAGATCGATCGACAGGTTGCGGGCGCCCAGCTCGGCCAAAGCCCCGGCCGCCATAGCGATGATCTCGACGTCGGCGCGGGCGCAGTGCGCCCCGACGAGCTCGGCGCCGACCTGGCCGAACTGGCGTTCGGCCCGGAGCTCCGAGCCGGCAACACGGACGACCTGACCGGCATAGCTGAGCCGCAGCGGCCGGGGGCGTTTCGCCAGGCGCGTGGTGGCAATGCGCGCGATCTGCATGGTCATGTCGGAGCGCAGTGCGAGCGTGCGCTGAGAAAGAGGATCGACGAGCTTGAAGGTCTGATCGGCGAGCGCGGCGCCGCTCCCCGAAAGCAGAGTCTCTTCAAATTCCACAAGTGGCGGCTTGACCCGCTCGTAACCGTAGGTCGTGAAGATGGCGACAAGCCTCTCGACCGTGTCGGCCTCGAAGGCCGCATGCGGCGGCAGAACGTCGGTCATGCCGGCGGGGAGAAGCGCTTTTTCCGGAAACTCTGGCATCGAAGCTTGCGTTTCGGCTGGCTGGAATGACGGCGGGCAGACGCGGCGCGGAAACCTAACGATCCGCCGCCGGGGGCGCAGGAGCCTGCAAGGGCCTGTCATCGCACAGCCATTCCGCCGACGCCAGTCATTAAACCGTGCGCAGCCGTTGACAGCGGGCGTAGCGGCGGATACCGACGGCACGGGCCTTCCTTAACCAAAGCAGGCCGTGATGAAAGCAAAAGGTATCGTCGCCTGCGGGCATATTGAGACCGCGCGGGCCGCCGCTGCCATTCTGGACAGCGGCGGCAACGCTTTCGACGCGGCGCTCGCCGCCATGTGCGCCGCCTGCGTGGCCGAACCGATCCTCGCCTCGCTGGGCGGCGGCGGCTTTCTCCTCGCCCGCCAAGCCGAATGCAGCAGTGCCGGCGCACCGCTTGTCTTCGACTTCTTCGGCCACACGCCAAAGACCCGCGCCGTGGCGGCAGACATCGATTTTTCGCCAATCCTCGCCGACTTCGGCCCGACGCGACAGGAATTCCACATCGGCATGGGCTCAATCGCGACGCCCGGCGTCGTTCGCGGGCTGTTCGCGGCGCACCGGGCGCTCGGGCGCATGCCGATGCGCGAGGTCGTCGCCCCGGCCGCGGAACTGGCCCGCCGCGGCGTCGAGACGACGGCGATGCAGGCCTACATGGTCCGAGTCGTCGGCGCCATTCTCAGGCACAGCGCGGACGCCTTCGCGCTGCTCGCCAGTCGAGCGCGGCCAGAGGATCTGGTGGAGGCCGGCGAGGTCTACAGGCTGCCCGAATTGGCCGACGTTCTTGAGGTCCTCGCGATAGAGGGCGACGACCTTTTCTACCGTGGGGAAATTGCAGGTCGATTGGTTGCCGACAGCCGGAGCCTAGGCGGCCACCTGGGCGAAGCCGATCTCAGCGATTACCGGGTCGAGAAGCGCCGGCCAATCGCGATCGACATCTTCGCCTCGCGGCTGTACCTCAACCCGCCGCCGTCGTCCGGCGGCATTCTCATCGCGCTCGCGCTGGAACTGATGCGCGGATTTCCCTTTGCCGGGCAACGGCGAGAGTCCGTGGACTACACCGTTGCACTGGCGCAGGCCATGGCGGCGACCGATCGGGCGCGGATCGAAGCGCGGCTGCACGAGGCGGCGGACACGGACATCGAGCGCATCGCCCTCGATCCGCAGCTTCTCGCCCGTTACCGGCGCTTTGTCGCCGGCGGGCCTGCCGGTCGCAGCGCGACAACCCACATCAGCGTCGCCGACGCGGCTGGCAACGCCGCGAGCCTGTCGATCTCCAACGGCGAGGGCTCCGGCTACGTCATCCCCGGCACCGGCATCATGCTCAACAACATGCTCGGTGAGGACGATATCAACCCGCACGGGCGCCAGCGCTGGCCGCTCGACCGACGTTTATGCTCGATGATGACGCCGGTGATCGGCATCGAGGGGGGCGGCAATGTCGTGACGCTTGGTTCGGGCGGATCGAACCGGATCCGTACCGTCATCCTTCAGGTTCTGCTTGACGTCTTCGCCCTCGGTACGGGGCTGGACGCCGCGATCGCGGCACCCCGCCTGCACCTCGAAGGCAGGAAACTTAGTCTCGAGCCGGGTTTCCCCGAGGCTGTCAGAGAGGCGCTCGCGGGAGCCTTCGACATCGACGAGTGGTCGGCGAAGAACATGTTCTTCGGCGGCGTCCACGTCGTGCGGCGCGAGACGGCCGGCGGGTTTGCAGGCGCGGCCGATGCGCGGCGGGACGGCACCGTGTTCTCGGCATGATGGTCTACGCCAAGAACGATGCTCGCTTTGAGAGAGCTCACCGTGTATACTGCGGGTTGTCTCAGAAAGCGGAAGTGCACGCATGTCATCCGCATCGACCCTGGTCACGTCCGTTGACCTGCGCCCACCACTTCCGCCCGCCGCGCCCGCGGAGGCAGCCGGCAGCAGCCCTCACCTGCTCGCCGGCCTGCGGTTGATGCATTCCCTCGACGCCGAGACGCTGCTGGCGATCGAGCGGTCCGGCGTTTACAGACGGTATTCCCCGCTCGAGCAGATCATCGACCGCGACGGTCAGACGACCGACGTCTTCTTCATCATTCGGGGGCAGGCGCGGATCGTCAATTACTCGGTCACCGGCCGGGAAATCGCGTTTGACGAGTTGCAGGCAGGCGACCACTTCGGCGAGCTTGCAGCGCTTGACGATGGACCGCGCTCGGCAAATGTGATGGCCGTGTGCGAAACGCTGGTTTTTGCGTTGCCGCAGCGCGCCTTCCGGCACGTTCTCGGCACCCATCCGCACATTGCCCTACAGGTTATGGCCCGCCTGGCCGGTATCGTGCGCGCCGCCGACGAGCGGATCATGGACCTGAGCACGCTTGCGGCGCACAACAGGGTCCAGGCCGAGCTTCTTCGTCAGGTTCGCCGCCAAACGGCCGATGCAAACCGCGGGCGCATCTCGCCGATCCCAGTGCACAGCGATATCGCCAGCCGGGTCAGCACAACCCGGGAAACGGTGGCGCGGGTGCTTAATGACCTCGCCCGACGCGGCGTCGTTGAGCGGACCAAGCAGTCGCTGGTCATCCATGACATCGGCATGCTGGAAACCCTCGTGGAAGACGTGCGCGGCTGAAGCGCAAAACGCAACGAGCGCCAGGGACGGGGCGCCCGGTCGACGCCGACTATTTGATCTTCGCTTCCTTGAAGGCGACGTGCTTGCGCACGACCGGGTCGTATTTGCGGAACTCGAGCTTTCCGGTCGTCGTGCGCGGGTTCTTCTTCGCAACGTAAAAGAAGCCCGTCCCGGCCGTGCTCAAGAGCTTGATCAAGACGGTTGTAGGCTTGGCCATCGGCGCGCCGTTCCTCGGAATGTGCGGAAGTTTGTGGGTGCAGGCTGCACAATAGCCGCACGAACGGCCGTGTCAATCATGGCCGTCGGATCCCGGGTAAGATCTCGGCGGCCGCTGAGCGCCCGAAGCCGGCCCGCGCCGCCTCAATTCAGCCGACAGGGCGATGCCACAATCGATGAGGCGACCGATGAGGCGACGTGCCGTCAATGTGCAGGCGTTGCGGGTATTGGATCTGCTGGCCTCATCGACTGTTGCTGAAGTGATTTCGAACGCTTCAGATCCCAATATGCGAAGACGAAATAGATAATCGTGCACCAGATTGAGACGTTGTAGAACAGCTCGATATTGACATAGTAGACATAGATATCGGGGCTGTTGAACAGAACCCTCCATGCCAGCACGAATGGAATAGCCAGGCTGATGATATAGACAGCCTTGATGAGCTTGGACAACACAGAGTTGTCTTTTACAGGCTCATGACTCTCCGTTGCCGCCTGCTGCGCGTGGAACTCGGCGACACGCTCCTGAAATAGCCGTTCGGTTCTTTCGCCCTCAGGGTAACTTTCGGATGCACCGTACACCTTTGCGAGCGCGATATAGACGGCGATCGAGACGACCCAAGTCGGCAGGAACAGGTAGTAGAACGGTATAATGTTGAGCACGTTCAGACCGAAACCGAACACGAGCGAGATGGCCCATGTCGCGATCGCCGGGACGCTGTGCTGCAAGTCCTTGTAGCGGGCCCAGTATCGGGTAAACCCGATCCTCGGAAAGATCTGGTGTTCGGCGAACACGATACCGCCAACCGGGACGAGGATGAGGCCAGCATAAGTCAAAAGCGGAAGCATGCTCTTGTAAATGAACGGAAAGGTGCTCGCGGCCACGACAGCCAGTCCGACGAGCAACGTGACCTTGGTTCTGGAAGTTCTGGGAAACACGGCCTGCGCGGCAAGACCGGCGCGGTAAAGGTTGGCGTTGGCTGTCGTCCACCCGGCGACGACCACGATGACGAATCCCGACGCGCCCAGCGCATAGAAGGCCACTTCGCCAGGATCGACGACCATAATGCTGGTTTTCGTGATTGCTGCCGTTGCCGCGCCCATCAGTCCGGCGGAGATCCAGGCCACGTAGTGGCCAAACATCATTCCCGTGCTGGTCGCAAGACCATAGCTTTTCTTCTTGGCATAGCGCAGCAGCGCCATGTCGATCAGCCCGAAGTGCGTGATGGTATTTGCCGCCCAGGCGAAGCCGGCGACCTCGAGAAGCCCGATGCCCGGCTTTCCGTCGACGTTCAGGCCCGTCCAGACGGTCGTTCCGGCAATCTGGACGAAGTCGGAAAAGCTGGTCAGGGTCGTATAGCCTGTGACGTTTTCCGACAGCGCAGGAAGAAGAACCATCCCGCCCACTGTGAACATCACCATGAGCCACGGCGCGCAGATGCTGGCGAATTCCGTCAGCGCGTTGAACCCGAAGACAGCGACCAAAACCACGATGGTCCCGACTCCGACCGCAACGATGACGAACAATACGCTGGTCGGGTACGCTTCCACTTGAGGCGGAATATTGAACAGTGCCCTCACGGCCGTCGCTGACACGGTGATCATGGCAGCCGATATGACGCCGAAGATCAAGGCATTGGCCCCGTTATAAAGGCGCGACATCGAGTTGCCAGCGATGCGGTTCAAATAAGTGTAAAGGCTCAAGCGCGTATCGACGGCGATCGGCGCCGTAATCAGCGTATAGCTCAGGACGGCAAGCGTGTTGCCGATGAGCAGACCTAAGAGAATGTCCCAGATCCCAGCACCCAGCGCGACGAAGGTCGCGCCGATCACGAATTCCGTTGCGGCAACATGCTCGGATGCATACAGACCGGCAAAGTGCAGCCAGCCATGCAGTTTATGCTTCGGGATGGGAAGCTGCTCGTCATCCATATCTGCGATGGACTGTCGCGGATCGAAGGCTGTGTTGGCCATTTTTCCTCCCCTACCACCTTGAAGCCGCCGGCGGATGACGTAAACGCTACTCTAGGAAGCGGGCGCGCCCGATGACCTTCCCGGTCACCCACTGGGCGTTGTCAAGCGCCTCATCGATCGGAATGGCTCCGGCCAACGCCTTCGCGAACCTCTGACCGACCGCCGTGCCGATGCTCTGGAACTCCGGGATCGCGACGTATTGAATTCCGGTGTAGGGCACCTCGTCGACGGTCGGATGGTTCGGATCGGCTGTCTGGATCGCTGCGAGCGTGATCTTGGCGAAGGGCGCCGCGTCGAGATAGGCCTGGTTTTCGTAGAGCGACGTGCGGGTGCCCGGCGGCACGTTGGACCAGCCTTCCTTCGAGGCGACCAGCTCCAGATACTGCTTCGAGGTGGCCCAGGCCACGAACTTCTTCGCCGCATCCTTTTTGTCAGAACCTTCGGGAATCGCCAGCGCCCAGGCCCAGAGCCAATTCGCGCTCTTGCCCAGGCCCTTGTCCGGCGCGAGCGCGAAGCCGACACTATCGGCCACAGTGGAGCCCGCGTTGGTCACGAACTGTCCGGCCGCGGTCGCGTCGATCCATATCGCGCATTTGCCCGACCGGAACAGGGCGAGGTTTTCATTGTAGCCATCGGCCGAAGCGTCTGGCGGGCCGACTTCCTTCAGCAGCACCACGTAGTCGGTGATCGTCGCCTTCCAGGCTTCACCGTCGAACTGGGGTTTCCAGTCCATATCGAACCAGCGGGCCCCGTAGGAGTTGGCCATGGCCGTCAGGAACGCCATATTCTCCCCCCAGCCCGGCTTGCCGCGCAGGCAAATGCCGTAGACCTCATTGGTCTTGTCGGCCAGCTTGCGGGCGGCGTCCTTGATGAAACCCCAAGTCGGCTTTTCGGGCATTTCGAGCCCGGCTTCCTCAAACAGATCGGTGCGGTACATGGTGAATGAAGACTTCGCCGTAAAACGGCACGGCGTACATCGTGCCGTTGAACGACAGGGCCTCGCGGATCGGCGGCAGGATATCATCGACGTCGTAGTCCGCCGGCAAATCGTCGAGCGCCACAAGCCACCCTCGTTCAGCCCAGATGGGGACTTCGTAGGTACCGATTGTCAGTACGTCGAACTGGCCGCCTTTGGTCGCGATGTCGGTGGTGACGCGCTGGCGCAGGACGTTCTCTTCCAGTACCACCCAGTCGAGTTTGATGTCAGGGTTGGCTTTCTCGAACTCCGCGGAGAGCTCCTGCATCCGGATCATGTCGCCGTTGTCGACGGTCGCAATCCGGATGGTTTCCGCGGCGGCGCTGAACGAAAAGCTCCACGCCAAGAATGCTGGCGCAAACGCGAACTTCCATATGTTTTTCATTGGCCGCCCCCTATTTCCTTAAGTAATTCCGCCTTATCGGCGAGTATTTTCTTAATAAATACAATGCAATAGAGTGATCAGCTGTACCTTCTCAAGGTCGCCATGACACCTTGGTCGTAAAGGCTGGCGAGGGCCTCGCTGACCTCAGCTGCGAACATGGAAGATCGACCAAGATCACCGAAGATCTCGTGCAGGCCGAGGAAGACAGCCCCGTCGCGCCCGGCAGCGTGGGCCTTGGCGGCGAGGACTTCAGCCATAGGGTCATCGATGACGATCGTTTCGCCGCGCTCGTCCCTGCCCTGGAGGTAGCGACACCAGCTGGCGACGACGAGGGCAAGACGCCGGGTCGGACCGCCACGCGCCAACTGTTCGCGCGCCGTCGGCAGCACGAACTTGGGGAGCTTGGCGGAGCCGTCCATGCAGATCCGGGCGGTCTTGTCCTTGATGTTGGGATTGGAGAACCGCTCGATCAGCGTTCGCTTGTAGGCCTCGAGATCGATGCCCGCGACGGGCTGAAGGACCGGTGTTACCTCCTCGTCCATGAACGCGGCGATGAAGCGGCGAAACAGATCATCCGACATGATCTCGAAGATATACTCGTAGCCGGCCAGAGCGCCGAGGTAGCCCATCGCCGAGTGGCTCGCGTTGAGCAGGCGAATCTTCATCATCTCGTAGGGATGGACGTCCGTCGTCATCTGCGCGCCCGCACGTTCCCACGCCGGCCGGCCGTTGCAGAACCGGTCATCAATGACCCACTGCTTGAATGGTTCGGTCATTACCGGCCAAGCGTCATCGATCCCGAATGCGCTTTGCACGAAGGCGCGGTCGTCATCGGTGGTCGCGGGCGTGATCCGGTCGACCATGCTGTTCGGAAACGTGACGTTCCGCTCTATCCACTCGCGCAAGGCGGGATCGCGCAGCTCGGCGAAGGCGAGCATCATCCGGCGACAGACGTCGCCGTTGCCCTGGACATTATCGCAGGAGAGCACCGTAAATGGAGAAACGCCTCTGGTCCGCCGGCGGTCGAGGGCCTCGGCCAGGGTGCCGAATGTCCCGCTCGGTCGGTGCGGCTCGCCCAGGTCATGGGCGATGTCCGGATGATCGGCCATCAGCTCGCCGGTCTCCTGATCGAAGCAATAGCCGCCCTCCGTGATGGTCAGCGACACGATCCGAATATCGGCCGCCGCCATCCGCTCGATGACCGCGTCCGGATTGTCGGGCGCGAACAGGAAGTCGGCCATCGCGCCGATCACCCGCGCCGCCGACTCGCCCCCGGCGCCTCGTTCGACCACCGTGTATAGGCAGTCCTGAGGGATCAACGCGTCGGACATCCGCCGATCGTGAGGCAGCAGCCCGACGCCGCAGATACCCCAACTGAGTGTGTCAGACGTCGCCAGCACATCATCGAGATAGACGGCCTGGTGGGCTCGGTGGAAGCCGCCCACGCCGATATGGACGATGCCCGGTGTCAACCGGGTCCGGTCGTATCCGGGCGCCGCCACCCGCGATGAAAGGCGGCCCAGTGACGAATTGCCGAGCTTGATCGTTCCTTTGCCTTCCGCATTCGTCCCCGTCATCGCATCACCCCTTTCGCCCCGGCCCTCACACTGCTGTCTCCGCGAGAAAACGCTCGACGCGGGCGAGATCGGGCAGCGCGGTGATCGCGCCCCGCGCCGTCGTCGCCAGCGCACCGACAACGTTGGCGAAACGGACGATCGTACGCAGGCGGTCCTCGTCGTTGAAGGCCCCGGGGTCCGTCAGGACTCCGCGCAGAAGCCCGGCGAGAAACCCGTCGCCCGCTCCCGTCGTGTCGACCGGATCGACGGCGAGCCCATCCACCAATCCTTGATAGCGCGGTGTGAGATAGATGCAGCCATTGCAGCCGAGGGTAATGGCCATCAGCCGCAAGCGGTCATGCCACAAACTCCGGCCGGCGCGGACGAGATCGCTCTCGCCGGTCAGGTAGCGCGCCTCTTCCTCGCTGATCTTGACGATATTGGCGCGGGGCCAGCCCAACCGCATGCCGGCTTTCGCCTCGGCGGCACTGCTCCATAGCGCCTCGCGCAAGTTGGGATCGTAGGAGACGAGGATGCCCGCCTCTTCGGCCAGCTCCACCGCACGCAAGGTCGCGCTCCGGGACGGCTCGCCGATCAGGCTGATGGAGCCGAAATGCACCAGCTTGGCGCCGCGGATGAGGTCGGCGTCCACCTCGTCCGGTGTCCACAGCATGTCGGCGCTGGGATGGCGGTAGAACGTGAACTCCCGTTCGCCGTCCGCGCCAAGCGACACGAACGCCAGCGCCGTACGTGCCTCCTTGGCGAAGCGCACCGAGCCGATGTCGACCCCAGCCGCGGCCAGGGTATCTGCAAGGAAGTGCCCGAACGGATCGTCACCGACCTTGCCCATGAAGGCAGCCTTCAGGCCGAGACGCGAAAGGCCGACGGCAACATTGGCCGGAGCGCCACCAGGCGCTTTCTGAAAAGCAGGCGCATCCTCCAGAGTCGTACCGCTCACCGTCGCGACAAAGTCGATGAGCATTTCTCCCAGGCAGATGACGTCCGCCATCCGTTAACTCCCCGACGCCTTGTGCAAGATTATGTTTCCTTGGGTCTCCACCCCTGTTTCCCGACAACGCGGTACTGTGCTCGACATTCAAAAGTAAGTCCATAGGGTCGCAGACTTATCGGCTGCGGCGGGCTCCGGGCGCCCTAGAGCGGATTCCGATCATTTTGGTTCATAGCCCGTTGCAGTGAAGAAGCTCTGGCAATCGGCTTGTGTCACGGCGTCGATGGCGTCGCGGATGGCATCCCAGAGGTTGGGGAGGGTACGGGCCGCGGCCTTCTTGAGGAGCGCCTTGACCTTGGCGAAGGCGAGTTCGATGGGGTTGAAGTCGGGGCTGTAGGGCGGCAGGAACCGGAGCTCCGCGCCCGCCCGCTCGATGGCCTTGCGGGTCGCCGGCGGTTTGTGGGCCGGCAGGTTGTCCATCACGACGATGTCGCCGGGCTCGAGTGTCGGAACCAACACCTGCTCGACATAAGCGAGGAAGGCGGCGGCATTCATCGCCCCGTCGAGGGTCATCGGCGCGGTGACGCCCGACAGCCGGAGCGCGCCGACGAAGGTGGTCGGTTTCCAATGGCCGTGCGGGACGGCGGCGCGGCAGCGCTCGCCCCTGAGCGCGCGGCCATACATCCGGGCCATCTTGGTCGACGTTCCGGTTTCGTCGATGAAGACCAGGCGGTCGGGATCGAGATCGGGTTGAGCCTCGAACCAGGCCGTGCGGCGGGTGGCTATGTCCGGGCGGTCTTGTTCGGCAGCGTGCGCTGTCTGTTTTTCCGCGTCACGCCGTGACGCTGGAAGAACCGGCAAACGATGCTGGGCAGCGGCCGGTAGCCGACCGCGGCGCCGAGCCGCTCGGCGACCTCGGCCAGGGTCATGTCCGGCTTCTCCTCGATCCAGCCCACGATCAGGTCCCGATGCCCGTCGATCCGGTGCGACCGAGTGTTGCCGCCGCGCTTGCCGGGCTCCAGACCGCCCCCAGTCCGCACCCGGGAAACCCACCGGATCGCCGACGAAACACCGACACCGAACCGTCCGGCAGCCGCGCGACACGACGATCCGGCGTCCACCGCATCGACCACCCGACGGCGAAGATCAACGGACAGAGCTTTGGCCATGAGAGCTGGCCTCCTTCACCAGCCCTCATCTTGAATCACAGTCAAACCGATTTGGGAATCTGGAGGCTTCTGTGAGGTCGCCGACGAGGTCTTGGGCTTATCCAGAGCGACCTCATTGAAGCCGGATTGAACAAACCCGCGGATGGCTGGGCAGCTATGGGGATTGTTGTTGCGATCCCTGGTCCGAGGGAGCTTTGGTGCGGCGCCACAAGGTGGGCGACTCGGGGCGCAAGAGGCCGGCGAGGCTCGGCGGTCGATGCCGACAGTAAGCGGAACGGCGCGTTCGAGCGCCGTCGAACCGGGCGCGGGGGTGGCGAGAAAGCCGGTGAGCAAGACCATCCCTGCCGACGCGCATGGCTGCCGGACGGCCGGGACGGCGGGGATGGCAGAGCCTCACGAGGTGTCCTGCCGGAACGGGGGACGTGGCGGTGACGGTCGCGGAAGGATGGCCACCGTCACCATCACGCCGCCACAGCAGGGGCAGCGGTCGAAAGCGGTGCTTTCCGCTTCGGGTGGGACGGGCTCGATCGTCGGAGCGGCCAGCAACTTGCGGCAGAGCGCCAGCTTTGCGGCGCGATGGCCATTGGCGAGGAAGCCGTAGTGGCGGATGCGATGGAAGGCGTCCGGCAGGGTGTGGAGCAGAAAGCGGCGGATGAACTCATGGGCGTCGAGGGCCATGACCTTCGACTTGCCGCCGTCGCGATTGTCCTTCCAGCGGAAGGCGACTTCATCCTTAGTCACGCTCACCAGCCGCGAATTGGCGATCGCGACCCGGTGGGTGTAGCGGCCCAGATAGGCCAGCACTTGTTCCGGCCCGCCAAACGGCGGTTTGGCATAGACGACCCATTTTGCCCGCCGCAGGTCGCGAAGGCGGCGAGCGAAGCGGGCTGGTTTGGCGAGGGACGCGAGCGGGCCGAAGAAGCCGAGTTGGCCGACCTCGAAGGCGACCCGCAGCGCATCGAGGAACAGCCGTCTAAACAGCCGCGAGAGCATGCGCACCGGCAGGAAGAAGCCGGGCCGGCAGGCGACCCAGCGGGTGCCGTCGGGCGCCGGTCCACCGCCCGGCACGACGCAATGGACATGGGGATGATGCTGAAGGGTCTGGCCCCAGGTGTGGAGCACGGCGACGAGGCCGATCTCGGCGCCGAGATGCTTCGGGTCAGCGGCGATCGTGCGCAGCGTCTCCGCCGCCGTCCGGAACAGGATGGCGTAAACCGCAGCCTTGTTCTGGAAGGCGATCTCGGCCACCGACGCCGGCAGGGTAAAGACGACATGGAAGTATGGTACCGCCAGCAATTCGGCCTGTCGGGCCGCCAGCCACGCGTCGCGGGCGTGGCTCTGGCACTTCGGGCAGTGCCGGTTGCGGCAGGAGTTGTAGGCGATCCGGACCAGGCCGCAATCCGCACACTGCTCGGTGTGGCCGCCGAGCGCTGCCGTCCGGCACAGTTCGATGGCACTCATCACTCGCCGCTCGACACGGCCGAGATGGCCGGCCTGAGCCTGCCGATAGGCCTCGCCGTGGCGGCGGAAGACGTCCGCCACG
>CAWBNC010000046.1:0-24209 GCA_963789785.1 uncultured Alphaproteobacteria bacterium | reverse complement strand
CCACCACATGGTGAAAGGGGAGCCGTCCTTGCGGTAGTTGGTGGCCTTGCCTTCGAATACCCGCTTTGGAAGCCATATCCTCGTTGAGGCGCTTCAGAACAGCTGCGTCTGTATCGGCGCCCTGCAGGAAGCTTGGCGACTTACCCATGGCCTCCTCGGCGGTGTAGCCGGTCAGCCCGGTAAAGGCATCGTTGACGTAGACGATCGCGTTACCCGGTGCGGTTTCGGTGGTGATCACCAAGTCAGAAGCAGTTGTCCGCCAGAGCGTCCACAACGTAAGCGATGCTCTGATCCCACGGGGATTTCGGTTGCTGGTTCTGGTGGGATCTAGATTTGCTGACTTGGCGCCGCCCTCTCACGCGGCGGCGATACGGTCGGGCGTGTTTTGGGCATCTTGCCATGCCCAAGGGGTGAGTTCGGCGAGTCGGCGATTGGGCCAGTTGCCGACGAGTTTGCCGAGCACGTCGGTGAGATAAGCTTCCGGGTTGACGTTGTGCAGCTTGCAGGTTTCGACCAGCGTGGCGAGAACGGCCCAGTTTTCGCCCCCCAGATCGTGACCGGCGAACAGCGCATTCTTGCGATTGAGGGCAATCGGCCTCATCGAGCGCTCGACGGTGTTGGTGTCGAGCTCGATCCGGCCGTCATCGAGGAAGTGGATCAGCGCGCTCCAGTGGTTGAGCGCATAGCGGATGGCCTCGGCGAGCGTCGACTTCCGCGACAGCTCGGCGAGACGCTGCTCGAACCAGGATTTCAGTGCCTCGATGAGCGGCTTCGAGCGGACTTGGCGTACAGCCTGACGGTCCCCGGCGCTTTGACCCCGGATTTCAGCCTCGATCTCGTAGAGCGCGGCGATCCGCTTGAGCGCCTGGCGGGCGATCGGCGCCGGCGCGTCCTTGGCGATATCGAAGAACTGCCGGCGCGCATGCGCCCAACAGTGGACGAGCGTCATGCCACCGTTGCCGCGCCGAGCCTCGGCGACGGCCTTGTAGACCCCATAGCCGTCGCTCTGCAGGATGCCCGAGAAGTCCTTGAGCAGCGCCAGCGCGTGGTTGGTCCCCCGGCCCGGAGCGTAGGTATAGACCACCGCCGGCGGATCTTTCCCGCCCCAGGGCCGGTCGTCGCGGGCGATCGTCCAGAAGTAGCCGGTCTTGGTCCGGCCGCGGCCCGGGTCGAGCACCGGCACCGGTGTCTCGTCGACGAACAACCGGGCCGAGCCGAGCAGATCGTCGCGCATCAGCCGCCAAAGCGGCTTCAGTTCCGCCGCGGCGTACCCCACCCAGGACGCCAGCGTCGAGCGATCGATGGCGATCCCCTGACGGGCCAGCATCTGCGCCTGGCGATAGAGGGGAGCATGGTCCGCGTATTTCGTCACCAGCACGTGCGCCACCAGCCGTTCGCTCGGCAGGCCGCCCTCGATCAGTCGGGCCGGCGCCGGCGCCTGCACCACCGCGCCGGCGCAGGCGCGGCAGCCGTATTTGGGGCGGCGGGTGACGATCACCTGGTAGCGGGCCGGAATGATATCGAGGCGCTCGGAGCGATCTTCACCGATGACGTGCAGGACGCCATCGCAGCACGGACAAACCTTCGTTTCCGGCGCGATCACCTCCTCGATCCGCGGCAGATGCGCCGGCAGGGCACCGCGGCTGCGCCGACGCTCCCGGGCGCGCGCCTGGCGCACGGGCGGCCGCCGCCCGGCAACCGGAGACCACAGTCATGGACCACACCACCCCGGCGGCCGATGCCCGCGCCGACGCCGACAGCGAGACGCCGATCATCAGGAGCAAGGACGCCGTCAATCGAGACACCCCCGAAGCCGCGGTACGCGCCGCCGAGGAGATCGCGAGCCACAATGACGCGCTCGCCGCCGCACCGGCCAAGCCTCCGCGCGAGCCGGATCCCGATCCGGCGCAGGCGGCCGAGGACATCGCCCGGCAGGTCGTCGTCGAGGAGCGCGGCCGCATCTCCGGTATCTACGACGCGGCGAAGAAGCTGTCGCTCGACACGGCGATCGCCGATGACCTCGTCCGCCGCGGCACCAGCCTCGATGCCGCCGCGGCGTGCTGATCGATCAGGCCGCCGCACGCGACCGTCAGCTCGAGACCCGCCCGCACATCAAGATGGGTGGCCTCGACGAGGGCGAGACCCGCCGCGCCGCGATCGAGACGGCGCTGCTGCACCGGTTCGATCCGCGCCGCTACGCGCTCTCCGAGGCGGCGCGCGACTGGCTCGAGCCCGCGGACGACGAAGCTCTAGGACCGTCCCGCCGACAAGATCACGCTCGACGCGACCGAACGCATCGTCACCACGTAGAACCCACGCTGGGCGATTATTGCGCCGGATCGTAATCGAACCCCTTAATCCCTCTCTTCCTACGCGATGAACAGGAAGTCGTGTGGATGCAAGTCAGCCAAGTCCACATCGAGCAGCGTCACCGTGTTGACGTTCCCCGAGCCGCCTGCCGCCTTGCCGAGGTCGATGTTTACCCCGAACGAGTGTTCGTCAAAGTGTTCTCGGAGATCAGCAAAGCTCTTGATGCCGTAGCCACGTACGTCGATGATGTTTTCATCGCGGTCCACGTCCGAAGTGAAGTCCGTAATGACGTCCTCGCCGCTGTTAAAGCCGAAGACGAAGGTGTTGTCACCCGTGCCGCCGGACAGCAGGTCGTCCCCGCGCCCGCCAATCAACCTATCATCCCCGCCCTGACCGAACAGCACGTCGTTGCCGTCACCGCCGCGCAAGATGTCGCCGTCGGATCGCCCGAACAGGATGTCGTTACCGCCGCGTCCATTAAGCACGTCGAAGTCGCTCGTGCCGTGAAGAATATTTTTGCCATTGGTACCGGTTTTGGTCGCCATGATCTTCCCTCCTCAACTCGTCAGGCTTGTCGCCTTTCTCATCTCATGGATGTCATCCCTGATGGTAACTCCCGTACGATCTTCACCACTATCCCATCCAAACCAATTACCGCATGTAGCAAGGATATTCTCCTTGTATACCGGCACAAGGGCGCTTTCTGCATGTCAGCACTGCAAATGACAACTAGTCCGAACTTCCGGACTGGTTTCAGGCTCAAGTGATTGGGATGACTGAGGAAAGGTGCTTTTTGGCGGGCGGTAAGTAGGCATTTAATACCGCCTTTTCTGCTTTACATTCGGGGTGTAGCATGATTTATGTATTACATGTAAGGATTGCGTGTGCCGAACCGCTCGTCGCCGCGCGCCGTGCTCTTGCGCGAGAGCTGGCGCGAGGGCGGCAAGGTCAAGACACGCACGCTTGCCAACCTCTCTCAGTGGTCGGACGCCAAGGTCGAGGCGCTCCGGCGGGTGCTCCGTGGCGAGACGGTTGTGCTCTCCGCCGATCGCTTCGCGCGATGGAGCGAGTCGCTGCCGCAAGGGGAGTGCGTTCACCCGGCTTTCGGGCCGCACCACCGTGCCGGTGTTCATTCTGGTGCCGCAGGTGACGGTGCGGAAGCGCCTCGACGTCGCCGGCGCTGGAGAGAAGTGGATCAGGATGGTGCCGCAGCTGGTGCTGCGGCATTGGTTGGGATCTGCTTAGCGCTCTCCGACCTACGACGCCTGCTGGAAGGCAATCTTGATCCGCGGCCGCTCCGCAAGGTGTCTCAGCGCAAGGCGGTGATCGGTGTCCGTATCGAGAAAGGCCCGCAGCTGCTGGACCACCGTCAGCTCTTCTTTCTGCAGGTGCGCCATCATTTCAGCGATGAGGTCGGTTGCGGCACGTTGGAACTCCGCCCAGCGGCCGGCATCGAGACCATCCTCGAGGATCCTGGCGGCGATCCCACGCACACGCTTCGCCAGCGGCCCGATGATCACGTGCTCGTGGGTCAGGAGTGACGCCAGCTCGCCGCCGCCTCGCGCGCTGATGAGCGGGAACAGAACCGCTTCCTCGAAGGCGTTATGGTCGATGATCTGGTCGAGAGAAAGGATGAGCTCCTGGAGATGCTCCTTCTCGTCCTCGTCTCTCGGGTCGATCGGCCGCCGTCCCTCGGCGCCGATAACACGGTTCTCCAGGCCACAAATCAGCGAGAGAATGCGGAAATGCTCTTCGTGCAGTACCTCTCCCAGCTCGGTCAAAAACGCCATCGTTGTCCCACGGTTCTTCATGCAACTGCAGCATGGATTTGCTGCACTGCAACAACGTAACAGGTCGCCGATCGTACGGCCAGGTAAACCACCAGCGGGGCAGCTATGCCAACCACGCGTGAGCAGGTTCTCTCGGCGCTGTTCGACCGCCTCCAGCTCATCGCCAGCGGCACCCTCAAGCGCAACGAGGCGCTGCCGCAGGCGGTGCCGGCGGGCGGCCTGGTCATTCTTCGCGACGGCGATCCGGGCGAGCCGGACGTGACGCTGAACCCGCGGAGCGAGTTCTACAGCCATCGCGCCGAGGTCGAAGCTTTCGTCACGCAGCCGAGCGGTGGAGGCGGGGAGGCGGCGTTGGACGCCTTGCTCACCGAGATCGGTGCAGCGCTCGCGACCGATCGCAGCCTCGGCGGCCTCGCCGAGACCCTGTTCTGGAGCGCGCCGGAGACGTCGGTGCTGGCGATCGAAGGCGCGGCACCGATCCTGACCGCGCGCATCATGGTCACCGTCGAATACCTGGTCAGCGATCCGCTGACCGGCTGAAGCCCCCACCACAGGAGACCTGACGATGGCGAAAGTCCGCGCCTACGGCGCCGACGCGACGCTGCTGGCCTGCCGCGAGACGGCGTACGGCGTCGCGCCCTCAAGCGGCTACCGCGCGCTGGCGTTCAAGTCGACCGATCTGTCGGCGGAACAGCCGCTGGGCGACGATCCGCTGCTCGGCTTCGGCCGCAATGCCCAGGATCCCTATCGCGGGCTGATCACCGACGAGGGCGCGGCGGTCATCCCGCTCGATCTCCGCGGCACCGGCTTCTGGCTGACCGGCCTGTTCGGCGATCCGACGGTGAGCGAGACGAATGCCGCGGCGTCGATCGTCTTCTCCGCCCAGCCGGCCGACGGGGCGACGATCACGCTGAACGGTGTGACCTGGACGCTGGTTTCGGGCACCGCCGGGCGCCAACGAGACCCAGATCGGCGGCGACCTCGATGCGACCCTGACGGCGCTGGCCAGCGACCTCAACGGCTCGGCCGACGCCGAGATTGCCAGGTGCACCTACGCCGCCGACACCGGCGCCGCTGCCCTGACCATCACCCACGATACCGCCGGGACCGGCGGCAACAGTTTCACCGTCGCGGCCTCGGCCAACGCGAACGGCACGCCGTCTCGTCGCCGACGCTGATCGGCGGCGGCTACCGGCACGAATGGCTCTCCGGCAGTGACGAGATCCCGAGCTTCACCTTCGAGGTCGGCCATCCGAAGCTGCTCACGCCGGTGTTCTTCCGCCACCTCGGCACGGTGATGGAGAGCCTTGCCTTCGAGATGGGCCAGGAGGGACCGGCCAACGGCACCGTGCAGCTGGTGGCGCAAGGCGAGGAGAAGACCGCTGCCACCGTCGATGCGGCGCCGGATGCCTATTCGCTCAAGCGCTTCAGCCAGGGCCGCGGCTTTATCCGCCGCGACGGCGTCGCCCTGGCGCAGGTCACCGGCGGCAACCTCACCTTCTCCAACAACCTGGAACGGGTGCGGGTCATCCGCGACGACGGCAAGATCGCCGGCGCCGATCCCACCATCGCGACGTGCACCGGCGCCATGACCATGCGCTTCGACGGCTCGAGCCTCGTGGCCGAGGCGGCCAATGGCGAGCCGGTGGCGCTGGAGTATGGCTTCACGACGGCCGACGGCTGGCAGCTCTCCTTCGAGCTGTTCCGGGTGTTCCTGCCGAAGCCCAAGTACGCCATCGGCGGGCCCGGCGGTGTCGAGGCCAGCTTCGACTGGCGCGCCGCCTACGACGAGACCGCCGGCACCTTGCTGCGCGCGAGGCTGGTCAACGATGTCGCCAGCTACGTGTGACGGGTCTCCTTGTTTGTGCTAGCGATCCGCCACGCGCTGCATCTCCGGCCCAGCAATCCCGGGTGATCGTTCCTCGCCACGCGGCTCCTCAGTCAGCCGTCGCGGTCAACACGCGCCAAAGGAGCAAGAGGCCCTCGTCGAGTTCCCGCAGGCCCTGGTACGTGCACCACGTCCAGCCGATGGCGTTGGCAATGACGATCGGCCAGAACAGCGGGCCGTAGAAGAGCCGCATGTAGAACACGAGCGCCGCGAACGGGCGCACCGGTTCAACGTCGGGGTCGATGTAAGTCGTCCATAACCGCGACGGTACCCGGCCCGGGTTAAGGATGGCTTTGCCGGCGCCCCGATCATCCAGTCTCCAGGAGAGCTTATGATCCGTCTTGATCTCAAGCGCGAGCCGCACTGGCTCGACCTCGGCCATGGCGTGCGCCTGCACGTCCGGCCGTGCACCACCGCTCTGATGATGGCGGCGCGCGCCGAGATGCAGCAGCGCCGCTGTAGCGACTGATAGCCCGGGAGCAGGCTGTCGGCGAACGGACAGCGGCGCTGGTCAAGGCGCTTGGCCGGCTCGCGGTCCTCGATTGGGAGGGTGTCGGCGATGCCGAGGGTGAGCCTGCACCGGTCACGCCCGAAGGTGCAGAGGCGCTGCTCGATCTCTGGCCGCTGGCGGAAGCCTTCGAGCGGCTCTACCTCGGCCCGGCGCTGCTGCTGGACGCGGAAAAAAACGCATTCGCGCCCGCGCCGAATGGCACTTCGGCGGCGGGCCCGGATATTGCGCCAGCTGCGTAGCCCTGGAGCCGCCCGTGCGCCAGGGGTGAGCGCGGCACCAAGCCTGCCACCGGGCTTGACCCGGTGGGTCAGCGCTGTCCCTACCTCGAACATGAGCCGCGAACCGAGGCCGGTTGGCAGGCGTGGGACGTGATCACCCGTTGCGCCAGCCAGCTGCGGATCGCGCCAAGCGCGGTGAGCGTCCTTGGCATCGACATGGCTGCGGCAATGCTGCTGGCAGAAGCGCTCGGCTACGACATTCCCGCCGTCGCCGACCTGCTGCAGGCCGCTGAAGCCGGGCTGACCAAAGCGCTGAATGAGCGCCTCGCCAGGCAATACGACTGAAGGTCAACAATTCCCTTTCTTCGCCTGGCCCGGCGGACAGAAGCCGCTATGGCCGCCATCCGAGCCGATGACGACCTTCGATGGGATGATATCGACCCTGGGGCCTTTGACCTCGGCAGAACACGCGGCAAGAGCCGCTAACGTCAAAGCAACGACGACAACACGCAACACCTCGGACCTCCTCAAAGTGCCAGGACAGCAGACAGGGACAGCAGTGGGACCGCCCCAAGGGATAGTCCTTCGACGTTAAGGAAAGCATACCGCCATGACCGACCGCTCGCTTGCCATCCGCCTTGCCGTCATCGACGGCGGCAAGGTCAAGGCCGAATTGCGCGACGTCGGCGAGACCGGCAGCCGCTCGCTACATCGGATCGAACAGGCCTCGCAACCGGCCTCGCGCGCGCTCCTGGCTCTCAATGGTGTTACTGGCGAGGTCGGCAGAAGCCTTGACGGACTATCGTCGCGCACCGGCGCGTTGGCTGGTGTGTTTCGCGCCCTGGGCCCGGCCGGCGTTGCCGCCGGCGCCGCCGTCGGTGCCGCGGTGCTCGGCATCGGCGCGGCGATGGACCGGGCGCGGACCGCGATCGACCGGCTCGACAAGCTCGACGACATCGCGACCAAGCTCGGCGTCGCCGCCGAGGGGCTGCAGGCGCTGCGCTTCGCCTTCCAGAACAACGGCGTTGCCGCCGAGGTGACCGACGCCGCGATCGAGAAGCTCAACGATTGCATCGGCCAGATGGCCAACCTCGGCGACAAGGCGCCGCAGACCGTGCGCCGGGCCTTCGCCCAGCTCGGGGTCGAGGTCCGCGACACCTCCGGGCGGATCAAGAGCGCCGAAGAGGTGCTGGCGGAAATGGCCGACGGCATCGCCGCTCTCGGCAGCCAGGCAGAGCGGGTGCAGATCGCCCGCGCGCTCATGGGCCGCGGCGGCGCCGCCTTGCTGCCGCTGTTGCAGCAGGGCACCGGCTCGCTGCGGGCGATGACCGACGAGGCGCGCAATCTCGGCGTCGTCGTTGACGAGCACCTGGTCAAGGCGGCGTCGCTTGCGGCCGACAAGCTCGACGCGATGCGCCAGCAAATCGACAGTAATCTCGATCAGGCCTTTCTCGACCTGACCCCGCTGATCCTCGACACGGCCAAGGCGTTCGCCGTTGCCGCCGGCTGGGTCGCCAAGCTGGCCGACAGTTTCCGCGACCTGGAAAACCGCTCAACCCGTGGGCTTAAGCAGCAGCTTGCCGACATCAACACCGAGCTGGAGCGCCCGAGCGATCCCAACATCGACCGCCTCGGGCTGTTCGGGGTTGCGGAAGATCCGGCGGCCGCCGGTGCTTATCGCCGGAGCCTCGAAGAGAAAAAGCGGCGGCTTGAGGCCCAGATCAAGGCGCGCGAGGAAGCAGCAAACTCGGTGCAGTCCAGCCCCGGCCCCGGCCCCGGCGATGACACGGGCGGCGATCGCATCGACAAGGCTGCGGCCCGCGCGGTCGCGACCAACGCGCGGGTTCTCGCCGACCTGCGCCGCCAGCTCGAGACCTTCGGCGACGAACGCCAGCAGTCGATCGACCGGGCGCTGGCCCGGCTCTCGGACGGCGCCACCGAGCAGGCCCGCGCCGAGGTTGAACGCCTCGCCGGCGAACTCTACGACGAGGCCGCGGCGGCGCGGGCCGCCGCCAAGGGCCACGACGAGCTGGCCAAGGCGACGAAAAAGGCCGCCGAGGAAAGCCGCGACTGGAACGAGGGCGCCACCCGCGCGCTCGCCGACTACGCCGACGATGCCGGCAACGCCGCGCGCGCCGCCGAGGACGCGGTTTCGGGCAGCTTTTCCGGCATGGGCGACGCCCTGGGCGACTTCGTCTCGACCGGCAAGGTCGATTTCGCCGCCCTCGTCGACTCGATGATCGCCGACCTTACCCGGCTAGTCTCCGCATGGCGGTGCTGGCGCCGCTGTCGAAAGCGCTCGGGGGCGGGATCGGCGCGCTGTTCGGCGGCGGTCGCGGCTACGGCACCACCGGGGCCGGCACCTCGCCGGCCGGGATGACCTCCGGCGGGACCAACCCCGGCTTTCTCCTCGGCGGCGTCGCCACCGGCGGCGCCTTCGACCGGCGGCCGGCTGGTCGAGGCCTACGCCGTGGCGTCGGGGGCGGAATCGTCAACACGCCGACCGTCTTTCCGATGGCCCGCGGCTACGGCCTGATGGGCGAGGCCGGGCCCGAGGCGGTGATGCCGCTCAAGCGGCTGGCGTCCGGCAAGCTCGGCGTCGCCGCGACCCGGCGGCGGGCGTGACCGTCAACGTCATCAACAACGCCGGCGCCCAGGTCTCGACCGAGGAGCGCCAGGAACCCGGCGGCGGGCTGACCCTCGACGTGCTGATCGACGCGGTCGAGACCCAGATGGCGGCCCGGCTCGCCCGGCCCGGAACCCAGCTCAACGGCGCGTGCGCGTCGCCGCCAACCCGATTCGGAGCCGCTAGATGCCGACCTGGCCCGCAACCCTGCCGCAGGCGCCGCTGGTCGAGGGCTACTGCGAGGCCGCGCCCGACCTGATCGTCCGCTCGCAGACCGCGGTCGGCTGGGCCAAGACCCGGCGGCGCGCGACCGCCGGGCCGACCCGGATCACCGCGACCTACCGGATGAGCGGCGACCAGCTCGACGACTTCGACGCCTTCGTCGACGACGACCTCGCCAACCGGACCCTGGCCTTCGACTGGCCGCACCCGCGCACCGGCGCGACCGTCAGCGTGCGGATCGTCGCCGTCCCGGTCGTCGTGCCGGCAAACGGCGCCGACCGCTGGACGGTCGGCCTGACCCTGGAGACGATGCCATGATCGATGGAGACCCGATAAATGGCCGGATGGACCAACCGCGGCGCCTACCAGACCCTCGGCGTGCGCTTTCGCGCGCAAAGCAACCCGACCGCCTTCTACATGGCGCTGGTGACCGCGACGCCCGCGCCCGACGCCGACGACAACACGCTCGGCGACCTGACCGAGATCGCCGCCGGCAACGGCTACACCTCGGGCGGCGTCTCGCTCACCCCCGGCGCCACCGACTTCGACGTCTGGACCGAGGACGACGCCAACGACCGCGCCCTGGTGCAGATCCGCGACGTGGTCTGGACCGCATCGAGCGGGACCATCCCGGCCTCGGGCGGCGACGCCCGCTACGCGGTGCTGACCGACGACAACGCCACCGTCGGCTCGCGCGAGGTCTACCACTTCTGGGATCTCGGCTCGGCGCTGCAGGCCCTCGACGGGCAAAGCCTGACCGTGCGCGACGCCGAGATCCGCTGGAGACCGTCTGATGACCGAGAACGTGCCCGACATCCTCCCGCGCTGGGCGCAGACTCGACCCCGACGGCGCCGTCTCGGTCGACCCCGACGAGGCCTACCCGGTCTATTACGCCCTGCTCGGCATCGACCTCGACGACGCCGACCAGTTCTGGACCGAGGTCGCCCGGCGCTGCCTGACCGCCGACCTCAAGGCCCTGCTCGGCGCGCCGCTGCACCTGCGCATCCGCGGCACCGGACCACTGGTCGCTCGCCAATCTGCCGATTGGCGGCGGCGCGGCGCTGGGCGCGGCGACGTTTCGCAGCTTCTACGGACGGATCGAGGGCCGGGCGCTGATCTGACGCCATGGCGACCGGGCCGTTTCTCAAGCGCCAGTACATCGACACCGGCTGGGACTGGTCGGCCAACAGCCACGACGTCTCGATCACCGCCGTCGGCGCGACGAGCAAGGCCTTCGCCCGGCTGGCCAACACCGCCAACACCTCGGGCGGCCCGTACACCTCCGGCGCCGACGTCGCCAACGACATCTTCGGCGTCACCTGCGAGCTGATCTCGACCGGCACGGTCCGGGTCCATCAGGAACACGCGACCGCCACCTACCTCGGCTTTGGCCTGGAAATCTGGGAGTTCATCGGCGAGGTCGGCGGCGCCAACGAGTTCGTCGTCCGCGCCCAGGGCGAAGCCACCGGCGACGTCACCGGGCTCTCCGGGATCGTCAACCCGGCCCGCTGCATCCCGTTTCTGACCGGCATCCGCTCGTCGCTCACCAGCGCCGCGGCGCAGGAGATGACCGGCTACCTGACGCTGGACGCCGACGGCGGCGCGCTGCGCTTGCACCGGGGCGGCGGCGGCTCGGGCACGACGACCTACTCCTACGCGATCATCGAGTTTCTCGGCGGCGCCTGGGACATTCAGGCGGCCATCGCCACCGGGCTGTCCGGCGCTCGGGCAGCATCGCGATCGCCGATGTCGGCGACTGGGACCGCGCTTTCGTCGTCCCGCAGTGGGCGGCGCCCGACGACAACGGCAACGACCAGATCTGTGCCAAGATCGGCAAGGGCGCGGATACCAGTCACGTCGCCTGGGCAGCCGGCGCCTCGGTCTCGGGCGCGGCGCTGGCGGCCTACGTCGCCCGCAACCCGCACATCGCGGTCCAGCACGTCGCCATCTCCAAGGCCTCGCCCTCTGCCGCCGACTTTACCGCCGTCGATCACCAGCCTGCCGTCGATCTCGCGCGCCGGGCTGATCGCGACGCTGTCCGACGCCGACTCAGGCTCGGGCTACGTCGAGCACGCCAAGCAGATTGTGCTCAACAGCGTCACCCAGGCCTACTTCTGGTCGAGCCAGGGCGGCGGCGCCCTGGAGATCGCGCTGCAGGCCATCGACTTCGGCCAGGAGACCACCCCGGCGCTTGTGGCGACGCCATCGGCGGTCGCCGCGACCGGCGGGTCCGCCGCCCCGACGGTTGCCGTCGAGGGCGGGCCGATTGTCGCGACCCCGGCGCCCGTGGCCGCTACCGGCGCCGTGGCCGACCCGACCGCGATCGTCGCCGGGCTGACCACGATCACCCCGTCGCCCGCCGCGGCCCTGGGCAGCGTCGCCGGCCCGAACGCCGACGTCAGCGGCCTTGCGATCGTCGTTCCGGCCCCGGCGACGGCGCGGGGCGCGGTCGCGGGGCCGACCGCCGGCATCGCCGGGATTCCGCTGGCGACCCCGGCGCCGGCCTCGGGCTCACGGCGCTGCCCAAGCCTGAGCTGTTGCAAGTGGCTTGAACGCATCGGCAAGCAGGTGGCAAAGGAGATCGTCGTCGATAGCGCAGCGCTGGACGCCGGCGAGTTCCAGGCCAACGGAGGGTTCAACCGTATCAACAAGGTGTTCGACGGCCGGCTGGAGGCGATCCTGGGCGAGGTCAACGAAGCACTGTGGAAGGGGGTAGGATAATGAACCTTATTCTAGCGAATGATTTCATTAAACCGAGTTCGTTTACGAGGTGCGGCTTTCCCGCGCTGGCTCAAGCTTTCGGCTTGGTTGCGGTCTTGGGCCTCTTCTCGGCGCTGGATTCAGCACAGGCTCAGTCTCCGGAGACGTTGATGAAAGTTTCCGAGGCGGTTAGCAGGATGTGCTCCGTGCCAAGTGAGAGAGGTTCCTATTTCGAGGTTACGGGTGAAGGCGGACTAGCAGGCTGCTGAAAAGGGTGGCGGTTTTTGCGCGTTCGTGATTCCTGATCTCGGGTTGGTGGTGATTGGAGGTCGGGATGCGCGGGAGCGACACGGTTCGTGGGAGGCTGTTCAGCTATGTGGACCTGGAGAAGCGGGTCCGTGCGGATCATCCGCTGCGGGTGATCCGCGGCATTGTCAACGCGACGCTGGCCGGGCTCTCGGGTGAGTTCGACGGGCTGTATTCGCCCCATGGCCGCAAGTCGATCCCGCCGGAGCGGCTGCTGCGGGCGCTCTTGTTGCAGGCGTTCTATTCGATCCGCTCGGAGCGGCAACTGGTGGAGCGGATCGAGTTCGACCTTCTGTTCCGCTGGTTCGTCGGCCTGGGCGTCGACGATCCGGTGTGGGATGCGACGACCTTTACCAAGAACCGCGACCGGCTGCTGGAAGGCGATGTGGCGGTGAAGTTTCTGGCCGGGGTGCTGGCGCAGCCGCAGGTGAAGACGCTCTTGTCCGGCGAGCACTTTTCGGTGGACGGCACGCTGCTGGAGGCCTGGGCCAGCACCAAGAGCTTCCGCCCCAAGGACGGCTCCGGAGCGCCGCCGGATGCGGGACGCAATGGCGAGCAGGACTTCCGCGGGCAGAAGCGCGGCAACGGGACGCATGCGTCTGCCACCGATCCGGATGCCAGGCTCTACCGCAAGGGCCGCGGCAAGGAGGCGAAGCTCTGCTTCATGGGGCATGCGCTGATGGAGAACCGCAACGGGCTGATCGTCGGCGCCGTCGCCACCCGCGCCTCGGGCCACGCCGAGCGGCTGGCCGCCGTGGAGCTGATCACGCCGCACGCGGAGGCGCCGGGGCGGCCGGAGCCGATCACGCTGGGCGCCGACAAGGGGTACGACGCCCAGGACTTCATAGCCGAGCTGGGCGAGATCGACGTCACCGCGCACGTGGCGCAGAACCTCAGCGGCCGGCGCTCGGCGATCGACGACGAGACGGCGCGCGATCCCGGCTACACGGTCAGCCTGCGCATCCGCAAGCGCATCGAGGAGGCCTTCGGCTGGGCCAAGACCATCGCCGGGCTCAGCAAGGCCCGCCACCGCGGGCTGGCGAAGATCGACTGGCAGTTCACCTTCGCCATGGCCGCCTACAATCTCGTCCGGCTGCCAAAGCTGCTCAAAGCCCCGGCTTGACGGCCGGACTCCGTCCGGAGTGTCCTCAGCGCCCGAAAACTCCCGGCCAAACGACGGTAGCAACGACGGTAGCCAGCATCAGCGCAAGCAAATGACCCCACACCAACCGCGAAGATCCGGGCAACCAGGCGCCATTTCAGCAGCCCGCTAGAGGCTGACAGCGGCTTGCTGTTGAAATTCGTCGGCGCTAATATTACCGGGAATATTACAAAGAAGGACTGGGAAGGTGTGCAAGACGTTTTGGACGGGATCGATCTACAGATCGAATCTCTTCGAGGGACTGTGTCCTTAGACTGACACCCGTGTTCTTGAGCGCGTTTGGAGCGAGCGCCGCTTCACAAACTTTATTAGAGAAAGAGATCAAGATACAGAAGGACTTCGCCAGCGACAATCCCGCGGGAAGGCTTGTGGCCTTTCGCGAAGCTTTCAAGTCGATCCAGGTCTTTTTCGTCGATTTGACTTCCTGAGAACGCGGAAGACGTGCAGTCGAGCAACAACGAGCTTGGTGGCTTATCCCTGTGCTTCCGGCGCGATCAGCATGTTGTAGGTCGCCGGTTCGATGGCGACGGCGATGCCCAGCAGGGTTCGGAAGGCGGCGTGCGGCGTGCGACGCCGATTGAAGCGGAAGACGAATTCATCGAGGTAGGACTGGAGATGCGGGCGGCGGAGGCCGTGGTAGACGCCCAGCGCCCACGTCTTGAGGTTCGAGATCACGCGATGCACCCAGGGCAGGACGACATGCGCTGCCATGGCGCCAACGACGTGGGGCTCGTGCTTGAACCCGGCAACGCCAGGATAGGCGCTCCAGCCGTCGGTCTTGAGGGTGGAGCCGGCGGCGACATTGGCCTTGATGAACGGGTGAAGGCTGGCCGACGAGGCGTCCTCGATCGTCCCCAGGCGCAAGCGCCCGGGAGCCTCATCGATGATTTCGACGGCGACGGCGACCTGCATCTTGCCGTCCGGGCTTCGACCGCCTCCGCCCGTCGCCGGGTCGTCCTTGGTGCGGTAGGACACTTGTGTTTCGTCGATCTCGACCACGCCGGACAGCAAAGCGCGGGCGGGATTGACCATGGCCCGGCGCAGCTTGGCGCACAAAAGCCAGGCACTCTTGTAGGAGCCCAGGCCCAGCTGCCGCCACATCTGCCGCGCGGAGAGGCCGTTCGAGTGGGTGGCCATCAGATAGGCCGCCCAAAACCATACGGTGAGCGGCAGCTTCGAGCCGTGCATCACCGTCCCCGCCGTAACCGACGTCTGCCGGCGACACTGGGCGCATTCATAGGTCCACGCCTTTGCGGCGAGTTCCCAGGCACGGTCATGTCCGCAGGCCGGGCAGCGAAAGCCCTCCGGCCAGCGAGCCGCTGAAAGCCACGACGCGCATGCAGCCTCATCCGAAAACTGACGCTGAAAGGCCAAGATGGAGCGAGGAAAGTCGGGCATGGCGAACACCTCCGGCATATGCATGTTCGCTCAATGTTCTACAGCGTCCTTCGCCCACCGTCACCGCGTATCGTGGCCCCGGAACCAAAGGGATAAGCCACCGAGCTTGATTACGAGCAGTCTCTTTCGAAAATAATAAGTATGTATAACTTCGATACAGGTAGATTTAGAGACGATACCAGACAGGACCATTTTGCCATGAGCGGGCAATTAAGTCAGGACAGCATTACATTCAGAAACAACAATTGTTCAGGAAACCTGCTGCATAAGCCAGGAACCTGGTCTTTTATTGGACCTGTATCTTGTAGACGTGGTAAGTACGAGGGTGTTTTTCGCCTGAAGTAGGCTTGCCAACATGAGATCCTTGAGATCTAGGTAATCAATGACCGTCACCCAAGACATTGTTGCGCGGCTGTGGAACCTGTGCCACGTCCTCCGGGACGATGGCGTCAGCTACCACGAATACGTCACCGAGTTGACCTTCCTGCTGTTCTTGAAGATGACGCAGGAGATCGGGGTCGACGAAAAGCAGCTTCCCGTCGGCTACCGCTGGCGGGACCTTGAGGCCCGCGAGGGCACCACACAGCTCGGATTTTACAAGACGCTGCTGATCCACCTCGGCACCCACGGCTCCCGGCGCGTCCAGGCCATCTTCGCCAACGCCCAGACCTGCATCACCAAGCCCAAAAACCTGAAAACGCTGGTCGCCGCCATTGACGCGCTCGACTGGTACTCGGCCAAGGAGGAAGGGCTTGGCGACATGTACGAGGGCCTGCTGGAGCGCAACGCGGCCGAGCGCAAGTCGGGCGCGGGACAGTACTTCACGCCAAGGCCGCTGATCGACTCCATCGTCCACCTGATGAAGCCGCAGCCCGGCGAGATCATCCAGGACCCTGCGGCCGGCACCGGCGGATTTCTGATCGCCGCCGACCGGCTGATCAAGGACGCCACCGACGACCTGTTCGACCTCACCGAGTCCGAGCAGTACTTCCAGCGCCACCAGGCCTATGTCGGCATGGAGCTGGTCCCCGATGCCCACCGGCTGTGCCTGATGAACCTGATGCTGCACGGCATCGAGGGCGGTGTCGATCTCGGCGACACCCTGTCGCCGGAAGGCCAGGGCCTGCCCCGCGCCGACCTGATCATGACCAATCCGCCGTTCGGCACCAAGAAAGGCGGCGGCCAGCCGACCCGCGACGACTTCACCTTTCCCACGTCCAACAAACAGCTCTGCTTCCTCCAGCACATCTACCGAGCCCTGAAGCCCGGCGGTCGAGCGGCGGTGGTGCTGCCGGACAACGTGCTGTTTGAGGACGGCATCGGCCGCGGCATCCGCGCCGACCTGATGGACAAGTGCGACCTGCACACGCTGCTGCGCCTGCCCACCGGCATCTTCTACGCGCAAGGGCGTCAAGACCAACGTCCTGTTCTTCACCCGCGGCCGAACCGACAAGGGCAATACGGAGGCCGTCTGGGTCTACGACCTGCGCACCAACATGCCCGCCTTACGGCAAGACCCGGCCGATGACACGCCAGCACTTCGCCGATTTCGAGGCCGAGTTCGGCGTCGACCCGTATGGCAAGGCCAAGCGCACCGACGGCGGTGAGCAGAGCCGGTTCCGGCTCTTCACCCGCGAGGCCATCGCCGCACGGGGCGACAACCTCGACATCACCTGGCTGCGCGACGAGAGCGCCGGCGACGGCAACCTGCCGGACCCGGAGATCATCGCCGCGGAAATCATGGCCAGCCTGCGCACGGCCCTGGAGGAGATGGAGGCGCTCACCGCCGAACTGGAGGGCGAGGAAGCGGAAGACGCGGATACGGTCGTGAGGGCGGCGGAGTGAGCGTTGGCCTTCCGGAGGGATGGACGCGCGCGCCACTTACCGAAATAGCGACCAACCAAGATAGTTGCCGGATAGCCCTAAACGCGACGGAACGGGCGAAGCGGCGCGGAGATTACCCGTATTACGGCGCCAACGGCCAAGTGGACACTATCGACGACTATGTGCCCGGGCCAAGGAAGCCCTGGACGCCATCCCGGCCCTGCTCGACCGCTACCGCCAGTCCGTCCTCGCCGCCGCCTTCCGCGGCGACCTGACAGTCGAATGGCGCGCCCAACACCCCGACGTCGAACCGGCTTCTTCGTTCCTTGATCGAATCGGATCAGGATCAGTACAGGCATTCGATGATGGGGAGCAGCTATGCACGACGCCAGCCACATGGACATGGGTGCGCTTCGGCGATCTACTGGCTGACGGACCAACGAATGGCTGTTCGCCCAGGAGCGGACCGGAAGCACAAGGAACGCTGTCGCTGAAGTTGACGGCTACGACGAAAGGCGAGCTTGATCTGTCCAATTCGGCAACGAAGCGTTTGCATGAAACCATTGCTCCCGGTTCCAAACACTGGCTTGTCACGGGTGACCTACTGATACAGAGTGGGGTGCGTCAGGGTTTGTTGAGACATTCGGCTGCGGCTAAACGACCCTCAAAAGGAAGGAAGAGCCGAATGGACGAAATGGTTGAGACCGTAAAGACGCAGCCGGCGGACTTGGCGGAGCGCTCCCGAACAGCTGGCGGAGACAAGTCCGCCGGCGGGCCGCCGCCACGACGCTTCTCGGCGAAGCGGAAGCTGCAGGCGGTGAACCGGCTGATGCGGGGCGAGCCTTTGGATCTGGTGGCTCGCGAGCTCAACGTCACGTCGGCGCGGCTGTCGTCCTGGCGCGACCAGGCGCTGCTGGCGGCGGAGACGGCGCTGAAGGAACGCGAGCGCGACGCCCGCGACGACGAGATCGTCCGGCTGAAGGGCAAGGTCGGAGCGATGACGATGGAGATCGAGCTTCTGTACGACAAGATCGCGCGCCTGGAGGGCGGCGCCCCTTTGGCACGGCGGAGGTCGAGGCGATGAGTCGGGCGGTTTCGCCCTCCGCTGCTCGGGTTTATGGCCTGGCGCGGGTCACCCGCTGGTGGAAGGTCTCGCGGGCGAGCCTCTATCGTCATCGCCAAGCAGCCTCGGTCTCCAGATGCCGCCCCGGCCCTGTTGGCCCCTGCGACGACGCGACGCTGGTGGAGCACATCAAGCAGGTGATCGCCGAGAGCCGGTTCACCGGCGAGGGCTACCGCAAGATCTGGGCGCGGCTGCGTTTCTCCGGGATCCGCAGCTCGCCCGGACGCATCCGCCGGCTGATGCGGGAGAATGGGTTGTTGGCGCCACACCGGGTCCGCAAGCGGCCGGACAAGGCGCACGACGGCACCATCACCACCGACGCCGTGGACGTCCTGTGGGGGACCGACATGACCCAGACCATCACCGTGGCGCAGGGCGTGGCCCATGTCTTCGTCGCCGTCGATCACTGCAACAGCGAGTGCGTCGGTATTCATGCCGACAAGAGCGCCAACCGCTTCCAGGCCTTGGAGCCGGTGCGCCAGGGCGTGCGACAGCACTTCGGCATCATCGGCAAGGACGTGGCCGCCGGCCTCAAGCTCCGTCACGACCATGGCTCGAACTACATGTCCGAGGACTTCCAGACCGAGATCGCCTTCCTCGGCATCGAGGCCTCACCGTCCTTCGTCCGCGAGCCGGAGGGCAACGGCGTCGCCGAGCGCTTCATCCGGACGCTGAAGGAAAACCTGCTCTGGGTCCGCCACTTCGAGACCATCGAGGAGCTGCGCCTGGCACTGCTCGACTTCGCCGCCTGGTACAACACCAACTGGCTGGTCGCCCGCCATGGCCACCGGACGCCCGTTCAGGTCAGGGCCGACCAGCAACCGGCCATGGATCAGGCCGCATGACTGCCGCAGCCGCTTGTCTCATAACCGTGGCGCAGTACACCTACTGATACAGAGAGCCAACACAATCGATTGCGTGGGCGCGGCAGCGATCTACGACGGCCCATCCAAGACCTACATTTACCCCGACTTGATGATGCGGGTTCGGATTGAGCACAAAGCAATCCGGGCGTGGGCATGGCGCTATCTGAACAGCACTATGGGCCGGAACTATCTGCGACGGAACGCGACCGGGACAGCGGGAAACATGCCTAAAATTAACGGTAAGGTCGTGCGACGACTGCCGATCCCGGTGCCGCCAGAGCGGGAGATCACGCAAGCGCTTCGGAGGATCGATGCAGCGTTCCAATCCGAGCGAGAGGTCGCGGGCAACATGGTAAAGGCATTAAACAGCATTGACGCGCTGAACCAGTCCATCCTGGCCAAAGCCTTCCAGGGCAAACTCGTGCCGCAGGACCCGAACGACGAACCGGCCTCGGTGCTGCTCGCCGGGATCAAGGCCGAGCGTGCCGCCACGGCCAAGCGGGCTGGCCGCGGCCGCAGGTCCGCCGCGCGAGCAACTGTTTAGGAGGACGGTTCATGCATCCCCTGCTGACGCAGCGCCGGTCCGGGCTAACCGAGTTGTGCCGTCGCTACGGCGTGCACCGGCTCGACGCCTTCGGTTCCGCCGTCCGCCCGGCGTTCGACCTCCGGGGGAGATCATGATGCCCGTTGATGTCGAAGCCCTTTCCGACAAGGAACTCGAAAACCTCATCGAGAACCATCGCAGAAAGAGGGCGACGGACCAGCCAGTGTACATCGCGGCACTCCGCGAACAGGGCAAGCGCAAGGGCAAGGGCCTCGACTTCCATACCTCGCTCGACATCATCCGTGCCGCCGCGAAGGAAGGCCGGTTCCTCAGCTACAAGGAACTGGCGGACGCGAGCAACGTTGACTGGGGCCAAGCGCATTACTTGATCGGAGGCCATCTCTGGGACCTCGTCGAGTATGCCCACCGGATGGGCTGGCCGATGCTGAGCGCCGTCGTCGTCAACAAGCCCAACCTCAAGGACGGACGGATGGAGCCGGAGGCGCTGAAAGGCTTCATCGGAGCGGCCAGGCTGCTCGGCTACACGGTCCTCGATGAAGAGGAGTTTTTGCGCGAACAGCAGGCTCGCGTCTTTGACTGGGCTCAAGGTCACCCCAACAACTCTTCACGGTCTTCGATCGAGAGTGCTTGACGTGCACCCGTGGCGTGCCGACAGACGCGAGCGGACCGCCGGCCTCCGGATCGAGCAAGCCTTCCGCCAGCGCGCCCTTGCGCCGCTGCAGCTTCAGCATTTTCTCCTGGAGGGTTCCGAGCGTTACCAGGCGGTGGACGAACACGGGCTTGTCCTGGCCGATCCGGTGGCTGCGGTCCCCTCGGCCCAGCAACCGCTCGGCGTCGCGCTTACGGACCTCCCATGCAGCTATGTCTTGTATCTTGATATGGTGTATCAATACGTGTATGTGAGACCTGATGTGTTCGGGTTGATAATTTTAATATAATGTATGAATTATGATCGCAGCTGCCCAGCTCAAGGCCGCGCGGGCGCTTCTCGGGATCGATCAGCGTAAACTGGCCGAGGTCTCGGGACTTTCGTTGCCGACCATCCAGCGCATGGAGGCCAGCGAAGGAAACGTCCGCGGAAACGTGGACTCGCTCGTAAAAGTGATCGACGCCCTCAATGCACTCGGCGTCGAAGTAATTGGTGCCGGATCAGCGAGTCAGGGCGGTGGCCGCGGAGTGCGGCTAAAGGGATGAATCGCAAGGCGGCGGCACAGGACAGCGCGGCCGGCCTAAATCAGGAATTCGACACGGCATGACATGTCGTTGACTGTGCTCCTTGGCGGGATCGGCGCACTGTTCCTTTCGGCGGTGGCCGTGGTCCCGGTATGCCGCAAGTCCTTGGCTCGACCGGCGATCTATGGCGCGTCCCTCGCGATCTGCGCACTCTGCTTGACTCTGTCAATCGCCGCGCTGATCGGCGGGAGCGGTGCCGTCACCCGCTCCCTGCCGTTAGGCATTCCGTGGATCGAAGCGCACGTCCGTCTCGATGCGCTGGCGGCGTTCTTTCTCGCCGTCGTTAATCTCGGCGGTGTGGCGGCCAGCTTGTACGCCATTGGCTACGGCCGCCACGAACAGGCCCCGCAGCGGGTACTGCCATTCTTTCCGGCATTCCTCGCGGCGATGAACCTGGTCGTCATCGCGGATGACGCTTTCACATTCCTGTTCGCGTGGGAGCTGATGTCGCTCGCGTCCTGGGCGTTGGTCATGGCGCACCACCGGGCCGAGGGCACGGCGCGGGCCGGCTACGTCTATTTGGTGATGGCGAGCTTCGGCACTCTGTGCCTGCTGCTGGCGTTCGGGCTACTGGCGGGCCCCGATGGCGGCTACGCCTTCGTGGCGATGCGGGCCGAAGCGCTGGCGCCCGGCAAGCAGGCGCTGGTGCTGCTGCTGATTCTGCTCGGCGCCGGATCGAAGGCCGGGCTCGTGCCGCTGCATGTCTGGCTGCCACTGGCCCATCCCGCCGCGCCATCGCATGTCTCGGCGCTGATGAGCGGGGTGATGACCAAGGTGGCGGTATACGGCTTTATCCGCATCATCTTCGATCTGGCGGGACCTCCGGCGTGGTGGTGGAGCCTCGTCGTGCTCGCCGCCGGTGCGCTCACCGCCGTGCTCGGCGTGCTGTACGCCCTGATGCAGCACGACTTGAAGCGGTTGCTTGCCTACCACACCGTCGAGAACATCGGCATCATCTACATCGGGCTGGGGCTGGCGCTGGCGTTTCTAGCGAACAGTATGGCGGCCAGCGCCGCGTTGGCCCTGACCGCCGCGCTGTTTCATGTTCTCAACCATTCCTTGTTCAAAAGCCTGTTGTTCTTCGGCTCTGGCGCCGTGCTGGGCGCCACCGGCGAGCGCGATATGGAGCGCCTCGGCGGGCTGATCCATCGCATGCCGGTGACGGCGACAACCTTCCTGATCGGCTGCGCCGCAATTTCCGCTTTGCCGCCGCTCAATGGCTTCGTCTCAGAGTGGCTGACGTTTCAGGCGATCTTGGTGAGTCCCAAGCCTTCCGCAATGGGGGCTTCGCTTCCTCGTCCCCGCCGTCGGCGCCGCCTTGGCGCTGTCGGCGGCCCTCGCCGCGGCCTGCTTCGTCAAGGCGTTCGGCATCACCTTCCTAGGGCGGGCGCGCGGTCCAAGCGCAGAGCGGGCGCGCGAGGCCGACGCGTTTTCGAGAAGTGCGATGATCGGGCTCGCCGTGCTGTGCGTGCTCGCCGGCGTGTTTCCCGGCCTGGTCGTCGACGCGCTGTCTGGCGCCGTGCAAAGCCTGACCGATGGCGCGCGTTTGCCGCCGCAATCATCGCTGCCGTGGCTGTCGTTGGTGCCGATCTCCGCCGATCGGAGTTCATACAACGGCCTGATCATGCTCGGGTTCATTGCGGTGACTTCGACGGCGATCGCCCTGGTTGTCCGCCGGCTCGCCTCCCACGCGGTGCGCCGCGCGCCGGCTTGGGACTGCGGCTTTCCCGATCCGAGCCCGATGACCCAATACACGGCCGGCAGCTTTGCCCAACCGATCCGCCGCGTTTTCGGGGGCGTCGCCTTCCGCGCTACTGAAATTGTCGAAATGCCGGAACCCGGCAGCCTGGAGCCGGCACGTCTGCACGTGCAACTCCGCGATCCTGTCTGGGAGTTTATCTTTGCGCCGATCGCGACCGGCATAGCGTTTGCCGCGGAACAGCTGAATACTCTGCAGTTCCTGACGATCCGCCGCTATCTGACGCTGGTCTTCGTCCTGCTCCTGCTGATCCTGTCGGGGCTTGCCCTATGGCAGTAATCGGCGACATCTGTGTTCAGGGCGCGCAGATGCTGCTGGTGGTGCTCGTCGCCCCGCTGCTGACGGGGCTGGTCAGAACGGTGAAGGCGCGGTTGCTTCGCCGGTTCGGCCCCTCACCGCTGCAGCCCTACCGCGACCTGCGCCGGCTGTTCCGCAAGGAGGTTGTGCTCGCCGACGGCGCCTCGTGGCTGTTCCGCGTCGCGCCCTACATCGTATTCACCGTGATCTGGGTGGCGGCGGCGTTGGTGCCGACCTTCGCGACCGGCCTGATGTTCAGTTGGTCGGCCGACATGATCGCGATTGTCGCCCTGCTCGCGACGTCACGATTTTTCCTGGCGCTCGCCGGCCTCGACGTCGGCACCAGCTTCGGCGGCATCGGCTCCAGTCGCGAGATGATGATCGCCTCGGTCGCCGAGCCGGCAATGCTGATGGCCGTGTTCACCTTGTCGCTGCTTGCCGGTTCAACGCAGCTTTCCTCCGTCGCCAACTTCATGCTGGGCCAGCATGTCGGACTGCGCATTTCCCTCGGCCTGTTGTTCGTTGCCCTGTTGATCGTCGCCATCGCCGAGAACGCCCGCATTCCAGTGGACAATCCGGCAACGCACTTGGAATTGACGATGGTGCACGAAGCGATGGTTCTCGAATACTCGGGCCGGCACCTTGCCATGATCGAGGCGGCCGCCTTCCTCAAGCTGGTGCTCTATGCCTCGCTACTCGGCTGCGTGTTCCTCCCTTGGGGCATGGCGGCGGCAGGCGATGGCATGCTGGCGTACCTGATTGGCATCTGCGCCTATCTGCTCAAACTGGCGGTGGCCGCTCTCGCGCTGGCCGTGTTCGAGACCGTGATCGCCAAGATGCGGGTGTTCCGCGTTCCGGAGTTCCTCGGCGTCGCGCTGATGCTTGGGTTGCTCGGCACGCTCTTGCTTTTCGTCACCCGGAGCGTTTGATGCACGGCCTCGCGTTCGACTTCGCCCACCTGCTCGCCGGCGGACTTGTGTTGGTCAGCCTGATGCTGCTCTATCAGGATCGGCTCTACAGCCTGCTCAAGGTCTTCACCCTCCATGCCGCCGTGCTCAGTCTGGCCGTCGCCTGGCAGGCGTACATCCAAGATGCACCGCACCTTTACGTCACGGCGGCGATTGCGATGATGTTCAAGGCGATCGTCATCCCCGTCGCGTTGCACCGGATGATCCAGCGCCTCGGCATCCACCGGACGGTCGAAACCGTCGTCGGCATCGGGCCGACGATGCTGTTCGGCATCAGTCTGGTGGCACTGTCGATCATGGTTATGCTGCCCGTCACCGAGCAGGCGGATGCGCTGACGCAGGAGGACTTGGCGTTCGCACTCTCCGTCGTTCTGCTCGGCCTGTTGCTGATGGTCACGCGCCGCAACGCCGTGGGCCAAGTCGTCGGCTTCATGTCGCTGGA
>CAWBNC010000045.1:0-23275 GCA_963789785.1 uncultured Alphaproteobacteria bacterium | reverse complement strand
GGTGATCGATGATCGTCATCCCGAGGTGCGCGCCAATTGCCTAGTAGAACGCTAGGCAGGGGCGCCGCTGGTTGCCGTCGGCCGGCCTTCTGGGCAGCGGGGATCGATCCCGCGCGTGACCAAATAAATGCCGATGATAATCGGGATGATGCCGATGAGGTCGCTGAGTTCCACGTGCTCCGCGAGCAATGCCCACCCAAAGAAAACGCCCAGTGGCGGCATCAAGAAATGATAAGCGCTGGCAGCACTCGGCCCGATAACGGTGATGAGGTGAAACCAGATCACATAGGCGAGAATCGAGACAAACACGACCGAGTATGCCACCGCCCAAAGTAGTCGCCAGGTCGGTTCGACGTCGCTCACGGACTCGAACGCAAATGCGAACGGGGCCACCGCAACTCCGGCAACCAAGTTTTGAATGCCGTTGCCGATCCAAAGGCCGCCGCTGGGCTTCAGGCGTTTGAACAGAATGGCCCCGATGACCAGCGCGACCAACGCGGCGACGGCGAAAGCAATTCCGACCGGCGGATCGGCGCCGATTGCGATCCGGTGTTGCACGATAACCGCAACGCCAAGGACACCGAGTCCCAAGCCGATGGCCTTTCGCCACGTCATCCGTTCCCCCAGCACGGCACTGGCGAGAACGGCGGTGAGCACCGGATTGGCGCTCGCGATCAGAGCGGTAACGCCGGCCGCGACGGACCGCATCGCGAGGTGGTTCAGGCCGAGATAGAGCGCATTGTTGGCCAACCCGAGCAGGATGAGCACGCCGAAATCCCGCCGCGAGACCCGCCAGGCGCCGGGCCGGGCGGCGGCGATGGCCAAGGTCAATCCGCCGGCGAGAAGACAGCGCGCTGTCACCAGCAGCAGTGGCGGACAGTCGATCAGCGCCACCTTGGCCGCGGCGAAGGCCGAACTCCACAGCAGGCAGAATATGATGATCAGGATCGGGATTCGATTGGTCCGCAGGAACATGCGTCAGCTCCGGTCATGGCGACCGCGCCGACGCTAGCCCTGCGGCTTTTCATTTGAAAATTAAATAGTACAATGCAATTCAGTGGCAATTTTAATAGAGAGAGCCAGTGCCCGATCTCGAGCTCTTACGCAGTTTTGTCTCGGTGGTGGATGCCGGCAGCTTCACCCGTGCCGGTGAGCGGGTTCATCGCACACAGTCCACCGTGAGCCAGCAGATCCAACGGCTCGAGGAGCAGTTCGGCCGGCCCTTGCTTCATCGCACCGGTCGTCGCGTCAGCCCCACCGATGATGGGGAGCGGCTTCTATCCTATGCCCGCCGTCTACTCGCGCTGGCTGACGAGACGCGCGATGCGATGTCGCACTCCGACGGGCTCGGCATCCTGCGGCTCGGCATCCCGGAGGATTTCGCTGCCCGCCAGCTTTCGGATTTGCTGTCCCGTTTCTTTCGTGCGCACCCGCAGCTCAGGTATGACGTCCGCTGCGACCTGAGCGTCAATCTGCAGCGGGATATCGAGCGCGGCGAGCTCGACCTTGCCGTGCTCAAACGCGATGCTGGTGGTGGCGCCGCGCTGGCAACCTGGCCCGAGAACGTGCATTGGGTGACGAGCCGTCGCCATCCGATCTCATGGCAGACCGACCCGATGCCCTTGGTCGTCTTCCCGCAAGGTTGCCAATATCGCAACCGGGCCATCCACGCGCTCGAATCCCGCGGTCGCGACTGGCGCATCAGCTATACGTGTCCGAATTTTTCCGGGATCCAGGCCGCCGTCTCGGCGGGGCTCGGGGTCAGCATCCTTCCGGAGTCCGGACTGCAATCGGATCATCTCGTGCTGACCGGCAAGAACCGCTTCCCAGCGATTCCGGATACTGAGCTGGCACTGATCCTTGCACCGCAAGCAAGCAGTGCCACGCAGCGTCTAGCGGAGCTTCTCACCGAGTTTTGCGGGGCGCTTGCCCAATCGCGGACGCGCCGGAGGCTTCGCTTGCGATCAGACTGACGCATGCGCATGCGCATGCGCTCGCGCGAAGCGGGGATCACGCATCGTGCGCCGCGCCGGATGAGCCCGCCTGCAGCGCCCGCCTGGCCGCCGCCGCCGTCGCTTCTGCCGGCCCCGCTGCATCCACCTCGGCCCAGTCGATTTCGCCGAGAGCAAAGCCAAGCTGCATCCGAACGACATCGGGCCCTGCGTCGGAAACGTCCCGCCGCGGCGGGCGCCGACCCGCGCCTCCAGCGCCGCCGCCGGGGCGTCCAGCCAGAGACCGAAGAAGGGAACGCGGAGGCGCCGGGCGAGCTCGCGCATCGCATCCCGCTCACGGGCGGAGGCGAAGACGCCGTCGGCGATGACCGGGCGACCGGCGGCGAGGACCTCGCCCGCGTCCTCGACCAGCGCGCCATAGGTTTTTCGGGTCATCTCCGCGGTGTAGCCGTCGGCGTCGAGACGGGCCTCGAGGGCGACGCCGGCGAGCCGCTTGCGGATGCAGTCGGTGCGCAGCACCCGCGCGCCGGGGCGCTCGGCGAGCTCGGCGCCCAGCGCCCGGGCGAGGCTGGACTTGCCGGTTCCAGACAGCCCGCCGATAGCGACGAGGCGGGCGGAGTCGGTCGCAGGGCCGCGGATGCGTCCGAAGGTACCGGCGGGCGCCGGCGAGGCGCCGGCGGCCTCGTCCGATCGGACTGGGCCTGCGCCGCGACCGCCTCGACATGGGCGCGGATGCCGGCGCGCAGCGAGACGAACAGCGGCAGACAGAGCGAGGCCGCCGCTGTCGCCGGTCGGCGTCGAGTAGCGGTTGAAGACGACCCCGGCAAGATCGGCGCGGCCGCGATGGGCGAGATCCATCAGCAGGAAGGCGAGGTCGTAGAGGACGTCGATCTCGGCGAACGCGTCGTTGAACTCGATGGCGTCGAACAGGGTCGGCCGGCCCTCATACAGTACGATATTGCCGAGATGCAGGTCGCCGTGGCAGTGGCGGACCTTGCCGCCGCGCGGCGCTGATCGAGCAGCGTGTGGTGGTCGTCGAGCTGACGGCGCCAGCCGGCGAGGAGGCACTCGACCGCTGTCCGGGTCGAGCGCGCCCAGCCGGAAGCACGCGGCGAAGCTCTGCGCATTGTTCTCGATCAGCGCCGCCATCGCCGCGCCGCCGCCGGCCTCCGGTCGTCGCTCGGCGCGATGGTGAAACTCGGCGATCGCGTCGGCCAGATCCTCGACCGGCGGCGGCTCAGCGCGCCCGCTCGGCCATGGCGTCGAACAGGGCGGTCTCGTCGAACCGGCACCATTTCCACCAGCCAGTCGACCGGCTCGCCGGCGCCGTCGAAGGCGAACCGGCCGGCCGAGTCCCGCGTCACCGCGATCGACGCCGCGATAGAGCGCCGGCGCCGTGCGCCGGTTGATGCGAACCTCGGCCTCGCACATGAGCCGGCGGCGCGCGGCGGTGGCGTAGTCGAGGTAGGGGAAGCGCACCGCGCGCTTCAGCTTGTAGGCGCGCTCGCCGGCGAGGAAGATGATCGAGGCGTGGGTCTCGCGCCGGCGCGGCGGCTGCCGCGAGACCGAAGGTCGCCGCCTGCGGAGAGCCAGGCAATGACCGCGCTCCTGATCGTCGCCGGCTGGATCGGGCGTGATGCGCCGTGCTAATTGAAGATCGCCCGACGTTCCTCGACGCCTTCCGGATCCTCGTGGATCAGGACCTCGGCGTCTGGGAAACGCGCGCTCGACCTCCTCCATCACCTCGTCGGAGATCGCGTGCGCCTCGAGCAGGGTCAGGCCGCCGTCGAGTTCGAGATGAAACTGGATGAAGGTCTGGGTTCCGGACGAGCGGGTTCTGAGGTCATGCAGGCTGATGACGGCGGGATGAGCGCTGGCGATCGCCTTGATCTTCGCCCGGTCGTCCTCGTCAAGCTCACGGTCCATCAGCAGATGCAGGCTCGAGGAGAAAATGCTCCAGGCGCTGGTGAGGATGTAGAGCGCGATGGCGATGCCGAACAGCGGGTCGGCGATGGCGATGCCGAAGTTGGACGCCAGCACCAGAGCGACGATGACGCTGAGATTCATCAGCAGGTCGCTGCGGTAGTGCAGCGAGTCGGCGCCGATGGCGACCGAGCCGGTCTTGCGGACGACGTAGCGCTGGAACAGCGACCAGCCCCAGGGTCAGGACGATCGACAGCACCATCACCGCGATGCCGATCGTCGAGTTCGTCGATCGGATTGGGCCGAAACAGCCGCGACCCGGCCTCGAACAGCAGCAGGACCGAGGAACCGGCGACGAACGCCGCCTGCGCCAGCCCGGCCAGCGGCTCGGCCTTGCCGTGGCCGAACCGATGCTCCCGGTCCGGCGGCACCGCCGCCTGGCGGATGGCGACGTAATTGACCAGCGAGGCCAGGAGGTCGAGCAGCGAATTGATGAGCGAAGACAGCAGACTGACGGCGCCGGTGGCAAGATAAGCGCCGGTCTTGCCGGCGATGAGGAGCGCGGCGACGGCGACCGCCGCGGTTGTTGCCCAGCGCTTGAGCCGTTCGTTGCGCTCGCTCCGACGCCGGGCGCCGTCCGCTGCCCGCCCTCCGTCGGCGTCGCCGGCCGCGCCACGGGATCCGGCCTCGCCATTACGGGTAGAGCTCCTCGACCGTCCAGCCGCCGCAGGAGGCGCGTCGGCGCCCTGGCTTCGCGGCGGTAGACATGGCGCATATGCAGCCGGAACGGCCGGTCCTCCCAGAATTCGATGGATGGCCGGCACGACCCGGAACCCGGACCAGAACGGCGGGCGCGGCACCGGCGCCGACGACGTAACTTCGCGGTATACTTGGCGACCCTGCGCCTCCAGCTCGAAGCGCCCGCGCAGCGGCTGCGACTGCCTCGACGCCCAAGCGCCGAGCTGGCTGACCCGCGCCCGGGTGGCGAAGTAGGCGTCGGCCTCCTCGTCATCGACGGTCTCGATCCGGCCCTCGACGCGAACCTGGCGACGCAGCGACTTCCAGTGGAAGCACAGCGCCGCGTGCGGATTGGCGCGCAACTCCGCCGCCTTGCGGCTGCCCATGTTGGTGTAGAAGGCAAAGCCGCGCGCAGTCGACGCCCTTGAGCAGGACCATCCGCGCCGATGGGACGCCGCCCGCAGTCGCCGTTGCCAGGGTCATGGCGTTCGGGTCGTTCGGCTCGCTCTTCTCCGCGTCGGCGAGCCAGTCGGCAAACCGAGCCGAGGGATCTTCGGTGCGTTCATTGAACCTCATCATCTGCGCCGGCCGTCCTGCGTCAGGAGATGCAATCCGGCCGCGGCGAGCCATTGCGCCGGCGCTCGGTCTGACGCTATCTAAGATTTCAGCGTAGCAGTCCAAGGCGGCTACACCTGAGCGGCGCGTACCTTACGCATGGCCGTCCCGCGGCTACTGGCGGCCGCGACGAGGAAAGGCTGGGATGCGCGATCCATACGACGTTCTGGGCGTGGCCAAGAGCGCCGAGATCAAGGATGTCAAAAAGACCTATCGGAAGCTTGCGCGCGAGCTGCATCCCGACCTGCATCCTGGCGACAGCAAGGCGGAGGACCGCTTCAAGGAGGTCGCCGCGGCCTACGATTTTCTCTCCGATGCGGAGAAGAAAAAGCGCTACGACGCCGGCGAGATCGACGCCAGCGGAACGCCCAGAGCGGAGCGGACCTTCTATCGCGACTACGCCGAGGGCGGTCCGGGAACGCGCTACAGCGACCCGCGCGAGTTCTACCGGGACCTCGACGGCATGGATTTCTTTTCCGACCTGTTCGGCGGCCGCGCCGGCCCGCGCCAGAGCACACCGAAGATGGCCGGCGGCGACGTGCGCCACGCCGTCGAAATCGATTTTCTCGACGCCGTCAACGGCGCCAGCCGCTCGGTGGCGATGGCCGATGGCAAACGCCTGCGGGTGACCATCCCGCGCCGGATCGGAGGATGGCGACGTGCTGCGGCTGAAGGGTCAGGGACTGCCGGGGCTCGGCGGCGGACCGCCGGCGATCTGCTCATCGAACTGCAGGGTCAAGCCGCATCCGGTGTTCACCCGCAAGGGGCCGTGACATCTATTCGGAGCTTGCCGATCACTCTGGCCGAGGCGGTGCTGGGGGCCAAAGTCGAGGTCGCGACGATCGACGGCAGCGTCAGCCTGACGGTGCCGAAAGGCTCCAACACCGGCTCGCGCCTGCGCGTGCGCGGCAAGGGCGTGCCCGCCGCCGGCGGCGGCGCGCGCGGCGACCATTACGTCGAGCTCAAGGTCGTTCTGCCGGCCGACGCCCGATCCCGACCTCACCCGCCTGGTCGAGGACTGGGCGGCGAAGCATCCCTATCACGTTCGCAGCGGCGCCTGAGCAATGGCGACGTTTGACGAAATCCTGCGCATTCACCGCATCGAGCGGATCGAGCTGACCGGCTGGATCGAGCAGCGCTGGGTCCGCCCGCGAACTGACCGCCGCGGGCTACGTCTTCGACCGCGTCGACGAGGCCCGGATCTCGCTGATCAGCGAGCTGCGGCGGGACTTCGCCTGCGACGAGGATGTTCTGGGGCTGGTCCTGTCGCTCCTCGATCAGCTCTACGCCGCGCGGCGGATGCTGCGCACCGTCGAGGAAGCCGTCGACGCCCTGCCGGAGGACGTTCGTGCCGCAGCTGCGCACGCGGCTGCAGGCGCGCAAATGAGGGCCGATGAACGGCGGACTGCGCAACGTCACGACGCCGGACGGAAGCGAACATTGACGCGGCTTCGGCCATCCTATAAGGCAACGCTTATGTTCTTCCGGGTTGCGCCTTCGACCGCGCCGACGTTTTCGACGGCGCAAGGCTTGATCTGTTCGCCTTTTCAGGCCCGCCGTAGGGAGCCTTGAGTTCACGTTGAACACCTTTGCATAGTGACAACCGGCCTCGCCGCGCTCATGGCCGGCAAACGCGGCCTCATCATGGGCGTCGCCAATGAGCGGTCGATCGCCTGGGGCATCGCCGAAGCCGCGCACGCCCATGGCGCCGAACTTGCCTTCACCCATCAGGGCGAGGCTCTGCGCAAGCGGGTCGTGCCCCTGGCTGCAATCGCTCGGCTGCGACCTGGTGCTTCCGTGCGATGTCACCGATCCGGCCAGCATCGACGCGGTGTTCGACGTCCTGCGCCAGCGCTGGGGCAGCCTCGATTTCGTTGTCCACGCCATCGCCTATTCCGACAAGGAGCAGCTCAAGGGCCGCTACATCGACACCACCGCGGACAATTTCGCGGCGACCATGGCCATCTCCTGCTACTCGTTCACCGCCGTCTGCCAGCGCGCCGAGCCGCTGATGGACGACGGCGGCAGCCTGCTGACGCTGAGCTACATGGGCGCCGAGCGGGTCGTGCCGCACTACAACGTCATGGGCGTCGCCAAGGCGGCGCTGGAGGCGAGCGTCCGCTATCTGGCCGAGGATCTCGGACGCAAGGCGATCCGGGTCAACGCGCTGTCGGCCGGGCCGATGAAGACGCTGGCGGCGTCGGGGATCGGCGACTTCCGCCACATTCTCAAGTGGAACCAGTTCAACTCGCCGCTCCGGCGCAACGTCACGCTCGCCGACGTCAGCGGCTCGGCGCTCTATCTGCTCAGCGATCTTGCCTCGGGCGTGACCGGCGAGGTCCATCACGTCGACGGCGGCTTCAACGCCATCGGCATGCTCGCGGTCGACGCCGCGCCGGCGGTGCGCGACATGCTGGAGAGCTTCATTACGAAAAAGTAGGCCCGAAGAAGCAGACCATGACCGGCAACACCTTCGGCACGCTGTTTCGCCTCACGACCTTCGGCGAAAGCCACGGGCCCGCGATCGGCGGCGTGGTCGACGGCGTGCCGCCCCGGCTGCCGCTTGAGCGAAGACGACCTCCAGCGTCGAACTTGACCGCCGCCGTCCCGGGCAGAGCCGGCACACCACCCAGAGGCGCGAGCCGGACCGGGTGCAGATCCTCTCCGGGGTCTTCGAGGGCCTGACCACCGGCGCGCCGATCGGCCTGCTGATCGCCAACGAGGACGCCCGGTCGAAGGACTACGGTGCGATCAAGGATCTGTTCCGCCCCGGCCACGCCGATTTCACCTACTTCGCCAAGTACGGCATCCGCGACTATCGCGGCGGCGGGCGGTCGAGCGCGCGCGAGACCGCCGTCCGGGTCGCCGCCGGGGCCATTGCGCGCAAGGTGCTGGGCGCTGCGGTGCGGATCCGCGGCGCGCTGGTGCAGATGGGGCCGCACGGGATCGACCGCGACCGCTGGGACTGGGACGAGACCGGGCGCAATCCCTTCTGGTGCCCCGACGCGCACACCGCCGAGACCTGGGCCGGGTATCTCGACGGCGTGCGCAAGTCCGCCTCGTCGACCGGCGGCATCGTCGAGGTCATCGCCTCGGGCGTGCCGGTCGGGCTCGGCGCGCCGGTTTTCGACCGCCTCGACGCCGACATCGCCAAGGCGATGGTCAGCATTCCGGCGGTCAAGGGCGTCGAGATCGGCGCCGGGTTCGCATGCCGCCGCCCGCTCGGGGCCGGAGAACAACGACGCCATGCGGATGAAGGACGGCCGGCCGGTGTTTCTGTCCAACAACGCCGGCGGCGTGCTGGGCGGCATTTCCACCGGCCAGGACATCGTCGTCCGCGTCGCGATCAAGCCGACCAGTTCGGTCGCGACGCCGCAGCAGACCGTCAGCACCACGCGGCGAGGAGGTCGATATCGCGACCACCGGCCGCCACGATCCGTGCGTCGCCATCCGCGGCGTGCCGGTCTGCGAGGCGATGCTGGCCTGCGTGCTCGCCGATCACCTGTTGCGCCACAAGGCCCAGTGCGGATAGGGCATAAGGTGGACAGGAACCCGTGCGGCCGATTGCGAGGCGAGCAAACCGGATCGGCGCCCGAAGAGGAGGATCTGCCATGCCGCAACCCGATCACGTCGTCAAGGTCGAGCTTCCGCGCGAAGAGGACCTTGAGCCGGACATCGTCAAATACTTCGCCAAGTGCGTCGACAAGCTGGGGCTGGTGCCGAACGTGCTGCGCGCCTACACCGGCAACCCGGCAAAATTCCGCACCTTCGCCGCGTTCTACAACCTGCTCATGCTCGACGAGGAGACCTGCCGGCTCTCCAAGCTGGAACGCGAGATGATCGCGGTCGCCGTTTCGTCCGCCAACCGCTGCTACTACTGCCTCGTCGCCCACGGCCAGGCGATCCGCGAGCTGTCGGGCGATCCGGAGCTGGGCGAGATGATGGTGATGAACTACCGCGTCGCCGACCTGGAGCCGCGCCACCGCGCCATGCTCGACTTCGCCTGGACCCTGACGCTCGCGCCCCACGATATCGGCGAGCCCGACCGCCAGCGTCTGCGCGACGTCGGCTTCTCCGACGCCGACATCTTCGACATCTGCGATGTCGCCGCGTTCTTCAACTACACCAACCGCATGGCCCACGGCCTGGAGATGATGCCAAACCGGGACTATCACGGGATGCATCGGCAGGTAAAATAGGCCCGGCTCGGCTGGCGCTCCGCGTTATCGGTCGCCTTTGGAGTGACGCCGAACCTCCCACTATGACGATCCACATGGTTATCAAGGGCTGTGCTCGTCATACTATTAGATGTACTTGATCAGCCAGCGGCGCATCAGCGGCACCCTCAGCCGCCACCGCTCGGCCCCTTCGTCGAGCACCAGGAGGCGCCGGCATAGCGAGCGGCGGATCTGCTCATCCGCTGGCGGCGGTTGGGTCTCGGCGGCGCGGAAGCCGAGGAGATACTGCCATTCGGCCGGCGTTCGAACTCTCCCTCGATCAGCTCGCTTAGGACGACAGTGCCGCGCCCCACTGCCTGATCGGCTGCCTCTTCAAGAACTCCCTCGTCGAGAGTGGCCAATTGTCGGTCATTGGCCAGCTCGACCGCCGTCTCGGCGAGGAGCTGCACAAGATGCGGCCAGCCGCCGGCTTCCGTATGGATGCGCTCGATCCCGCCGTCGCCCCAGAAGCCAGGATCGAAGCGCGGGCGCCGTCTTGCCGGGCGCCTGCCATAATCTTGACTGCGCCAGCGGCTCGGTGAGCAGGAGCCGCGTCTCGCCCAGCGTAAACGGCAGCACTCTGATGCTCCGTAGGCTGACGAATAGGAGGACCAGGCGGCGTGGGTAAGTTCGGTCAAATCGTAGCTACCGACGAACGCCCAAATGATCCGCCGGTGGCTTTGGATCAACTTCCGCACGGTGGCGAGCAGATCGATCGGAAAGACGCCTTCGCCAATCTTGTCGATCTTCTCGAACTCATCGATCGCGAGCAGGAGCGCCTTCGCGGCCGCCAGCGCCTGATCGGCTTCAGTGAGCAGGTCAACAGCTGGACGAGCGACGGCGGAGCGGGGCGCGCCGGCCAGCATGGAGATCGGTACGACCTTGACGGTGTCCGGGATGAACCCGATCAGGTTCGCTATCAGCGTCGACTTGCCCATCCGCCGCCGGCCGCCGACCAGAAGACCAGGACAGCCCGTGGCCAGCATGATCTGGCCTTCCAGCTGCTCGATGATCGGTCATCCGCGGCACGAAGGCTTCGTATCCCGCTTCACCGGCTCGCCTGCGCGGAACACCTGGGGCGTCGCCTTGTGCGTCACCAGACGCTTGGCCTCGTCGATGCTGGCGCTGAGCAATCGCCAGCCAGCTTGACGCCGCCCGACGGAATTCAGAGGCCAGCGGCTCGAGCAAAGCCTGCGATGTTGTGCGCGAAGGTCTCGATCCGCGCCGTCAGCTGCCCCGCCACGGCCTCTCGGAATGCCGGCCGGTTCATCGTATCGAGCTGCCGCTGCAGCGCCGCGATCTCGCCGACCATCGCTTTGACCTGCGCCGTCTGGGCGAGGAAGCCCTTATCGCCCTCGGGCACGGCGGCAACCATCTGATCGAGGCGACCGAGGCCGGTCTCCGCGGCAGCGGCGCGGGCGAGGAGGATCGTCCGCGCGATCAGTGCCTGATGCCGCTGGCTGGGGTAGGTATCGATCAGCCGTTCGATCTCGGCTTCCGCCGCCGCCGGCGCAACCTCGGCGTAGGCGACCAGCAGCCGGCCGAGGCCGGGGAACGGCAGCGCGCATAGATCGTCCCAGGCGGCCGGATGCCGCGAGTACCAGTGGCCGTGGACCACCGGCCAGACGAACCAGAGGTGCACCGGATGATAATAAGCACGCAATATAGCGATCCCTTCAGCGATCCCTCCAGCGATCCCTCCAGCGATCCCGCCAGCGATCCCGACAGCGATCCCGACAGCGATCCCGACAGCGATCCCGCCAGCGATCCCGAAAACGATCCCGATAGCGATCCCGACAGCGATCCCGACAGCGATCCCGACAGCGATCCCGAAAGCGATCCTAAAGCGATCCCTCCAGCGATCCCGAAAGCGATCCCACAGCGATCCCTCCAGCGATCCCGACAGCGATCCCGATAGCGATCCCGACAGCGATCCCTACAGCGATCCCGACAGCGATCCCGACAGCGATCCCGACAGCGATCCCGCAGCGATCCCGAGCGATCCCGAAGCGATCCGAAGCGATCCCGAAAGCGATCCCGACAGCGATCCCGACAGCGATCCCGAAAGCGATCCCCAGAAAACGATCCGATAGCGATCCGCGAGCGGCCTCCCGCACAACTGAAACAGTTTCTAAAAAAAAGGAGCCCCCAGCCGGCGCCGGCGCAATTCCGACCCAGGTGAGAAGCCCTCGCCCAATGATCGAAACGACCAGCAGATAAGGCAGAACGTGAAACAGCAGCTTGCCCGCGGCCACCCCTTGCCCGCGCTTCGGCAACTCCGCCAGCACCTCCTTAAACCGCTGTGGCCGCCGGTACAGCAGGCCCAGCCACCACATCGCCGAGGCGTGGGAGTGCGGGCTCAGCCGCAGCTCGCCAAGCGGGATCGGCGTCACGATAGTTCGACCGTGCTGATGTCGATCTTCGACAGCTTGTGATCCGCTGGCAGTAGCGTTGCGAACGGCGTCCGTGTCTGCACAAACAGCGTCAACTTGCGCGCATCCATGACGAGATGGCGCAGGACATCGAACAGATCGGCGTCCGCCTTGAAATGAGCGGACATGTGATCGAAGTGGCGGATGCAAAGGGTCAGGCTGCTGGTCATCGCCTGCACCGCTTCGTCCAGCTCGACCAGCTCAAAGCCGGGACCGCCGGCCGGCAGGTGGCGCGCGGGCTTATCGAGAATGCAGTTGATAAAGCCGGCCCGGGTCTTGGTTGCGCCCTGATCGAGATCGAGTTGCCGCGTCGGCGGTTGCAGGGCACTGAGCACGTCATCCATCAGTTCCCGCCAGTTCGCCGTCTCGTTCACCACGTGCAGGCAGACCGATTTGCGGCGGCGCAGCAGCTTTCGCGTTTCATCCCGCGCGTCAAGCCAGCGCGCGGCGCAGGTGCCGAGATCGCCCGCGCACGCCTTCAAAAGCTTTTCCCACGGTTCCGGTCTGCGGTCGTCGGCAAAGTCGATCCACAGCGGTTTCGGCGTCGTGAGCCGCTTGCCGCGCCAACGCTTGACGGCAGCGGCGCCGCATCGAACCGGAGCGGAATGACCCTGCCTTCGGCGAAATTGGGATCGCGCGCGATCGCTCGCCTCATTTCGTGTTGGCACGCGGCGCTCGCCGAATAATCGGCGCTGAGACACAGGATGTGCCGCCCCGCCTGTCCTGGATCGTGTCCATCTGGCCGAGGATGTCCTTGCCGGTGACGAACCGTTCGCGGTCGATAAGCACCTCGATGCCGCTAGCGCGCAGAACCGGCACCAGCCGGTCCCAAACCCGCTCACCCTGCTTCCAGCTGTAACTGACGAAGATGTTACTCATTGTGTTTCAGACTTCTACGCATTCTTGAACGGTAACAAGCACCATTTGCCTCGCCCTGCAACGCCGTGGCTGCCACCAGAAAGCTCGTCCCGCGCCTCGCAGTGACGTGGGTCAACGTGATCAGCCCTCGCGATCAGCCATTTTACCTCACCATCCAACCTGCTCTATCTATGCGCGTGACGCGCGGCTATCAGGAACTCGACGTTGCCGGACGGGCCGGTGATCGGGCTTTCGCAGACGCCCTGCACCCGCCAGCCGGGCCGGGCGGCGAGCCAGCCCCCGACCGTCGTCGCAGACCGCCAGGTGCACCGCCGGGTCGCGGACCACCCCGCCCTTGCCGACCTGGGCGCGCCCGGCCTCGAACTGCGGCTTGATGAGTGCTACCAGCGCTGCGTCGCCGGCCGCCAGGGCGAGGGCCGCCGGCAAGGCGGTGGCGAGGCCGATGAAGCTGACGTCGCAGACGATGAGGCCGACCGGTTCAGGCACCTCAGCGGGACCGAGGTCGCGCGCGTTGGTCCGTTCGAGAACGACGACCCTGGGATCCTGACGCAGCCGCCAGGCGAGCTGGCCGTGGCCCACGTCGACGGCGTAGACGCGCGCCGCGCCGCGGGCGAGGAGCACGTCGGTGAACCCGCCGGTCGACGCGCCCAGGTCGAGGCAGACCAGCCCGGCCGGATCGACGCTGAAGTGATCGAGGCCATGGGCGAGCTTGAGCCCGCCACGCGAAACCCACGGGTGATCGCGCCCCTTGACGGTGATCTCGCTGTCGTCCGCCAGCCGCTGGCCGGGCTTATCGATCCGCCGGGTGCCGAGAAGACGAGGCCGGCGAGGATCAGCGCCTGCGCCCGGGTCCGGCTTTCCGCGAGACCGCGCTCGACGACCAGACTCGTCGGCCCGCCGCCCCCCAGGTCGCCCCCCGCGGCTCGCCGGCACCCGCTCAGGCGCGCACCGCCTCCGCGGCCTCGCCCGGCCGGCCCAGGGTGCGCAGCGCGGTGGCGACGATGTGGGCGGCGCTCAGCCCGGCGTGCTCGTACTGGAGCTCCGGCTTGTCCTGGTCGAGGAAGACGTCGGGCAAGGTCATCGGCCGCACCTTCACCCCGCATTCGAGCAGCCCGTCGGTCGCCATGAACTGCAGCACGTGGCCGGCGAAACCGCCGGCGGAGCCTTCCTCGATGGTGAGCAGGACCTGGTGCTCGCGGGCGAGGCAGCCGGATCAGATCCTCATCCAGCGGCTTGGCGAAGCGGGCGTCGGCGACCGTCGTCGACAGGCCGCGCGCCGCCAGTTCCTCGGCGGCCTTGCAGCGTATCCTTCAGCCGCCCGCCGAGATTGAGCAGCGCGATCGTCGAGCCTTCGCGCAGGATCCGGCCCTTGCCGATCGGCAGGACCGTGCCGCGCTCCGGCATGTCGACACCCATGCCCTCGCCGCGCGGGTAGCGCACCGCGCTCGGCCGATCGTCGATGGCCGCCGCGGTGGCGATCATGTGCATCAGCTCGGCTTCGTCGCCGGCGGCCATCACCACCATGTCCGGAAGGCAGCAGAGGTAGGGCAGATCGAAGGCGCCGGCGTGGGTCGCGCCGTCGGCGCCGACGAGCCCGGCCCGGTCGATGGCGAAGCGCACCGGCAGCTTCTGCAGGGCGACATCGTGGACGACCTGATCGTAGGCCCGCTGCAGGAACGTCGAGTAGATGGCGGCGAACGGCTTGAAGCCTTCGGCGGCAAGACCGGCGGCGAAGGTCACCGCGTGCTGCTCGGCGATGCCGACGTCGAAGCAGCGCTCGGGGAACCGGTCGGCGAACTTGTCGAGACCGGTGCCGGCGGGCATCGCCGCGGTGATCGCGATGATCTTGTCGTCCTCCTCCGCCTCGCGGATCAGCGACTTCGCGAAGACGCCGGTGTAGCTCGGCGCGTTGGCCTTGGCCTTGACCTGCTCGCCGGTGACGACGTCGAACTTCGACACGCCGTGATACTTGTCGGCCGACTGTTCCGCCGGCTCGTAGCCGTGGCCCTTGCGGGTGACGACGTGAAGCAGCACCGGCCCCGGCTCGCGGTCGTCGCGGAGGTTCTTCAAAACCGGCAGAAGATGTTCGAGATTGTGGCCGTCGACCGGCCCGACGTAGAAGAACCCGAGCTCCTCGAACAGCGTGCCGCCGGTGACCAGGCCGCGGGCGTACTCCTCGGCCTTGCGCGCCGCGACCTCGATGCCGCGCGGGAACTTCTTCGCCATGTCGGCCAGAACATGGCGCAGCGATCGATATGGCTTCGACGAAATCAGCCGCGACAGATAGGCGCTCATCGCGCCGACCGGCGGTGCAATCGACATGTCGTTGTCGTTGAGCACGACGATCAGCCGCGAATCCATCGACCCGGCGTTGTTCATCGCCTCGTAGGCCATGCCGGCGCTCATCGCCCCGTCGCCGATGACGGCGATGACGTCGTGCTCCTCCTTGCGAAAATCGCGCGCGACCGCCATGCCGAGCGCCGCCGAGATGGAGGTCGAGGTGTGGGCCGCGCCGAACGGATCGTATTCGCTCTCCGAGCGCTTGGTGAACCCGCTCAGGCCCTGGCCCTGACGCAGCGTCAGCATCCGCTCGCGCCGGCCGGTGATGATCTTGTGCGGGTAGGCCTGATGGCCGACGTCCCAGATCAGCCGGTCGCGCGGCGTGTCGAACACGTAGTGCAGCGCCACCGTGAGCTCGACGACGCCGAGGCTGGCGCCGAGATGGCCGCCGGTGATCGAGACGACGCGGATCGTCTCCTGGCGCAATTCGTCGGCCAGCGCCTGCAGCTGGTCTTCCGGGAGCGTCTTCAGGTCGCTCGGGTTTTTGACCCGATCCAGAAGCGGCGTCCGTATGTCCATTCACATCTACTCCACTCTTGACTGGGCGCCGGCTCCGACCTTGCCGGAAGCGCTCTAGTTTCGGCGTTCGACGATGAAGCTCGCGAGCGCTCGCAGGGGTTCGGCGGCGTCGTCCGAACATCGCCAGGTGTTCCACGGCCTGATGGGCGAGCATGGTCGACTGCCTGCGCGCGCGCTCGATCCCGAGGAGCGAGACGAAGGTCGCCTTGCCGGCCTTCATATCCTTGCCCGTCGTCTTGCCAACGGTCTCCGCATCGCCCTCGATGTCGAGAAGATCGTCGACGATCTGAAACGCCAGACCGAGGTCGTGCGCGTAGGCGCGCAACGCGTGACGGTCGCTGTCGCTCCTCTTGCCGAGGATCGCGCCGGCCTCGCACGAGAACGCGATCAGCGCGCCGGTCTTCATCCGCTGCATCCGCGTCACTTCGGCCATGCCGAGGGCCCGGTGCTCGGCGAGAAGATCGAGCATCTGCCCTCCGACCATGCCATCAACACCGGAAGCGCGGGCAAGCTCCACGACGAGATCGGCGCGCACCCTCGGATCGGTGTGAGTGGACGGCATCGGCCAGAACCTCGAACGCGCGGGTCAGCAGCCCGTCGCCGGCGAGAATGGCCGTCGCCTCGTCGAACTTGACGTGACACGTCGGCATGCCGCGCCTGAGCGTGTCGTCGTCCATGGCCGGGAGATCGTCGTGGATCAGCGAATAGCTGTGAACCATCTCTACGGCGGCCGCGGTTTGCAGGGCGAACGGACGGCTGACATCGAACAGTTCGGCGCCCGACAGGACGAGAAAAGGCCGGATCCGCTTGCCGCCGGACAGCGTCGAGTAGCGGATCGCCTCCATCAGGCGCCGCGTCCGCGTCCTCGTGCAACGGCAGGAGGTGATCGAGCGCTGCATCGACCTCCTGCGCGGCGTCGGCCAGCGCCGCGGTGATGTCAGGAACAGTCCTTTCGGTACGCATTCAGTCGAAATCGATGCGCTCGGCGGTGACGCCGCCGTTCGGTCCGACGACGATCTTTTCGACTCTGCTTTGCGCTTCCTGAAGCTTCGCTTCGCAATGCCGCTTCAAGCACAATCCCCCGCTCGTAGGCCGAAATCGCCTCGTCCAGCTTGGCCGACCCCTCTTCGAGGCGACGCACGATCCCTTCCAGTTCGGACAGTGCGTCTTCGAAACTCAGTGCGGAAACATCGCCGCCGGCTTCGGTCTCGTCCGCCATGATCCCCGCAGGCGCGGCGCTGGACAAAGCCTCGAGCGCCCGCTGTCCTCACACGAATTAAGGATGCGTCCGGCGCCCGCGCCGGTCGCGTCTTCCGGGTTTATGCGCCTTTGCCGCGCTTGCGCAAGCTCGCCATATGCGGACGCGCTTCGATGCGCCTCATCCAGCCGCAGCCCATCATCACCTTGACGTGAGCGGCGACGCTCTCGGAAAGCGCCGTCAGGTCGTACCCACCCTCCAGGGTCGAGACGACCCGTCCGGCGCAATCGCCGGCACCGATCTCCATCAACTCCTGGGTCAGCCAGACGAAATCCTCGGTCTCGACGCGGAGCTGCGCCAGCGGATCGCGGATGTGCGCATCGAAGCCGGCGGAGATCAGGATCATGTCGGGCCTGAACTTGCGCAAGGCCGGAAGGATCCGTTCGCCATACGCCCGGCGGAACTCCTCGGAGCCGCTGTTCGGTCGTAGCTGGACGTTGCAGATGTTGTGGAACACGCCGGTCTCGTGCTCCATTCCCGTGCCGGGATAGCACGGCCACTGGTGGCTGGAGGCGTAGAAGAGATCGCGGTAGCGGAAAAAATGGTTCTGCGTCCCGTTGCCGTGGTGAACGTCGAAATCGACAACGGCGACCCGCTCGAGCCCGTGAACGTGACGCGCGTGCTCGGCGGCGATGGCGACATTGTTGAACAGGCAAAAGCCCATGGCCGCGGAGGACTCGGCGTGATGCCCGGGCGGGCGGACCGCGCAGAAGGCGTTGTCGGCCTCGCCTTTGACGACTGCGTCGACGGCGGCGCAAATCCCGCCGACGGCACGCAATGCCGCCTCGCCGGATGCGCTGTTAACGGCCGTGTCGGGGTCGAGGTGAACGTGACCCCGCTGTGGAATGTTCTCGAAGATCGCTTCGACGTAGAACGGTGCGTGCACCCGCTCGATCTCGCGGAAGCTCGCCTTCGGGGCTTCGCGCCGTTCGAGAGCGCCGAAATCGTCCCCGTTCAGCCGCTTCATGATCGCTTTCAGGCGCGCCGGGGCCTCGGGATGCCACTCTCCCATGTCGTGGTCTTGGCAGACCGGATGCGTGTACAACAACGTGGTCATGACGAATTCACTTGCGTTCCGGACATTCCCCCAGAAATTCCCATATGTCGATTGTCGCTGTCTCCCTCGCCGCTTTGCTACACGCCGCGGCTGCATTAATGCACATCGGTGAAATAATCGCTGGGGGGCGCAAACACTACCCCCTAATTTCTGCCGCCGCGTCACTCCTGGTCGCCTCCAGCGCCGCGATGAATGGATCATAGTGCAAGAACAGCCGCAGAGCCGCGATTGCGACGACTCCGGCCCCTACCCCAACGGGCAGGGCCAGCCCGACATGGTCGGCGAGCGCGCCCATGAGGATGGCGCCGAGAGCCGGTCCGCCGCGGAAGATCAGGCCGTAGAGCGCAAGAACCCGACCGCGCATCGCCGGAGCGACGATGAGCTGGATCAGGGTCTGGGCGCCGACGCCGGCGCCGACCATGGCCGCGCCTGTCACGACCAGCACCGGCAGGGCCAGGGCGAGCCGAGGGGCTTCAACGAACAGGACGATGCCCACGGCCAGGCTCAGGGTGCTCAGCACGGTGACGCCGGCGAGCCGCCGCGGCGCGCTCTGGCCGATCAGCCATATTGCGCCGGCGATCGCGCCCAGGCCGATGGCCGACGTCATCAGCGCCAGACCTTCAGGCCCGGCGGCGAAGACCTGCGCGGCGAAACCGGGAAGAAGCTCGACAAACGGGCGGCCGCAGATGTTGGTGACGACGAGAAGGCCGAGCAGCGGGGCGATGCCGCGATGACCCAGGGTATAGCGGAGCCCATCGGCGAGATCGGCGCCGAGACCGCCGCCACCGCCGCGCCGCGCGCTCACCGGAGCCTGCTTCCCGACCTCGCGCGGCAAGCGCGACAGTGCCAGAAGAAAGGCCGCGTAGCTGAGCGCATTGACCGCGAAAACCACTGCGACGCCGCCGCCGACGATGGCGATTCCGGCAAAAGCCGGGCCGATGAAGCGGGCCAGGTTGAACACGATGGAATTAATGGCGACGGCGGTCGTCAGGTCGTCGCGGTGCACCAGGCTGGCGATCAAAGCCAGCCGCGCCGGTTGGGCGATACCGGTGATGATGCCAAGGCCCAGCGTCACGGCAAGCAGCGGGAAGATGCCGAGCACACCGCCGATGCTCAACGCGAGCAGAGCCGCGGCCAGCGCCAGCGCCAGCGCCGCGGTGAGGCGAAGAATGCGCAGGCGGTCCCACCGGTCGGCGGCGGCGCCGGCAAACGGCGCCGTGACGACCGTGGGAAAGAGGTCGGCAAAAGCGATCACCCCGAGCCACGCGGCCGAATGGGTAAGCTCCCACGCCAGCCAGCCGACCGCGACGCGGTGCATCCAAGTGCCGATCAAGGAGACGGCGTTCCCGGCGCTATAGGTGCCGTAGGTGCGCTGGCCAAGCACCCGAACGGCGCGATGGAGACGCGAAGGCTGCGACATCGAACCAATATGGTGCGGATGCGCCAGCGTTGAGTGTCGCCGTGCAAAATGGGCGAGGGGCCGGACCGGGCCGGAGGTCGCTCGAAGCCGGCCAGCGCCTTGACAAGCCGCGCGTCCGGGGGCTAAACGACGCCGTCGCTCAGGGGGCCGAACCTGCAATTGTGCGCTCCTCTTGCTCCTCGCCCTGACGGCCCGCCCCTCGCGCCAAAAGTAACAACGTGCGCAGGGGGCATAAAAACAGCTCTGGTTCTTTGGGATCACGAACAGTGGAGGGACAAATGGCACGCGTGGCAGTTGTTACTGGCGGGACGCGAGGCATCGGTGCGGCGATCGCCAAGAAACTCAAGGCCGACGGCTGCAAGGTCGCCGTTGTTGACGTCGTCGACGAGCAGATCGAGACTTTTAAGAAAGAAACCGACATCCCCGGCTACAACATCAACGTCGCCGATTACGCCGCGGTCGAGGAAGGCTTCAAAAAGATCGAAGAAGAAGTCGGGCCGATCAACATCCTCGTCAACAACGCCGGCATCACCCGCGACGGCCGGTTTGTCCGGATGACCCGGGAGAAGAACTGGGATCCGGTCATCGCCGTGAATCTCTCCGCCGCCTTCAACACCTGCCGCGTCGCCGCACCGGGCATGGCCGAGCGGGGCTGGGGGCGCATCGTCAACATCAGCTCGATGAACGGCCAACGCGGTCAGTTTGGCCAGACGAACTACTCGGCGTCGAAGGCGGGCATCATCGGCCTCTCCCGCTCGCTCGCTGCCGAACTGGCGAAGGGCGGGACCACCGTCAACGTCGTCTGCCCGGGCTTCATCCTCACCGAGATGACGTCGGCGATGCCGAAGGAGATCCTCGACGGCGAAGTCAAGAAGATCCCCTGCGCGCGCATCGGCAAGCCCGAGGACATTGCCCACGCGGTGTCGTTCCTGTGCACCGACGGCGCCGAGTGGATCTGCGGCGAGACGTTGTCGGTCAACGGCGGCCAGCATATGCCATAAGGTCCGGGCGCCTTTCGGCGCGCGGACGATCGGGCAAGCGACAAGAGGCCACCGCCCGGCGGTGGCCTCTTGCATTTGTGGCGCAACGGCAGCGGGTGAACCATGGACATCGCCGGAATAACGGCCATTGTCAGCGGTGCGGCATCCGGACTTGGCGAAGCGACGGCAAGACGGCTCGCCGCGGCCGGCGCGAACGTCGTCCTGCTCGACCGCGATCTGGCGCTCGCCGAAGCCGTCGCCGCCGACATCGGCGGTCGCGCCTTCGCCTGCGACGTCGCCGACGCAATCTCGGCGGAAACGGCGGTGCGAGCTGCGTCGGAGGCCTTCGGTTCGATCCGCATCGCCGTGAACTGCGCCGGCGTGGCGCCGCCGGCCAGGATCGTCGGCCGCGACGGCCCGCTTCCGCTCGCGGCCTTCGCCGACGTCGTCGCCGTCAACCTCACCGGCACCTTCAACATCCTCCGGCTGGCGGCAGCAGCGATGTGCGATCTGCCGCCGCTGGCCACGGGCGAGCGCGGCGTCATCATCAACACCGCTTCGATCGCCGCGTTCGAGGGGCAGATCGGCCAGGCGGCCTATGCCGCGTCCAAGGGCGGCGTCGTCTCGCTGACCCTGCCGGCCGCGCGCGAGCTCGCCCGCCACGGCATCCGGGTGCTGACGATCGCACCGGGCACCTTCGCCACGCCGATGCTGCGCGGCCTGCCCGAGGAGACCCGGCGCCAGCTCGGCGCCGCAGTGCCGTTCCCGTCCCGGCTCGGCGAACCGGCCGAGTTCGCGGAGCTGGTCGTGCACATGATCGGCAACGTCATGCTCAACGGCGCCGTCGTCCGCCTCGACGGCGCGCTCAGGATGCCGCCGAAGTAGGCGAGGCCTGTGTCGCGCCGTCCGCCGATCAGGCGGCCACGACCGCCGCAGCCGCCTTGTCGATGAAGGTCGCGAGCTTGATGTCGAGGGCCGTAACGCCGCCGGCGTCGTGGGTCGCCAGGGTCACGTCGACGCGGTTGTAGACGTTGAACCACTCCGGGTGATGGTTGAGCTTCTCCGCCATCAATGCGACCCGGGTCATGAAACCAAAGGCCTGGTTGAACGTTTTGAACTGCAGGGATCGGGCGATGGCGTCGCGGCCGTCGACCTCCGACCAGCCGTGAAGGTCGCGCAATGCGCTTCGCCGCGCGTCACCGGTCAATCTCTCCGCCATGGCGCCGCCTCCCTCATATTGCTGTCACGGCGCGACTTACACCTGCAAGCCCGGGCAAAAGCAACGCCCTTGGCGGCGCCTGCGCGCGGATATAGGGTGCCTGCATGCATCCGGCCTACTCGTCACCGCCCGGCCTCGACGACATCGAGGCTCTGGCCCGCCTCGCGCTCGCCACGATCCCGGCGGAGCTTCGACTTCACGCCGCCAACCTGGTCATCCGCGTCGAGGACTTCGTCGACGAAGAGACGGAGGACGAGCTGGGTCTGGACAGCCCCTACGAACTCCTTGGCCTCTATCGCGGCGTCTCGCTGAACAACAAGAGCATCTCGGTATCATCGCAAGATGTCGACATGGTCTTTCTCTACCGCCGGCCGATCCTCGATTACTGGTGCGAGACCGGCGAGGATCTGGCCGATCTGGTCCGCCATGTCCTGATCCACGAAATCGGCCACCATTTCGGCATGAGCGACGACGACATGGAAGCCATTGAGGATCAGCAATGAGTGACGTTGCGCCGACTGCGGCACGCGGCAGCCGACAAGCGGCTGTTCTACTTCGCCGATCCGATGTGTTCGTGGTGCTGGGGGTTTTCCCCGGTGATCGCCCGGATCCGCGCCGAGTACGGCGACCGGGCGCCGGTGCGCCTCGTCGTCGGGGGCTTGCGCGGCCGGAATGACCGTGGCCATGGATGCGAGGCTCAAGGCCGCCGTGCGCGGCCATTGGGAGCATGTGGAAGCGGCCACCGGCCAGCCCTTCAATTTCGACTTCTTCGACCGCGACGGTTTCGTCTACGACACCGAACCGGCCTGCCGCGCGGCGGTCGCCATGCGCAATCTCGCGCCGGAGCGGACCTTCGCGTATCTGGCCGCCTTGCAGCGGGCCTTCTACGTCGAAGGCGGCGACATTACCGACGCGGCAACGCTGGCGGCGCTGGCCGAACCGTTCTGCGGCGATGCCGGGGCGTTCGCCACCGTCTTCGCCGCGGCCGAGACCGCCGAGGCAACGCTTGCCGACTTCCGCCTGACCCAGGCCTTGGGCATCGCAGGCTTTCCGGCGGTGGTGCTCGGCGACGGCAACGGGCTCACGGCATTGACCATCGGCTACCGCCCGTTCGAGGAACTCGCCGCGGCGCTGGATGCATGGCTCACGGCGTAGCCGGCGGCCATCCGGCGCGGGAACGGCCGCTCAGTAGGGTCAGTCCCACCCTTCAGGCGTCGATGTTTCCTTGAAAAAGGGGTGGTGGAGCCGAGGGAAGTTGAACCCCTGACCTTCGCATTGCGAACGCGACGCTCTCCCAGCTGAGCTACGGCCCCGGACGATGGCGGATTTGTGGGCACCGGCGTCGCCGGTTCCCCTTCCGCAGGCCCGATAATGGGTGCAACGGCCAACCGATGTCAACATGGCGCCGCTCCGGCTACCGCCCCCCGGCCGTTGCCATCGCCTCACTGGATCTCCGCTTCGCCCCATCTGCCCGAGCCACTGTTTCGTCATCGAGCATAGATTGCTTTGTCGACTTCGCCTCCTCGCAATGCCGATTTTTCATTGCAGATGACGCTTGCCACTTCTCTCGTCATGCCTGGGCGCAAATCCCCGGCATCTACGTCTCCACCGCCGCGGCGTGGGAAGGAGTGGATGGCCGCAACGAAGAGCGGTCATGACAATGAAAGTGGTGGATTGCTTCGTCGGCTTTGCCTCCTCGCAATGACAATCCAGCCGGAAGGGGAGC
>CAWBNC010000044.1:0-193900 GCA_963789785.1 uncultured Alphaproteobacteria bacterium | reverse complement strand
CGCCGCGGCAATCCCGGGCAGGATGTTCCTTACGTCTGCATCCAGGGCAGGCCGTCGACCTTCCACCCCGATCGCGTACCGCGATGCCGCTCTTCGTCCGGATCGCCCTCGAAGCCGCTGAGGATGTTGTAGCACGGACCGTAACCGGCCTTCGTCAGAGCGATCGCCGCCGCCTTGGAGCGCACGCCGGAGCGGCAGAGCAGAACCACCGGCGCCTCAGTCGCGATCTCCCTGGCGGCCTGGGCGACGAAGCGCTCGTTGACCTGCATGGTCGGGAACTCCAGCCACGGGACCAGGACCGGCTTCTTGCCGATCCCGGTGAGATTGGGTACCCCGACATAGGCCCATTCCGCGTGCGTGCGTACATCGACCATGCTCGCGCGCGCATCGCTGCTTAACAGCTCCCACGCATCCTTCGGATCGATGTCGCCCGCGTAGCCTTCTCTCATGCCGTTCCCTCCCTTCGTCACTCATGCCGTTCCCCCCCCCCTTCGATCGCCTGGTCGCCCGCTACCACCCGGCGGTCGAGCACGGCCAGCATCTCGCCCAGTGTCGTGAACTTGCGCCGCGGCGCCGGCGCCCGTGCCGCGGCCACCTCCGCCTCGTCGATGGCGCGCCAGTCGGCGAAGCTGACGGCGCGGATGCCGCGCTCGGCCAGCAGCCGCGCGAAGCCCTGCCGCCCCGGCTTGTCGGTAGATGCAACATCCGCGCGGATCTGCGCCGCGCAGGTCTCGCCGTCCGGGCGATTGCTGGAGATGACGCCGGACGGCCCCCGCTTGGCCCAGCCGACCACGTAAAGGCCGGGCTCGATGCGGCCATCGTCGCTCGCGATCAGGCCGCGCCCCGGGTCGAAGGCGAGGTCCGGTATCGCCTCGCAGCGATAGCCGATCGCGGTGATGATGGTGTGACAGGGGATGTCGACGAACCGGCCGGTCGCGACCAGCGCGCCGTCGCTGCAGGCCATTTTTTCCAGGCAAATGCCGCTTGCTGTTTCGTCGCCGACGACCGCCACCGGCGCATGAAAGAAGCGGAAGCGCAGGCGTTTGCGCTTCTCGTCACCGCGAGCGGTGGAAAATTGGCGAAACAGTGCCAGATTCCGCTCGATCAGCCGCCGCTCGCGCTCGGCGCCCGCAACGATCATGGTAGGCGCGGCGGGCAGGTCCGCCGGATCGGCCAGCGTGACGCAGTCGTCCAGATCCAGCAGCTCGCGCATCTCGACATTGGCGAAACGCGCCTGCGCCGGTCCGCGCCGGCCGACGACGACGACCTCCTCGATACCGGAGCGGCGCAGGATCTCGACGCCGTAGTCGGGAATGTCGGAAGCAGCCAGCTCCGCCTCCGACATGACCAGAACCCGGGCGACGTCGAGTGCGACGTTCCCGTTGCCGATGACGACCGCCGTCGGTCCGCGCACGATCGGGTCGAGGCTGCGGAAGTCCGGATGCCCGTTGTACCAGCCGACGAACAGCGACGAGCCGTAGACGCCGCGCCGCTGTTCGCCGGGAATGCCCAACGCGCAATCGTGCGGCGAGCCGACGGCGAGGACGACGGCGTCATAGATCGCGCGCAGATCGGCGAGCGCGACATCGCGACCGAGCTGGACGTTGCCGAAGAAGTGCACCGCGTGCGCCAGCGCCATGCGCTCGAACTTCTGCGCGACCTTCTTCGTCGACTGGTGGTCGGGCGCGACGCCGGCGCGGATGAGGCCGTAAGGTGTCGGCAGCCGCTCGATGATATCGATCTCGACGATGCCGGTCGCAAGCAGCGCTTCGGCGGTGTAGAAGGCCGCCGGCCCGGCGCCGACGATGGCTACACTGAGCGCCATGTCGCCACCGGTGGCGCGGCCTCTGGGCTAGCAGAAGCCGCCGGCGCCGCCGCGCCCGCCCGTCGACCGGGCCGGTCGGGTCACGCGGTCTCGGAAGCCGCGGTCACCGTCCAGGTGTCCCCGCGTCGCAGGATTTCGTTCAGCGCCTCGGCCCGCGCCGGCGTTCGCGCCGCTGCGTCGGCCCGCCGCCCGAATGTCGGCGCCGGGCTGTCGTAGAGCACGCCCAGCGCGACCGGCATCACCGGCGGCTGCATCGCCGCGAGCAGGCTCGCCAAGGTCCTGTTGCGCGCGTCATGAACGAGAATGTCCCCGGTGCCGACCCCATCCTCGCCGAGCGTGACCGCCTCCAGGCTGAGTTGCGGCACGCTCAGCCGCAGTCCCTTGCGCCCGCCGTCGAACAGCAACGGCTTGCCGTCCTCGCAGAACAGCTGCTGGTGAGGAGCCTCGTTGCGGCCGGTGAAGGCGGCGAACACGTCGTCATTGTAGACGATGCAGTTCTGGAAGATCTCGACGAAGGCGGCGCCCCGATGCGCCTGCGCGCTCTTGAGCACGGCCATGAGGTGCTTCTGCTGTGTGTCGATCGAGCGGGCGACGAAGCGGGCGCCGGCGCCCAGGGCAAACTGCACGGGCGAGACGGGTTGTTCGACCGATCCTTGCGGCGAGGACGGCGAGCGGGTGCCGACCCGCGAGGTCGGTGAGTACTGGCCCTTGGTCAGCCCGTAGATCTCGTTGTTGAACAGCAGGATCTGCAGGTCGACGTTGCGCCTGAGCACGTGCAGCATGTGGTTGCCGCCGATCGACAGACCGTCGCCGTCGCCGGTCACGACCCACACGTCCAGCTCTGGGTTGGCCATCTTGACCCCGGTCGCGATCGCCGGGGCCCGGCCGTGGATCGTGTGGAAGCCGTAGGTCGCCATGTAGTACGGGAAGCGCGACGAGCAGCCGATGCCGGAGACGAATACCGTCCGCTCCGGCCGCGCGCCCAACTCGGCAAGGGTCTTCTGCATCGCCTTCAGGATGGCGTAGTCGCCGCAGCCGGGGCACCAGCGCACCTCCTGATCGGATGCGAAATCGGCGGCTTTCAATACTGCGGGCGGGGTTGCGACGTTCATGCGTTTTCTCCCAGCCGATCGAGGACCGCGCGCTGGATCTCCTCTATCTTGAAGGGCTGACCGGTGACCTTGCTCAGTCCTTCGGCGGTCAGCAGATAGCGCGACCGCAGCAGTCCGGCGAGCTGGCCGCTGTTCATTTCGGCCACAAGAACGCGGTCGTAGGCGGCAAGAAGCGCCCCGAGGTTGGCCGGGAACGGATTGAGGTGGCGCAGGTGGATGTGCGCAACGTCGAGACCGCGCTCACGAAGCACGTCCACGGCACGGTTGATCGGACCGTAGGTCGAGCCCCAGCCGACGACCGCGAGCGCGCCATGGTCATCGCCGAGTTCAGGTCGCTGGAGCGGAATGTCTTCGGCGATCCCGGCGATCTTGCCCGCGCGTTCGTCAACCATGCGCTGGTGATTGCCGGGGTCATAGGAAATATGCCCGAAGTCCGCGCCCTTCTCGATCCCGCCGATGCGATGCTCCAGCCCGGCCTTGCCCGGCGGCGCCCACGGGCGGGCGCCGGTCTCCGGGTCGCGCGCGTAGGGCAGAAAGCCGCCGCCGGCGCTGCCGTCGCCCCGGCCTCGGCCTCGGCAAAGCGGACGGGGAACGGGAGCAGTTTCGCGATATCCGGAATGTTCCACGGCTGCGCGGCGTTGGCGATGTAGCCGTCGGAGAGGACCATGACCGGGGTCATGTAGCGGGTGGCGATGCGGACCGCTTCGACGGCAACGTCGAAGCAGTCAGACGGCGAGCGTGCGGCCAGAACCGCGACCGGGCTTTCGCCGTGCCGGCCGAACATCGCCAGATTGAGATCCGACTGCTCGGTCTTGGTCGGCATGCCAGTGGACGGCCCGGCGCGTTGGGTGTCGACGATCACCAGCGGCAGCTCGGTCGATACGGCGAGGCCAATGGCTTCCGCCTTCAGTGCGATGCCGGGCCCGGAACTCGAGGTGACGCCGATGGCGCCGGCGTAGGATCCGCCGATAGCGGCGCAGACCGCGGCGATCTCGTCTTCGGCCTGCAGCGTCTCGACCCCGGCGTCGCGATTGGCGGTGAGAATGTGCAGGATCGGCGACGCTGGAGTTATGGGATAGGAGCTGAAGAAGAGGCGCAGGCCGGCGAGGTGGGCCCCGGCCATCAGCCCCCAGGCCAGCGCCTCGCTGCCGGTCACCGTCCGGTACAACCCCGGCGCGATCGGCGCCGGCGGCAGCACGCAGCCGACAAGGTCGCCGGACAGCTCCGCCGTCTCGCCATAGGCGTGACCGGCGTTCAGCGCGGCGACGTTGGCCTCGGCGACGTCCGGCTGCTTGGCGAAGCGCCGGCGCAGCCAGGCGACGGTCGCGTCCCGCTCGCGGTCGTACATCCAGTAGACCAGCCCCAGTGTCCACATGTTCTTGCAGCGAAGCGCGTCCTTCTGCGACAGACCGAAGCTCTTGACCGCCTCCAGCGTCATCGCCGAAATGTCGATCTCGATCCGGCGATAGCCGTCCAGCGCGCCGTCGACGAGCGGATTGGCGGCGTACCCGGCCTTGCGCAGGGTCCGCTCGGAAAACGAGCCGGCATCGACCAACAGCAGGCCGCCGCTGCGGAGATTGGGCAGCTCGACCTTGAGCGCCGCCGGGTTCATGGCCACGAGCACGTCGGGCGCGTCGCCGGCGGTCTTGATGACCCGGCCGCCGAAATTGATCTGGAAGGCGGAAACGCCGTAGGTTGTGCCGGCGGGCGCGCGAATCTCGGCAGGAAAATCGGGAAACGTGGCGAGGTCGTTACCGGAAAGCGCCGTCGCGGCGGCGAACTTGGCGCCGAGCACCTGGATGCCGTCGCCGGAGTCGCCGGCGAAGCGAACGACGACCGACTCCAGCTGCGTCCGCCCGCTCACGTGTTCCGGCGGTGTTGCCGTCTTTGTCGAAAAGGTATTCATCTGTCCCTTGGCGGGCCGGTGGCTGCAAATTGCGCTGCGTTCGTTCGCAGTCGTCGTATGTTCGAACGACGATATGGTTACGGCCACAATCATGATGCAACAACCATGTTGTCGCAACGTCGCCGTACCCCTTATCTTCCGCCGGCCACGTCTTACCTCAGCGGGGATCGTCCGTCTACGGCCGGAGCTTCGCGCCATTGCCGGAGGGCACGCGCCAACATGACGGCCACCATGACGGCCAGGACAACGGATCGCACCGACCACCTCGACATCGCTGCCGACCTGGTTGCCCAGGCGATGGCCGCCGGCGCCGAGGCCGCCGACGTCATGGTGGTCGACTCCCGGTCGATCTCGGTTTCGTGCCGCCTCGGCCGGGCCGAAACGCTGGAGCGGGCGGAGACGTTCGAGGCGGGCCTGCGGGTCTTCCTCGGTCGCCGGCAGGCGATCGCGTCGTCGTCGGACCTGTCGCCGGCCGGCCTCGCCGCCCTGATCGAGCGGTCGCTGGCGATGGCTCGGGAAGTGCCGGAAGATCCCTTCTGCGGCGTTGCCGATCCGGACCGATGTCTGCGGCGAACCGCCCGCGCTCGACAGCTTCGACGCCACCGAGATGACGGCTGAGGATCTGCTCGCGTCGGCCATGGTGGCCGAGGACGCGGCGCGGGCGGTCGCCGGCGTGACCAATTCCGAAGGCGCCGAAGCCTCCTGGGGGACCAGCCGGGCGGCCATCGCCGCCAGCAACGGCCTTGCCGCCCGCTACCGCCGGAGCTCGGGCAGTCTCGCCGTCTCCGTTCTCGCCGCCGGAGAGGCCGGCATGGAACGCGACTACGACTATACCGCCGCCGTTTACGCCGCCGACATGCGCGCGCCGGCGGACGTCGGCCGCGCCGCCGGCGAGCGCACGGTGCGCAGGCTGAATCCGCGCAAGGCCGGCTCGGCGCGGGTGCCGGTCATCTTCGAACCGCGGGTATCGCGCTCGCTGCTCGGCCATCTCGCCGGCGCCATCAATGGCGCCGCCATCGCGCGCAAGACCAGCTTCCTCAAGGACAGGATGGGTACGCGGATCTTTCCCGCCGGCGTCGAGATCGTCGACGACCCGACTGCGCGCGCGGGGTCTGCGCTCGCGGCCGGTCGATCACGAGGGAATCGCCACCGCGCCCGATCGCCGTCGTCGCCGACGGCGTGCTCGCGTCCTGGCTGCTCGACCTGCGTTCGGCGCGCCAGCTCGGGCTGCGCACGACCGGCCATGGCATGCGCGGCACGACCTCGCCGCCGTCGCCGGGACCGAGCAACCTGTACCTCGCCGCCGGCAGTCACAGCGCCGCGGCGCTGGTGGGCGAGGTGGCGCAAGGCCTTTATGTGACCGAGCTGATCGGCTTTGGCGTCAACCCGGTGACCGGCGATTACAGTCGCGGCGCCAGCGGCTTCTGGATCGAAAACGGGGAGTTGGCTTACCCGGTCAACGAGATAACAATCGCGGGCAACCTTTTGGAGATGTTCTCGCACTTGACGAGCGCCGACGATCTGGAGTTCAGGTATGGTACAGACGCGCCAACGGTGCGGATCGAAGGAATGACCGTCGCCGGGAGTTGAGGTCAAGGGCCGGCGAGGTTGCTTGAGCTGATCGAGCCGTACGGCGTGCTGGAAGGGGGATGCGTTCGAGATGACGTCGCTGGAGCAATTGCAACGGGTGCTGGTCGTCGCGCCGCACGCCGACGACGAGGTCCTCGGTTGCGGCGGTCTGCTGGCAAAGGTCGCGGATTCGCCCGGTCGCGCCCATGTGGTCTTCATGTCCGTCGACGGGTTCCACCACTACGGTCTGAGTGGCGGAACGACGTTCGAGCAGCGGGTGGAGGAGATCGAGGCGGTGGCTCGGCTGCTCGACTTCACCTGGGAGATCGTCTATCCGAACCAGGACATGATCGAGAAGCTCGATTCCGTGCCGAAGCGCGATCTCGTCGATCGATTCGAGAAAATCTACAACGAGCACAAACCGGAGCTGCTGGTGCTCCCCTGCTTCGTCGATTACGATCAGGATCACCGCCGCACCTTCGAGACGGCGTTTGCCGCGGCGCGCCCAATCTCGCCGAAGTTCGGCAAGTGGCTGATACCCATGGTCCTCGCCTACGAGCAGAACAAATTAAACTTCGCATGGCAGGACTTGCCGAAGTGCCCGATATACACCGATATCTCTTCGCACATCGAGCAGAAGATTGCCGCCATCGAAGCTTATGCTACGCAATTACGACCGCCGCCGCATGTGCGTAGCCTGGATGGGGTGCGCGCGTTGGCGCGGATCCGAGGCGCCGACATCGGGGTCGATTTTGCCGAGGCCTTCCAGGTATTCCGGGCGGTGTTGTGAGAGCTGAAGCTGTAAGCGCGCGATCCGGCGGGCGGCGGAGCCGCAAGGGCTCATGAGCATGCAGACGCCAGGGGATCATGCCGGCGCGGAAACGGGCGATGGCGCGCCGCCGCGCGTCAGCATCGGGCTGCCGGTCTACAATGGCGAGAACTACATGGCCGCCGCCATTGAAGGCGTGCTCGGCCAGTCGTTCTCGCGATCTCGAGCTCATCATCGCCGACGACGCCTCGACGGACCGAACCGCGGAAATCTGCCGCGACTACGCTTCGCGCGATGCGCGCGTGCGCTACCACTGCAACGAGAGGAACCGCGGCGCCGCGCCGAACTACAACAATCTCGTCAGGCTGGCGCGCGGCGAATACTTCAAGTGGATCGCTCACGACGACGTGATCACGCCGGACTACCTCGCCAAGACCGTTGAGGCGCTCGACCGGCGTCCGGAAGCCGTTGTCGCCCACTACCCAGATCCGGGTGATCGACAAGGACGGCCGCGAACTTACACTTTACGACAATGCCCTGCCCCTGACGACGTGGCCGCGGCGCGTCGGATCGCTTCGCCGGCGTCGTCCTCGATCGTTACGCTCATCACGCGTTTTTCGGGCTCTTCCGCACCGAGCCACTGCGCCGGACGCGACTGCACCGGAGCTACGCCGGCGGCGACCGCGCCCTTGTCGCCACCCTTGCCCTGCTCGGCCCGTTCGTCCATATCGGCGAGCCGCTGTACTGGCAGCGGCATCATCCGGATCGCTACTTCGTCAAGGTCAGCGCGCGCGAACGTGCTGCCTGGCACGATCGCGAGAACACGATGATCGTCGCCTCGCCGCTGTGGACGCTTTACAGGGATCTGATCTGGGGCGTGCGCACGTACGTCGATGATCGCAGCGAGCGCCTGCGCTGCTATCGACATCTGGCGCGCTGGTGGTCGTTCGACCTCAATGGCGTCCGTGTGGCGGTTGAGCTGGTTGAGCCGATGGCGCCGTGGGCGACCGGAACGGCGCTGGCGGTCAAGCGCTTCTTCGCCGGTTCCAAGGACGAAGCGCTCAGCAGCGAAGAGCACAAGCGATAGATCGACCTGCTTTCGTGGAAAAGATCGTGCGAAAGCAGCAAAGTCGATCGATTACAGAAAGATCGGGAATCTTATCTGCGCCCGTTTGGGCGAGGGGCATCAGATCTAGACCGGCGGTCCGGTCGATCAGCATTCTCGCGTGGTTGACGGCCGACGCTTTCGCCGCCGTTTAAGCCAGCCTTAACCCGTTTCGGCTGATCCTGCAGCGGTCACGACCGTTTTCCGCAGATGGATCACCGCGACATGCTCAACGAAGGGCTCGACAAGCCGCGCACGCTTCTTTGCCCGCTTTCGGGCTTCTCGCGTTTCTGGCCATGCAGGCCGTCGCCGCCCCGGCCGTCGCCGGCGGAGTGCATGATCTGTCGGCCGGTGCCTGGGGACAGCCGCTCGCCGACGAGAGCGAGGTCTGGGGCCAGCGCAGCTTCGTGCTGGCGCAGAACGCCAGCAGCTGCGCCACCCCGCGCCGCCGCCGATCCGGAGCGCGCCGGGCGCAGCCGGGATCCGGGTCAGCCGCCGCCGGTCGATCTGCTGGCCGACGTCGGCGGGGTTCTGACCCCGCGTGGCACGCTCGTCGTCGAGCCGCAGATCGAGTACACCTATGACACCTCCAACCGCTTCTTTTTCAACGGCATCGAGATTGTCGACGCGCTGCTGATCGGCATCATCGAGGTCGACAAGGCGCAGCGCGAAACGATGACCGCGAGCCTCGGCTTGCGCTACGGCCTGACCAGCCGGCTTGAAGCCGATGTCCGTGTCCCGTTTGTCGTCCGCAACGATCGCCTGACCCGCCAGGAAGTGGGTTCCGCGGCCGAGAGCACCAACACGCTGAAGCTCAACGGCCTCGGCGACATCGACTTCGGCCTGCATTACCAGTTCAACCGCGGAAATGAAGGCTGGCCCTTCTTCGTCGGCAACCTGCGCGGCCAGAGCGATACCGGCGATGGCCCCTACGAGGTCGATCCCGCCGACGAGGCGCCGACCGGCTCCGGCTTCTGGGGTGTCGAGCCCAGCATCACCGTCATCTATCCCTCGGATCCAGCCGTGCTGTTCGCCAACTTCGGCTACGTCCACAACTTCGCCAGCACGGTCAACCAGACGTTCTCCAGCGGCACCAGCGCAATCCGCGTCGAGCGGGTCGACCCCGGCGACTCGATCCGGGCCAGCTTCGGCGTCGGCTTCGCCCTCAACGAGCGCCTCTCGCTCAGTCTCGGCTACGAACACAACTGGATCGCCGGCACCGAGCAGGAGCAGCGCGATCTTACGACGGGCGAGACAACGACGATGGAGTTGGACGACTTCCAGGTCGGCTCCCTGCTCTTCGGCGTTTCCCTCGGCCTCGCCGAGAACGTCGGCCTAAACGTCAATGTCGCAATCGGCGTTACCGACGAAGCGCCGGACGCCCGGATCACCGTCCGCGTGCCGATTTCCTTCGACCTGTTCGGCTGAGCCTGGAGCATGCCTCTTGCCCGGTCGGGCGCAGATGGGATGCTCGATCTCTTGGTATCCGATCGACTTCCTGTTTGCGGATGAGTTTATCCGCAAGCAGGTCAATCTAGCGCGGGCCGTAGAGGATCTGCGCCTGGATCGCCGGGCGCATCGCCCTGGCGGCGTTCAGGGCGGCGAGCTGGCGGGCGACGCCGCCGACTTTGAGATCGATGTCGAGCTGATTGGTGACGACCCGGTTGACGTCGGTATTCTCGACGAAGGTGTTGAGCATGTTCTGCGTCAGCCGCGTGGTTCCGCCGATATCGACGGTGGTCGTGGTGCCGGTGGTGGAAACCGCCACGTTCGCCGCATTCGGGCCACCCGATCCAGGCAGGGGCGGCGCGCTCCCGCCGGCGATCTCGCCCAGCGTCTGAACGCTTGTGCCGGCGTGGACGATCCGGCCCGCCGCGGGTACCGTGAACCGGGTTACGACCTCCAGCCGTTCGCCGAGCCCGCCCAGCGCCTGGTCGATGACGGAGCGGGCGACAATGCCGACGGCGAGGTCGAAGCCGCCGACGGCGAAGCCGCCACGCAACGCGGTCAGCTCGTTGTCGGGCAGCGGCGTGGCGAACCCGAACGGGCCGGTGGCGACAGCGGCACAACCCGATGTCGGGCCTGAGACCACCAGACCGGCGGCCAGCGGCAGCGCCAGGAGGATTGCGCTGCCGCGGCCGGCGGCCACGCCGTGTCCGCGGTGGGGCCTGCGCCAATGATGCGTGAGAACGGCCATGATGCTCTTCCCTAGTATCTGCCGGTTGCCGCCGGCAGGTTGACATTGAAGGAGGCGAGCGACTGGCGGTTGAGGGCGGTGCCGAACGGCGCCTTGACCCGAACCGCCCAGTCGCGTTCGCTGTTGAAGTGCCTGCGCGCCACGTCCGGATCGTCGCGAATGATGAAGGCGATCCCCTCCCACATCTGCGTGAATGCGGTCCGGCCGTAGACCTTTACCCCCGCGGCCGGGTCGCCGACGACGACCTCGTCGCCGCGGATCCCCTTGATCAGGACGAAATGCTTGTAGCCGTTGGTGTTGATCAGGGTGATGGCCGGCACCTGCGCGGCCGCGAGCTTGTCCAGCGAGACGCGGAAACCGTCGGCGCGGAGGCCCTCCTCGGCGAGATACGTCTTCATATCGAGGAGCGAGAAGCCGGAGCGGTGGATGCGCTCCTTGTCGCCGGCGACGTACATCGCGCGGAAGGCCGCCTCTTCCGTCGTCGGCCGCTCGTAGTGGTAGGTGAGCAGGCTGGCCAGCGCGGCGGAACCGCAGCTGAAATCGTAGCGCTGCTTGATCACCGTCTTGAACCGCGCCTCCTTGAGGCTGGTGACGCCGACATTGAACTGTCCGCCGGCGGCGAACTGGATCCCCACCTGGCCGGCTGCCGCCGGCGGGACCAGCGCGGATGCGGCGACGGCGAAAAGGCCGACGCCGAGAGCGCGGTATCGTTGGGTAAAGCGCGGAAAGGCGATGAAAGTCATGTTGCATATTGCTCCCGGCCTTCGCGACCGTCCGGCGCGGATGCGCCGGCGGCGCCTAATCCGCTAGCGGGCCATGTCCACCGAGACGTTGACGTTGACGCTGTTCGACATGGTCAGGACGCCGGTGTTGACGACCATCGTGTTGCCGAAGCCGTGAATTTCGGACATGAGATTGCCGACGGCGTCGCCGGTATCGAACCCGGAGATCGTGTTGCCGGCGACCGTGGTGTTCGTGTTCGAGGCGTTGAGCTGGATGTCGTCGACGACGATGCCGAGGTCGAAGCCGCGGGTGCCGCCGGCCAGCCCGGCCAGATCCGGCGTCGCCATTGCCTCCCAGGCCGCGGTCGCGTCGCCCGCCGGCGATGCCGGTTGCGCGTGCGCCGCCTGGACATCCGCCGCGGCGGCAAGGAGAAGCGCGAGAACGAGAAGTCCGCTGTTTTTGCGCGAGCGTTTCATATTGGGTACTCCGGAAGGCTGCGGCCCGAGCCGAGGACTGGCAAAAACCGCGGTAGTGGCTCAGCCGGAACCGGTGGGCGATGCCCACCGGTCCGTCCGAGAGTGACCTACTTGACGATCGCGTTCAGGGCGATGTTGTTCGCCTGGGAAGCGATGCCGGTGTTGTTGCTGACCTGGGCGACGCCGTGCATGTAGCTCAGGTTGACGCTGTTGATCGCGCCGGTGTCGACGCCGGCTTTCAACGCCGCGCTGCATCGAAGCGCCGTGCAGCCCAGCATTGGCGGAGGCGAGGTTGACCATCACGTCGCCGAGCGAAACGTCGGTCTGCGACCCGGTGTTGACGTCCTTCGCCGGCAACAATGCCGGAATTGCCGCGACCGATGCTGTTGTCGATGGCATCGCCATTGACCGCGGCAACGCTGTCGTCGCTCGCCTCGGCCTCAAGCTCGGTCTTGCTCGACGCTGACGTCCTTGCGGAGGCTGACGGTCAGCGCGTTGTCCTCGCGGTTGGAGTAGTTGAAGCTGTCGGTCGCGCTTCTCCTCGCGGTTGCTGTAGTTGAAGCTGTCGTTCGCCGTCTTGTCGTCGTCCGTAGAGGCGGTGATGCTGTTGTCGGTGTTGGCGGTGAAGGTCTTGTTGATCGTGCTGCTGTCGTTGGCGTTGCCGTCGCTCAACGCGTTGACCTGGTTGTCGTCCACGTAGGGGCCCGGCGAGAAGGCCGAGGCGCCCTGAGTCAACGCCAGGGTGAGAGCGAGGGCCGACGCGGTGCCGAGGAGGGAAAGCTTGGTCATAAGGGTAATCTCCAGTGCTGGTTAAAGGCGCGCCTGCCTCCGCAGGCTCTCGTTGTGTGGCTTTATCCATTAACGCCAAACAAGCGATGAACCCTTGATTGCATCGGCCATGCCAAACCTATGGTAGCAAGACAAACCCGATCCTAACGCCCTGCGGAGGAACGATAATTTGTGCAACGAGGGGTGGCCGCGGCTTGTTGCGACCGCTCGTCAACATCCTGAGATTGTAAAGCTGGAGTAACGCAGGGTGTATCGGCGGCGATTTGCGGTAGCCGTTCCGGCACGAAGCGCTTGCCGGTGTTCAGCCATCCCCGAACGGGTCGCGTCGCCGGCCCGCCTGTCCCTTCAGGCCCCGGATCCCGGAGCCCCCGACCTTCAGCGTCATGGTCGGCATGGCGAAATCGGCGCCGCCGCCACCACCCGCCGGCCAGCGGGCGGTCACGGTTTTCAGTCGGGTGTAGAAGCGTACGCCCTCGGCGCCGTGGACAGCGTGGTCGCCAAACAGCGATCGCTTCCAGCCGCCGAAGCTGTGGAAAGCGAGCGGCACCGGGATCGCGACGTTGATCCCGACCATCCCGACGGCAACGCCGCCGGCGAAGACGCGGGCGGCGCGCCCGTCGCCGGTGAAGATCGCCGCCCCGTTGCCGAAGGCGTGAGCGTTGGTGATCGCCAGCGCTTCGGCCAGGTCACCCGCCCGGACGACGCAAAGGACCGGCCCGAAGATCTCTTCTTCGTAGATGCGCATACCCGGACGAACATGGTCGAACAGGCTGGGGCCGAGGAAGAACCCGCTCTCGTAACCCTGGAGGCGGATCCCGCGGCCGTCGACGACGAGGCTCGCGCCTTCGCAAACGCCCTCGGCGATGTAGGCCGCGACCTTGGCGCGATGGGCGGCGCTGATCAGCGGTCCCATCTCGGCGGCGGGATCGCGTCCCGGGCCCAGCTTCAGCGTCAGGGTCCGTCTGCCAAGGCGTCGACGAGCGGATCGGCGACCTTGCCGACGGCGACGGCGACGGAGACCGCCATGCACCGCTCGCCAGCCGAGCCATAAGCCGCGCCCATCAGCGCGTCGACGGCGTTGCCGAGGTCGGCATCCGGCATCACAACCATGTGATTTTTCGCCCCCGAAAGTGCCTGGACGCGCTTGCCGTGCGCCGCGGCGGTCGCATACACGTGGTGAGCGACAGGCGCGGAGCCGACGAAGCTGACGGCGGCGACCTCCGGGTGGGTGAGGAGGGCGTCGACCGCCTCGCCGTCGCCATGAATGACGTTGAACACGCCATCGGGCAGGCCCGCCTCGCTGAGCAGAGCGGCGAGCCGCAGCGAGCACGACGGCACCTTCTCCGAAGGCTTGAGAATGAAGGTGTTGCCGCAGGCCAGGGCGATGGGGAACATCCACATCGGCACCATGGCCGGAAAATTGAACGGCGTAATGCCAACGCAGACGCCGACCGGCTGGCGCATCGACCAGGAGTTGATCCCGGTTCCGACGTTCTCCGAGAACTCGCCCTTCAGCAGGTGCGGGATTCCGCAGGCGAACTCCACCACCTCGAGCCCGCGGCTCAGGGAGCCTTCTGCGTCGCTTTGCACCTTGCCGTGCTCGCCGACGATGATGTTTGCGAGTTCGATAAAGTGGGTTTCGATCAGGCCCTTGAACCGGAAGAGAATGCGCGCCCGTGCAGCCGGCGGCGTCGCTGCCCAGGCCGGTAAAGCTTCGGCCGCGACGGCCACCGCCGCGGCAACGTCTTCACCGGCGGCAAGCGGCACGCGCGCCCTAATTTCACCCGTTGCCGGGTCATGGACGTCGGCGAAGCGACCGCTCCGGCCGGCGATCGGCCGGCCGCCGAGGAAATGGCCGAGTGTTGCTCCGCTGGGCATCTATGCGCAGATCACGGCCGGTACCGCCCCTGGACGGCGCGCTTCAGCCCTTGAGATCCGCCGGGCCGACGCAACCGGCCTTCTTCAAGTCCATCACCGGGAGGATCGGGCGCACCGGCTGGCGCTGCGCGCCCGCGAACAGGTCCAACATCTGCTTGGACATCGTCATGGAGGCGATCAGCCACTGGAGCTGCCATCTCAAAACGAGCTTTATGACATCGGACATCAAGCATCTCCTCACTCAATGACGCCGCTTGCAACGTCTGGTTGAGCCTCCGCAGCGCGGCCGCGGGGCCGAAAGGTTCGCAAGCCCGGTAGCGACGAGGCAGCAAACAATCCAACCTAAAGGACGCAGTCGATGAAGGCAAAGCCTATTGACCTTGCCGCGACCTTGCGCCGGCGTTGCGGGCGCATACCTCGAATGCAGTCGGCGCAGGTCGCGCGTCGGGCCGTGGCCAAACGTTAGGGACAGCGACAGCGATGGAGTGTCGAGCGATGCCGAACCGCCACTACCGCCGGGCCCTTGTCACCGGCGCGACCAGCGGCATCGGCGCCGCCTTCGCCGCGGCGCTGCCCGCGACGACCGGCCTGCTGCTCGTCCGGTCGCAACGAGGACCGGTTGGCGCAAACCCGCGACGAACTCGCGCGTCCAGGATCGCCAGGTCGACATCTTTCGCGCCGATCTGAGCCAGGCGGACGAGATCGCCGCTCTCGCCCGAGCGCGCCGAGGCCTTCGAGATCGACCTCCTTATCAATAACGCCGGCACGGGCCAGCTCGGCGCGATCCTCGATCATCCGCTCGAAGCCGAGACGGCAGCGGTGATGGTCAATGTGGTCGCCGTCGCAACGCTCACCCGCGCGCTGCTGCCGGGCATGATCGAGCGAGCCAGGCGCGACGGGCATTCGGCCGGCTTGATCATCGTCTCGAGCACGGCTGCGTTCGCGCCGGTTCCCTACTTCGCAACCTACGCCGCGACCAAGGCGTTCAACCTTCACTACGGCGAGGGGCTTGCCGAAGAGCTTCGCGGCCAGCCGGTATCCGTGCTCGTCGTCTGTCCGGGCGCGACGAGGACCGCGTTCGGCGGCCGCGCCGGCTACGAGGGAGAGATGCCAGGCGCGGCCGAACCGCGCGATGTTGCGCGCAAAGCGTTGGCCGCGCTGGGCCGGCAGACGGTCGTCGTCACCGGCACCGTGAGCCCTGTCGCCCTCAATCCGCTGCTGGCGCCGCGACGGCTGGTCACCAGCGCGCTCGGCGCCGGCATGCGGATGGTCGCCGGCCGCGCGCGGCGATGAGCGGCACGGCATCGGCGCCTGGCGGCAGCGGTGCCGCCGCTGCCGACAGCCCTCCGGCTGCGCCTGGACGTTCCGGAGCCGCGCAGCTACCTGGAAAGCGTTGGGGCGGTCGCCGGATGACGCCGATCGACCTGGCTCGGGCCGCCCTTGCTTTCTCCGCCCTCGATCATCCCGAACGATCGCTCGCTTGCGTATGCCTCGAGCATCTTGCGGCCCTTAGGGCGTCGGCGGCCGCGGCGACATCCGCATCCGCCAGCGTCGACATGCAGGCTGCCGCGCTTCTCGAGGTCATGACGACGACCTCACGGGTATGCCGGCGACAACGAAACCTACGAGGACATGCGCAACGCCGACCTGATGGCGGTCATCGATCGCCGCCGCGGGTTGCCGGTGGCGCTGGGCATTCTTTACATGCACGCGGTCGCCGGCTACGGCGGCCGTGTCGTCGGGCTCGCCTTTCCCGCGCACTTCTGCATTCGCCTCGAAGCGCGCGGACAGCGGCTGATCCTGGATCCCTTCGAAGCGGCTCGTGCTCAGCGCCAGCGACCTTCGGACTCGGCTGAAGGAGCGGATGCACCGCGACGCCGAGATGATCCCGGCCCATCACCAGCCGGTCGGTGCGCGAGACATCCTTCTCCGCCTGCAGAACAACATCCGCTTTCGCGCCCTGCGCGCCGGGAAATCTCGACCGGGCCAGGGAGATCATCGAGACGGATGACGCTGATCGCGCCCGCGCGCACCGACCTGCGGCGGGAGTTGGCGCTGATCCACGCCCGCCGGGGCGAGATCGGACAAGGCCGTCGCGGTGCTGGAGAATTTCCTTGCTGCGGCGCAAGTGTCCGCGGACGATATTAGCGAGCTCGAAAGACCTGTTCCAGCGCCTTCGCGTCGGCGAAGCTCCGGGTGCATGAGGTCGCTCTGCGAGCGATGCGGATGGGTCGCACGCGGCGCAGGGCGACATCAAGTCGCTGCCGGTGCGGCGAAGGGAGAGCGGGAGCCATGGAAAGTGTCTTTTGGCGGCTTTACGGTAGCGCTCGGCGTTCTTGCGGCGATTGGCGCTGCGGCCCTCAGCGGATGCACGGAGGTCTACCAGGGGCCGCGCGTCGTCACGCTATACCGACACCAGCTTCTACATCCGCCACATCCCGATCCTCAACAGCGCCGAGACGGCCAACGAGATCGCCGCCGACGTTCTGCACCAGCGACGAGCGCAAGGCCGTGCTGACGGACGCCTATCAGGACGTGCCGCTGGACATTCGTTACGCGGTCTATGAGTGCATCTGAGCCGTACTCATGCATGCGGTGCGAGTGCGGCCGCGGAGTGTGCTTGCGAAGCGTCAGTGCGGGCGCAACTTGCGACACGCCGGGGTTTTTCCGGCTCCATATTGGTGTCATCCGCGCTATGCTTCAGCTGAGAAGACCGGGTATGACCGTGAACAATAATCGGCGCCTTAAGGCGGAAGCGAAGATGAAAGCGGGTTCCCTCGCGGGAGCAATCACAGGTATCGGGGTTTCGTTCCTGCTCGACGGGCGGGCCGGCTCACGCGCAGGGTGTGTCCGCGGATCCCAGACTCGGACACTTACCTGCTTTTGGAGAACGGCGCGGCGGCGCGGGTGAGCGAAGAGCCGGTGGGCACGCTCGATCTGTCCGGCGATCAGCGGCTCAGTGTTCGCACCTATCAGTTCCATGACTTCGGTGGCGGCGCGGCTCGCGCGGCCGAAGCCGGCGCTGGGCTACCATCCCCACCGCGACGGCGACCTCGACGCCAGCGCAGATCAGCGGCATCGACGATCTGAGCAAAGCCTGGGACTACGGCGGGATCCTGGAGTACGGCTACAGCGATCCGGACGATCCGCGCAAAAGCGCCGGCATCAACATTCGGATCGCGCCGGGCGAAGGGACCGCGAGCGAAGGCTGGCTATCTGCAGCCGGGAGCGAGCTACTCGCGCCCGTTGTCTCGATCGCTGGCAGTTCAACGCGCGGGTTTATTCGACGATCATGGCGCCGAGCCAGTCCAGCAACGCGCTTCAGTCGGATCGGCAGGCCTCCGGCGGAAATGGCTGGATGAGTGGCGACAACACCTTTCAGGATGTCGGCGTCAATCTCGGCCTGAACTACGACGTTAACGAAAACTGGCGGCTGGGCACGGGCGCCGGCGTGTCGCGGATGATCGGCAAGCCCGGCGAGGCGGCCGCGATCAACGACGAGGCTTCGACCACGCAGTTCTTCGGCGGCGTCGTGCTCAAGTACAAGTTCTAGCGGTTTGATGCTGATGAAATAGGCTCCGTTGGGTCGCGGCCCTGCCCAATCCGGCTTAATCCGCCTGCGGATCCTCTCCTTCCCGGCTTGGTCGAGCGTCAGTGGCGGCGATGACAGGCGCTTGGCCATGATACCCACCACGACGGCGCACCGTGGCGGTGAAACGGCCCCGGCGATGTTTCTCCCCGGGGCCGTCGTCATGGCGATCAGGCTGCGGCCCGATAAAGGCGCGAATGGAAAACGCGGCTGTCCTTGATGCCGCGCAGACCCTTGGCCGCGGCGAGAACGCCGAGGTCAATAAACGGCTCGACGATGATGACTGTCATGTAAGCCGCGCCGAACGACGCGATCGAGGCAAGATTCTCGGCACCAAAGCCGTGACCATAGAACGACCAGAAGGCAACCCAGGCGACCACCCCGCCCTGATAGGTCATCGATAAGGCAAGAACTTCGCGGTACTTAAGCTCGGTATAGGGGATATTCTCGGGAATGACCCGACGGGCCACAGCCTGGATTCCGAAAAGCGGCACCAGAAGCGTCGTTACATTCATGCCGTACTGGGGCAGGTCAAACGGGGCGAAGAACAGGCCTTGGACGAGAAGCCCGAGGGAAAGGCCGATTGCGGCTGGTCCGGCGCCGAAGATCAGAAACAGGGTCGATCCGAGGATGAGGTGGACCTCCGACACACCGACCGGGTAATGCGGCAGGACCTCGAAGAAGCTGAACACAAGAGCGGTCGCTATAATGCTGCGAACGGCAAGCGGCACGACGCCGTCGCGTTTTACCGCGTCGAAGGCGACTTTCGCCGCAAAGCCGATAGCACCGGCCGCGGTTGCATAGCTGAGAAAGATTTTTGCGCCGTCAACGACGCCGGGTTCCATATGCATAAGCTTTTCCTTTCGCACCCACCGTGCGGTTGAAGCCTCCATCCATGGGATGGCAGCCGTTTTCTTACATGCATGGGCAGGTCTCCTGACTCACGGATCGTCGCCTGACTTCCGCCTTCCCGGGCCTCTTGTTCTCGAGCGTTGGCCCAGTGGCGTATCGGAAGCGGCTACCGCTTACAGTTGCGGGGGCAGTCACGGCTGGGGTCCCGTCGAGGTCGACCCCTCCGTGTTCCCTTTTGATCCCGCGGGCTTGGCCCGCACGGAACCCATGAGCGGATCAGAATTGTCCAAGATGGCGATGCTGGCAAGCCGCATCTTACCCACACCGACGAGAAGTATCGCGTGCGCCACCCGTCCCCGTGGGCCCCGTTGTCAGAATTCCATGCCGACCGTGAACACGACCTTGGAGTTGCACTGGTTGTTGCCGCACTCACCGGCGCGGTAGTCGGTGTCGGTGTAGGCGATGGACAGGTCGACACCCTTGACGGTGACGGCGGCGCCAAGGCGCCAGTCGACGCCGTTGTAGTCATCCTCGACATACTGGTAGCCGACACCGCCGAAGAGCTGCAGGCCGACGTAAGGGACGGGGATGTCGTAATAGACATTGCCGGTGACGTAGTTGGCGAGCCCGGTGTTGAACTGGTTCTCCCAGGCGAAAATATTGACCAGTTCCAGGCCCAGTTGCTCGGTTGCCTGGTACGTCAGGACCACCGGGACCTCCCAGTAGTCGAAATTGTCAGCGCTTCGCGTTCCGGGATAGTACAGGTACGTGCCGCCCACAGCCCAGCCGACATCGCCGATCTCGCCACGAACCCCGAACAGGGCGTCGATCTCCGCATTTGCCGTGCTGCTGTCGCCTTCGATATCGACGTTCGAGCCCCAAAACCCGACGTAGCCTTGCGTGTTGCCGATGCCGGTCGGAATTGCATAATCGAGCGAACCTTGGACCGCCGGATCGTTGCTGGTGTTGGTAATGCCCCGATCGACGTAGTTCGAGGTCAGGGCGACCGTGCCGCTCACCTCGCCCGGCAGCCAGTCATCTTCGCCGGCGGTCGTCTCGGGGGCCACGGCGCCGGCCGCTTCCGGCGGCGACCCCGGCATTTGCGGCTTCATCTCCTGGGCGGAAACGGCGGCGGGAAGCAGAAGCGCCGCGAAAACGGCGGCAGCGCCCTGGAAGAGCCTCTTGCACGCCACTAGACCAGCGGCTCCCTCATTGACTTCCTGCCTCGCGTTCTTAACCTGTTCATTGCAGACCTCGTCTGTGTGAATGATGCCCATCGTTCACGGGAGGGTCCGGAGATCCGCCAAAGATGCCGGATCCTCCCACGCTCTATTATACCCCGCGCGTGAGGGATCGATCCGCGCCACGCAGATGCCACTTGCCGATGGGCGGGACGATCAGGACACGCGAAAAGAAGGGCAAATTTGCCCGGTCACGTTCATTTCGGATCAACTTGAAAAAGCACCCGCGCGCGTCCCCGCCGACAACCCAGCCGTTCTTTCACGACGTCACCGCTTCGGAGATCCGCGCTCGTGACCCACCCCGGTCACGAACAGGGTGACGATGGCGATGGCAGGTCTCCTGGCTCGCGCGTCAATGCATTGAGACCCTGCCTTCCCGGTTGCCCAGTGGCGTTCGATCGGACCTCAGGCTCTGCGCCTACAGTTGCGGGGGCAGCCACGGACTCGGTCCCTGTTGGGTACGCCGCACCGTGTTCCCTCTTGCTCCCCTCCCGGGGAACCATCACCAAAAACATCGTGCAATGGCGCCGGCGCCAGGGTCAAGCGTGTTTCGGACGTGCCGCAGCCCGTGGCGGCCCGGTCGCGACCGAGTAAAGGCGAAGCGCCGCCTTGCGCCGGAGGCAGCAACGGAGCAGGGTCAAAGGGCCAAACAGGCGAAAAGCAGCCGGAGTAACCGCATGAAGGAGATCGTCATGAGCCTGGCCTTGTTGAGCTCCGCCTTCAGCGCGGGCGAGCGGATCCCGCCGGCCCACACCTGCGACGGCGCCGATATTTCACCGCCGCTCGCCTGGCAGGGCGCCCCGCCCGAGACGCGCAGTTTCGCGCTTGTCCTCACGGACCCCGATGCGCCGGTCGGGACGTGGTATCACTGGGTGGTTTTCGACATACCGGCAAACATCACCGAGCTTGGCGCCGGCTACGCCGCGGACGCCCATGTGGGCTCGATCCGCCAGGCGACAAACGACTTCAAACGCACCGGCTACGGCGGTCCCTGTCCGCCGCGCGGGCATGGTGTCCACCACTACCTCTTTCGCCTGATGGCCCTCTCGGTCGACCGTCTGAAAATCGACGAGCCGGCCGACGGCCGCGAGGTCGAACGGGCGGCGGAGCGCCATCTGCTCACCGACGCCGTGCTTATCGGCACCTACGGCCGTTAGCGGATCTGCGCCCAGAGGCGCAGGCTGAACCACACCGCGGCGCCGAACGCACTTGCGGGCCGGCGCAGTTCGCGACATATCACGGCGCAGCAACGGGTTACAAATTGAGGGGATTGATCCGCCGCCATGGCTCGTGAAACCTTTACCTTTCAGACTGAAGTCGGCCGGCTTCTCGATATCGTCGCGCATTCGCTGTATACGCATAAGGAGATCTTTCTCCGCGAGCTCATCTCCAACGCCTCTGACGCCTGTGACCGGCTGCGCTATGCGGCGCTGACGGAACCGGCGCTGTACGACGGCGACAGCGGCTTCAAGATCAAGCTGGACATCGACAAGGCGGCGCGAACGCTGAGCGTCAGCGATAACGGTATCGGCATGAACCGCGGCGAGCTGGTCGAGACCCTGGGCACGATCGCGCGTTCGGGAACGCAGTCTTTTGTGACCCAGCTCACCGGCGACGCAAAGAAGGACGTGGCGCTCATCGGCCAGTTTGGCGTCGGCTTCTACTCGGCGTTCATGGTCGCCGACAGCGTCGATGTGATTACGCGGCGCGCCGGTGAAGACGAGGCCTGGAGCTGGTCATCCGACGGCAAGGGCGCATTCACGATCGACGACGCCCAGCGCGATCAGCGGGGGACGACGGTCATCCTCCACCTCAAGGCCGACGAGGACGAATTTCTCGAGCCAGAGCGCATCCGCCGGATCGTCAAGACCTATTCCGACCACATCGGCTTTCCCATCGTCCTCGTTGAGCCGGCGCCGGCGGAAAGTGCAAAGGACGCGGCGGGCGATGGCGAGGGGCAAGTCGAGGGCGGTTCCGAGGATGGCGGCAGCGAACAGACGCTGAATGCGGCTTCGTCGCTTTGGACCCGGCCGAAGAAGGACATCACGGAAGATCAGTACAAGGAGTTCTACCATCACGTCAGCCATGCCTACGACGACCCGTGGCTGGTGATTCACAACACGGTGGAAGGGGTGGTTTCCTACACCAGCCTCCTTTTCGTGCCGTCGAACGCGCCGTTCGACCTGTTCGACTCGGAGCGCAAGCCGAAGGTCAAGCTGTTCGTCAAACGGGTCTTCATTACCGACGACTGCACTGGGCTGCTCCCCTCCTACCTGCGCTTTCTGCGCGGAATCGTCGACTCCGAGGATCTGCCGCTCAACATCAGCCGCGAAACGTTTCAGCATGATCCGCGCCTGGCGAGGATGAAGAGCGGGATCGTCAAGCGCGTGCTCGACGAACTCGGCCGCAAGGCGGAGAAGGCCGAAGAGTACGACGCGTTCTGGGACGATTTTGGCGCGGTGCTCAAGGAGGGCATCTACGAGGACTTTGAGAACCGTGAACGCATTCTCGATCTCTCCCGGTTCTACAGCACCGCCGGCGACGGGCTGACCTCGCTGGCGGCCTATGTCGAGCGGATGAAGCCGGGACAGGACGCGATCTACACCATCAGCGGCGCCGACATCGAGGCGCTCAGGCGTAGCCCGCAGCTTGAGGGGTTTCGCGCCAAGGGCGTTGAGGTGCTGCTGTTGACCGATCCGATCGACGAGTTCTGGCTGCCGGTGATGCGGACCTACAAGGATAAGCCGTTCCGCTCAGCGGCTGCTGCCGGCACCGATCTGAGCACGATTGCGGACGTCGACGAGGGCGGAGCGGCGCCGGAGGACGCGGGCGAGGCCGAGCCGCAGGAGAGCCTGGACCGGCTGATTGCCGGGTTGAAGGAAGCGCTCGGGGACGCCGTCAAGGATGTCCGCCGGTCCCAGCGTCTGACCGAGAGCGCGGTCTGTCTGGTGGCCGGCGAAGGCGACATCAACATGAACATCGAACGACTGCTTCGCCAGCATCGCCAGTTGGACGAGTCTGTCCAGCGCATCCTCGAAATCAACCCGAAGCACCCGCTGATCCACCGCCTGGCGGCGCGGGCCGGCGCCGGAGAGGCGGCAAAGGCGGAGATGACCGACGCCGCGTTCCTGCTTCTCGATCAGGCGCGCATTCTTGAAGGCGAACCGGTCGTCGATCCGGGCGCCTTCGCCCGGCGGATGACGGCGATGATGGCGCGCGGCATCATGGGCACTGCCGGGGCGGCCAGCGCACCCGAGACGGTGGGCGCTGGCAGAGCGGATGCGGCGGCCGAATAGGGATTACCGGGGAGCCGGAGACCGGGTCGCCAAGCGATCTCCGCGCGCCTCGCCCTTACCTTCCCGCTATTGCGGGTCTCGTCCTCTCCCGCCCGGAGAGGAAATCCCTGACGGCGGTTCTTTCTCACCTGCCGGGATCCCGCCGGGAAGAGAATCGAGGTGAGGGCAATCGGAGGTTTGACACAACAGCGTCCGGACAACGCAGAGCGCATGAGCTGACCGCATGGATGGTCACGATGAGTCCTTGATGAGCGGGGGGCCCGTACACCTTCGGCGGAGCAGTCGAAGCTGGCGTTCGTGGCGGACTGGAAGCAGGGCGGGATGACAATGGTTTCGCTGTGCTCGGCCTGGATCGCCTGCTTTCGGATGGAGTTCTTTGGAAGCTGAAAGTCGATCGATTACAAGACGATCAAGCACCTCATTTGCGCCCGTCCGGGCGAGAGGCATGCTCCAGGAGCCGAGCGGAAATCGTCCATGATCGGGCAAGTAAAAGCCGGAACGCGGCGGCTAGCCGGTCCCGGCTACGACGCTCGATCGCCCGGCCACTCCCCGTTCCAGCCCGGACCTCCTTGGGCGGGAACCGGCGCGCTGCTGCCGGCGATCGGCCAGATCAACTTCCCCTCGACGGAAACCCGTCGAAGGCATCCAAGCTGATCGCTATCACATTGTCGGCACACCTCATCTGCGCCCGCCCGAGGTGCGGGATGCTCTACTCCGCTACCGGCGAGCGCGACCTGAGGGTCTCGCGGGCCGACATGACGATCGCTTTCAGAGTTTCGGGGCTGACCCCATCGCGACGCATGACCGCCGCAGTGAGTGGATCGCTCATCAGATCGTCAAGCGTCGGTTCGATGCCGCCATCCGCGTAAGGCTCGTGACGTGGCTGCCGCCGGCGTGGCGGCCGTCCAACCGCCGACAGCTTGCTTCCGGGCCGCTGTTCGAGTGCGTATCCGAACATAGATCCCTCCCAAGATATTGATGTTATCCGGCCGCACACGCAATCTCTTAGCCGACGCCCAACCATCTTTCAGCTTTCCAGTCTGACCTTCAGCCTGAAAGCCGCTTTATTGACGTAATCCGTTCTTTTTGTGGTTGCGAAAACCGCGATCTCACGTGCAGAACAGGGTTACGATCCTGCAAATCAACGACGATTTAGCTCCCGACCTTCCAAACGCGCACGACACGCTATTTCCTTTAGTCTATCTGCTTTTCGGTGGAGGAACAAGCCAATGGTAGAGCGCGTTCCTTTCATAACCTACGTAAAGGCGAAAGCCGATGGCGCTTGCGGGGGCCTCTGCGCGCGTGACCCCTTGATCGGGGGCACGACGCGTGATGGAGTGGCATTGGCGGACGTGAGGCCCCTCAATGTCTCCACGCGAGACATCGTGAAAGGGAGAGAGCGCAGCACGGAGGCGGGTCATTCCTTGGCATTGCCCGCGACATGAACGAAGGGTGCGTTGGATGATGTCGCCGCAGCATTTTTGAAGGCTTATCTGCAGGCGACATGAGAGCCCCGGCTCGAGCTGTCACACGAGCGAGGAAGTAATTGAATGGCAAGTCCCGCGCAACGGTCGGCTGCCGTCCCTGACGCCGGTTATGTGATCCTGATCGCCGCGGCCGCGGCCATGGGCGGGTTCCTGTTCGGCTTCGATACGGCAATCATCAACGGCGCTGTACTTGCGCTCAAGGCCGAGTTCAACGCCTCGAGCCTGAGCATCGGCCTCGCCGTGTCGCTGGCGCTGATCGGCTCGGCAATGGGCGCTTTCGCCGCCGGCCCGCTCGCCGATCGCATCGGCCGCACCCGCTGCATGATCATCGCCTCGATCATGTTCGCCGTCAGCGCCGTTGGCTCGGGCCTGCCGTTCGGGCTCTACGACTTCATCGGCTGGCGCATTCTCGGCGGCATCGCTGTTGGCGCCGCGAGCGTCATCGCTCCGGCCTACATCGCCGAATGCTCGCCGGCGGAGATGCGCGGCCGGCTCGGCTCGCTGCAGCAGCTTGCGATCGTCGTCGGCATCTTTATCGCCCTGCTCAGCAACTTTGCGATCGCCTCGATCGCGGGGTCGGCCAGCGCACCGTTCTGGCTCGGCTTCGAGGCCTGGCGCTGGATGTTCTGGTCGGAAGCGCCGGCCGCCGTGATCTACGGTTTCTTCGCTTTCGTTATCCCGGAGTCGCCGCGCTACCTGGTCGCCCAGGGCCGGCATGACGATGCCCATGAAGTGCTGTTGCGGATCGTCGGCGACCGCGCCTCGCATCGGGTCGCGGAGATCCGGCGTACGGTGACACGCGAGCGCAAACCGAGGTTCAGTGACCTCCGCGGCCGCTTCGGGCTGCTGCCGATCGTCTGGGTCGGGATGGGCCTGTCGATGTTCCAGCAGTTTGTCGGCATCAACGTCATTTTCTACTACAGCAGCGTGCTGTGGCGGATCGTCGGCTTCAATGAGCAGAATGCCCTCTTGATCACCATGATCACCGGGCTGACCAATATCATCACGACCCTGGTCGCCATCGCCTTCATCGACAAGTTCGGGCGCAAGCCGCTGCTGCTCGTCGGTTCGATCGGCATGGTCGCGACTTAGGCGGTTGAGCTTGGCGAGGATGGATTGGGCGGGTTTGGTCCAGACGAAGGGGTTTGGGGTGCGGTTGTGCTCCCGAATGTATCTGCGGATGGCTTCCTGGAGATCGGCGACGGATTTGAAGACGCCGCGCCGGATGCGCCTTCGGGAGATGATGGAGAAGAAGCCTTCGACGGCGTTGATCCAAGAGGCGGAGGTGGGGGTGAAATGGAAGATCCAGCGCGGATGGTCGACCAGCCATTGCCTGACCTTGGGGTGTTTGTGGGTGGCGTAGTTGTCGGCGATGGCGTGGATGATTTTGCCGGCCGGGACGGTGCGTTCCACGCGTTGAGGAACTTGATGAACTCCGCGTGGGTGTGCTTCGGCATGCAGCGGCCGACCACGGTGCCCTCGAGGATATTGAGGGCGGCAAACAGCGTTGTGGTGCCGTTGCGCTTGTAGTCGTGGTCATGGTGCCGCACTTGCCGGGTTTGAGCAGCCCGGCTGGGTGCGGTCGAGGGCCTGGATCTGGCTTTTCTCGTCGATGGACACGACCACCGCGTGGGCGGGCGGGTTCATGTAGAGGCCGACGATGTCCTCGACTTTGGCGGCGAAGGCCGGATCGTTGGATTTCTTGAAGGTGCGGATGCGATGGGGTTGGAGACGATGGGCTTCCCAGATGCGTTGCACGGCACTCAGGCTGATGCCGACCGCCTTGGCGACCATGCGCCCCGTCCAGTGGGTGGCTTCGCCGGGTGGTTCGCCGCAGGGCAGGGCCAGAACCCTGGCTACCGTCGCCGCCGGGAGAGGCGCTTTGCCGGGCTTGCGCGTCTTGTCGCGCAGCAGCCCGTCCACCCCCTCCTCGGCAAAGCGCTGCTGCCAGCGCCATACCGCCGGGCGGCTGGCATCGGTTCGGCGAGCCACCTCCAGGACGAGCAGCCTCTCCGCCGACAGAAGAACAATGTTGGCCCGCTGCGCATGCTTCTGCGAACGGTTGCGATCACCGGCGACGGCGACCAGACGGGCGCGGTCTTCGGCTCCAAGAAGGATACAAACGGTCTGTCCCATGCCCACAGAATCGCATGGATCAGACCTACGGTAAATCGTTAGTTTGGTTCAGTGCCTAGGGACATTGGCCTGGATCTTCGCCACCTCGCCGGTCAACGCCGAAGGGTTTCCGGAGCTGGCCTCGACCCCGGGCATGATCGCCCTCGTCGCCGCCAACCTCTACGTTTTCTGCTTCGGCTTCTCGTGGGGTCCGGTGACCTGGGTTCTGCTGGGCGAGATGTTCAACAACAGGATCCGTGGATCCGCCCTCGCGCTCGGCGCCGGCGTGCAGTGGATCGCGAACTTCGCCGTCTCCACCACATTTCCGCCCATCGCCTTCAATCTGGGCGTCGGCGCCGCCTACGGCCTGTACACGATCTTCGCAGCACTGTCCTTCATCTTCGTTGCCATGTTTATCAAGGAAACGAAGGGCAGGGAGCTGGAGGACATGGCGTAGCCGGCCCGCAGCGGCCCGGCCACCGGGCACCCGCCTATCGGCGGCGCTGCGCCCCCGCCGTCGCCAAGGGTCGGGCGGGGGTTCGACGCAGCAACCGTCTTCGCGAATGCGCTGCCCTACGCGGCTTCGGCCAGGCTATTGAGCACGTACTGGAGAATGCCGCCGGTGCGATAGTATTCAACTTCCTCGACGGTATCGATCCGGCACAGCACCTTGACCTCGTCGCTCGATCCGTCGGCGCGGTGGATGCGCAGGGTCAGGTCCAGGCCCGGCTCGATCTCGCCGTCGAGCCCGGTGACGTCGAAGGTTTCGCTGCCGTCGAGGTTCAGGCTCTTGCGCGTCGCCCCGTCCTTGAACTGCAGCGGCAGCACGCCCATCCCGACGAGGTTCGAGCGGTGGATGCGCTCGTAGCTCTCGGCGACGACCGCCTTCACGCCGAGCAGACGGGCGCCCTTGGCGGCCCAATCGCGCGATGAGCCGGTGCCATACTCCTTGCCGGCGACGACGATCAGCGGGATACCTTCGTCGGCGTACTTCATCGCCGCGTCGTAGATCGACATCAGCTCGCCATCCGGCATGTGCCTGGTGACGCCGCCTTCGGTTCCGGGGGCCATTTCGTTACGGATGCGGATGTTGGCGAAGGTCCCGCGCATCATCACTTCGTGGTTGCCGCGGCGCGAGCCGTAGGAGTTGAACTCGTGCGGCTTGACTCCGTGGGCGATGAGGTAAGCCCCCGCTGGGCTGTCCTTCTTGATTGCCCCGGCGGGCGAGATGTGGTCGGTGGTCACCGAGTTCGCCCAGAAGCGCTAGTGGCCGCGCGCCGGCGATATCGCTGAAGCCGGACGGGCCGCCAGGCTCGAAAAACGTCGGGAGCCGAACGTAGGTCGACTGGTCCTGCCAATCATAGGTTTCGCTGTGCGGCGTCTGCAGGCCGCGCCAGATGTCGTCGCCGTGAAAGACGTTGGCGTAGCGCTCCCGGAACATCGCCGGCGTCAGCACCCTGTCGATGGTCGCCTGAATCTCCTTGTTCGAAGGCCAGATGTCGCGCAGGTAGACCGGTTGCCCCTCCTCGCCGGCGCCGAGCGGCTCGTTCAGCAGATCGACGCGCATCGAACCCGCCAGGGCGTAGGCGACAACCAGCGGTGGAGAGGCGAGATAATTGGCTTTTGTCTGCGGGTGGATGCGGCCCTCGAAGTTGCGGTTGCCGGACAGCACGGCGGCGACGTTGAGGTTGCCCTGGTCGATGGCCGCGGCGATGGGGTCAGGAAGCGGTCCGGAATTGCCGATGCAGGTGGTACAGCCGTAACCGACGAGATTGAAGCCCAGGGCATCGAGCTCGGCCTGCAGGCCGGAGGCGTTCAGATAGTCGCTGACGACCTGGGATCCGGGTGCGAACGAGGTCTTGACCCACGGCTGTACCGTCAGGCCGGCGTGGCGGGCGTTGCGGGCGAGCAGCCCGGCGGCGACCAGCACCGAGGGATTTGAAGTGTTCGTGCAGCTGGTGATCGCGGCAATGACGACGGCGCCGTCCTTGAGCCTGTAGTCGGCGCCTTCGACCGCGGCGTCGCGATCAATCGACGGTGCAGTGCCGCCGCCCTCGTTGTTCATGTCGGACGCGGCATCGGCCCGATAGGCGTCGCGATCGTCGGCGAGATAGGTCTCGAACGCGAGTTTCGCCTGGGAAAGCAGAATGCGGTCCTGGGGCCGTTTCGGCCCGGCCAGCGCCGGCTCGACATCGCCGAGGTCAAGCTCCAGCGTGTCGGTGAAGACCGGATCGGGCGTGGTCGCATCGCGCCACATGCCTTGCGCCTTGGCGTAGGCCTCGACCAAGGCTACCCGCTCCGGGTCGCGCCCTGTAAAGGTCGAGGTAGTCGAGTCGTCGCCCGGCTGATCGGGAAAAAGCCGCAGGTCGCGCCGTATTCCGGAGCCATGTTGCCGATGGTCGCCTGATCGGCCAAGGTCAGATTGTCGAGGCCCGAGCCGTAGAACTCGACGAACTTGCCGACGACGCCCTTCGTGCGCAGCATCTGGGTGACCATCAGCACGAGATCGGTGGCGGTCGCGCCCTCCTTCATCTTCCCGGTCATCTTGAAGCCGACCACCTCGGGGATGACCATGGTGATCGGCTGGCCCAGCATCGCAGCCTCGGCCTCGATTCCGCCGACGCCCCAGCCGAGAACGGAAAGGCCGTTGATCATGGTCGTGTGGCTGTCCGTGCCGACCAGGGTATCGGGGTAGGCAACCTCGGCGCCGCGATCCTGCGCCGCCCAGACGACCTGGCCCAGATACTCGAGATTGACCTGGTGGCAGATCCCGGTACCCGGCGGAACGACCCGGAAGTTGTCGAACGCCTCCTGGCCCCAGCGGAGGAACTCGTAACGCTCCTCGTTGCGTTCGAACTCGTGACGGACGTTCTCGGCAAAGGCGCCGCTGTCGCCGAAGGCGTCGACCATTACCGAATGGTCGATGACCAGATCGACCGGAACCAGCGGGTTGATCTTCTTCGCATCGGCGCCTCTTGGCGACCATCGCATCGCGCATGGCGGCGAGATCGACCACCGCGGGAACGCCGGTGAAGTCCTGCATCAGCACCCGGGCCGGGCGGTAGGCGATCTCCCGCGTCGAGGAGCGCTTCTCGAGCCATTGGCCCATGGCCTTGAGGTCGTCGACGCTGACGGTCCGGCCGTCCTCCCAGCGCAGCAGGTTCTCCAACAGAACCTTGAGCGAGTACGGCAGGCGGGAGATGTCGCCCAGCGCGGCCGACGCCGCTTCCAAGGCTGTAGTAGTCGTAGGAGCGGTCACCGACGGTCATCGTGCGGCGCGTTTTCAAGGTGTCCTGGCCGAACTCGAGCACGGTCTTGTCCTCCTCGCGGTCCCGTTGCGGATCGTCGTAGAAGCACATATCCGAGCACCTGTCCAGCCCGCGGCCGGCTTTCGTGCTTCAGGCCGTCGCCGTCCGCGCCAATGCAAAGCTCGGCCGGACGGCGCCCGGTAGCGCGCTCTTATGATCCGTCTCTCAGATAAGGGTACGGGGCCCGCTCCGCGCCACTGATCGCGTGCGTGGACTTCGGCTCGTCGGTTATTTGCCGCGATGACGGAGCGGAATTGCTTCAGGACCGGGCGCGTTCGGCCTCCGCCCGCCCGGCGTCCGGATCGACAACGGGCTCGGGAGCGCCGCGCAGGAACGGCACAAGGTTGTCGCGCGCCGCCCGCGCGGAGTTGTCTCCGGCAAAGTCCCCGCCGGCGCCGCCGCCGCCGACAACAACCCGCCGGTCTGCGTCCACCGACGTAGGGCTGGGGTCGAGCCGCCGGTAAAGACGGCGGTCGGCCAATGCCGAAAGGGCCACCATGACGACCCGCTTGGGATCGCTCTCCTGGATCAGCTTGACGTGCTTCGGCAGTCCCGGCGGCTCGACCATTTGCCAGACCACCCACACCGTCTGCGCCGCTTCCAGCAAGGCGCAGACCTTGGCGAAGCGCTCGTTGATGCGGACATCCCGCCCCCGGCGTCGCTCGCGCCTGCTCCGGCGCGGCGCGGCCTTGGGGGAAGAAGATGTAGAGCGCGCGGTTCTGGGCTCGGAATCCAAGGTCACGATCTCCCGGGGCAGTCGGTTCCCACCAGGGCGATGAGAACCGGTGTGCAGCGCTTATTTCTACCCCAAACGAGGTGGTAATGACAGCACTAAGGGCGATCCTCTGCGGCCCCTCCCTCGTCGCTGCTCATTCCCGGGACACCCGCCAAGGGGCGTAGCTGGTGGTTCGATGCTGACGGACGATATCCTTTCGACAGCTGAATCGAACCACCAGAACATAATGACGGTGGGCTAATTCACCTGACCCTTGAGGACTCAAGCGTCAGGATCAGACCACTTAGGTAATGAAGGGCACGATAATCAACGACACGATGGCCAGCAACTTGACAAGAATGTTCATCGCGGGACCCGAAGTATCCTTGAACGGATCGCCGATCGTGTCGCCGATGACCGCGGCAGCGTGCGCGTCGCTGCCCTTGCGCTCGCCGGCTATTTCCCCGCGCTCGATGAATTTTTTCGCATTGTCCCAGACCCCGCCCGCGTTAGCCATGAAGAGCGCGAGGACAACGCCGACGATGAGCGAGCCCATCAACATGCCCCCGAGCGCCTCCGGACCGATGAAGAAACCGACGATCACCGGCGCTGTCACGGCCATGATGCCCGGGGGCACCATCTCACGGAGCGCGGCATTGGTTGAAATTGCGACGCAACGGGCGGTATCCGGTTTCGCCACGCCCTGAAGGAGGCCGGGGATTTCCCTGAACTGCCGGCGGATCTCGTTGACCATCTCGATCGCGGCCTTGCCGACCGAGCTCATCGTCATCGAGGCGGCCAGCACGACGACGATGGCGCCGAGGAACGCCCCGACCACGACCCGCGGATCGGTAATTTCCATGGTCACCGGCTCGGCCGAGTGGAGCTGCACGGCCTGCTTGAAGGCCACGAACAAAGCGAGCGCGGTCAGGGCCGCCGAGCCGATGGCGAACCCCTTGCCGGTGGCTGCCGTCGTATTGCCGATGGAGTCCAGCTCGTCGGTGATGGCACGAACTTCCTCGGGAAGTTCCGCCATTTCGGCGATACCGCCGGCGTTGTCGGAAATCGGGCCGCTGGCGTCGATGGTCATGGTCATGCCGGCGGTTGCCAGCATGCCGACGGCGGCGATGGCGATCCCATACAGGCCCGCCGCCTGAAACGCCACCAGAGTTGCCGAGGCGATCAGCAGCAGCGGGATCGCGCACGACTGGAAGCCGACGGCGATTCCGGTAATCACGTTGGTCGCAGCTCCGGTCTTCGACGCGGCGGCGACCTTCAAGACGGGCTTCGAGCCCGTGTAATAGGCGGTGACACGGCCGATCAGCACGCCCGCGACGTTGCCGGCGACAATGGCGAAAAATATCCCCCAGCCGTAGCCGAAGACGGCGAGAATGATGATGGTCAGGACGATGAAGATCGCCGACGAGCTCATGTCGGCGGCGGCCAGAGCCTTCTCCGGCCCCAGGTTATGGAAGAAGCGCAGGCCGAAGATGCCGCACATCGAGGCAAGCAGGCCGGCCACCGATAACAGGAGTGGCAGCGCCATGAGCATGATCTGGGCGACGAGGATCTCGCCGCCCGGCATCGAAGACATGTCGAGCCACGACGACATGCCCAACATGCGCGATCGGCAGCGCGCCGTCGAACATGGTGACGAGTTCCTCGGCGCATCATCGTCGCGGCGATGGTCATCGTCGCGACCATGCCGCCGACGTAGGACTCGAAAATGTCCGCTCCCATGCCGGCGACGTCGCCGACGTTGTCGCCGACGTTGTCGGCGATGACGCCGGGATTGCGAGGGTCGTCCTCGGGAATACCGGCCTCGACCTTGCCGACGAGGTCCGCGCCGACGTCGGCGGCCTTGGTGAAGATGCCTCCGCCGACCCGGGCGAAGAAGGCGATCGACGAGGCTCCCATGGAAAAGCCCCAGATGATCTGAACGTCGTCGGGACGGCCGACGAGATAAAAAAGAAGCCCAAGCCCCAGCAAGCCGAACGCGGCGACGGCCAGCCCCATCACCGCGCCGCCGCTGAAGGCCACATTGAGCGCCCCCGCCATGTTGCTGTTGAGCGCCGCGGCGGTCGTTCTGACGTTGGCCTTGGTCGCGGCCTTCATGCCGACGAACCCGGCCATGGCGGACGAGACGGCGCCGAAGATGAATGCGCCGCTCATCCGCATGTCGTACTGGAAGGTGAAGAGGATGGCGACCACCAGGACGAACAGCGCGATGCGGATGTACTGCTCGCGCAGATAGGTCATCGCACCGAGATGGATCGCCTCGCCGATTTCCTTCATCCGGTCGTTGCCGGCCGTTTTTCGCGACGACCGTGATGTACAGGCCTGTCGCCGCGAGCAGGCCGACGCCGGCGGCGACCATGGACAGCAAGCCGGCGTTCACGCCTTCGTTCATCGCGCTATCCCTCCGATAGAACTACCAGGATGATCCCTCACCGAAGCATCCCCCGCACGGAGGAGGATCGTCAGCAAAGCGTCTGGTTCAAAACGCGTGCCCATTCCCGGTCATCATGTTTCGCCGGTTCGGTTGGCGCCGGAACCCGAAGCATTTGAATGCAGGCGCCCTTGTACCTGCTAAGCCAGCATCCGTCCAGCGCCGGAGAATGCGTTGCAGTTACGTGTACGCGTCTGGCGACGCTGGCTCTTCCATGGTCTTGCATCGCAAAGCGCCATTGACGCGCCGCAGACTGGCAACGGCATGAGAATGGTTTATAGAATGCGAGCCGGCCAGGAACGCCCAATTTGTGGCCCATGCCGCGGCGGCATGGCGTGCACGCGGATCGTGATCATCGTTGGTTCGATCTCGGGTGTGTCGACGCCGGTGAGGCGCTCACGCGACGGAATTTGGAGACAAGCCGATGTTTTGCCAGCACTACATGGTGCGATCGACCCCGACGGTACTCGAGACGGCCACGCTCGCCGAGGCAATGGCGATCATGATCAAGCACCACCGCCAGCAGCTGCTCATCGTCAATGCCGAGCGGGAGTATGTTGGCGAAATCACCACTTTTACCCTCGCCAAGCTGCTTCTGCCCGAAAACGGGGAGGTCGAGCAGTCGGCCGAGGAGGCCGAAAATGAGACGGTTGTCGACGTGGACGATCGGATCGCGCCGCATCTCGGCCGTCGCGTCGGCGAATTCGTTGAGCACGATCTCCCGATCATGCATCCCAAGACCCCGCTGGCGCATGCCATCAGGCTTCTGGCCGGCGGCAAGCTGCGCTTGCCGGTCGTGGATCCGGAGACAAACAAGTTCGTCGGCGCCATATCGTCGCTTTCGGTCTTGCGTCGCTATCAATTCTGAAGGTCGTGGCGAACGCGCGAGCCGCGCTTCCGGAGCTGCCGGCATGATCCTCGGCACCTCCCGGATGTGGCGCTGGCGCGGTGGCTGTGGTATAGGCGCGCCGGACGCAGGCGTAGGCGACGCCGTTCAATCGTAGACGAAAGGAGACGACCATATGAAGGTTATGCTGCTGCTGACCGGGGGCGGACCCGTTGTCATTCTGACGTCGGCGGATTCGCCGACCGCTCCGGCGCTGCTCAAGGAGTTGGCGTCGAAAGGGATCGATAAATTCATCGCCTACGACATACCGGTCGAGATGGCCAGGGAGCGGTACGGCACCCATTTTGCCGTCGTCGCACGTGATGTGCACGAAACCGATCAGTTGCGTATTCTTGATTTCAACGGACAACGGGCCTTTTCGCTTTTCCACTTCGACGACCTCGGACCGCCGACCCGCTACGAAGCCTAGCGCATCCCGTTCCCGGATGCATGAGCCCGGGACGCTCCCATAATTCCGTATCGATCAGCTTTCTGCCGGCGGGTGGATGCGCTCCATCCGACCCGGCGATGAGAGATGGTCTCGCCCGGCCGGCGGGAGCCGGCCCGCTCACTCGCGCCCGCACGGCGGGGCCTGCTCGGCGGGAATCAGGGCCGCGTCGGTGTCGCGATGGCGCGTTGGGCGTCCCAGCAAACGTGTCATTCCCCGCCGCGACGGTGATCGGTGATTTACTTTCATTTCAGCCGTTGCTGTTCGTTACATCCTATCGCCCGTTCAAGCGTGTGAGCGGCGGTCACCGTTGCATGCAATCAACAGGCGCACTCGGACATTTAGCAGCCATGCAGAGATGACCCCCCGGGCTAACACAACACGACAGAAGCCTTGTAACAGGGCTAGCCCCGCCGTCACTCACGTCCCGATTGACGGCTGTTGGCAGCGCAGCGCCATGCTACGCGGGATGCCTCGTGAGAAAATCTCGTACCGACTGGGAAAGTAAGATCCACCTGTTGCTGCGTGTACTCGGAGTAACGGCCATGTGCGGCCTTATTCCGAAGGTCAAGCCAAGCTGTAACGTTCTTTTGGTCTAGCTTCGTGTACACGCTCGCGCCTACAAGTTCGCAATTCAGCGTATCTGCTTTCTTGGGTGAGTGGCTATTCGATGTTGGAATACTGTTCTTAGCACATAGCTTTCTCAGGTGTTCTTCCAAGACGCTGCCGATTATCACAGAAGCGGGATCCTTGTACCCCTGAGAGTAGTAGAGTGCTCCCCATTTCAAGAAAGTCAGCGAATAAGTCAGCACGATGATTGAATTCGACAGCTTGCAGATATGCAAAATCATAGTCAGCGCGAAGTGCCTTGAGTATCCCAACCAAAAGTTTAACAGGCTGCTGAAAAGGGTGGCGGTTTTTGCGCGTTCGTAATTCCTGATCTCGGGTTGGTGGTGATTGGAGGTCGGGATGCGCGGGAGCGACACGGTTCGTGGGGGGCTGTTCAGCTATGTGGACCTGGAGAAGCGGGTCCGTGCGGATCATCCGCTGCGGGTGATCCGCGGCATTGTCAACGCGACGCTGGCCGGGCTCTCGGGTGAGTTCGACGGGCTGTATTCGCCCCATGGCCGCGAGTTCGATCCCGCCGGAGCGGCTGCTGCGGGCGCTCTTGTTGCAGGCGTTCTATTCGATCCGCTCGGAGCGGCAACTGGTGGAGCGGATCGAGTTCGACCTTCTGTTCCGCTGGTTCGTCGGCCTGGGCGTCGACGATCCGGTGTGGGATGCGACGACCTTTACCAAGAACCGCGACCGGCTGCTGGAAGGCGATGTGGCGGTGAAGTTTCTGGCCGGGGTGCTGGCGCAGCCGAAGGTGAAGACGCTCTTGTCCGGCGAGCACTTTTCGGTGGACGGCACGCTGCTGGAGGCCTGGGCCAGCACCAAGAGCTTCCGCCCCAAGGACGGCTCCGGAGCGCCGCCGGATGCGGGACGCAATGGCGAGCAGGACTTCCGCGGGCAGAAGCGCGGCAACGAGACGCATGCGTCTGCCACCGATCCGGATGCCAGGCTCTACCGCAAGGGCCGCGGCAAGGAGGCGAAGCTCTGCTTCATGGGGCATGCGCTGATGGAGAACCGCAACGGGCTGATCGTCGGCGCCGTCGCCACCCGCGCCTCGGGCCACGCCGAGCGGCTGGCCGCCGTGGAGCTGATCACGCCGCACGCGGAGGCGCCGGGGCGGCCGGAGCCGATCACGCTGGGCGCCGACAAGGGGTACGACGCCCAGGACTTCATAGCCGAGCTGGGCGAGATCGACGTCACCGCGCACGTGGCGCAGAACCTCAGCGGCCGGCGCTCGGCGATCGACGACGAGACGGCGCGCGATCCCGGCTACACGGTCAGCCTGCGCATCCGCAAGCGCATCGAGGAGGCCTTCGGCTGGGCCAAGACCATCGCCGGGCTCAGCAAGGCCCGCCACCGCGGGCTGGCGAAGATCGACTGGCAGTTCACCTTCGCCATGGCCGCCTACAATCTCGTCCGGCTGCCAAAGCTGCTCAAAGCCCCGGCTTGACGGCCGAACTCCGTCCGGAGTGTCCTCAGCGCCCGAAAACTCCCGGCCAAACGACGGTAGCAACGACGGTAGCCAGCATCAGCGCAAGCAAATGACCCCACACCAACCGCGAAGATCCGGGCAACCAGGCGCCATTTCAGCAGCCTGTTAATCGTATATGGGTTAGACACGCCATAGTGCTTTACAAGCGAATCTGCACCTTCTTTGTAAGCACAAGACGAAACGGCAAGTCTATCAATTGTGGCTTTCAATCGCGTATTTGCCTCGGCCGTCACAATTTTCCTATCATCATCATTATCTTGGTTACGGTGCGGCGAATCGTGCTCGTAAGTCTTCAGAACATCGTCGATCTGCCTGAGGATTACGTCTATTTTCGCAGCCATTGGCTTTTCCTAAGATTGCACTTTAGCGCGCTGTAACAATTGGTTTGGACACTATTCTGTGCCGAGAGGCTCCCCAAATACCTGGTCGTCATAGTACAGCTCAGCATATCGCGACAGAAAAGGCAGCGCCAAGCCAGAAGCGGTGGGTCGTCTTTTCGCGTCGAAAGTCTGGGAAGTGTCCGCTTCTGGAGAGCTGTACGCAAACGGCTAACAAAAAAAGGGAGCCGACGGATTGCGGTCCGTGTCGGATCGCTCGGCCAAGGGCGTAGAGAGCATTCGGTGAGGGAGATCGCCATTGAGGGCGCGACCAGAGATCACAGATCAAGCGGCGCGCTACTCCCGCCACTGCGGGTGCGGGCGCTGGCGGGCAACTTTTCTATCGCTCTGCGCCAGGTTGACATAGCGCACCTGGAGAAACGCATGGATGAAGACATCGCCAACGCCGTGGCGGATAGCCGGTGTCGCCGGTCCCTGACGCTCGCCGGCGAGCCATAGAAAAAGGCGGGCCGGAGCCCGCCTTTTCCGCTTCGTCGTGCGAGAACCGACGAAGCTCAGATCATCAGCAGCGCGACGATGGTCGCGGCCGATGCGATGGCGGCGAGGCCGTAGACGACGATGGAGACCGGGCCATCGGCGCGAATGCCGAAGTCGTGGGCGCAGACCCGCAGCCGTGGGCCGCGTGCCATGCGGCCAGGACGATGATCCCGAGCAGGATCAGCTTGATCAGCCAGTTGCCGACGAAGGCGTGCATGGTCTCATAGGACAACGCGTCGCCGAACAGGCCCATGGCCGGAGCCAGACCGGTGACGAAGATCATCACCGGCAGGATGAACGCGATGACCGTACCGCCGGCCGCGAACAGGAACCAGGGAACCGCTTTTGCCGAACGTGCCATTGCCTATGCCACTCCCGCCACGAGAAGAACGACAACGGAGACCGCCGCCCAGACACCGTAGTGGGCGCCGATGATCAGCTTGCCGGGCACGATCTCGTCGCCGCGCTGGATCCGCATCGCCTGCGGCACCGCCTTGAACCACGAGGTCGTGTGGATGATCGAGAAGATGAACACGAGGATATGGAAGATGATCCCGATGCGGGCTCGTCACCGCCGCGAGCCAGCCAGTCCCAGGCCTCCGGCCCCTGCGCCAGGCGGAACAGCCCGACGATCAGGACGCCGACATAGATGGCGACGAAGATCGAGCTGATCTCGTGCAGCATGTAGTGCTGGTAGCGGCTCTGCTTGAGGAACCACGTCGTCTTCGACATTTCCCGGTGGTAGGGCTTCCGGCTCATCGCTTTCCTCCCGGAAGGAACGAGGTCAGGTAGTCGACCGCGCTCGTGAACTTGACCTGCTGGATCGCGCCCGCCGGATCGACATCCTTGGGGCAGACCTGCGAGCAGGCGCCGACAAAGCTGCAGGCCCAGATGCCGTCGTGGCTGGCGACGACGTGCTCGCGGGCGCTGCGGCCGACATCGCGCGAGTCCATGTTGTAGCGATGCGCCAGCGCCAACGCCGCCGGGCCGACGAACTTCTCTTCGAGCGCGTACTGCGGGCAGGCCGAATAGCACAACAGGCAGTTGATGCACATCGAGTACTGCTTGTAGGCCTTGAGCTGCGCCGGCGTCTGCAGGTACTCGCCGTCCTCGATCGGCTTTTCCTGCTTCGGGATGATGTACGGCTTGACGCTCTCCAGCTTCTCGATGAAGTCGTCCTGGACGATGACCAGATCGCGCTCGATCGGGAAGTTGTGCAGCGGCTCGACCCGGATCTTGCTCTGGTAGTCGCGCAGGAACGCCTTGCAGGCCAGCTTCGGCTCGCCGTTGATGACCATGCCGCAGCTGCCGCAGACGAACATGTGGCAGGACCAGCGGTAGCTGAGGGTCCGGTCCATCTCGTCCTTGACGTAGTTGAGGGCGTCGAGGACGACCCACTCTTCCTCGCACGGCACCGAATAGGTCTGGAAGAACGGCTTGTCGTCCATCTCCGGACGGTAGCGCAGAACCTCCAGTTCGATCTGTCGCTCGCTCATGCGGCGGCACCTCCGTAAACACGCGCAGCCGGCTGCGACTTGGTGATGACGACGTTGGCGTAGTCGATGCGCGGATCGCCGTTCGGGTTGTAGAACGCCATCGTGTGCTTGAGGTAGTTCTCGTCGTCGCGGGCGACGTGATCGAGGCGCTGGTGGGCGCCGCGCGATTCCTTGCGTTGCAGGGCGGAGACGGCGACCGTCTGCGCGACCTCGATCATCGCCCCCAGCTCCAGGGTCTGATAGAGGTCGGTGTTGTAGACGTTGCTCTTGTCCTCGAGGCGGACGTCGCGGTAGCGGGCGCGAACGTCGGCGATCCTGGTGCAGGTATCGATCAGGCTGGCTTCGTCGCGATAGATGCCGCAGCCCTCCTCCAGCGTCATGTTCATGTCGCGGCGCAGCGCCGCGACCCGCTGCTTGCCGCCGCGTGCGCTTGAACAGCGCCTTGATCCGGCTTTCCGCGTCGCCGGCCTGCTTCTCGATCAGCGCGTCGCCGTTCCATGGATCCCGCGGTCTTGACGTACTCGACGGCGTGCAGCCCGGCGCGCGCGCCGAAGACGAGCAGCTCGCCCAGCGAGTTGGAGCCGAGCCGGTTGGCGCCGTTGATGCTGACGCAGGCGCATTCGCCCGCGGCATACAGGCCCGACATCGGCGTCGCCGCGTTGATGTCGGTGTGGATGCCGCCCATCATGTAGTGAATGACGGGGCGGACCGGGACGAGATCGGTGACCGGATCGGCGCCGACGTAGCTGCGGGCGAGATCGCGGACCAGCGGCAGGCGCTCGTTGATCTTCTTCTCGCCCAGGTGGCGCATGTCGAGATAGACGACGTCGCCCCACTTCGACGGGATCGGTCCGGCCCTTCTTCTGCTCATGGTAGAAGGCCTGGCTGAGCCGGTCGCGCGGGCCCAGCTCCATCGCCTTGAGCCGCGGCCATGGATCGGGCGGGCCCAGGTCGTAGTCCTGCAGGTAGCGGTAGCCGTCCTTGTTGACGAGAAGGCCGCCCTCGCCGCGACAGCCCTCGGTCAGCAGGATCCCGCTGCCGGGCAGTCCGGTCGGATGATACTGGACGAACTCCATGTCCTTCAGCGGCACGCCGGCGCGGTAGGCCATGGCCATGCCGTCGCCGGTCTTGATCGCGCCGTTGGTGGTGAACGGGAAGATTCGCCCGGCGCCGCCGGAACAGATGATCACCGTCTTGCCGAGGAACAGGGTCATCTCGCCGGAGCGCATCTCGATCGCGGTGCAGCCGCGGCAGACGTCGTCGTCCATCATCAGATCGGTCGTGTAATACTCGTCGAACCGGCGGATCGAGGAGTACTTCAGCGAGGTCTGGAACAGCGTGTGCAGCATGTGGAAGCCGGTCTTGTCGGCGGCGAACCAGGTGCGCATGATCTTCATGCCGCCGAACGGCCGCACCGCCACCTTGCCGGACTTCCTCGCGGCTCCACGGGCAGCCCCAATGCTCGAGCTGGGTCAGCTCCTTCGGGATCTCGTTGACGAACAGCTCGACCGCGTCCTGATCGGTCAACCAGTCGCCGCCGGAAACGGTGTCGTTGAAATGATAGTCGAGGCTGTCGGTTTCCTTGACCACGCCGGCGGCGCCGCCCTCGGCCGCGCAGGTATGGCTGCGCATCGGATAGACCTTGGAGACCAGCGCGATGTTGAGCGTTGGATCGGCCTCGGCGACGGCAATGGCGGCGCGCAGTCCGGCGCCGCCGGCACCGATGATGACGATATCCGTATTAACGACCTTCATTGGGTGCTCCCATTGCCTCCCCCTGTAGATTGATCGCGAGTATATCGCTCTCGGGGTTATTGCCAGCGAACCCCTGCTGCGCCCCGTATATTAAGGTCTTCCACCCCACAGACCCTGAGCACGGATATAGGCTAACGGCCCTGAACGTCAACGAAAACCCTAGGCGCGTCGGCTCCGGGTTGCCAGCGGCGGCAGGCGGCTGCCGACGGCGAAGCGCCGGCGCTCCTCGCGGCGGGCGGATCGCGCTCCGGCCGCTGGCGCGGCGGCTTCAGGAGCCATGTTCGCGATCTCGTCGGGCTTGCCGCCCCGGTTGTGGTCGCCCGCTCCGGGGTGATGGTCATGGCCCTGGTCGACACGGTCATGGTCGGGCGCTACTCGGCCGAGCAATTGGCCTATCTCGGCATCGGCCTGGCGCCGATCACCGTGCTGGTGCTCGTCTTCGTCGGCCTGCTGATGGGCACGCTGGTCGTCACCGCGGCGACCTTCGGCAGCGGCGCGGGCGTCGGCCTGCGGCGCCGTTTGGCGGCGCTCGCTGGCTTACGCGCTGGCGCTGGGGCTCGCCGGCGCCGGCATCTGCGCCTTCGGCGAGCCGATGCTGCGCGCCTTCGGGCAGACGCCGGACGCTCGCCCGCGAGGGCGGCGCCGTGGTCCGCGTCATCGGCTTCGGCCTGCCCGCCTACACCCTGTTCCTGACCACGACGTTCTTCCTCGAGGGGATGCGCCGGCCGCTGCCCGGCATGACGATGATGATCGGCGGCAACGTCGTCAACGTCGGGCTGAACTGGATCTTCGTCTACGGCCACTTGGGCCTGCCCGCAATGGGCGCGGTCGGCTCGGCCTGGGCGACCACCGGCGTGCGCGTCTTCCTCGCCGTCGGCCTCGTCGCCTATGTCTGGACCATGGCCGACGCAGAGCGCCTGGGCGTTCGCGGCGGCGCGCGGACGCCGTGGCGGGCGTGGCGGCACCAGCGCCGCCTCGGCTACGCCGCCGCCGCCAGTATCGGCGTCGAGGGCGCGGCCTTCGCCACGCTCAACGTTTTCGCCGGCTGGCTGGGGGTGCTGCCGCTGGCGGCCTTCGCCATCGCGCTCAACCTGATCTCGATCGTTTTCATGGCCGCCGTCGGTATCGGCGCAGCGACCGCGGTGCGCGTCGGTATCGCCCACGGCCGCGGCGATCAGCGCGGAGGTGGCCATGGCCGGATGGATCGGCCTCGCCGTCTGCGGGTTCGCCATGGCCGGTGTTCGCCGCGGTCTTCGCCGTCGCCCCGAACCTGATCGCCGCCGGCTACACCACCGATCCCGGCCTGCGCGCCGCCGCCGCGCCGCTGATCGCGTTCTGCGCCTGGATCCTGATCGTCGACGGCGGCCAGGGGGTGATGGCCAACGCGCTGCGCGGGCGCGGCGAGACCTGGGCGCCGACGGTGCTGCACTCCATCAGCTATCTCGGGATCATGATCCCGCTGGCCTACGTCCTCGCTTTCCCCGCCCAGCGCGGCGCCCTGGGGCTGTTCGAGGCGACGCTGGTCGCCAGCATCGTCTCGGTCAGCCTGCTCTCGGCCCGCTTCGCCTGGCTCGGCCGGCGAGATCGGCAGGGCCCGGACAAAGCTCGGCCAACGCCAGGCGCGGAGCGCTTCCCAGAAAGGCTCCTGAACGGGTATCCTCCGCGACTTATGCGTGTGGCCGGATGGTGCTCTTGAGCGGTCGCGCTTTGCCGACTCCGTGGCTGGATTTCGTCCGATGGTGTCGCGCCCGCGGTCTGCGGCCGCTGCCGGCCCATCCGTGGACGGTCGCCGCCTATGCCCGCTGGTGCGAGCCCCGTCACCGCTACCCGACCATCGCGGCGCGGATCCGCGCCATCGCCCGGATCCACCTGCTCAAGTGCGCGAGCTGTCCCGATCGCCACCCGACCGTTCAGCGCACGCTCACCCTGATCGAGGCGCGCGATCGCGGCCGGGCGAACCGCAGCGACCTGTTCGACGCGGACACGGCCGCCACAGAGCAGCCCGTCAAAGCTGCGAAGCGGAAGCCCGCGGCGGACATGACGGGAGGCGAGCCTGCCCCGCGCAGGAGGCGACGCACCGGCGGCGAACTGCGCGCGACCCCGCGCCTGGTTCCGCGCCGGCCGCGTGCCGGGTGAGGCAGGGCGCACCTGGACGCGGGTCTGTTGCGACCGCCGGCGGCAGGGGCTACGATTGCGCCGCAACAAAGCCAACCATATGCCGCAACGCCAACCACACGGCGAGCGGCACCCGGCGCAGAGGGGACCCAGCCATGGCCATGGACGAACTGAACGGCTACTATTTCGAGGATCTTTCCGAAGGCATGACCGACACCTTCGGCAAGACCATCACCGACGCCGACATCTGCATCTTCGCCGGCGTCTCCGGCGACACCAACCCGGTCCACCTCAACGACGAGTACGCCAAGGCGACCATGTTCAAGGGCCGGATCGCCCACGGCATGCTCGGCGCGGCCTTCATCTCGGCGGTGTTCGGCACCAAGCTTCCCGGCCCGGGCTGCATCTACGTCAGCCAGACGCTGAAGTTCAAGGCGCCGGTCAAGGTCGGCGACACGCTGATGGCCCGCGTCACCGTGCGTAAGCTTATCCCCAACAAGAAGTTCGCCGAGTTCGACACGGTCTGCACCGTCGGCGACAAGACGGTCATCGAGGGCGAGGCGCTCATCATGGTCCCGAGCAAGGGCTAGCCGTCCAGAAGCTGGCGGCTCGCCAAGGGCTTGACCCCGCGCGCAATGGCGGGCAGGTAAAGGTTCATGCGGCTTTTTCGAACCCACCAGGGCCTGCCCGCCAAGCTCCGCGGCTCCGCCGTCGCTGTCGGCAACTTCGACGGGGTCCACCTCGGGCATCAGGCGGTCATCGGCGAGGCCGGGCGGATTGCGCACGCGTCGGCGATCCCATGGGCTGTTCTGACCTTCGAGCCCCATCCGCGGTCGGTCTTCGCGCCCGAGGGCGGGCCCTTCCGGCTGACGCCGTTTCCGGTGAAGGCGCGGCTGATCGAAGCGCTGGGACCGGACCTGCTCGTCGTGGTTCCCTTCGACGCGGATTTCGCCCGGGTGTCGGCGCGAAGCTTCGTCGAGAACGTGCTCGTACGCGGTCTCGGCGCCAGTCACGTCATTTGCGGCCATGATTTCGCCTTTGGCCAGGGCCGCAAGGGCACGCCGGAACTGTTGCTGTGGCTCGGCGACGAATTCGGCTTCGGCTTCACCTGCGTTCAGGAGGTGCGCGATGGCGACGGCGAGGGCTACTCGTCGACCCGCATTCGCGACTACCTTCGCCGCGGCGAGCCGGCCGTCGCCTCGCGGCTGCTCGGCCGGGCATTCGAGGTCGAAGGCGAGGTGGTCGAGGGAGACAAGCGCGGACGCAGCATCGGCTTTCCGACCGCCAACGTCCGTCTCGGCGACTACATCCATCCCGCCCACGGCGTCTATTCCGTCCGCGTCGGCGTCATCGACGACGGCGCGCCGACCTGGTTCGACGGCATCGCCAATCTCGGCCGGCGGCCGACGTTCGCCGGCAGCGAGGTGCTGCTGGAAACCCACATCTTCGACTTCGCGGGCGACCTCTACGGCCGCCGGATGCGCGTCGCCCTCGCTGAGTACATTCGCGCCGGAAAAGAAATTTGACGGCATCGAGGCCCTGCGGGCACAAATCGCCGACGATGTCGCTCGCGCCCGCCAGTCGCTGCGCGACGGCGACCGGCGGCTGCCGATGGCGCGCACCGTCAGAACCGGATCGGGATTTTAGGTTTGGACTACAAGTCGACCGTCTTCCTTCCCCGCACCGACTTTCCCATGAAGGCGGGACTGCCGCGCCGCGAGCCCGAGATGCTCGCCCGCTGGGAGGCCATGGGGCTGTTCCAGCGGCTGCGCGAGGCCTCGGCCGGGCCGCGAGAAGTTCATCCTCCACGACGGCCCGCCCTACGCCAACGGCAACATCCACATCGGCACCGGGCTGAACAAGATCCTCAAGGACGTCATCAACCGCTCGCAGCAGATGCTGGGCAAGGACGCCAACTACGTCCCCGGCTGGGACTGCCACGGCCTGCCCATCGAGTGGAAGATCGAGGAACGCTACCGCGCCGCCGGCAAGGACAAGGACGAGGTGCCGATCGTCCAGTTCCGCCAGGAGTGCCGGGAGTTCGCCGCGAACTGGATCGACATCCAGCGCACCGAGTTCCGCCGCCTGGGCGTCCTCGGCGACTGGGAACGGCCGTATTCGACCATGAACCCGGCGGCCGAGGCGCAGATCGTCCGCGAGCTCGGCGCTTTTTTGATGAACGGCGCGCTCTACCGCGGCGCCAAACCGGTGCTGTGGTCGATCGTCGAAGGCACGGCCCTGGCCGAGGCCGAGGTCGAATACTACGACCACACCTCGACGACGATCTTCGTCCGCTTTCCCGTGGAGCGGGCGCCGCGGCCGGTGCTCGAAGGCGCGGCGGTGGTGATCTGGACGACGACGCCGTGGACCATGCCGGGCAACCGGGCGGTCGCCTACGGGCCGGACTGCGTCTACGCGGTCATCGAGGTCAAGGCGGCGCATGCCGGACAGCCTTGCGGTCACGGGCGAGCGGCTGGTCGTCCTGCGCGATCTCGCCGAGGCCGTGTGCGCCGCCGCCGGCATCAGCGAACACGAGGAGGTCGACAGCCTCAGCGGCGCCGATCTCGCCGGAACGGTCTGTCGCCATCCGCTCCACGCCGGCGGCTACGATTTCCCGGTACCGCTGTTGTCCGCCGACTTCGTCGATACCGAAACCGGCAGCGGCTTCGTCCACATCGCCCCCGGCCACGGCGCCGACGACTGGGAGCTCGGCCTGCGTCATGGCGTCGCGGTCCCGGAAACGGTGGGGCCGGACGGAACCTTCTTCGACCATGTGCCGCTGTTCGCCGGCCGCTGCGTGCTCAGCGCCGACGGCCACGAGGGCGACGCCAACACGGCCGTCGTCGCCGCGCTCAAGGACGCCGGCGCGCTGCTCGCGTCGGGTACGCTGGTCCACAGCTATCCGCACTCATGGCGGTCGAAGGCGCCGCTGATCTTCCGCAACACGCCGCAGTGGTTCATCTCGATGGAGAAGACCGGGCTGCGCGACGTGGCGCTGGCGGCGGTCGATGCGACCCGCTTCGTCCCCGCCGTCCGGGCAGCGGCGGTTGCGCGGGATGATCGAGACCCGGCCCGACTGGTGCATTTCCCGCCAGCGCGCCTGGGGCGTGCCGATCACCGTCTTCGTCGACCGCGCCACCGGCGAGCCGCTGCGTGATCCGCGCGTGCTCGACCGGATCGCGGAGGCCTTCGCCGCTGAAGGCGCCGATGCCTGGTTCACCTCGGATCCCGCGCCGCTTCCTCGGTCCGGACTACGACGCGGCCGATTTCGAACAGGTCACCGACATTCTCGATGTCTGGTTCGAGTCCGGCGCGACCCACAGCTTCGTCCTCGAGCCGCGCGCGGACCTGCGCTGGCCAGCCTCGCTCTATCTCGAAGGCTCCGACCAGCATCGCGGCTGGTTCCACTCGTCGCTGCTGGAATCCTGCGGCACCCGCGGCCGCGCGCCTTTCGATGCGGTTCTTACCCACGGCTTCGTCATGGGCGAGGACGGCGAGAAGATGTCGAAGTCGCGCGGCAACGTGATCTCGCCGCAGGACGTTGTCGAGAACCACGGCGCCGATGTCCTGCGCCTGTGGGTGGTCGGCTCCGATTACGCCGAGGATCTGCGCATCGGTTCGGCCATCCTCAAGCAGCACGCCGACGTCTACCGCCGCCTGCGCAACACCTTGCGCTTCCTGCTCGGCAATCTCGCCGGGTTCAGCGGCCAGTGAGCGTATCGCGGTCGCCGAGATGCCCGAGCTGGAGCGCTGGGTTCTCCATCGCCTGGTCGAGCTGGACCAGGGCCTGCGCAAGGCCTGCGACGACTTCGCCTTCCACGGCCTGTTCGCCGAGCTGCACACCTTCTGCGCCGTGGAGCTTTCGGCGTTCTACTTCGACATCCGCAAGGACAGCCTTTATTGCGATCCGGCCGAACTCGCCGCGGCGGCGGGCCGCGCGCACCGTCCTCGACACCGTCTTCGACTGCCTGACCGCGTGGCTCGCGCCGTTCATCTGCTTTACCGCCGAGGAAGCGTGGCTGGCCCGCAACCCGGGCGAGGATTCGAGCGTCCATCTGCGCACCTTCCCGACACTGCCGGGCGAATGGCGTGACGACGCGCTGGCGGCGCGTTCTGCGCTTCTGCGCCGGCTGCGCCGGGTCGTGACGGGCGCCCTTGAGGTCGAACGCGCGGCGCGACGGATCGGCTCCAGCCTCCAGGCCCGCGCGGTCGTCTATGCCGAGCCGGAGTATCACGACGCGATCCGCGGCATCGATCTGGCCGAGCTGTTCATCACCTCGACGGCTGCGCTGGAAAGCGGGCCGGCGCCGGATGACGCCTTCCGCATCGCCGATGTTCCGGGGGTGGCGGTGGTCATTGCTCCGGCCGAGGGCCGCAAGTGCGAGCGCTGCTGGCAGGTGCTGGAAGAGGTGGGCCGGAACGCGGCTCATCCGGATATCTGCGCGCGCTGCGCCGACGCCGTCGGCGGCGATCTGGCGGCGGCCGAGTAGGCCGCCCGCCTCCGCGATGCAGCAGGTGCGCCACCTTGTCTTCGGCCTCGGCCTCGCCGGGTCGGTGATCGTCGCCGATCAGCTCAGCAAGTGGGCGATCATGGGGATCATGCGTCCGCCGCGGGTCATCGAGCTGACCGCGTTCTTCAACCTCGTCGTCGGCTGGAACCGGGGTGTCAGCTTTGGCCTGTTCAACAACGATTCGCCGCTCAACGCCTGGGTTCTTCCCGTCCTCGCCCTTTCCATCGCGGTCGTTCTGGCGATCTGGTTGACGAGGACCGACCGGCGAACGATCGCCCTTGGCCTCGGTCTGATCATCGGCGGGGCCATCGGCAACGTGATCGACCGGCTGCGCTTCGGCGCTGTCTTCGACTTTCTCGACGTTCACGCCTTCGGCTTCCACTGGCCGGCGTTCAACGTCGCCGACTCCGCGATTACCATCGGCGCCGTGATACTGGTTGCCGATTCCTTGTTTGCGCGGGCGGATGTCCGTAAACTTCCCGAAGAGACACCGTAGGGGCGCTTGAGATCATGAGGCATCATTGGTGGCCGGCTTGCGTTCGTTGCCCTGGCACTGGTCGTCGGCGGTTGCCAGTCGGTGCGGGAGCTGGCCGGTCAGGGCAAGCGTCCGCCCGACGAGTTCACCGTCTACAAACGCACGCCGCTCAGCGTTCCGCCGAACTTCACGCTCCAGCCGCCGGTGGCCGGGGCCGCTCCGGAAGCCACGACGGCGCGCGCGGATGCCCGCCAGGCGCTGCTCGGTAGCGCCGGCGTGGCCGATCCTGGCGCCGACGCGACCGCCTATCGGGCCGGCGCCAGCGCGGCCGCGGCCCAGTCCGCCGGGCTCTCCGCGCTTGCTCGACCGCACCGGCGGGATCAACGCCGATCCGAACATCCGCTCCATCGTCAACCGCGAGACCACCATTCTCGCCGACGCGGACAAGTCGATGACCGACCGGCTGATGTTCTGGAGCAAGCCTAAGGAATACGGCGCCGTCGTCGATCCGGCCAAGGAAGCCCGCCGCATCCAGGATAATCAGGCGCTCGGCAAGCCGATCGTCGCCGGCGCCACCCCGACGATCGAGCGCAAACCCCGCGCCTTGCTCGAAGGGATATTCTAGAGCCGGGGCACCGTGGGGGACTGCCTCGCCAGGGCTGCGGTTGTTGCCCGCCGCCTAAGCACGACCCCATATCCGCCTCACTGTTCCGGACCGTTCTGGATCGCCGCGCCGCGGCTCGCGTTGACAGCGAGCGGAATCAAGCAAACTCGTCGAGGAGGATTGGTGATGCCGAAGCAGTCGACGACATGGCTCGTCAGTGTCGTCGTGCTCGCCATTGCGCTTCTGCTCGGCGGGCAGAGCCGGGCCGCCGTCTTCAACCCGGAGACGTTCACCCTCGACAATGGCCTCCAGGTCGTCGTCATCCCCAACCACCGCTCGCCCGTCGTGACCCACATGATCTGGTACAAGGTCGGCGCCGCCGATGAGCAGGCCGGCCATTCCGGCATCGCCCATCTGCTCGAGCATCTGATGTTCAAGGGGACCCCGGCGCACGGCCCCGGCGAGTTCTCGACGCTGGTCTCGCGCAACGGCGGCCAGGAGAACGCGTTCACCTCCTGGGACTACACCGCCTACTACCAGAGCGTCGCCAAGGACCGGCTGCCGTTGGTGATGGGGCTCGAAGCGGACCGGATGACCAATCTGGTGCTCAACCGACGAGCAGATCGCATCGGAGAAAGAGGTGGTTCTGGAGGAGCGGCGTCAGCGGGTCGAGAATGACCCGGGCGCGATCCTCGACATCTACGCCGACGCGACCCTGTTCTTCAACCACCCTTATCGGCGGCCGATCATCGGCTGGGAGAACGAGATCCGGGATCTCGCCGTCGCGGATGTGCTCGCCTTTTACAGGCGCTGGTACGCACCGAACAACGCCATCCTGGTCGTCGCCGGCGACGTGACCGCCGAAGAGGTGCGGCCGCTTGCCGAGCGCTTCTATGGCGGGATCCCGCGGGCGGATACGCCGAAGCGGACCGCCCTTCAAGAACCGCCGGCCATCACGCCGCGGCGGGTCGAGCTCAGCGATCCGCGCGTCCGGCAGGAAACCTGGAGTCGGAGCTACATCGCGCCCAGCGCGGTCTATGGCGCGACCGAACGGGCCGATCCGCTCGAAGTGCTTGCGCGCATTCTCGGCGGCGGACCGTCGAGCCGCCTCTACCGCAAGCTTGTCGTCGAGGACGGGCTCGCCGACCAGGCCAAGGTCTGGTACGAGGCGGACATGCGCGGCCCGTCCCAGTTCGTCATTGCCGTTCAACCGCGCGAAGGCGTGTCCCTGGCGGCGATCGAGACGGCGGTTGATGCCGTGGTAGCCGATGTCATCTCAGCCGGCGTCAGCGCCGAGGACGTTCGAGCGGGCGAAGCCGCCGCCTGCAGGCGGAGGCTGTCTATGCTCGCGACTCCATCAGCGATGGCGCGCAGGTGCTTGGGCGCGCGCTGGCGATCGGGCTCCCGGTCGAGCACGTCGAGGGCTGGCCGGCGCGCATCGCCGCGGTCTCCGCCGATGAGGTCAACGCCGCGGCGAAAGCGGTCCTGAAGCCCGGCGGTTCGGTGACCGCGCTCCTGCGCGGCGAGGTCGAGCAGCAGGCCGCCGCGCGGTGAACGCATCCCATCTCGTCGAGCGCGCCATTCGCCGGACGACGTTGTCGGTCCTGGTGGCCGCCATGGTGGCCGTTGCCGTGCTCTTGATCGTGGCGCCGGCGAAGGCTGTCGAAGTCCAGCGGGTCACCGGCGGCGGCGTCGAGGCCTGGCTTGTGGAGGATCACACCAATCCGATCGTCACCACCCGCCTGGCCTTCCGCGGCGGCGCCGCATTGGATCCTGCCGACAGGAGCGGACTGGCCGAGATGGTCGCGGCGCTGCTCGACGAAGGCGCCGGCGACCTCGACTCGACGGCCTTCCACGAGCGTCTCGAGAACCTGGCGATCACCCTCGGCTTCGATGCCGACCTCGACGCCCTTCGCGGCAAGGTCGAGACGCTGAGCGAACATCGCGACGCCGCCTTTGCGCTGCTTCGCCAGGCGCTGATCGCGCCCCGGTTCGACGCCGAGCCGGTCGCGCGTGTTCGCAGCCAGTTGCAGGCGGCCGCCCGTGCGGCCCTGGAGGATCCCGATGCGGTTGCGTCGCGGGCCTTCTTCGCCATGGCTTTCCCGGATCATCCCTACGGCCGTCCCGCCGGCGGCACGGCCGACAGCCTTGCCGCCATCACCGCGCAGGATCTGCGCATCTTTGCAGCCTCCAGACTGACCAAGGACCGGCTCGTCATCGGCGTTGTCGGCGACATCACGGCAGGCGAGCTGGCGACGCTCCTGCAGCGGACCTTTGCCGATCTCCCCTCGACGGGCGATACGGCGACGGTTGCCGATGTCGTGCCCAATATCCACGGCCAGACCGAGGTGGTGCCAACCGGCGCGCCGCAGAGCGCCATCATCTTCGGCCAGCGCGGCCTCCCGCGCGATGATCCGGACTTCTATGCCGCGACGGTTCTCGTGCACATCCTCGGCTCGGGCCCGTTCACGTCGCGTCTCTACCAGGAGGTGCGCGAGAAGCGCGGTCTCGTTTACACGGTCTACGCCCGGCTGGCGCCGCTCGACCATGCCGCGCTGATCCTCGGCACCGCCGGTACGGTCAACGAGCGAGCGGGCGAGACGCTCAGGGTCATCCGCGGCGTGTGGAGCGGTATCGCTCGTGATGGCGCCGACGAGAGCGATCTCGCCGATGCGAAGACCTATCTTACCGGCTCGTTCCCGCTCCGCTTCACCTCTAGCGGCCAAGTTGCCGGCATCCTCGTGTCCATGCAGCTCGAGCACCTCGGCATCGACTACCTCGATCGCCGCAACGCACTCATCGAGGCGGTCACCCTGGCCGATGTCAATCGGCTGGCGCGCGGCCTGCTCGCCCCGAAGTCGCTGGCCTTCGTCGTTGCCGGCGCGCCGATCGGCGTCGAAGCGAACAACTGAGCGCGGCCCGAGGGTCTCGTAAGGTGGGGCCCCGGCGCCGGCGGGCTTCGCCGGCAGGCGGGCTGCGGCAACCCGCGTCGCCGCCGCGCGCGCCGTCTTACTAATCCTGCCCATTCTATCCTGCTTATCCTGCGGCGACGCCTGAAGGGCGCATGTTCGTGCGCAGTTGATCGTGGGCCTTGCCCGCGCCTTCAGGAAATACTACTATAGGTTTGGTAAATTTAATTGGGTTGTGTTCGTGGCGCTCCCATATCGCTCATTGCGCGCGCCGTTTCGTGCGGATGGTCATCGGGAGGCGGGGTTTGCCGCATGGACTCGTGGAGCAAACAGTTGCTGTCCAAGGTTGTGCGCGGCGCGATCTTTGCTTTGGCCCTGGCCGTTGGCGTAGCAGCGGACGCACCCGGGCGGGCTGCCGCCGAGGTTGGGAACACAGCGCCGGGTGAGTCTGTGGCAATGTATTCGCCCCTCCCGCCGGCTCGAGTGGGCGAACGTGCGGAGTTCGCAGCCAAAAGCCAGGACATCGACGGCGATCCCGACAGCCTATGTCGCGGTCGCCATTGCCCGCCTTGTCGGCGAGGGCGGCGATGGGGTTGCAGGCGTCGATTCCGATCAGCTCAAACTGTTGCACAGCTTCTACATGCAGCGCGGCTTCACGCCGGCCTGGATCGATGGCAACGGTTTCAGTGCGCGCACTGCGGCGCTGCTTGCGGCCTTCCGCCGGACGGGAGATGACGGCCTTGACCCGGACGACTACATCCCGGTGCAGACGAGCGGCGCGCCCGACGACGCCGCCGGCGATCTGGCAAGGCTGGACGTAAACCTGAGCGCGGCGCTCCTGCGTTACGCCCGCAACCTGCGCCTGGGGCATCTAGTCCCGGAGCGTATGGATGTGGAGGGCGCTTTGGCGCGCAAGACCTTCGACGCCGGAAACGTCCTCGCGGAGGCTGCCGCCGCCGATGATCTGGGAGCCCATCTCTCTGCTCTGGTCCCGGCAAATGCAAGCTATGCCGGGCTGCGCCGGTCCCTGCGCGAGTATCGCGAACGGGCAGCGGCCGGCGGCTGGCCGGTGCCGACCTTCGATCGCCTCGATCCGGACAGCGAAGGCGACGGCGTCCTGCTGCTGAGGACAATCCTGCGAGCGACGGGCGATCTGCGCGAAGATCCGGCAGGTGTTGCCGCCCCGGCGGTGTACGACGACGCCGTGACGCTGGCGGTGAAGAGCTTCCAGTCGCGCCATGGCCTTAACCCCGATGGCGTCGTCGGCGAGCGGACGCGGCTCGCCATGGCCGTTCCGGCAGAGGCGCGCATCCGCCAGATCCTGATCAACATGGAGCGGGCGCGCTGGCTACCCGACGAGCTCGGCGATCCCCACCTGCTGGTTAACCTGGCGGGATTCACGCTCAATTACGTGAGCAGCGGCGGTGACGCGTTCGAGATGCGCGTTATCGTCGGCAAGCCGGAACGCAGTACGCCGGAATTCAGCGGCTTGATCACCTACCTGGAGCTGAACCCGACCTGGACGGTGCCTCGGATCATCGCTGTCAAGGACCTGTTGCCGCGGTTTCGCCGGGACCCGAATTTTCTTGCTGCCAAAGGCTTCAGTATCTTCACCAGCGGCGGCGGCGCGGTGGATCCCGCCGGCATTGACTGGGCTACTGCGCGGGCGGCCGGCTTTCCCTACTGGCTGCGTCAGAAGCCGGGGCCTGGCAATGCGCTGGGGCGCGTGAAGTTCATGTTTCCAAACGCCTTTGACGTCTATCTCCATGATACGCCGTCGAGGGGGCTGTTTTCCCAGCCGGTGCGGGCGTTCAGCTCCGGCTGCATCCGCCTGGCGCAGCCGCTGGAGCTCGCGCTGAAGCTCCTGGAAGCGAACGGCGACTGGAACCGGGAGCGGCTGCGCGCTGTCATCGCCTCCGGCGACACCCGCACCGTCACGCTCCGCCAGCCGGTTCCGGTTCATCTGGCCTATCTGACCGCGTGGCGTGGCAATGATGGCTCCGTGCAATTCCGCGACGACATCTATGGCCGCGATCGGACGCTCGAGGCCGCCTTGTCTGCTCACGAGGTGAACCTCGCCCGGGCCGGTGACGAGACCGCGGCATGGCTGCGTTAGTTTAAGGTGGTTCCTGACGGCCACCGATTGCACCGATTTGGCCTGCGAACCCACGCTATTGCTTGACGGCACCGATTTCGCACAGGCAAAAAGGCCTGTCCGGTTAGGCGACAATAAAAGGGACACGACCGTGGATCGGGACCGAGACGATATGCACCTGGGCCGTCGGCGTTTTCTTGGCGTTGGGCTGGCGGCGGCCGCGGTATTGGCTCCGGTCCCCAGCTGGGCGAAGGCGCCGCTGCGCCAGGAACGCGTGCTCTCGCTTTTTCACGCTCATACCGGCGAGCGGTTGAACGCCATCTACTTCGCCAATGGGCGCTACCTCCCGGGAGTGCTGAAGCAGATCAACTATATCCTGCGGGACTACCGGATCAACGAGATCAAGCCGGTCTCGCCGCAGCTTCTTGACCTGCTTTATGCGCTTGGGCAGCGGCTTGGCACCGGCGGCGCCTTCGAGGTGCTTTCGGGCTATCGCTCGGCGGAAACGAACGCTCTGCTCGGGCGCAGAAATCGCGCCGTCGCAAAGCACAGTCTTCACATCGAAGCCAAGGCCATCGACATCATGGTTCCCGGTGTCGGCGCGCGCGATGTCGCGCGGACGGCGCGGGACATGCGGGGCGGCGGGGTCGGCTATTACCCCAGGCGGAGTTTTGTCCACGTCGACATCGGCGACGTTCGCACCTGGACCGCCTGAAGGGGCCGGGCTCGTGGGCCCGCCTTGATCGCGGCCCGACCGTTCGCCGCCCGCGGAAAAGCCCGCTGCGACCCTGACGGATCGCGCAGGGCTCGCATTTCCTCGCGCCCTGCTACAGTCGCACCGTCGACGGGTTCGCCACGCGGGCGAACCGCCGCAAAAGCAGGGAGGAAAACATGAGCATCGACAAGGTCGGCGTCGTCGGCGCCGGAACCATGGGCAACGGCATCGCCCAGACCTTTGCCGCCGGCGGTCTCGACGTCGTGATGAGCGATATCAGCGAGCAGGCCGTTCAGCGGGGACTGGAGACAGTCCGCAAGAGCCTCGACCGGCTGGTGAGCCGGGACAAGATGAGCGCCGACGACCGTGACTCGGCGCTGGCGCGGATCCGCACCACAACCAGGATTGACGACTTCGCCGACCGGGATCTGGTGGTTGAGGCGGCCCTGGAGAAGGTCGACCTGAAACAGAAGCTGTTCGGCGAGCTTGACCGGATCTGCAAGTCCGATGCGATCCTCACCTCGAACACGTCGTCGATTTCGCTGACCAAGATCGCCGCGGCGACGAAAAGGCCGGGCCAGGTCATCGGCATGCATTTTTTCAATCCAGTCCCGCATGATGAAGCTCGTCGAGATCATCCGGGCGCTTCAGACCCAGGACGAAGTGTGCCGTGCCATCGAAGACGTGAGCCGGCGCATCGGCAAGACTCCCCACGTGGTGAAGGATTCGTATGGCTTCGTCGTCAATCGCGTCCTGGTGCCGATGATCAACGAGGGCATCAACTGCCTGTACGAAGGCCTGACCCAGCCGGAGGACATCGACAACGCGATGAAGCTCGGCGCCAATCATCCGATGGGGCCGCTGGCGCTCGCCGACCTGATCGGCCTCGACGTCATCCTCGACATCATGCAGACGCTCTATGAGGGCTTCGACGACCCCAAGTACCGGCCGAGCCCGCTGTTAAAGCAGATGGTCGATGCCGGATACCTTGGGCGCAAGACCGGCCGCGGTTTCTTCACCTACAACTAGATCAATCCCGCCGTGGCGGGGATGGTCCGAAGTGCCGCCGCGGCTGGCGAGCCTTCGCCTTCGCCTGCAGGCAGAGGAGTATGGGAATGTACGTCAGTGTGCGCCGCTACGATAACGTCCGCTCGGTCAGCCAGGTCTGCGGCCGGATCGCCGAGAGCTTCGTTCCGTTGCTGAGAAAGAGCCCGGGTTTCATCGCCTACTACGCGGTCGACGGCGGCGGTGGGAGCATGGCAACACTCAGCGTCTTTTCCACCGAGAGAATGGCCCGGGAATCGAACGATCTGGCGGCGCGGTGGTTGAAGGAAAATGTCGCCGATCTGCAACCGGACCCGCCGACGATCCTCGCCGGCAAGGCGGAGGTGGCGGTTACGGCCTGATCACCGCCGGTCGCTAACGCCCGGATATAGCGGCGATGGCGGCGCTTTCGTCGAGGCCGATCGGCGGCGCGTCGATCAGACACCAGCGCGCGGTCTCAACGGACAGTGTCCGCTTCCCCGCCGCTCGACAGGCGCTCGTTGCGAGCAGCCCGGCCAGTAGCCGCGGCGGCACGACCCGTTGCGCTCGGTCCGCCACTGCCCGGCGCTCCTGCAGGCGCGCCAGTTGGAGTCCGTCGACAGAACCTTGTCGCGGTAGATCTCGCGCAACCAGAATTCGCCGAGCACATCGCCGGTGGGCAGCAGGTCGACGACCCAGCCCCACTTCCCGGGCTCGGCCGGGACGCGCGACAGCGAGCGCGCCGCGGGCGACGGCGCGCTGATATCCCTTGAGAAAATGCGATTCCAAGGTGATGCCGAGATTGCCGGCGCGGGTCTGAAACATGAGCTCGGTAACGAGTTGCTCGCAGTCGGCGGGAAGAACGAAGGCGGTGGGGAAAACCAGCGTGGTGCCAAGGAACGTCCCGGCGCGGGCGAAGGGATCGATCTCGAAGAAGTAACCGACCACCCGCATTTCAGCGGCGACGACGCCGATATGAGCCGCGATGGCATCGTCGCCGAGGCGTGACCAGGTTCGGCTCAGCCGAGTTCCACACCGCCATGGCCCCGGCATAGTCCGGGTCCGTCGCCGCCCAATGGCGCTCGAAGGAAAGCGGGAAGTCACGGCCCTGGCCGGCGCGCTCGCGCTGGATCATGGTGACGATCGGCTGGAGGGCGCCGACGGCACCCCACGAGACCACGTGGACGAGGTGAGGCTGCGCGCGCAGCGCCGGCGTCGAGATACTCCTGAAGCAGAAAGCCCACGCCCTGAGCCGTAAGCGCGCCCTGGCTTTGCCCGGTGATGAAGACTTCGCCGCCATGCTCCGGATCACCGGCATAGTCGGCCGCGTCGGCGATCAGGCGAAGGGCAGCGGTCGAGACCATGTGCGCGCGGGCCATGGTCAGGCCGGCGGCCCAGTCGCGAAAATCGGTATTGACGAAGACCTGGGTGCCGGCGATCGCGTAGATACGATGAGCGTCCCCCGGCGTCGGGATCGCGCCGTTCGAAGGCGACGGCCTTGAACCCGGTATAGGTATCGAGGTAGGTCGCAGCGACGACGTAATCCCTCAGCTTCAGCGCCGAGGCGGGCGGGAGATAGCCCTCTTCGCGCAGATCGGGCAGGCGATGTTCGACGACATCGTAGGCAAGGTCGGCGGCGATGACCGTCGCTTCATCCACCCGCCACAGCGCCGAGAGCGACGACCGCGGATCGTCGACGATCTGGGTGCGCCGCATGTCTTCGTAGACAAGATCGTTGCTGAGAGATCTGGGAATAGCCAAGTCGCGCAGGCCATCGATCCGAATGTCGATCGCGGCGGGGCCCGTTGGTCCGGGCTGTTCCACCGCGAATGACAGGCGCCCGCCGTCTTCCGCCTGAGCGGCATTCAGGATCGCGCGCGCATCAGGTACGGCGCTCGGCGTCACAACCCTGACGTCGCGGCGGAGCGCATCGTCCATCGCAGGCGGCCGCGCCCGAGCATGCCGCGGCCGCGCTGCCGAGCTTTCCCGCCTGAGAAGACGCGCTCGCACCCATGATCGCGGCGACGACCAAAGGCCCTGCCATGATCCTGTAGAAGACGCGACTGGGATGGCGAGTACTACTTGTCCCGCGAGTAAGGTTCGACACGGCGGCACCAGCCTTCCGGACGCGCCGGGCTCGACCGCGCAACCAGGCGCGGACGATGCCGCCGCAAGAGCCGGATGTCCGTCAGCGCTCGCGGTGCACGTTCGGGTCGAGTTCCTTGGCCTTCTCAAGGCCCGGCCTTCTCAGCTTCGTCGAGCTCGGTCTTCTCTTCACCTTCGACCGCTGCTTTGGCCTTGGCCGCGCTTTCGTCGACCTTGCCGGCTTCGACGAATTTCTTTGTGTCTTCGTTGTAGGCTTTGGCGGCCTCTCGGTTACCTTCGCCCTGATTCTCCGAACTGCTCCTGTCTCCCTCGCTATTCATCTTTCACTCCTCCGACAACTTTGAAATTGCGAGGACCGGATGGTGATGTTTCCCCGACAGGTCCGCATTAACGTAAGAGGCCTCGGCGCGGAGGTTCTCGCTCATTTCTCGCAACACCTGTCCCGACGATCGAAGCGGGCGGCGCCGATTCAGCGCGGCCCGGCAAAGAGCATGGCCAGATCCTGGAGCATGTTGGACCATGCGGCGCGATAGACCGTGGCGATGCGTTGATCGACCACGCCTTCCTGGGTGACGACGCCGCGGGTCGTGCCGTCGCGAAGATCGACGAACTCGATCGTGACCGCGGTTTCCCCTTCACCGCTGCCATCGGCGCTTCCCGGCCAGGTGAAAACGAGACGTTGCGGCGGGCTCACCTCGATGTGCTCGCCCGCGGCGACCTCGGGCGCCTCCGCCCCCGGCAGGCGTCATCTCGTAGCGAAAGCGCCCGCCGACGCGCACGTCCATCTCGCAGACGGTCAGTTTTCCCCGCGCGGTCTTGCCCCACCATGTCGGCTTCGTCGCCGGGTCGGTCCATGCCCGGTAGACCTCGGCCTGCGGGCCGCCGATCACTCGGGCGACGCGGATGATCGTGGCGGGTCTGCGGTGCGCTGGTGGTTTCCATGCCTGTCCCTCTGCTGTCCGGTTGAGGCGCGCCGACGGGCCGATCCGGCCGCCTGCGGCTACTTCTTCTTCGGTTCCATAGTCGTGCAATTCAGGCTGCCGCTGGTCTTGTCGCAGCAGATGAACTTACCGGTGCACGGATCCTTGACGCAACCTTCCGTGGGCTCGGCGGCGATTGCACTTGCCGACCAGGACAAAGCCGCCGCCGCCGGCGTTCCAGGCGGGGCGGCAGGCGGAGCCAACGTGGGTGTCGGCCGATGCCGATCGGCGCAAGACACACGGCCGAAATGGCGCACAGAACCGACAGCCATGCACAAGCGTCCGAATCCGCGTCTTCGTGTTCCAGGGTCAACCTGCAAAAACATAATGATCATCCTTCACTGTTTATTGTTGTTCAAGTCTAGAAGTTCAATGTCAGCCGCCCGATAATGGTTCGATCCGGAATGTAGGGGCTGAGCGCCGGGTCGTTCCCGGTCTTCCGGTAACTGTCGTCCTGATAGTTGAAGTCGTGATCGAGGACGTTCTGCACCCCGACGCTGATCAGGCCGCGCCGGTGGGGGAAGCGGTAGCCGACGCCGGCGTCGAGGATGTAGAAGGTGTCGTCGCCTTCGGGAAAGGGACTGCCGCTCCGCTGCTTCACGTCCTGATAGACGAAGCTGACGCCCGCGCCGGCGAAGATGCCGCTCGGGCTGAAATAGCGCACGCTCAACGGCGCGGCGTAGGTGCTCACGTCGTTGGGCAGATCCCAGGTAATCGTCGTCGCGCTGGTAGCGATCGTAAAGCAGCTCGGCGCTGAACGCCCACTCAGGGTGCGGCGCCCAGTTCAGGTAGGCGCGCGCGCCGGTCTCCTCTGCCGTTCGTGGATCGGCTGACCCCGTCGAAGTCGTAAAATACTCATCCAGATCGCGGTGCGTCGCCTCGATCCCGCCGTAAAGCCGCTTCGCCAGCCGGACGTCGAGGCCGACGCCGTAGAGCCAGGACTTGGTCCCGTTGAGATCGTCGAAGAACTGGTTGAAGCCGGCGACCTGGGTAGGCTGGATCGTCTGGTTGGCGAGGAGCGCCGGTTTCAGCGTCCGCACCGCCGCGGCGCGCAGGCGCAGCGCGTCGGTTACAGCCCACTGGACGCCGAACTTCGGCGCGATCAGGTCGAAGTCGGTATCGCCTTCCTCGTAGGTGTCATAGCTGAGACCGAGCGTCCAGGTAACGTCCGCCGGCAGGACGACATCGCTGTAGACGTAGCCGCTGTACTGCTCGATGGTCTCGTCCGTCGCGCGTCTCGGCTGGATAAAGATCTCACTTTCGTAGCTGCTGCGCCGTCGGACGTCGATGTCGTAGGCGCCGAAGCCGGAACGGAGATTGTAGCGCTCCCGGCTCAGGATCCACTGCGCCTCGCCCTGGACCCCGCGCTGCTGCGCGCGGCTGTCAATGTCGAAAGTGAAGGGTTCGCCGAAAAGCGTCCTGTGTTCGTCAGCTTGTCATTGCGATTGCTGTAGATCACCGACGCGATGACGTCGTTGCCGGGGGCCGGCGAGTAGCGGGCGCCGATGCGGGCGGTGTCCTGATCGAGATCCCGGTCCCGATCCGGCGAAAACGAGCGCGGATCGAAGTTCAGCCGGAGGTCGCCGGACTCGGTCCGCCGGCTGCGCAGCTCGGCCTGAACATTGAAGGTCGGGCTGATCGCCGCCTGGGCGAAGACGTTGTAGATGTCGTGGCTGAGGTCGTTGTTCTGGCGAAAGCCGTTGGTCTGGTAGTGGAACTGGCCGGCGCTGAGGGAGAGCCCGTCGTAGATCGCCGAGACGACGGCTTCGTTGCCGTAGGTCTGGTTGTTGCCGACCACGCCGCTCAGATCGAGGCGCACCTGGTTGCGCTCGAACACGGGCGAGAACTCGTTGAAGCCGCCGCCGAGCAGGCCAGCGGTGGCGAAGTTCAGCCGCGTCTCAGCAAGGCTTGGCTGCACCGGGTTGATGTTAATGTTCTGAAGGAGCTGCGCCTGAAGAAGCTCGCTGACCTGGGCAATTTCCGTACGCGGCTGCGTGGCATAGGTATCGGCGAGAAAGCGGTGGGCCGAAGCGTTGCCGGGATCCAGGGTCAGCGAGCGCGTCGCCTCAGTCACTCCGAGCGCGTCGAAGCCGAGGTCGTTGTAGATTCTCGCGACGCCGACCTGACGCGACGCCAGATCCTGATCGAGCAGCAGGCGCGAGCGGTAAACGGCGCGGTTGTCGTTCAGCTTGATCGAGCGCTCCAGATCGTCGAGCGCCTCCACGGGACGGTTTTCGCTTTGTTTGAGGATGGCGTCATAGAGCCAGGGCGTCGGATCGCGGGGATCAAGATCCTTGGCGATTGCGTACTGCTCGCTGGCGAGCGCCTCGCGTCGTTCCGCGAAATAGGCCTTGCCCAGGTATGAGCGCAGCAGCGACCGGTTCGGATCGAGCCCGGCGGCGACCTCGATGTCGTTGCGGCCGCGGCCGAGATCGCCGGCTCGGATGGTGGCGAGACCCAGGCCGAACCGCGCCAGCGGGCTGGCGCTGTCCAGCGACACGGCCTTTCGGAACGCATCCTTCGCGCGGCTATAGCGGAAGCCAGCAAGGGCGACGAAACCGCGCACGGTCTGAATCCTTTCGAGATCAGGAGCGAGCGCGGCTGCCTTGTCGATCGCCCGCGCGGCTCGGTTCACATAGCCAAGTTCGAGCCAGAGTTCGGCCAGTCGCGCCCACGCAAGCGCGTTTTCCGGATGATCCGCCGCCGCCTTCAGCAGGGTGTCGCGCGCGGCATCGAGCCGGAGATTGGCTTGCAGGGCGTAGGACAGGGCTATCGCGGCTTCGGCGGACTCCGGCGCCAGCCTCATCGCTCGCTCGGCGTCGGCAAGCGCGGCTGCCGGAGCGTCGTTGACCACGGCGACCACCGCACGCAGCGCATACGCCCGCGCGGCCTTCGGATCGATGTCGAGAGCTTGTTTCAGCGCAGCCTGCGCTTCGCGAAGCCGTCCGACGGAAAGCAGCAGGGAAGCCGCCAGAACCTGAAAGTCGGCGCCGCGCTGATCGGTTGGGACGGCGTCGAGAGCGGCGAAGGCCGCTTCGGTTTCGCCGCGTGAGGCGGCCGCGGCCGCCGCCTGCAGCGCCGGCGGCCATGGCGGCTTCTGGCCGGGAGCGCCAGGATGGCCGGTGAACAGGATGGGCGGATAATAGACAGCCCACTGGACGGCGTTGCGCGGTTGAACGAGGAGGACGCCCACCGGCTTTTCACCGGCGCGCGCCAGCGCCGACTGCCCTGCCGTCAGCGTCAGGCGTCCGCGCTCGTTGGCGGCGCTGACCCGGCCTTCGAAAACAGTGATTTGAGCTCGATCGGCTGCGACGGCGACGAAAAATTCCGTGCCCTCGACCGCGGCATTGACGAAAGGCGTATTGACGCTGAGCGCCCGCGAACGTCGGCTAAAGAAATAGAGCTTGCCGAAAATCAGCTCGAGCAGAGATGGCGCCTCGGCTTCGACACGGGAAAGACGAAGTCTCGTATTCTGGTCGATCCGGATGACGCCGTCGTTGAGGAGCACGATGGCGGCGCGACTGCGGTTGCCGACGCGGATCAGATCGTTGACGCACAGATCCTGGTCGAGCGCGGCAGGCTGCCAGACGTGCCTGGCTTCGCGCTGAAGATCAACGCTGCCCTGTACCGAGACAACCCTGCCGATCGGCGCCGCGCACCGCTCTGCCGCGGCGGCCGCCGTCGCAAACGGTAAGAGCGTAGCTGCGCCGGCAACAAGTGCCAGCCGAAGCACGCGCATAAGCCCCCTCGCAGCAATTGCGTCCCACACGCACGGCTCGTTCCGGAGCTCATTTCCCGCGCAGGCCCGCGTTTCGCATTTTTGTTATGCTTCGCAAGCACGAGCACGCTGCAAACCCAAAGTATAGCGGTTGCCCGTGTGTCCTGACAACTGCATCCGACCCCCGTGTCGGTAACGCACCAGCTGTCCACCTTTTACAGCGTGTGAGTACTCCGCCAAGTTTGCCTCTCTGCCTACAACCCCGCAGGCGTAACACCCGGCGAGCGGGTCGCCGATCGCGCTTGACTGGCGGATCGGCGCCCTCGATGGCTTCAAGGTGCTTGACGTTGTCATCGACGACGTTTCAGTGGCCAGAACCCTCCGCGCCGATTTTGGCGCGATCGTTGCCAACGGCGGGTACTCCCGCTTGCTGAAGACCTTGCGGCGCCAGGTCGACGATCTGAAGAGCGCGGTCGCCGCCTGATCGGGGCTCGCGAAGGCTGGTGGAGTGGTGGTCGGGGAGACTGGATTCGAACCAGCGACCCTCTGCTCCCAAAGCAGATGCGCTACCAGGCTGCGCCACTCCCCGCAAGTTCGCACGTTAGGCGAAAGCACCGGATCCGGCAACGATTGTCCCTCGCATCGCTTCTGCTCGCGCTGAACGGTTCATCGCTATGCTCCGCGATCGGACTGATGCAGGACTGGCGCGGGACGCTATGGCGTTGACGCTGGGCCGCATCTCGGCCGACAGTCCGCGCCATGCTGATGCCGGGATCCGCTGCAGCCACCGTTCCGCCGCTTCTCCTGCTGCTCGCGGCCCTCATTCTCGACGCCATGATCGGCGGCCGGCCCGGCTTTCTCGGCGTCGTGCCGCATCCCGTCCGCCTGATCGGGCGGCTCATCGACCGGCTCGACCGGGCGCTTAATCGCGAAGATGCCGGCGAAGGACGCCGCCGGGCGCTGGGCGTGCTCACCGTCGTCGTTGTCTGCTTGGTGTGCGGTGCAATGGGCTGGATCGTCACCGCGCTGTCACGCGCCTTCCCCCCGTTGGTCGTCGTCGAGCTCGCCCTCGTCGTCTCGCTGCTTGCAGGCCGCAGCCTGTTCGCCCATGTCCGAGCCGTCGCCCACGCCCTGCGAACGGGCGGGCTTGCGGCCGGCCGGGTCGCGGTCGGGCAGATCGTCGGCCGCGATGTTGCCAGCCTCGACGCAGCCGGCGTCGCCCGCGCCGCCATCGAGTTCCTGCGCCGAAAACTTCAGCGACGGCGTTGTCGCGCCCGTGTTCTGGACCGTGCTTTTCGGCCTTCCCGGCCTGCTCGTCTACAAGGCCGCCAACACGCTGGACAGCATGATCGGCCACATGATCCCGCACTATCGCTCGTTTGGATGGGGCGCCGCCCGGCTCGACGATCTCCTCAACCTCGTGCCGGCGCGTCTGTCCGGACTGCTGATTGTCGCAGCGGCTACGGTCATGGCGCCGGGCGGCGGAAACTCGGCGTGGAGGACGATGGTTCGCGATGCCGGCAAGCACCGCTCGCCCAACGCCGGCTGGCCCGAGGCCGCCGCCGCCGGCGGGCTCTCGTTGCGTCTCGGCGGACCCCGGTGCTACGAGGAGAGGGCAATCGACGCACCCTGGCTCGGCGACGGCCATGCCGAGGCGACCGCCGATGATATCGATCGGATGCTACGCCTTTATGTAACGGCCTGCGTGCTGAACGCCGGCCTGGTTGCCACCTTGGCCACGGTAACTCTCGTGATCTGAGTATAAAGGACATGCCATGAGCGCAATCACCCTCATTATCGGCAACAAGAACTACTCGTCGTGGTCGATGCGCCCGTGGTTGGCTCTGGCGCAAGCCGGCGCGGCTTTCGAGGAGATTGTCGTGCCGCTCAACCGGCCCGAGACCGCGGCAGACATTGCCGCGCATTCGCCGTCGGGCAAGGTGCCGGTCCTGCGCGATGGCGCGCTTACGGTCTGGGATTCGCTCGCGATCATCGAGTACCTCGCCGAGCGCTTTCCGCAGGCGGGGCTGTGGCCGGCGCCAACGGAGGCGCGCGCCGTCGCCCGAGCCGTCGCGGCCGAGATGCACGCCGGGTTCCAGCCGCTGCGCACCCACATGCCGATGAACATCCGCGCCACGTTCCCGGGTCGCGACCGCGCGGAGGGCGTTGAGGGCGACATCGAGCGGATCGAGGCCATCTGGCGCGACTGCCGAGGTCGCTTCGGGGCAGGCGGTGCGTTTCTGTTCGGCGCGTTCTCCGCCGCCGATGCGATGTTCGCGCCGGTCGTGACCCGCTTCCGGACCTACGGGGTCGATCTCGATCCGGTATCGCGCGCCTACGCCGACGCCGTCCTCGCCTGGCCCATCGTCGCCGCCTGGTGCGACGCGGCGGCCGACGAGCCGTGGTCGCAACCGCGCTACGACAACCCGTGAGGCCGATGCAGGATCTTTCCCCCTACACCGCGATCGTCGTCGCGGCGGCGAGGAGGCCGTCGAGATCGAGGTGCTCCGCGAGGTGGTCGGCCAGCGCGTCGAGCACGTCTTCGATCCCAGTCTCATAGGCGAGAGTGCTGACTTCCCTCGCGCGCAGCCGGCGGAGGAAGGCCCGGCGGAAGCCGTCGGCGGCAAAGAGGCCGTGAAGATAGCAGCCGAACACGCGACCGTCGGGCGAAATGCAGCCGTCGCTTCGCCCATCGAAGCGCAGCATCGGCCGCACCAGACCGCGGCCCGTTGTCCGGCCCATGTGCATCTCGTAGCCGTGCACGGCCTCGCCGGTAGTCAGGTCGCGACCCTGGGCTTCGACCAGCGACTTTTCGCCGGCAAGCTCGGTTTCCATATCGAGCAGGCCGAGGCCCGGCGCATCGCCTGCCGGCCCCTCGATCCCATGCGGATCGCGCACGACGGTGCCCAGCATCTGGTAGCCGCCGCACAGCCCGATGACCAGCCCGCCGCGGCGGATGTGGGCGCTGAGGTCGATGTCCCAGCCCTCGGCGCGGAGGAAGGCTAGGTCGGCGATGGTGGCCTTCGAACCCGGCAACACGATCGCGTCCGTGTCGCCGGGAATGGCCGTGCCCGGATGGATGAAGCGGACCTCGACGTCGGGCTCGGCGATCAGCGGATCGAGATCGTCGAAGTTGGCGATCCGTTGGCAAGAGCGGCACCGCGATAAGGATCCGCGCGCGTGCGCTCGGTGGGCGGCGCGGGACGCTCCAGCGCGACCGCGTCCTCGGCGGGCAGACGTCGCGCCGGCGCGAACCAGGGAACGACGCCGTAGCTGCGCAGCCCGGTGCGGGCGGCAATGATCGCCAGCCCCTGGTCGAACAGGCTCACGTCGCCGCGGAACTTGTTGATGATGAAGCCCGCGAGGCGCGCGCGGTCGGCGTCGTCCAGCAGGCTGCAGGTGCCGACGATGCTGGCGATGACGCCGCCGCGGTCGATGTCGCCGACCAGCACGACCGGCACATCCACGGCCGCGGCAAAGCCCATGTTGGCGATGTCGCCGGCGCGCAGGTTGACCTCGGCCGGACTGCCCGCGCCCTCGACAAGAACGAGGTCGGCGCCCGCGGCCAGCCGGGCGAAGCTCTCGCGCACCCTAGCCAGCAGGGTCGGCTTGAGCCGCTGGTAGTCGCGCGCGCGCGCGGTGGTCAGCACCCGGCCCTGGACCACGACCTGGGCGCCGACGTCCGTCTGCGGCTTGAGCAGCACCGGGTTCATGTCGGTTACCGGCGCCAGTCCGCAGGCCCTTGCCTGCAGCGCCTGGGCCCGGCCGATCTCGCCGCCGTCGACGGTCACGGCGGCGTTGTTCGACATGTTCTGCGGCTTGAACGGGCGCACCGCCAGACCGCGGCGGTGGAAGGCGCGGCACAGCCCGGCGCAGAGCAGCGACTTGCCGACGTCCGACCCCGTGCCCTGCAGCATCAGCGCCCGGGGTCGGTGATCGGATCTCGGCCGCTCAGCTCCCGGCGGCAAGCGTCTGCCTCAGGGGCTCCGCCTCGGGATTGGAAACCTCGCGCCGAAGCACGATCGCCTCCGGCGCTACGTTGCGCCCGTAAAAGGCTTTGTTGAGATCGTTGCGGCGGATAATCCCGGCGCCTTCCAGGCTCATCCCGGCGAAAAGCCCGGAGACGTTGGAGAAGCCGACGATATCGGCGCCGAGCGCGGTCGTCGTGGCTGCGCTGATACCGCCGCCGATTTCGCCAAGGGCGAACTGCAGGTCGCCGCCGAACTTGCCCTGATTTCGGATGACCGCCTGGACCGCGCGGTCGCTGCGCAGGATCAGCACCACCTCGGCCGACTGGAACCCGGCCTGAAGGCCGAAGCTGCCGGAGGCGAGGTTGTAGAAGGCCGGATAGCTCCAAGTCCCCTCGTTATCGCGCGCAAGCACGACACCGGAGCCGCCCTGGGCGCCGACGATGAACGCGCCTTTGGTTACGGCCGGGAAAATAGCGATGCCGCGGGCGGTGCGCAGATTCTCGCGGAACAGCTTCGCCATGTCGTCGTTCTGGTTCTTCAGCCGTTCCACCGCCCAGCGCGAGGCGTCGGTCAGGCTGCCGGCCTCGGTGCGCGCGTCCCAGGTGCGCGAACAGGCGCCGAGCGTGGCGAGCAGGCCAACGAAAAAGGTAAATTTCGACAGCAAGCGCATGAGCACTGAACCTCCGGTTGCGGCGAGGGAATCACGCGGCCCGCGGAGGCGCAAGGATCAAAATTCGACGCCCGTCTGGGCCTTCACCCCGGAGCGGAACGGGTGCTTGATCATGGTCATTTCGGTCACCAGATCGGCGGCCTCGATCAGCTCTTCCTTGGCGTTGCGCCCGGTTACGACGACGTGAAGATCCCGCGGCCGTGCGGTCAGCGTCGCCAGAATTTCGTCGAGTTCGAGATAGCCGTAGCGCAGGACGATGTTGAGTTCGTCGAGGATGACCATGCGATAGCTCGAATCGGCGATCATCGCCTTCGCCGTCTCCCAGGCCTGGCGGGCGGCGGCGATGTCGCGCTGACGGTCCTGGGTGTCCCAGGTGAAGCCCTCGCCCATGGCCCGGATCACGCAAAGGTCGGGGAAGCGAGCGAGGATATCGCGCTCGCCGGTGTGCCAGGCGCCCTTGACGAACTGGACGATGCCGACCTTGAAGCCGTGGCCGATGCAGCGCATCGCCAGGCCCATCGCCGCCGTCGTTTTGCCCTTGCCCTTGCCCGTGTGGACCATGAGCAGGCCGCGCTCCTCGGTCTTGCTCGCCACGATCTTGTCGCGCGCGGCCTTCTTCTTGGCCATCTTCTCGGCGTGGCGGCGGTCGAGCTCCTCTTCGCTGCTCATGGCTCTCTCCCTCGCGTTATTCCCCGGCTGGAGTTGCGCCGGCGCCATCCCCGTTCGCGGCCGCTCCCGGCGTCGCCAGCCTCTTCAGAACCTGGTGGGCGCCGTTGAGGCGCGGCCGCCACAGGCCCCGGTCCATCGCCTCGATCAGCCGTTCGCTCATCTCGCGCAGCGCCGCCGGATTGTTGGCGGCGATGAAGTCTCGGACCTGATCGTCGTCCAGGTAGGCCTGGAAGACCGCATCGAAATGATGGTCCTCGACGCAGTGGGTCGTTGCGGCGAAGGCGAACAGGTAATCGACGGTGGCGGCCATCTCGAAGGCGCCCTTGTAGCCGTGGCGCATGACGCCTTGGATCCACTTTGGGTTGACCACGCGTGCGCGCACGACCCGGGCGATCTCTTCGGACAGGGTGCGGACCCGTGGCTGCTCCGGGCGGGAATGGTCGGCATGGTAGATCGCCGGCTGCGCACCGGAGAGCACCCGTACGCTCGCCGCCAGCCCGCCCTCGAATTGGTAATAGTCGTCGGAGTCGAGGATATCGTGCTCGCGGTTGTCCTGGTTCTGGACCACCGCCTCGACGTCGCCGAGGCGGCGGGCGAACTGGTGCAGCGCCGCTCGCCCATCGAGGCCGGCACCGTAGGCATAGCCGCCCCAGGCGAGATAGGCTTGAGCAAGGTCGGCGTCGCTCTGCCAGCCGCGCTCGTCGATCAGCGCCTGCAGGCCGGCGCCGTAGGCCCCCGGCTTCGAGCCGAACACGCGGGCTCCGGCCAACCTCGCCGCGTCCTCCGCGGCCGCGCCTTCGTCCATCAGCCGGGCCGTCTCGGAGCGAACCTTTGCCGCGAGCGGATTGGCGTCCTCGGCCTCGTCGAGCGCGGCAACGGCGCGCGCGGCAGAGTCGAACAGCGCGATCAGTCCGGGAAAGGCGTCGCGAAAGAAGCCCGAGACGCGCAGGGTCACATCGACCCGCGGGCGGTCGAGCACGCCCGCAGAGAGGATCTCGAAACCGGTTACCCGCCGCGAGGCGCTGTCCCACGTCGGGCGGACGCCAAGCAGGGCCAGCGCTTGCGCGATGTCGTCGCCGCCGGTGCGCATGTTGCTGGTGCCCCACGCGGTCAGAGCCAGCGTCCGCGGCCAGGCGCCGTGCTCTTGAACGTGACGCTCGACCAGGAGCGCCGCCGACTTCCAGCCCAGCGTCCAGGCCGCCGGCGTCGGCACGGTGCGGGTGTCGACCGAGTAGAAATTCTTGCCCGTGGGCAGCACGTCCGGCTTGCCGCGGGTCGGCGCACCCGAAGGTCCCGGGGCGACGAACCGCCCGGCGAGGCCGGTAAGCAGGCCGACGAGTTCCGCCTCGCCGCAGGCCTCCACGGCGGGGCGCAGGCGCTGTTCGACCTCGGCCAGCACGGCGATCCCGCGCGCCCACTCCGGTTCCGGCCGCCGCTCGCCGGCGATGAGCGCGGCCGCCAGCGCCTCCAGCCGTTCCACCGCGTCGCCCGTCGTCCGCCACGGATCGGATCCCGCTTCGACGAGGGCTTCTGGTCGCGGCCCGGGCCACGGCGCCGCCTGATCGCAATCGAGCGGATCGAAGCCCAGCCATAGATCGTCGGCCAGCGCCCGGTGCAGCGAGGCCTCGCCGTCCTTGCCGCCGCCGCGGGGGATCCGCACCAGCGCCGTCAGAAGATCGCGAAGCTGCGCGCCGTCGGGCGATCGGCCGAAGACGTGCAGGCCGTCGCGGATCTGCATCTCCTTGAGCTCGCAGAGGTAGGCGTCGAGCTTGCCCAGCGCCGAGTCGCGCTCCTCATCCACGGCCATGCCGCAGTCCGCGTCGAGACCCGTCGCCCGGCACAGCGAGAGGATGTCCTCGGCCAGAACACGCAGCCGCCGCGGATCGACGCCGGCCGCCTCGTAGTACTCGTCGACGAGCTGTTCGAGATCGCGCAGCGGCCCGTAGCTCTCGGCCCGTGTCATCGGCGGAGTGAGGTGATCGACGATCACCGCCTGCGCCCGGCGCTTCGCCTGAGTGCCTTCGCCCGGATCGTTGACGATGAAGGGGTAGAGGTGGGGCAGCGGCCCCAGCGCGGCCTCGGGCAGGCATTCGGCCGAAAGCGCCAGGCTCTTGCCCGGCAGCCATTCCAGGTTGCCGTGCTTACCCATGTGCACGACGGCATCGGCGCGGAAGCCGTCGCGGAGCCAGGCATAGAAGGCGAGGTAGCCGTGCGGCGGCGGCAGGTCGGGATCGTGGTAGCTGGCGGCCGGGTCGATGTTGTAGCCGCGCGCCGGCTGCAGGCCGATGACGACGTTGCCGCAGCGGAAAGCGGCGATGGCGAAACGCCCGCAGTCGAGCCGGCCGGGGCGATACATGGGGTCAGCTTCGGGCGGCCCCCAGCGTTCGGTGACCGTGTCCTGCACTGCCCGCGGCAGCGAGGCGAAAAACGGCGCGTAGTCGCCGAGCGACAGCGTCTCGACGACTTCGCGCCGATCGAGCGCCGCGACGGCGTTGGTGGGACCGGCGGCGAGGCGGCCGATCAGGGCGTTGCCGTCGGCCGGAAGATCCTCGACCCGATAGCCGGCCGCGGCCAGCGCGTGAAGCGCGTTCAGCGTGCCGGCCGGGGTGTCGAGCCCGACACCGTTGCCGATGCGGCCGTCGCGATTGGGATAGTTGGCGAGTACAAGGGCGATCCGGCGGAGGGCGGGCGCTTTGCGGCGCAGCCGGCTCCAGCCGGCGGCGGTGGCGCAGACAAAATCGACGCGGTCGGACACGGGGGCGTAGCCGACGAGATCGGCCTCGGTGAGCGGGTCGCGGTAGCCCTCGGCCTTGAACGAGACGGCCCGGGTCATGATCCGGCCGTCGACTTCCGGCAGGGCCACGTTCATGGCAATGTCGGTCGCCGACAGGCCATGTGTTCCCTCGCGCCAGCCGGCCTCGCCCGAGGTCGCGAAGACCACCTGCAGCACCGGGCAGTCGCAGGCGTCAAACGGCGTTGGCGCCGCCAGCCCGCCGGGCGCCGAGACTGCGAAACCGGTCGTGTTCAAGATCACGTCGGGCGGAGCCTGCGCGAGGACTTCCTCGATCACGGCCGCGGCGAGCGGATCTTTTAGGCTGGCGACGAAGACCGGCAACGGGTTGAGGCCGTGGCGGGAGAGCCCGTCGATGAGCGCGTCGACGCCCCTTAGGTTGCCGGCCTGGACCAGGGCCCGGTAGAAGACCAGCGCCGCGATCGGCCGCCCTTCCTTCCAGTTGGCGCGCACCGCCGCCAGATCGTCGCTGGTTCCGGTTCCGGCGTAGAGGCCGGCGCGCAGCAGCGGCTTCGGTTCGCGCCAGCGGCCGGGCCCGCCGATGAGAGACGCGGCGTAGCGGAGGAACTCGGCGGCGTTGTCGATACCGCCGTGAACCAGGTATTGCCAGAGCCGGTGCAAGGCTTCGGCCGTGAGCGTCGAACTCCTCGGCAAGTTCGGGGTCGGGCTGGTCATCGCCGGGAAGAAAAGCGACGGGAATGGCTCGCTCGCGGGCAATCGCGGCGATCTGCTCGACCCCGTAGGGCCAGTAGCCTCGACCCCCGAGCAGGCGGACCACGACAAGATTGGCCTCAGACACGACCTTCTCGACATAAAGATCGACCGAGAGGTGGTGGCCGAGGCGGAGAAGGTTGGCGAGGCGCAGGCTCGGCCCGCCGTTGCCCGCTGCGGCATCCGCCGCGGCAAGTCGGGCCCGCGCTGCGGCGAGGCAGGCGATCTCGGTGTCGGCCGCCGACAGCACGACGATCTCGCCGGGGCTCTGGCCGAGATCGACGGCGGCGGCGCCGTCGTCGATACCGCCTGGCCGGGTTGCGAGCAGATGCATGGCTCAGCGGCCCCGAATGCGCATCGCGCGGCGGATCATTCGGCGGCGTCCGCCGCGGTTTCGAAGCCGGCGAGCATCGCGTGCACCGCCACCCTGTCGACGCCGCGCTCGGCGATGACCACGAGTTCGCTCCGCCGCGTCTCCTCCGCCCGCCATGGCCGGTCGTAGTAGCGCTCGATGCGGGCGCCGACGGCCTGGACCACATGGCGCATGACCTTGCCCGGCACATCGACGAAGCCCTTGATCCGGAGCACGTCGTGCCGGGCCGCGACCGCGCCGATGCGGGCGTCGAGCGCGCCCGGATCGGCAACCGGGTCCCGGTTCGACAATGAAGCTGACGAAGTCGTCATGGTCATGGTCGTCTTCGTCGTCGTGAACGGACGGCCTCGTCATCGATGCCGCTTTCGGCCGCCGACGCGAGGCCGAGGACGACCATCGGCTCGAGCGCGCCGTGGACGACGCCCACCACCTTCACGCCTTTGCGCAGCCCGGCTTCGACGCGGCGCGCGCACGGCTTTCAGGGCCTCTTCGTCGAGTCGGTCGAGCTTGTTGAGGACGATCATGTCGGCGCAGGCAAGCTGGTCGGTGAACACCTCCTCCAGCGGAGCGTCATGCTCCATCGCCGGATCGCCGGCGGACATGGTGGATGCGATACCGGGATCCGCGGCGAAGCGCCCGGCGGCGACGGCCGGCGCGTCGACGACGGTGACGACGCCGTCGACGGTGACCTGTGAGCGAACTTCCGGCCAGTTAAAGGCCTTGACCAGTGGCTTGGGCAAGGCAAGCCCGGAGGTCTCGATGATGATGTGATCGGGACGTTCGGGACGCGCGAGCAGACGCTCCATCGTCGGCAGGAATTCGTCGGCGACGGTGCAGCAGATGCAGCCGTTGGCCAGCTCGATCACGTCGTCGTCCTCGCACCCGGCGAAACCGCAGCCGAGCAGCAACTCACGGTCGATGCCGAGATCGCCGAACTCGTTGATGATCAGCGCCAGCCGGCGGCCCCGGGCATTGGCGATGAGGTGGCGGATAAGCGTGGTCTTGCCGGAGCCAAGAAAGCCGGTCACCACGGTCGCCGGTATCTTCATGTTGCGCTGTCCTTCACGGTCCCGTGTTGTCCTTCCCCGTCTCGTCTTTCATCGTCAGGGGCAGCCCGGCGGCGACGAAGATTACCCGCTGCGCCGCGCCGGCCACGCCCTGGTTCAGCCGGCCGGCTTCGTCGCGGAAAGCCCGACCGAGGGCTGTTGTCGGGACGAGACCGAGGCCGACCTCGTTGGCGACGAAGACGACCGGTCCGCTCAACCGACTCAGGCCGTCGACCAGCCGGTCGCGTTCACTCGCGATATCGCGCCTGGCGGCCATGACGTTGCTCAGCCACAGCGTCAGGCAGTCGACCAGAACCGGTCGGTCACGCGCCGCGTGGGCGGCCAGCGCCGCGGCCAGATAGAGCGGTTCTTCCACCGTCAGCCATGCCGGCCCCCGGCGCTCCCGGTGAAGGCGGATGCGCGCGGCCATCTCGGCGTCCCCGGCTTCGGCGGTGGCGAGATAGGTGCCGCCGGCCGCGCTGGCCTCGACCAGACGCTCGGCGAAGGCGCTCTTGCCGGAGCGGGCGCCGCCGAGAACGAGGGTCACTTGCGGCAGGGGCAATGCCGTTGCACCAATCGCCTTCATCCTCCGCCCGAGGATCGTTGACGTTGCGGCGGCGGAGAGGTCTCCTGGCTCGGGGTCGCCGGCGGCGGCGCCTTCCCGGCGCGCTCTGAGCGCCAGTGGCGTGCACGTGCCGCAGCCTCGTCCCTTACAGTTGCGGGGGCAGCGCCGGCTTTGCGGCAACGACCGCGCACCGGCTTCCCTGTTCCATCACCGCTGCGACCCTAGCACGGGCAAAGCCACGGGATCCAGCGGCTTCCAACGCGTGCCGCTTCGGGCCTTGACTAACACCCAAACGGGTATCTAAATGCAGCCATTCCCACCCGGTACCCCGAAACTCTCTCGGACGTTCGTCAGCATTAGTCAGATCAATCCTTTCGTCAACAACAGGAGCGTGCGCATGCGCATCGCGATGTTTTCGTCGGAATCCTTGCACTCGAGCGTGGCCGGAGGGCTCGGCGTGCACGTTACGGAACTGGCCGCTGGCCTCGAACGGCGGGGTCAGGAGGTGCACGTCATTACCCAGCGCGGCGGCGGGCAAAACGGCTACGACCGGATCCAAGGCGTGCACTATCACCGCGTCGACCATGGAGCGGGCGCCAACTGCGTGGAGACGACGGACTTCATGTGCAAGGCCATGGCCCATCGTTTCCATGAGATCACGTGTGCGATCGGCGCGTTCGCGCTCACCCACGCCCACGACTGGTCGGCAGCGAATGCGATGAAATACGTGCGCGACGGCTACGGCACGCCGGGGCTGCTGACCATGCACTCGACCGAATACGGCCGCAGCGGCAACGTCTTCCACGACGGCTATGCCCGCTGGATTCGCGACACCGAGGCCGCGGGCTGTCACAACGCCGACCGGGTCATTGCCGTCAGCCATTTTCTCGCCGACGAGGTCCGTCGCATCTATGGCGTGGCGGGCGACAAGATTCACGTTCTGCCCAACGGCGTCAGCTATCACGCCTACGACGGCTTCATCGACCCGGCAGCGGTCAAGGCCCGTTATGGTATCGCTCCGATGGCGCCGACCGTCCTCGCGATCGGCCGGATGACGGCGCAGAAGGGCATGGACCTCCTGGTCGAAGCCGTGCCGATGGTGCTGGCGTCATTCCCGGAAGCAAAGTTCATCTTCATCGGCAGCGGTCCCGACAAGGACGCGGTCGTTCGCCGGGCCCATGAGGTGGGCGCGGCCCATGCCTGCGTGTTCATCGGCTCGCCGCCCAAGGCGGAGTGCGTCGACCTGAAGCGCGCTGTCGACATTGTTGCCGTGCCGAGCCGGAACGAGCCCTTCGGGATCGTCGTTCTGGAGGCCTGGGCAGCGGGCAAGCCGGTCGTTGCGACCCGCGCCGGCGGCCCCAGCGAATTCGTCTGGCACGGCGTCAACGGCTTCCTGGTCGACGCCAATCCCGGCGGGCTGGCCCACGGCATCGGCTCGCTGCTCGCCAATCACGAGCACTGCCGGACCCTCGGGACCAACGGCCGGCGCGCCGTCGAGGAGGTCTTCCACTGGGACAACGTCGCCGCTTCCACCGAGGCCGTCTATCACGCGACTATGCACTGAACCCTGTCTTCCCGGCGGACTGCAGCCGTTCGATCTGTCGCTGGCAGCGTCGCTGCGGCTGCCGCGTCGTAGGTCTGGCGGGTCCGTGCGCCCCAATCGGTTTGCGCACCGCAGGCGTCAAACGCTGCAACAGCTTTGGCCTGCTGCGCAACCGGACTCCGGGTTCCCTCTCGACGTTATGCGGAGACGGGAGTACGATCTTTTGCTCTCAAAAGAAGAAAATTCGCTGATGCCCTTCGGGTGAGGCGGGAAAGGGTTCCAGAGGTGGCTCATGCCGCGCTGGGTGCACGGCCAGCATGAGGGGGTCGCACGGAAGGCGGCGCTTCTAGAGGCGACGTTAGATGCCATGGAGCAGGGCATCAGCGTCTTCGACGCCGACCTGAATATGGTCATTTTCAACCGTCGCTTCCTTGAGATCCTCGACTTTCCGTCGGATCGCTTTCGTACGGGCGAGAGGTTCGAGGCTTTCATCCGCTACAATGCGGAGCGCGGCGAGTACGGCCCCGGCGAGATCGAGGAGCAGGTGCAAGACCGACTCGCGCTCGCCCGGACATTCCAACCTCACTGTTTCGAGCGCACCCGCCCGAACGGGACAGTCATCGAGATCCGGGGCATGCCGCTGCCGTATGGCGGGTTTCTGACGACCTACACCGATGTCACGGAGAGAAGGCAAACCGAAAAGAAAGCGCTCACGGAAGCGCTGGATGCCGCTCGCTCGCAACTGAACGCGACCCTTGAGACCGTCTCCTCCGGCATCGGCCTCTTTGACCGCGACGACCGCCTTGTGCTGTTCAACAGCCATTGGCGGGAACTCTACCCCGGGCTTGCAGATGTCATCACAGTGGGTGCCTCGTTTCAGCAGATCCTGAGGGCCGTGGCCGAGCGCGGCATCGTCGCGGATGCTGTTGGCCGCGATGAAATCTGGTTCAAGCAGCGTTTGGCGCTCCACCGCAATCCAAGCCAACCGATATTGCAGCGGCAGGCGGACGGACGGTGGATTCAGATCGACGAGCGGCGAACGGCGGACGGCGGCATCGTTGCTGTGTACACCGATGTCTCTGAACTAAAGGGCCGGGAGGAAGATCTCGCCGCGGCGCTCCGGGAAAAGGAATCGCTGCTCGCCGAGTTTAATACAGTCATAGACACCATCGAATACGGTGTTCTTTTCCTCGGCACGGATCTGCGGATGCGAATGGCCAATCGTGCCTTTGGCGAGATGTGGCATTTTCCGCAAGCACTCATCTCAGGCCATGCGGAGATGCGCGAGCTGATGGAATTTGTCGCGGGCATGGGCCTTTATCCGCTCCCGGCAAGTGAGCTGCCCGGCTACATCGAGCGAAGGCTCGCTGCTATTCGGCAGGGAGACATTGCACCGGTCGACCTGCGAATGTCGGACGGCCGAGTCGTTGAGTATCAATGCAAGAGCCTGCCCGACGGCGGCCGGATGATTACCTATTTCGATATCACCGCCTACCGGCGGGCGGAGACAGCCCTCAAGGAAAGCGAGCAGCGATTTAAAGATTTTACATCATCATCGTCCGACTGGACGTGGGAGATGGGCCCCGATCTGCGCTTTACTTGTGCGGCCGAGCAGATGCTTTCCGTAATTCATATTTCGCCTGACGATGTCGTCGGCAAGACGCGCGAGGAAGCGGGCGGCGGCCGATACGACAACGAGTTTTGGCGTCAGCACATGGACGACCTTCGCGCCCACCGACAGTTCAAGAACTATCGCTATGACATTAAGACTGCCGACGGCGAAACTCGTTGGATCAGCACCAGCGGACTGCCGCTGTTCGCGGATGACGGCACATTCCGCGGATATCGCGGCACCGCCTCGGACGTCACCGGCGAAGTGCGCCGCGAACGAGAGCTCCGGGACGCCAGGGACAGGGCGGAGCGGACGCTGGCCGATCTCAAACAGGCGCAAACTAATCTGGTGCACGCCGAAAAGTTGGCTCTGCTCGGACAGCTGGTTGCCGGCATCGCCCACGAGATCAAGAACCCGCTGAACTTCGTCAACAACTTCGCCGCCCTGTCGATCGAGCGCCTCGACGAGATGCGAGATGAGCTCGAGGGGTGGCTCGCCGGCCTCGACGTGGATCGTCGCGCCGGCGTCGAAGACATTTTCGTGACGCTCAAGGGCAATCTCGTCAAGATCAGAGAGCACGGCGAGCGCGCCGATGGCATCGTCAAGAGCATGCTGGCGCATTCACGCGAAGGGCCGGGCAACAGGCGGCCCGCCGATGTCAACGCATTGATTGAAGAAAGCCTCGGCCTCGCCTATCACGGCGCCCGCGCCCAGGATCCAGCATTCAATGCCACACTGGAACGTGACCTCGATCCTGCAGTCGGACAGATCGAGATCATCCCGCAAGACGTCAGCCGTGTCTTGCTGAACCTGTTCGCCAACGGCTTTTATGCGACGCAGGAACGCCATGAACGCGCCGCCAGTTCTGATTACCGGCCAACCGTGCGGGTATCGAGTTGGCGCGCCGACTCGGCGGTCGAGATCCGGGTTCGCGATAACGGCATGGGCATCGCCCCCGAAGTGCTGGAGAAAATGTTCACGCCATTCTACACAACGAAGCCGGCAGGCAAGGGCACGGGTCTCGGATTGTCGCTCAGCTACGATATCGTCGTGCACCAGCATGGCGGTACCCTCGCCGTCGAGACGTGCGAGGGGAGCTACGCCGAGTTCATCCTCCGCCTCCCGTACGTGAAAAGTGGCGGGAGGATGGAGGAGGCCGTGCGATGACGCGCCGGCTTCTTCTCGTCGACGACGAGCCCGACGCGATCGAACTGTTTCGCCAATCGTTTCGTCGGGAAATCCGCGCCGGCCACTACGACATACGCTTTGCCACATCTGGCGAGAAGGCACTCGCGTTGCTCGCCGCAGGGGGCGCTGACGAGCACATCCTGCTGCTGTGCGACATCAACATGCCGGGGATGAGCGGCCTCGACCTGCTCCGCGAAGTACGGAACCGATGGCCTCGCTTGCGGGTGATCATGATCACCGCCTATGGCGACGCGGGCAACCGCCGACGGGCGTTGGAAGATGGTGCCTCCGGCTTCGTCACCAAGCCCGTCGACTTCGCGTTTCTCAAGAGTACGCTAGAAAATCACGAGGTCGGAAAGGCGACATGATGGCGGCGAAGATCCTCGTCGTCGACGACGAGCTCGACCTTGAACTGCTGGTCCGGCAGAGGTTCAGGCAGCAGATCGGCGATGGCGTTTACGCCTTTATGTTTGTTCGCGGCGGTGAGGAGGCGCTTGCAGCGTTCGACGCAGATCGCTCGATCGACCTTGTTCTCTCCGACATCAATATGCCAGGCATGGACGGATTGACGCTGCTCAGCCGTCTGCAGACAATTCCGGCACTGCTACGAACCGTCATCATTTCCGCCTACGGCGACATGAAGAACATCCGAACAGCCATGAACCGCGGCGCGTTCGACTTCGTTACAAAACCGATCGACTTAGACGACCTGGCCCTGACCATTGCGAGGACGCTTGCCGATCTTGAAGCCTTGCGCGACGCTTGCCGCCTGCGGACCGAGGCCGAACGCGCCCGCGCCAACCTCGCCCGCTACTTCTCACCCAATCTGGCGAACCATCTGGCCGAGCACCCCGACATTCTGGCGCTGGGCGGTGAACGTCGAGACCTGAGCTTTCTCTTCACCGATCTCGCGGATTTCACTCCGCTTGCCGAGTCCCTTGACGCCGTTTTCATCGTCCAGGTGATGAACGAGTACATTTGCGGCCTGTCTCGGATTGTCTTCGCACACGGCGGCACGATCCACACCGTCGTGGGTGACGCCATCTGCGCGATGTTCGGGGCGCCGCTCGAGCAGGCCGATCATGCAGCCCGAGCAGTTGCCTGCGCTCTCGCCATCGACGCTTTCGCGCAAGCATTTTCCCGCGAAAAAAAAGCGCAAGGCACCCCGATCGGCATCACCCGGATCGGCGTAAACTCCGGCGCGGCCATCGTTGGCAACGTTGGCGACGAGACGTTCTTTCATTACACGGCCTACGGTGACGCGATCAATATCGCGGCCCGCTTGGAGAGCGCCAACAAGATGCTTGGCACGCGGATTTGCGTCAGCGCCGAAACGGCGGGCCGCATTCCCAGCTTTGTCGGCCGGCCAATTGGCACACTGATCGTCAAAGGCAGGGGTAAGGGCATCGACTGCTTTGAACCGCTTAACGCCGATGGTCGCCCGTCTCGGCGCGCGGCGTCGTACCTGCGGGCGTTCCACATGATGGAACATGGTGGCTCTCAGGCCGTCCAGGCGTTCGCGACGCACGTCGGCCGCTACGGCAACGACACCTTGGCGACCTTTCACTTGAAGCGGTTGCTCGCCGGCGCGACGGGGAAATACATTACCCTGCTCGACGCGGCGCAGTAAACTTCTTCCTTTAATTTGATGCACTTCAATTCTTGATTCGGGCTGGACCGTTTCCGGTGCAACCGTACTCCATCCGCTGAGTTCCGCTGTTGCGAGACGCCGCTCAGGGTGCCCCCAGCCGGCCCGGCATGTTGACGCCGCGGACCATCCACGCCCCGGCGCGGGCGCGCAACAGGCCGTCGGCGACGTGACTGATGCGGGTCAGGGAGAGGTTGTCGATGACGACGGCCATCGCGGTTTCCGGTGAGAGACCGAGGGCCACTGCGACGGCGGCGCGGATCGTTCCACCGTGGCTGACGCAGACGATGTCGCGCCCGGCGTAGCGCGCGGTCAGCGTGGCGATGGCGGCGGCGGCGCGAGCCATCATGGCCGCGCAGCTTTCGCCGCCGGGTGGCGCTGAAGCGGTCGGGTTTTTCCAGAAGCCAACGTAGGTCGCGGGGTCCAGCGCTTCCATCTCCGTCCAGCTCAACCCTTCCCACAGGCCGAAGCTCTGCTCGGCGAGCTCAGGCTCAACCTCCGGCGCCGGCAGTGTCGCGCCGGCGGCCGCGAGCGCGTCGTAGGTCTGGCGGGTTCGTCGGAGCGAGCTGATGACGCCGACCGCGCCGCGGGGCAGTGACGCCGCCACCGTCCGCAGGGCCCCTGTGTCGCTGACGTCGCAGTCGAGGTCGCGCTGACCGAAGATCCGCGTTCCGCCGCCCGGCACCGGCGCGTGACGGATCCACCACCAGTGGGTTGGCTGGCTCGGGTGACTTCATGGGGCGGCCACGGCGGCGGCTACTGCCAGCACGGCGATTTCGGCAACCTGCTGGCAAGCGCCGAGGACGTCCCCGGTGTGACCGCCGAGTGCGCGCCGGGCGACGAGAGCAATGGCCCCTGCCGCTGCGGCTGCGAGGATCACCGAAAACAGGGCGGCGCCGAAGCCTGTCGCGATCCATGCGATGATGAAGGCCAGGCCGAGCGTCGCGACGATCCGCGGGCGCGACGGCCGCCCCGCGGCCGCGCCGAGTCCGTCGGTCCGGGCCGGCGCCATCATTCCCATGACCGCGGGCAGGACCGCGCGTGAGATCGCCCCGGCGCTGATGAGCGCGGCTACAACCGGCCCGGCGACGGCGATACCGGCGAGCAGCGCGGCGCGCAGACCGACGCCGATGACCAGCGCGAGCGTGCCGAAGGTGCCGTTGTGGCTGTCGCGCATGATTCGCAGCCGGTCATGGCGATCGCGCCCGCCGCCGATCCCGTCGCAGAAGTCGGCGAGGCCGTCTTCGTGCAGAGCGCCGGTCAGCACAGCGATCGTCGCCAGCGCGGCAAAAGCACACGCGAACGGCGGCAGGCCGATGGCAGCGGCGACGGCGTAGACGATGCCGCCCGCTGCGCCGACGCCGGCGCCGACAACGGGAAAGGCAACGCCGGCGCGGTTGAGAAAATCGCGCGCCCGAACCTCATCGGGAGCAACCGGCAATCGGGTAAGGAAGGCCGCGGCCGCGCGCAGGCCGTTGAGCGCATCGGCAAGAACGGCAGAAGCGTTACGCAACCGGGCTTCATCCTTCGCCTGCATCGCCGGCACCCCCGCAAGGTTCATTTTTCTGGGGCGCGAAGCGTCTCCGTGGCTTATACGCGAGGCGCGGCGGGTTGCACAACGCGAGCCGCGCCCAGCGTAAAAGCAGAAGGATCGGGTGCAATGTCCCGTGTTCCCGCAATGGCGTCGCTTGCGGACATCGCCGCCCTTCTCGATGACCTTCCGGAAGGAGATGCGGGTACAGCGGCGGCAGCGGCGGCACGTGAGCCGACGCTGACCAAGCCTCCGGGCTCGCTCGGTCGTCTCGAGGAGATCGCCCGCTGGCTGTCGTGCTGGCAGGGTCGTCATCCGCCGCGGGCGGACCGGGTGCGTGCGCTCGTCTTCGCCGGCAATCACGGCGTCGCCGGACGCGGCGTCTCCGCCTATCCGCCGGCGGTCACGGTGCAGATGGTCGCCAACTTCGCCGCCGGCGGCGCGGCCATCAACCGGCTCTGCGAAACCTTCGGCGTCGATCTCAGCGTCCATCCGCTGGAACTGGGGCAGCCGACCGAAGATATCACTCGCACGGCAGCAATGGACGAAACGGCCTTCGTTGCCGCGTTCACCGCCGGCTTCGCCGCGGTCGGCGCTGGAGAGGAGCCATTCGACCTGCTTTGCCTGGGCGAGATGGGGATCGGCAACACCACCGTGGCGGCGGCGCTTTGCCATGGGCTGTACGGCGGGACCGCTTCGGACTGGTGCGGGCCGGGTACCGGACTCGATGAGCCCGGGGTGGCGGAGAAGGCCGCGGTTGTCGCCGCCGCGGTCGGGCGTCATGCCGATGGCGGCGTTCCGATGGAGCTGGCGCGCCGGCTCGGCGGCCGAGAGCTGGCGGCAATCGCCGGCGCCGTGGTCGCCGCCCGGTTGCGCCGGGTGCCCGCTATCCTCGACGGCTTCGTCTGCACGGCCGCGGCGGCGCCGCTGGAGGTGGCGCGGCCCGGCGCGCTCGACCATTGCCTCGTCGGTCATGTCTCGACCGAACCGGGACATCGCCGCCTCCTCGCCCGGCTCGGGAAACGGCCGCTTCTCGACCTCGACATGCGTCTTGGCGAAGCCTCGGGCGCGGTGCTTGCCGTCGCGATCGTGCGCGCCGCCGCAGCGTGTCATGCCGGCATGGCGACCTTTGCCGAAGCCGGTGTGACTTCGCGCTGAACCCTTGTCTGACGGTGGAGGCGTTTCCATACTGGCGGGCATGAAAATGAGACTGGTCGTTACCTTGCTTGTACTGGCGCTTGCGCCGCTCGGCGGCTGCTCGGTCAACCCGGCGACCGGCGAGCGCAGCTTCACCGGGTTCATGTCGACCGAGGACGAACAGCGGGTCGGCGCCGAACAGCACCCGCAGCTCGTCAAACAGTTCGGCGGCGAGTACGACAACGCCAAGCTTGAGGCCTATGTGCAGAAGGTCGGGTCATCGCTGGCGACGCAGACCGAGATGCCGGAGCTGAAGTACAGCTTCACGGTCCTCGACGACGAGCTGATCAACGCCTTCGCCCTGCCCGGCGGCTATGTTCACATCACCCGCGGACTGCTCGCGCTGGCCGAGAACGAAGCGGAGATGGCGAGTGTGCTCGGTCATGAGCTGGGCCACATCACCGCCCGCCATGCCGCCCAGCGTTACAGCCAGTCGATGGCCGCCAACATCGGGGTCGGCCTGCTCGGGGTGCTCGGCGCCGTCGCAGGACTGCCGACCGGCACCGCCGATATCGCCGGGTTCGGCGCGCAGGCCTACCTGCAGAGCTACTCGCGCGAACAGGAGCTGGAGGCCGACGAACTCGGTATCCGCTACATGACCCGCGCTGGCTACGATCCCGCGGCGATGGCCACCTTCTTTCGCAAGCTCGACGCCTACACCGCGCTCCAGGCGGCTCTGGCCGGCTCGCCGGAGTCCGGGGACAGCTTCGATATCATGGCCTCGCACCCGCGCACGGCCGACCGGGTCGAGCAGGCCAAGAAGCTGGCCGCCGCGCAGTCGCTGGCGAACGGCAGGGTCGATCGCGATCGCTACCTCGCCGCCATCAATGGCCTGCTCTACGGCGACGCGCCGGCCCAGGGCGTGCGTCGCGGGCGGACCTTCGCCCATCCCGGGCTCGGCATTGCTTTCGAGGTTCCGCCCGGCTTTGTGATGTTCAACGGCGCCAAGCAGGTGACGGCCCGGGGTCCGGAGGGCTCGCTCATCATCTTCGACGCCGCCGGGGCCGACGGAGGCCAATCGATTTCGAGCATGACCCGGTATGTCGCGTCCGTCGGTGGCGGGCGCGTCCGCTTCGGCGACGTTCAGCCGCTGAGCATCAACGGCATGGAGGCCGCAACCGGAGCGACCACCGTGAACACGCGCGCCGGCGCGATGGATCTGCGTCTGGTCGCCATCCGCGATGGCAAGCGGATCTATCGCCTGGTCTTCATCACACCGCCCGGCATGACGACGTCCTTGCACGAGGGGATGGAGCGGACGACCTACAGCTTCCGCCGGCTGTCGGCGGACGAGGCCGCCGCCATCCGGCCGTTGCGGATCACCGTTGTGACCGTAGCCTCCGGCGACACCCCGCAGTCGCTGGCGAAGCGGATGGCGACGCCCCTGCCGCTGGAGACGTTCCGGGTGCTGAACGGGCTCGCCGCGAGCGACGGGCTCAAACCGGGGCAGAAGGTGAAGCTCGTCACCGGCTAGGCGCTGCCGCGCCACCGGATGCCGTGCTCGCTGCCGCTTCCCAACTGCGACGCGTTCGATAACGCCATCAAGGCTCGTCCGTGTCGATCTCTTCGAGCACCGCCCTGAGGAAGCCGTACGCTTCATCGGCGATACCGGGCGCGGTGCTCTCCCTCGGGCCGGCGACGTTCAGGATCCGGACCCGGTGGCGGCGCAACCAGGCGCGGACGGCGTCCCTGGTCGCTGTCTCGCCGGCGGATTCAAGGTCGACAACCATGCAGGGCCGCCGCAGGTTCTCGGCGCAGGCGATGGTGAGCGCGGTGCCGCCGGAGGGCGCGCCGCGATTGAGGATCAAGGTGGCGTCGGAATCGCGGACATTGTAGCGGGTCCGCTGCGGATAGCCGGCGCTTTCCGTTTCGCGCATTGCATAGCGTGAAGGCACGCGACCGTCCTCGGCGCGGCGGCCGCGCGGCACCCAGCCGCCGCAGGGCAAACCCAGCGCACAGGCAGCCTCAAGAGCCGCACGATCGACCCCGGTCTGGCCACCGGACACTATCTGCGTGATCATGAGCGCAAATGTGCCGGCAATCGAGCCCGTCGAGCAAGGCGCCTTATGGGCGCATATCCGTTATAAGCGCACCGATCGCGTCCGGTATGCCCGTTCGGGCTCCGGCTTGCGCCATATCAGTCGGGGACATCGTGAAGATCCGGCACGCTCAGGCACGCTCGCGGCGACATTGGCAGCCGCCGCGACCGCGTCCGCAAGCTAAGCCGCGCAGAGCAACCGTTCGAGTTTCTCTGTCGCCATCTGCTTGTCGATGCTCTCCATTGCGGCGAATTCGCAGACCAGCCGATCGAAGGCCGCTTCGTAGATCTGCCGTTCGCTGAAGGACTGGTCCGGCTGCCCGACATTCGGATGCAAGTCGCGAATGACTTCAGCAATCGACACCGGATCGCCGGAGTTGATCTTGGATTCGTACTCCTGCGCCCGCCGGCTCCACATCGTGCGCTTTACCCGCGCCCGACCCTGCAGTTTCGTCAGCGCGTTCTCCATAACCTTGCGCGTGCTCAGCCGCCGAAGACCGGCATTCGAGGCCTTGCTGACCGGCACCCTCAGGGTCATCCGGTCACGGTCGAAGGAAATCACAAAGAGTTGAAGCTCTTGACCGGCGATTTCGCGCGTTTCGACGCCGAGCACCTTGCCGACGCCATGGGTTGGATAGACAACGTAGTCTCCCGCACGGAAGGCAAATTCGTCCCGCATTTTTTTCTAACTCTCCACTCAAGGTCATACGGGCCTGCCGCTAACGAGATCGCTTGCAGCGAAGCGATCCCCCGCTCGCGAGAGCGGCGAGTCAGACAGACCCTTTTTGATTTATCGGTTGCCGATCCCGATGGCGGCGCATTGCTTACTCGCCAGACAACCGTACTCGAATGCTCAGGAATATAGCACGTAAAGCGTTGTTTTGCCAAATCTACAAGGGAGGCGCTCAGGCGCATACCCCCTATGTGCCGGAGCCAGGTCTCGGACTGAGCTGCTCGGCCTTCCCGCTCTTGCCGTTCCACTCGTCGGCGTCGTCGGGGGCCTCGCCTTTGCGGGTGATGTTCGGCCAGGTCTTCGCATACTCGGTATTGACCTCGAGCCACTTGTCGTTGCCGGGCTCCGTGTCGGGAACGATCGCCTCGGCCGGGCACTCCGGCTCGCAGACACCGCAGTCGATGCATTCATCCGGGTGGATCACGAGCATGTTCTCGCCTTCGTAGAAGCAGTCCACCGGACACACCTCGACGCAGTCCATGTACTTACACTTAATGCAGTTTTCGGTGACGATATAGGTCATTGCCTTCTCCGCGGCTCGCCCGTCTGGCGTATTGGTATCAAGGGTTGTCGTCGTCGCCGAGTTCCATGCGATCGAGAACGCGCTTGCGCGCGGCGCCGCTGTCCTGGTCGGGGACGTAGAGGAGGCCGGCGACACGGCGCACGAGGCTCGCCTCGTAATCGTTCAGCACGCCGTCGGCGTACACCACCTCCCAAAGCATCTCGATGATCTCAACCCGTTGCTCCGGCGGCATCGCGACATTGACGGCGCGGACGAACTGGTAGAGCTGGGTCGCCTCGCGCGCCGCCTGGCGAGCCTCCTCGAGCAACGTCTCGCAATCCGCAGCGGACAGGGCAAAACGCGCCGTCAGCAGCGAGCGGATCGCAGTCAGCTCGACATCATCGACATGACCGTCCTGGCGCGCCGCTTCGACAAGCAACGCCGCTGCGGCGAGGCGCAGATCCTCACCTCTGTCGCGGGCGACCCCGGCGCCTGACCGGTCGGTCGTGAACAGCGATTTCAGGCGCTCCAGCATGCCGATCGGTTAGCACAGCCTCCAAACCGGCTCAACCATAACCACCACTGAGCGGCGGTTCCTCATCCAGGCGGGAGTCGAGACGCAGCAGCCGTCGCCATCGCCGCCGCCTGCATCGATTTCAGAATACAGCTCCCGGGCCTCGCGCGCCGGGCCGCGCCGTCTGCCGAGTGCGATGACCTGCAGGACCCGCACGTGGTCGTTCCAGACAAACGTCAGGACATCGCCTTCCCTGACCAGATGATGCGCCTTGTCGACGACAACGCCGTTGACGCGGACGCGTCCGTCCTCGCACAGCCGGGCCGCCAGCGTACGGCTCTTGTAAAAGCGCGCGAACCACAACCACTTGTCGAGACGCAGGCCGTCGCCGCTCATTGTCCCGAGACGTCGCCCGCGCAGGATCGCGAACGGTGACATTTCTTCACGGCGATGTTCTGCCGTGGAAGGGCGGCTCCGCGCTCTTCGCGCCGGCTTCGACCGGCTGAGCATCGGGCCGTCGCCACCGTCCTCGACACTGAAGCCGAGGGCGCGAAGGATGCCGGCAAGCATCGTCGCTGCCGCAGCCGAGCAGCGTGGCCATTGCCGGCGGCAATCGCGCCGCACCACCGCGCGCCGCCTCGTGTGCCTGGCCGGCGAGGCGTTCGAGAATGTCGGCCCGGACCGCGCGGGGGCCGACGGGCATAAAGCCCGCGGCCGCATAAAGCCCGGTCGGCACCTGCGGATCGAGCGGGAGCGAGGCTCGCGTGAAATCCAGTCCGGGCGGCGGCGCGACACCGGCATGAACGGCCCAAAGCAGCGCCCGCAAGCTGGCGGGCGCCGGCCGCAGGATGGCGCGGAAGTAAATACTCTGGCGGCCGAGGACAAGGCCGTGGGCGCGCAGCGTGGCCTTGTCGCGATCGCTCAGGGAGGCGAGCTGCGCGGCGGCCGGCCTGCGCGCGATCATGCCTAAGTTTTCGCGAAGCTGAAACAGGAGCCCCCGCGCGGCTCCGGAGGCAAGGACATTGGGTGCGGCGAAAAGCGGATGCAGCTTCGCGCGCAGATGCGCTTCAAGCCATCCGGCAAGCCGCCGGATCACGCGCTCACGCAGCGCTGTTTCAACCAGGCTGGCGGCCTGGGGCTCGATCCGCGGCCGCAGTATCGTCGGCCCGGCGACAAGGCGGGCAACGGTGCCGCCGCGCCACCGGACCGTCGCGTCTTCACCCAGCGAAAACGCGGCGTCGTCCTCGCCTTCGAGCGTTCGGACACGCAGCGCCATTTCGGCGCGCAGGGCCTGCTCGGCCGCGGCCGTGACCACCCGCCGGGCGTCGCCCGCGGCAGCATCGACGCCGCCGTCGGCGATGAACTGAAAGCCGTTCATCGTTCCGACGAAGTGACCTTCGACATGCACCTCATCGCTCGCGTTCACCGCCGCGCTCAGGGTTCGCCGCTCGCGCATGTGACTGACGAGCACCGCTGTCCTGCGGTCGACGAAGCGATGGATCAGGCGCTGGTGGAGAACATCGGAGAGCTTGTCCTCGATGGCGCGGGTCCGCTCCTGCCAGTGGCCCGCGTCGGCGAGCCAGCCCTGGTAGGCGATGTAGGTCCAGGTCCGGATGTTGGCGATGCGCTGCATCAGCGCGTCGATGTCGCCGTCGGCGCGATTGACGCGGTCGACCTGTCGGGCGACCCAGTCGGTCGGCAGGCAGCCGTCGCCGTGGCCATCGATGCCGGCGAGGAGGCGGTAGATCCGGCCGAGCAGGCGGGCGTGGCCGTCGCTCATGACCTTGCCGAAGTCGGGAACCCGGCAGACGTCCCAGAGCATCCCGACCGCGTCGGCGCCGCGCGCGCGGGCGGCGATGTCGTGATCGCGCGAGAGCGCCACAAGCGCGATCTCGTCGTCGGCTTCGCGGGCGCGGACGAGATCGGGCCGTCCCGAGGGCCGCGACAGGCTCGCACGCAGGGCCCCGATGGAGGCGAAGGACAGGCTGGCGTTGCGCCAGAAGAGCGCGCGCAGCGGCGGGAAACTGCTGGCCTCGATCTGCTCCGCAAGTTCAGGGTCCAGGTTGTCGATTTCGGCCGTGGTGCCGAAGGTTCCGTCCTTCATGTAGCGTCCAGCGCGACCGGCGATCTGCGCCAGCTCGGCCGCGCTGAGCGCCCGCGGCACCCGGCCGTCGAACTTGCGCAACGCGGCGAGGGCAACGTGGTCGATACTCATGTTCAGGCCCATACCGATGGCATCGGTCGCGACCAGGTAGGCGACCTCGCCAGCTTGGTACATCTCGACCTGGGCATTGCGGGTGCGCGGGCTGAGCGCGCCAAGAACCACGGCGGCGCCGCCGCGCTGCCGGCGGATCAGCTCGGCAATGGCGTAGACGTCGGCGACGCTGAAGGTGACGACGGCGCTCTTGCCCGGCAGACGGGTGATCTTGCGCGAGCCGCTGTAGCTGAGCGCGGAAAAGCGCGGGCGGGTGATGAACTCGGCTTCGGGAATCAGCCGCCGCAGCAGCGGGCGAATGGTCTCGGCGCCCATGACCATCGTCTCGCGGCTGCCGCGGGCGCTGAGCAGGCGGTCGGTGAAGATGTGCCCGCGGTCGGGATCGGCGCACATCTGGATCTCGTCGATGCCGACGAAGGCAACCCGGCGCGAGGTCGGCATGGATTCGACGGTGCAGAGAAAGTAGCGCGAATCCGGCGGAACGATCTTTTCCTCGCCGGTGATCAGCGCGACGTGGCGGCGGCCCTTGATCGCGACGGCGCGTTCGTAGTTCTCGCGCGCCAGCAGGCGGAGCGGAAAGCCGATAATCCCCGACTCGTGGCCGAGCATGCGCTCCATGGCCAAATACGTCTTGCCGGTGTTGGTCGGCCCGAGGACGGCAACGATCCGCGAGCGCTCAGCAACCGCGCGAGAGCTGGTCTGCATGTCCGAAACATCGCGAGCTTGCGGTGGAAAAGCAAGCTATCGCAGCCGATGACTCGGGCCCGCGGCGACCATCGGGACGAACGCCACCGGCAGCTTGTCTTCGCGCACGAGAGCGCCGTCTTCCGCCTTGACGCACCGGCACAGCATCTGGGTGTCGTGCGCAGGGCCGAGCGGGGCGACAAGCCGACCGCCCGGCCTGAGCTGGTCGATCAGCGACCGGGGCAGGTGCGGCGGCGCGGCGGTGACGATGACGGCATCGAACGGCGCTTCCTCCGGCCACCCGGCGTAGCCGTCGCCGTGGCTGAGGGAAACATTGTCGCAGCCAAGGCTCCGGAGCCTTCGCGCGGCATCCTCGGCAAGTTCGGCGAGCACCTCGATGCTGTAGACGTGGCGGGCCAGTCGGGCCAGAACGGCTGTCTGGTAGCCGCAGCCGGTGCCGACTTCGAGCACCCGATCGTTCGCCTCCAGATCGAGCAGGTCGCTCATCACCGCGACGATGAACGGCTGGGAAATGGTTTGGCCATGGCCGATCGCCAGCGGGCGGTTTGCATAGGCGTAGTTGCGGTCGCCGGTCGGCACGAACAGATGCCGCGGCACGTCGCGCAAGGCCGCCATGACCCGCGGGGAGAACGAGGGTCTTCCGGTCCACCCGGCGGTCTCGCGCGCTTCGGTGGCGATGGTCTCGATGAGGATCCGCCGCTCCTCGGCGAGGTCGCTGGGGTTATGATCCATTGGCCATTGTCCCCATGGCCGGCGGCCCGTGGCAAGGGCGAAGGCGTGAGATTACAGCTTGCCCGCATTTCTCACGGCTAGGCCACGCGGGTCCGCCGTGCCGATGGCGCTGCATCCGTCAGGCCGGACGGCGGCCTACTTGGCATCAACGCGAATGATCGTCGGATCGCCGTCGGGCGAGCCTTCCTGGAACAGGGCGAGGCTGCGACTGCGATAGAAGTTCGAGGGACCGTCGGCGGGATGGCTGCGTGCAATGTCCGCAAAGGCGGCCGCCGCCTGGTCCCAGCGGCCGGCTTCGAAAGCGGCGAGAGCCGCCGCAAACCGTGCGCAAAGCGCCAGCGCCGTTGCCGAAGCCTCCTGGCGTCTGCAGATCACCTCGACGATGCCGATCGGATCGATCTTGCCGCGGAGGCGAAAGCGCCCGACCGGGCGCAGGAGGAATTCATCGGAGAAGGGAGCGGCGACCATTTCGGAGACGAGAAGCGATGTGCCGATAACCTTGTTCAGGCCCTCGATGCGAGAGGCCGTGTTGGCGATGTCGCCGATAATGCTGTAGGCGTAGCGGCCGCCGCCGCCGGCATGGCCGACGAAGATCCAGCCGGCGTGGATGCCCAGCCGCGTCGGCAGGTTATGGCCGCGCTCGCTGCCGTCGAACTGCCGCACGGCGGCGAAGACGTCGAGCGCGGCTTCACAGGCGCTGATGTGCACGCTGTCGCGAGGCGCTGTATTCGTCCAGGCGCACATCATCCCATCGGCGCGAAACTCGAGCACATCGGCGCCGTGGCGCTTGATGGGTTCGGCAATGGCGGCGAAGTAGGCATTCAGGTAGCGAGCCACGGCCTGGGGGCTCATCGTCTCCGCGATTGCCGTGAAGTTCTCGAGATCGGAGGCCAGGCACGTCGCGTAGACCGTTTCTCCGAACTCGCCGGGCCCGATCGCGCCGCCATCGAGAAGGCCTTCGGCCACCTTCTCGGGCAGATAATAGCTGATCGCCTGAGACATCGTCTGACGCTGGCGATGCGCCAGCACGTACTGGGCGAGGATACCGAGGAAGAGTGCCAGCGGCACCTGCAGCAGCAGAGGCGTCGCCAGAGGCAGCCAGAGGTTGAAACCGTTAAAAACCGCCTGGGCGGCAAGCGTATAGATGGCGGCGGCGGCAATCACCGAGGGGACGACGACAACCGCCGGGAGAAGGGTGGCGGACAGCCCGAGGGCCACGCCGACTGCGCCAAGAAGGGCTGCGGTCATCACGCCGGAGGCGGGCTCGATCATCCGACGCGTGAGCATGTTGGCGAAAGCGGTGGCCGCGATTTCGACGCCGCTCAGGTCGACGCCGTTGTTCCAGGTGAAAACGCTGTAGAAGCCATCCGGCTGGTCCGGATCGTCGACTTCGGCGGCGCCGAGGAAAACGGCCTTGCCCGCGAGGTCGACCGCTTCGCCGCGCTCCGGTGACAAGAGCGCCGCCGAGGGAATGACCGGGACCGTCCCGGGCGGGCCATAGAAATTGAGATAATGGCTGTTGGCGCCGACGTAGAGGCTCGCCAACGCGTTGACCACAGGCGAGGCTTTTCCGGCTGTCAGCAGGCGGTCGGCGTCGGCGATGGAACGATAGGCGTCTCGCGCGGTCTGCATCATCTCGCTGAGCCTGCCGTGCAGACCGCTCATGAGAAAGGGCATCCGGCCGACTTCCAGCAAGCCGTCGCCCTCCATCGCGTTGATCCAGCGGTAAAAGGGTTCAAGAGCATGGATCTCCAGGGCAACGGCCGGCATGGTCGGCCCCTCGCCGGCGGCGCTCTGGAAGCTCCAGAACTGGCGCACGCTGGCGCCCACTTTCGGCAGCGGGAACGGCGCGACCGCGGCGGCGGCCTGAGCCAGCTCCGGTATGGGCTCGGTGATCTGCTCGAGCCGGATTTCACCCGACGACCCCGCGCCGTCGCCAAGCAGCGGCCCTTGTCGACGTTCGAGCTGCTTGAACAGGATGACCCGACCGGCTTCGGCAATGGCCGTTGCCAGCGCGGCGTCTTCTGCCGGCCGGGTGTGCTCGCTGAAGATCAGATCGACGGCAATGGTGCTTGCCCCGGCGCGATCGATGGCGCGGATGATGCGCGCCTGGACGGAGCGCGGCCATCGCTGCGGCTCTGCAGGCAGCCCGAGGTTCGCCGCAGACCGCTTGTCGAGCGCGACGACGGCCACATTGGCCGGCGGCGCAATCGGCCCTCGCAGAAGGAACAGCCAACTCAGGCCCAGCGTCTCTTCGAAAGCGATGCCGGGCGGCGACAGGCCGAATATCGCGCCGACCAAGCCCACGACGAGCCCAAGGACCAGAGCCTTCAACCAATGAAGCCGAGGCATGCGCCGATTGGCTCGGATGGGCTTCACACGTGCGCGTCCCTTGTCACGCCGGGAATGCTACGCCGGATCGGTGTGGACAAACCACATGTAAAGATCGACCTTTGCCGGGATATTACTTTTTTCACGCTGTGATCCCCAAATGGGATCCCTGATCCACTCAATCTCTCAAAAGGGACGCATAGGCATTCAGCGCCGCGGCGGAAGCTGCCGCGGTTCGCGCGTGCGCACGGCCGACAGAACGCCGCGCAACTCGCTTTCGCACGATCGGAGCTGGATTTCGGCCTCGGCGCGCTTCCGTCGGCCTTCGTCGGCGATGCGCAGGCTGTCCTCGATAGTCGAGATCAGCGCGTCGTTGGCCTTCTTGACCGCGGCGATATCGAAAACGCCGCGCTCGACCTGGGTACGCACCTCGATGTTGGCCTGCTTCAGATTCTCGGCGTTTGCAAGCAGCAACTCGTTGGTCAGGTCGGTCGCCTCCTTCAGGGTCCGCCCCGCCTCGCGCGAGCGGAAAATGGTCACCGCCTGGGCGAGCTGCTGGCGCCACAACGGCACTGTGTTGGCGAGCGTCGAGGTGATCTTGCCGATCAGGCTCTTGTCGTTCTCCTGCACCAGCCGGATGCTGGGCAGGCTTTGCATCGCCACCTGTCGGGTCAGCTTGAGATCGTGCACCCGCCGGTCGAGATCGTCACGGGCCATGCGAAGATCCCGCAGTGATTGGGCGTCAAGGACGTCGCCACTGCGCTGCGCCTTGCTCTCCGCAGCCGGGATCGCCTCGGCATCGAGCTGGCGCAGCTTCTCGTCGCCGGCGGCGATGTAGTCGGCGAGCTGGTGGAAGTAGTCGAGGTTTGCGGCGTACAGCCGGTCGAGTTGGGCGATGTCGGTCAGAAGCCGGGTCTTGTGGGCGTCGAGGCGATCGCTGATGGCGTCGATCTGCTTGCGCACGTCCTCGTAGCGCTGGAGCAGGTTGGCGATCGGCTTGCCCTTGCCGAACACCCGCGAAAGCAGACGGGGCTTCTCGTTCAGTCCCATCTTGCCGACGTCGAAGCCGCGCAGGGTGGTGAGCATTTCGCTTAAAGCCCCGCCAGCCGGGCCGACATCCTTGTTGCGGACGCCTTCCAGCATCTCGTCCGAGACGCTGGTGAGCCGCTCCTGCGCCCGGGTTCCGAAGAACAGGATTGAAGCGGCGTCGCGAAGATCGATTTCGCTCATGACCCGGTCGATCCGCGCGCGCCGCGCCGCATCGGCGTCGGCATAGGCCACGACCTCGCCTGCCGGCGACACCGCAGCAATGGGCACGTCGCCCGCGTCATAGGGCGCCGGCGTCCGGCTCGATCGATCTCTCGCCATCGTCCCGGTCTCCCTTGCTCGTAATCCAGCGTCCCGCCTGCTCAATAGCATCCTGCATCGACAGGCTGATCTACCCTGCACCCTCGTGCTTCAGCCGGGCTGCCAGAACCTCGATCTGGACGTCCAGATCGACAAGGCTGTTGTCGGCTAGCTTGCGCTGCTGTTCTTCGCACACCGCCTCCATCTCTATAAGGAGTTGGCGAAAATTCCGCTCGATCTGTGGCTGTGGCGCCCCGGTCGCGTGCGTTCGGGCGTACGTCTCAGTCACCTGCCGGGCGCCGTCGAGGTAGACGTTGATGAACCGCCGCGCCCTGCGCAGCGTGCGCGGGTTCTCCTCGATGGTCGCCAGGATCCGCTGCGCACCGCCGACGATGCGTCCCAGCCGCGCGCGAAAGTCCGGCGAGCGGATGCTGCGTCCGGCCAGCTCGATCTTCTCGACCTTGGCGTAGGCCCCGCTGAGGGCTGCGCGAATTTCTTCGTCGGTAACGCCGTGATCGGCCGGCAGCGCCGCGCCGCTCGTACGGGGATCGAAACCATAGGCGAGGAAGAAACCGATCGCGGCGGCGATGCCGAAGGCCGCCGCTGTGATGGGATCGTGACCGGCCGCGGCAAAGGCGGCAAAGGCCGTGGCCAGGCCGATGATGGCTCCACCCGCGGCCTTGTAAGGCGGCGGCGGGGCGGCGAAAGGACGCTCGAAGAAGGCGGCTTCACGGGCGAAGCCGCGCCGGGCGATACCGGCGCCGAGCATCAGGGCGACGATAAGCGAGGGTCGAGGTCAACATGGGCCCGATGGCCCCGGTCCAGAGCGAAACCAGCACATCGAACGCCAGTGGCAGCGGCAAAAGATAGAGCCACCAGCCTCTGACGGCTGCCTTCGACCGCTTCCACAGGTCGGTCAGTTCTCGATCCACGCCTCAGTACCCCGATGGCGCCGCCGCCGGCGCCTGTGAGGGTGTTCCGACCGCCGGAGTTTGAGGCGATGATTCGAGCCCCGACGTGAACAGCGCCTGACAGCTGACAACGCCGACCGTTCCGGCGAGCAGCAGCCAGCCGATCATCCTGATCATCGATCGCGGCATGGCCGGATCTCCCGTATCCCGGCCCGTGCACAGGCGCGGGCGTTGGCGAAAGATGTGGGCCCACAACGCGGGTTCGTGCAATGGCGTGCGAAGGGTAAGTGCGGTGATCCGGGAACAGCGCCGAGCCCCAGCGGTCCGGCGCTGCCGGGTGTCAGCCGACCTGTGGGATGCGCAGAACCTGCCCGGGATAGATCTTGTCCGGATGGTCGAGCATCGGCTTGTTGGCCTCGAAGATCGCGTTGTACTTGCCGGCGTCGCCGTACTGCGATTTGGCGATGGCCGAAAGGGTGTCACCTTTCTTGACCGTATAAAACTTTGCCTCGGGGGTCGCCGCCGGCGTCGCGATGTCTTCGTCGACTTTGGCAACGCCTTCGACATTGCCCAAGGCGAGAACGATCTTCTCTTTCTCTTCCTGGCTCGCGGCCTTGCCCTTTACCTTTACCGTATCGCCCTCGACCTGGACGTCGAGATCGGAGCCCAGACCGAGATCGGCGACCTGCTTCTTCAGATCGTCCGGTTGGGGCGCGTCGTCACCGCCAATGCCGAGTTTGTGCCCGGCGGCCTTAATGAAATCGAAAAGACCCATAAATCGAACTCCTCCATATCGCGCTGTTACGCCGGCCGCCATCGCTCTTCGTTCGTGCGGCGACGGGCTGCTGCGGTTGATCCTATTCCGGCAAGCTCCGCCGGACATTTGCATTCGGCATGGTGGCAGAACAGCCCATACACTATTTCATCCTGTACGCTCTGCCCACGGAAGAGGATCATCGTTTCATGCGGCACTTGCAAGGCATTGCAGCGCCCCACCTTGCTGGACCAGCCACCATCGACCGGCGATGACTCATGCGGAAGGGGCGGCCGCTCGAAATGCGACAACCGCTTGGGCCGCAGGGTACAACGAGCGGGGCCGGAGCCGACGGTGAGCGAACGGCTTCGGTTAATGCGACGGGCGTAGATGCAAGCGGCGCGGTGAGCAGGGACAGCCAGCGGAGCGGCATGAATAGCCCGGAGCATCAACGGCTCGAAGACGCTGCCCAGGGGTTGGCTGAGTGGCGAAAATGGGGTCCCTATCTCAGCGAGCGCCAGTGGGGCACGGTGCGCGAGGACTACAGCGCCGATGGGGACCCGTGGCGCTATTTCACCCATGACCAGTCGCGCTCGCGGACCTACCGCTGGGGCGAAGACGGGCTTGCGGGCTTCAGTGACGACCAGCAGCTTCTCTGCTTCGCTGTTGCATTGTGGAACGGCAAAGATCCGATCCTGAAAGAGCGGCTGTTCGGGCTCGCCAACGGCGAGGGCAACCACGGCGAGGACGTCAAGGAAGTCTATTACTATCTCGATGCGACGCCGACCTATTCATACGCGAAGTATCTTTATAAATACCCCCACGCAGCCTTTCCCTACCTCGATCTGGTCACGAGGAACGCCGTGCGCGGACGCGGCGAGCCGGAATACGAGCTGATCGACACCGGCGTCTTTGCTGCCAACCGCTACTTCGACGTCAGCATTGAGTACGCGAAGGACTTTCCCGAGGACATCCTGATCGCGATCCGCGTGACCAACCGCGGACCGGAGCCGGCGACGCTTTACGTTCTTCCCACCTTGTGGTTTCGCAATACCTGGTCATGGTGCAACGACACGCCGAAGCCGAACCTCAAGCAGGTCGAGAAGAAGTCGCCGACCAGCATCGTCGCCGCCGTCCACCCCGAACTTGGAGTACGCTACCTTTACTGCGAGGGCGCCCCCGTCGTCCATTTCACCGAAAACGAGACCAACAACAGGCGACTGTTCGGCGGCGACAACGCCGGCCTATTCGTTAAGGACGGCATCAACGACCACGTCATCAGCGGGGCCAAGGGTGCGGTCAATCCGAAGCGGACCGGAACCAAGGCGGCCGCGCGCTACGGGCTGTCGCTGGCCGCGGGTGAAAGCGGCCTGCTGCGGCTGCGACTTGCCGACGGCACGCCGTCGTCGTCGGACCGCACCGGCGGCCCGTTCGCGGGCTTCGACGCGGCACTGTCGTCGCGACGCGCCGAGGCCGACGCGTTCTACGCAGAGATCCTCCCATCCAGCGGAGCAGGCGCGGGTACGGACTGGGCTTCGGATCCGGGCATGCGCTCTGTCCCTGGCGCTTCGGCCGACGATGCCCTGATCGCGCGCCAGGCTCTGGCCGGCATGCTCTGGAACAAGCAGTTTTACCACCACAACGCCGCCCGCTGGCTGGCCGAGCATGGCGTCCATGGCTCGTTGGCGCGGCGCGGGACCGGTGCGTCCGGTGCGCAACCGGGCATGGGCGCACGTTGCAGGCGCCGACGTCATCGCCATGCCGGATACCTGGGAATATCCCTGGTATGCAGCCTGGGATCTGGCGCTGCAGAGCCTGCCGCTCGCGCTCGTCGACTGCGCCTTCGCCAAGCAGCAGCTACTCCTTCTGCTCGAGGAGCGATACCTCCACCCCAATGGCCAGCTCCCCTCCTGCGAGTGGGACTTTGGCGCCGTCGACCCGCCGCTCCATGCATGGGCCGTCTGGTCGGTCTACAGCCTGGACAAGGCACGTCGCGGCGGTGCCGGGGACGGCCACTTCCTCCGCAATGCCTTCTCACGATTGCTGATGAACTTCACCTGGTGGGCCAACCGCCGCGACGCCGACGGCCGCGACCTGCTGTCGGGCGGGCTGGTCGGCGTCGATGCGACCGGCATCTTCGACCGGTCTTCTCCCACCGCAAAGGGCGTCGGGCAGCTCGAAACGTCCAGCGGCTGCGCCTGGATGGCGTTCAACTGTGCCCACATGCTGCAGATCGCGATCGAACTCGCCGTCGACGATCCCGCAGTGCGAGTCGCTGGCGATCAAGTTCTACGACCACTTGCTGGGGATGGCCGCGGCGTTGGAGGATCTGGCCGGGGCGGGGCTTGCGCTGTGGAACGAGGCCGACGGGTTCTTCTACGACATTGCGCGCGCGCCCGGCGGGGCCGCCACTCCCTTCGCCGCGCGAGCCTTCGCCGGGCTCCTGCCCCTTTGTGCGTGCGCCATCATTCCGCAAGATGCTCTCGACCGGTTGCCCCGGCTTGAAGCGCGGATGCGCCGCAGTCCCGACGAAGGCGTGCACGCACCTCATTGCGCGGATCCGCGGCGGCCCGGACAGCGCGATCGCTGTCTCGTCGCCCTTGTTGACGAACGCAGGCTTGGTCGCCTGCTGGCGCGCATGCTCGACGAGAACGAGTTCCTTTCGCCGTTCGGAATCCGCTCGCTGTCGCGGGCGCATCGCGATGCTCCGGCGGAGCTTCTCGCCAAAGGAGCGAACGGCGAGGTGCTGCTTGCCGTCGCCTATGTGCCGGGCGAAGCCGGCGACGGCCTCCACGGCGGCAACGTCAACTGGCGCGGGCCGATCTGGCTGTCACTCAACACCCTGCTGATACAGGCTCTGCTCCAGCATTACCTCTATTATGGCAACCGGCTGCGCATCGAGTGCCCGACCGGGTCGGACCGGCGCCTGACGCTTTACGAGATTGCCGAGAACCTGACGCACCGGCTGGCGGCCATCTTCCGCCTCGACGCGAGCGGGCGGCGGCCGGTCTTCGGCACGGCCGAGACGATGCAGACGGACCTGCACTGGCGGGACCGCCTCCTGTTCTTCGAATATTTCCACGGCGACAACGGCAGCGGCCTTGGCGCCAGCCACCAGACCGGCGGGACCGGGCTCATTGCGCCGTTGCTGCGCTTCTTCTCGACCATGACGGCCGACGAGTTTCTTGAACACGGCGAGTGCGGCAGCCTGCTGTCCTGCGGCCGGCGCGAGGCCTGGCCGGCGACGGCGAAGGTCTAGGATGTTCCGCAAGCGGACCCGGCGGGCGCCAGAGCGGGCCACGTCGCCACCTCCGCTCAACGCTCTCTTCTCTCAGGCTGATAGTACGGCTGCGCGTTGAGGTCGGCTCGCGCCGGTGCGAGGCGTTGCGGAGCGCCTCACACCGATCGAGCGTCGAAGCTACTCCGCGGCGACCGCGCGCGGATCACGCGCCTCCTGCACCGCGGGCTCGGCCTCCTGACCCAGCAGGCGCAGCCGGTAAACCAGTCCTGCGACAAGTCCGCCTGCGATCGGCGCCAGCCAGAACAGCCAGAGCTGTTGCAGCGCCCAGCCGCCGACGAAGAGCGCCTGCGAGGTGCTCCGCGCGGGATTGACCGAGGTGTTGGTTACCGGAATGCTGATCAGGTGGATGAGCGTCAGCGCCAGACCGATCGCCAGAGGCGCCAAAGCCGCAGGGGCGCGCTTGTCGGTAGCGCCAAGAATGATAATGAGAAAGCCGAAGGTCATCACGACCTCGGTGATGAGCGCGGCGTTCATCGAATAGCCGCCCGGCGAGTGCGCGCCGAACCCGTTGGCGGCAAACCCCGCGGCGAGGTCGAACCCCGGGCCGCCGCTGGCGATGAGGTACAGCACCGCCGCCGCCGCGATGCCGCCGATGACCTGGAGGACAACATAGGGCACGATCTCGGCCGCAGGGAAACGGCCGCCGGCCCACAGTCCGAACGTCACCGCGGGATTGAAGTGCCCGCCCGAAATGCCGCCGACGGCGTAGGCCATCGTCAGTACGCTTAGGCCAAAGGCGAGGGAAACGCCAACCAGGCCGATCCCGACTTCGGGAAACTTCGCCGCGAGCACGGCGCTGCCGCAGCCGCCCAGCACAAGCCAGAACGTCCCGATGAACTCCGCGAATAATCGTTTAGGCATGCCCCACTCCTTAATATTTTTGTTAAATGAACTGCCGCCGGCAAGGTCGCCGATGCCTGGCAGGGCGACCCCCGATCGCAGCACCCGCGCCAGGCAGTCTGATTAACGCAAAGCGCCCCGTGCAACCAGAACCCAGACGCGCGCGGGCGGCAGATTCCACAGAACATTGGTGAGAATGTGCGCACGAACGCCCAGTTCTGAACGCACCTTTTCCGGTACCGGGCAGGTGGGGCCGTAGCAGAACTGCACGAAGCGGCCGGCGCGGGGCAAAACGTGAAAGGCGGCACCGACGATGGCTTTCTGCTGTTGTTCCGACATGGCCAGAAGCGGCAGCCCTGAGACAACCGCATTCACCTGTCGAACACCGCGGCTGGCGAGGAGCGCGGGCAGTTCGGCGGCGTCGCCGCGGATCACCTTCGCCCGGGGAAACCGCTTCTGGAGCAGGCCGTGAAGCTGTGGGTGGCGTTCGATGATGACCAGCCGTTCCGGAGGAACGCCGCGCGCGAGCAACGCTTCGGTGATCGCGCCGGTGCCGCCGCCGAGTTCGACCACCACGCCCGGTCGGTTGAGGTTGACCGGCCGGGCCATGGCCCGCGCCAGCGCGGCGCTGCTGGCGGCGACGGCGCCGATTTCGAGCGGCGAACGCAGCCACAAGCCAAGGATCAGACCGCGTTTTCTGGTCGCAGACATGGCCGGGTCGTCCTTCGGATTGTGGCAGTGCGGGAGGCTAACTGATGCCGGCGATATGCCACCTGCCCGGTGCGAGCGCAAGCGCTTCGGCGACCGATCAGGGAATCAGTTGCGGCTGTGGCCTACGTTCGAGGTGCAGCACGGGGTGACCGGGGTGTCGGCCCGCATTGCTGCGTGCAGGCGCTGCTTGTCCCTGTTCAACGCGCGGATGTACGGCTTGTAGGCCATATCCTGGATGAGAATGTGGTGGCTCAGCCACCCGCTGAGATAGGCATACAGCTCGCGGGCGAGAAGAGCATCGGCACGGCCGCCCAGCCTTGTGCGCAGGCCGCGGATGAAAACGGCGAACTGTTCGTGCTCATCGCGATGGAAGCGCGAGGCGGGGAAGCCGCAAGCGTCCAGCAGCCGTTCCTCGCGCGCAAAATGATAACGCGCGTACATCGCCAGTGTCTCAAGCACCGTCTCGATGGTCGCGTGCGCTTCGGCCCCCTGCTCGACCTCGCCGAGAAGGTTGATGATGCGCACCAAGCACCGATGGTCGGAGTCCAGAGCGGGAACGCCGACGCTCATCGCCTCGGTCCATTGGCAGGCTGTCATTGCCGGCCTTCCCTCAAAAATTATGGCGCTCTTGATGAGCGATCTCCTTAAACCCCTATTCTATCATGGATCGATGGAACACAACCATGAAGAATAGTCTGCTCTTTTCGTCGAGTGTTCACCGACAAGGGCAGGCCGACCCTGGAATTTGCCTGCCCTGTTTGCGGGGAAACACCTGCCGAGCCGCTTGCGGCGCCAGCCAGCTGTCGCTCGATCCGGGTTCACTGCGGTGCGAAGCTGCCTGGTCGTTCCGAGAGCAGGCCCTTGATCAACGCGTAGCAGCCGGCCAGCAGAACGACGGCGAACGGCAGACCGGTCGACACCGCCGCCGCCTGCAGGCTGTTCAGGCCGCCGCCGAGGAGCAGCGCGATGGCGACCAGCCCCTCGAAGCTGGACCAGAACACCCGCTGCGAAACCGGTGCGATCGACCTTGCCGCCGGCGGTGATAGTGTCGACGACCAGCGAGCCCGAGTCCGACGAGGTCACGAAAAAGACGATCACGAGCACGATGCCGAGGAACGATGTGATGGCAGCGAGCGGCAGATTGGCGAGCATGCTGAACAGCTTCAGCTCCAGCGGCGCGTCGACGAGGGCCTGGTAGCCGGCGTTGACCATGTCGATGGCGGTGCCGCCGAATGCCGTCATCCACAGCACCGAAACCGCCGAGGGAATGAGAAGTACGCAGATCAGAAACTCGCGGACGCTGCGGCCGCGGCTGACGCGCGCGATAAACATGCCGACGAACGGCGACCAGGAGATCCACCACGCCCAGTAGAAAGCGGTCCAGCCCTGGCTGAAGCCGGTGTCCTCGCGGCCGAACGGGTTGGCCAGGGCGGGCAGATATTCGGCGTAGGCGACGAGGTTGTGGAAGAAGCCGGTGGCGATGACCAGCGTCGGCCCAGCCAGAACGATGAAGGCGAGGAGGAGGGCGGCGAGGCCCATGTTGATCGCCGACAGCCGCTTGATGCCGGCGTCGAGGCCGGCGACGACGCTGAGATCAGCGCCATTCCCGTGATGCCAATGATCAGGAAGACCTTGGATGTATCGTTCACAGGTACGCCGAACAGAAACTTGAGGCCGGCGTTGGCCTGCTCGGCGCCGATGCCGAGTGAGGTGGCGAGTCCGAAGATGGTCGCGAAGACGGCGAGGGTGTCGATGATGTGGCCCGGCCAGCCCCAGATGCGCTCGCCCAGGATCGGATAGAAGATCGACCGGATCGTCAGCGGCAGCCCCTTGTTGTAGGCAAAGATCGCAAGGGAGAGACCGACGATAGCGTAGACCGCCCACGGGTGCAGTCCCCAGTGAAAGATCGTTGCGGCCATGGCCAGATCGTGGGACACGGCGCTGTTTCCCGCAGCGCCGGCCAGCGGTGCGAAGCTTCCCTCCGATCCGGCGGTTGGCGGCAACGGAGGCGGAGAAATGCGAAATGGGCTCGGCGACGCCGAAGAACATCAGGCCGATGCCCATGCCGGCGGCGAACAGCATGGAGAACCAGCCAGCGTAGCTGTAGTCGGGTTTGGCGTCTTTGCCGCCGATGCGGATGCGCCCCAACGGCGAGACGATCAGCGCCAGTGCAACAATGACAAAGACATTGGCGGCGGAGAGGAAGAACCAGTCGAACGTGGACGTAAGAGCCGGGCGGAGCCAGCCGAAGAAAGCCTCGGCCTTTGTCGGCGCGGCCAGCGCCACGGCCACAAACACGATGATGGTGAGCGACGATACAAAGAAAACCGGATTGTGGATATCCAGGCTGAAAGGACCGACTTTCGGGTGAATGTTGTCCTGTCCCAGCGTGTAATCGGTATCGTATCCGTTCGGGATCTCGCCGATTTCGCCTGTCGGCCCCTCCGGAGCCGCCTTCAGCTGTATGCTCATGAGCTTTCCCTATCGGTTGTTTTTCGGTCGCGTTCGTGGTCTGCCGCCGATTGACGGCGGGCTTGTCCTCAGCTGCGGTGTGCGGCTCGAGCGCTGATGCCCGGTCGGTGGAAGCAGCTAACGGATGACGAAAACCGACGCCTCCGCGTGCGCCGCAACAGCGCCGGCGTGCGAGCTGAAAAGGTGCTCCGGCAGCCCCGGCACATGCGACGCCATGACGATGAGATCCGCACCCTGCGCCTCGGCCTCGGCAATCAGCGTTGCGTTCAGGTCCGTCGCCGGGTCGTGGCTGGCACAGGCGACGGCGTCGATTGCAATGCCGTGCTTGCGCCCGAGCGCATCGGCGTAGGCTCTCAACTTCTCTTCGTACTCCTCCGGCGAATGCGCAATTTCACTGGGAGTCTCTGTCGTGACGCCGACAACGCAGAGTGGCACCGTATCCTGCTTGGCGAGCAGCACCGCGGCATCTACTGCTTTATCCAACCGATCCGTGTGAGCGAGATCGATCGGAACCACGATCTTATGAAACACCCCTAGTCCTTTCATTGGCGAGAAGCTGTCGATTGCCGTGCCGGCGAATACGGGCGGCTACCGCACACCCACTCTGAATATGTTCGCGGTGTCCTAAACGCGCTGGTCTGCCGCCATCAGACTAAACGTGGCATTAAAGAGCGCGTGTCCCGAGACGGGCGTAAAACGATAGCGTTAAACACACTCTATCACCTAATCTGCGCGAGAGTCCAGCATTCGAGGCACAAGTGGATCGTGAGTCTTGCTAAATTCATTTTGTATTTACATTATAATGTATTACCGGCAGAATCATTATATTGGAGATGCCGGCGTAGAATTATCTTTATGCTATTGTGGCAGCGCAAAAGTCTGCAGGCGTAAGGTGCTTTCGCCTATTGTTCGTATTCCCGCCTCCCACCGGTGAGGCGGTTGATCGCCAAAGTCTCCCGTGTTCGCCGGTAAATATTAGGACCACGGCCTGGACGTCGAGGGTCTGAAACAGCCGGGCGTTTCCGGACCGGCTATCGCTGCCGAGCGCCAGCACCGCCGGCGCTTTATAGATCGCGCGCGAGAAAACCCCTGGCCACAGGGCTCGTTCACGTCTTCTCAGGTCGCTTGACTGTCGCGCGCCTGTTCGGCCGCCGCACGGGCAAGCGCATCCGCCCGCTCGTTTTCGGCATGTCCGGAATGACCTCGGATCCAACGCCATTCGACCTCATGGCCGGTCAGCGCCGCGTCAAGGCGTTGCCAGAGCTCGGCGTTCTTGACGGGCTTGCGCGCGGCGGTACGCCAGCCGTTGCGCTTCCACTGGTGGATCCAGCGGGTCATCCCGTCGCGGACGTACATGCTGTCGGTGTGGACACAGGCGCGCACCCCGCGGCGCAGGGCCTCCAGGCCGGCGATGGCCGCCCTCAGCTCCATCCGGTTGTTGGTCGTCGCCGCCTCGCTCCCGGAAAGCTCGCGCTCGCGCTCGCGCCAGCGGAGGATGACGCCCCAGCCGCCGGGGCCGGGATTGCCGAGGCAGGCGCCGTCGGTGAAGATGTGCACAACGTCCTCGCCGCTCATGGCTTCAGTCGAGGCCGTAGCCGCCAAAGCCGCGCACGCCGCGGTGGAAGCGCATTTTCTGCAGATACTCCATGGGATTCTTTGGGCGTGACCAGCGCCGTTTTCGGCGTGTTCAGCCAGTCGTAGAGCCGCGTGAGAAGAAAGCGCATGGCGGCGCCGCGCGCCAGCACCGGCAGCGCATCCAGTTCGTCCGCGGTCAGTTCGCGGACGCCACGGTACGCCATGACCAGTCGCCGGGCCTTGGTGACGTTGAAGCTGCCGTCCGGCTCGAAGCACCAAGCATTCATGCACACGGCAAGATCGTAGGCGAGGAAGTCACGGCAGGCGAAGTAGAAATCGATAATGCCGGATAGTCGCTCGCCCGAGAAAAAGACATTATCCGGAAACAGGTCGGCGTGGATGATGCCGCAGGGCAGCCCTTCCGGCCAGTTTCCTTCGAGCGCGGCAAGTTCCTCTTCGAGCTCGCGTCTCAGTTCGAGCGCCATGGCGTGACCGCGCCGGGCGGCCGCCTCGTACAGGGGACGCCAGCCCGCGACCGACAGATCGTTGGCACGGCGGCCGGTGAAGTCGGCGGCCGCGAGATGCATCCCGGCCATCGCCTCGCCGAGCGCGGCGCAATGCGCTGCTGTCGGGCGGCGCGGCCACATGCCGGTGAGAAAGGTGACGATCGCGGCGGCGCGGCCGGCGAGGCTGCGCAGGACATGGCCGTCGCGCCCGGGAACCGGCGTCGGGCAGGGAAAGCCGCGTTGGGCAAGGTGTTCCATGAGCGCGAGGAAGAACGGCAGATCCTCTGTTTTGACCCGCTTCTCGTACAGTGTCAGGATGAAGGTGCCGCGCTCGGTCACGAGCAGGTAGTTGGTGTTCTCGATTCCCTCGGCGATGCCCTTGCAGGCGACGACCGCGCCGATGTCGTACTGCGCGGCGAAACCGGCGACCTCTTCGTCCGCGATTTCGGTGTAGACGGCCATGCGTCATCTTGTCATGGGCGTTCCACGGGAGATAGTCTCTAGCACCCCGGCGGCGAAACCCACCTGCCCGCCGCTCGCGCCGAACAATCGCGACCGACCCGCACGTCGGCCTCGCTGCTCACGGGATGATTGCCAAATGACCGAAGCCGTGTGCGCCCAGACCTCGCCCTACGCCGTGGATGTGGAGGCCGGGAAGAAGTACGCATGGTGCGCCTGTGGGCGGAGCGCGGCCCAGCCTCTGTGCGACGGCAGTCACAAGAGCACCGGCGTGAGCCCGCTCGTGCATCACCGCCGAGGAGTCGGAGACGGTCTATTTCTGCGGCTGCAAGCAGACCGCCAGGCCGCCTTTCTGCGACGGCACGCACTCGAAGCTTCGCGGTCGGCTGAGATGGGGTGCCATGGCCTGGTCGTGCGCATGTGGATCGACAGGCGCCGCCGCTTCGCAAACGCACGCGCGCGCAGGGCGTCCGCATGGCGCAGGCGCTGCGATAGCAGGCGTCGGGATCCTCGCAGGCTGCGGCAGCACGCCCGAGCCGCCGGTTTGTCCGCCGGTGTCGGTGCTCAGCGAGGCGGTGGCGCTCACCCGCTTCGCCCCTGGCCGCGGAACCGACCTTGCTCGATGTCGACATCCGCGCCGAGATCGCCGATATCCGCAGCGCCTGCGTCTATGCCAAGGATAAGAACGGCGCCTCGAAGCTGGTCGTCGCCGTGGCGCCGACCATCATCGCGGCCCGCGGCCCGGCGAACGAGAATCGCAAGGCGGACTTCCAGTACTTCGTCAGCGTCGTCGGCGCCGACCGGACCATCCTCAACAAGCAGCTGTTTCCGGTGAACATCGTCTTTCCCGGGCAACAACACCCGGGTGGAATCGGTTCAGGACGATCCGCCGGTGAGCATCGATCTGCCGCTCGGCGCCGATGAAGACGCGCGCTACGAAATTCTGCTCGGGCTGCAGATGAGCGAGGCCGAGCTCCGCTACAATCGGCAACGGGCGAGCATGCCCTGAGCAGCGGTCCGGCGGTCGGCCTTGACGGCGCTGCCGCCGGCGCTCACTTCGTGCGGTACACGCGGGTGGAATGTGCTAACGAAATGACGAAGCTCAAGCGAACGCTGCGGGAGAGACCGGCTCAACCATGCCGGCGCCGAAGGAGCAACCGCCCCGGAAACTCTCAGGCAACCGGACCGCAGACGGGATGAGGCTCTGGAGAGCAGGCGACCGGTAATTTCAGGTCGTCTCACCGAAGAAGAAACCGCGGGCGCGTCTGCATCCGCGGGAATCTTTCAGGTTCGAGGACAGAGGGGGCGCGCATCGGACGCCGCGACGCTTGCGGATCGGCCCGGTGAACGTGTCGCTGTCTTCGAGGAGAGCCGCTTGACCGACTGCCGCCCCGCCGCTGAAACAGACGCCGCTCGATCGCCCTGCACCGCAAGCTCGGGGCGCGGATGGTGCCGTTCGCCGGCTACGACATGCCGCTGCAGTACCGCCAGGGCATCATCGCCGAGCATCTCCACACCCGCACGCACGCCTCTCTTTTCGATGTCTCGCACATGGGCCAGGCGATCCTGCGCGGCGACGGCGCGGTCGAGGCGCTGGAAAGCCTCGTCGTCGCCGACCTCCAGGGCATGCTCGCCGGCACCGTCCGCTACACCCTGCTGACGAACGAGCAGGGCGGGATCATCGATGATCTGATGGTCATCCATGGCGGGTACTACCTCGTAATCGTGGTCAACGCCGCGCGCAAGGAGGCCGACTTCGCCCACATCATCGAGCGGATCGGCGATCGCTGCGACATCGAGATCTGGCACGACCGCGCCCTGCTCGCCCTTCAGGGGCCGGAGGCGGTCAAGGTTTTCGCGCAACTCGCGCCGGCGTCCCGGCACATGCTGTTCATGACCGCCGAGAACTTCAAGATCGGGCCGATGATCTGCGGCGCGACCCGATCCGGCTACACCGGCGAGGACGGTTTCGAGATCACGCGTTCCGGCCGAGCGACGCCGCCGCTCTCGCCGATCTGCTGCTTGAGGACTCGCGCGTCAGCATGGCCGGTCTCGGCGCCCGCGACTCGCTGCGACTCGAGGCGGGGCTTGTGCCTCTACGGCCACGACATCGACGAGACGACGACCCCGGTCGAGGCCGGGCTGGCCTGGACCATCGGCAAGCGCCGGCGCGAGACGCGGCGGTTTCCCAGGCGCCGAAATCATTCTGCGCCAGATCGCCGAGGGGCCGCTGCGCCGCCGGGTCGGCATCCGGCTGGAAGGCAAGGTTCCAGCGCGCGCCGGCGCCGAGATCACCGACCGGCGCTGGACCATCGGCGACCGTGACGAGCGGCGGCTATGGCCCCAGTGTCGGCGGTCCGATCGCCATGGGCTACGTCGACGCCGACTTCGCGCAAGCCGGAAACGGAGGTCGAAGTGCTGGTCCGCGGCAAGCGCCTATCCCGGCCGTGTGGTGAAGTTGCCGTTCGTTCCCCACCGCTACGCCAAGATGACGCCTTAACGTCGGAGCAGCGCCATGGCCCAGGTCCGTTACACTCGCAGAGCACGAGTGGATCACGCATCGACGGCGACGTCGGCACCGTCGGCATCACCGACTACGCCCAGCAGCAGCTGGGCGACGTGGTCTTCGTCGAACTGCCCGAGCGGTCGGAAGCCAGCTCCGCGCCGGCGCCGAGGCCGCGGTCGTCGAGTCGGTGAAGGCGGCGAGCGAGGTCTACGCGCCGGCCAGCGGCGAGGTCGTCGCAAGTCAACGAGGCGCTGGCCGAAGAGTCCGGCGAAGGTCAACGCCGACGCCGCTCGGCAGCGGCTGGTTCTTCAAGGATCAGGATCGCCGATCCGGGCGAGCTGGAGGGCGCTGATGGAGCAGAGCGCCTACAAGGAGTACGTCGCGGGCCTGGGCTGATGCGCTACCTGCCTCTGAGCGAGGACGACCGGCGGCAGATGCTTGCGGCCGATCGGCGTCGCACGCATCGACGATCTGTTCTGCGATGTGCCCGCCTCGGCGCGTCTCGCCGCAGCCGGTCGATCTGCCCGCGTCACCAGGGCGAGATCGCGGTCGAGCAGGCCTTTCGCGACTTTGCCGGCCGCAACCTGAGCCCCGCCAGCGGCGCCGTGCTTCCTCGGCGCCGGCCTCTACCGCCATCACGTCCCGGCGGCGGTCGACCACCTGATCCAGCGCGGCGAGTTCCTCACCGCCTACACGCCCTACCAGCCCGAGGTCGCGCAGGGCACGCTGCAGTACCTGTTCGAGTTCCAGACCCAGGTGGCGCTGCTCACCGGCATGGAGGTCGCCAACGCCTCGATGTACGACGGCGCCACCGCCTGCGCCGAGGCGGTGCTGATGGCGGTGCGGCTCGGCAAGTCCCGGCGCCGGGCGATCATCGCCGGCGGCGTTCACCCGCACTACCGCGACGTCGCCGCGACCTACGGCCGCTTCGCCGACATCGAGATCGTCGCCGCGCCGCCGCCGTGGCCGGAGACAGCGACGATCCGGCGGCCCATGTCGACGGCGAGACCGCCTGCGTCGTCGTCCAGAACCCCGATGTCTTCGGCCGGATCCACGACTACACGCGAGCTCGCCGAGGCCTGCCATCGCGCCGGCGCGCTGCTGATCGTGGTCGTCTGCGAGCCGGTCTCGCTCGGCGCTGATCACGCCGCCGGGCGAGATGGGCGCCGACATCGTCGTCGGCGAAGGCCAGTCGTTCGGCAACGCGACCGGCTTCGGCGGTCCGACAGTCGGGCTTTTCGCTACCCACAACCGCTTCGTCCGGCAGATGCCGGGCCGCCTTGCCGGCCAGACGGTCGACGCCGACGGTCGGCGCGGCTTCGTTCTGACCCTGTCGACCCGCGAGCAGCACATCCGCCGGGAAAAGGCGACGAGCAACATCTGCACCAACTCCGGCCTGTGCGCGCTGGCCTTCACCATCCACCTGACGCTGCTGGGCGAAACCGGGTTGCGCCGGCTGGCCGCGCTCAACCACGCCAACGCCGTCGCCCTGGCCGACAGGCTCGCACGGGTTCCGGGGGTCGAGGTTCCCGACGGCAGCTTCTTCAACGAGTTGACCGTCCGGCTGCCGCGGCCGGCGGTCGCCGGTCGTCGAAGCGCTGGCCGCGGGCGGCATTCTCGCCGGGTGTTCCGGCGTCGCGGCTGTTTCCCGGACGACGCCGGGGATGGAGCCGGCTGCTGATCCTCGCCGCCAGCGAGCTCACCAGCGAAAGCGACATGGACCGGCTGACGGCCGGCCTGCGGGAGGCCCTGTCATGAGTGACGCTGATCCGGACCCACACCGGCCACCGCGGACTTCAGCTCGAAGAGGCGCTGATCTTCGAGCAGGGCTGCGCCGGAGCGCACCGCGGTCGATCTGCCCGAGCCGGCGCCGGAGCACGCCGAGCGGCTCGGCGGCCTGCGCCGGCGCGGCGCGATCGGCCTGCCCGGGCTGTCGGAACCGGAGGTGGTGCGCCACTACACCCGCCTCAGCCAGAAGAACTACTGCATCGACAGCGGCCTGTACCCGCTCGGCTCGTGCACGATGAAGCACAACCCGCGGCTCAACGAGAAGGTCGCGCGCCTGCCGGGGCTTGGCGACCTGCACCCGCTGCAGCCGGTCTCGACCGTCCAGGGCGCGCTCGAGGTGATCCACACCTGCGCCCATTGGCTGAAGACGCTGACCGGGATGCCGGCGGTGGCGATGTCGCCTGGCGCCGGCGCGCATGGCGAGCTGGTTGGGCTGATGACCATCCGCGCCGCCATCGAGGATCGCGGCGAGCGGCGCGCCCGGGTGCTGGTGCCGGAACTCGGCTCATGGCACCAATCCGGCGACCGCCCATGCCTGCGGCTATGCGGTCGAAGCCATTCCCGCCGACGATGCGGCCGCGTCGATCTGGCGGCCCTGCGCGCGAAGCTCGATACGCGACGTCGCCGCGATCATGGTGACCAACCCCAACACCTGCGGGCTGTTCGAGACCGACATCATCGAGATCGCCGCCGCCGCTCATGCGGTCGGCGCGTTCTTCTATTGCGACGGCGCCAATTTCAACGCCATCGTCGGCCGCGTCCGCCCGGCCGACCTCGGCATCGACTGCATGCACATCAACCTGCACAAGACCTTCTCGACGCCGCACGGCGGCGGCGGTCCGGGCAGCGGACCGGTGGTGCTGACGGCGGCGCTGGCCCCGTACGCGCCGCTGCCCTACGTCGTCTTCGACGGCGAGCGCTACCTGCTGATCGAGCACGGCGCCGACGACGCCGACGCAAAGCCGATCGGCCGGATCAAGGGATTCCACGGCCAGTTCGGCATGTTCACCCGCGCGTTGGCGTACATGATGGCGATGGGCGCCGACGGCCTCCGGCAGGCTTCCGGTGACGCCGTGCTGAACGCCAATTACGTCATGGCCCGGCTCAAGGACGTGCTGCATCCGGCGTTCCCCGGGCCGTGCATGCACGAAGTCGTGTTCGACGACACGGCGCTGAAAGATACCGGGGTGAGCACGCTGGACCTTGCCAAGGCGCTGATCGACGAAGGCTTTCATCCGATGACGGTGTACTTCCCGCTGGTCGTCCACGGGGCGATGCTGGTCGAGCCGACCGAGACCGAAAGCCGCGAGACGCTCGATCTGTTCATCGAGACCATACGCGCGCTGGTGGCGCGGGCGAAGGCCGGCGAGGCTGAGGCGTTCCACCAGGCGCCGCGGTTGACGCCGCGCCGGCGGCTCGACGAAGCCGCGGCGGCGCGCCGCCCGATCCTGCGCTGGCAACCGGTCCCAGTCGACAGGGCGGCAGAGTAGCCGGCCCCCGTTCGCATGGTCCGCCGCCGGCCGCGGACGGAGCCGGCGCCGTGACCGACCCGAGCCTCCGGAGCCTGAGCCACGCTGTCGACCGGCGGGTGATCGTCAAGTACCTGGGCATGCTGTCGCTGTCGCTCGCGGCCATGGCCGCGGTTCCCGCCGATCGTCGCCGCGGTGCTGGGGGAGACGGCGGCGGCGGAGCGCTACGCGCTGGTCTTCGCTGTTCTGCTGGTCGCCGGCCTTTTTGGCGCGCGCCGCACCGCGCCCGCTAACATACAGATCAACGAAGGTCTGGTCATCGTCGCCCTGACGTTCATTTTGGGCGCGCTGGCGATGACCTGGCCGTTCATGTCGGCCGGGCTTTCCGCCGATCGACGCGATGTTCGAGGCCGTCTCCGGTCTGACGACCACGGGCCTCTCGACGCTGCCCAGCGTCGAGCACATGCCGGCGTCGTTCCTGTTCACCCGCTCGTGGCTGCAGTGGTACGGCGGCCTGGTCATCGTCGTCGTCGCTCTTGCGGTCATCATCGGCCCCAGCGCGAGCGCCCGCAGACTGGCGGTGGACGAGGGCGAAGCCGCCGAGGGGGTGGCGTCGACGCGGATGCGCGCGCGCAGCGTGCTCAAGGTCTACGGCGCGCTGACCATCGCCGGCATCATCGTGCTCTGGCTGGCCGGCGCGACCCCGGCGGATGCGCTGATCCACTCGCTCTCGGCGATCTCCACCGGCGGCTTTTCGAACCACGACTCCAGCGCCGCCGGCCTCGGCGCACCGGCCGCCGTCGCCGTATCGCTCATCTCGCTGTTCGGTGCGATCTCGTTTTCGCTGCAGGCCCGCGCCATCCGCAACCCGAGCCGCCTGTGGCGGGACGGCGAAGTGCGGGCCATCATCGTCGTCACGCTGCTCGCTGCCTCGGCCCTCGCGGCCTGCACATTCGCAACAAGCGGCCTCTCGCCGGACGGGATCGGCAACGCGCTCTTCCTTGCCGTCTCCGCGCAGACGACGACCGGGTTCGCCACGACGCCCGTCGCCGGTCTCGCGCCGGCGGCCAAGCTGGTGCTGATCGTTTCGATGCTGATCGGCGGCGACATGGGCTCGACGGCCGGCGGGATCAAGATCTTCCGCCTGCTCGTCCTTGGCCGGGTGCTGCAGTTGCTTCTCGCGCGGACCTGCGTTTCCAACCACGCCGTCGTGACCGCCGAGGGTCGCCGGGCGAACCGTCGGCGACGAGGAGATCCGCGTCGCCTGCGGCATCGTCACCGCCTACGCCGCCGCGATCCTCGTATCCTGGTTCGCATTCGTCGCCTGCGGCTTTCCGCCGCTCGATGCGCTGTTCGAGGTCGTCTCCGCCACGGCAACGGTCGGGCTCTCGACCGGGGTAACATCGGCGACGCTGCCCGTCGCGCTCAAGGGCCTGCTCTGCGTCGACATGCTGATGGGCAGGCTTGAAATCATCGCCGTGCTGGTGCTTGTCTATCCGCGCACCTGGGTGGGACGGCGGGCGGCGCGCCCTTAGATCGCTGCCGCCGGATGGTACGTCAACAGGGAGGAGAGCGAGGTGAGGTTCGCATTCGTCGGCGCCAGCGCCACGGCCGTCGGTGCCGCGAAAATGCTGATCAGGGGCGGCCACGAGGTCATCCTCGTCGATATCGATGCCGGACAAGATCAAGGCTCTTGCCGAGGAGATCGACTGCGGTCTGGTCGCCGGCGACGGCTCGAAGCCGGCGGTTCTGCGCGAGGTGGGTCCGGCCGACACCGAGCTGCTCGTCTGCGTGACCGATAACGACGAGACCAATATCCTCGCCACCCTGGTCGGTCGCTCGCTTGGCTTTCGCCGGATCGTGACCAAGATCGAGGAGCCGGAGTTCGAGCACATCTGCGTCGAGCTCGGGCTCGAGGACATCATCATCCCCAGCCGCGATGCGGCGCAGCGACTGGCGGATATCGCCGTTGGCGCGCTGCCGGAGGAGGTTTCACGCTACTTCAAGGCCGGCGCGCGGATGTTCTCGTATGTCGCCGACGAGGCGGACGCCGGCCCGGTCGCAGAGCTGGAACTGCCCAGCGCGCTGTCGCATCATGTGCCTTTATCGAAACGGCGAGTTGATCGTCGCGGACCACGACGCCACCATTAGCAGCGGCGACGAAGTGGTCCTGTTCACTCACGAGAAGAACCTGCCGCAGCTCAAGGAGCGCTGGGTCAAGCCGCGCGCGAACGGCCAGACGGCGCATGAAGACTGAGCATGATCATGACGACTCGAAGGGCGATGACGACGCATAGGGAAACGCGGGATATTGCCGCGCCGCGGGAGGTGGTCTTCGATCTTGTCGCCGACGTCGAGCGCTACCCGGAGTTCCTCCCGTTGTGGAGCGAGGCCCGGGTCTACCGTCATCGTGGCGGCGCGATCTATTACACCGAACAGGAGGTCGGGGTCGGCCCCGTTCGCCAGCGCTTCCATACCCGCACCACCCTGGCTCGGCCGGAGCGCATCGACATTACCTCGAACGACCCAAGCTTTCGCACCTTTCACATCGGCTGGGACTTCGTCGAACATCCTGGAGGGTGCCGGGTGCGCATCGCCCTGAGCTGGCGGGTAAAGTCGTGGCTGCTGCAGCGCGGTATCGATATGGTCCTGCCGGAGACGGCAAGGTCCATGATCGACGCGTTCGAGCGGCGGGCACGCCAGGCGATGAACGCCGCCGAGCGCTCATCGTTGTCGAGCGCGGCGATGGGAAGGAAGTGAATAGTGGCCATGCGTGAACTCCTCGTTCACCTCGACGCGACACCGGCGGCTAGCCGGCGCCTGGATCTGGCTGTCGCTCTCGCGGCGCGGCTGGGCGCGCGCCTGATCGGCTTTTTCGCCGCTGCCGACACCCACGTGCAGGGTCTGTCGTCGCTTTCACGCCAGGAGCAGCTCACGCGGGCGATCGCTGAGGCTGAGCCGGCCTTTCGCCGGAACGCCGCCGCTGCCGGGGTTCAAGCCGAGTGGCTTTCGGCGATCCCCCGCGACGACGTGGCCGTGGCGCAAGAGGTCATCCATGCCGCCCGCTCGGTCGATCTCGTCGTCCTTGGCCAGTTCGATCCCGGCAGTGCCGATGGCGCGCTGCCGCCGACGCTGGTCGAGCAGACGGTGATGCGGTCCGGTCGACCGGTGCTCGTGGTCCCGTTCGCCGGAACCTTCAGCACCATGGGAAGACGGGTGATCGTTGCCTGGAACGGGAGTCGCGAAGCGGCGCGGGCGCTCAACGACGCCCTGCCGCTGCTCGCCGGCGCCGATGAAGTCACCGTGCTTGCGCTCGCGCCGGTCCGGCCCTCCTCGCCGCTGGCCGAGGCGGCGTCGACGCGGATCGTCCGTCACCTGAGCGAGCACGGTATCACGGCGTCGCCCGACCGGCTGGTCTTCAAGGCCCGCGAGATCGACCCGGCAGAGCGCCTGCTGTCGCACCTCGCCGACTGCGCCGTCGACCTGCTGGTAATGGGCGCCTGGCCGCGGTCGGGCGAGCGCAACAGCCTGACCACCGGCGTGCTCGCCCGGACGACGGTGCCCATGCTGCTGTCGTACTGATGAAGCGGGAACCCGCCGCACGGCTGGCCGCTGCGAGCAGCCGATGAGCCTGGATGACAGCGAGACGCTGAGTCGCCGGGCGCCGGCCGATCGACCTCTGGAACTGGTCCGGCATCGCGAGCGATCCGACGTCGCTACCGCCGCGCAGCCGCCGCTTTCCTACCGGCCCGATATCGACGGTCTGCGCGCGGTCGCGGTGATCCTGGTCATCCTGTTTCACTTCGGCATCAACGGCTTCAGCGGCGGCTACATCGGCGTCGATGTCTTCTTTGTGATTTCGGGCTTCCTTATCACCAGCCTGATCCACGACGAGATTATCCAGGAACGCTTTTCCTTCGTCCGATTCTACGAACGGCGCATCCGCCGGATCATCCCCGCGCTGTTCGTCGTGATGGCGGCATCGTTCGTCGCCGGCTGGTTCATCCTGCTGCCGTGGGACTATGAAAACTTCGCGCGGTCGGCGGCGGCCACCGTCACCTTCATTTCGAACATCTGGTTCTGGCACGAAACCGAGAACTATTTCTCGCGCGCGGGCGAGTACGCGCCGCTGCTTCACACCTGGTCCCTGGCGGTGGAAGAACAATTCTATATCGTCTTCCCGCCGTTGCTGATCCTGCTCTCCCGCTACCTTCGCCCGCGTGCGATCGCGGCCGTTATCGCCGCCATCTGCGCGGTGTCCTTCATCTATTCCGTGTTTCTGGTCGCGCACCGGCCGGAAGCGGCGTTCTTTCTGTCTCCCGGGCGAGCCTGGGAGCTCGGCATCGGCGCGCTACTGGCGCTCGGCCTCGGCCCGCGGATCGGGGCCCACTGGCTGCGCGAAGCGCTGGCGGCGGCCGGGCTTGCCGCGATCATCGCGGCGGCGATCCTGTTCCGCCACGCGACGCCGTTTCCGGGTTACGCCGCCCTGGTCCCATGCCTCGGTGCCGCGGCGCTCATTCATACGGGTGCTCGCGGGCCGGACCAGGGGCAGACCCAGGTTGCCCGCTTCCTGTCGCTGCGCCCTGTCGTCTTTATCGGTCTGATCTCCTATTCACTCTACCTCTGGCACTGGCCGATCCTCGTCTTCCTCCGCCATGTCTTCGCCGATCCGGCTCTGCCGCCGAGGGTAACGCTGATCGCCATCGCAGCATCGTTCGTGGCCGCCGTGTTGTCTTGGGCAATCGTCGAGCGGCCGTTCCGCGCCCGAGGGCGGATACGGCGGCGGCTCGTGTTCACCGCCTGGGGCGGAGCGTCGCTCGCTATCGCAGGTCTCGCCCTTTTCATTTCCTTGAGCGGCGGGATGCGGGCCCGCGCCATGAGTCCGAGGGTCCTCGCCGCCGACGCGGCGTCAAGGGATACGAATCCCAGAGCGGACGAATGCTTCGAGGTCGACCCGGCGGACGGCTTGTGCACCTTCGGGACCGCCGGCAAAGCCAAGGCCGACCTGCTGTTCTGGGGCGACTCCCATGCCAACGCGCTGATGCCGGGCATGGATGTCGCTGCCCGCGCCACGGGCAAGAGCGGTATCTTTGCCGCCCTCGGCGGCTGTCCGCCCTTGCTCGGCTTCATGGCGGACAGCAGCGATAAGGCCGTCAAGTGCAGGCAATTTAACGAGGCGGTCATGGCCGAACTGAAGGGTCGCGACGACATCCGGACGGTCGTGCTGACGGCCCGCTGGGCGACCTACGCCGACGGCAAGCGACGGGACCGACAGGCGGCCGATCCGGGCGCCTCGTTCCAGCGCGCGGTGTTGCGCACGGTCGATGCGATCAGGGCGACCGGACGAACGGTCCTTATCCTCGGCGACGTCCCCGATGTCGGCTGGGACGTGCCGCGAAAGATCATCGCCGCCGAACGCTGGAGGCTGCCGCTGCCCGCCGTTCCCGACCTCGCTGCCGCGCGCGCGCTCAGCGCGCGCGCCACCGAAGCGTTCGAGGTCGCGGCGCGGCGACCGGGCGTACGCTTCATCCCGCTTGTCGACGCCTTGTGCCGACCGCGGTGTCGCGTTACCCACGACGGCAGGCCGATCTTCATCGACACCGATCATGTCACCGCGACGGCTGCACGTACCCTGATCGCGCCGGTTCTTGCCGGCGCTCTGGCTGACAAACGAAGCGATGCGCTTCCCCGGCATTGACCCGGCGCGCCCCGTGGTAAGGTGCCGCCGCCGGCAATGCGGCTGAACGCGGAGCCCAGTGAAACAAGCGAAAGGCGCACATGGAAAAGGCGTGGTCCATCATTGACGGTCATCTGCGGGCCATGGCCGATCAGGCCATCAGCTATCTGCCGGCGATCGGCATCGCGATCCTGGTCCTCATTTCCACCTGGATCGCCGACAAGATTCTCGATCAAATCATCGCTTCGGCCATGGGGCGGGCGCGGATGCGCCGCGGCCTTGTCGAGGTCGTGCAGAAGCTGACTTCGGTCCTACTCTGGATCCTCGGTCTCCTCATCGCGACGACGGTCGTCTTTCCCAGCATGACGCCCGGCCGGCTGGTGACCGCCGTGGGCCTCGGCTCCATCGCCATCGGCTTCGCCTTCAAGGACATCTTCGAAAACTTCATCGCCGGGATTCTGATCCTTTTCCGTGAGCCGTTCCGGCTCGGCGACACCATCGAATGTTCGGATATCGAAGGTCAGGTCGAGCGGATCACCATCCGTGACACCCACATCCGCCAGGTCGATGGGCAGCGCGTGGTCATCCCTAACGCGATGTTGTTCAAGGATCCCGTTACCGTGCGGACCGACCGCGATCTGCGCCGGACGACGATCATCTGCGGCGTCGCCTATGGCGAGGATGTCGACAAGGCCCGCGACGTCATCCGGCGAGCCGTCGAGCCGCTCGACAGCGTGCGCAACGGTCCGGGTGTGCAGGTCTTCGCCCAGGCCTTCGGCGCCAGCAGCATTGACTTCGAGGTGACCTGGTGGACCGGCTCTCGTCCCATCGACATCCGCCGCTCGCGCGATGAAGTGGTGGCCGCGGTCAAGCGCGGGCTCGACAACGCCGGAATCGAGATCCCGTTCCCCTATCGGACGCTGACCTTCAAGGAGCCGGTCTCGGTGCTCACGCCGCGTGACAACCGCCTGGTGGCGAAAAAATCGGGAGCAGAACGGTCGGAGCCGGAGCCCGCGGCAAAGGTCAGGCGGCGTGGTCCGCGCGCGGGAAAGGCAGTCGCGACGATGCGGCGTCAGCAAGTCAAGGGTCCGGGCCCTTCGGAATGATTCCGGTTGGGTTGATCGTCCGGTGGCTGCCGTAGTAGTGCGCCTTGATATGATCGAAGTGCACGGTCTGCGGCGACTCCGGGAACCTGGTAGAGCTCGCGGAGATAGCCCCACAGGTTCGGGTAGTCGACGATCCGCCTCATATTGCACTTGAAATGGCCGAAGTAGACGGCGTCGAAGCGGATCAGCGTGGTGAACAGGCGCCAGTCGGCCTCGGTGATCCGCTCGGCCGACGAGATACCGGCGCTGGCCGAGACGCGCCTCCAGCTCATCGAGGGTGGCGAACAGCGCATCGAACGCCTCTTCGTAGGCCTCCTGTGAGGTCGCGAAGCCGGCCCGGTAGACGCCGTTGTTGACGGTGCGATAGACCCGGTCGTTGACCGTGTCGATCTCGGCGCGGAGCGGCTCGGGGTAGTAGTCGGCCCCACCGGCAATGCCGGCGAAGGCGCTGTTGAACATGCGGATGATCTCCGCGGACTCGTTGTTGACGATGGTCGCCCGTTCGCGATCCCAGAGCACCGGCACCGTCACCCGACCCGAGTAGCGGGGGTCGGCGCGGGTGTAGACCTCGTGGAGGAAGCGCGCGCCGTTGACCGGATCCGCGTCCTCGGCCAGCGTCCAGCCGTTCTCGAGCATCAACGGGTCGACCACCGAAACCGAGATTGCATCCTCGAGGCTCTCGAGCGCGCGGAAGATCAGGGTCCGATGCGCCCACGGACAGGCGTAGGAGACGTAGAGATGGTAGCGCCCCGGCTCGGCCTTGTGCCCGGAGCTGCCGTCGGCGCTGACTTGGCCGCGAAATCGGCTGTCGGCGCGGACGAAGCGCCCGCCCGTCGAGGCCGTCTCGTACCATCGGTCGTGCCAGACGCCGTCAATCAGCATGCCCATGCGTTCGGCCTCCTCTTCAGCCGGCGAGCTTGCCGGCGATGGTCGCCACGTGGCGGCCCTGGAAGCGGGCCAGCTCGAGCTCGTTCGCGCTCGGCATCCGCGATCCGTCGCCGGCGGCGATGGTGGTCGCCCCGTACGGCGAGCCGCCCGAAATCTCGTCGAGCGTCATCTGGCCCTTGGCGGAATAGGGCAGGCCGACGATGACCATGCCGAGATGCAACAGCGTCGTGTGGAACGAGGTCAAAGTCGTTTCCTGGCCGCCGTGCTGGGTCGCCGTGCTGGCAAAGACGCTGCCGACCTTGCCGATCAGCGTGCCCTTCATCCACAGCCCGCCGGTCTGGTCGAGGAAGTTGCGCATCTGCGCGCACATGTTACCGAAGCGGGTCGGCGTGCCGAAGATGACGGCGTCGTAGTCGGCGAGATCGTCCGGCGCGGCGATGGGCGCTGGCTGATCCAGCTTCACGTTCGCCTTCTTGGCGACCTCCTCGGGCATCAGCTCGGCGACCCGCTTGATGTCGACGCTGGCGCCTTCGACGCTGCGCGCGCCCTCGGCGACGGCCTCGGCCATGGCTTCGACGTGACCGTAGCTGCTGTAGTAGAGGACAAGAATGCGGGCCATGATCTGCTGTTCCCTCTGCTGATCTGTCTCGGCTTGGATCGCGGATTGAAGCGCGCTTGCTCACCGTAGCTGGGTAGCGGACATCGCGATGACAAACCGGGCGTTGCCGTTGTCGCGATCTCGTTGCTGTTCGACGCGTCTTCAGCGGCCCTCGCGCCACCAGGCCGCGCCGAGTGCGCCCAGCACCGCGGCAAGGACGAGAAGGGCGTGGCAGCAGCGGGATCTCGTTTACGCCAGTGACCGCGTAGGCGTGGTTGCGGCGCAGGCCCATCCAGCCGCGCCCGGCGCTGGCCTGACCGGGCTCGACCCACCTGAAGCGTCGGCAGTCCGTCATGCAGCCAGCCGACGCCGCCGCCGGCCGCCGCGATCGCCGGAGCCAGTGGATCGGGCGTCGCGCGAAGGTCGGCAAGCTCGGGTGGATCGACCGCGCCGACTGCGGCCCAGGCCGTCAGCGCCGGATCCTCGATCCGGTAAAGCCCGGCTTCCTCCGCCTCGGTCTCGGCGCGGGCGATCCCGTCGGCGCCGGGTTCGAGAACAACCGTCCGCCGCTCGCCGGTCGGGCTGGTGACGGTCGCTTCGATCGGCTCGGTCGCCAGCGTCCGCCGCTCGATGCTGAGCCGGCCGTCGGCGATGGTCGCCGAGAGCCGCTCCTCCTCCAGCTCCGGTTCCTTCATCAGCCAGTGCACCAGCCGGCGCGAGAGCTCGCCTTGCGGCCCGCCGCCGTCGAAACCGCGGCCCCACAGCCAGATCTGGTCGCTGGCGAGCTGCGCGATCCGGCCTTCGCCGACCCGGTCGACGACCAGGAGCGGGCGGTTGCCGGCACCCTCGAGCAGGACCGAACCGCTGCGCACGGCGGTCTCGATCAGGCGGAACCAGCGTCCCCACGCCGGTTCTCCGGCGTCCGTGTCGCCGGCGCTGACCATGCCATCGGCGGCGGCGTCGCCCGAGACCCGCTCGCCGGGCAGCTCCGAGGTGACAGGATGACGATGACCGATCTCGGAGAGGGTCGGGCGAAAGGCCTGCTCGACGACGGCGCCGGTGGGTGCAGCTGGCATGGACGGGCCCAGATTGGTCGAATAGAGGCTCTGCGGCCCGGCGAATTCCGGACCGGTGGCAAGCAGGATTGCGCCGCCGTTGCGCAGATAGTCGGCCACCCGCGTCAGGTACTCCGGCGCAAGGACGCCGCGGACCACGAAGCGGTCGAAGACGACCAGGTCGAAGTCGTAGAGCCTGCGCTCAAAGAGTTCCTGGACCGGGAAAACGATCAGCGACAGCTCGCGCAGCGGCGTCAGTTCCTCCCGGTCCGGCGGGCGGAGAATGGTGAAGTGGACGAGATCCACGGACGGATCGGACTTGAGCAGGTTGCGCCATGCCCGCTCCCCAGGATGGGGTTGCCCGGACACGAGAAGGACGCGCAGTCGATCGCGAACGCCGTTGATCGTTGCGGCCGCCCGGTTGTTGAGGGTCGATATTTCGCCCGACGCCTCAGCAACCTCGGCTTCGACGGCTGTCGGTCCGGCATGATCGAGGGGGAAAGAGAACGTCTGCGGCTGGCCCACGTCGACCTCGCGCTCGCCGGCCGGCTCGCCGTTGACGCGAAATCGCACGATCGCGCGGGCGGCGGCACGATCCTTGCTCCTATCGCTTTTCCCGCCGCTGTCGATGACGGTGTAGGTGAGGGCAACGGCATCGCCGACGATGCCGTAGGCCGGTGCCTGGTCGATCTTCAGCCGGCGGTCGTACTCTCCGCGGGCGCCGGTCAACAGGGCGTGCAGCGGCACGCCGGCAGGCAACAGGTCCGCCGGCGGATGATCGTGGTTCTGGCCATCGGTGATGAACACCAGACCCGCGAGCCGGTCGCGCGGGGCGTCGGCGAGCGCGCGCGCCAGGGCCTCGAACAGCCGCGTTTCGCTTTCTGCGCGCCGCCCGGCGCTCACGACCCTGACCTCGAGACCGGGCATCGCGGCCAGCGCGGCCCGCACGGCCGCCTCCGCTTCGCCCGCCTGGCGGGTTCGCTCGCCGACCTGTTGGCTGAGCGAGGTGTCGACGACAACGATCGCGACATCGGGGCGCGCCTCGCGGTCTTCGGCGACGAGGCGGGGATTGGCCAGCGCCGCGATCAGCGCCGCGAGGGCGAGGCCGCGCAGCAGCCAGCCGCGGCCGCCGCGCCAGGCGACAACGGCAAGCATCGCCGCCGCGACGGCCGCAGCGGCAAGCAACGCCGGCCACGGCAGCAGCGGTGAAAAGGCGATCGCGCCCGTCACTGGCCAAGCCGCTCCATGATCGCCGGAAGATGAACCTGGTCGGCCTTGTAGTTGCCGGTCAGCACATGCATCACGAGGTTGATGCCGAAGCGATAGGCCAGCTCGCGCTGGTCCTCACCGCCCGGCACCACCGGGAACATCGGTCGCATCGCGTCGTCGGCGGCCCACGCGCCGGCCCAGTCGTTGCTGCCGGCGATGACCGGGGTGACGCCGTCGTTGATCCGATCGGCCCGGTCGACGACCCATACCGGGTTACCGCGGCGACGGCCGGGCAAATCGGAAAGAAGGTAGTAGGCGCGGCGCAGCACGTGATCGGCCGGTACCGATACCAGCGGCGGAATGTCGAGCCGACGCGCAAGGGTGCGGAGGGCTGGCGAACGGCCGGCGGCATCATCGTGAATATCGAAAACAATGGTCCCACCGTTGCGCATGTAGTCGATCAGCCGCGGCACCGCGGTGGCGGCGAGATCCGGTGCGTTCGCACCGATCGGCCAGTAGAGCAGGGGGTAGAAGGCGAGTTCGTCGGCGGCGGGATCGACCGCCACGGCCGGCCCGAGTTCGGCCGCGGTGCGCCGGTTGACCATCACCGCGAGCGCATCGAGGCCGGCGCGGCTGACGGCGTCGGTTTCGCGATCGCCGGTAGCGATATAGGCGAGGCGGGTGGTCAGGGCAGCGGGCTCGGCGCTGCCATCGGCAATGATCGTCTGCGCGCCCGCGGCGCCCGCGCCCAGTGCTGCCAGTGCTGCCAGCGCAAGGGCAAGGAGGCCCCGACGCCCGCCCGTCCCGGTACGGGTCGGGACGACGGCCATACCTCCCCGTCGTTCCGGGCGGCCGAGCAGACCGCGCATCACGACGCTCAGGCCCAGGTCGAGAAGCGTAAGGCTCAAGGCCGCGGCGAGCAGCCAGCCACGCAAATCCTGCTCCGCCGCCTCGCTGTAGGCGCCGAGGGTGACACCTGGCGGCAACGGCTCCAGCGGGCGCAGCGCCGCCAGCGACGCGCCGAGATTGAGCGCCCTCCGTTGGCCGCCGTTGCCGTAGAAGCCCGGCGGATGGCGCGGCGATACCGGCGTCGCGGCGAAACTCGCCGCTTCGATCGCGCTTACGCCCGGCTGCGGCGATGACAGGCCGCCGCTCCCGTCGAGGGTGGCGATGGGCGCGAGCGCCGGTCCGGCGCCCGAAATGCCTGCCGCACCGGCCGTGTCGCCGATGCCGTTCGAAAGTGCGACGAGGCGCTGCAGCATGTCGACGAAGAGGCCCGACAGCGGCAGGTTCGACCAGTCGGCATTGGCGGTGGTGTGAAACAGGACGAGCCAGCCCTCGCCCTTCCTGCGGGCAGTGACCAGCGGCGTGCCGTCGTCAAGCCGGGCCCAGACCAGCTGGCCGGCGTCGAAGGAGGGCTCGGCCAGGACCTGCCGATGGACAACGACGTCCGTTCCGGGGTCGAGACCGGCGAACGGGCTCGCGGCCTCGAACGGCGCCAGCGTCGCCGGCTCCTGCCATGACAGGGTGCCGCCGATGTTGCGATCACCCAGGCGCAGGCGGACCGGCAGAAGCGGATCATCGGCGTCCGCCTGGTCGGCGAGGCGCGGCCCGGCGAAGCGGATCAGCGTGCCGCCGGCCTCGACCCAGCGTTCGACCCGCTGCGTCAGCGCGGGATCGAGCCGGGCATGATCGGGGAGCGCCAGAACCGCGATATTGCGCGCGAGCAGGCTCGCCGGATCGCCCTGCCGGACCTCGGCGAACCCGGCCAGGGCGCGGTCGAGATAGTAAAGCTGGCCGAGGAGCGGCGGTTCACCGGTGGTGCCCTGCTCCGCGATCAGTCCAACCGGGCGGCGCCGCCAGCGGGCGTCGACCAGGACGACCCCACCGGCGCTCCGTTCGCCCTCCACCTCGAAACGGGCGACCCGCTCGGCGATTTCCGTGGGCAGGCGAAAGTGGACCTCGGCACCCGTGCCGCCTGCCGTGAAGCGTCCGTTCTCGCGGGCGATGACGAGGCCGGTGTCGGAGATGGCGAGAATACTGAACCCGCGCTCCGCCCCGGCTTCCGCTCGAAGCACGGCCATGGCCAATCCGCCGCTCTCCATCGCCGGAGGCCGAAGCAGCAGCGGGCCGGCGCTGCGTTCGGGAGCGACCACCGTCAGTGGCGCCAGGCGCTGGAGCCGGGCGGCCAGGGCGGCGGTTCCCGCGCCATCCTCCTCCAGGCCGTCGCTCAGCCACCAGATCTCGCCGACGGCCGGCGTCGCCCGCTCACGCAGAAGGCGATCAAGAGCGGCCAGCGCCGTCGCCCGCTGCGTCGGCCACGGCTTCGGCTGCAAGGACTCGACCAGGCCACGCGCTTCGCCCGCCGCGACCTCACGGACGGTTGGCGTCGCCTTTTCCGCGCTTTCGGGGGCCGTGGTGACCACGACAATTGGTCGGCCGGCGCGTTCCGCGCGTTCGACTAGCGCCGTCATCGCGACCCGGCGCCGGCCCCAGTCGCGACCCGAGGCCCAGCCGTCGTCGACAACTAGAACGAGCGGGCCGCTGCCGGCGAAACCGCTTTGCGCGTTGAGCAAAGGCTGGGCGCAGGCGAGGATGATCGCGAGAATCAAGGCCAGGCGCAGCGCCAGCAGCCACCACGGTGTGCGCGCGGCGCTTTCTTCCTTCGAGACGAGGCCGGCGAGGAAGCGCAGCGGCGGAAAGCGCACCCGGCGCGGCGTCGGCGGGCTCATGCGCAGCAACCACCATAGCGCCGGCAGCGCCAGCAGCGCGGCCAGAGCCCATGGTACGGCGAAGGTGATTGCACCCAGACCCAGCATCAACTCAACAACGGTTCAGCACCGGCTCAACCCCGGCTCATTATCGGGAAAACTGCCGCCGCGATGCCGACATTGCGCTGAAGATTCCAAGCAGCGCGGGCTCCGGCGGCTGGTCGGTATGATGAACGGCAAAGGTCCACCCGTAGCCGGCGGCCAGGCCCGCGAGGCCCCGGCGATGGCCGGCAATCGCCGCGCTGAAGGCTTGGCGGACGCTTTCCGCGCGCCCGAACAGCGCCTCGCCCTCATTCTCGCAGCCCTCGAAGCGAATGCGCCCGGAAAACGGCAGGGTCTCCTCCGCCGGATCGAGGATCTGCAGCAGGTGGCCGTGAACGCCGCGCCGGGCATAGGCGCCGATGACGGCGGCGATTTCATCCAGCGGCAGAAGGAAATCCGCGAACAGAACGACCCGGGCGAAACGGGGAAGGGCTTCGACGGGCGGAACGCTTGCGCTTTCGTCTTCCGGTTCGGGCGGCTCTTCGCCAAGGCCCGCAAGCAGTCGGCGCAGCACCCCCCGGCCGCTTCCCGGCGCGCCGCCGGCGCCCAGGAGGGCAACATGCTCGCCGCCGCGCGCGAGGAGCGCGGCAAGAGCGAGCAGCAGCAGTTCCGCGCGGTCGCGCTTCCACGCGAGCCCGTCGCGGGAGCGCCAGACCATCGAGGCCGAGCCGTCCCGCCACAGCCACACCGACTGCGCCGCTTCCCATTCCGTCTGGCGGATAAAGACCCGCTGGGACTTGGCCGACTGCCGCCAGTCGATCTGTTGCGTCGGATCGCCGGGCTCGTAGCGGCGAAACTGCCAGAACGTCTCGCCCTGGCCGACCCGGCGGCGGCCGTGGACGCCTTGCGAAACCGTCGCCGCGACCCGCTCGGCGGCGACAAGCAGCGGCGGCAGCGTCGCCGCGAGCGTCTCGGCGCGAACGAGCGCCCCCGCCGGCTCCCCGCGGCCGGACCGCACCCGGCCTTCTTCTGCCACGACGCCGGCGTCGCTCACGGCATGCGCCGGCAGAGAATGTCGATGATATCGCCGATGACGATGCCCTCGGCGCGGGCGGAGAAGGTCAGCGCCATGCGATGGCGCAGGATCGGCTGCGCCAGCGCGATCACGTCATCGAGCGAAGGCGACAGCCGGCCTTGGATCACCGCGCGCGCCCGCGCCGCCAGCATCAGCGCCTGCGACGCCCGCGGCCCCGGTCCCCAGGAGACATGGCGGCGGACCTCCTCGATCGGGCTTGTTTCCGGCCGGCCGGCGCGGACCAGATCGAGAATTGCCTCGACCACGCTCTCGCCGACGGGAATGTGACGGATCAGGCGCTGCGCCTCGACCAGACGCTGCGGATCCATGACCTTGCGGCAGACTGGGCTGCTCGCGCCGGTGGTCGCCATCAGGATCTCGCGCTCGGCATCGAGGTCAGGATAGTCGACATCGACCTGCATGAAGAACCTGTCGAGCTGTGCCTCCGGCAGCGGGTAGGTGCCCTCCTGCTCCAGCGGGTTCTGCGTCGCCAGCACGTGAAACGGGTTCGGCAGGGCGTGGTAGACCCCGGCGACGGAGACGCGGTGCTCCTGCATCGCCTGCAGCAGCGCCGACTGGGTTCGCGGACTGGCGCGATTGATCTCGTCGGCCATCAGAAGCTGGCAGAACACCGGCCCGCGGATGAAGCGGAACGCCCGTTGTCCCGCCTCCGACTCTTCGAGCACCTCGGAGCCGAGAATGTCCGCCGGCATCAGATCCGGGGTGAACTGCACCCGTCGCTCGTCGAGGCCGAACACCGTGCCCAGCGTCTCGACCAGGCGGGTCTTGCCGAGACCGGGCACGCCGATGAGCAGGAGATGACCGCCGGCGAGGAGGGTGACCAGCGTTTCCTCGACCACCGCGCCCTGGCCGTAGATGATCGCCGCAATTGCATCACGCGCGGCGACAATCTGCGCCTCGAGTTGATCTATTTGATCGATCAGCGCAGAATTCTCCGGCCTTGGCGACATATGTCATGGGCAGAAGCACGATCCTTTCGTCTGTTCCAGGGTCTCCGCCTCCGGTCATGAAAAAAAACGACCTCATACCCAAGCGCCGCTGGGTCTTCAGACGCGCGCGGTCGCAGCGAGACCGCGGAGTTGCCGTCGAGATATTGCCAACCCCGCGACGAACGGTGCGTCCACGACAGCCTAGATATACGTATAGATCGATCGGGTGTCTGGTATTATCGCGGCTCGCCGATCCGGCGAAAAGAGCTGATCTGTCTGTTCGGCTCGATCCTTCAGCGCGACGAGGACGGGCGGTACCTGCTGATAACGCCGGCCGAGATGGGGCCGATCGAGGTTGAGGATGTGCCTTTTCTCGCCGTGGAGGCCTACGTTTGCGGAGAAGGCCGCGAGCAGGCTTTGAGCATGCGCAGCAACATCGACGAGATCGTCACCGTCGACTCCGACCACCCGCTCCGGGTCAGCACCGATCCGGAAAGCGGCGAGCCCTCGCCCATATCTCCTTCTTCGCCCGGGGATCGAGGCGCGGCTGACCCGGGCGGTATTCTACGAGCTCGTCGGCCTCGGCGTCGAGGAAACCGTCGAGGGACAACGCCGTTTCGGGGTGTGGAGCGCCGGCCACTTCTTCGTCCTGGGGTCGTTGGACGCCGATTCGTGAGAGCGCCGCCATTGCGCGACTGGGTCGTCGGCCGGTTTGCCGGTCGCCGTGAGATGCCGGATCATCCGGTCGTGCCGATCGATGCCGGCGGCGAGCGGGGCGACCACGATCTCAACAACGGCATGGAGCCGTTCCGCCCCCTGAAGCCGGCGGCGGTGCTCATCCCGCTGATCGATCGCCCCGATGGGCTGTCGGTGCTGTTGACCCGGCGGACCGCTCACCTCGCCCACCATGCGGGGCAGGTCAGCTTTCCCGGCGGGCACATCGAGCCGGCGGACGAAGGGCCGGTGGATACCGCCTTGCGCGAAACCGAGGAGGAGGTTGGTCTCGATCGTCGTTCCATCGAGGTGGTCGGTCACCTCGATGTCTATGTCACCCGGACCGGGTTCGTCATAACCCCGGTCGTTGCCTTCATTCATCCCCCGTTCACCCTCAGGCCGGATCGCCCACGAGGTGGACGAGGTCTTCGAAGTGCCGCTTGCGTTTCTCCTCGATCCTTCGAACCACCAGAAATGCTCCGCGGAATTCGAGGGTGTGACCCGGCACTTCTACGCCATGCCCTACGGCCGCCACTTCATCTGGGGTGCGACGGCCGGCATGCTCGTGAACCTCTACGAGGTGCTTTGCAAGCGATGAGCCGCGCTCTCCTGCAGTATCTCCTGCCGCTGATCCTGCCAACGGTGCTCTACATGATCTGGGCGCTCTCGGTGCGCGACAGCGCCTCAGGGCGGAAAATGGCGACGGTCATTCGCGAGGGGCCGTGGTTCTGGTTGATCCTCGCTGGTCTGGTGCTGGCTGGGGCGAGCCTCGTCGTCACCGCGCTTATCAGCGGCGGCGACGCGGGCGGCACCTACATTGCCCCGCGCTGGGAGAACGGTCGGGTGATTCCCGGGCGCATCGAGTGATGCGGCGCCTGCAAGGGGCCGGACCATCCGATCTGCCGCGGGCAGCCAGCCGACCGGGCCTGTGGGCAGGCTTCATCCGCAGCCGTGGATGACCTCGCCGCAGACGGTCCAGGTGCTGGCTGCTCTGGGAGCCGGTGGCGCGGAAGTCCGCTTCATCGGCGGTTGCGTCCGCGACGCCTTGCTCAAGCGGCCGATCCGCGACATCGATATCGCTCTGCCGGCGGCGCCGCGGACGGTCGTCGGTTTGCTCGAAGCGGCGCACATTCGCGTCATCCCCACGGGCATCGACCACGGCACGGTCACCGCGATGATCGACACGACGCCGTTCGAGATCACCTCGCTGCGTGTTGATGTCGAGACCTACGGGCGGCGCGCGCGCGTCGCCTACACCGACGACTGGCTGGCCGATGCGGCACGCCGCGACTTCACCATCAACGCCATGTCGTGCACTCCCGACGGCGACATCTATGACTACTTCGATGGCATGGAAGATCTTGGCCATGGCCGGATCCGCTTCGTCGGCGATCCGGCCGAGCGGATCGCCGAGGACGTGCTTCGCCTGCTCCGCTTCTTCCGCTTCCATGCCCACTACGGCCGCGAGCCGGCCGATGCGGCGGCGTTGGCGGCGTGCCGAGAGGCCGCTTCCGGGCTGCACGCGCTGTCGGGCGAGCGGGTGCGGGTGGAGATTTTTCGCACGCTCATGGCTGGCGATCCGGCCGATGCGTTCGCACTGATGCGCGCCGATCGCGTCCTCGATCATGTGTTGCCGGAAGCCGGCGAGGTCGGCCGGCTGCGGATGCTGAGCTGGCTCGACAGCCGGGCGCTCCGCCGCGCCTATATCGCCCCCGATCCGGTCCGTCGCCTCGCCGCCCTGCTGGCCGCCGACGCCGGCGCGGATGCGGCCGATGCCCTCGCCGATCGGCTGCGCCTGTCGAACGCGCAAGGAGCGCGGCTGCGGCTGATGATGGCGCCGCCGCAACCGCTCGATGCCGCCACGGAGCCGCGCGACCTGCGCCGGGCGCTGCACCGCCACGGGGTCGCGCCGGTGCGCGATCTGCTGCTTCTCGCCTGGGCCGACGCGCTGGCGGCGACGCCGGATCTGCCGCGCGCCGGCTCCGGGCCGTGGCTCGCCCAGCTCGACCGGATCGACGCCTGGGAGACGCCACGCTTTCCCCTGCGTGGCCGTGACGCGCTGGCGCAGGGCGTCGCGCACGGGCCGCGGATCGGCCATCTGCTGCGGGCGGTCGAGGCATGGTGGGAGGAGGGTGACTTCGCTGCCGGTCGCGATGCCTGTCTGGCCCAGCTGAGGGAAATAATTGCGTCTGGAGGAAACCCTGGCGAGACGGGCGAAGGCGCCGCCGCCGGCGAAAGGCGGCCGTAGCTTTTCTTGCAGGCGCCGGGGCGCCATCACCATCTGTCAACGCAGGCAGAAGAAAAACGAAGACTTCAAGCGCTATGGGAGACACGACATGAAGCGACTTGTTCTGGCTGTTGCGCTCGCCGCTTTCGCCGGCTTCGCCGCGAGCCCAGCGTACGCCTACCATTGCCCCGCCGACATGGCTCAGATCGACGCGGCGTTGGCGAAGAACCCGAAGCTTTCGCCCGACCAGATGGCCGAGGTCAAGAAACTGCGCGCCGAAGGCGAGCAGTTGCACAAGGCCGGCGACCATGATCAGTCGCTCGAGGTGCTGGGTCAGGCGAAGGACATACTGGGCATTCAGTAGCCACGGTTCAGTTTTGCGCCTTCACGGCCAGGCCACCTCGGGCGGCAGCGACATCAGGACCGCTTCCGGATTGCCGCCGGTCTGCAGGCCGAAGAGCGTGCCCCGGTCGTAGAGCAGGTTGAATTCGACGTAGCGACCGCGCTTGACCAGGAGCGCGTGACGCTGCTCATCCGTCCACGGCGTCGCCATGTTGCGGCGGACGATGGCCGGATAGGCGTCGAGGAACGCGACGCCGACATCGCGGACGAAGCCGAAGTCGGCCTCGGCGGTCGCCGCTGTCCAGCTCGTCGAAGAAGATGCCGCCGACCCCGCGCGCCTCGTCGCGATGGGGGAGATAGAAGTAGTCGTCGCACCACGCCTTGAAGCGCGGATAGTAGGCGGGATCGTGTCTGTCGCAGGCGTCCCGCAGGGCCTCGTGGAACGTCGCGGTATCCGCCGGCATCGGGGTAGACCGGCGTCATATCGGCGCCGCCGCCGAACCAGCCGCGGGTGGTGACGATCATCCGCGTGTTCATGTGGGCGGCCGGGACATGCGGCGAGCGCGGATGAACCACGACCGAAATGCCCGAGGCCCAGAACCGCGGGTCCGTGGCCGCGCCGGGGATGCGCGCGCGAAAGGCTTCCGAAAACTCGCCTTCGACGATCGAAACATTGACCCCGGCCTTCTCGATCGTCTCGCCGCGCAGGATCGCCATCACGCCGCCGCCGCCGCCCGGTCGCTGCCACGGCTCGCGGACGAAACGTGCCGGCGGCCGCGCAGGCGGCCGCGCCGTCGCGCCTGAGTCTCGATCTGCTCCAGCGTCTCGCACAGCCGGTCGCGCAGTTCGGCGAACCAGCCCGCCGCCCGTTCGCGAATGGCGCCGGGGCGCGTTCAAGAGGGAAGCCTGCGGTCTGGCGCAAGGCCTCGCCGATGACCATCGCCGCGGCGACGGCGACGTTGAGCGATCGGCTGCCGTCGGTCATCGGCACCCGCAGCCGGGCATCGGCCGCGGCATGAACAGCAGCGGGCACGCCGCCGCTCTCCCGGCCGACCATGACGATGTCGTCGCGGCGGAAGCAGAAAGCGGTGTAGTTGCAGGCGGCCTTCGTCGTCAGCAGAACGAGCCGCGGCTGCGGCCGCATCGCCCGCCACGCCTGTTCGATAGGCCGACCATGACGGGTAGGTTTGCAGCGCGTGCGCGATCGAGGTAATCGAGGCCGGCGCGGCGCATGCGCCGTTCGCCGAGGATGAAGCCGCAGGGCTCGATGACGTCGATCGCGTGGCCGAGACAGGCTGCCATCCGCATCAGCGTCCCAGCATTCTGCGGAATGTCCGGCTCATAAAGGGCGAGGCGCATCGCCGCACCTGTGCTGATTGCATTTGCTTCGCATTGACCTACCTTACGGAAATACCTTTGGGATTTCGCCATTGCGGCTACGCATTCGGCCTTTTCTAGAAGGTCTTTTTTAAACTATATCCAGCCGCCGGATCCGTTTCATCCTAAGGTATGTGCGGTCTCGGCTCGAGGACTGGCCGGTGCCGACAGCCGAAGATACAGACGGTCTGCGATGGCACCGGCTTCCGCCGCGCGCGGCGATCAGGGGAAGACGGGCGAAGCCGCGGCGCGGAGCAGCGGCTCTGTCCGATCAGGGGGCGACCACGCGGCAAGATGGCTTGCCCCCGGAAGTAAATAATACGAGGAAAGCTCATGGCACATACGGCATCGACTTCTCCTGAAATTGTCGATGATGAGGTGACGCGACGCGACTTCCTGCTGATCGCCACGGGAAGCGTGGCCGCGGTCGGCGCCGCGCTGGCGGCATGGCCGTTCATCGACAGCATGAATCCCGCGGCGGATACGCTGGCTCTGGCCAGCACCGGCGTCGATCTATCGCCGGTCGAGGTGGGCCAACGGCTGACGGTCGTCTGGCGCGGCAAACCGGTGTTCATCGATCATCGCACGGACAAGGAAATCGAGGCGGCCGAAGCGGTTCCTCTAAATCAGCTGGTCGACCCGCAGCCGGATTCGATGCGGGTGCAGAAGCCGCAGTGGCTGGTTGTTGTCGGCGTCTGTACCCATCTTGGCTGCATACCGCTCGGACAGAAGTCATCGGATCCGCGCGGGGACTACGGCGGCTGGTTCTGTCCGTGTCACGGTTCGCACTATGACACCTCCGGCCGCATCCGGAAGGGCCCAGCGCCGGCCAACCTGGCGGTGCCGCCCTACGTCTTCGACGACGAACAGACCATCAAGATCGGCTGAGGGCAAGGGTCATGGAAGCAAACAGGACGTGGAAGAACCCGGTCATCGCCTGGATCGACAACCGGCTGCCGATCTTCTCGATGATGGATGCCGATCTTGTCGATTATCCGACGCCGAAAAATCTGAACTACTGGTGGAATTTCGGCTCGCTGGCCGGGATCACGCTGGTGATTATGATCCTTACCGGCATCTTTCTTGGCGATGCATTACACGGCGCATGTGGGGTACGCCTTCGAAAGCGTCGAGCGGATCATGCGCGACGTGAACTACGGCTGGCTGATGCGCTACATGCACATGAACGGGGCGACGATGTTCTTCATCGTCGTCTACATCCACATCTTCCGCGGACTGTACTACGGCTCCTACAAGCCGCCGCGGGAACTGCTGTGGATCCTCGGCGTGTTCATTCTTCTGGCGATGATGGCGACGGCGTTCATGGGCTACGTGCTGCCGTGGGGGCAGATGAGCTTCTGGGGCGCAACGGTCATTACCAACCTGTTCTCCGCCATTCCGCTGGTCGGCGAAAGCATCGTCACGTGGCTGTGGGGCGGTTTCGCGGTCGACAACCCGACCCTCAACCGGTTCTACGCGCTGCACTACCTCCTGCCGTTCATCATCTTCGCCCTCGTCTTCCTGCACCTCTGGGCGCTGCACGTTCACAAGTCCAACAACCCGCTTGGCATCGACGTCAAGGGGCCGCAGGACATGATCCCGTTTACGCCCTACTACACGATCAAGGATGCGTTTGGCCTCGGCGTTTTCCTGATCGTCTATCTGGGGTTCGTGTTCTTCGCGCCGAATTTCTTCGGGGAGCCGGACAACTACATCAAGGCCAACCCGATGGTCACGCCGCCGCATATCGTGCCGGAATGGTACTTCCTGCCCTTCTACGCGATCCTGCGGGCGATCACCTTCGACATCTGGTTCATCCCGGCCAAGCTTATCGGCGTGACCATGATGTTCGGCTCGATCATCGTCCTGCTGTTCCTCCCTTGGCTGGACCGCTCACCGGTGCGCAGCGCGCGCTTCCGCCCCTTGTATCGCCAGTTCTTCTGGCTGTTCCTGGTCGATTGCTTCGTGCTCGGCGCTGCCGGCGGACATCCGCCGGAGGGGCAGTGGATCTGGATCGGGCAGATCGCGACGGCGTACTACTTCGCCCATTTTCTGATCATCCTGCCGCTGCTGAGCTATCTCGAGAAGCCGCGGCAGTTGCCGTCCAGCATCAGTGCGGCGGTAACGCCGGGCGGCGCCGGCATGCCGGCAAGAGGAGTTGCGGAATGAGACCGGTGACGTCTGCCCTCGCGGCATTGGCTCTTTGCCTCTCTCTGGTCGCTTCCGCAGGGGGTGGGCGCGCAGAGGCCGCGGAAGCGGTCGCGCCGCCGGAAGTCGACTGGAGCTTTCACGGCATTTTCGGAACGCTTCAACCGGGCCTCGGCGCAGCGCGGTCTTGAAGTTTACAAGCAGGTCTGCTCGAGCTGCCATGGAATGGACCTCGTCTCCTATCGGGCCTTGACCGGCATCGGTCTGAGCCCGGATCAGGTGGAGGCACTTGCCGCGACGCTATGAGGTCAACACGTGTTGCACCGACGACGGCGAGCCGTTCACGCGGCCGGCAAGACCGGCGGATCGTTTCGTTTCGCCGTTCCCGAACCCGCAGGCGGCGCGCACGGCCAACAACGGCGCCCTTCCGCCGGATCTGTCTCTGATCGAGAAGGCGCGCGAAGGTGGCGCGGATTATCTCCACGCTGTGCTGACCGGCTACGAGGAGACGCCGCCGGCCGATGTGAAGCTGATGCCGGGGATGTACTACAACAAGTATTTTCCGGGCCATCAGATCGCGATGCCGCCGCCGTTATCCGACGGGGTCGTCAGCTACAGCGACGGGTCAGAGGCGACGCTCGATCAGCAGGCGACGGACGTCGTGACATTCCTGACCTGGGCGGCCGAGCCGACGCTCGAGACGCGCAAGGAGACCGGCATCAAGGTTCTGCTGTTCCTTGTCGTTTTGACCGCGTTCCTGTATGCGCTTAAGAGAAAGATCTGGGCCGACGTGCATTGACCGCGGCGCGACCGGCCATCCAGTTTCCATTACCGGCCCCGGCGCTGCCGGGGCCTTTTCTTCGTGCCAAGGGCGCTACACAGAGGTCGTCTGGCGCACCAGCGCTGCTTCGAACGGGAGAATGACTTGAGATTCTTATTCGCGCTTGCCGCCGCCCTCACGCTGTCTCTCTCGCCCGTTGCTGGCGCCGACGAGTCCGCTGGGGCCGACGCGCCCCTCACCGACCAGAAGATCGAGGCGACCATCGCGACCATGCGCGATCTCCGCCCGGTCATGGAGCGGAACCAGGAGGCGCTCGACAAGCTCATCGGCGAGGACGAGCGCGCCGATACTCGATCCCTGCGCGCCACCCGAGAAGGTTCGCGAGTCGGCCCCCTACCAGGAGATGGAGGCGGTCGTGCGGCAGCACGGGTTCGCCAGCGGCGAGCAGTGGTGCCGCGTCGCCCAGCGGATCACGGCGGCCTACGCCGCGGTCAAGATCGAGGCGGAGGAGCCGCAGTGGCGCGAGAAGATGGCCGATGTCCGCCAGCAGATCGAGACCGCGCCGAACCTTTCGACGGAGCAGAAGGATCAGCTTAAGGCTCAGTTGGAAGAAAGCACGTCGGCGATCGGCGCGCAGGATGCGCCTGAGGCGGACAAGGCGGCGGTAAAGGCCAACCTCGACAAGATCGAGAGCGCGATCGAGGATATGGCGATCAAGCAGTAGCGCGAGCCCGCGCCGGGCGCCGTCAACAGCAGGCACCCCCGGATCTGCTCAAGCCCGGCGAAGGCATCCCGGCAGACGATCAGTTGTCTTTGGCGCCCTGCTTGACCCACTCGCGTAGGATGTTCGTCTGGGCAGCGAGCAGCGGCCGCTGGTTATGCGGCATCTGGACCTTCGCGCGGCCCTCGACAAGGACGTTGAGGTTGCTGACCAACGGCTCGCCGGGGACAATGATCGGCCCGTGCTTTGTCCCGGCCATCAGTCCTTTGTAACTGGTCAGGTCGAGCCCGCTGGCCTTGTAGCCCTCGCCGCCGGGGCTGTGACAGGACACGCAGCGACTGTCCAGGATCGGCTTAACGTCGAGCTGGTAGCTCACAACCTCGGCCGCCGTTGCGACCGAAAGACCGGCGAGCGATCCGGCGATCGCGAGAGCGCCTGCTACGACGGCGCGCTTCGGTGCTTTCATCCGTTTCATTTGTTTCATCTTCCCCCTTGCGCCAAAGGATCTGCCGGGACCTCGCCGGCAGCACTCTCGACGACCTTGGTGATCGCGCCGGCCGGCTCCGGAGGGTTCGCGAGACGCGTTATTCCCGCGAGCCTGTGACGACATTAAAGCAAGTTTTTTGCCATTGCCATGACCGCGCACGAGCGCTGCGCGACGTTCGCGCGTTTTCCGATCAGCGCAGACTTGCGGCGATGTTGCCGCCGTCAACGGTCAGGACCGCGGCGGTGGTCTTGTCGGCAAGGGCGAGGTGGACAAAGGCGTCGGCAACGTCCGCCGCCGTCACCTCACGCCCAAGTAGGTTGCCGGACATGTAGGTTTTCGTGCTGACCCCGCGCGCCTTGGCCCGGGCGGCGATCATCTTGTCGTCGAGCAGGCCGGTGCGGATGCGATCGGCGTTCACGGCGCAGGCGCGGATGCCGTCGCGGCCGTAGTCGACGGCATACTGGCGCATCAGGGCCAGCATCGCCGCCTTGGGCAGGCCATAGGGGCCGAAATCGGCGCCCGGATTGATCGCCTGCTTCGACGCGTTGAAGAGCAGGCAGCCGCCGGTGCCCTGTGCCGCCATGATCCCGACGGCCGCACGCGCGACGGTCTGATGCGCCCAGAAGTTCAGCTCGAAGCTCGCGCGCAGCGCCTTGTCGTCGATCTCGCCGATCCGCCCCTGCCACGCGCGCCCGGCGTTGGAGACGACGATGTCGACGCCGCCGAAGCGCACGACAACGCGCGCGAAGCGCCGCGGCGACCGCCTCGTGCTGGGTGACGTCGCAGCCGAGCGCCAGTCCGCCGATGTCCGCGATAACGGCCTCGGCCCGCGCGGCGTCGATATCGAGAACGCAAATCTCGGCGCCGGCGGCGCGAAATGCGCGCGCGCAGGCCGCGCCGATTCCCGAGCCGCCGCCGGTGATGACGACGACCTGACCCGCCAGCGGCTTCTCCGCCGCCTTGCCCAGCTTCGCCTGTTCCAGCGACCAGTACTCGATATCGAAGGCCTCGGCCTCGGACACGGCGGTAAAGGTGCCCACCAGTTCCGCGGCGCCGATCACCTCGACGTTGGTCTCGGCCAGATCGGCGGCGATGTTCGCCGCGGCCGCCGACGCGCCAATCCCGAACAGGCCGAGACCGGGTACCAGGATCACCCGCGGCACCGGGTCGAGCTCGGTCTTGGCCGGCGTCTGGCGAGCGTTGTTGGCGACGAAGTAGTCGTGATAGGCGGCCCGATATTCATCGATTGCGGCGCGCGCGCCGGCGGCGAAACCGGCCATTTCGTCGGCGTCGGCGGGCGGTGTGATCAGGGGCAGGCGTTTCGTCCGGATGACGTGATCGGGCGTTGCCGTGCCCTGCTGGCTGTAGCGTGCGAGGTCGCCGCCGTTGACGAAGTCGAGGATCTGCGGCGAGGTGCGAAAGGCGAGGATCCACCGGCGGTAGCGGCCGCCTTCGCCAGCGATGGCGCCGAGCCCGCGGAGGATCGGCGCGACCCGCTCCGGAGCGGCCGGGTGCCGGGGAAGGCGGATCGGCGCGAAGGATCTGGGTTTGCGCCGATGGACCGAAACGCCAGCCAGGGTCGTCCGCCCGGCGCGCGCGAGCCTGTTCTCGGCGAGGGTGACCTTCTCGATCATCCTCTCGTAGGCTTCGCGTGCGCTCTCGCCGAAGGTGAAGATGCCGTGGCGGAGCAGGATCATGCCGTCGACCCCCGGCTGCTCGCGGAAGGCGGCCATCGCGCGCCGGGCGAGGGCGAATCCCGGCATGACATAGGGCATCAGCGCCATCGTCTCGCCGAAGACCTCGCGGCACAGCGCCGCCGGATCGGGTTGATCGGTCAAGGCGAGGACGGCGTTGGCGTGGGTGTGGTCGATGTAGGTGTGCGGCAGGAAGGCGTGCAGCAGGGTCTCGACCGAGGGGTTGGGCGCTGCGGCATCGAGCAGCGCGCCGCGCTGGGCATTGACCATGGCCTCGTCGCTGAGAGCGTCGAGATCGGCGAGCGGGCGCAGCGCATCGAGACGGACGGCAGGCAGGCCGGCGGGCTCAATGCTCGCCATGTCCCAGCCTGACCCTTTCACGCACAGAACCTCGACCTCGTCACCCCTCAGGGCGCGCATGACCGTCTTGACCGAGGTGTTGCCGCCGCCGTGAATGACCAGCCTGGGTTCGCCGCCGAGCAGGCGGGTCGTGTAGGTGCGCAAGGCGAGATCGAGCCCGAACCCCTGCTTGGTGTAACGCTCCACCGCCGCTTCGGCGTCCGCATCCGACCACCGGCTGTCCATCGCCCTGCTTCTCGTCCAGTTCTGTCCTTCGGGCTCAGTTTACGCCGCCGGGACCATGACCGGAAGGCGGCCCCGCCGGTTTGTCGCCATGACCGGCAAATGGCGCCGGCGAGCGGCGCCGTGATTGCGATCACAGCCGTGAGAAGGAGTATTCGTGCAAAAGTTCTCTCGAAAGTCGCAGAAAGTTGTCCTCGATTTGAAGGAGAAGCGCAATGTTCCCTCGTCTCAGCGCTATCGGCCGCCGCACCAGGCCGCACCTCCGTGCTTCTCGCTGCCGCCATCGCGGCGGTGGCGGCGGCGGGCACCGGCGGGAACGTGGCCCGCGCCGCGGAAGCGCGGGTGCCCGGGACGACGTCGTGGTTGCTGTCCTACAACAGCGGCGAGCGCTTCTGCCTGGCCCACGCTTATTTTCCGCGCTCGGGCATCGGCTTAGGCTTCGTCTCCGACGGCGAGGCCCTCGGCGTCGGCCTTGTCAACACCGACTGGAGTCTGCGCGAGTGGGGCGACTACGACGTCGGCTTTCGCTTCGATGGGAAACCTGGGCTGACAGCCCGCTTCGTCGCAACCGACGCAACGGCCATGGCAGCCGAACTCGATGCCGCCGCCGAAGCGGACTTCCGCGGCGCCGACCTTCGTCGATGTTCTCGACGACGGCGGCAAGCAGATCGGCCGGCTCAGCCTGAACGGTTCGGCGCGGGCCATCGATTATGTCCGCACCTGCGGCATGATTGCCGGTGGCCGCGTCAGCGGGGACGGGGCGAAAGGCCGGTCCGGTGCCGGAAGGGCAGGCGAGCGGCGCTGACGCTGCGCCCGCCCCGTTACGACACGGCGCGATACGGCTCAGAGCGCCTTGAGAACCGACTCGGCGCTCGTGGTTTCGAACTTGCCGCCGGCGTCGATCATCAGCGCCTCGACCACCCCGTCGTCGACGATCATGGCGAAGCGCTGGCTGCGCAGGCCGAGCCCCTTGCCGGTCAAATCGAGCTCAAGACCGGTGGCCTTGGTGAAATCGGCATCGCCGTCGGCGACCATCAGCACCTTGTCGCCGGCGCCCTGATCCTTCCCCCAGGCATTCATCACGAAGACGTCGTTGACAGCCGTGCAGAAGATGACATCGACGCCCTTGCTCTTGAGATCTTCGGCATGCTCGACAAATCCTGGCAGGTGTTTGGCCGAGCACGTCGGCGTGAACGCGCCCGGCACGCCGAAGACGACAGCCTTCTTGCCCTTCAGCAGCTCATCGGTGGTCACCGCCTCGGGTCCGCCCGCACCCATGTGCATCAGCTTCACCGAAGGCACCTTGTCGCCCACTTGGATGGTCATCGTTTGTCCCCTGACATCCTTGTTGTCGCCAATCAGCTGCCCCCGTCAGATAAGCGCCGGCGCGCGGCAAATTCAAAACCATTCGCCGGCGCGGCCGCTGGCATGACCGCCGCAGGGGTGGCATATCGGAAGAGTTGGGCGGGCGGCGGTCGCTTCGACACCGGTGACACCCATCACCGCTATTGCTTGGCGATGATGCGAAGCTCTCGCCGAAGCAACGAACGGAGGCTGATCGAGGCGGCGCATGGCTCTCTCGGAAGACCACAACGGGACCGGCTCCTATCTCGCCGGTCAGCTCCTGATTGCGATGCCGGGCATGCAGGATCCGCGTTTTTCCCGGACGGTCATCTACATCTGCGCGCACAATGGCGAGGGCGCGATGGGGCTGGTTGTCAATCGGATGTTCGACGCCCTGACCTTCCCCGATCTGCTCGAGCAACTGGGGATCGAGGCATCGAGGCCGATCGACGCGACCTGCGTCTACTTCGGCGGGCCGGTCGAAACCGGCCGCGGATTCGTCCTGCACACGCCTGATTACGTTCGCGACGGCACGCTGATGGTAACGAAAGGGGTCGCGCTGACCGCGACCGTCGATATCCTTCGCTCCATTGCCGCCGGCGACGGACCCCGTCGGCACCTGCTGGCCCTGGGTTACGCCGGCTGGGGGCCGGGGCAGCTCGACTCGGAGATCCGCGCCAACGGATGGCTGAACGTCGATGCCGACGACGCCCTCGTCTTCGACCGGGATCTTGACAGCAAGTGGGAGCGGGCGATGGCCAAGATCGGCGTTGACCCGCGCATGCTCAGCGACATGGCCGGCCACGCCTGAGCGGACGGCTCGAAGCGGATCGCTTGCCTGAAATAAGAGCGCCGGGGAGGATCCAAGGCTTTACGGAACGTCGCGCGTTGGCGGTTTTCGCCCGCTGTAGCCTTGTTTACGGTGGGCGCGGTCCTGAGGGGTGGCGCGACAAGGGTGGCGAGCACGAGGACAATGCAGGCGATGGTTCTCCACCGGCCGGGTGAGGCGCTCCGCTTGGAACAGCGGCCGCGACCGACGCCGGCGGCGGGGCAGGTGCTGATCGAAGTCGCCGCCTGCGCCGTCTGCCGCACCGACCTGCATGTGGTCGATGGGGATCTGACCGAGCCGCGATTGCCCATTGTTCCCGGTCACGAGATCGTCGGGCGGATCGTCGCGCTGGGCGCCGCTGTCGAGGGATTTGACCTCGGTCAGCGGGTCGGCGTGCCGTGGCTGGGGTGGACCTGCGGTGAATGCGCGTTCTGCCGTTCGGGACAGGAGAACCTTTGCCCGCGCGCGCGCTTTACCGGCTACCAGATCGACGGCGGCTATGCCGAGTTCACCGTAGCCGACGCCCGCTACTGCTTCCCCATCACCGGGGCGTACACCGACGCGGCGGCCGCGCCGCTGCTCTGCGCCGGGCTCATCGGTCACCGCGCGCTGGAGATGGCCGGAGAGGGCGAGCGCCTCGGCATCTACGGCTTCGGCGCTGCCGCGCACATCGTTGCGCAGGTGGCGCGATTTCAGGGCCGGCGGGTCTTCGCCGTCACTCGCAGCGGCGACGACCCGGCGCAGGCGTTCGCCCGGCGGCTCGGCTGCGTCTGGGCCGGCGGCGCCGACGAAGAGCCTCCGGAACCGCTCGATGCGGCGATCATCTTCGCACCGGTGGGAGCCCTGGTGCCCGCCGCCTTGCGCGCCGTCCGTCCCGGCGGGACCGTCGTCTGCGCCGGAATCCACATGAGCGACATCCCTTCGTTCCCCTACGACATCCTGTGGCGGGAGAAGCGGCTGGTGTCGGTTGCCAACCTCACCCGGCACGACGGCGAAGCCTTCCTAGAACTGGCGCCGCGGGTACCGGTGCGAACCGAGGTCGAAGTCTTCCCCCTGGCGGCGGCCAACGAGGCGCTGGCGCGACTGCGCGAGGGCCGGCTGACGGGCGCCGCGGTGCTCGTGCCGCCTCACGACGACACGAGCGCGTAAATTTCCCCGACCTGACGGGTGCCGGCGAAGGCGAGGTCGGTCGTGTCGACAATCGATCCCGTCAGGGCGTTGGCTCAATGGCTGTGGATGCGAAAGATGTAGCCCGTTCCGAAGATCCCGAGCAAGAGGAGAATGAAATGACCGAAGACGAACTGCGGAAACCATACGAACATGCCCGCACTCGCACAGAATATCGTTGTCCACATCAGCGCGAGGACCGCCATCAGCTGAAAGCGGACGATCTTCGGTAGTTTCGAAAGCGGGTTCCGCTCGGGATTCATAACGGCGTCCCAGTACGTCGAGAGCATTCTATGATCCTCCAGGCTGGTTGTTATGCTGAACTTTTTTAGCGTTGCGACTTGGGAAGTGGCTGTTTTGTGACACCGGGCCGGCTGTGTTGAGGTCATTTCGATCCCTGCCACTCTTGACGCCCGCGAACGCGGAAGAGCCCAATGGTGGCGCCAGTCACTGCACCCGCGATCATCGCCCCGCCAAGAACAAGGCTCACAACGAGGTGATTTTCGGAGGTCTTGAGCATCGAACCCAACGAGAACAGGTCAAGCCACAGGACTTGGCCAACTGCAACCATACCGACGAATCCACCTATGGTCATGAAGATGCTGACCTCGTCGATCATCGGGCCTCTACCTGTGATCACTTCGCCTTTCTCGCCACTGCGCATCATGTTTCGTGCTACGCGTGGTCAAGCAGCGTGGATCTGCGGCAATAATTCCGACGGTCATTCGGAGCGCTTGGCGAACAAGGACGATAGGGCCGTTGCCGCTCGACAGAGCCTCGCTTCACTTGACCCGGTGCACGCACGTGCCGACAAAGCCGCAGGAAGACGCCGCAGCCAAGGAAGGACGCGCCTTGTCCAACCGAACGATCAGCCTCGACGACAACCTCTACGCCTACCTCCTTGACGTGTCCCTGCGCGAGCCGGAGATCCTCGCCGAACTCCGCCGCGAGACCATGGCGCTACCGCGCGCGAGCATGCAGATCGCGCCCGAGCAGGGCCAGTTCATGGCGCTTCTGGTGCAGCTCACCGGCGCCCGGCGGATCCTCGAGATCGGAACCTTCACCGGCTACAGCGCGCTCGTCATGGCCCTGGCGCTGCCGCCGGAGGGGCGGATCGTCGCCTGCGACATCAGCGAGGAGTGGACGGCCATCGCCCGGCGCTACTGGGAGCGGGCCCGGATCGCCGGCCGGATCGATCTCCGCCTCGGCCCGGCGGTCGACACCCTGGACAAGCTGATCGGCGCCGGCCATGCCGGCGGCTTCGACTTTGCCTTCATCGACGCCGACAAGTCGAATTATCGGACCTACTACGAGCGCGCGCTGACTCTGCTTCGTCCGGGCGGGCTGATCTGCGTCGACAACACCCTGTGGGGCGGCAGCGTCGTCGACGCGGACAAGGACGATCCCGACACCCGCGCCATCCGCGCGTTCAACGCGGCGCTGCGCGACGACCCGCGGATTGCGCTTTCGCTCGTCCCGATCGGCGACGGCCTGACGCTGGCGCGCAAGGCCGAAACCGCCGTTGCCTGAGAACGGAAGGCCGCGCAAGATGCGGCCCGCTCGCCAGCCTTCGGAGGTTGTCTGAAGTGAAGTCGACGAACCGCCATCGTCTCCCTCGTTATCGGGTTCCGGGTCGGATTCTGGCGCTCGTCGCCCCGACGGTTGCGCTGGGCGTAGCGCTATGGTTCCCGGAGACGGCCGCGTCGTCGCATTCGCCCCCGCCCGCAGCCCCCGCCGCGACCGCCGCCGTGCAGCCGGCCACCGCGTCCGGCACTGGCGGAGACTGTTCCGGGGCGCCGCCGCCGGCGGCTGCCGCCGCCGGGTACACCGAGCTCCTGTTCTGCGATGACTTCAGCTCCATTGCGTCCATCGACATGGAGGCCGCCGGGTGTCCCCCGTCCGGCAAGGGGCCGTGCGCGGCCAGAGAGCGCGCCGGCTACAAGTGGTTTCGCGCCGGCAAGCCGTTCAACTACCCCGAAACCCCGAAGAGCGACCTTTCCGTCCGCGACGGCGTCCTGACGATCAACGGCATCGCGCCCAGCATGACGTTGATGACCACCTACGCGCGCGACTCGGGCGGCAACGGCGGCTTTTCGGTCCGCGGCAGGGGAGCGTACTTCGAAGCCGCGATCGCCTTCGATGCGCCGCCGGAGCAGTGGCTTGCCGCAAACACGGTCCGGGGACGCGCGGGAGGGAAGCCGCCGCAGTGGCGTGACGGCTGGCCCGCGTTCTGGACCATGGACACCTGCCACCTGTACGGCCAGTGCTCGCCGTACATGGAGCTGGATTTCTTCGAATACGCGACGTACGCGTTCGCCGGCCGCGACACCTATTCCGGCTCGCTGCATCGCTGGCTCGACCTCAACGCCATGGGCACGCCATGCGGCGGCGGCGGCCGCGGCGGTGGACGCGGCGGCTTGCGTGGCGAAATGCCGAAGTGTCACCAGAAGGAGCAGAGCAACAACTGGTCGCCGATGAAAACGGGCTTTCTGGGGGCCCGCGGCACGGGCGCCAACAATATCATCAGGGTGCCGGACAACACCGACTGGGCCGGGCGGTTCAATGTCGTCGGCACGCTCCTGCAGCAGGGCCAGGGGATCGACTACTTCTTCAACAACAAGGTCTACACCCGCAACTCTTACGCGCAATACCCGTGGCTGCGCATCGCCGCCCAGGGCGACTATCCCGTCATCCTCGGCTCCAAGAACTGGCCGATGCGGGTCGATTGGGTCCGCGTCTGGGGCAAGCCGCAGCGGTAGGACTTTGCCGATGTTTCATGCGACGAGCCCACGGGCACGACCGTCCGCGTGCTTTTCGACCTGACGGATCGCGAGCGACAGGGGGTGATCCGTTCCCGCATCGGATAGGTGAAGCGCCGGACAAGACCGTCTGTTTCCAGAACGAGCATCGAGACGAGATGCGGGCCTATTGCGATGCCGGTCCGACCTGTCCGCACCTCGTCATCGACGCGTTTGCCGATTTAAGCTTCGTGGAAGATCTGCAGGCGGACAATCAGTACACTATCGCCCGCGCCGGCCGATGGGCGCCTCAGTCTTTCTTAAGGCTATCGCCCACGCCTTTCGCGCTCTCCTTCGCGTCGTGAGCGGCGTCTTTAGCCTCGCCCTTGGCCCTATCCGTCTTGCCTTCGGCTTCCGTTCGTTCGTTGCCTGTCACTTTGCCCACGGTTTCCTTTACTACGCCCTTCGCCTTATCTTTTTCGCCAGCCATAACATACCTCCTTACATAAAGGTTCCGGGACAACAACGGCTGTTAGCCTGCATAGTTCCAAGGCATCGAGTAGGTGCGTGAAAATGCTTCGTCGAACTCCTCCCCAATAGGCCCCAGTAGGTGGGAGTGCCCGCTGCGGGTCCGCCAAATCGGGTAAGAAGACCTGCGCGATCGGATTGCTTCAGACGATGTATCGACACGCTGCGCAGCCCGTCAGTGCGCGGCGTCCCACGAGCGGCCGGCGCCGGTGTCGACCACCAGCGGCACGGTGAGTTCGGCGACGGCGGTCATTTCGCGAACGACGAGATCGCGCGTCGCCTCGAGCTCGGCCTCCGGCACCTCGAAGACCAGCTCGTCGTGGACCTGGAGCAGCATCCGCGCCCCCAGCCCGGCGCGGACGAGGGCGGCCGGGATGCGGATCATCGCGCGCTTGATGATGTCGGCGGCGCCGCCCTGGATCGGCGCGTTGATGGCGGCGCGCTCGGCGAAGCTGCGCACCGACGGGTTGCGATCGGCGATGCCGCGGACATGGCAGCGCCGGCCGAACAGGGTCGTGACGTAGCCGCGCTCGCGGGCGATCTTGCGGGTCCGCTCCATGTAATCGCGGATGCCGGGATAGCGGGCGAAGTAGGCCTCGATATAGGCGGCGGCCTCGCCGCGCGGGATGGCGAGCTGGCGGGCCAGGCCGAACGCGGAAATGCCGTAGATGATGCCGAAATTGATGGCCTTGGCCTTGCGCCGGATCTGCGGGTCCATGCCGGCGATGGGCACCCCGAAAACCTGGGACGCGGTCATCGCGTGGATGTCGATGCCGTCGCGGAAGGCTTCCTTGAGCGCGGCGATGTCGGCGACGTGGGCGAGCAGGCGCAGCTCGATCTGCGAGTAGTCGGCGCTGAACAGCACCGCGCCCGGCTCGGCGATGAAGGTGCCGCGGATCTTGCGCCCCTCCTCGGTGCGCACCGGGATGTTCTGCAGGTTCGGGTCCGCCGACGACAGCCGCCCGGTCGAGGCCACGGCCTGCTGGTAGCAGGTGTGAACGCGGCCCGTGTTCGGGTCGATCTGGCCGATCAGCGCGTCGGCGTAGGTGGTCTTGAGCTTCGTCAGCTGGCGCCAGTCGAGCACCCGGGCCGCGAGGGCGCTGGCATGCGGATCCTCGGCCTCGGCGACGATCGTTTCGAGGATGTCGGCGCCGGTGGCGAACGCGCCGGACTTGCCGCGCCGGCCCGTGGCCACCTTCAGCCGGTCGAACAGGATCTCGCCCAGCTGTTTCGGCGAGCCGATGGTGAACGGGCCGCCGGCGAGCCGGTGGATCTCGGCTACCAGCGCCTCGATGCGCTGGCCGAACTCGCCCGACAGCGCCCGGAGCCGGTCAGCATCGACGAGGATGCCGTGCGCCTCCATGGCGGAGAGGATGCGGATCAGCGGCCGTTCGAGCGTCTCGTAGACGCTGACCAGCCGTTCCGCCAGGAGCTGCGGCTTGAGCTTGCGGTGCAGGCGCAAGGTCACGTCGGCATCCTCGGCGGCGTACTCCAGGGCCCGGTCGAGCGGAACCTTGTCAAAGGTTACCTGCGACTTGCCCGATCCGGCGACGTCGGCGAACTTGATCGTGGTCAGGCCCAGGTGGCGTTCGGCGAGTTCGTCCATGCCGTGGCCGTGGAGGCCGCCGGCCAGCACGTAGGACAGCATCATCGTGTCGTCGATGGGGGTGACATCGATGCCGCAGCGGGCCAGCACCTGGATGTCGTACTTGATGTTCTGGCCCACCTTCAGCACCGCCGAATCCTCGAACAGCGGCTTGAGCGCCGCGATCGCCGCCGCCCGGTCGATCTGGCGCAGCGGTTCGGCGGCGAGATCGCCCAGCTCCGAGGATGCGGGAGGACCGCCGTGGGCGACATGGTCGATGGGGATGTAGCAGGCGCGGCCCGGCTCCAGCGCCAGCGACACGCCGACGAGCCCGCAGCGCATGGCGAAGAGCGAGGTGGTCTCGGTATCGATGGCGACGACGCCCTGCGCCGTCGCTTCTTCGACCCACTGCGCCAGCATGGCCTCGTCCTGAACCAGCGTGTAGTCGCGCCGGTCGAAAACTGCCGCGCCGTCCTGCTCAGCGGCTGGCGGCCGGCGCCGGTTTGCCCGCCAGCAGACCGCCCTGGCTTTCGATCCGGGCAAGGAGCGCGCGAAACGACTGGGCCTCGAGGAAATCGCGCAACGCCTGCGGATCCGGCGGCCGGACGGCGAAGGCCTCGATCGGTTCGGGCAGCGGCACGTCGTCGCACAGGCGGACCAGATCCTTCGACAGGCGGGCGTTGTCGGCGCCGTCGATGAGCGACTGGCGCCGCTTCGGCTGCCTGATCTCGCCGGCGCGGGCCAGCAGCGTTTCCAGATCGCCGTACACGCCGATCAGCTGGGCGGCGGTCTTGACGCCGATGCCGGGCACGCCGGGGACGTTGTCGATGGAGTTGCCGGCCAGCGCCTGGACATCGATGACGCGTTCAGGGCCGACGCCGAAGCGCTCGCGCACCTCGTCCGGGCCGATGGTGCGGTTCTTCATCGCGTCGAACATGGCGACGCCGTCGCCAACGAGCTGCATCAGGTCTTTGTCCGACGAGACAATCGTGACTTGGGCGCCGGCGGCCCGGGCTTCGCGGGTATAGGTTGCGATCAGGTCGTCGGCCTCAAAGCCCTGGGCTTCGACGCAGGCGACGTTGAAGGCCCGCGTCGCTTCGCGGACCAACGGGAATTGCGGGATCAGCTCGTCCGGCGGTTCCGGCCGGTTGGCCTTGTAGTCGGCGAAGAGGTCATTGCGGAAGGTGCGCCGGGCGGCGTCGAAGATCACGGCGATGTGGTCGGCGTCGGTCTCCGCAAGCAGCTTGATCAGCATCTGGACGAAGCCGAGAACCGCGCCCACCGGCGTGCCGTCGTGCCGGGTCATCGGCGGCAGGGCGTGAAAGGCGCGAAACAGGAAGCCCGAGCCGTCGATCAGATAGACGTGGCGGGGGGGCTTCGCGGCCGGTTGCTCGGGTGTCGTCAGTGTCCGGCTCGCCGGGGCAGCGCCTGCTTCAAGAACGAAGTGGCGCGAGCAGTACGGACAGACGATCTCGTCCTCGTCGCCCATATTGAGGTAGACAAGGGGATGGCCGAGCGCACCGCCACCCCCGTCACACCCGACGACGCGGCTGTCCACCATGATCGCTTTATCCAACCTCATCGTCACCCCGATCGCCTTGGCTGCCAAGCGCATTGACCCCGCGCGAGGCCGGATGATAGCGAAAGCAGGCGGACAATCAACGTCGCCGTGCCAACACATATGGCCGATGCAGGTTGCCGGTCCGAGGGGAACCTGATCTTGAATGATGCTAGCGAAACGCCGGCCGATACGCTGCCGAACGCGCCCGCGAACGCGGTCGAGGTCGTCGATCTGGTCAAGACCTACGGCGGCCGCCGCGGTCAGGCGGAGGTCCGCGCGCTAAAGGGTGTCTCGCTGGCGGTGCCGGCCGGCTCGTTCTTCGGCCTGCTCGGTCCGAACGGCGCCGGCAAGTCGACGCTGATCAACATTCTCGCCGCGCTGGTCGTGCGCTCGTCCGGCGCGGTGCGGATCTGGGGCCACGATATCGACGCGGAGATGCGGGCCGCCCGCCGAGCCATCGGCGTCGTGCCGCAAGAGCTGAACTTCGACCCGTTCTTCGCCCCCCGCGAGCTGCTCGAGGTTCAGGCCGGGCTCTACGGCGTGCCGAAGTCGGAACGGCGGACCGAGGAGCTGCTCGCCGCCGTCGGCCTGACGGCGCAGGCGGAAACCTATGCCCGGCGCCTCTCCGGCGGGATGCGCCGGCGGCTGCTGGTGGCCAAGGCGATGGTTCATTCGCCTCCGGTGCTCGTTCTCGACGAGCCGACCGCGGGTGTCGATGTCGAACTGCGCCATCAGCTCTGGGTCTATCTCCGCCGCTTGCGCGCCCAGGGCACGACGATCCTGCTGACCACGCATTATCTGGAAGAGGCGCAGGCGCTGTGCGACCGCATCGCCATCATCAATCACGGCCGGCTGATCGCCAATGAACGCACCGAGGATCTGCTCCGGCGGATCGACGCCAAGCAGCTCGCCGTTTCGGTTGCCGACGCCGGTGGCGAGCCCGTCACAACCGTGCCGGCCGGCCTTGAGCGCTTCAACGTCGTGATCGAGCGGCCGGGGCGATTGAGCTTCCAGTATCCGCCGAGCCAGATCGCCGCCGGCGAGATCCTGGCCGCTGTGCGCGCGGCGGGCCTGAGCATCGGCGAGGTGACCACCCGCGAGACCGAGCTCGAAGACATCTTCCTCCAGCTTACCAACGAGCCGGACGCGGGGTTGGAAGCGGAGCCAGTCGTCCCGCTCCCCATCGCCGATGCCGGCGGGCGCATCGATCCGTGAGCCCGCGTTATCCGCAATGGCCGCTCCAGGGGGTTGCCCACTTGCTGACGCGCTGGGCGCTGCTGCTGGTCGCGGGCCTTGCCATGGCCTGCAGCCCGGTGGTGGCGCTGCCGGGTCCGGCGGTGGCGGCGCCGAGCATTGCCGAGGCCGGGCTGGTCGCCCGCGACGGGGCCAAGCTGCCGCTCAGGATCTGGCGCCCGGCGGATGGGCAAGCCCCACGCGCGATCCTCATCGCGCTGCACGGGTTCAACGACTACCGCAACTTCTTCGCTACCGCCGGAGGCTGGTTCGCCGAGCGCGGCATCCAGTCCTACGCCTACGACCAGCGCGGCTTCGGCGCGGCGCCCAACCGCGGGCTGTGGCCGGGACGGCGGCGCTGGCCGACGATCTTCAGGCGGCAGTCAATGCGGCGCGCGACCGGCATCCGGGGGTGCCGCTCTATGTCCTCGGCGAGAGCATGGGCGCGGCGGTGGTCATCACCGCCATGGCCGGGCCGCAGGCGCCGAAGGTCGACGGGATCATCCTCGTCTCGCCGGCGGTGTGGGGCCGGGCGTCGATGCCCTGGTATCAGACGACGGCGCTGTGGCTCGCGGTCCACACCCTGCCCGGCGGGCAGGTCAGCGGCCGCAACCTCGGGATCATGCCTTCGGACAACATCGAGATGCTGAAGGCGCTGGGCCGCGATCCGCATGGTCATCAAGCAGAGCCGGGTCGATGCCGTCTATGGCCTCGTCAACCTGATGGATCAGGCCATGGCGGCGGCCGCCTCGCTGCGGGTCCCGGCGCTGATCCTCTACGGCGAGCGCGATCAGCTCATCCCGCCGGCGGCGGTGCGCGAGATGGTGGCGCGGCTGCCGGCCACCGCTGCGTCGCATCAACGCGTCGTCGCCTACCCCGACGGCTATCACATGCTGACCCGCGATCTCCAGGCCGAGACCGTTCTCAAGGACATCGCGGCGTGGATCACCGACCCCGACGCGCCGCTGCCGTCCGGCGACGGGGAGCGGGCGGAAGCGCGCTGAGCCGATTTTACCCTCCCAGGTGTCCGCCGGGGGAACCGAAGTCGGTCTGCGGCGTTGATCGCGAGGCACCGGGCGGTCGAACCAGAGCGCGCCGGATTCTGCGGACATCAGAACCGAGGGACTGTCGATGGCATTGCTGGGATCGAAGACGGGCGACGACCACGCGAACGTGGAGTTGGGCGAGCAGAAGGTAAGACGCGGCCAGGGCGGCGAAACCCATCAGGTCGCCGGCGGCGACGTACCGGAGCTCACCACCCAGCAGGGGACGCCCGTCAGCGACGACCAGAACTCGCTGAAGGCCGGCCCGCGCGGCCCGGTGCTGCTGGAGGACCATCATCTTCGCGAGAAGATCTTCCACTTCGACCACGAGCGGATCCCCGAGCGGGTGGTGCACGCCCGCGGCTTTGGCGCCCACGGCTTCTTCGAGATCTACGAGTCGCTCTCCGACATCACAAGCGCCGACATCTTCCAGCGCGCCGGCGAGAAGACCGAGGCGTTCGTCCGCTTCTCGACCGTCGCCGGCAACAAGGGCTCGTCCGATCTTGCCCGCGACGTCCGCGGGTTCGCGGTCAAGGTGTACACCAAGGAGGGCAACTGGGACATCGTCGGCAACAACATCCCGGTGTTCTTCATCCAGGACGCGATCAAGTTCCCCGACCTGATCCACGCCGCCAAGGAGGCGCCGGACCGCGGCTTTCCGCAGGCGCAGACGGCGCACGACAACTTCTGGGACTTCATCTCGCTGATGCCGGAGTCCATCAACATGGCGCTGTGGATCATGTCCGACCGGACGATCCCGCGCTCGTTCCGGTTCATGGAGGGCTTCGGCGTCCACACCTTCCGGCTGGTCAACGCCGACGGCAAGTCCACGTTCGTCAAATTCCACTGGAAGCCGAAGCTGGGCCTGCAGTCGGTGGCCTGGAACGAGGCGGTCAAGATCAACGGCGCCGACCCCGACTTCCACCGTCGCGACCTGTGGACGTCGATCGCGATGGGCGACTACCCGGAGTGGGAGCTGGGGATGCAGCTCTTCGACGACGACTTCGCCGACCGCTTCGCCTTCGACGTGCTCGACTGCGACCAAGATCATCCCGGAAGAAGAGCTGCCGGTGCGGATCGTCGGGCGTCTGGTTCTCGATCGCAACGTCGACAACTTCTTCGCCGAGACCGAGCAGGTTGCGTTCCACACCGGTAACGTTCCGCCGGGCATCGACTTCACCAACGACCCGCTGCTGCAGGGCCGCAACTTCTCCTACATCGACACCCAGGTGAAGCGCCTCGGCGGCCCGAATTACACCCACCTGCCGATCAACGCGCCGCGCTGCCCGTTCCACCACTTCCAGCAGGACGGGCACATGGCCTTCCACAACCCCAAGGGTCGGGCCAACTACGAGCCCAATTCCTGGGGCGGCGCCGCCGGCGGGCCGCGCGAAGCGCCGGAAAACGGGTTTCCGCTCGTTCCCCGAGCCTGTCGAGCGGCGAGAAGCGCCGGCTGCGCGCCGAGAGCTTCGCCGACCACTACAGCCAGGCGCGGCAGTTCTACATCTCGCAGACCAAGGTCGAGCAGGGCCACATCGCCTCGGCCTTCACGTTCGAGCTGTCGAAAGTCGAAACGCCGGCGATCCGCGCCCGGGTCGTCTCCCACCTGATGAACGTCGATGCCGAGCTGGCCAAGACCGTCGCGACCGAACCTGCGGCTGAAGGAGATGCCGACCGCGGCCGACGCCGCCCGGCCGACGATGATGGACATTGCAGCCGTCACCGAAGCTCTCGATCATCGCCAATGGGCCGAAGAGCTTCAAGGGCCGCAAGATCGGGGTGCTGGTCAGCGACGGGGTCAGCGCGGATCTGGTCAAGGGCCTCAAGGCGGCCGCCAAGAGCGAGGGCGCGCTGGTCGAAATCGTCGCGCCGATGATCGGCGGGGTAAAGGCCGACGACGGCACGCTGATCGAGGGCGACCAGAAGGTCGATGGCGGTCCGTCGGTCTCTACGACGCCGTCGCCGTGCTGCTGTCGGCCGAGGGCGCAGCGACGCTGGGCAAGAATCCGGCGGCGAAGGATTTCGTCACCGATGCCTTCGCCCACTGCAAGTTCATCGCCTACAACGCAGCGGCGATGACCCTCTTCGAGAAGGCCGGGGTCGCCGCAGGACATGGACGCGGGCTTCATCAGACTGGATCACGCCAGCCGATGCGGACGGTTTCATCGAGGCCGCGCGCGAGCTCCGGTTCTGGTCCCGGGAGGCGATACTCCAGTAGAGCGCCGGGTGCAGGGCGGAACAGCCGAAAGGCGTGTTCCGCCTGTCGCCGGCTATGGAGACTCGCCTTAGGCGGACTGCCGCCAGAACCCGTCGTCGGCGTCAATGTCCTCGCTTATTGCCGGCGACCTGTTGCCGAGGTCATCCGCGAACAGCGCGCGAACCCGGGCGGCGGCGCGGGCGACGCACTCCAGGGTCGGCAGCGGCTGACCTTCAGGAAACGCGTCGCCGAGCCATACCGCCAGACCCGAGTTCGACGAGGTGGCGATGGACGATGCGGATGTCGCGCGACAGCCGCTGGGGCCCGAACCGCATCATCTGGCGGTACCAGAAAGCGTTCCAGCGCGCCTTCTCCCAGCCCTTCCACCACCGACGATCACGAGGCTCGCGGCGCGCCGCGGCGGCGACCGATTCGCGCATGGCGTAGCGGCCCTCGCCGAGATCGAAGATGTAGACGCGTTTGTGGGTGGCGCAGGCTTCGGCCAGCATGGACATGCTGTCGCCGGTGACGATGACTTCGTCGGCAAGACCGAGGAACGCGAAGTAGGGGTTATCCGTCGCCCCGGCCGACCAGCGGTAGACGTGGGCCGGGCACGAGACGGTCTGCATGAAGGCGTCGATCGCCGGCTGAGGCGTCCGCGCACTCGTCGAGACCAGCGAGCGAGCCGCCGCGGGCGCGGGCCAAGGCGCTGGCCTGAACGGCGAGACGCTCGGCGGCGGCGCGGTCAAAGCTGAACGGGCCGCTGTTGCCGCCGATCATCACCGCGATGTACGGCTTCGGCAGATCGCGAAGCCGCGGCGCCCAGGCTCGGCGTCCTGGCGCAGCCGTTCGCCGGTAATGCGGTGCAGCGGCGTCTTGTTGTGCAGGACGTTCGGGCGGATCGGCAGTCGGTACTGCGGCGTCGTGACGATCAGATCGAACCGCTCGATCTTCGCCCACGGCCGGCCGAGGTGCACCAGTCGCACCCGATGCGGCGCCGCCTGCTCCTGGATCCAGCGGCAGATCGGCTCGTTGCGCCGGCCGGCCGAGAGGATGAGGTCCGGCCAGGGCGGGCCGAGCACGCTCGACTTCGTCCTTCGACCACTCCGGCCAGGGTGACGCCGAGCACCAGATTGGTCGCCAACTCGTATGGCTTGTAGACGAACCGCTTTTCCTCGAACGGCCAGCCCAGCGCCTCGGCCAGGGCGAGCACCTGCGAGTTGTCACCCGCCTTGTGCCCGAGCATCGCCCATACCCGAGGTATGCGAACCGCCGCCGTCTGCCGGTAAAGTCATTCCGTGGGGCAAGCGTCAATCCTCCAAATTCGACAAGGCACGTTCCCGCGCCCGGGACGCCCGCTGCGCCAACTGCTGCACTTTATGATTGGCAGTATCGGGAATAGCTCTCAAATCAATCTTTGTTACGGTTTGTTACTCTCATTCTCATATCAAAGAGGTGCGCACCTTCAAGAACGCGGGACAATCATAGAGCGGGCACAAAGCATCAAAGCGATCAAGATGCTCTCGCGTGGACGAGATCAGCAACGGGGCGGCCAAAGCCGGCGCCGCGGCGGCTTGACTTCGGCGGCGTCCGGCGCGCATCTATGAACAACCGACGGCGTTCATCGCCGCATTCCTAGTGGGACCGGATCATGCCCATCGCCTATCGAAGCATTCTGCGCCACGCGTTCATGTCGTCGTTGTTCTTCCTCCCGCCGAAGCGGAAGGTGCCGCTGGAGCGGCGCCTGCGCGGGCGCGAGGAACGCCGCAAGCTCGGCCTCGCCGACGTCGTCATCGTCTCGTTCGGCAAGAGCGGGCGCACCTGGCTGCGGGTCATGCTGTCGCGCGTCTACCAGGTCAAGCACGGCCTGGCGCAGCGCCACCTGATCGGCTTCGACAACCTGCACGCCAAGAACCGGCAGATCCCGCGGGTCTTCTTCACCCACGACAACTACCTGAAGGACTTCACGGGTCACGCGGACCACCAAGGAGGATTACTACGACAAGAAGGTCGTACTCCTCGTTCGCAGTCCCGCCGATGTTGCGGTATCGCAGTATTTCCAATGGAAGTACCGGATGCGGCCGACGAAGAAGGTGATTAACGATTATCCCGAAGCGCGGACGTGTCCCTGTACGATTTCGTGATGCGGCCCAACGCGGGCCTGCCCAAGGTCATCGAGTTCATGAACGGCTGGGCGCGCGAGCTGCCGCGCCTGAAGCACCTGCTCGTCGTCCGCTACGAAGACATGCGCGCCGATCCGGGCGAGGCCCTGCGCCGGATCGTCGAGTTCATCGGCACGCCGGCGACGCCCGGACGAGATCGCGGAGGCGGTGCGATTTCGCATCCATCGAGAACATGCGCGCGCTGGAGACAGAAACGGGTCTTCTGGCTCAGCGGTGGCCGGATGGTGGCGAAGGATCGCAACAACCCGAACACGTTCAAGGTTCGGCGGGCCAAGGTCGGCGGCTATCGCGAGGACTTCAGCGACGAGCAGACGCGGAAGATCGACGAGATGATCGCGACGAGCCTCGATCCGATCTTCGGCTATGGGCCGGCGGCAGCGTCGGAGGTTGAGCCGGCCGCGGAAACGGCGGAGGACACGACGCCGAATTCGGTGACGACGGCCGCGTCGGCTTGAGCTGCATCGGGGCGGGCGAGTTTCGCGGAGGATTCAAGGACGCAATGGACAGTCTGGAACAGCGGACGGCGGACGCGAGCGCGCATCCGGCGCCTTCGGCCGGTCCCGGCGCGGCCGGTCCCGGCGGCGACCGAGCGTGAAGCCCTGCGTTTTCATTCATACCAACCCGCTTGCAGATGCTGGGCGCGAAGGTCGCGGCGCACGCGCTGGCGCGCAACTCCGCGCAACGTGACGCCTTCGACGTCCGCATCATCCACACCGACGACTACCCGTTCCTGCGCGCACGCGATGGCCAGCAGTTCCTTCGCGACGGGGTCAAGCGGCACTGGCGAATGGACGATCTACAGTCGTTTACGCCGCTGCGCTTCCTGCCGCCGGAGCTGATGGGCTATCAGGGCCGGGCGGTGGTCATCGATCCGGACATCTTCGCCGATCGCGGACATCCGGGAGCTGCTCGAGCCGGGATATGCAAGGTGCGGCGATCATGTGCCGGTTGCGCTCCGGGGTGAAGCGCCTGCTCGGCTGTTACGCCAGCAGCGTCATGCTGCTCGATTGCGCCAAGCTGAAGCACTGGCGTTGCGAGGAGCAGTTCAACGAGCTGTTCACCTTCGAGCGCGACTACATGGCCTGGATTTCGCTCAAGCTCGAACCGAAGGACAGCATTGCCCTGTTCGAGAATGAGTGGAACGACTTCGACCGGCTGAGCCCGCAGACGAAGATGCTGCACAATACCGGGCGGCTGACCCAGCCGTGGAAGACCGGTCTGCCGATCGACTTCACCCCGGCGGACACCTTCCCGCTGTTCCCGCCGGTCGGCTGGGTGATGCGCTGGCGGCGACGGCGCATTCGGCGATCACGCGCTGCTCGGCCGCTACCGCCGCCATCCCGACGCCAACCAGGAGCGGCTGTTCTTCGGCCTGCTGCGCGAGTGCGTGGAAACGGGCTCGGTCAGCGAGGACGAATTGCGCGAGGAAATGCGCCTCAAGCACGTTCGCCGCGACGCCTTCGAGATCCTTGCGCGCAGCGCGGTGCCGGAGCGGCTGGCGGCGTGATCGGCCGGCGCCGCGCGCGCAACGCGGTGGGCGGCTGTGGCCGATAGCGGCGAAACTGCGAAGGGTCCGCCGGCAACCGGGATGTCGTCGAGCGCCGTCGGCGGTGACGGCTTGAGCGTCGAGCCCGTCGTCGATCGGCGCCAGCTCGTCGAGTTCCTCGAGATGCCGCGGCGCATCTACGCCGGAGACCCGGTCTGGGTCGAGCCGCTCCTGTTCGAGCGTCTCCAGCATCTCGATCCCCGCAAGAACCCGTTCTTCGCTCACGCCGAAGTCGCCTACTGGATCGCCCGGCGCGACGGCAGGCCGGTCGGGCGGATCAGCGCCCAGGTCAATCAGGCGCATCTGCGCCGGCACAATGACGCGACCGGGCACTTCGGCTTCATCGAGGGCGAGAACAGCGCCGACATCTTCGCCGCCCTGCTGCGGACGGCGGAGGGCTGGCTGCGTGCGCGCGGCATGCGTCGCGTCCTCGGCCCGCTTTACGCTGTCGATCAACGAGGAAAGCGGCCTGCTCGATCGACGGCTTCGACACGCCTCCGTTCCTCATGATGGGCCACGCCAGGCCATATTACGCCGAATATCTCGAAGCCGCCGGCTACGCCAAGGCGAAAGACCTGATCGCCTACGCCTACGATGCCGCAGTGGACCCGAACCCGGCGCTGACGGCGCTGGTCGAGCGGACCACGAGCAAGCACGGCATCCGCTTCCGCAATGCCGATATGAAGCGCTATGACGACGAGGTCCGGACGATCTTCGAGATCTTTAACGATGCCTGGTCGGACAACTGGGGGTTCGTCCCGTTCTCCGCGGCGGAGCTCGATCATGTCGCCGCGTCGCTGAAACCGCTGCTGCGCGCCGACGACGTCGCCATCGCCGAGATGGATGGCGAGGCCGTCGCGATGGCGGTCAGCATGAGCAATATCAACGAGGTCATCGCCGACTTCGGCGGCCGGTTGTTGCCGTTGAACTGGGCCAAACTGCTCTGGCGGCTCAAGGTGCAGGGGACGAAGACGGCGCGCCTGGCGCTGATGGGCGTCCGTCGCCGCCATCAGGGCGGCGCGATCAGCGCGGCGCTGGCCATCGGCGTGATCGACCGGCTCCGGCTCGCCCACCGGCGGCGGGGGACGCTGCGGGGCGAGCTGTCGTGGGTCCTCGAAGACAACAAGCCGACGCGACGAATCATCGAAAAGTACGGTGCGCGACCTTATAAGACATACAGGCTCTACGCCAGGGACCTGTAATGAACGCGCCGTTGTCGCTCGATACGCCAGGGAAGTTCACCGCCCTCGTCCTCGCGGGCCGGCGCGGCGGCGAGGATCCGCTGGCCAGCGCCGCCGGCGTCAGCCACAAGTGTCTCATCCCGGTCATGGGCATGCCGATGCTGACGCGGGTGCTCCAGGCGCTCGCAAACACCAGACAGATCGGCCTCATCGGCATCTCCATCGATGACCCGGACGCCGCCGCTCCGGCTCTCGCTCGGCTGAGCGAGGAGGAAGCTGCGCGGGTACGCGTCATCGCCAGCGCCGAAACGCCGAGCCTCAGCGTCCTGGCGGCAATCGAGGATCTGGACCAACCGCCGCCGTTGCTGGTGACAACGGCCGACCACCCGTTGCTGACGCCGGAGCTCCTCGACCTTTTCACCGCCGAGGCGGCTCTCTCCGGCGCCGATCTGGGCGTCGGGATGGCGTCCGCGGCCAGCTTGCTTGCGGCCTACCCGGACGCGCGACGGACCTGGCTGCGGTTTCGCGATGACCGGTACACCGGCTGCAACCTGTTCGCTCTGCTGACGACGGAAAGCCGGCTTGTGCTCGATTTCTGGCGGCGGGTCGAGGACGACCGCAAGCGACCGATGCGGGTCATCCGCGCCTTTGGCCTGTTTTCCCTGTTGGCCTACCTGAGCGGTCGCCTTACCCTGAGCCAGGCGATGGAGCGGGCGTCCACCCGGCTAGGCGCCGAGGTCCGGGCCATCGTGCTGCGTTTGCCGGAAGCCGCCGTGGATGTGGACAAATCGGAGGATCTGGCTCTCGTCGAGCAGATCCTGACGGACCGGCGAATGAAGTCGGAGCGAACCTGATGTTCACGCTGGCGCATCTGTCCGATCCGCACGTCCCATCGCCGTTGAGTGTCGGCTTGTCCGCGCTCGCGACAAAGCGGGCTTTCGGCTACTGGTCATGGCGTCGCCGGCGCGTCTACATTCACAGTACCCGGGTGCTGGACGCGTTGACGCAGGATCTCGCCGAGACCGCTCCCGACCACGTGGCGGTAACCGGCGACCTCGTCAACATATCCTTGCCCAGCGAGTTCACCGCCGCCGCGCTCTGGCTGGAGGCACTCGGCGGCGCCGACCGCGTCAGCGTCGTGCCCGGCAACCACGATGCCTACGTCGCCGTACCATGGGAGCAGTCATGGGGCTTGTGGCGCGCCTACATGGCGAGCGAGAGCGAGGCTGGGCACGGCGTGCCGGTCGCCGGCCCAGCCGATTTCCCGTACGTCCGCCGGCGCGGGCGGATCGCCATCGTCGGCCTGTGCACCGCCCTGCCGACGCCGCCGGGATGGGCTTCCGGACGTCTCGGCCGCGACCAGCTCGCCCGTCTCGGTGGGATTCTCGAGGCGCTTGGCGACGCTGGGCTGTGTCGTGTCGTCCTGCTGCATCACCCGCCCATAGAAGGAGACAACGCGCCGCGCAAACGGCTGACGGACGCCGCGGCGCTGCAGCGGGTCGTCGCCCGGCACGGTGCCGAGCTGCTGCTTGCACGGTCACGACCATCGCTGCACCATCCGCTCCATGGTCGGGCCTGCGGGCGCAGTGCCCGCCATCGGGGTGCCGTCGGCATCGGCCTCCGTCGCGACAAGGAAGCCGATCGGCCAGTATCATCTCTATGACATCGCCGCGTCGCCCTCGGGCTGGAGGATCGACCTCCGGGTGCGCCGTTATGATGCGACCACGGCGGCAATTTCAGGATGCCGGCGGGCAGCGGGTGGCGCCGCAAACGGCGGGCGTAGCGGTGCTGAGCGAGCCGGTTCCGGCGGAAGCCTGAGCGATTGCCGCGGCGCTAGGGTAGCTTGGCGGCGATCTCCTGGCGGCGGATCGCGAACGACGGCGATCGCAACGGTTGCCCCCGCGGGCCTGGACGAAGATGATGGCGACCGGCAGGTCGAACCGGATCCATGGCAACCATCGACACTTACATTCTGCGCGCGATACTGCGGCCGCTGGCGACGGCGCTGGTTGTCGCGCTCATGGTCTTCATGATCGAGCGCCTGTTGCACCTGATCGATCTGATTCTCGGCGCCAGCGGTCCGCTGAAGGTCGTCCTCGAGATCATGGCCTATCTCGTGCCCCACTACATGAGCATCGCCCTGCCGCTCAGCTTTCTCATCGGCCTTCTGATCGGATTCAATCAGCTCAGCCGCGACGGTGAACTGGACGCGCTGCAGGCCGCCGGGATCAGCCGGCTCCGCCAGCTCAAGGCGGCGTTGTTCGCGGCCGTCGCGATGATGGTCATCGCCGCGGTCATTTTCGGCTACCTGAAGCCCTATGGCCGCTACGCGTTCCAGGCCATCATCTACACCATTACCAATGCCTCGCTGCAGTCGCTGGTGCGCGCCGGCGTATTCGCGGAGCTGGGCGGCACGACGCTGCTGGTTCAGGACCTCCGCCCCGATGAGGCGGGCTTCAGCAAGGTGTTCATTGTCCAAGGCGGCAACGACTCCGGCGGGCTAGCGCAAGACGGCGATCGCACCGTTATCACCGCGAGCCGCGGCCGGTTGGCGCAGGGCCCGCTCGACCAGCCGCCGATTCTCCGCCTGTTCGACGGCATCCGCATGACCTTGCCCGCCGACAAGGCCCTTTCTTCGGCGAGCTCCGACGGCGGCGCGTTCGGCATCGTTCGCTTCGAGGAGCTGCGCACGGGCATCGGCGGCGACCAGTTCCGCGTGTTCCGCCCGCGTGGCAATGACGAGCGGGAAATGACCATCACTGAGTTATGGCAACGGCGCGGCAGCCCGCCCGTCGGTGTCCGCGCTTCGGATATCGAGGCGGAGCTCCACGTCCGCATCGTCCGCACCGTCTCGATCCTGTTCCTCCCACTGCTTGCCTTCCCCCTGGCGCTCGGGCGACGACGCTCGGATCGATCCACCGGGATCGTCGGTCGCGCTCCTCGTGCTGATCGCCTACGACCGCATTCTCGATTTCGGCAAGAATCTCGTGGAAAGCTCCGTCGTCGGCCCGGGAATCGGGCTGTGGCTGCCGTTCGCCCTATTCGCCGCGCTGAGCACGCTCCTGTTCTGGCAGGTCGCCGCCAGGGTTCCGGCAAGCGGCCGGTTCGCCTTCGCCGGCCTGTTTACGCGGACCTTGGCGCCGATGCTTCCGGCGGTGGCGCGGAGGCGGCGACGGCCATGATCCTGACGCGCTACATCGGCCGCCGGCTTGCCGCGAACGTGGTCATCGTCCTGGTCATCATTACGACGCTGTCGCTGACGTTCGAAGTGATGGAAGAGGGCGACAACATCGCCAACCGGAGCAGCAACGCCGTTCCGGCCATCACCCGCTACGTCGCCCTCAGGCTGCCGGAAGTCGCGGCGGAACTGATACCCTTTGCTGCCCTCATCGGCGCGGTGATCGCCATCGGCCTTCTCCTGCGCCATAGCGAGTTCGTCGCGATCTGGAACAGCGGGGTCTCCGCGCTGGGCATCATGCGCGCGATTCTGCCAATGGGCCTCCTGCTCGTTGCGATCCAGATCGGTCTGGACGATCAGCTCGTCCCATCGACGCGGGCCGCTCTGGAGGAGTGGGGTGTGGGCAAGGCCGCCGAGCGGGAGGGAATGCTCAAGAGCAGCTCGGCGTCGGTCTGGCTGTTGACCGACGGCGATGTTGTCCACATCCCGGCGACCGCGGCGACGGACGCGCATTTCCAGAATCTGGAGATCTTTCGTCGCGACGAGGCGGGCCTGCTGACCGACTATATCCACGCCGCCGATGCCCGGCGGGACGGATCGCGCTGGCTGCTCAGCAATGTCATCCGCCGGACGGTCACGCCGCCCTCCATCGAGACGATCCCGTACATGGACTGGCAGCCGCCCCTGGCTGTGGAGCAGATCCCGCTCATCTCCAGGCTGCTGAAGGATCTTCGCCTCGACCAGCTCTGGCAGCTCGTCGTTCATTCCGGCTACGGACAGCGCTCGCCGGAGTTGTACCGGACCTGGTTCTACTATCGGATCTCCTCGGCTTTGTCGCCGCTGCTTCTCATTCTGCTGGTGGTCTCGCTGGCGCAGCGCTTCCAGCGGACGGGCACCTTCCTCCGGCTGATGATCTCCAGCATCGGCATCGGCTTCGCCTTCATGGTCTTCGAGGGAACCAGCCTGTCCATCGGCGAGGCCGGGCTGCTGCAGCCGATCGTCGCGGCCTGGGGTCCCGACGTCCTGCTCGCCAGCGTCATCGGCGCGCTCGTCTTCGCCCGCGGCGGCTGAGCCGTGGCCGCCTGCATGCCTTTGCGCCGCCTGCCGATGACGCAATTGCAGATCGGGCTGATCAGCAACGTCTGCAGCGAACGCAACAAGCGCAGCATGGACGATCTCGACCGCGCCGTTGCCGATCTTCCCGGGATCCGCCACGAGAAGATCTGCGCCGTCGACGGGCTGGCCGGTATCCTCGCCGCCTTTGCTGCCAACGGCGTCAAGGCAATCGCGGTCAACAGCGGCGACGGGACGATCCAGGCGCTCCTAAGCGTCCTGCTGGAGCAGCAGCCGTTCGCCGACGTCCCGCCGGTGTGCATTCTCGCCGGCGGCATGACCAACATGACCGGCGCCGATGTCGCACCGCGTGGCCCGCGTGCCGCGGTCCTCCGTCGCCTGGTCGGCCTGGTTGCGTCAGGAACCGTCGATCGTCACCTCGTTCACCGCCACATCCTGCGCCTCGACAACATCGCCGACCACCCGCCGCAGCGGGCGATGTTCTTCGGCGCCGCCGGCATCGTCGAGGCGATTCGGCTGTGCAAGGCCGAAGTGCATTCGCGCGGGTTGTCGTCGGAATGGGCGAACGGCGCGACGCTGGCGCGGATGCTCGGCGGCTGGCTAGTCGCGGGCGAGCGCAATCGGCGCGACCTGGGCGCTGACATGGCCATTGCGGTCGATGACGGGCCGGCCGTCGAAGGCCGCCGCCTGCTGGTCCTGGCGACGACGCTCGACCGGCTGGTGCTGGGCTCGCGGCCGTTCTGGAACACGCAAGGCGGCCCGCTCCGCTACACCGCCATCGCCTATCCGCCGCGCCGGCTGCTGCTCAACGCGCCGCGGGTGCTGTTCGGCCGCACCGGCCGGCGGTTCGCCGATCCGAGCTACGCCAGCGGCGGCGTGCGCCGGCTGACGCTGGCGATGGACGGCCCGTTCACCCTCGACGGACAGTTCTTCACCGCCCGGCGCGACCAACCGCTGATCGTCACCGCCGACGAGCGGGTGAGCTTCGTCAAGTTCCGGCGATGACAGGGAGCGCCGGGAACACCACCGCCGCCGTCCTGGCGGTGGTAACCGCCGACAGCGCCGTCCCGGTCCCGGACCGTGTCGCCGCCATCGCCGAGGCCGCCCGCGCCCGTCATGGGGCAAGCGTCTGCGCCGTCCTGGCCTATGGCAGCGCACTGCGCGAGCGCGACGATCCGAGCAGGATGGTCGACCTCTACCTGGTCGTCGACAGCTATCGCGCCGCCCAGGACAAGGGCTGGTTGCGCGTCGCCAACAGGGTGCTGCCGCCGAACGTGTACTACATCGAGATCCCGTTCGGCGGGAGCGACGGGAGCGGCGGGGGCAACAAGGTCCGCAGCAAGTACGCCATGGTCAGCCTTGGTCACCTCGAGCGGCTGGTTGGCACGGAGACGCTGCATCCGTACTTCTGGGCCCGTTTCGCCCAGCCGACGGCGCTCGTCTGGGCACGCGACGAGGCCATCGCCGACCGGGTGCGGCGGGTGCTGGCGCGGGCTGTGCTGACGCTGGTCGAGGAGGCGTGGCCGCTGACGTCGCCGGCCGATGCGGCGGAGACGCGCTGGGTGCGCGCCTTCGTCGAAACCTACCGCACCGAACTGCGCTCCGAGGGTCCCGAGCGCGCCCGCGCGTTGTACCGCGTCCATGCGGACCGTTACGAGGCGCTCGCCGCGGCAATCGCGGTGAAGGGAGAGCCTGGTAACGGAAGCGATACCGAAAAGCGGGCCAAAGTCCGACGGCGCTGGTTCGTCCGCCGCGCCATCGGCAAGCCCCTGTCGGTGCTGCGCCTGCTGAAGGCGGCGTTCACCTTCGAGGACGGCGCGACCTATCTCGCCTCCAAGATCGAGCAGCACTCCGGCGTTGCGGTCGCCCTCACCGACTGGCAGCGCCGTCACCCGATCCTCGCCGCTCCCGGCCTCGCCTGGCGCCTCTACCGCCAGGGCGCGATCAGATGACGATTTCCACGGCTGAGCCCGGGGCAAACCTGGAGGAGGTCGCTTCAAGATTGGGCCAGCCAGCTTCGCGCTTCCGCTCTCTGCTCAGGGCGGAAAAAGCGCATCTCTGCCCTGAAGAACGGCTTCGACAGGCGCGTGCCCCACTCCTGCCATGTCCGATCGCCAACGAGCGCCAGCCGCCCGATGTCGTCCTGGTGGCTCATGTCGAACTTCAGGTCTTCCCACAGTGCTGGCAGTTCCCAACCTTCAAAATCCTCAAGCTCGATAAGGATCCGGATCGGGCCATGCTCCGCTGTCACTCGCTCGAAGGCCGGGACGAACGTCTCGTAGTCGGACTTGGACAATTTCCCCGACGCCCTGATGACGAATATATCGCTGTCGGAGCGCTCGATCGTCAGCATCTCGGATGGCCCACCGAAGATTTACAAACTCGCCGGGACGCGAGCCGCCGTCGCCTGTTCCAGCGCGGCGAGGTCTTCGGCCAGCGCCGCGAACCGGGCGACGACCTTGGCGATCTGCTCGGGCGTATGGGCGGCCGAGACGCTGGCGCGCAGCAGGCAGGCGCCGTTGGGCGTGCCGGGCGGCAGCGCGAGGTTGACGTAGACGCCGCTCTCCAGCAGGCGGTTCCAGGCGTAGATCGCGGTCTCTTCGTCCTTCATCCGGAGCGCGATCACCGGGCTCATCTTCGCCGAGACCTCGAATCCGGCGGCGACGACGCCTTCGAACAGCGCTTTCGCGTTGGCCCACAGCCGGTGGCGCAGGTCCGGCCGCTGTTCGATCTCGCTGCAGGGCGGCGAGAACCGAGGCGACATTCGACGGCGAGGCCGAGGCGGTGAACATGTACGGGCGGCTGCAATAGCGCAGGACATCGAACTTCGGATGGCTGGAGGCGCCGAAGCCGCCGACGGCGCCGAGGCTCTTGCTGAAAGTGCCGACGACGAAATCGACCTCGTCCTCGATGCCCTGTTCCTCGGCGACACCGCGGCCATGATCGCCGAGAACGCCCAGCGAATGGGCCTCGTCGACGAGGAGATAGGCCGCGTGCCGGCGCTTGACCTCGGCGAATTCGCGAAGCGGCGCCCGGTCGCCGAGCATGCTGTAGATCCCCTCGACGACCACCAGCTTGCAGCGGCCGTCGCCGGCGAGCCGGCCGAGGCGCTTGTCGAGATCGGCGGGGTCGTTGTGGCGGAAGCGCACCAGGGTCGCGCCGCTGAGCCGGCAGCCGTCGTAGATGCTGGCGTGGGAGTCGGCATCGAGCAGGATCACATCGTTGGCGCCGGCGAGCCCCGAGAGAATGCCGAGGTTGGCCTGGTAGCCGGTCGGGAAGACCATCGCCGAGCGCTTGTTGAGGAACGTCGCCAGCGCCCGCTCGAGCGCGATGTGGGTGGCGTAGGTGCCGTTGGCGATGCGCGAACCGGTGGTTCCGGTGCCGTGGACGCGGATCGCCGCGATGGCGGCGTCCATGCACAGCGGATCGTAGGTCAGTCCGAGGTAGTTGTTGGTCCCGACCAGGATGGTCCGCCGGCCGTCGACAAGCGCTTCGGTCGCCGAGTACAGCTCCTCCATGCGCACGCCGAAGGGGTCAGTTCCGGCCTTGAGAACCTTCTCGTGGCGCGCCGCCGGCAGGCTGTACTTGTCGAAGATGTCCATGGGTCAGCCGCCTTTCATTCGTTCGTGCACGAGCCTGGCGAGATCCGAAACGGTTTCGACGTCCGAAATCAAATTGATGGGGATGTCGATGTCGAACTTGTCTTCGATCTCCATGATCAGGTCCATGACCTCGACGGAATCGATGTTGAGCTCCGAGCTCAGGCTCGTCTCGGCGCCGAGCTCGATCTGCTCCTTGTTATAACGCTGAAGCATGTCGCACAGATCGCTGACGATGCTCTCGAGTTCCGGGCCCTCGACCTCTGGTTCCATGCTTGCCTCTACCGTTCCGTTTGCCGCCATCGGTCTCGGCGCTCAGAGCCAGCCGTGCCGGCGATACCACGCCAGTGTGCGCGATGCGCCCTCGACGAAGCCGACCCGCGGCGTCCAGCCCGCCATCGCATCGACCGGCCGTTCGCGACAGACCCAGTCGGGATACCATAGCTCGCCGAGCTTGCCACGGGAAAGCGTCGGCGCGCGGCCGCGCACGGCGGCGGCCATCTCGTCGGCCAGCGCGGCGCACCAGACCAGCGCCCTGGGGGCGCGGACGCAGCGGACGGGGCGACCCACGACAGGCGCGGCAAGGTCGGCCAGTTCGGACCAGCCGTAGCCGCCCTCGCGGCCGTCGTCCGGTTCGATGACTTCGCCCCGCCAGACGGGCCGGGTAAGCAGGCGGCAGAGCAACCGGGCAAGATCGTCGACATAGAGCAGCGAGAAACGGCGCCTCCGCGGACCCCGGAGCGACGAGAAGGCCGCGCGAGAGCTGCCGGAAGATAGGCAGGGTGCCCCGGTCGCGGGGGCCGTAGACCGCCGGAGGGCGAACGACGCAGACCTCCAGCCCGCCGGCGACGGCTGCGTCTTCTCCGGCCCGTTTGCTCGCGGCGTAGGGGGACGTCGCGGGGCTGCGGGCGGCGAGGGAGGAGACGATCAGAACCCGCGCCGGTCGCGCCATCTTCCCGACCGCGGCGAGAAGCCGCTCCGTCCCCGCGACATTGACGCGGCGGAAATTTTCGGGCCGACGGGCGCTGACGAGACCGGCGAGATGGATGACCGTTTCGGCGTCTTTAACCAGTGAAGCGAGGCTCACCTCGTCGTCAAGAGAACCTCGAACCGGTTCGAGGTTCGGCAGGAAACTGGCACCGCTTCGCAGGTTCCGGACCAGCGCCCGCATCGGCAGATGCCGCGCGGACAATGCGGCGCAAACGGCTTGGCCGACAAAGCCGGTGGCCCCGGTAATCGCGATAAGGCCGGCGCCGGCCTCCGTGCCCGATCCGCCGCCCTCTGCGGCGTCAGCCGGCGGCCGCAATCCGGTGTTCGGCGTCGAAGCCGTAAACGGGGGCCGCGTCGACATCGACATCGATGGCGCGCAGACCGTCGTTCAGGTAGCGCGCTTTTGCCGCGGCGCGGCTCAGCTTGCCCGAAGAGGTAAAAACAAGGGTCCGCGCCGGTACCAGCATGACCTCGCAGTGCACCCCGGCCGTCCGGTGAATGATCGCCGAGATCTCGTGGACCAGCGCGCGCTGGCGCGCCGGTTCGGCGAAGTAGCATTCGACGACGATCACCACCCGTTCGTCGCCGTCGTCGTCATCGACGGAGAACGCCGCGGCCGAGCCGGTGCGCACGTCGGCGAGGCTCTCGACCGCCCATTCCAGATCCTGGGGCCAGATGTTCCGGCCGTTGCAGATGATCATGTCCTTGCGCCGGCCAGTTATGAACAGGGTTCCGTTGACCGCATAGCCCATGTCGCCGGTGTCCAGCCATCCGTCTGCCAGCTTCATCTGCCGGGTGGCCTCCGGGTTGCGGTAGTAGCCCTCCATAAGGCTCGGCCCCTGAATGCAGATCCGGCCGATCGTGCGATCCGGCAGCGGCCGACCGTTGTCGTCGCGAATCTCCGCGGCGTACTCCGGCAGGACCGTGCCGCAGGCGACAAACGACCGGGTTCGGCGCGCCGAACCGTTCGCCCGGACCGGGACCGCTCGCCGGGTGAACTCGTACTTGTCACGATCGACGCTGTCGACGACCACACCCTCGTCCAGAGGCGCGAAGCTGACCGCGAGCGTCGCCTCCGCGAGGCCGTAGCTCGGCAGGAAGGCCCGGCGGTTGAACCCGTGGGAGCCGAAGGTGGTGGCGAACTGTTCGAGCACGTCCGGCCGGATCATTTCGCCGCCGATGCCCGCGACCCGCCACGATGACAGATCGAGGTTCAGGCCGTTGGCCTTGGCCGCGCGGCGCAGGCACAACTCGTAGCCGAACGTCGGACTGAACGAGATCGTGCAGCGGCGCTCGGAGATGAGCTGCAGCCATGTCAGCGGCCGGACTGCGAAGGTCGAGGTCGCGAGATAGTCGATCGAGACCTGCGCCAGCATTGGCGCGATGCAGAAGCCGACCAGTCCCATGTCGTGGTAGAGCGGCAGCCACGACACTGCCCGGTCGCCCGGCACGAGCCGGAGGCCGTCGCGGCCGATCGCGCGCGCGTTGGTGGTGATCGCCCGCTGGGTCACCAGCACGCCCTTCGGGTCCATTGTGCTGCCTGAAGAGTACTGGATGTAGCACGGCTCGTTCTTGTCGAACGGAGCCAGCGCACCGCCCGCGCACGGCAGCGCGTAGAAATCTTCCGGCGTCCCGACCAGCCGCGCGCCGAGGCCGTCCGCCGCCTGCGCCAGCGTTGCCAGAAGTTCCCGCGAGGCCACGGCCGCCGCCGGCTGCGCCGCCGCCAGCATCGAGCGCAGACGAGCGACATGGGCATCATGGCCGCCGAGGTTGATACTCAGCGGCAGCGGCACGGGGATAAGGCCGATATACTGGCAGGCGTAGAAGAAAATCAGAAAGTGCGGCCCGGTCTCGGCGACGATGGCAAAGCGGCTGCCCCGCGGCAGGCCGAGCGTGGACAGGCGGAGAGCGAGGTCGATCGCGTGGGCGCGGATCTCGCGGTAGGGCAGCGACCGTGCCGACTCCCCACGGCTGGAGAAGAAGTTGCAACCGGTTTGTCCGCGCGCGGCATAGTCAAGACCTTCCCAGATGGTCTCAAACTCGCCGACGCGAAACGGAAGACCCGGGTTGCTGGTCGCCGTAAGCTCCACTTCTCTACCTCCGCGAGATGAATTCACAACGCTCCACATAACGGTAGATCGTAACGACTTCGATGAAACACGTTCCGATTCGTCGCCCTGACGGCCAAGAGTCAACCAAGCGAAGCCCGAACAGGCTGGCCAAGCGGCGCTCCGTCATCGGCATTCACCCGCGACCGCTACTGCTTCAGTCTTCGGCGGCGAATCCCGACCGTCAAGCCTCAATGGTGCAACGCACGGTGCAATGAAGAGAGTATGTGCCGGCTGTCTCATCTCGGTTTCGTCAAATCGATAATTATAATAAATCTAAGTACAGAGCTAACAGCGATCTCCGCAGGTCACAAGTCACTCTTTGTTACGGTCTGTTACGACGTTTGCGCGGCTGCTTGGCGATTGAGTGGCGACGCTGCTTCGGGCGCCCGGTCCGTTGCGGCGGGCTTACGGAGTGGCGGATCCCGAAAATTCTCAGCGGCCGCCACCGGAAATCTCGCACACGGCCAGTAACGGCTTACGGATGACGCCTTGGGGAAACATGTAGCGGGTGCACGGCCCGCCCTTGGTTTATAATGGCGGAAGAATTGTTTATGTCGTCGGTGTGACTGTAATGTGGCGGCTCATTTGAGGAAGGGTCCGTGTAAGCGGGCATTGGCTGCAGCAACGAGAGGAGGGCCGATGCATTTCAGGAACCGTGAGGGGCTGAGCGAGTGGAACATCCCTGAGGATCACCTTTCGCGGCGCAGACGAGGCCTTTCGGCGATGGTCCGGCTGAAAGACGAGGAAACCTGGATCGGTCCGTGCCTCAAGTCGATTCTGCCCTGGTTCGATGAGGTCGTCTGCGTCCTCCAGCCATGTTCCGATGCAACCGAGCAGGTGATCCGATCGTTCAACAATCGCAAGATCGTCATCCGCCATTACCCGTTCGACAGCTTCCCGATGGGCCCGGGGCACGACAGCTGCCCGGCCGATTCGGTCTACTCCAGCGCCTACTACTACAACTGGTCGCTGGCCCAGACGACGCGCGCCACCGTCTGCAAGTGGGACGGCGACATGGTCGCCATGGACTGGCTCGGCGCCCGGATCCGCGGCCTGATGGCAGCCGGCGCGCATCGCATCACCTTCCACGGAACAGACATCGTCGGCGACGAGCTGCGCTGGGTCAGTCGAACGCCGCGCTGTCCTACCGACGGGGTCTACCCGGTCACCGCCGAGACCTATTACGAGCAGGGGAGCCTGAGCCAGGAGATCCGCGGGATCGGCGCGGGGCATACGATCACCCGCCCGGCCTTCCTCCACTTCAAGTGGGCGCGCAAGCCGCTGTCGAGCGCGACCAAGCAGTGGCCGCGAGGCTGGGAGACGATGCCGCATTTCCGCAAGATACTGAAAAAGCGTGACGCCGCCCGGTTGTACAGCGGCGAGTACCCGTCGGTCGTGGTGCCGCTGGTCACGCTTGTGCCCGCGTAGGCCCTGCGACTACGGCACGACGGCGGCCGGGCTCAGCAGCAAGGGGCCGTAGAGCCACGTCAGCCACAGGCCGAGCGCAAGGAACGGGCCGAAGGGGATGCGCGTCGCCGCGCCGATGCGCCGGCCGGCGGCGGCAGCCAGCGCGACGGCCGCGAGCGCGATCAGCGCCGCGAGAAGGACGGCCGTCGGCAACGCCTGCCACCCGACCCAGGCGCCCGCCGCGGCCATCAGCTTGGCGTCGCCGTGCCCGAGCCCCTCGTGACCGCGGAGCCGGGTGTAGAGGGCGGCGAGGAGGCGGAAGCTCAGCCAGCCGAGACCGGCGCCGACGACATGGCTCGGCAGTGCCTCCGGCGTCATTCGCCAGGCGATGAGCAGGCCGGCGGCCGTGAGCGGCAGGGTCAGGGCGTCGGGCAGGATCAGCGCGCGCAGGTCGATCGCGGCCAGCGCCAGCAGCATCCAGCCGAGGAGGACGGAAGCCCAGAGGAGATCGGCGGGAACGCTGAGCGCCGCCCAGACGACAATCGCGATCGCGGCAATCTCGATGGCGGGATAAAGGACGTCTGATCGGCGCGCCGCAGTAACGGCAGCGGCCGCGGCGGAGCAGCCAGCCGACCAGCGGGACGAGGTCGACGGGACCGAGCGGATGGGCGCAGGCCCGGCATCGCGAGCGACCGAGGACGACGCCTTCGCCCTCAGGCAGCCGGACGACGAGCACGCCGAGGAAGCTGCCGACGACGGGCGCGGCTATGAGCGCGAGCCAGACCGGGCTCACCCCCGAGCCCGCCCGCGCCTCGCGGACGGGGACGGCCGGCGCGATCTCCGCCCAAGGCGCGCCGCTTGCCGTTGTGCCGACTGAAGGCCACATCTTCTCAGCGATCGCAGGCTTTGGAACCGGACATGCGCCTGCTCACTGTTCTCGTATTCACCCTTATCGCGCTCGCGCCGCCTGCCGAGGTTACCGCGCGCGAGATCCGCAGCTACGCGCAGGTTCAGGACGACGGCTCGCTCATCGTCCGCAACCAGCTCATCCACCTCTATGGCGTCATCGTCCCGGCCTCCGGATGGTTCTGCCAGCCGCGGATCAGCCCGAGCCGCTGCCGCTCGTCGACGGCCGCGCTGGCACTTGACGCCAAGATCCAGGGCTTCGTCCGCTGCGATCCGGTCGCGCAGTACGCCGACGGCAGCCTCGGCGCGTTCTGCAGCGTCGGCAGCGTCCGCCTGGGTGACAGTGAGGATCTCGGCGCCTATCTTATTGCTCGCGGTCATGCGTTCGCGGCGCTCGGTGCGCCTTACGAGTATGTCATCCTCCAGGAGCTGGCCAAGGTCAACCGGCGCGGCCTCTGGGGCTTCGGCTTCGGCGGCTGGTATTAGGCCAGCGGGCTTGCGACTTGCCCGTACAGGGCGAACGGCGTAAAAGGCACTTCGGCCAGCACTGCGCACGGCGGCGTCGGCGGCAGGGTCGGTGGGTCGGCCGACTGGGTTCGCCAGCAACAGCGGCATTCGCTGGGCCTCTTCCCGAGCCGATCGGCCGCTCATAACCGCAAGATCACGTCGGCAAGCGTGAGGATCCGATGCGCGCAATCATGCACATGTTCTTCCGGGCGGAAGGCGCCAGGCCGTGGAGCGTCCTGATCTGCCTGCTGCTCGCCGGTATCGCCGACGGCACGAGCTTCGCCAGCATGCTGCCCCTGATCGCCGTTGCGATCGGCAACAGCGCGGACAACCAGTCGCCGCTCTACCACGCGGTGATCGGCGCGTTCAACGCCATCGGCCTGAAGCCCGATCTGGTGCCGCTGCTGATCGTGGTCATCGCCGGGACGACGCTGAAGAGCCTGCTCATCCTGCTCGCCATGCGCCACGTCGGCTTCGCCCAGGCGAACGTCATCACCAAGCTCAGGGCGCGCCTGGTCAAGGAGGTGCTGCAGGTCCGCTGGGGCTTCTTCACCTCCCACCCGGTCGGCCGGCTGGTCAACTCGGTCAGCAGCGACGCCGGCCGCGCCGCCGGCGGCTACAGCCTCGCCGCGCAGCTGTTCTCCAACGTCATCCTGTCGCTGGTCTACGTCGGCGCGGCCTTCGCGGTGTCGTGGAAGCTGGCCCTGGTCGCAATCGCAATCGGCGGCGGCGTCGCCGCCAGCCTGAACTTCTTCATCACCCGGTCGCGCCGGGCGGGGCGCAAGCAGACCGTGCAGATGCGCGAGCTGATGATCTTTCTCACCGACGCCCTGAACAGCATCAAGCCGCTCAAGGCGATGGCCAAGGAATTGCACTTCATCAACCTGTGCGACACGCGCATCCGCTCCCTGCGCAGGACCGCGCGCAAGGAGCTGATGAACCAGGAGACGCGGCGCGCGCTCGAGGAGATCATGGTCGCGATCTGCCTCGGCATCACGCTGTACATCCTCTTCGCCGTGCTGAAGTTTCAGTTCGCCGAGGTTCTGGTGATGTCGTTGTTGCTGTCGAAGACCGTCAGCAACGTCGGCCGCATCCAGAGCTATCTCCAGCGCGCCATCGGCGTCGAGGCGCCGTACCTGGCCATCCGCGAGCTGCTCGCCGAGGCCAAGGCCAACGCCGAGCGGCTGGGCGGCGGCGCGCCGCCGCGGCTGGACGAGGGCGTGGTTCTCGACAAGGTGGTCTTCTCGTTCGGCAAGAAGCGCGTGCTCAAGGGCGTCGATATCGCCATCCCGGCCAATTCCATCACGGTCATGACCGGGCCGTCGGGCGGCGGCAAGACCACGACCCTCGATCTCATCCTCGGCCTGTACCAGCCGAACCGCGGCCGCGTCATGGTCGACGGCGTGCCGCTGGAGCAGCTCGACTTAAAGCAGTGGCGCGAGATGATCGGCTACGTGCCGCAGGAGTTCGTCCTCTTTCACGACACCGTCTTCGCCAACATCGCCGTCGGTGACGACCGGCTCGGCGAGGCCGAGGTCGAGGCCGCGCTCACCGCCGCCGGCGCCTGGGAGTTCGTCTCGGCCTTGCAGAACGGGATGCACACCACCGTCGGCGAGAAGGGGAGCAAGCTCTCCGGCGGTCAGCGCCAGCGCATTGCCCTCGCCCGGGCGCTTGCCCGCAAGCCGGCGCTTCTCATTCTCGACGAGGTCTCCAGCGCGCTCGACCCAGCGACCGAATCCGACATGTGCCGGCGGCTGCGGGCCATGGCCGGCTCCATCACCGTGCTCGCGATCACCCACCGCCCGGCCTTCCTCGACATCGCCGACCGCATCTACAAGCTCGAGGACGGCCTCGTCACCGGCGTCGAGGTCGCCCGCACAGGAGTCCGACGCAGCTCCCGCCGCCGGTGGCCGCAACGCAGGCGGTAGGCGCGCAACGCGGCTACTTGTAGTGCTGGTAGCGAAAGCCGAACGCGGCGGCGATGATGCCGAGGCCGTGAGCTACTGGAATGCGCCGACGGCGAAGCGGTCGACCGGCCGCTTCTTCGAAAGCGCCGTCTTGACGATCCGCCGACGCCAGGCCCGATGTGCTGGAGCCCGTCGAGGCCACGACGAGGCGCCGGCCGCGACCGGCCGCCAACTATGGCTTCGATCAGCAGTGTTGTTATTGGCGATACGGAATCGCTCGCGGAACATGTAGCGGAGGTTTGCCCGCGACGGCGGGGATGTGATCGAACACGACCGCGCGCTGCGGAGTAGACGATCCGGCCCCCTGCTCGTGAAGCGTGCGGAAAAACATGGTGTCGCTCCCGCCGCTGAAGGCGAACGCCGTGTCGAAGCGGAGGTTGAGCCGACGCACGGCCGCCGCTCGCACCAGCACGTTGTTGGTTGCGGCACGGTCGAGATGCTGAAGGTCGGCGACGCTTCGGAATGATCGAGATCGTACGACCGGCGAGGAGTGCCGAAGAAGCCGCCGCTCGGCGATCCACTTCGGCGTGCCGTTCTGCGAAGACGGGCACAACCCGGCCGGCAACGGCATCGGCGTCGGTTTCCGCCTGCGCGATCAGGAGTTGAGCGAGCCAGTCCTCCTTCGGAACCTCGTCGTCGTCGATGAAGGCGAAGAAGTCGCAGTCGGCCGGGAGATGGTCCAGGCAGGCGTTGCGGGCGAAGGGGATGCCGCGCCGCGGCTCGTGAACATACGCAACCTGAAGGTGCGTCGCTGCTGAAGTCCGCGCAGATCGCCCGGACCTCGTCACTGCCTTCGTTATCGACGATGATGACATGTAGCTGCGGGCGGACGCCAGGCCGGACGCGAGGACCCGTTGAACGTCTGCGCGGCGAGCCCTGAAGCAGCGCGCGCAAGCCCTGCGGGGCGCTTGTAGGTGCAGGCGCAGACGGCGAGGGACAGGTCGGGCATGCGTTCCCGGCTCAACGGTAGATGTGGTATTTCACGCGCAAGATGCGCGCCACCTGGCCCGCGCCGTAGGCGATCCGCATGCAGGCCACGGCCGTGCGGTCCATGCTCAGCTCTGCCGGACAGCATGGATCGGCACGAAGTAGCCGACGCCAGACGTTATCTTTGCGGGCCGCTGTCGCGCCACGCATACTCTGATCCGCCTGTAGTATTTTCCGTGTGTCTCTTTTTCTTGATTTTGGCCGACAACGGACTGAGCGCAATGCGGTACTCCAGCTTCAGCCGGTACCACAACGTCGCGCGGTCCGGCGGCACCGTTTCGGTCACGACGGCTTGCGGCGCATAGACGATGCGGTTGCCGGCCGCGTGCAGGGCGCGGAAAAATGCCGAGTCGCCGCCACCCGTGAGGGCATAAGCGGGATCGAAGCGCAGGCCGATCGCGGCGACGCTGGCCCGTCGCACCAGGACGTTGTTGGTGTAGGCCTCGGGAAGCTCGTCGAACTCCGCCAGGTTGAGGCGGGTCCCGCGCCAGTTTCGCCGCGGCCAGCCGAGAAAGTCGCCGTCCTGCAGCCACTTCGGCGCGCTCTCGTCAAAGACGGGAATGACCGGCCCCTGAACCACATCGGCGCCCGTCCGGGCCTGCGCCTCGATCAGCTTTTCCAGCCAGTCGCTGTCGAGGGATCTCGTCGTCATCGATGAAGGCGAAGAAGTTCGAGCCTGTCCGGAATGTGATCGAGACAGGCGTTGCGGGCGAACGAAATGCCGCGCTCCGGCTCATGAACGTAGGTGAGCGGGATGCCGGAGCGGTCGCTCGAATGCGCGCGCAGATCTCGCGCGCACGCTCGCTGCCCTCGTTGTCGGCAATGACCACATGCAGCGCCGGGCGGGGCACGCTCTCGAAGGTCTGCCGCGCAGAGACCATCCAGCAAGGCCTGCAATCCGTCCGGCCGCCGGAACGTGCAGGCGCAGACGGCAACGGTCGTTGTGGCCGCTTGTGTCACTCGTGCACGGTCTTCAAGCCCGATCGTGTTCATTCTCACTGCTTCCAGCGATACGGCGAGGTACTTGAGGCCAAGCGCGCGCGAGGTCTGGCCGAGGCCGAAAGCAATGCGCAAGCCCGCGACCATCACCTTGTCCATGTTCACGATCGCCGGTCAATCCTGCCGCGCATCAGGTAGCCGATGCCCGAGACGATCTTCGACGGGCCGCTGTCGGTCCACCGCTTGCGCAAGCCGCTTGAGCCGCTTGCGCTTCTTCGGGTCCACCGGCGGCGGCAGCGGATTGTTGCCGATCCGGTACTCCACCTTCAGACGATACCAGAACGTCGCGCGCTCAGGCGGTATGGCCTCGCCGACGCGCGCCCGCGGCGCCCAGACGATCCGACTGCCGGCGGCCTTGAGCGACCTGAAGAACATCGTATCTTCGCCACCGGTTAGCGCCAGTTGCGGATCGAAGCGCAGGCCGCTTTCGACGATGGGCGCGATGCGCACGAGCACGTTGCCCGTTCCCGCCATGTCAAGTTCCTGGAGACTCCGCAGCGTTGTCGGCATTGTCACCGAGCCACTCCCGCCTCGGCCGACCAAAAAAGTTGCCTTCTGATCAGCCACTCCGGCGTGTCATCGAGCGAAGATCGGATACACCGCGCCCTGGACCACGTCAGCGCCTGTCTCGGCCTGCGCCTCGATCAGGCGTTCCAGCCAGTCCGGTTCGGGAACTTCGTCATCGTCGATCGAGGCAATGAAGTCGAAACCCAGCGGGAATGTTATCGAGACAGGCGTTGCGCGCAAAAGAAATGCCGCGACGCGGCTCGTGGACGTAGGTGACAGGGCATGCCGGACGCGCGCTTGAACTGTTCGCACATCTGCCGTGCCCGTTCGCTGCCCTCGTTGTCGGCGATTACGACGTGCATGTCCGGTCGCGGCACCCCTCAGAAAGTCTGCCGGGCGATGCCGTCCAGCATTGCCCGCAAGCCGTCGGGGCGCCTGTAGGTGCAGGCGCAAACACAAACTCTTTCGATTGGCGACTTGATCAAGTCACTCTCTTGTCGAAAGAATATGTTTCGCCGCCGGACAAGGTGAATGCAGCCGGGCCCATTTCAAGTTCAGGGCCTTTTTGATCTTGCGAACCGGTCGCCTGACCGCCTTGGTCCGCAACATCCGCTGCCATCTGGGAATATATCCTTGCGCGACCAGTAGCCCGCGGATCGCTTCGCATGGCCATTGAATGCGAGTTGAGCTCCAGCCCTTCGGTTGAACAATTAATTCTTCTAGCAGTGCTGGATCACGCGAGGCGGCGAGCAACCGCTGAAAGCGTCGCAGATATCGTTCTGGACCGAACTGATCATCGATTGCCTTGCGGCCCTGCTCAGACAATTCGGCAAAACTTCGTGGATCTTGGGCGATGCTGCGGACGAGCGCGGCGCGCGCTCAGGTGGGCAGTAGAGCGCGCCCCTGCCGAAGGTTCTTTCCAGGTAAGGATGAGTAATAACAATGCATCCGGCAGCGGCCGCCTCGGCAATAGTTAGCCCGAACGTTTCTATCCAGTCTGGATGATGGAAATAAACGAAGAAATCTATACCAGCCAGGAAGTCCCTGACCGGAACCTCATTGAAGCCCCACGCTGTCCAGTGATCAGGAAGCGGTTCGATTAGCGCCCTAGCTTTATCGCCAACACCAAGCAGCCTGACATCCGCTTCATCAGGAAAAGCCGCGAGAATATCGGCGCGAGATGCCGGCCATTTTTCGAGTTGTGGGCGGCTGTGCCGCCCCATGACGGGACGTTCGCCGAGCAGTCCCGGTCTTGCTTTTCCCCAGCCGTCGACGTAGACGACGTTCGTCCAGTCGTCCCGAAGGCGTGGCTGCGTCATCCCCGCGCCCTCGAACGAGTCACGACAGACGGGGGAAATAGGCGCCCAGAAGAAGGGTCGGCCGAATGCCCGGCACGCATGGCGGTCAACGATTGCAGGATCGTAGTTGAGCCGTCCGTTAGCGTCCGTTGGCGTGTGGTGCGTGATGAGAATTCTTAGGTTAGATTTGATCTGCGGTTGTTCTGCTTGAGCTTCAGTGAAGAGCCAAGGACTATGGACAAGCAGAACATGGCAGTTTGCCGCGGAATTGGCGGGCAAGACGACAGCATTGCCATTTTCGACGAGAGCCAGAACGCGCTCGTTCCAATGCCGAACGTTCGTCAAAATTGGCGAGTTCAGTTGGTAAAGCGCTACGCTGTGGTTGCCTTGATGGAGGGCGCGAATCTCTGCAGCCACCGCCGAAGAAGTCCCGCCGGGAAAGCGGAAATCGGCGACGATGATGACGTCAAAGCTAAGTTTGCTCATGAGCCGAACCGCGACATGATTGCATCACAAATGGGTCTTCTGGCCGACGGCGGCAAATCAACAGTTGTGCTGTCCTGCAACGTCATCTTTAGGCCGAGGCGATGCTCAAGATCCGTAAGCTGGCTAGGCGCATCTCGCGCCGAGGAAGTGGAAGCCGCTCCCGCTGTCGCAATGTTTCCCGGCGTCGCCCCCTACTGGGAGACGCGGTATGCGAAGGGGGGAACCTCAGGCGCAGGATCCGTCGGCCGGCTCGCCGAGTTCAAGGCGGAAGTGCTCAATGGTTTTGTTGCACAACACGGCATCGAGAGCGTTCTCGAACTCGGCTGCGGTGACGGTAGCCAACTGGAACTGGCGCGCTATCCCAGCTATGTTGGCGTCGATGTATCGCGAACTGCGATCGAACTGTGCCGCAGCCACTTCGCTGGTGACCCCGGCAAGCGCTTCTTCCTCGCTTCCGAGCGTGGTGAATATGAAGGTATGTACGATCTCGTCTTGTCGCTCGACGTCATCTTTCATCTCGTCGAAGATAAGGTTTATGAAGAATATATGGCAGATCTGCTCCGCCACGCCGGAAGTTTCATTATCATTTACTCAAGCAACTATGACGATGATCCAGAACGGCCATGGGCTCTCCATGTACGGCACCGGCAGTTCTCGAATTTCTTCGCTGAGTTGACCGACCAGTGGCGGTTGATGACCAATGTTGATAACCCTTATCCTTCGATCCCGAAAATCCGGAGATACGTCGTTCGCCGACTTCTACATCTACAGCGTATCGCAGACGTTATGCCAGAAAGCTGCGAGACGCCATCGAGGGGCTACGCCCTGCATCATCGCGGTACACAAAAACGGGCTTAGTGGGCGTAACATCGGAGAACTTGCAAGTTTGCCTATAGGGCTTGTCTCTTCAAACAGCGTATCATTTCTGTTGTCTGGAACTAATCCTATCGCTATACAAAACAAAAAATTAGTGTTTATCGTTGGGGCTCCGCGAAGTGGGACCACTTGGCTGCGAATGTTGTTGTCGCAAGAACTCAAGAGTGGCGGCCTCCAGGGCTACTCATTTGTATAGCGACTTCTTTAGATCCTTTATAAACTCTTGGAAGAAGTTTGAGGGCCATAAGGCAGGCCTAGCCGATCTGCTTACCGAGGACGAGGGCTTTCAATGGATCGGGGATTTCTCCAGGTTGTGCTTTGCGCGCGTTGCCGAACGGCAGCCAGCAGCCAAAATCGTACTTGAGAAGACACCTGGTCACGCACTATGCGGCCGCGACATTTTTCGTCTGTTTCCTAACTGCTATTTCATCCACGTCATCCGCGACCCGCGCGCGGTCGTGACCTCGCTGCGCGCTGCGTCTAGATCTTGGGGTACAAGCTGGGCACCGGAGCGCATCCGCGACGCCTGCGAGATGTGGAACACCCACGTGATAAGTGCGCGATCTATAGCGGATTCGACGCCGAAGTACCGCGAGGTCTTCTACGAACATCTGCATGCGAACGGGCCTATGGAAATTGTCGGCTTGTTTGACTGGCTTGGCGAGCCAATCACGCGAGACCGGGCTGAACTGTACGTCGCCGCCTGCGCTTTCGATAGGCTTGAACCCGCCGATAGAAGAACAATTAGCAAGAAGAAGGTGGATAGGAAATTCTTCCGCCGTGGCGAAGTCAGTTCATGGCGAACGCGAGCTACCGGCCTCGGATATCGCCATCGTCGAGCGGCTGACGAAGAAGCAGATGGCGCGGCTCGGCTACGAGCCCGTCTCCGGCCGGCGGGCCAGGCTCGTTGCCAAGGCCCGGCTGCGCGCCTACAAGGCGGGTACGCGGCTGGAAGCCGCCGCGCACGGTCTGACCGAGTGGCTGAAACCCTGAATGCCGATCGCACCCGAAGCCGTCCTCGCCGGCAAGAAGCTCGTCTTCATCGTCGGATCGGGCAGAAGCGGAACGAACTGGTTGCGCCGGCTGCTGTCGCAATCGCCGAACGTCGCGACGGGCCCCGAAACGCACCTGTTCTCAAGCTATCTGCGGTCGGCCGCCGAATCCTGGCGGCATTTCGACGGCAGCAAGGTCGGCCTCGCGCATCTCATCTCCGAAGAAGAGATGCTGGCCTGGATGCGCGATTTTGCAGATATGTGCCTCGGGCGCATCGCGGAGAAGCGTCCGAACGCGCGGATCGTTCTCGAAAAGACGCCGAACCATGGCGGCCGCGGGGCAGAGATCCTGCAGCTTTTCCCAGACTGTTATTTCATTCACATCATCCGTGATCCCGCGCGCCGTCGTGACGTCCCTGCGGGCGGCGTCGAAGTCATGGGGTTCTTCCTGGGCGCCGGGGCAGCATCAAGGACGCCTGCCGGATGTGGCAGAAACACGTGATGCGCGCGCGAGGCGATTGCCTCGCTCACCTCGCGCTACGGTGAGGTCCGATACGAACGGCTGCATGCCGACGGGGCCGGGGAGATCGATGCGCCTGTTCGAATGGCTGGGCGAGCCGGTGGACCGTGCGGAAGCGGAGCGCTACGTCGCCGCGAGTTCCTTCGAGAAGATGAGCTCGAAAGGAAACCGACCGCTCGCGTCAAGGCGAAGATCGACAGAGCAGTTTTTCCGCCGCGGCGAGGTCAACTCGTGGCGCGAGCGAGCTGTCCGGCTCCGACATCGCCATCGTCGAGCGGCTGACGCGAAAGCAGATGGCGCGGCTGGGTTACGAGCCGGTCGCCGGTCGCCGCGACCGGGCGATCGCGCAGGCCCGCCTCGGCGTCTACGTCGCCGCCAACAAGCTCGCCAAGGGGGCCCGCGTCGCCGCCGATCGGCTGAAGCCGTGACGCGGCGCAGCGGCCGCGCGCGCGCCGCCCCGCGTCTGGCTGGTCCTCGGCGACAAGCTCGGCGACAACGCGCAAGCCGAGGTGATCGCCGGCGGCGCTCGGCTGGCCCTGCGAGCGGCGGTCCTTGCGCTTCCGCGCCGAGTATCGTCCTCGGCAAGCCCCGCTTTGCGCCGTCGCTCTATCACCTTGACGCGGCGCAGTCGGACCCGCTGGAGCCGCCCTGGCCGGATCTGATCCTCACGGTCGGCCGGCGGCCGTCGATGGCGGCGGCATGGGTCCGCGAGCAGTCCGGGGGGCGGACAAAGGTCGTGCTGATCGGCCGGCCGAAGCGCGACATCGACGACTTCGCGCTGGTCATCGCGACGCCGCAGTATCGGCTGCCCGCGCGCGCCAACGTCGTGCACCTGGATCTGCCGCTGATGCGCGCGGACGAACGCCGCATCGCCGCCGAGGCCGAGGCCTGGCGCGAGCGTCTCGCCGATCTGCCGCGGCCGCTGACCGCCGTTCTCGTCGGCGGCCCGACCAAGCCCTTCGTCTTCGATGCAGGCGTGGCCCGGAAGCCTGCTCGATCTCACCGCGCGTTCGGCCGACGACAGCAGCGGCGGGGCCGGCACGCTGTACGTCACCACCAGCCGGCGGACGCCGGCCGACGTGGTCGCGGCGCTGCAGGAGGGTCTGCCGGCCGTCGGCGCGGCTGTTCGCATGGGGTCCGCAGGCCGGCGACAACCCCTATCTCGCGCTGCTCGGCCTCGCCGACCGGTTCGTCGTCACCGGCGACAGCATCTCGATGATGGTCGAGGTGGCGCGGCTCGGCCGGCCGCTCGCCATCTTCCCGCTGCCCGTGCGCAAGGGCCCGGTGGCGGCGCTCAGGCAGGCGCTGGCGCAGCGGCTGCACCCGCAAGCCGGCGACGGCGACGCGACCCGCGGGCTTCTTCGCCCGGCTCGGCGCCGGCCTCGGCCAGCGGCTCTACGACCTCAGGCTGGTCGGCTTTTCGCGCGATCTGACCGCGCTGCATGACCGGCTGGTCGAGCGCGGGCTGGCGGTCCGCCTAGGCGAGCCGTTTCCGGCAACGGCGACGAACGCCGCCCGACGACCTGCCGCGGGTGGTGGCGCGCGTCCGCGGCCTGTTTCCTTACGGGAGGCGGGGGTGGTGGGCCCGGCAGGACTCGAACCTGCAACCAGACCGTTATGAGCGGCCGGCTCTGACCAGTTGAGCTACGGGCCCGGCACGCATATCGGCGGCTACGCCCCTTCCCGCGACGCAATCCAGCGTAGTCTAAAGGAGACGGGCTCTAATAGTCGAGGAAACTGCGGAGCTTGCGCGAGCGGCTGGGGTGCTTGAGCTTGCGCAGGGCCTTGGCCTCGATCTGGCGGATGCGCTCGCGGGTGACCGAGAACTGTTGGCCGACCTCCTCAAGGGTGTGGTCGGTGTTCATGCCGATGCCGAAGCGCATGCGCAGGACCCGCTCTTCGCGCGGGGTCAGGCTGGAGAGCACGCGGGTGGTCGTTTCGCGCAGATTGCCCTGGATGGCCGCGTCCAGCGGCTGGACCGCGTTCTTGTCCTCGATGAAATCGCCGAGATGGCTGTCCTCCTCGTCGCCGATGGGCGTCTCCAGCGAGATCGGCTCCTTGGCGATCTTGAGAACCTTGCGAACCTTCTCCAGCGGCATCGACAGCTTCTCGGCCAGCTCCTCCGGCGTCGGCTCGCGGCCGATCTCGTGGAGCATCTGCCGGGAGGTGCGGACCAGCTTGTTGATGGTCTCGATCATGTGCACGGGAATGCGGATGGTCCGCGCCTGGTCGGCGATCGAGCGCGTGATCGCCTGGCGGATCCACCACGTGGCATAGGTCGAGAACTTGTAGCCGCGGCGGTACTCGAACTTGTCGACGGCCTTCATCAGGCCGATGTTGCCTTCCTGGATCAGGTCGAGGAATTGCAACCCGCGGTTGGTGTACTTCTTCGCGATCGAGATGACGAGCCGAAGGTTGGCCTCGATCATCTCCTTCTTGGCTTTGCCCGCTTCGCGCTCGCCCTTCTGGACGGTGGAAACGATGCGGCGCAACTCGGCCACCGGCAGCCCGGCGTCATGGGAGATCTTGGCAATCTGCCCGCGCAGGGTCTCGATGTCCTGGCAATGGCGGGTGGCGAATATGCTCCATTGGCGGCGGGGCAGGCGGCCGACCCGGTCCAGCCACTCCGGTTCGAGCTCGAAGCCGCGGTAGTGCTCGAGAAACTCGTCGCGCTTGAGCGAGCAGTCCAGAGCGAGGCGCATCAGCCGGCCTTCGAGGCCGATCAGTTGACGGTTCAGCCCATAGAGCTGAGCGACCAGCTCCTCGATCCGGGCATTGTTGAGCCGGACCTCCTCCATCAGCATGATCAGCGCACGGCGGAGTTTCCCGTAGCGCTTCTCCAGCGTCGGCTTGACCTCGCCGTGGCGTTGCAGCCCGTCGATGCGCTGCATCTGCAGCTTGTGCAGCCGGCCATAGGTGATCGCGATCTGTTCGAACGTCTCGATCACCTGCGGCTGCAGGGCTGCTTCCATCGCCGCCAGCGAGACGCTCTGTTCCTCGCCTTCGAGATCCTCGCCGTCGTCATCGCCGCGCGCCAGCTCCACCTCGGTGCCGTTCGCCTCATCCCCGGCCGCAGGCGCCTCCGCAGCCCCAGTGTCCGCGCCGTTGCCGGTCGAAGCCGCCACCCCGATGCCGCCACTCGTATCCGCAGCCCCGTTGCCGCCGCTCGTATCCGCAGCTCCGTTCGCCCGCGTCCGCACGCTGCGTCCGGCGCGGGCGGGGGGTTCGGAGTCCGCCACCAGCCTGATCGGCCCGTGGCTGTTGCCGTTGACCGCGCCGGCGGCCGGGCCGGAAGCCGGATCGCCGGCCTGATCCGGGGCCGAACCCGCGGCCGGCTCCGCGGCCGGTTCAGTGGGCGCCGCGCCGGCATACGTCGCCTCGAGATCGATGACGTCGCGCAACAGCAGCCGGCCCTCGCACAGCGCGTCATGCCAGAAGACGATCGCGCGCATGGTCAGCGGGCTTTCGCAGATCGCGCCGATCATCATCTCGCGACCGGCCTCGATGCGCTTGGCGATGGCGATTTCGCCCTCGCGCGATAGCAACTCGACGTTGCCCATCTCGCGCAGATACATCCGCACCGGATCGTCGGTGCGGCCGAGCTCGCTTTCGTCGACATTGCCGCTGGGCGTCTCGACATCGGCGACTTCGACATCGGCCGGCGCCGCGGCGTCATCCTGCTCCTCGGCCTCGACGACGCTGATGCCGATTTCCGACAACATCGCCATGGTGTCTTCGATCTGCTCGGACGAAACCTGTTCGGGCGGCAGCGCGGCGTTGAGTTCGTCATAGGTGACGTAACCGCGCTCCTTGCCGCGCGTTATCATCCGCTTGACGCCCGCGCCGAGCGAGTCGAGCAGCGGCCCGTCCGTCTGTTCGGTCTTGGTGTCCGTGGCCTCGGCGACGCTTTGCGCTTTTATCGACATCTATCCCCCGCCACTAACATTCACCCGCACAACAGAAACGACAACGCCGGCGCGTTTCGTCGCGCGGCGCCGCAACCATCGACAATCTGACAATGGCCAACCCTCGATGATCGGAAGCTCGATAACCAACCCTCTGTGCCGGACCGGGTATCCATCGGTCCGCTTTCACTGCGACATTGGCCCAAGCCGCGAGGCGAAGAACTATCGCCCGACGGAGGCCACCCACGCTGTTACAACACAATGGTCTCAAGATCCCGAAACCATGAAGGACGCTCACAAACGGCCGCATCGACGCGCGACAATACAAACCCGTAGCGGACCGAAGAGTTGCCCAACTTCAGGTAGCGTCGAGCGCTTTCTCCGTCAAGGTCAAGACGGCGAATGCGTGTGGCTGCGGCCGCCGTCTGCCTCGCGCTTCGGTGCCCCCATATCGGGTTCCGGCGCACTCGCGGGGCCTCATCACGCCTCGTCGTCGCCGGCGTCGAGCTCGGCCTGCTTCAGCAGGCGGCGGCGACGCATGGCCTCGTCCGAAAGCGCGCCCGCGCCCGCGCCGTCGCCGTCCGCGCCGGCATGCTCGGCGGCTGCGCGGACCACGGCGAGATTTTCCTGCCAGACGGCCTCCAGGTCCTCGGCCGGCGCCTCGCGACCGACGGCGCGATTGCGCGCGAGCAGCGGGTCGGCGAGGACGTCGGCACAATCTTCGCCATGGCCGCGGGCGTGCAAGGCCGCCGCCAGATCCTCGTCGGAGAGCGTCCGGATGCGTCGCCATGACGTCGACCAGGGCTTGACGCAGACGCTCCGGTCCGGCTGCGGAAAATGTCAACGAGCCCAGCGCTTCCTCCGCCTGGGCGAAGAACGGCGGATTGTTGAGCAGGCAGGCAAGCAGGGTGCGTTCCGCCGCCGCGACCGCCGATGGCGGCCTTACGCGGGGCCCGCCGCTGGCCACCGGCGGCGGCTCCTCCAGGCGCCCCCGCCATGCCGGCCCCGGCCGGGCCGACGGTCGCGCCGGTCGCCGCCCGCGCTGCCACAACCGGTCGCGGAAGGCGCGCATGAAGTGGGCGCGGACATCGGCGTCGCCGACCTGTTCGAGGCGTCGACGCAGACGGGCTTCGATGGCGGCGCGATCCTCCGCCGCGAAGGTCGTCACCCCGCCGGTTTCCATCCAGAACAGAACATCCGACAAAGCCACCGCCTCGGCAAAAGCACGATCGAGAAACTGCCGCGGATAACGCCTGGCGACCCCATCGGGGTCATCGCCGGTTTCGGTGCCGAGAAAGGCGAAGCGGAGGCCGGTTCCGGCGCGAATGAGCGGCAGCGCACGCTCGGCGACGCGCATCGCTGCCCGCCGGCCGGCGCGGTCCGGATCGAAGCACAGGACCGGCTCGGGCACGAGCCGCCAGAGCAGACGCATCTGGTCCTCGGTCAGCGCCGTGCCAAGGGGCGCCACGGCATGCTCGATGCCGACCCGGGCCAGTCCGATCACATCCATGTAGCCTTCGACCACCACGATCGTGCGCAGCCGGCGGGCCGCCTCGGCGGCGAGGGCGAGGCCGTAGAGGAGCCGGCCCTTGTGAAAAATCTCGGTCTCGGCGGTGTTGAGGTACTTTGGTTGGGCGTCGCCGAGGCTCCTCCCGCCGAAGCCTGCGATCCGGCCGCGTCCGTCCGCGATCGGAAACATCACCCGGTTGCGGAAGCGGGGGTAGGGCGGTCGGCCGGCGTCGTCGCCGCGGACCAGCAGCCCGGCCGCGACCATGGTCTCGTCGGAGAAGCCGTCGCGCCTCAGCGCTGCCCGCAGCCCGCCGCCCGTCCGCGGCATAGCCGAGGCGGAAGCGGCCGATCAGCTCGTCGCCCAGCTCACGTGAACGGACGTAGGCCAGCGCCTCGCGACCGTCCGGCGACCGCAGGGCGGCTTCGAAGTGTCGCATCGCCGCCTTGTTGAGAGCGAACAGCCGGGCGCGCTGATCGTCCTCCGGCTGGCGGTGTTTGCCTTCGTCCGGTACGGCAAGGCCGGCGGTATCGGCGAGCGCGACAACTGCGTCGCGGAACTCCAGCCGGTCGGCCTGCATGATAAAGTCGATGACCGAGCCGTGGGCGCCGCAGCCGAAGCAATGGTAAAAGCCCTTCTGCTCGTTGACCGTGAAGGAGGGGGTCTTCTCCTGGTGAAACGGGCACAGGCCGAGATGTTCGCGGCCTTTCCGGATCAGCGCGACGCGGCGCGAGACGACCGAAACGAGGTCGACACGGGCTTTCAGCTCATCGAGGAATTCAGCAGGTATCGCCATGCCGCAGAGAGCGGGTCAGAGGCGCGGGCGGCGGCGGAGATCCGCTCCGGTCACGTCAGCTGGCCCTTGACGCTGGTTCCCGCCCTGGCGAAGTCCATTCGCCCGGCGTAGCGGTCGCGCAGACACCGCCATGACCCGGCCCATATCCTTGAGGTTCCTCGCCTCGATCTCGGCGATGACCGCGACAACCGCGTCTTCGACCTCCGCCTCGCTCATCTGCGGCGGCATGAACTGCTCGATGATGACGATTTCCTCGGCCTCCTGCCGGGCGAGGTCCGGGCGGTTGCCATTCTCGTAGTGCCTGATGCTTTCGCGCCGTTGCCTGACCATGGAATGGAGCAGGGCGACGATCTGCTCGTCGGTCAAGCCGCCCAGGTTGCCCTTGCTGCGCTCGGCGATGTCGCGATCACGGAGCGCCGCGAGGATCAGCCGGAGCGTCGACATCGCGCGTTGATCACGAGCCAAAGTCGCTTCTTTTAGCGCGTCTTCAAGACGGCCGCGCACATCTGTCCTCCACTGAAATCGAGCGAAGTCTATACGACGATCAGGGCGCGACAACCAGATTGTTATGGCATGATTGCCAGGCGGTGACGGCAACTGGCCGTAGCACTGGCCGTTGGCCGGGGTTGACGGCGGCGGCGAATCCGCTTATTTCCAGCGCGCTCATCGATGACCTGACCTTCTGGCGCGCGGCCTTGCTTTCATCCGATCCGCTCTGTTCGACCGCGCCATCGCTGGCAAGATCCGGCCTCCATGGTTGATCTCACGCCCGACCTCGAAGCAGGTCATCTCGGCCTGGACCCAGGGCAGGTGCGCCCGCCTGCCGGCTGCAATGCCGCGCTGGTTCTTGAAGACGGCATGATTTTCTGGGGGCAGGGTGTCGGGGCGGCCGGTGTGGCCATTGGCGAGATCTGCTTCAATACGTCGATCACCGGCTACCAGGAGATCATGACCGATCCGTCCTATGCCGGGCAGATCATTACCTTCACGTTTCCTCATATCGGCAATGTCGGGGTCAACGGCGAGGACATAGAGAGTGCGGCGCCCGCCGCGCGCGGGTGCATCCTGCGCGCGCCAATTACCGAACCGGCAAACTGGCGTGCCGCGGGGCATCTCGCCGACTGGCTTGCGTCCCATGATCGCGTCGGCATCGCCGGCGTCGACACCCGCCGGCTGACCCGGCGCATCCGCGACGGCGGCGCGCCCAAGGGGGCGCTGATCCATGCGCCCGGAGAGCCGTTGGTCGACGTCACCGCGCTTCGCTTCATGGCCGATCGCTGGCCCGGCCTTGAAGGCATGGATCTGGCGCAGGAGGTCATGTGCCGACAGACGTATGCCTGGGATGAGACGACCTGGGCTCTGGATCGCGGCTACGGCCGGCAGGACGCACCCCGCTATCACGTCGTCGCCGTCGACTACGGCGCCAAACGCAACATCCTGCGCTGCCTTGCCGCTTCCGGCTGCCGGGTCACCGTCGTCCCCGGCACGGCAGAGCTCGACGACATCGTTCGCCATCAGCCGGACGGCGTGTTCCTGTCGAACGGGCCCGGCGATCCGGCGGCGACCGGCGCCTACGCGGTCCCCGTGATCCAGGGCCTGCTCGAGCGCGGCATGCCGATCTTCGGCATCTGCCTGGGCCATCAGCTCCTCGCCATTGCGCTCGGCGCGAAGACCTATAAGCTGAGCCTCGGTCATCGCGGCGCCAACCAGCCGGTCAAGAACCTGGAGAGCGGGCGGGTGGAGATCACCAGCCAGAACCACGGCTTTTCCGTCGACCGCAAGACGCTGCCGGCGCACGTGATCGAAACCCATGTATCGCTATTCGACGGCACCAACGAGGGATTCCGGGTCGAGGGGATGCCCGCCTTCGCGGTGCAATATCATCCCGAGGCCTCTCCGGGGCCACAGGACAGCCACTATCTCTTCGACCAGTTCGTCCGCGTGATGTTGTCCAACCGTCGCTAGCCCGCGGGCGCCGGCCCGCATCCAGCGCCGCGTGCTGGCCGTGCGGCGGATGGTCGCGCACGATGCCGATTGAACAGGCAAGCCCACATCCATGCCAAAACGCACCGACATACACTCGATCCTGATCATCGGCGCCGGGCCCATCATTATCGGCCAGGCCTGCGAGTTCGACTATTCGGGCACCCAGGCCTGCAAGGCGCTGAAGGAGGAAGGCTACCGCGTCATTCTCGTCAACTCGAACCCGGCGACGATCATGACCGATCCGGGCATGGCCGACGCAACCTACGTCGAACCCATCAACCCGGCCACGATCGAGAAGATCATCGCCCGCGAACGACCGGATGCGGTGTTGCCGACCATGGGCGGGCAGACGGCGCTGAACGTGGCGCTGGAACTGGAGAAGTTGGGCGCGTTCGCCCGCTACGGCGTCGAGATGATCGGAGCGAAGTCGGATGTCATCGCCAAGGCCGAGGATCGCCAGCTCTTCCGCGACGCCATGGCCGCCATCGGCCTGGAGTGCCCGCTCAGCCGCGTTGTCCGCTCGCTCGATGAGGCCCGCGGCGTGCTGCACGAACTCGGCCTGCCGCTAATCGTCCGCCCGTCGTTCACCCTTGGCGGCACGGGCGGCGGCATCGCCTACAACAACGCCGAGTTCGAGATGATCGTCGCCGGCGGCCTCGCCGCCTCGCCGGCGCAACAGGTCCTGATCGAGGAGTCGGTACTCGGCTGGAAGGAATTCGAGATGGAGGTGGTCCGCGACAGCGCGGACAACTGCATCATCGTCTGCTCGATCGAGAACGTCGATCCGATGGGGGTTCACACCGGCGAACTCGATCACCGTGGCTCCGGCGCTGACGCTGACCGACAAGGAATACCAGCTGATGCGCAACGCCTCGATCGCGGTGCTGCGCGAGATCGGGGTCGATACCGGCGGCTCGAACGTGCAGTTCGCGATCGATCCCGACAACGGCCGGATGGTCGTCATCGAGATGAACCCGCGGGTCTCGCGGTCCTCGGCTTTGGCCTCCAAGGCCACCGGGTTTCCGATCGCGAAGATCGCGGCGAAGCTCGCCGTCGGCTATCGCCTCGATGAGCTCGACAACGACATCACCGGGATTACCCCGGCGTCGTTCGAGCCGACCATCGATTACGTCGTCACCAAGATCCCGCGGTTTACCTTCGAGAAATTCCCGGGTGCGGAGCCGATCCTGACCACGTCGATGAAATCCGTCGGCGAAGCCATGGCCATCGGCCGCTGTTTTGCCGAGTCCCTGCAGAAGGGGCTGCGCTCGATGGAGATCGGGCTGAGCGGGCTCGACGAGGTTGATCTCGGTGTTTCGCGCGAAGAGGTTCTCGCAGCCCTGACCTCGGCGCGCCCGGACCGGGTGCTGGTCATCGCCCAGGCGCTGCGCGACGGCCTCAGCGTCGACGAGGTCTACGCCGCCTGCCGTTACGACAAGTGGTTCCTGAATCAGATCAGGATGCTCGTCGACTGCGAAGCCGAGGTGCGGCTGGGCGGCCTCGCAGGCGATACCCCGTCGATGATGCGGCTCAAGTCGCTCGGCTTCTCCGACCAGCGCCTGGCCGAGCTATCCGGCAAAACCGCCGCCGAAGTGGCGCTGCGCCGGCGGGTTCTGGGCGTCGCTCCGGTCTACAAGCGCGTCGACACCTGCGCTGCCGAGTTCCCCAGCCAGACCTCGTACATGTACTCGACCTACGAGCCGCAGGCCGGCGAACCCGCCGAATGCGAGGCGGCGCCGTCGGACCGGACGAAGGTCGTGATCCTCGGCGGCGGGCCCAATCGCATCGGCCAGGGGATTGAATTCGATTACTGCTGCGTCCATGCCGCCTACGCCCTGCGCGAGGCCGGCTTTGAGGCGATCATGGTCAACTGCAATCCGGAAACGGTTTCGACCGACTACGACACGTCCGACCGCCTCTATTTCGAGCCGCTGACCGACGAGGACGTCATCGCCCTGATCGACGTCGAGCGCTCGCGCGGCCAGCTTCTCGGTGTCATCGTCCAACTCGGCGGGCAGACGCCGCTCAAACTGGCGACGTCGCTGGCCAAGGCCGGGATTCCGATCCTCGGCACTTCGCCAGACGCGATCGATCTGGCCGAGGATCGCGAACGCTTTCAGGTGCTTCTACAAAAGCTCGGGCTGCGCCAGCCGGCCAATGGCCTCGCCCGATCGCCCGCCGAAGCCGAGCGGGTCGCCGACGAGATCGGGTATCCGGTGGTCATGCGCCCGTCCTATGTCCTCGGCGGCCGGGCGATGGAGATCATTCACAACCGCGAGGCCCTGCATCGCTACATCGCCCACGCGGTCCAGGTCTCCGGCGACAAGCCGGTTCTGCTCAACTCCTACCTCCAGGACGCGATCGAGGTCGATGTCGATGCAATTGCCGATGGCGCCGACGTCTTCGTCGCCGGGATCATGCAGCACATCGAGGAAGCCGGCATCCACTCGGGAGACTCCGCGTGCTGCCTTCCGCCGCATTCGCTGTCCCCGGCAGCCATTGCCGAGATCGAGCGCGAGACCGCCGCGCTGGCCCGCGCGCTGGGTGTCGTCGGGCTGATGAACGTGCAGTTCGCGATCAAGGACGGCGACATCTACGTCCTCGAAGTCAACCCGCGTGCGAGCCGGACGGTGCCGTTCGTCGCCAAAGCGACCGGCGTTCCGGTTGCGAAGATTGCCGCCCGGGTCATGGCCGGCGAGCGGTTGGCCGGCTTCGAGCTCAGGGCGAGGCAGACGCTTGCCCACGTTTCGGTCAAGGAGGCCGTCTTCCCCTTCGCCCGGTTCCCGGGAGTCGACATCATCCTCGGGCCGGAAATGAAATCGACGGGCGAGGTCATGGGCATCGGTTCCGACTTCAGCAGCGCCTTCGCCAAGTCCCAGCTCGGCGCCGGCGCACGCCTGCCTGCTACCGGCTCCGTGTTTATCTCGGTCAAGGACAAAGACAAGCATGCCGCCGCCCAGCTTGCCGAGCGTCTCGTCCGGCTCGGTTTCGTCCTGATCGCGACCGACGGCACCGCGGCGCACCTCGGGCAGACCGGACTTGAAGTCCGGCGGATCAACAAGGTCATGCAGGGGCGGCCGCACTGCGAGGATGCGATCATCAACGGCGACGTCCAGCTTGTCATCAACACCACCGAAGGCGCGCAGGCCATCCGCGACAGTTTCTCCATCCGCCGCTCGGCGCTCATGAAGAACATCCCGCACTACACGACCATCGCCGGCGCCGCCGCCGCGGTCGACGCGATCGAGGCGTTGCTCGCCGGAGCCGGGCTTGATGTCGCGCCGCTCCAGTCCTACTTCCCCGTTTTTGTCTAAACGCCTATAAGTGTCGCCCGGCGTCGAATGGACGTTCAGCGCATCGTCGGGCACGCGCCCGGATCCAATGACGAGACGAGGCTGATTGCATGGAAAGGTTTCCGATGACGCCCGAGGGCCTGACCCAGCTCGAACATGAGCTGCGTCGGCTTCGCAGTCAGGAACGTCCCGCCGTCATCCGCGCGCTGGCGGAGGCGCGCGAGCATGGCGATCTTTCGGAAAACGCCGAGTATCACGCCGCGCGCGAGCGGCAGAGCTTTATCGAGGGCCGGATCGCCGAACTCGAAGACATTATCAGCCGCGCCGAGCCGATCGACAGCTCGAACATGAACGACGACGTCATCCGCTTCGGCGCGACCGTTCTGCTCGCCGACGAGGACACCGAAGAGGAATCCACCTACAGGATCGTCGGCAGTCACGAGGCCGATGCCGGCGCCGGTCGCCTGTCCATCACCTCGCCGCTGGGCCGGGCCCTGATCGGCAAGCGCCTGGGCGATATCGTTGAGGTGACGACGCCGAGGGGCTACAAGTCCTACGAGGTGGTGAAGATCGCCTATGGTTGAGCCGGGCGCCTCGGTCGAAGCCCGGTGCGGTGCCGCGACCCATGGCTGAGGATCGGCGCCTCGATCTGATTACCGCGCGACCTCAACGACGTTCTGGTCGATGCCGCGTTTCCCGATTTTCCCGGGCGCTACAGCCGCGGCAAGGTCCGCGACAACTACGATCTCGCCGATGGCCGGCGCATCATTATCGCGACCGACCGGCAGAGCGCCTTCGACCAGATCCTCGCCGCGGTCCCGTTCAAGGGCCAGATCTTGACCCAGACGGCGCGGTTCTGGTTCGAGCGGACGGCTGACCTCGTCGCCAATCACGTCATCGCCTACCCCGACCCGAACGTCATGCTGGCGCGGAGCCTGCGCATGCTGCCGGTCGAGATCGTCGTCCGCGACTATCTGACCGGCACGACCGCCACCTCGATCTGGACGATGTACGCGGCCGGCCGCCGCGAGATGTACGGCCTGCGCTTCGCCGATAACCTGCGCCGGCACGAGAAGCTGCCGCAGACGGTGATCACGCCGACGACCAAGGCGGCCGGCGGCGATCACGACCTGCCGCTCAGCGCGGCCGATGTGGTATCCCGCGGCCTCCTCGACCCGGCGCAATGGGACGAGCTCGAAAGTCTGGCGCGGGCGCTGTTCGGCCGTGGGCGCGATATTGCCGCCGCAAACGGTCTGATCCTGGTCGACACCAAATACGAGTTCGGCCTCGACGCCGACGGGCAGGATCATGCTCGCCGACGAGATCCATACCCCGGACAGCAGTCGCTACTGGCTGGCCGAAAGCTACGAGGCGCGCTTCGCCGCCGGCCGCGACCCCGAAAGCCTGGACAAGGATTTTCTCCGCCGCTGGATCATCGAGCGCTGCGACCCCTATCGCGAGCCCGTCCCGCCGATTCCGCAACGGACGCTGGTCGAGTTCGCCGCGCGCTACATCACGCTCTACGAGACCGTCACCGGGCTGCGCTTTCAGCCGCCGGATGACGCCGTGCCGGTCCGCGAGCGCATCCGCCGGAACCTCAGCCGCTGCCTCTGACGATTCCGCGTGGCTGACCGCAGGCGGGCGTCCTCATGCCGGTTCCTCTTCCCGGTCGTCGCAGGGGATCGGCACTCCCGGCTTGTATTTGGACGCCCTGATCGACAGCGCCGATTTGACGTGGGCGACATGGGGGGCTGCGGTTAGCTTTTCGGTGATGAATTTCTGATACGTGTCCCAGTCCTCGGCGACGACCTTGAGCAGGAAGTCCGTCTCGCCCGCCAGCATGTAGCACTCGCGAACTTCCGGCCAGTGGGCTACGAGGCGCTCGAAATCCTCGAGATCGGCCTCGGCCTGGCTGTCGAGTCCGACGTGGACGAAAACCGAGACGTTGTAGCCGAGCGCGCGGGGCTCGATTTCGGCGTGATAGCCGCGGACGTAGCCCGCCTGCTCCAGGGCGCGCACCCGGCGCAGGCACGGCGGCGCTGAGATGCCGGCGCGGCGGGCCAACTCGACGTTGGTGATCCGGCCGTTGGCCTGCAGGTCGTGAAGGATGCGTTGGTCGATCCTGTCAAGTTTTACCCGGCGCACGTGATTTTTCTCCATTCTTGTCCGCCTGCGCGCAACTATATTACACGCCCGCTGCCCGCCGAGGAAGGGCGATAAGCCGGCGGCGCCGCCGGCGCGCGACCGGTACAAGAGCGGCCCGATTGGGCGCCGGGAGGGCGTCGGCGACGGACTCTTGTTTGTCCCCGCCGCCTTTCTTATGCTTTCATCAACAGGTTCGGTGCGGCGTAAGCGCCGATCGCAACGGGCGGGGAGGCGATGGCGGAGCGGCAGGCAGGCCAAGTGGTCATCCTTGGGTCGGGGCCGGCGGGTTATACCGCCGCCATTTATGCCGCGCGCGCCAACCTTCAGCCGATCCTGATCAAGGGCCTGCAGCCGGGCGGCCAGCTCACCATCACCACCGACGTCGAGAACTTCCCCGGCTACGCCGAGACGGTTCAGGGTCCGTGGATGATGGAGCAGATGGACCGGCAGGCGGCCAAGGTCGGCACCCGTATGGTCGACGACATCGATCATCGCCGTCGACCTGTCCCGCCGGCCGTTCACCCTGACCGGCGACAGCAGCGCCGATCTACAGCGCCGAGACGCTGATCATCTGTACCGGCGCGTCGGCGAGGTGGCTGGGACTGGAGAGCGAGGCGCGGTTCCAGGGGTTCGGTGTCTCGGCCTGCGCCACCTGTGACGGGTTCTTCTTTCGTGGCAAGCATGTCGCCGTTGTCGGCGGCGGCAACACTGCCGTGGAGGAAGCGCTGTTTTTGACCAACTTCGCCGAGAAGGTGACGTTGATCCATCGCCGCGACCAGCTTCGCGCCGAGAAGATCCTGCAACAGCGTCTGTTCCGCCACCCCAAGATCGAGGTCATCTGGGACCACGTCGTCGACGAGATCGTCGGCACGGCGATGCCGCCCGGTGTCACCGGCGTCGTCCTGCGCCCGACCAGGAGCGGCGCCCTGAAGGAGGTTGCCGTCGATGGCGTCTTCGTCGCCATCGGCCACACGCCCAACACCGAGCTGTTCCGCGGCCAGGTGACGATGGATGCGCGAGGGCTACATCATCACCGTCCCGGACAGCACCGCCACGAATGTGCCGGGCGTTTTTGCCGCCGGCGATGTCCAGGACAAGATCTTCCGCCAGGCCGTCACCGCCGCCGGGACCGGCTGCATGGCCGCGCTCGAGGCCGAGCGTTTCCTGACGGAGCAGGAAGAGGCCGCGGACGCCGCGGCCTGAGGCGCGCCTCGGCCGGTGGAGGCTTGCACGGCCCTCTTCGAGGAGCGGCCGAAGAACCCCGCGAAAAACGAGAACGGGGTCCGAACGACGAAACAGGGGAGCGGGATGGACTGGGACAAGCTGCGCATCTTTCAGGCTGTCGCCGAGGCCGGGAGCTTCACCCACGCCGGCGACACCCTGAACCTGAGCCAGTCGGCGGTCAGCCGCCAGGTCGGCTCGCTCGAAGAGAGCCTGCAGGTCCCGCTGTTTCATCGTCACGCCCGCGGGCCTGGTCCTGACCGAGCAGGGCGAGATCCTGTTCAAGGCGGCGCGCGAGATCCTGGCCAAGCTCAACATGGTCGAAGCGCGGATCAGCGAGAGCCGCGAGCGGCCGCAGGGCCCGCTCAAGGTGACGACGACGATCGCCTTCGGCTCGGTCTGGCTGGCGCCGAGGCTCAAGGAGTTCCTCGAGGACTATCCCGGATATCGAAGTCTCGCTGATGCTCTCGGACAACGAGCTCGACCTGTCGATGCGCCAGGCCGACGTCGCCATCCGCCTGACCCCGCCGACCCAGTCCGACCTGGTCCAGCGCCGGCTGATGGTCCTGCGCTATCACCTGTTCGCCGCGCCGAGCTACCTGCAGAAGATGGGCATGCCGCGCAAGCTGGAGGATCTGGACCATCACCGGCTGGTCGTTTTCGGCGAGGACGCCCGGCCGCCGGTGCCCAACCTGAACTGGCTGCTCGAGGCCGGCGCCCGCGAGGGCGAGAAGCGCAAGGCCTACCTCAAGGTCAACAGCACCTACGGCATATTCCGCGCGGTGCAAAGCGGCATCGGGATCGGCGCCCTGCCCCACTACCTCAACCAGGAGACGGGCAATCTTGTCGAGGTTCTGCCCGAGCTGCGCGGCCCCGACGTCGACGTCTTCTTCGTCTATCCCGACGAGCTGCGCAGTTCCAATCGCATCGCCGTCTTCCGCGACTTCATCATGCGCAAGATCGAAGAGCTGAACGGCTGAG
>CAWBNC010000043.1:0-244963 GCA_963789785.1 uncultured Alphaproteobacteria bacterium | reverse complement strand
CGGAAGCGACGCTGGTCGCCGAGCTGCAGAGCATATCGACTACATGCAGAGTGTCCGGTCGGACCTGTCGACGATCGGCCCGGAGGTGAAGGGCCAGTACATCCCGACGGCGACCGACGAACTCGAGGCGATTTCGGAAACGACCGCCGAGGCGACAAACCGGATCATGGATGCCGCCGAATCGATCGAGGCCATGGTCAGCGGCGCCGCCGCCGCCGACAAGGCCGGGCTGACCGCAGCGGCGACACAGATCTACGAGGCCTGCACATTCCAGGATCTCACCGGGCAGCGGGTCCGCAAGATCGTCACCGCGCTGCACGCGATCGAGGTCAAGATCGACGAGCTTATCGCCACCTTCGCCGCTCGGCTGGGCTTGACGCCGGTCGACCCGGCGCGGGCCGCACCGGCGGAGGAGGACGAGACGGCGTGGTCCGGGCCCACGGACCGCAGCTTCCGGGGGTCGCCAAAACCCAGGCGGAGATCGACGCGCTCATGGAGGACATGGGGTGACACAGGAGCCTTGATCGACGACGCGAGGCTCGGCGGCGGCGCCGGCGCGCGGCATCCACATCGAAATCAACGATGTCGATCGCGATGCCCTGCACATCCTGCCGCTGTCGATCATCCCGTTGCAGACGCGGGCGCTGCGCCATGCCCGGATGATCAAGAACTCGCGGCTTGAAGGCGTCGTCGAACTGTTCGAGGACGCCTCCTCGGGGAGCGGCCAGGCGGACGTGGAGTCGATGGTCAACGTCTTCGGCTGGCCGATGGTGCCGCCGCACCCCGACCTCGTCCTGCTGCGCAAGCTCGCCGTGCTGCCAAGCTACGACGTCTACAGCCTGCGGATCATGCTTCGCGAGCACGGCATTGCCGTCAACGAGGTCGAAGCCTTGCGCCTGTCCCCGCGCAAGATCGAGGAACTGACCTCGTACATGAGTGCCTTCACCCACCCGCTGATCCAGCGGATCTACGGCAACGGCGACGTCGCGGTGAAGTCATTCGACGACATCGTCGCGCTGTTTAGCAATCCCGACGTCAAGCAGGCGCAGGCAAAGCTGCAGCAGATGGCCGACAGTCTCGGCATCGAGTTGACCGGCATTCCGCGCTTCCTCGAGGACTACGGCGATATCTTCCTGTCGCTGGCCTACTACCGCAACTGCCTCGACCAGATGGTTCCGGCGATCAGCGAGTTCCTCAAGACCCTCGGCCTGATCCGCCAGCTTCGCCAACTCGCCCACGACGAAGAGCTGATGGGGACCTGCGCCGAGATGGAGTCGACGATCAACGGCTTGATGGTCTCTATCGCCGGCCGGTTCGAGAACTTCGAGCGGAGCACCAACGACCTCTGGCAGAACCTCTCCGCCGAGCGCTTCCGCCGGGTCAAATCCCTGATCAAGAGCTACCACACGACCATCGGCGGCGTGCTGTGCTCTCTCGCCGTCAAGATCGACGCCTGGGCCGGCCGTTTTCCCCGTGGCAGCGCCGCCAGCGCGCTGAAGCAGTCGCAGTTCATCATGTTCGAGCTGCGCCACGGCTTCGAGAAAATCCAGCAGATCGAGGACTCCGCGCCGATGCTCTCGGCCATCTGAGGGCCTGGCGGTCCGGCTGGTCGTCGCCCGGCAATCTCGCAACGCGGCCTTAAGGCTTCTGTGCTTTTCTTTCCTCAGCACCGTCAACGGCCCCCGCCTCGCGGAGCGAGCGGCAAAGGAGCAGTTTCGATGACCATGAAGACAACCCTGGCGTCCCTTTCGCTGGTCCTGAGCCTCGCAGCAGCGCCAGCCCTCGCCGCGCCCTGCGTCTCGCCGCCGACGACGCTGAACGCCCGGGTGCTGCAGACCGAGCTCATGGTCGCGGCCTTGTCTTGCAACGAGCAGCAGCGCTACAACGCCTTCGTCTCCGCCTTCCGCAGCGAGATCGCGGCTCAGAGCGCGTCCTTGCGCAAGCTGTTTTCCCGCACCTATGGGAGCAACGGCAAGCGTCAGCTCAACGCTTACGTCACCAAGCTCGCCAACGACGCCTCGATGCGCAGCGCTGACGTAGGCAAGCACGCCTACTGCGCGTCCGCCGGCAGCCTGTTCGCCGAAGCGATGGCAACCCCGCCCGACGCCTTCGGGCGGTTGACCCGGTCCGCCGAGCTACGCGGCCGCCACGGCTTCGCCCGCTGCAACCGCTGACCGCCGCCGACAGCGGTCAGCGAGGCAGGATTCTCCGTGGCGGAACCAAATCCGCCGGCCCTTCGTTATTGCGGCAACGATTGACCGTTGCAGTACAGGCGGCTGCATGGACTCGATCAGAGCAGACCTGTAGTCGTCATAACCGGCGCCTCCGCAGGCGTCGGCCGGGCGACGGCGCGCGCATTCGCCCGCCGCGGTTACGCCGTCGGCCTCATCGCTCGCGGCGTCGAGCGACTGCAGGAAGCGAAGGCGGACGTCGAGGCTGCAGGCGGCGTCGGCCTGGTCCTTCCCGCCGATGTTGCCGACGCCTCCGCCATCGAGGATGCCGCCGAACGCGTCGAGCAGGAGCTCGGCGCCATCGACGTCTGGGTCAACTGCGCGATGGCAACCGTGTTCGCTCCCTTTTCCGCGATCTCGGCCGATGAGTATCGCCGGGTCACCGATGTGACCTACCTCGGCCAGGTTCATGGGGCCATGAGCGCGGTCCGGCGGATGCGCCTGCGCGATCGCGGCACCATCGTCAACGTCAGCTCGGCGCTCGGCTATCATGGCCTGCCGCTGCAGTCGGCCTACTGCGGCGCCAAGTTCGCCATTCGCGGCTTTACCAAGTCCCTGCGCGCCGAGCTCATCCACGACGGCAGCCGGGTCACCGTCAGCATGGTCGTCCTGCCCGCGGTCAATACCCCGCAGTTCGAGTGGGCGCGCAACAAGCTGCCGATGCGCCCGCAGCCGGCGCCGCCGATCTACGAGCCGGAGGTTCCGGCGGCGCCAATCGTTCGCGCCGCCGAGACGGGCGCGCGCGAGATCCTGATCGGCCGCGCCTCCTTCAAGCTGGTGTTCGGCAGCATCCTGATGCCCGGGCTCGTCGACCGTATGCTGGCGAAGATGGGCTACAGCGGCCAGCAGACCGACGAGCCGGCGGACCCCGTGCGGCCAGACAACCTTTTCTCACCCGTCACCGGCGACTACGCCGCCCACGGCCGGTTCGACGCCCGCGCCTCCGGCCACGCCATCGAGACGGACTCCTTCCGCGCCATACTGACGACGGCGGCCGTCGTCATTCCCCTCGCCGCCGGCGTCGCCGGCTTCCTTCTCGGCCGGCGCCGCCACTGAAACGGCAGCCTACGGCCTCTATGCAAACATCTTAACGAAAGATATTGAAATAGTAGAAAATGACCTGCTCCGGCATCTGATTAATAAAAGATGCGGACCTGCTTCCGCTCCGCTACAGGCTATCTTGGATTAAGGTCCGTCCGCCCCTTCCGATGCAGCTTGTTCTCGCAACGGCGAGACGGGCTGACGGAAGGAGAACACGGATGCGGGCGGAACTCACTGCAGAAATGCCACATCTTCGGCGCTACGCGATGTCGCTGGCGCGGCAGACCGACGAGGCCGACGATCTGGTTCAGGAGTGCCTGGTCAAGGCGCTGGCCGCCGCCGACAAGTTCGAGCCCGGAACGAACCTGCGCGCTTGGCTGTTCACCATCCTGCGCAACGCCTTCATTAACAAGACCCGGGATCGCGCGCGGGCGCACGCGCTGAGCGACGGTTTCGCCAAGCTCTATGGGATGTCCTCGCCGCCGGCGCAGCATTGGATGCTGGAACTGCGCGAAACGACCGACGCGATCGACCGCCTTCCCGCGTCCCAGCGCCAGGCGCTGATCCTGGTCGTACATGAAGGCTGCTCCTACCAGAAGGCGGCGAAGATCATGGGAACGCCCACCGGAACTGTTCGCTCGCGGCTGTCGCGGGCCCGAGAAGCCCTTCGCGCCGAACCGGTCTACCCGCGTCGGCGTAGGCGCGAATCATTTGCCGTCTCGGGAACAATACAACGCTCTTGGCGCATTCGAGTTCCACGAGCGAGTCTTGTCCCGCGCCGGCCTTGACGTCGGCCGGACCCTCCCGCACTGTGGCTGTCGAAGACGATGGAGCGAACGGCATGAGCGGTTGGGGCTGCCCACATGAGGTGCAGGGTCGTTGCCAGCGGGTCCAGAACGTTCCTGCGACCCGGGAATGAAGGGCTGCATCCTCTTCGGGCGTTTCACCTTCAGCAACGAGACCAAGAACCGGCCGCCGCGGCCGGATCGGGCTGCGCCCTATCAGTCGCAAACCGGCGCCAAGTGGCCGCGGACGGCAGCTCATAGATAGACGCCTGGCCCGTTCGGCTTCGGCTGCGGGCGATCGGCCAATGAAGCGCCGCCCCGGGCGGGGAGTCCGCCGCGCTGGTCCTCTTCTCCGGCGGCCAGGACTCGGCGACCTGCCTCGCCTGGGCGCTCGACCGTTTCGACCGCGTCGAGACCGTCGCCTTCGACTACCGCCAGCGACACGTCATTGAGCTTGAATGCCGCATGTCGGTGCTGGCCACGATCCGCGACGGTTTCCCGCTCTGGGCCGGCCGGCTCGGCGAACATCATTACATCGATCTCGGCGTGCTGGCCGAGATCAGCGACACCGCACTGACCCGCGACGCCGAGATCCGCATTGGCGCAGACGGCCTGCCGACGACCTTCGTTCCGGGGCGCAATATCGTGTTCCTGACCCTGGCCGCGGCCATCGGCTATCGCCGGGGCCTTCGCCACCTGGTCGCCGGCGTCTGCGAAACCGACTTTTCCGGCTACCCCGACTGCCGCGACGACACCATCAAGGCGATGCAGATTGCCCTCAATCTCGGCATGGACAGCCGCTTCGTCATCCATACCCCGCTGATGTGGCTGGACAAGGCCGCGACCTGGCGGCTCGCCGAAAGCCTCGGCGGCGCCGCACTGGTCGCGCTCATCGGCGAGCACACCCACACCTGTTACCTCGGCGAGCGGAGCCGGCGTCACGACTGGGGTTATGGCTGCGGGACATGCCCGGCGTGCCGGCTCCGCGCCGCCGGCTGGGCAAGGTACCGGGCGGCTGCAAACGGCGCGGTGTAAGCCACTGACATTGTTCGCCGGCGTTTAACGCCCGGCCGGCCTGCCGAACCGCGCGCCGGGGGATTCCTGCCCCCTGAATGCGCCTACGGTAAAACCCGGGCCTCCTCTGTAGGCATACTCGCGCTCGGCATCGTCGTGCAGCACCAGCATGGGCCAGCCGTGCGCCGTCGCCGGCCCTGGTATACTTACTCCAGCATCTGGGAATTGCCGAACGCCGCATGCGGACGGCGGCCGATCATCAGGTGGATGCCCTCGGCCTTGCCGGCATTGTTGTCATTCAGCAATAACTTGGGCTCCTTGGTCAGAAACGGCTTGCCGTCCCGAGAGCTTTCGGGACAGCCCGCGCGTTTCATAACCGATCCGATCGGCTCATACAGTGGTCGGTTGTGCCTTTGTTGGTTGTATTGCTGTGTTGTTCATTTCACTTGCTCGATGTCCGGCAACTTCCAGCTCTTGTCCATAATCGCCTGCTCCGGGTCTTCGATGGTGCCGTAGAAGCTGGCTCCGGGGACGGCGGGCGGCAGTTCCACCACCACCGGGCCATCCTGCTTGGTGTTTATGAAGAAATACATGTAGCGCGTGTTGACGTTGGGTGTGGGCGACTGGTTCTTCCAACTCCCCTTGGGCCACCAGACGATGTCGTTTAAGTTCGCCTTGCCGTCACGGAAGGCGGCCTGCCTCACAGCGTGCTGGCCCACCAGCGGCAGGCCCCAGATGACGGCTTCCACAGCGCGCCGATCCAGCATGCGGCTGCTGAGTTCGCTGGGAGAAAAATGTTTTGGTTTCTCCGTTTGTGCTCTGGCCGTTGTGCCAATGCCCAGCGTTGCCACCATAACGACGCACATGAGTGCGTTTGTGATGGCTGGTTTCATGATTTCTCCCTTTTTGTTTGTTGCTCTCTATGTTTCGATGTTGAATTCGCGGGCCGCCGGTCAGAGTGTGCTTTTCCGATAGTTGAAAAGTCCAAATCGAGTCTGACAGCGGCCTTAAGGAAATCCATCACAAACGAAACGGGAGGGCCGAAGCCCTCCCGTGCGGTCGTAACCTTGAGGCGACGCCGTTACGCCGTCGTGCTGGCCCCGCCGGTGCCCATTGCCGCATGCGCCGCCGCCAGCCGCGCGATCGGCACGCGATAGGGCGAGCACGAGACATAGTTCAGGCCGACGTCGTGGCAGAAGTGCACCGAAGCCGGGTCGCCGCCGTGCTCGCCGCAAATGCCGAGCTTGATGTCCGGCCGGGTCTTGCGACCCCGTTCGACCGCGATCCTGACCAGCTCGCCCACCCCTTCCTGATCGAGGGTCTGGAACGGATCGTTCGGCAGCACGCCCAGCTCCTGATAGGGCACCAGGAAGTTGGCCGCGTCGTCGCGCGACAGCCCATAGGTCGTCTGGGTCAGGTCGTTGGTGCCGAAGCTGAAGAACTGAGCGCCCTCGGCGATCTTGTCGGCGACCAGTGCCGCGCGCGGCAGTTCGATCATGGTGCCGACGAGATACTCGAACTTCGTCCCCGTCGCCTCCATGACTTCGCCGGCCACCCGGTCGACCATGGTCTTCAGCCGGTCGAACTCGGCCTTGGTCGCGATCAGCGGGATCATGACCTCGGGCAGCACCGGCTTGCCCTGCTTCTTCGTCTCCGCCACCGCCTCGAAGATGGCCCGGCACTGCATCTCGTAGATCTCAGGGTACGTGACGCCGAGGCGGCAACCACGATGGCCGAGCATCGGGTTGGACTCGATGAAGCTGCTGGGCGCGCTGCTTCACCATCTCGAGGTCGACGCCAGCGGCCTTGGCGACCTCCGCCATATCAGCGTCGGAGTGCGGCAGGAACTCGTGCAGCGGCGGGTCGAGCAGACGGATGGTCACCGGCAGCCCTTCCATGATCGAGAACAGCTCGACGAAGTCCTGGCGCTGATACGGCAGCAGCTTGTCGAGGGCCGCGCGACGCTCCTTCTCGTCACGCGCGACGATCATCTGGCGGACGTTGATGATCCGCTCCGGGTCGAAGAACATGTGCTCGGTCCGGCACAGGCCGATGCCCTCGCAGCCGAACTTGCGCGCGGTGCTGGCGTCGAGCGGAGTTTCGGCATTGGCCCGGACCTTCATGGTGCGGATCTCGTCCACCCACCCCATCAGCGTGCCGAAGGAGCCGCTGACTTCGGGCTGAATCTTCGGCACGTCGCCCTTGAGCACCTGGCCGGTCGAGCCGTCGAGGGTGATCGCGTCGCCTTCGTTCAGCACCGTGTTGCCGACGGTCAGCGTTTTCGCCTTATAGTCGACGCGCAGCTCGCCGGCGCCGGCGACGCAGGGCGTGCCCATCCCGCGGGCGACGACCGCGGCGTGACTGGTCATGCCGCCGCGCGTGGTCAGAATGCCCTCGGCGGCGTGCATGCCGTGAATGTCCTCGGGCGAGGTCTCGATGCGGGTAAGGATCACCTTCTTGCCGGCTTTGGTCCAGGCCTCGGCGTCATCGGCGGTAAAGACGATCTGTCCCGAAGCCGCGCCCGGCGAGGCCGGCAGGCCCTTGCCGAGAACCTCCTTATGCGCCTTGGGATCGATCATCGGATGCAGGAGCTGGTCGAGCTGGGCCGGCTCGACCCGGCTCACCGCTTCCTTCTTGTCGATCAGCCCGGACTGGCACATCTCGACCGCGATCCTCAAGGCCGATGACGCGGTGCGCTTGCCGTTGCGGGTCTGCAGCATCCAGAGCTTACCCTTCTGGATGGTGAACTCCATGTCCTGCATGTCGCGGTAGTGCTTCTCCAGCCGGTCGCGGTAGCTGACCAGCTCGGTATAGAGCGGCGGCAGGACCTCCTCCATCGCCGCCAGGTCGGACTCCATCGTGGCCTTCTCGGCGAGAGACAGCGGCTGAGGGGTGCGGATGCCGGCGACGACGTCCTCGCCCTGGGCGTTGACCAGGTACTCGCCATAGAAGGCGTTCTCGCCCGTCGACGGATTGCGCGAGAAACACACGCCGGTCGCCGAGTCATCGCCCATGTTGCCGAAGACCATCGCCTGAACGTTGACCGCCGTTCCCCAGTGGTCCGGCAGGTTGTTCAGCTTGCGGTAGGTGATCGCCCTCTTGTTCATCCAGCTGCCGAAAACCGCGCCGATGGCGCCCCACAATTGCTCGTGGGGATCCTGCGGAAAGTCCCTGCCGATGTGCTTGCGGATCTCTTCCTTGTACTTGCCGATCAGATCTTTCCAGTCGTCGGCGGTCAGCTCGACGTCCAGGGTCTTGCCGACCTTTTCCTTGTGCTCCTCGAGAAGGGTCTCGAAATTGTGCGTCTCGACCCCAAGCACGACGTTCGAATACATCTGAATGAAACGGCGGTAGCTGTCGAAGGCGAAGCGCGCGTCATCGGTGTTCTTGGTCAGCGTCTTCACCGTCTCGTCGTTCAGACCGAGGTTGAGAACGGTGTCCATCATGCCCGGCATCGACGCCCGCGCGCCCGAGCGCACGGAGAGCAAGCAGCAGCGGTCCGCTGTCGGCGCCGAACTTGGCGCTCATGATCTTTTCGACCTCGGCGAGGGCGACCGCGACCTGTTCCTTCAGGCCCTCCGGATACGTGTTGTCGTTCTCGACGTAAAGTGGGTGCAGACCTCGGTCGAGATCGTGAAACCCGCCGGCACCGGAATGCCGATGCTGCTCATCTCGGCCAGGTTGGCGCCCTTGCCGCCGAGCAGGTTCTTGTCCTTCGCCCCGCCTTCGGCCTTGCCGTCCCCGAAGGTGTAAACCCATTTCGTCATGGCTTCGTCCTATCCCTCGACCTGTGAAAACTCCGCCACCCCTCCGAGAGCCGACCGGATCTGCGAAAGCAGCTTCAACCGATTGGCCCGAAGCCGCGCATCGGCGCAGTTGACCGTTACGGTGTCAAAAAAGGTGTCGACCGGCCGGCGAAGATCGGCGAGCGCGGCCATGGCCGCCGCGAAGCGTTCCTCTGTCAAAGCCTCGGCGATCCGCTGTCGCGCCTGCAACAGCGACCGATGCAGCAGCGCCTCTTCCTGCTCCGCGAATAGCGCCGGGTCCGCCTCCTCGTCGTATAACGCCCCATCCCGCTTTTCTTCTATGCGGACAATATTGCTCGCCCGCCTGTAGGCGGTCAGCAAATTAGCACCGTCATCTGTGTCGAGAAAGTCCTTAAGCGCGTCGACCCGGGCGAGCAGCCGAACCAGATCGTCCTCGCCGCCGAGGGCGAAGACGGCGGCGATCAGATCGTGGCGCACCCCGTGTGCCGCGCAGGTGGACCTTGAGCCGTTCGGCGATGAAGGCGAGGATCGTCCTCGGCGACCTCGTCTCTGCGCGCGCCGCCAACCTCGTCCGGGTAGCCGGCGACGGCCTCGGCGAGGACCGCGCGCAGCGCCAGACGCAGGCCGTTCTCGATGATCATGCGGATGACCCCGAGCGCGGCGCGACGCAGCGCGTAGGGATCCTTCGATCCGGTCGGGGTCTCGCCGATGGCGAAGAAACCGGCCAGCATGTCGATCTTGTCGGCCAGCGCAACGGCGACGCTGACCGGCGCCGACGGACAGCGGTCGGACGGGCCCTGCGGCGCGTAATGGTCGGCGATGGCCTCGGCCACGGCCGCGTCCTCGCCGTCGTGAAGGGCGTAGTAGCGGCCCATCAGGCCCTGCAGTTCGGGAAATTCGCCGACCATGCCGGTGGTCAGGTCGGCCTTGCACAGCTTCGCGGCGCGGCCGGCGAGTTCGGGATCGGCGCCGATGCCGACCGGCAAGTCGCGCGCGCGAGACGGGCGATCCGGCCGACCCGGTCGAGGTCCGAGCCGAGCCGGGCGTGGAAGACCCGGCCCGCCAGCGTCTCGACCCGCGCCGCGAGCGTCTGGCGGCGATCCTGATCCCAGAAGAACTTGGCGTCGGCCAGACGGGCGCGCAGCACGCGCTCGTTGCCGGCGACGATCGCCCGGCCGCCGTCGACGCCGGGCGTATTGGCGACGACGAGGAAAGCGGGGCGCGAGGACGCCATCGCCGTCGACCAGGGAAAAATACTTCTGGTGCGCGCGCATCGCCGTGACCAGCACCTCCGCCGGCACGTCCATGAACTGCCGGTCGATCCGCCCGACCATCACCACCGGCCATTCGACCAGCCCGACGACCTCGTCGAGCAGGCCCGGATCGGCGCGCATGGTCAGGTTCTCGCCCGCGGCGAGGCGTTCGGCCTCGGCCGACGATGACCCGCCGGCGCTCGTCCGGGTCGACCATGACCTTGGCCGCGGCGAGCTTGCGCAGATAGTCGTCGCCGTCTTCCACGGCGAAGGCGTCGGGGGCGAGAAAGCGGTGGCCGCGGGTGCTGTCGCCGGCCATCACCGGCCCGAAGCGCAGCGGCAGGGTTCGGCCCTCGAAGCGGCAGAGCAGTCCGTGCAGCGGCCGGACCCAGCGCGCCTCGTGGTCGCCCCAGCGCATCGACTTGGGCCACGGCAACGCGCGCAGCGCGCGTTCGAGAACCTCGACGATGACCTCGCCCGCGTCGCGGCCCTGGCGTCTGGATCACGGCGAACAGGAACCGGCCCTTGGCCGTCTCGCGTTCCTCCAGATCGCCGCGACTCGAGGCCGACGGAGCGGAGGAAGCCGGCGATTGCCGCGTCCGGAGCATCGGCGCGCGGACCGCGCCGTTCCTCGGTCCTGTCCGGCTGGGCCAGCGGCAGGCCGTCGACGATCAGCGCCAGCCGGCGCGGCGTGACGAACCGGCGGACCTCGGCGAATGGCGAGATCCGCCTCGCCCAGCCCGGCGCGAACGAGACGCTCGAAATCGGCGGTCGCCTGCGCCTGCATCCGCGCGGGGATTTCCTCGCTCAGAATTTCGACCAGCAACTCGGCCATGGCTCAGGCGATCCGCACGCGCTACGCCGTCCCGTGGCCGCGGCTGACCAGCCAGGCCTCGCAGCAGCCGCGCGCCAGCGCCCGGACCCGGCCGATATAGGCGGCGCGCTCGGTGACGCTGATGGCGCCGCGGGCGTCGAGAAGGTTGAAGCGGTGGCTGGCCTTGATGCACTGGTCGTAGGCCGGCAGCGCCAGCCCTGCGTGCCAGCAGCGCCCGGCACTCGTCCTCGGCGTCGGCGAAGTGGCGAAAGAGCATGCCGTATCGGCGTACTCGAAATTGTAGGCCGAATGCTCGCGCTCGGCCTGGAGGAAGACGTCGCCGTAGCGGGTTCCGCAGCCGTCCCAGTCGAGGTCGTAGACGTTCTCGACCCCCTGGATGTACATCGCCAGCCGCTCCAGCCCGTACGTCAGCTCGACGGCGACGGGCGCGCACTCGATCCCGCCGACCTGCTGGAAATAGGTGAACTGGGTCACCTCCATGCCGTCGCACCAGACCTCCCAGCCGAGCCCCCAGGCGCCCAGCGTCGGGCTTTCCCAGTCGTCCTCGACGAAGCGGATGTCGTGCACCGCCGGATCGATCCCGAGATGGGCGAGGCTTTCGAGATAGAGCGCCTGGCGAGTCGTCCGGAGACGGCTTGAGCAGCACCTGGATACTGGTAATAGTGCTGCAGCCGGTTGGGGTTCTCGCCGTAGCGGCCGTCGGTCGGCCGCCGCGACGGCTGGACATAGGCGCAGCGCCACGGCTCCGGGCCCAGCGCGCGCAGCGTCGTCGCCGGGTGGAAGGTCCCCGCGCCGACCTCCATGTCGAACGGCTGGAGGATGACGCAGCGGCGGTCGGCCCAGAACTGCTGGAGCGAGAGAATCGAGCGATTGGAAGGAGGGTGCCTGCGCCGCCATGCTTTCCGTTTCCGGCATGCCTTCCGGGACGCGACGGCCCCGCTACCGGACGTTCGCCGCGCGGCGGACCTTAACGTCGGGTCCGGAACCCGGTCAAGCGCAGGTACCGCCTTGGGCGCCTTGCCCAGCGTCATCCCGCTTTTGCCGACCAATCCGTCATAGCCGAAGAAAGTGGACGCGGCAGACTTCGGCGACGGACGGCTTATCGACCTTACGCAATGAGGATATAGTCAGCCTCAGCCGTCACCACGAGTTCTTGCATATGCTGCACCACCGCTAGGTCGACACCCCCCGCTGCAATCAACGTGTCGCCGTTGACCTGCACCTCTGTCGTGACTTCCGCGGTTGTATAGATGCGAATATCATCGCTACCCTTCTTAAAGTCAGTGATGGTGTCTTTGCCATCCGATCCATCGAAGTAGAAAGTATCCCCACCCGGTCCGCCAGCTAGACGATCATTTCCTTCGTCCCCATTGAGCAGGTCGTCGCCACGACCTCCAGAAATCGAGTCGTCTCCATCTCCTCCTTCCAAGCCTCTGCCTCACTCGGATCAAAGAGTCATCTCCGTTGCCGCCAAAGATGTAATCGTCCCCGCCACCGCCCCTCAATCTGCCGTCATTGCCACTGCCGCCAAAAATCCAGTCGTCGCCTTCGCCCCCGCCGATCGTGTCGCTTCCGTCGCCGCCAAACGCTGTGTCATTCCCGTAGCTGAGACTGGCGGTATCGTCACCAGAGCCAAGAAATACATGGTCATTGCCAACGACATCGTTAATTTGTACATCATCGTTGCCGCTGCCGGTCAATATCCAGTTGCACCCCAATGGGAGCGTTGGACCGCCATTTATAAGCAATCCCTTTATGTTTATCGTATCATCTCCTCCGTCAGTTAATATGAAATTGTTATTTCCGTTGCTTCCGTCTTCAACTTAACGCTTATAACGTCATCCTCAGAACCCGTGAGAATGCTATACCCTCTTCCATCCTCATTCTTCTCTATGTCGGCCATGTTGTGATCCTCCCGCTAAGATGTTTTTCAACTCGCCTGCTGACCGCCCCTTGACCTGCCAGAATCGGCCCTGCTTGGAGCAGGTCATGAAGCGAATATTATACATCGATGTTCGCGTTCTGTTAACTGCGGCCGCTCGTGCCCGCGCCGGGCGACACGCCGGATCCCCGGCGTCATGCTGCGCCATTCATTGATCGCGGAAGCAGTACCGGCGAAACCGCCGCGGTGTTGCCGTCGAGGGCGGCGCAGCCTACGAGAAGCGATCAATCAAGCGGCGCTAAGCTCGCCTCCTACAGCCCGTTGCGCTGCCACAGCGTCCGCTCTTCCAGCCTTGGCTTCAACGGCGCCGAGAAGCTCGCCCGCGACAGCGGCGGCATTGCTTCCAGCCCACCGGCTGCCCTGCCCGGTCGCGAGCCCGATCCGCCGGCGCCACCACGGCTGGCGGCCGCCGACCACGCGGAGCTTGACCTTGTCGCCGAAGCGGCCGCGCATCACGGTGCGCAGGTCGCCGATGCCGTCGATCAGGCCGAGCTCAAGCGCCTTGCGCCCGCTCCAGAACCGGCCGCTGAAAAGCTCGGCCTCGTCGCCCCTGAGCCGGTCGCCGCGCCGGGCGCGGACCTGGGCGCAGAAGGCGGCGTAGATGTCGCCCTGGACGCTGCGCAGGTGTTCGACCTCGTCGAGCCGTTCGAACCGGAACGGATCGAGACCGGCCTTGTGCTCGCTCGAGGCGTAGACCCGCCGCTCGACGCCGATGCGCGTCGCCTTCCGCCGACACATGGGCGGGCCTCATCTGACAATCCCTCGGCGCGACCTCACCCCACCGTGAAACGGCGCATCATCTCGTGGTCCTCGTGCGACAGGATGTGGCAGTGCCAGACCCAGGTGCCGACCTTGTCGAACGTTGCGATGATCCGGGTGACCGTTCCCGGCTGAGCTTGCACGGTGTCCTTCGGGCCGTTCTCTTCCGGCGCCGGTCTCTGGGGCTGGCCCCGGAGCGGTGGCGGCAAGGGGCCAGCGCCCGGTACGAACTTCTTCACATCCATGCCCTGGCGGTTGATGATCCGGAAGGCCACCAGGTGAAGATGGATCGGGTGCGTATCCGGAGTCGTGTTGTAGATCTCCCAAACCTCCGTTGCGCCGGAAGCGATGTTTTCCGTCGTCGGGTCGGCCCAGGCATAGGGGCCCTCCAGCGTTCCCAGTTCCGGCTGCAAGCGCCCGCGCGGGTCCATTCCTTCGTAAAGGACAACCTGACGAATGTATACGCCGACCGGCGGGATAGCCGAATTGAAGGCCGGCACGGGAGCAAGCACCGGCGGCTGCCCGTCTCCTCCGCGGAGTGTCGCCGGAATGGCGTTGTTCGAGGTGTCTGTTACGGCGGTTCCCACGCGAAACGCCATGATCCGGCCGGTTGTCTGCGGATTGACGACCAGGGGTCGGCGGAAGGTTCCCGGTGCGTTGTTCTTGAGTTCGACGGTTCTTCCGGCCGCTCTTTGAAAAGTCAACCAGCACGTCCAACCGCTCGCCCGGGGCAATGCTGATCGCCTGGATGCCCACCGGTGCGTCGAGCAGCCCCTGATCCGTGCCGATGGCCGAAAAGCTGAGGCCGCTGATGGACATTCTCAAAAAGCGAGTATCGCAGCCATTCAGGAAGCGCAGCCGGTAGAGGCGCGGCTCAACGTCGAGAACCGGCCACGCCTGACCATTGACGAGGATATGGTCGCCGAAGAACTCAGCCAAAATGGTGGGGTCGGGGTACTGCGCCGGGCCGAACAGCTCGGTAGCCGTCGTTGGATCCGACGGGTAGTAGAGCTGGAAGTCATCCGTGAACATGCGATCTTGAATGACGATCAGCTGTTCATACGGGTAGGCGGGAAGTTTCGGGTTGTTTGTGGCCGCATCGCCCGTGTCGAACGTGTCGCGAACGATGTTGAAGCCGGCGAGGCCCGCGTAGACATTCAGCCGGGTGATGCCGAGCGCGTGGTCGTGGTACCAGAGCGTACCTGCTTGCTGGGTGTCGTACATGAACGTGATGCTGCCGCCTTGCGCCCGCATCTGCGCAATCTCGGGATTTCCATCGGAGGCACCATCGGTATGCCCGCCATGCAGGTGGGTCACAATGGGCACTTGGTTCGGGAACGAGAAGGGCGATCCGTTCTCGGTCCACGCCGTGTGGATCGTGTTGTCGAGCGGTAGAAAATGTGGCGTTCCGGCGGTCAGGTCGTTGCGCCACGTCACCCTATGAGCGCCGCCCGTGACTTCAAAGGTCTTTCCTGGGTAAGTAGCATCTCCGGCGCCTTGACCGTAGCCGTATAGCTGCGTCTCGCTTGGCTGGTCGTTCAAGCCGTTGAGGCCAACGTCCTGCGTAAGCGGATGGACGCCCACCGTGGTGTTCGATGGAAATTTGAACGCGGGGCTCAGAGCATCCGGCAAGGGAATCTCGAACTTCGGCACCGTCATCGGATCGAGAAGGATGACGTTCGGCGGAACGGGGATGTTTGGTGGTGCCGAAAGAGCCTTCTTGCTGGTCCAGATCCATGGAGCGGACAAGCCGATCCCTGCAGCGAGCCCTGTTTTGAGCAGATCTCGCCGGGTATGGTGCGCCCTAAACTCCGATTTAGGCGCCTTGTCGTGTTGAACACCGTAATAATCGCGCGTGGTTATGTCTTTCATCATGCCCTCCCTATTTAGGAGTAGATCTACCTCTTCTGACTTACGCTTATGCAACAACGTTTCGCGATAATTTTAACGCAGCGGTTCCATAGCATCTATTGGAGATCCGCAGAATCTTGGCTCGGGCAGGAGAGAGATGCTGATACGCTCGGCGTGCCGCGAGTGGGGCTCGCTTGCCGCAGCAATCGCGGCTATCCGAGCCGAAAACGCCACGATGGCGTTGGCAACGAGGGAACGCCGTTCTCCATCGGTGTCATTCAAGTCGATTGAGGCGGTGGTGTCGGAAACGAGCTTTCAGGGACGCTGCGGGGCGACGATCACGCCCCCTGCCGGCCACGACGACCACGGATGATTCAGGATCCGTCGATGTGGATGAGGTGGATTTCGGCGGTCTCCAGCGAGCGCATCAGCTCCGGCGGGACGTGCAACGGTGACCGGTCATCGGACACCTTGTATGGATACGGCGCGCTACAGCCCGTAGCGTTGCCACAGTGTCCGCTCTTCCAGCGCGGCTTCAACGGCGGCGAGAAGTTCGCCCGCAACGGCGGCAGCGTTGCCTCCATCTCCTCCGACGCCCTGCCCGGTCACCAGGCCGATCCGCCGGCGCCACCACGGCTGGCGGCCGCCGACCACGCGGAGCTTGACCTTGTCGCCGAAGCGGTCGCGCATCACGGAGCGCAGATCGCCGATGCCGTCGATCAGGCCGAGCTCAAGCGCCTTGCGCCCGCTCCAGAACCGGCCGCTGAAAAGCTCGGCCTCGTCGCCCCTGAGCCGGTCGCCGCGCCGGGCGCGGACCTGGGCGCAGAAGGCGTCGTAGATGTCGCCCTGGACGCTGCGCAGGTGTTCGACCTCGTCGAGCCGTTCGGGCCGGAACGGATCGAGCCCGGCCTTGTGCTCGCTCGAGGCGTAGACCCGCCGCTCGACGCCGATGCGCTTTAGCAGCTCTGGAAAGCCGAAGCCCGCTGAGACGACGCCGATCGAGCCGACGATGGAGCTCTCGTCGGCGTAGAGCTCGTCGCCGGCGCTGAGCAGCCAGTAGCCGCCGGAAGCGGCCACGTCCTCGGCGAAGGCGTAGACCGGCACCTTCTTCTCCGCCGCCAGCGCCCGAATCCGCCCGGCGATCAAGGCCGACTGCACCGGCGAGCCGCCCGGCGAATTGACGGCAAGCGCCACCGCGGCGACGTCGGCCAGCGAGAACGCACGCTCCAGCGTTCCGGCGAGCCCGCGCAGATTCAGGCCGCGGGCGATCGGGCCGAGCCGGCCGATGATCCCGCTCAAGGGAACGACCGCGACGACGGGCGGCGGGTGGCGGAAGCGCTCGATCGGCAACTTGGCGAGGAGCTTGCGACCGATCATGGCGATTGCGGCGATTGCACGCCAGGCCCTGGCCGCGCCCAGACCAGCGCCTCGCCCCGGCGCAGGATCCGTTCGGCGGCGGCCGTGTAGCTGCCGTCCGGCTCATGGAGGAACAGCCCGGGCATGATCGCCAGCGGCCCGCCGGCGCCGCGCCGGCCGCTGATCAGGATCCGTTTCGCCGGCGTCCGGCCGTCGCCGCCGGGCCACAGCGGGAAGATGGCGATGTCGCCGAGCTTTCCGGCCAGCCCGGCGAGGAGATCGGCGAGACGGTCGGCGCGATGGATCAGCGTCACCGTCCCCTTCGGCCGGACCATCAGCAGACAGAAGCGCAGCCACTCGACCAGTCCGGCGTCGGCGCCCTCGACCGTCGCCGCGGCCTTCGCCGGATCGGGCGGCGGCTGGCCGCTGCCCTCGGCCACGATACGGCGGATTGGCCATGACGTGGTCGAAGGACGCCGGCGTCAGCCGGATCGGCGGCGTCAGCAGGTTGCCGAGAAAAAACTCCACCCGCTCGGCCATGCCGTTCGCCCTGGCGTTGGCGGAAGCGATGCGGACCATTGCGCGCTCGAAATCCAGCCCGGTGACCCGGGCACCCGGCACCCGCTCGGCCAGGCACAGCGCGGCCGCGCCCGCGCCGGCGCCGACATCGAGGACGCGCTCGCCGTTTCGCGCCGAGAACCGCGGCGGCGAGGAACACCGGGTCGATGCCGACGCGATAGCCGCTCGCCGGCTGGCTGAAACGGATCCGCCCGTCGAGAAGGGCGTCCTCGGTCACGATCGTCATGCCCGGCGGCCAAGCTCGTGTCCCTCGTTCAGAATCTGCCAGCGCCCGCGGCAGATCGGCCTCCTCGACCATAACGCGCCGGCCGACGCCGTCCAGCGTCCCGGCAAAGGCCTGGCTGGTAAAAGCGTCGAGCGTGACGCTCGCGATGCCGGCATCCGGCAAGTCGGCTTTCCAGCCACGATAGCATGACCGGGTCGCCGGTGCGGCAGAGCTCGATCATTGCCGATAGCCAAACATCCACCTAACTTGAACCAACTGAGACGGGTTCGATCGCGAATGCTGTCGCGCTTCGACTGCGTCGCGCCGCGGGACTCTTGACCGCGGCAAGCGGCGCGCGGTCTTATGCTCCGAAATCGGGTACGGCAGCGTCAAGCTTTATAGTCGTCGCCCAAACGGTGCACAGAGGAGGTCTGGTGGGCGTTGCGGTGAGCCTCGACACCGATACACAGCGAAAGCCCTCGCTTGATCCCCTGATCGCGCTGGTTGCCGACGATATGAAGGCTGTCAACCGGGTCATCGTCGAGCGGATGGACAGCCCGGTCGCGCTGATCCCGCAGCTCGCCAGCCATGTCGTCGCCGCCGGCGGCAAGCGACTGCGGCCGATGCTGACCCTGGCCGCGGCGCGGCTGTGCGGCTATCCCGGGCAGCGCCATATCGGCCTTGCCGCCTGCGTCGAATGCATTCACACCGCGACCCTGCTTCACGACGACGTCGTCGACGACAGCGAGCTGCGGCGCGGCCTGGCCTCGGCGAACGTCGTCTGGGGCAACAAGCCGAGCGTGCTGGTCGGCGACTTTCTGTTCAGCCGCGCGTTCGAGCTCATGGTCGAGGATGGCTCGCTGCGGGTGCTGGCGATTCTTTCGCGGGCGTCGTCGATCATCGCCGAGGGCGAGGTCAGCCAGCTGTCACCACCAACGACACCGAGACCAGCGAAGCCGACTACCTCGCCGTCATTCGGGCCAAGACCGCCGAGCTGTTCGCCGCCGCCTGCCGGATCGGCGCGGTCGTGGCCGAGCGGCCGGAGGCGGAGGAGGCCGCGCTGGAAGCCTATCGGCATGAACCTCGGCATCGCCTTCCAGCTGATCGACGACGTGCTCGATTATTCGGCCAAGCAGGCGACGCTGGGCAAGACCGTCGGCGACGACTTCCGCGAGGGCAAGATCACCCTGCCGATCGTGCTCGCCTTCAGCCGGGCGAATGCGGAGGAGAAAGACGTTCTGGCGGCGCACGCTCGAGGAGATGGAGCAGGAGCCCGAGGATCTGGAGCGGGCGATCACGCTGCTGACCGCCCGCGGCGCCCTGGCCGACGACGCTGGAATCGCGCGCGCCAGTACGGCGCCAAGGCGATCGACGCGCTGGAGCCGTTCGCGCCGAGTCCGGCGAAGCGCGGCGCTCGTCGACGCCGTCGACTTCTGCATCGAGCGGGCGTACTAGATCAGAGGCGTCTTGTCGGGTCTGAAGCATCTGGCGCGCTCGGCGGCGCTTCGCTTTCTTGCGCCGGCGGAGCGGACGGCGCTATAAGTCGGGCTCAGGTTTTCGTCGGAGTGTAGCTCAGCCTGGTAGAGCACCGTCTTCGGGAGGCGGGGGCCGGAGGTTCGAATCCTCTCACTCCGACCACACTTTTCCAGTGATTTTAGCATGTTGCGCCGGGCGGCTGCGCCCCACAGGCACAGCCGCGAACATCGGCTGTGCAGGCCTCGCATCTGCACGACCGGAAAGCGCAGCCCCGCCCGGCATGTCCGGACAAGGATTAGCTACATATCATGATGTCGCTGTTGTTCCGACGCGATACGCGGGGAGACGTGAAAGTTGGACATGCCTAAAAATCGTCTGTGCCCGGTCGTCCTCGGGAAGAACCGGACCGTGAGGGATGTAGTAGAAACATTTCCCTGGCGCGAAAGACGAAAGCAGGACCTGCGCGCCGCCAAGGATCGCGCCCGCGTCTCGGCTCACTGCGCCGAAATGGCCCCACCCCCGGCTGACCATCAGATCGGCCCACCAGGACGTCTGCTTGTATCCAATGTCAGGTCGCGATGACTGAAGGAAGTGGTCCCATGCCTGCAAGCGGCTTGACCTATTGACGACCTGTTCCTCCACAGCCCTATCTCCGATGCCCATTGGCGACAGCCTAACTCCCGCCCGCAAGCACGAGAAGGCGGGGTGGCTCGACCTATCTATCCAAGCAGCGCCTGTGCGCCATCCCAGGCGCGCTGCAGAACCATGGCCGCGGGTACGGCCTCGGCCCATCCTCGCCGACTGCCCTGCCCACGCCTGCATGCGCTCGACATCGCCCGTTCGCCTTGCTCCGCACCTCGTCGGCCCACGCGGTAATCTCGGCGGGCAACATCACGAGCCGCCACAGGCCTCACCCTGCAGGTGGATAACGTTGCTGCCGAAAACCGGCGGGGCTATCCGCTGCCGCCCGGTCCACTTTAAGCGGCGCCCGGTTGGGGCTCGCCATGGCGTTCCGCTGACGGCTTGCGGAGCACAACGTAGGCGAAGCTTGTCTGCGACGCCACTTCCCGACGCCTCAGGAAGGCGCTAACTCTCCGGTGCAGATCAAGCAGGATCCCGTAGTTTCTGTAGTAGGAGTTGTGTCCGAATATGCCGACGTAATCCGTGACCTGAAACCCAATGGCTTCCAGGCTTTGGATCTGGTCGGGCGTCGGGCCTCTGCACCAGCTGTAATACGCCGGGAACTTGACCTGATGTCCGTCCAGATCCCGTTTGGGGTAGAGCAACGCCAGCAATGGTCGGGTAAGGGTATCGGGGGCCAGGCGGTTCAGGACAAACGGCAACGCGTACAGTGTCGGAAAGAAGTGAAAAGCAAGCCCGTTCGGCCTCAGCATGGCAAAAATATTACGGTGGAACGCCGCCCCATCGCGAACGTGTTCCGCCAGCATGCTACTGAAGACCAGATCGAAGGCATCCTCTGCGGGAGGTTCAGCCCCGGCGACGTCCGCTCTGAGTTTCCTATACGCCGGCTCGACCTTCTCGAGTTCCTCCGCCGAGATGTCAAGCACCGTGTATCGCAGCCCCAGATCCTCGATCTCCGCCGGGGAAAGCGCCGGATTGGCTCCGCCACCAACGTCGCAGACGTCACTTGCGCCGGCTCGTGCGATCAGGTCGAGCAGCGACGTATGAAAGGTGCGAAAAGGTAGAACGTCATCCAGCAGCCTGAAGCGAACCCGCGTCTTGTCATCCGGCTGGATCGACAGCACGACGGGTTCCGGATCCGCCTGTACGCTTTTCCCAACGAAGCCCATCTGTTCACACCGTAGCGCAACGCTGCCTGATTACCAAGCTTCGATCCCCATCAATAATACCGCTTCGGTTTGCATTCAATTATGGCGCTCAGCAATGATGCTGCGCTACACCTGCAAATGGATGAGGTCGCCGCTGCCCTACCGCCCGGTCCACTTCGGCGGCGGTTGCTTGGCGACGAAGGCGTCGATGCCGGCGCCGGCGTCCTCGCCCATCATGTTGCAGGTCATCGCCTCGCTGGCCGCGGCGTAGGCCGCGTCGAGGCCGTCCTCGAGCTGGCGGTAGAACAGCCCCTTGCCGATGGCGACCGCCGCCGGCGATTTCGCCGCGATCGCTCCGGCGAGCTCGGCCACCGCATCGTCGAGCGCCTCGGCGGCGACGACGCGGTTGACGAGGCCGTACTGGCGCGCCGTCTCGGCGTCGATGAACTCGCCGGTCATCAGCATTTCCATCGCCTGCTTGCGGCCGATGTTGCGGCTGAGCGCGACCATCGGCGTCGAGCAGAACAGGCCGAGGTTGACCCCGGAGACGGCGAACCGCGCCGCGGCCGAAGCGATCGGCGAGATCGCAGGTGGCGACGAGCTGGCAGCCGGCGGCGGTGGCGATCCCGTGAACGCGCGCGATCACCGGCTGCGGGATCCGGGTGATCGTCAGCATCACCTGCGCGCACGTGTCGAACAGCGCCCGCGTCGACTGCCGGCTCGGGTTCTCGCGCATCTCCTTCAGGTCGTGACCGGCGCAGAAGGCCTTGCCGCTGCCGGCGATGACGACGACGCGCACCGTCCGGTCGGCGGCGATCGCGTCAAGCGCGCGTTGCAGCGCGGCCAGCAGGGCGACCGAAAGGGCATTGAATTTGTCCGGCCGGTTCAGAGTCAGGGTAGCGATCCCGTCCGCGTCCCGGCGCGTGAGCACTTCCTCGTTCGCCTGGGTCTCAAGCTCCGCCGTCGAACCCATGATCGATCCTCCCGTTCCTGCTCCATGGTGGTGTAAGTACGAGCAGAGCGTAGAGCATCCTGCGCCCGATTAGGGCAGATAAGATGCTCGATCTTTTTTTCCATCGATCAATCGCGCAAGGAGCCGGGGAGACAGCGATGAGCGCCATCAGCGTCGAGCAGTTCAACGCCATCATCCGCGATGACCTGCCGTGGGCCTACGCCATCGGCATGCACGCCGACTCCATCGCCGCCGGCGCGGCGGTGCTGCGCCTGCCGTTCAACGAGAGCATGCTGCGTCCGGGCGGGGTCATCTCCGGGCCGACGATCATGGCCCTGGCCGACGCCTGCATGTACGCCGCCGTGCTGTCGCGGATCGGCGAGGTCAAGCTGGCGGTGACGACCAGCTTCAACATCAATTTCCTCTACGGCGCCAGCCCCGTCGACCTTCTCGCCGAGGGCAGCCTGCTCAAGCTCGGCAAGCGGCTGGCGGTGGTCCAGGTCTCGGTGCATTCCGAAGGCGTCGACCGCGCCGGTGGCGCACGCCACCGGCACCTACTCCATCCCGCCGACGCTGCACGACAAGTGATGGCGCGCTCTTTAGAGCGTTCACACCGCGCGCGAGTGGCGGGCCTCGCCGGAGGCGAGGTAGGCGTCGAAGGCGGCGGCGGCGAGGCGGACCAGCGGCCGCCCGGCCTCGGTGACGCGCACCGTCGCGCCGTCGACCGCGACGATCCCGTCGGCGGCGAGAGGGGCGCAGAGCGGCGAAGGCCGGTGCGAAGGCGCTCGACGTCGGCGCCGTGCCGGCGGCAGACGGCGGCGACATCGACCGCGAGGTCGCACATCAGCCGCTCGATGATCTCGCCGCGCAGCCGGTCGTCGCCGGCGAAGGCGAGCCCCTTGGCGACGGGCAGCCGGCCGGCGGCGACGGCCTCGCGGTAGTCCTTCAGCGGCATGACGTTCTGGACGTAGCCCTGCGGCAGGCTGCCGATGGCCGAGGCGCCGAAGCCGAGGAGAACCGCGGCGGCGTCCGTCGTGTAGCCCTGGAAGTTGCGATGCAGCCGGCCGCCGCGGCGGCCATGGCCAGCGGATCGTCGGCGCGGGCGAAATGGTCGAGGCCGATCGGACGCAGGCCCGCCGCCTCCAGCCGGCGGCCGCGGCCGCGGCGTTCTGCCGCCAGCGCTCCGCCGGTCCCGGCAGCGCCGCCTCGTCGATCAGCTTCTGGTGGGTCTTCATCCACGGCACGTGGGCGTAGCCGAACAGCGCGACCCGGGCCGGCTCCAGTCGCAGCGCCAGATCGACCATCGCCTCGACCTTGCCGACCGTCTGGTGCGGCAGGCCGTACATCAGATCGAGGTTGATGGCGTCGATGCCGTGCCGGCGCAACCAGCCGCAGACCCGCTCGACCACCGCGAACGGCTGGTGGCGGTTGATCGCCGCCTGCACCTCCGGGTCGAAATCCTGGACGCCGATGCTGGCGCGGTTGACCCCGGCCTCGGCCAAAGCGGCGATGTAGTCCTCGGTCGCGTCGCGCGGATCGATCTCGACCGCGATCTCGGCGTCGGCGGTGAAGGTGAAGGCCTCGCGCAGGCCGGCGACCAGCGCAAGCCAGTCGGCTGGCGCCAGCATCGTCGGGCTGCCGCCGCCCCAGTGCAGGTGGCTGGCTGCGAAGCGGCCGGGCAGGGCGTCCGCGACCAGCCGGACCTCGGCCGCCAGCGCGTCGAGGTAGGCGCGGATCGGCTCGTAGCGGTTGACGATCTTGGTGTAGCAGCCGCAGAACCAGCACATCTCGTCGCAGAACGGGATGTGGAAGTAGAGCGACAGCGGCTGGCGCGGGATCGAGCCCGGCGAGCCAGCCGCGATACAGCGCCGTCGTCGGCGAGCGCGCGGAAGTGCGGCGCAGTCGGGTAGCTGGTGTAGCGCGGCACCCGGAGGTCGTACTTCTCGGCCAGCCCCTCGCTCATGTCGTCTGCTCTCCGCCGCAGCTCAGATCGGCGCCCGCTCAGGCGACGCCGGCCATCGAGAAGGCGACGACCTCGTGGCGCTGGCGGCCGAGGCCCTCGACGCCGCACTCGATCACGTCGCCAGGCCGGAGGTAGCGCGGCGGCTTGCAGCCGAGGCCGACGCCGGCCGGCGTTCCGGTCGCGATCACGTCGCCGGGCATCAGGGTCATGAACTGGCTGAGGTAGCAGACCAGGTCGGCTGACGGAGTGGATCATGTCGGCGGTATTGGCGTTCTGCCGCCGCTCGCCGTTCAGGTCGAGCCAGAGGTCGAGCGTCTGCGGGTCGGCGATCTCGTCGCGGGTCACCAGCCACGGCCCCAGCGGGCCGAAGGTGTCGGCGCTCTTGCCCTTGATGAACTGGCCGCCGCGCTCCTTCTGGAAGGCCCGCTCCGAGACGTCGTTGATCACCGCAAATCCGGCAACGGCGTCGAGCGCGCGCTCCGGTTCGATGTAGGTCGCGCGCGTGCCGATGATGACCGCCAGCTCCATCTCCCAGTCGGTCTTCTCCGAGCCGCGCGGCAGCATGATCGGATCGTTCGGGCCGCTGAGCGAGGTGATCGCCTTGGAGAAGACCATCGGATCGTCGCGCACGGTCGCGCCCGTCTCCTCGGCGTGCAGCCGATAGTTCAGGCCGATGGCGAGGATCTTGCCGACGCCCGCGACCGGCGGACCGAGCCGCGGGCTGCCCTCGACCGCGCGGCAGCGTGCCGGGATCGAGCGAGGCGAGGCGGCGAAGGCGCTCCGGCGCGAGGACCTCACCGGCGATATCGCCGACGTGGCCGGAGAGATCGCGGATATGCCCGGCGTCGTCGACCAGCCCCGGCTTCTCGCCGCCTCGGGGGCCAAAGCGCACCAACTTCATCGCCTGTTTCCTTCGCGTCTCATACCTGCCGAGTGTCCGCGGCGCCTTTTCCAACGACCGAACTCGCCGCTGTGCCGGCCGTCGTGCCGGTAAGCTAGCCCTCGCGGGCAGCCGCGGCAACCGTCGGGACTTGGGCGTTCTTCTCAGTCGCGCGGGCGGCAACTATTTGCTTCGCCGAAGTAACCGATCGTTAAAAAAAATTAATCATCAAGTACTAGGGGTACCTGTTGTCTTCGCGAACTTTCGGGCGCATGCTACTTGCACTTGCGTCGCAAATTCATGAATGCGACGGAAGAGCATCGGGCAGTCGTCCGGCGGTGGGCGGCGGTGGCAGAAAGAACGTCTGCGCCCTCGATGGGGGTCATCACAATAACGGACCGGAACGTTTGGCCGTAGGGCCGGCGCCGGCATGATAGGGAGGCGACAGTGGCCATTCATTTCTACACGGGCACGAGCCACGCCGATACGATTACCCCAACCACGGTGTCTGCGGGCGTCATCGCGGATCCGCCGGGAACCAAGCCATCGGATGCCGCCGACACGATCAGTGGTCTGGGCGGCGGCGACACGTTGAGTGGCGGCGGCGGCAACGACGGCGTTTTCGCGTGGGGCGCGGGCAACACCCTCCATGGCGACGCCGGCGACGATTACATCGACATCCGCATGACCGACACCGGCGGCGCCAACCCCGTGACCAACACGGCTTGGGGCGACGGCGGCAACGACACGATTAGCCTCACGTACTATTCCAATTTGGACCTGTTTCCCCAAGGCGGCTGGCACGGTCAGGATCCGACGGGCACCATCACGATGCACGGCGGCGGCGGCAACGACACCCTCGGCGTCTATGGGTCTTATGACGCGTTTCCCGACTTGGCCGGGACGGCGGTGTTCCTCTATGGCGATGCCGGCAACGATAACCTGTTCGCAAGTTCTCTCGACCCGGACGGCGACGGCACCTACTATGCGGGCAACAACCCCGACCACCTCTACGGCGGCCCGGGCGACGACACGTACCACATCTTCGATAGCAAGGATGTGGTGGTCGAAAAGGCGGGCGAAGGCTACGACACGGTTAGTGTTGCCGAGTCCAGCTACTTTGGTACCGCCACGGGCCTTACTGACTACGTTCTTCCCGCCAACGTCGAAAAGATGGTTCTGTATTACAACTACATGGACAGCCCGCCGTCCGGTGGCTTTCACGGCACGGGCAACGCGCTGGACAACGTGATCGTTGGGACCGACCGCGCCGAGAGGCTCGACGGCCAGGCCGGCGACGATACGATCTACGGCGGCGCCGGCGGCAGCGGCGACAGTGATATCATCTACGGCGGGGCCGGCAACGACCTGATCTATGGCGCAAGCGGTCCCGATCAGATCTACGGCGACGACGGCAACGACCGGATCTTCGGGCAGTTTGGCGACGACGTGCTCTATGGCGGTCCCGGCAATGACTCGCTCGCCGGCCAGGCCGGCAACGACACGCTGTGGGGCGGCGCCGGCAACGACCACCTCGGCGGCGGTACCGGCGATGACATGCTCTACGGCGAAGACGGGGATGACGTGATTACCGGCCGCTGCGGGCGCCGATACGCTCAGCGGTGGCGGCGGCAACGACCGCTTCGTCTACGAGGCTACATCGCGAACTCGAAGCCCGGCGCGGGCAACCATGACACGATCCTCGATCTACGCCGCCGCCGGATCGATCTGGCGCAGATCGACGCCGATGCGACCAAAGGCGGCAATCAGGCTTTCACCTTCGTCGGCACGACGCGCGGCCTGAAGGCCGGCCAGCTCCACGTCGTCGCCGGTGGCGGAACCGACAGCCTCGTTCAGGGCGAGGTCGACAGCAAGGCCGGGCGTCGACTTTCGAGATCCTGGTCCACGATGATCCCAACGACACCCGCCGACTGGACCGCCGCCGACTTCATCCTGTAGCCGCGTATCGCGCACTCACAAGAGCCCTCTCCCGGCGGGTGCCGCTGGGAGAGGGTTGGGTGAGGGTGGTCGCGCTGTTCGGCATCGCATCCGTCATGACCGGCTGACGCTCTTGGGCCAGCCCCGCCAAAGCCGGTGTCTACGCCGCCGGCGCCCTCTGCCACAAAAATGACACCTTTTCCGTGACTTGGCGTCTGAAGCAGCGTTGGCCCCACAACGGTTGATATCCCTTACGTGAAACCTTGTCCATGTATTGAGGTGTTGCAGCTGATGTATACTGGAAGCAGAGCGTTTATTAACTTCTTGCATTTTTTTCAGGATGTAGAATGATGCGCATGCGCATTTAGATGCTGGATAAAGCCTCGACTGGGCGGCGCCAAGGTTGGCGGCGACACAACCGCCAGACGCCTTAGCCCCTGGCATCGGATGCGTTGCGTTCGAGACAGGTACATTGCGGTAACAAACCGGAACGTCCGGCCAAGGCCGGCGCCGGCATGACAGGAAGGCAACGATGGGGACATACACGGGCACGAGCCACGCCGATACGATCACGCCACTCGTGGTCTCGGCGGGCGTTATAGCGGATCCGCTGGGCAGCAAGCCATCGGACGCCGCTGACCAGATCTACGGTAACGGCGGCGGCGACGCTTTAAGCGGCGGCGGCGGCAATGACGACGTTCACGCGTCGGGCGCGGGCAACACCCTCCACGGCGATGCTGGCGACGATACCATCAGCATCGACATGGTCGACACCGGCGGCGCTAACCCGGTGACCAACACCGCCTGGGGCGACGGCGGCAACGACACGATTGAATTCATCTACCGGACTAACCCGGAACTTGGGGATGGCGACACCTGGGTCGGTCAGGATCCGAGCGGGACGATCACGCTGCACGGCGGCGGCGGCGACGACACGCTGGGCAACTCGGATAGCAATACAAATTACGGCGATTACGGGATCTATCTGGACGGAACGACGGGCGTCTTCTACGGCGAGGCCGGAAACGACACCATGTACGCGAGTTCCACGATCCGGATGGAGACGGGAGCTTCTATGAGGGCAACAACCCGGACTTTCTTCATGGCGGTCCGGGTAACGACACCTACTGGGTCTTCGAAACCAAGGATGTTGCCATCGAGAAGGCCGGCGAGGGTATCGACACGGTGCACGCCAACGGGACCGATTACGTGCTCGGCCCGAACGTCGAAAAGCTGGTGATGTCCTACAACGAGTCTGGTGGCTCGCACGGAACCCACGGCACGGGCAATGCGCTGAATAACGTGATCTCCGGTATCGACGTCAGCGAGACCCTCAACGGCCTCGCCGGCAACGACACGATCTATGGCTCCGGCTCCTCCTATTTTAACTATCCCGACGAGGACATCATCCACGGCGGGGCGGGCAACGACCTGATCTATGGGGCCGGCGGCAAGGAGCCGACATCTACGACGGCGCCGATCAGCTTTACGGCGATGCCGGCAACGACCGGATCTTCGGCCAGTTCGGCGACGACCTGATCTACGGCGGCACCGGCAACGACTCGCTTGCCGGCCAGGCCGGCAACGACACCCTGTGGGGCGGCGCCGGCAACGATCACCTCGGCGGCGGCACCGGCAACGATACGCTCTACGGCGAAGACGGGGTTGATGCGATTACCGGCCGCTACGACGCCGATACGCTCAGCGGCGGCGCCGGCAACGACCGCTTCGTCTACGAGGCTACCTCGACGACTCGAAGCCGGGCGCGGCCAACCATGACACGATCCTCGATATGGCCGGCATCGGCGGCGCGGGCGGCGACCGGATTGATCTGCACCAGATCGACGCCGACACGACGAAAGGCGGCAACCAGCCTTTCGCCTTCGTGAGTTCGACCGCGGCGCTCAAGGCCGGCCAGCTCCACGTCGTCGCCGGCGGCGGGAGCGACAGCCTCGTCCAGGGCGAGGTCGACGGCAAGGCCGGGATCGACTTTGAGATTCTGGTCCACGACGGGGCGACGAAACCCGCCGACTGGGTCGCCGGCGACTTTATCCTGTAACGACCTGTAACAACCCCCGCGCACCTCGAACCCCGCCCGGTCTCTCTCCGGGCGGGCCTTTATCCGGTGCGCCCGCCGTGGTCGAGGACAGCAGCGCGGTGCTGCCGCTCGCTGGCGGAGCGAAGCTGGCCGCAAGCGGCGAGGATATCGCGGCCGCGCGGCGTGCGGATCGGCGCGGTGTAGCCGGCGGCGTTCAAAATTTCGGCAAAGTGCGCCATTGCGGCATCCGAGGAGCAGGCGTAGGCCGCGCCCGGCCAGGGATTGAACGGGATGAGGTTGAACTTGCATGGCAGGCCGCGGACGAGCTGGGCGAGCGATTTTGCGTCCGCCGGGGTATCGTTAACCCCATTGAGCATGACGTATTCGAAGGTGATCCGCCGGGCGTTATCGGCGCCGGGGTAGGAGCGCAGCGCCGCCATTAGCTCCGCCAGCGGATACTTCCGGTTGACCGGAACCAGAACGTCGCGAAGCGCGTCGGTGGCCGCGTGTAGGCTGACGGCGAGCTTGACCCCCAGTTCGGCGCCGACCCGGTGGATCATCGGGACGACGCCCGCGGTCGAGAGCGTGATCCGCCGTCGCGACAGGTTGATGCCTTCCGGATCCATGAGGATGCGCACCGCGGCGGCGACGTTGTCGTAGTTGAGCAACGGCTCGCCCATGCCCATCAGCACGACGTTGGACAGCAGCCGCTGTCCGGCCGGGCTCGGCCATTCGCCGCAGGCGTCGCGGGCAACGAGCATCTGTGTGACGATCTCGCCAACATCGAGATTGCGCACCAGTCGCTGGGTTCCGGTGTGGCAGAAGGAGCAGGTCAGGCTGCAGCCGACCTGTGAGGAGATGCACAGCGCGCCGCGATCCGCCTCCGGGATGAACACCGTCTCGGCCTCGTTGCCATCGGCGAAGCGGAGCAGCCACTTGCGGCTGCCGTCCTGCGACATCTGGTCGCGGCTGACGGCGGGCCGCGCGAGCGTGAAGCGCTCCGAAAGGCGGGCGCGCAGATCCCGGGACAACGACGTCATCGCGGCGAAGTTGCGGGCGCCGCGAAAGTAGATCCAGTGCCAGAGCTGAGCGGCGCGAAACGGCCGCTCGCCGATATCCTCCACCGCCTCCGCAAGCTCCTCGCGCGAAAGCCCGATCAACGAGCGCCGAGCGTCTTCTCCCGAAGCTGCGATCGGCGCACCCGCATCCATCGCGGTCTCGCCGACAGCCATCGCCGGCCTCAGCAGCTCGGACAGGGGGTCACCGGATTTCCGGCGCCGATCCACGCGCGGATACCGCCGGCGGCATCGACGACATGGGTATAGCCGCCGCGCTCGCTCATCATCCGGGCGATCACCGCGGAACGGTTGCCCGAGCGGCAGATGACGACGACCGGCTCATCACGATCGACCGCCTTCATAAGCGCCTCGGGAAAACCCTCGACCAGCCGGCCGTCCACGTCGATTGCGGTGAGCAGCAGGCTGCCCTCGATGACGCCGGTGTCGCGCCACTCATCGGCGCTGCGGATGTCGACGACCTTGACGCCCTGGGCGATCATCGCGGGCAAGCTGCCGGCATCGACCCGCTCGGGCGGCTCCGCCCAGGCGCCGGCAATGCCCGCGAACGCCACGGCAAGCACGGTCAGCACCGTAAGAAAACGCGAAATATGGCGACCAGGCAGCCGGGCCGCCCTCGCATGGGTCATCTCGTGATCCCTTTCCGACGCGCCCCTAAGCCACCCCATCCATATTCGATGTGGACCCGGCGGCCATCGGGAACAATGATCGCCGCGGCGACGAAGCTCAGCCGCTGCCGCAAGCCTGGTCGATGGCCTGGTAGGCGGCGGTAAAGCCGGCCAGGGAGTAGGTATCCGTGGTCAGGGTTCCCCGGCTGGACGTACCCTTGACGATCATTTGCCGGCCGGCCTTCATCGCCTCGACCAGAGCCCGGTCGGCCTTCTCGTCGTAGGCCCAGGCGTTGCCGCCCTGGGTGAACAGCTTGAAGGTCTGGCCGTCGATGTTGACCTCGACCTCGCTACCGGGCTTGTAGGTATAGCCGGCCTCGACGCTGATCTCGCCGAAGACGTTCTCGCCAGGCCGGTGGGTGGCGAGAATGTAAGTATCGCCGCGCCGGGTGTAATTGCCCTCCGCCTTCTGCGGAAGAGAACCAACATAGCAGATACGCTTCTCGGCGCCGTCGCTGAACGCAGTCCAGTCCTGGAAGGAGCCGAGGTTCTGCTGTGCGGCGGAAGCGGAAAATGCGGGCGTGAGGCTGACGGCCGCAAGCACAGCCACAATGAGGAAGCGGATGCTGTATTTCATGCGCGGTATTCTTAGCTGTACGGAGCCCTCTTGCCAAGTGCGGAGGATGCTGGCGGCCGCGGCCGTTAAGAACGGCGGCCATGGTTGAGCCCGCGGCCAATCCGGTGCTGGCCGCGGTAACCCGCGGTGGGCGAATCGAGAGCTTTCAACGGGGCGCAGCGGCCGTCGTCGGCCGCGGTGGCGCGCTCATCGCCGGCTGGGGGGGGATACCGGGCGGCCCGTATTCGGTCGTTCGGCGGCCAAGAGCGCATGACAAACCTCCCATCGTTCGGGAGCTTGAATCACGCAACAGTTCAATCGCAACCGCCGATTTGAGGTTAGAGCCTGGAGAAAGCCGTTACTCGCTTTGGCTCAATACGGAGGCATCTCAATACGTCGGACATGGCTCGCTTCAGAATGACCAGTTCCGGATAGTCGGTGAAGACCATGTAGGGATCTCGGTGGCCGCCAAATCTGCCGTCGTCTTGAAGAAACAGCCGATTGAGTCCGTAATGAAGTAGACCCAACGGCATTCCACTCGATGAGGCCCTATTGCGCCAGCCAGACCGGCTCGGACGAGTGCATCAGGCAGATGTCGGGCTCGGCCGTTGCGGCAAACGCTTTCGGCGCTGCCTTGCGCCCCCGCCGTGGCGCGGAGCGAGCCGCCGGCGCGGTAGACGACGTCGTTGCGAACGGGCATCGGCCCAACGGCGAAGGCGCTGGTCACCTCGGCGACCGTCGTGCCATTGCGGACGATGCGGAACCGGGGCTTGCCGGCGGCAGGGAGCGGCGCGCTCAGCACATGCATGCCGGCAGGGAAATCGCTTCGGGTGGTCCCCGCGTCGGTGACGATCTCGACGGTTGCCGGCGCGGTGAGGAACGCCACCGCCTCGACCTCGTTGGCCCACGAGCCGGAGCGGAGCCGCGGAGCCGGTGGCACCCGGGCAATGCGATGGAAGTAGTAGACCGCGTCCTTGGTGATCCGCGGCGGCTTCCCGGTCTTGAACCAGGCGATGTAGTACGCCGTCAGGTCGTATATCGCGAACTGCTGGGCGGTGTTCGGAAAGAACGCCGAATGCTCGACGATGTCGTTCCAGGTCACGAGCTGCGCCCAGTCCGCGCCGGTCGTCGATCGCTTCCTCCCAGTTGATCCGCAGCGTCTCGCTGCCCTTCTGCTCGTAGGCGATGGTTTCGTCCCGCCTGTAGCGGACGTCGCCGGGGCTGATAGCGGCCATGATTGGCTCGTCCTTGACGCCGGCATAGCGGCTGGCGTAGGCGCTGGCGGATGCCGACCACGGGTCTTTCCGCCCCCAGTCGCTCCAGGCATCGCAGACGCCATCAAACTCGGGGCGGTACGCGCCGCCGAGCATGACGCAGACGAGAAGGGGGTCCAGCCCGGCGGCCTTCATCGCGCCCTTGAACTCGGTCCAGTAGGGGACGCCGCAGTTGTTGGCATAGAACGCGCCGACAACGAACTTGCCCTTGACGCGCAACTGGCTCGGGCTCGCCAGCTCGCCAGCGTCCCTGAGCTTCGCGACGATCGCCTCGGCCATGCCCCTCCCGCTTTCGGGGTCGACGCAATCGATGTTGGGCGCGATCCTGAAGCCGGTGCCGAGCTGCCGCGCCGCCTGCAGGTAGCGTATGTATTCCGGCCAGGCCCACCAGTTCTTCATGTCGGTCGCAAGGTTGATCAGGAAGGCATCGACGCCGATGGCCTGGGCCCAACGAATGTCGACGAGCGCGTCGGCCCTCTCCCAGTCGCCGGACCGGGCGGGTCGCCCTAACGGCCGGAGGCGAATGCCCATGCCGTCGTCGTCGCCGGCCAACATGCGCGCGTAGCTGTCGCGCTCGGCGCTGCCCTTGTCGCGGGATATCGGGAACTGATGCCAGTGGGCGACGACAAGCTTCCCGGAGGCTTGCATCGTCGCCAGCGGCGGCTGCGCGAACGGAATGACCTCGGGCGGAAGCGGCTGAGGCGTACCGGTGCCTACGACGACCTCTGCGGTCCCGCCGCTGCAGTCGGCCCCGCAGACCACTGCGAGCAAGCACACCAGGAGGCCGCAGATGGAAGCCGTACGCGGGCGCGGGCGCCGCTTCGCGCGTGGGCAAAGGCGGAGGCGTTCTTCCATCACGGCACTCTCTTTCAAAAGCCGGAAACCGTCACTCATGTCCAATATGCGATGTCTCAGGTCGCGCATCGTTGTCAGCCCGAAGAATCCGCCGGCAGTGCGCGCTCGCTTGGGAGTACCCGTATCATTATTTTTTACCCCAATGAGGGTTACATTGGTAGCGCAATCGGGGCTCTTGAGGTAGAACCGGGGAGGCGACCTGACGGAATACATTTAAGTCAAAGAGGCCCGATGTTCGATACAACAAAGGAAGATCTCAAGGACCTCCTTCGCCAAGCAGACGAAGGGCGGTTGCAGTTGCCGGATTTCCAACGCGACTAGCAGGCTGCTGAAAAGGGTGGCGGTTTTTGCGCGTTCGTGATTCCTGATCTCGGGTTGGTGGTGATTGGAGGTCGGGATGCGCGGGAGCGACACGGTTCGTGGGAGGCTGTTCAGCTATGTGGACCTGGAGAAGCGGGTCCGTGCGGATCATCCGCTGCGGTTGATCCGCGGCATTGTCAACGCGACGCTGGCCGGGCTCTCGGGTGAGTTCGACGGGCTGTATTCGCCCCATGGCCGCGAGTTGATCCCGCCGGAGCGGCTGCTGCGGGCGCTCTTGTTGCAGGCGTTCTATTCGATCCGCTCGGAGCGGCAACTGGTGGAGCGGATCGAGTTCGACCTTCTGTTCCGCTGGTTCGTCGGCCTGGGCGTCGACGATCCGGTGTGGGATGCGACGACCTTTACCAAGAACCGCGACCGGCTGCTGGAAGGCGATGTGGCGGTGAAGTTTCTGGCCGGGGTGCTGGCGCAGCCGCAGGTGAAGACGCTCTTGTCCGGCGAGCACTTTTCGGTGGACGGCACGCTGCTGGAGGCCTGGGCCAGCACCAAGAGCTTCCGCCCCAAGGACGGCTCCGGAGCGCCGCCGGATGCGGGACGCAATGGCGAGCAGGACTTCCGCGGGCAGAAGCGCGGCAACGAGACGCATGCGTCTGCCACCGATCCGGATGCCAGGCTCTACCGCAAGGGCCGCGGCAAGGAGGCGAAGCTCTGCTTCATGGGGCATGCGCTGATGGAGAACCGCAACGGGCTGATCGTCGGCGCCGTCGCCACCCGCGCCTCGGGCCACGCCGAGCGGCTGGCCGCCGTGGAGCTGATCACGCCGCACGCGGAGGCGCCGGGGCGGCCGGAGCCGATCACGCTGGGCGCCGACAAGGGGTACGACGCCCAGGACTTCATAGCCGAGCTGGGCGAGATCGACGTCACCGCGCACGTGGCGCAGAACCTCAGCGGCCGGCGCTCGGCGATCGACGACGAGACGGCGCGCGATCCCGGCTACACGGTCAGCCTGCGCATCCGCAAGCGCATCGAGGAGGCCTTCGGCTGGGCCAAGACCATCGCCGGGCTCAGCAAGGCCCGCCACCGCGGGCTGGCGAAGATCGACTGGCAGTTCACCTTCGCCATGGCCGCCTACAATCTCGTCCGGCTGCCAAAGCTGCTCAAAGCCCCGGCTTGACGGCCGGACTCCGTCCGGAGTGTCCTCAGCGCCCGAAAACTCCCGGCCAAACGACGGTAGCAACGACGGTAGCCAGCATCAGCGCAAGCAAATGACCCCACACCAACCGCGAAGATCCGGGCAACCAGGCGCCATTTCAGCAGCCTGCTAGGTCTGGGGCGACGAAGATGTCCGCAGCCTCATCGCATCGGTCGCCAAGGGCTTCCCCGTCGGCGCCCTCTTGACCTTGGAAACCGGGGGCGAGGTTACATTTAAACCGCGGCTTCTGGCAGGCATTCCAGCGCGCGACACTCAGCCGGAGGAGCTGCTCCTGGACGGGCAGCAACGGATAACTTCGCTCTATCGCGACATTGCGAAGCAACCCGTCCGCACCCGCACGCCACGAGGCAAGGAGGTGGATCGATACTACTACCTCAACATCAAGAAGGCGGTGAACGGCGGCGCCGATCTGGAGGAGAGCATCATTGGCGTTCCCGCCGACCGCATCGTCCGCCGGGACTTCGGCAGGGAAATCGTGCTCGATCTGTCGACGCCCGAACAAGAGTTCGCGCGCGACGCCTTTCCGCTCAACCGCGTCTTCGACAGCCGCAACTGGTTCTATGACTGGCGCGATTACTGGAAGGCGCATGGCCGCGACGTGTCCGATCTGGAGCGCGACTTCGACCGGGGGCTCGTGGACCGGATCGAGCGGTACAAGATGCCGATCATTCGTCTCGATCGGAAGAACAGCCGGGAAGCAATCTGCCTCGTTTTCGAAAAGGTCAACGTCGGCGGCAAGAAGCTCGACGCCTTCGAACTCGTCACGGCCATCTATGCGGCTGACGGTTTCGATCTGCGCAAGGACTGGTACGGCCCGATCAACGGGGCCACTCCGGGGCGGCGAACGCGCATCACCGATGTGCCGAATCGTCGCGACGTTCTGGCCGCGATTGCGAACACGGATTTTCTCCAGCGCTGCACGCTGCTGCACACGCGGGCGGCCCGCGTGGCGAAGGCAGAGGAAGGTGTCGAAGGCAGGGAACTCCCTCAGGTAAGTTGCCGGCGCGATGCCCTCCTCGCGCTTTCTCTCGACGCGTACCGGACACATGCCGACGCCGTAGATGGCGGTTTTGTCGCGGCGGGAAGCTTCCTCAACGAGCAGAAAATCATCTGGCACAAGGACGTGCCGTACCCGCCCCAGATCGTCGGCCTTGCTTCGGCTTTCGCGATCCTCGGCAAGACGGCGCAAACCGTGGCGGCGAAGGAGAAGTTCGCCCGCTGGTTCTGGTCCGTTACTCTTGGCGAACTGTACGGATCGACCACGGAGACGCGACTTGCGCGCGATGTTCCGGAGCTCGTCGACTGGATAATCGGCGCCGGCCCGAAGCCGCGGGCGCTCGATGAAGCGGTGTTCCAGAAGGACAGGCTCAGGACGATGCGGTCGCGCCAGTCCGCCGCCTACAAAGGATTGCACGCCCTCATGATGCGGCGCGGGTGCCTGGACTTCATAACCGGCCGCCCGGCCGAGCTGATGACCTTCTTCAACGACAGGATCGACATTCACCACGTCTTTCCGCAAGACTGGTGCAAGAAGCGGGACATCTCACCGGACCTGTTCAACTCCATCGTGAACAAGACCCCGTTGTCGAAAGAATCGAACATCGCCATCGGCGGCGATGCTCCGTCCACATACCTCAACCGGATCGAGAGAAAGCAGAACCTGTCATCAGCGGAACTGGATGCAATCCTGAGGACGCATCTCATCGAGCCGGCGCATCTCCGCAACGATGACTTCGGCGCTTTCTTCGAGGCGCGGATGCGCACTTTGGCTGACGTCGTCGCTGGCGCCATGGACAAGGCAGTCGTTGACGAGCGCGGAGCGAACGAGGACGAAGTTGATGCCGACACGGACGAGGCGATGGAGGCCGCCTGATGGCGAGCTCGTCATGATCGGAGTGGCGGTTCACAAGCCTGCGCCGAAAGTGGTTTTAGGCGGTTCAGGGCTTTGGTGCGCCAAGCTTTAGGCCTCTGAAACACCAGCCCTCGTTGCTACTGTATATCAGCTCTGATATAACTTCATGAACCGGATCGTGTTCCTGGGCGACGCGCTGGAACGGCTGCGGGACTTCCCCGAGGGTGCGCGCCGCGAGGCGGGGGTGCAGCTCCACAAGGTGCAGCTCGGCCTCGATCCCGCGAACTGGAAACCAATGGCCTCCGTGGGCGCAGGCGTGCGCGAGGTCCGCATCAGCGAGGAGGGCGGGGCGTTCCGGGTGCTCTACGTCACGCGGATCGGCGACGCGGTGCACGTCCTGCACGCCTTCCAGAAAAAGACCCGGAAGACCGCGCAGAGCGAGCTCGATCTCGCCTCGACGCGGCTGCGGATGCTGCTGCGGGAGACGGGCAAGAGGTGATGGAGAACGGCATGACGGATCAGGATCGGAACGACGAAGGAGACAACATCGAGCAGGCGTCCTACGCGAGTGTCTGGGACGCGCTGGAAGACACGCCCGAGGAGGCTGCGAACATGCGCCTGCGCTCCGGGCTGATGATCGCCGTGGAGCAGGAGGTGCAAAGCTGGGACACGACCCAGACCGAGGCTGCCGCGCGGCTTGGCGTCACCCAGCCTCGTCTCAGCGACCTGATGCGTGGGCGGGTGGGCAAGTTCAGCCTCGACGCGCTGGTGGAGCTGGCCGGACGCGCTGGCCTTGTCGTCCGCATGGACGTGAACCGAGCGGCCTAACGAACGCGCAGCCCCCCACAAGCAGGCTGCCAAGCCGATCCGGCGCCGTATAAGCTCAACCGATTGAGTCGGCGCGCAATCTGCGGCTGAGCAAGAAAGGTTAAGGCCTAGCCAAGGTTTGCCGCCTTGGCTTGACCTCGGCGGCCGGCCGTCATAGACGGGCAGTCTTGCCCGTGTAAGGAGGCTGCACCGATGACCGCGCCGGTTCGCGACGAGACGATTCCTGAGACGATGGCCTGCGTCGAGATTGCACAAGCCGGCGGACCGGAGGTGCTCCGTCCGGGCGTGCGGCCGATTCCGCGCGCGCAGGCCGGCGAAGTCCTGGTCCGGGTCGCTGCGGCCGGGATCAACGGGCCGGACATCTACCAGCGCCAGGGGCTCTATCCCGCGCCGCCGGGCGAAAGCGACCTCCCGGGCCTGGAGGTCGCCGGGACGGTGGCAGCGGTCGGGCCCGAGGTCTCGTCTTGGCGGGTCGGCGATCCGGTCTGTGCGCTGCTGGGCGGCGGCGGTTATGCCGAGTACGCGACCGCGCCGGCCGGCCAATGCCTGCCCGTACCGGCGGGCCTGTCGCTGATCGAAGCCGCGGCGCTGCCGGAGACGTTCTTCACCGTCTGGACCAATCTCTACGAACGGGCGCGACTGCAGGCGGGCGAAGTCCTGCTCGTCCACGGCGGCGGCGGCGGCATCGGCACCACCGCGATCCAGGTCGCCTCGCGCCTCGGCGCGCGGGTCTTTACCACCGAAGGGACCGCCGAGAAGTGCGCCGCGCTGGTGGATCTCGGCGCCGAGCGCGCCATCGACTACACGAATGAGGACTTCGTCGCCGTGGTCAAGGAGGCGACCGGCGGCAAGGGCGCCGACGTCATCCTCGACATCGTCGGCGGCGACTACGTCAAGCGCAACATCGCCTGCCTCAATCGCGACGGCCGGCTGGTCAACATCGCCTTCCGCAAGGGCAGCAAGGTCGAGATCGACCTGATGCCGGTCATGCTCAAGCGCCTGACCCTGACCGGCTCGACGCTGCGCGTCCAGTCCGCCGCGCGCAAGGCCGAGATTGCCTCGGCGTTGCTGGACAACGTCTGGCGGCGCATCGCGTCCGGTGAGATCAAGCCCCTGATCCACCGCGTCCTGCCGCTGGCCGAGGCCGCGGAAGGCCACCGGATCATGGAGGCCGGGAGCCACTTCGGCAAGATCATGCTCGCCGTAAAGGCGCTTTAACGGCCGGGTCGGGCCGGCTATATGATTGGTCACAGCTTCTTTTTCGACGCCGCCGGCTCCATGGTGACAGGTCCGCCATGGCCGGGGCGCGTCGGCCGCTTTTAGAGGGACTTCGCTATGGCACGGCCGCTTATGCCCAAGGCAACCGCCGTTTGGCTCACGGAAAACACGACACTGACGTTCGACCAGATCGCCGAATTCTGTGAGATGCACCCGCTGGAGGTTCAGGCGATCGCCGACGGCGAGGTGGCGATCGGCATGCAGGGCCGCGATCCGATCGTAACCGGCGAGCTGACGCAGGAGGAAATCGACCGCTGCAGCGCCGATCCAACGGCGCACCTGCACCACTCCGAGATCAACATTCCGATGCCGGAAGCGCGGCCGAAGGGCGCCCGCTACACCCCGGTGTCGAAGCGGCAGGATCGCCCCGACGCCATCGCCTGGCTGATCAAGAACTACACCGAGCTATCGGACGCCCAGGTCTGCAAGCTGGTCGGGACGACCAAGCCGACGATCGACAAGGTGCGCGAACGCACCCACTGGAACTCCGCCAATATTAAGCCGCGCAACCCGGTCAGCCTTGGCATCTGCTCCGAACGCGAGCTCGAGAAGGAGGTTGACCTCGCCCGCGCCCGCGCCGGCACGGTCCACGGCGCCCCGTCGGAGGCGTGATCAGGGCAATCATTGCGCTGCCTGAACCCCTCTTTGTCATTGCAGGACATGGCGATCCAGCGCTGGGGCGGCCGGGGCTATAGCCGGCCCATCTCGATGTCGGCGCAGGAGATCTCGAACTGCGCCAGTCCTTCTTCGAGGAAGTCGCCGAGCAGGGGCATGCCAAGGAAGGCGTCGATGCGTCGGCTGTCTGGGTCGTCGCGAGCATCCTCGATCGCGTCCTCCCACTCGTCGATGTCGTAGTCGCCCGAGCCGACCCACATCAGCGCCAGCAGCTCGACCATCTCGTCCACATTGAAGGTGGCGAGGAAGCTGCGGATCTCCTCGACGGTCGGATCGTCCGGATAGTCGAAGAGGATCTCGCGTTCGGCATCGTCGGCCGGGTTGTCCCCCGGTTCCGAAACCTCCGGCTCCATCTTCGCGTCGAACTCGCGCGCCTTGATGATGAGGTAGCAAATCTTTTCATGGTCGAGGGTCAGCGTCGCCATGGGCCGTGCTCCTGGAGTCCATCCTCGTAAATCCGTAGCACCAATGCCGCGGGCATCAACGCCCTTTCTTAATTTCCGCCGGCGAAGACGATGCCCTGAGCGAGCGGCAGGGCGCTCGAATAGTTGATCGTGTTCGTCGCCCGGCGCATGTACGCCCGCCAGGCGTCGGAACCGGCTTCGCGGCCGCCGCCGGTCGCCTTCTCGCCGCCGAAGGCGCCGCCGATCTCCGCGCCTGAGGGGCCGATGTTGACGTTGACGATCCCGCAGTCACTGCCGGCGGCCGAAAGGAAGCGCTCGGCCTCCCCCACATCGGTGGTGAAGATGCTCGAAGCCAGACCCTGGTCAACCTCGTTGTGCAGCCTCACAGCCTCGGCAAAGTCTCGGTAGCGCAGGACATAGAGGATCGGCGCAAAGGTCTCGGCGCGCACGATCGCGGTCTGCGTCGGCATCTCGACAAGAGCCGGCGCGACGTAGATGCCGCCCGGCGTACCGGCCGGCGCGATCCGCTCGCCGCCGAAGATCACGCCGCCGTCCCTCCCCGCCTCCGCCAGCGCCCCCTCCATCGCCGCGCGAGCGGATGCGTCGATGAGGGGACCGACGAGGGTGTCCGGATGGCGGGGGTCGCCGACCGCCAGGTCCGCGTAGGCGCGGCGCACGCGGCGGACCATGTCGTCGGCGATCGTCTCGTGCACGATCAGGCGGCGCAGGCTGGTGCAGCGCTGGCCGGCGGTGCCGACGGCCGAGAAGACGATCGCCTGGACCGCCAGACCGAGGGTGGCGCTTGGCGCGACCACCATCGCGTTGTTGCCGCCGAGTTCGAGCAGCAGGCGGCCGAAGCGTGCCGCGGCCACGGGCGCCACGGCACGGCCCATGGCGCAGCTTCCTGTCGCGCTGATGAGCTTCAGCCGGGCATCGCGCGCAAGCGCGGCGCCGGCATCGCAGCCGCCGATGACGAGGCGGAGCAGGCCAACGGGGGCGTCGCCACCCCAGTGGCGACAGGCTTGGCCGAACAGAGCGGCGCAGGCGAACGCCGTGAGCGGCGTTTTCTCCGACGGCTTCCACACAACAGGGTCGCCGCAGACAATGGCGAGCGCGAAATTCCAGGCCCATACGGCGACGGGGAAATTGAAGGCAGTGATCACGCCGACGGGTCCGAGTGGGTGCCACGTCTCCATCAGGCGGTGGTCCGGCCGCTCGGAAGCCACGGTCAGGCCGTAGAGCTGGCGGGACTGGCCGACGGCGAAATCGCAGATGTCGATCATCTCCTGGACCTCGCCGAGGGCTTCGGCGGTGATCTTGCCGCACTCGATGGTCACGAGTTCGGCCAGCGCCTGCTTGTTTAACCGAAGCGCGTCGGCGAACAGGCGGATGAGTTCGCCCCGGCGCGGCGGCGGGACCAGCCGCCAGGCGGAGAACGCGGCCTCCGCGTCAGCGACAGCGGCGTCGATGTCGGCGGGTGGAGGTCGCCAGCCTCCCGATCAGGCTCCCGTCGATGGGCGAGAAGACCGCCAGGTCGCCGCCCGCGCCGATCGTCGGGTCGACGCCGAGCTCATCCAGCAGCGGGCGAATATCCATGGCGCCTCAGAAAAAGAACACGGGGGCAGCGCCGCCACCCCCGCGTCCGATTTGCCGTTTCACTCCGTCGAAAGGCTACTCGCCGGCGCTCGTCTGCGCCTCCTTCTCCCTCGCGCTGGCGTAGCCGATCCCTTCGAGGGCCTCGCGGATCTCGTCGAGGATCGCCGGGTCGTCGATGGTTGCCGGCATCTTCCACGGCTCGTTGTCGGCGATCTTCTGGATCGTGCCGCGCAGGATCTTGCCCGACCGGGTTTTCGGCAGGCGGTCGACCACCGTCGCCGTCTTGAAAGCGGCGACCGGTCCGATGTACTCGCGGACCATCTGCACCACTTCCTTGACGATCACGTCGTTCGGTTTCGTCACGCCCATCTTCAGGACCATGAAGCCGACGGGAAGCTGTCCCTTGAACGAGTTGGCGACGCCGACGACGGCGCATTCGGCGACGTCGGGATGGCGCGACAGCACCTCCTCCATCGCCCCGGTCGACAGCCGATGACCCGCGACGTTGATGACGTCGTCGGTGCGGGCCATGATGTAGACGTAGCCGTCCTCATCCATGTAGCCGGCGTCGGCGGTCATGTAGTAGCCGGGGTACTCGGTGAGGTAGGACTCGACGAACCGCTTGTCGTTGTTCCACAGGGTCGGCAGCGACCCCGGAGGCAGCGGCAGCTTGACGCAGATCGCGCCGATCTGGCCGCGCGGAACTTCGTTGTTAGTCTCGTCGAGAACCCGGACGTTCCAGCCGGGCACCGACTTGGTCGGCGAGCCCGGCTTGACCGGCAGGTATTCCAGGCCCATGCAGTCGGCGGCGATCGCCCAGCCGGTTTCCGTCTGCCACCAGTGGTCGATGACCGGACGGTCCAGCGCGGTCTGGGCCCATTCCAGGGTGTCGGGATCGGTCCGCTCGCCAGCGAGGAAGAGGATCTTGAACGCGCTGAGGTCGTATTTCTTCAGCAGCTCTGCCTTCGGATCCTCGCGCTTGATCGCGCGGAACGCCGTCGGCGCGGTGAACAACGCCTTGACCTTGTGCTGCGAGATCACCCGCCAGAAGGCGCCGGCGTCCGGCGTGCCCACGGGCTTGCCCTCGTACATGATTGTGGTCGCGCCATAGATGAGAGGCGCGTAGACGATGTAGGAATGACCGACCACCCAGCCGACATCGGACGCGGCCCAGAAGACCTCGCCCGGAGCGATGTCGTAGATATTCTTCATCGTCCAGTTGAGCGCGACGAGATGACCGCCGTTGTCGCGAACAACGCCCTTCGGCTCGCCCGTGGTCCCCGAGGTGTAGAGAATGTAGAGCGGATCGGTCGCCGCGACGGGTACGCAGTCCGCCGGCTTGGCTGCCTTGACCGCTTCATCCCAGTCGACGTCGCGGGGCGCGTTCAGTGTTGCGGTCTTCTGCGGCCGCTGCTTGATGATGAGCGCGCTCGGCTTGTGCCTCGCCATGTCGATGGCGCCGTCGAGCAGCGGCTTGTAATCGAGAACTTTCGCGCCTTCGATGCCGCACGACGCGGAGACGATGACCTTCGGCTGGGCATCGTTGATGCGGACCGCCAGTTCGTTCGAGGCAAAACCGCCGAAGACAACCGAGTGCACCGCGCCGATGCGCGCGCAGGCAAGCATCGAGATTGCCGCCTCGGGAACCATCGGCATGTAGATGATGACGCGATCGCCCTTGCCGACCCCATGGGCGGCCAGCGCACCGGCGAAGCCCGCAACCTCTTTCTGAAACTCGCTATAGGTGTAAGTACGAACCGTGCCGGTTACCGGGCTGTCATAGATCAGCGCCAGCCGGTCGCCGTGTCCAGCCTCGACGTGCCGGTCGATCGCGTTGTAGCAGGTGTTGACTTCACCGCCCCTGAACCAGCGGTAGAACGGCTTGTTGGAGTCGTCGAGAACCTTGTCCCACTTCTTGTACCAGCTGATCTCCTCGGCTGCCTCACCCCAGAAACCCTCCGGGTCGCTGATCGACCTGGAAAAAGCTTGTTCGTATTGTCCGCTCATGGCCTCCCCTATCGTATTGATAACATTGACGTCGTTCTAGTTTGGGGGACGAACGTTGCCGCCTCCCCGCGTGGATCGCGGAGTTTGTTCCAATTCGCCGTTCTTTGCAAAGCCGGAATATGGCAGCGTCGCTGGCAACAGCGGCGCAAAAGGATCAAGCGCAACCGCAAGCAGGAGGAAAGGTCATGACAGAAAGGTCCGAACTGTTCGAGAGCGGCCTCGACAAGCGTCCCGCGAATTACGCCGCTCTGACACCGCTCGGTCTGCTGCAGCGCAGCGCCGAGGTCTATCCCGACCACTTGGCCGTCGTTCATGGCGAGCGCCATTACACATGGGCCCAGACATACGAGCGCTGCCGCCGCCTCGCCTCGGCACTGGTCGGACTCGGTGTCGGCCCCGGCGACAGCGTCGCGGTCATGGCGGCGAACACTCCGGAACTGTATGAGGCTCACTTCGCCGTACCCATGGCCGGCGCCGTGCTCAACGCCTTGAACACCCGGCTCGACGCCGGCACGCTCGCCTACATCCTCGGGCACAGCGAGAGCCGGGTCCTGATTACCGACCGTGAGTTCGCCGGATCCGTCGGCGAGGCGCTGGCGGCGCTGAAAAACCCGCCGACCGTGATCGACATCGATGATCCGCTCGCCCCCAACCCGGGCCCGCGGCAGGGCGAGATCGACTACGAGGCGCTGCTGGCCAGAGGCGATCCGGCCTACGCCTGGCAACCGCCGACGGATGAATGGAATGCGATCAGCCTGAACTACACCTCGGGGACGACCGGGCGGCCGAAGGGCGTCGTCTATCATCATCGCGGCGCCTTTCTGGTTGCGCTGGGCAACACGATCGCCTGGCAGATGCCCCGTCACGCCGTCTACCTGTGGACACTGCCGATGTTCCACTGCAACGGCTGGTGCTTTCCGTGGACCCTTGCGGCCGTTGCCGGAACCAGCGTCTGCCTGCGCCAGGTCACCGGCGACGCCGTCTGGCAGGCTATTGCCGACCACCGGGTCAGCCACTTCTGCGGCGCGCCGATCGTGCTGAACATGGTCGTCAACAGCGCGGACGCGGCGCAACGAAAACCTGCGCACACCGTCAGCGTGATGACGGCCGCCGCGCCGCCGCCGGCTGCGACCCTTGAGAGGATGCAGCGACTGGGCTTCAGGGTCACCCACGTCTACGGCCTGACCGAGGTATACGGCCCGTGCGTTGTCTGTGCGTGGCAGGACGCGTGGGACGACATGCCGGTCGACCGCCAGGCGGAGCTGAACGCGCGCCAGGGGGTGCGCTATCCGGTCCTCGAAAATCTCGCGGTGAGGGATCCCGAGAGCATGGAAGCGCTGCCGGCCGACGGCGAGACCATGGGCGAGGTCATGTTCCGCGGGAATACCGTGATGAAGGGCTATCTGAAGGATGGCGATGCCACGGCGGCAGCTTTCGCCGGCGGCTGGTTCCACTCCGGCGATCTCGGCGTCACCCACGCGGACGGCTACATCCAGCTCAAGGACCGCTCAAAGGACATCATCATCTCGGGCGGCGAGAACATCTCATCGATCGAGGTCGAAGGCGTGCTGCACCGCCATCCGGCCGTACTGCTCGCCGCCGCCGTCGCCATGCCCGACGAAAAATGGGGGGAGACGCCGTGCGCCTTCGTCGAGCTCAAGACGGATGCGGGCGAAATCACGGCGGAAGAGCTGATAGCCTTTTGCCGGGCTAATCTAGCCCACTACAAGTGTCCGACGCGGATCGTCTTTGCGGAGCTGCCGAAAACGTCCACAGGGAAGGTTCAAAAGTTCAAACTGCGCGAGCGAGCGAGGGGAGCATGATCCGCCGCCGGGGAGCGCACCACGCGACCCTGCAGCGGCGGATCAACCCAATAGAGGATGCTGTCAAGTCTAGCGTCGGTCAGCCGTATTGCTGCGTAGATAAAACGGCGATCTCGTCCTTTATTTGAAGCTTTTGTTTTTTGAGCCTGACGATTTCAAGATCGTCGGGGTGCGGCCGGTTATGCTCCTCTTCAATTGCGGTCTCGATGGCGTAGTGCTTTGCCTTCAGCGCTTCGATCCGCTCCTGCAGGCTCATGATCCATGATCCTCCTTGCACCTCAACACAACTGTCATACTAGCCCGCCGCGCTGGCGAATTCCAGCACTGCGCAGCGGCAGCGCGGGGGCGTCCGCCAAAGCCTGCGGCACCGGTTCGGGCGCGGATCGGATACTCGATCGACCTGCGTTCGATGGATGTTCTGCCTTCGGATGAGGCCCGGCGAAAGTCGATCAATCTAGATCAACCTGCTTCTCGATGAATCGTTCGAAAGCAGAAAGTTCATCGAATTCAAGAAGACCGAGCATCTTGTCTGCACCCGTTCGGACGAGAGGCGCGCTCTACCGCCGCGACCGTGCAGCGCGTGACACCAGATCCAGGTCGGCGGCGGCGATAACCCCATCGGCCGTATCGCCCAGGTCAATCTCGTGAAGGCCCCACGCCGGCTCGGCGCGCAGCCTTGCGCCCAGGTGGTCGACCGGCCGCGCGGCGAGCGCACGTGCCAGGTCGCAAGCCTTGCTTTCGGCGGCGTCGCCGATCGTCAGGGTTAAGAATGACGCCGAAATCGTAACCGCCCAGGCTGGCAACGACGTCGCTGGCGCGAACGTGGGTAAGGACGACGCCTGCCATCTCGCAGAGCAGGGCGTGAGCGGCAGCCTCCCCATGAATGGCGCGCACCCGCGCTGCATTGGCAACAGAAATTAGCACGAGCGTGCTCGCCGTCTGCACCATCCTGCTCCGGTCGATGATGCGCGACAGCTCCCGGATGAGTAACCGCCGGTTCCCGACCGGCAGGACGACGTCGCCGTCGGCCAGGCCCTGCAGGTAAAGCTCGCGCTCATGGCCGGCGTCGACCTGCTTTCTCGCCTCGTCGAACCGGGCGAGCAGGCGCGTCAGGGCACGACGGACAGGCGGCGTCAGCTCGCCGTCCGGAATGCCGAACATGCAGGCGAAGTCGTCCTCGTTGCGACCGGCGCCCAAAGCCGGCGTCGGTTCTCCTAGCGGCGACGATCCACGGCCACGGCGTTCCTTGCTGTCATCATGGCTCCAGTCGCGCCGCGGCTGGCCGCCGACGCCATCGCCGGGCTGAAGGTGCAACTGGTGGGGACCATCGATCATGGCCGGAATGATACTATTTCTGCGCTACCAATTGAATAGAAACTTTCTCATGGATTGCATTTCGAGACGCCCACCTGCCGCGTGCCGCCGTATGCCCTTTGCGCCGTACCCCGCCCCTGGACTTGCGCCGGTAGGCAGGCTCGCCCAATTCTGGCAGGTCGCATGCCGAGGCCGATGAGGAATGCAGTGAAAGACGCGCGCTATGTCCAGCTCGAAAGTCGGGGCATCGTCACCGTTGCCGGCGCGGACCGGCAGGCGTTTCTGCAGGGCCTGATTTCAAACGATGTTCGCCGGGTCGATGGATCTCGTGCCGTCTACGCCGCCTTCCTCACCCCCCAGGGCAAGTACCTTCACGACTTCTTCGTGGTTGCGCTGGATGACGAGACCCTCGCCCTCGACTGCGAGGCCGGCCGCAGCGACGATCTCATCCGCCGGCTGCGTCCCTACCGGCTGCGCTCCAAGGTCGCGATCGAAGAGCGCAGCGCCGATTGGGCCGTCGCGGCCCTCTTCGGAGCCGGCGCGGCCGAACTGCCCGGCCTTGCGACGGACGATCCCGGCGCGGCCACCTCCTTTGCCGGCGGCGTCGCTTACGTCGATCCTCGCCTGGCCGCCGCCGGAGCGCGGGTGATCCTGCCGCGGGCCGACGCTGTAGGGCAGCTGGAGGCCGCGGGGTTCATCGCCGAAACGGCAGCGGCCTACGACCGTCATCGCATTGCCCTCGGGCTTGCGGACGGCAGCCGTGACATGAAGGTCGAGCGCTCGATACTTCTCGAATGCGGCTTCGATGAGCTGCACGGAGTCGACTGGGACAAGGGGTGCTTCCTCGGCCAGGAGCTCACCGCCCGAACCAAATACCGCGCCCTGATCAGGAAGCGACTGATTCCACTATCCGTCGAAGGCGCCCTTCCGCCGCCCGGAACGCCTGTGCTCCGCGGCGGTCACGAGGTCGGCGAGATCCGCTCGGGCGCCGGTGATTACGCCCTGGCCATGCTGCGCCTCGAGGCGCTCGATGATTCAGGCGTCAAAGCCGGCGACGGCGGACCGTTGACCGCGGGCGGGGTCCGCGTCAGCCCGCAGATCCCCTCATGGCTGGCGCTGTGACGCCCGGGCCGGTTCGCAGTTAGGTTCTTAATCGGCGCGTCGCCCCGCCTATCTAGAAGCCGAGCCCAGTTGCTCCTGCAGTCGCAGAGCGGCGATTCCGTCGGAGAGCGCGGCCGTCTACGCCGCCTGGCACCAAGTCGTCAGGGACGGCTTCGACATCGGCCATGGCGACAGCTCGATCGGCAACGTCCGCAATATATTCTTAATCAAACGGCAGCCCCGTCAGCACATCTCGTGCGGCGGGAGTCAAATGTATGAGCCTTCCGACCACTTGCACGACACTGTCGAACATTGCTAGCTTGATCCAGTCTCGAAATAAAAATCCTTAATCGGAGCATGCAATGAGAGCCAGGGCTGTTCAGTTCTCCTTTACGCTGACCGGTAACCCAGGGCGTGATGTGGGTTGAGGGCATTGAGGTAGAGTTCTCTGCTGACGTTGGTGGTGCCGTTGGCGCGCAGGATGTTGAGGGCGAAGCTGCGGAACCTTGCGAAGTGGCCGGGTTTGGTTCGAATGCGGCTGTGGTCTTCGAAGAAGCTGACATCACGGACGTAATGGCTGCGGTTTTCGATGCCCCAATGCTGGCGGATCGCCGCGGCGGTTGCGCTGGCGGACAGCCTGATCTGACAGGCGAAGAAGGATATCTCGTCGGTGGGGTGCCAGCGGCCGGAGGCGGTGTCCTTGTGCCAGGTGAGCCGGGTGACGCGGGCGGCGGCGGCGATCAGGCCGTCCCAGTCGGAGCCGAGACGGCCGGTGACGTCGAACGTCTCGACCAGACGTGCTCCTGGCGACCGTGGCGGTTGCGGTCGACGCTCGCGGCGCTGTCGATGGGCTTCTCGGCGGCACAGATCGCTTCGATCGTGTCGTGCAGGGTCTGCTGGTTGGCTTTGACCTGGGCGACCAGAAAGCTTCCGGTCTCCCTGGCGGTTTCAAATGTTTTTTTGACAGTGCATGGCATCGGCGGTGAACACGACGCCGGTCAGCCCGAGGTCACGGATCATCTGCTGGGCGGCGGGGATTTCGTTCGACTTGTCTTCGATCTCGATATGCGCCAGGACGATGGCCGAAGCCGAGGCGAATGCTGTCAAGGTCTGGGCTGCCTTGCGGTCGTTGAAGTGATCGAAGCTGCCGCGCAGTGTCTTGCCATCGAGGGCGATCACCGGCTGTTCGCCCGCCTCGCCCCCCGCCGGGAGCAACCCGCGGGCAGCAGGGCTTTGGCATGGCGGCGGAACGCGTCTTCGAGGGCCTCGGTCGACAGCGACTGCAGTACCGTCCGCAGCGTGTTCACCACCGGCGCCCGCTGCAGATCCACCCCGAAGTGGTGATTGAGGTGCTCCCGCCGCTGCTCCAGGAAGGTGATGACGCCGCGGTAGGACCTGGCCCCGCTTAGCAGCGCCAACACCGTGAACATCAGCAGATACGGCAGCGGATACCGCTTGCCTTGCGCCCGCCGGGGGTCCGGAACGTCCACTAAAGCCGCCAGAAGGTTGGGAAACGGAGCCATGGCACCCTCCATCCAAAGTGCCCGCCATGGATTTAGACTTTTCGCCGCCGGGGTAGACTCGTTTTCCAACCGGCAATCCCGCGCAGACTCGTATTACGAGAACGCACCCCTCACAGCAGGAGAACTGAACAGCCCTGCAATGAGAGCTTATCCGCGCGCGGCTATATGGTTGCTCGCAATCGTTTTCCTTGCGGGATGCGCATCGAGTAAAGTCACCGAAAATAAGCCCTATCAGGGAAAGCTCACCAAGCCAGATCGCATCATCGTCTATGATTTTGCCGCTACCCCATCCGACCTTCCAGCCGGCGTCTCGATCTCGGGCCCAGGATTTGGCTCGATGAAACCAACAGCCGAGCAACTCGCGTTAGGTCGTAAGCTGGGCGCTGATATTGCGAAGAACCTCGCCACGGAGCTCCGGAACATGGGACTGCCAGCGACACTGGCGGCTGGCCAGCCGGCGCTGCGGGTGAACGATATCGCGATCGTTGGCTACTTCACTACGGTTAATGAAGGCAGCGCCGCTAAGCGCGTCGGGCTCGGTTTCGGCGCCGGTGCCGCTGAGCTAAAGACGGTGGTCAATGGCTTCGTGATGACCGCTGAAGGTCTGCGCCCACTCGGTTCCGGCTCGGTTGACGCAGGCAGTGGCAAGACGCCAGGCGGTGCTACTCCGCTTGTCGTGGCTGTTGCCACGGCCAACCCGGTCGGTCTGGTAGTTTCCGGTGCGGCGAAAGCATACGGGGAGGCATCGGGTTCGGAGACGATTGAAGGCGCGGCCGAACGCACGGCTAAGCAGATCGCCGCGGAGCTGAAGGTTGCGGCAGAAAAGCAGGGGTGGATCTAATCAATCCACCTAAGACCGGCTTGATTGTACTGTCCGTTGGTGCGCCTTACGGGATTGAACGGATGAACGTCTTCCCTCCCGCACGGTATGCTAATACCGTTGGCCAAACGCTTGTTAACCCGATTCTTGCGGCATGATCCTTTTGGCGTTCCGGCACCGATACCATTCTGTGGTGCGAAACCTCCGTTGGCCACATGCGGCCTACGGCGCCATGAGCCGAGGCTGAAGCTATGGCGATCCGTTTATGATCAAGGCATCAACGCCGTGCATGGCCTGTTGTCAGGTAGATGGTGCACTTTGGGAATGACGCATTGCCCCTGTCGGACTCGATGCCGCCTCCGCGGTTTGTCGGCCGAGGGAGGAGACTGTCAAATTCGAAGCGATCTGCCGATGTGGAGTGGGAGCGGCTGTGGCCGCGTCGCCATCAGCCGGCGGCGCGGGCCTTCTCGACCTGCCTCTTGAGCCGGCGAAGGTCCGTTGGGAGCACCGGCGTCCGGGCGCCGAGGAGAAAAGCGTCGAAGCCGCCGCTGTGCTCGATCGTCCGCAGCGCGCTGGTCGACAACCGCAGCCGCACCATCCGCCCCAGCGACTCGCTGAATACCGAGGTCGTCTGGAGGTTCGGCAGATAGCGCCGGCGGGTCTTGTTGTGGGCGTGGCTGACATTGTTACCGGTCAGCACGCCCTTGCCGGTCACGCTGCAGCGTCTCGCCATCGGTACGGCCTCCAAAAAAGTTGGGGCCCGCGAAGGCCCCTCACCTGCGCTCCTTTTAGGAAAGCGAATGGCTTGCGTCAAGTCGGACGCGATACGACCCGGCCATTCGCCTTTGCCTCAGCTCATGCCGCGGCGATTCTTCAGGTTCTCGTCGAGCTTGTTGAGAAACTGCGTGGTCGTCATCCACGGCTGATCCGGACCGATCAGCATCGCCAGATCCTTGGTCATCGAGCCGCTTTCGACGGTGTCGATGCAGACCTGTTCGAGATCCTCGGCGAAGGCCGTCACATCCGGGGTGTCGTCGAACTTGCCCCGGTAGCTCAGGCCCCGGGTCCAGGCAAAGATCGAGGCGATGGGGTTCGTCGAGGTCTCCTTGCCCTGCTGGTGCATGCGGAAGTGCCGGGTGACCGTGCCGTGCGCGGCCTCGGCCTCCACGGTGTGGCCGTCCGCGGTCATCAGCACCGAGGTCATCAGCCCGAGCGAGCCAAAGCCCTGGGCCACCGTGTCGGACTGGACATCCCCATCGTAGTTCTTGCAGGCCCATACGAAGCCGCCTTCCCACTTCATCGCCGCGGCGACCATGTCGTCGATGAGCCGATGCTCGTAGGTGATCCCCTTCTCGGCGAACTTGCCCTTGTAGTCGCTCTCGTAAATCTCCTCGAACAGATCCTTGAAGCGGCCGTCATAGGCTTTGAGGATGGTGTTCTTGGTCGAGAGATAGAGCGACCAGCCGAGGTCGAGGGCGTACTTGAAGCAGGCGTGGGCGAAGCCGCGGATCGACTCGTCCAGGTTGTACATCGCCATGGTAACGCCGCCGCTGGGGAAGTCGAAGACCTCGTGCTCGATCGGCTCGCCACCGCCCGCGGGCTGGAAGCGGATGGTGAGCTTGCCGGCGCCGGGCACAACGAAGTCGGTCGCCCTGTACTGATCGCCGAAGGCATGACGGCCGATGACGATCGGCTTTGTCCAACCGGGAACCAGACGCGGCACGTTCTTGCAGATGATCGGCTGGCGGAAGACGGTGCCGCCAAGGATATTGCGGATGGTGCCGTTCGGCGACTTCCACATTTTCTTCAGGTTGAACTCTTTGACCCGCGCTTCATCGGGGGTGATGGTCGCGCACTTCACCCCGATCCCGTGCTGCTTGATCGCGTTCGCCGCATCGACCGTGATCTGGTCGTCGGTCTCGTCGCGTTTCTCCATGCCGAGGTCGTAGTACTTGAGATCGACGTCGAGATACGGAAGGATCAGCTTCTCCTTGATGAAGCCCCAAATGATCCGAGTCATCTCGTCGCCGTCGAGCTCGACGATCGGGTTAACCACCTTGATCTTGTTCATGATCCGGTTCTCCTGCGGGCCGTCCGGTGACCGCCTTGGCGATACGTTCGCGTTCTGCCAAGCCCCCTCGCTCGGACCGGCGGACCCTACGCGGCGCCCGTGGGTTTTTCAAGGATCAGGCAGCGCGTTGATGAGGCTTAGCCGACGTATTAATCCGCGCGTTCAACCGCGCCTCGATGGGTTTCGCTTCTACAGATGACCGATGGCAACGTTCCGGACCGGCTGCGGCGCGGTCTCCAGCGCCGCGATGACTTCGTCGGGCGAAGAGACGAAGGTCATCAGCTCAGCCACCTTGGGATGGGCGAAGCGGGCGGCAATGACGGAGTCGATCAGAGCGCGCAGCGGCTCCCAGTAGCCGTCGACATCCAGAACCACGATCGGCGCGGCATGCAGACGCAGCTGCTTCCAGGTCACGATCTCGAATGTCTCGTCGAGGGTTCCCAGTCCGCCGGGAAGGACGACGAAGGCGTCGGCCATCTCGAACATGCGCCGCTTGCGCTCGTGCATGCTGTCGGTCACGACGAGGTCGCTCAGCCGCTTGTGGCCGATCTCGTAGCGGATGAGAAAGTCGGGAATGACGCCGACGGCCTCGCCGCCGGCGTCAAGAACCGCGTCCGCAACAGCGCCCATCAGCCCGACCGAGCCGCCGCCGAAGATCAGTCTGATCCCGTGCGTCGCAAGCGCCCGGCCGAGGGCCGCCGCGGCCGCCCGATAGGCGGGCGCGGTTCCCTCCCCTGAGCCGCACAGAACGCAGACGGATTCGATCGGTATCACGCAACCGCCCCCCCCGCTGACTGAACCCGAAGGCCCTGTTGTCCCGCCCTGAAACCCTGACGCCGCGTATCGGCGCCGCGACGACCCGCGCTCCGAACGGGATCCGGCGCTGAGACCGGCGACTCGGGACAGCGCCCGATTATCGAGATGGGCGCGAGCGGAACGGCCGCGCGTCACTTCATGTACAGGTTACGAACGTCGGCAAGGCTGTCGGCGATGCGTTTGTTGATGACATCGGTGGCCTCGCGATTGGCCTTCGTCACCATCTCGGCCAGCTCTTTCATGTTTGTCAGCGCCCGTTCGAACGCGGCCTTGGCCAGCTCGGTCTGCTTCGCCATCATTTCTTCCGGCTTCTTCTGCGTCGCCATCTCACGCGACATGGCGGCCGCCTCTTCCATCGTCTGCTTGAAGATCTCGGTCTGCCGGGTCATCACGGCCTGCATGCCTTCGTAGGCGCGCCGATTGGCTTCCGTCAGTGCCTCGATGTTGCGGCTGTAACCGGTCATCATTGCATTCATGTCGATGCCCGGCATCTGCACGCCCGCCATCATCTTTGAGAAATCCATGGGCATGAATGGGTTGTTCGGTTGTTTTGCCATTGGGGTTCCCTCCTCCCGGCGATTGAAAGGAGGATCTTAACCCTCACGGTCCACGGCAACAACGAATGTGTTCCGCCGGACACAACCAAGAGTGCGCCCGCCGTTCCTCGGGGCGTCGGGGGGGGGGTCGCCGAGACCCGGAAGCCGTCAGCCTTGCGGCTGCAGTCCCGGTTCCGGGCCGCCGAGAGGCCCGGTATCGGGCTTGTTCGGCTTCAGACCGCCAGAGGGCACGGAGGATTTCGGCGGCTGTGGCTCGGTCTTGTCGGGGGCCTCGCGCTGGATGCTCCCGCCCTCGACGATGCGGCGGGTTTCGTCTCCCGACAGGGTTTCGAATTCGAGCAGGGCCTGCGCGACCCGATGCAGGACATCGATGTTCTCTCCGAGCACCCGTCGCGCCTCCTTCTCGGACGCCTCGACGATCCGCCGAACCTCCTCGTCGATCAGGCGCGCGGTGTCCTCGGACAGATGCTGGCTGCGGGTCACGGAGTGGCCGAGGAACACCTCGTCGTCGCTGGCGTTGTAGCGCAGCCGCCCAAGCGTCTCGCTCATGCCCCACTCCGTCACCATGCGCCGGGCCAGGTTGGTCGCCTGCTGGATGTCGTTGGTCGCGCCGGTCGTAACCTCTTCGTAACCGAAAATCAGCGATTCGGCGACCCGACCGCCGAACATCATCGCCAAGCGGGCGACAAGTTCGCTTTTCTTGAAGGTGTAACGGTCGCGCTCGGGCAGATTGGCGGTGAGCCCCAGCGCGCGCCCGCGCGGGACAATGGTTACCTTGTGCAGAGGATCGTTGCCCGCCACCAGCAGCCCGACAAGCGCGTGTCCGGCCTCGTGGTAGGCCGTCAGTCGCTTGTCCTGCTCGGTCATGGCCATCGAGCGCCGCTCCGCGCCCATCATCACCTTGTCCTTGGCCGACTCGAGATCGATCATGCCGACAAGCCGCTTGCCGGCCCGCGCGGCGAGCAGCGCAGCCTCGTTGACGAGGTTGGCCAGATCGGCGCCGGAGAACCCGGGCGTGCCGCGTGCGATCACCCGCGGATCCACATCCGGGGCGGTCGGCACCTTGCGCATGTGCACTTTGAGGATCTGCTCGCGACCGAGGACATCCGGATTCGGCACGTCCACCTGCCGATCAAAGCGGCCGGGGCGCAGCAGTGCCGGATCGAGAACATCCGGCCGGTTGGTCGCGGCGATGATGATGACGCCTTCGTTCGCCTCGAAGCCGTCCATCTCGACAAGGAGCTGGTTGAGTGTCTGCTCGCGTTCGTCGTGTCCGCCGCCCAGGCCGGCGCCGCGGCGTCGGCCGACGGCGTCGATTTCGTCGATGAAGATGATGCACGGAGAGTTCCGCTTGGCCTGCTCGAACATGTCGCGCACCCGAGACGCGCCGACGCCGACGAACATTTCGACGAAGTCCGATCCCGAAATCGAGAAGAACGGCACATTGGCCTCGCCGGCGATCGCCCTCGCCATCAGCGTCTTGCCGGTGCCGGGCGGGCCCACGAGCAGGCAGCCGCGCGGGATGCGTCCGCCCAGCCGGCGGAATTTGTCCGGCGCCTTGAGATACTCGACCAGTTCCTCGAGTTCCTGCTTGGCCTCGTCAATACCGGCAACGTCGGCGAAGGTCAGACGCCGGGTGTCCTGGGTCAGCATCTTCGCCCGGCTCTTGCCGAAGCCGAGGACGCCGCCCGGTCCTCCCTGCATCCGGCGCATGAAATAGATCCACACCCCGATCAGCAGCAGGGCCGGGAAAGCGGAGATGAACAACGACCAGAGCATGCTCGGCTGCGGTGGCGGCTCCGCCTGGATCCTGACGCCCTTCGCCCGCAATGGCGCGACCACGTCGGCGCCGTCGGGGGCGTAGGTTCGGAAGACCTGACCATCTTCATAACGCCCCGTAATTTCCTGGCCGCGGATGGTGACGCTGGAAACGCGCCCGTCGTTAACGCCGGCAATGAAATCGGAGTATGCGAGGTGAGATTGCCCGGTTTGCGGCGCCGCCGGCTGAAGCTGGGTGAACAGCAACAAAACGCCAAAGCCGACGATGACCCAGAGCGCGAGGCCGCGGTTATTCTTCATCGTCTCTCGTTCCTCACCGTCACCGTCCCGGTCCCGCAAATCGTCGCGGGCGCCATGACAATTGTACCACCTGTCCCGCCGAGCTGTCCGGACCTGCCGCAGTCGCGTCCTACTAGCCGTCACCGAGCCCGCTTCTTCACGAGCATCGCTGCTTGCACGATGCGTTGCAAATGGGCCCGTTGACCATGCTGTGCAATCGCTACGCGTGGCGGTTTCCGGAGCCGTAAGACTGAAAGGCCATTGCAGCGCCGGCAACCCCCGCGTGAGCGGCTTCACAAGGATAGATGAATGACGTCAAATGCCGAAAGTACTCGCCTTCCAGTACCGGGCTTCGACGAGGGCAGGTCGCCGCCGCGGGGCGGCGCATCTGCAAACCCGGTTCTTCGTCGACAGCAACAGTGGAGGACTCCAATGCGCCTGTTCGGCGAACGAATGATCGAAACGAGGCAGGACGCGGCGAAACCCGACGCGGCAAGGACCGGACTGGCGCCAGTCATCTGGGTGCCCGGGCTCCTGCTGGCCGTCGCGATCCTTCTCTATTTCGTTAGCTGATCTGCACAAGCCGCGCCGGGGGAGAGCGTGGAGCGGCTTCATCGCGCTGGACGTGTGTTGGCTCTTGAGCTACGGACTGGCAACAGGGTGAGGATTGTAGTGAACGCAGATCATGGCTGAGTGGATGCTCCACGGCGGCATGCTTGATGCCGCGTGCGAACGCTATGGCATCGCCCGCGACCGCTGGCTCGACCTCTCGACCGGCATCAACGCCAAGCCTTATCCGTTGCCCGAACTCGCCAGAGAATACTGGCACCGTCTCCCCGACGCCGGCCTCGATGCGTGGCTGAGGGAGTTGGCGGCGCGTTGTTACGGCATCGACGAACCGGATCGCGTTGTTCCGGCCCCCGGGACGCAGGCCCTGATCCAGTGGCTGCCGCGGCTGTTCCCGCTCCAGCGTGTCTTCGTGGTTTCGCCGACCTACTGCGAGCACGAGCGGGCCTGGACCGCGGCCGGCCACGCGGTACGGTCGGGCGGCCTGGACGCGGCGGCCGAAGCCGGCATCGTCATCGTCGTCAACCCGAACAATCCCGACGGCCGGATCGTCGATCCGCAGCGGCTCGCGGCTCTCGCGCGCGACCGGCTGGTCATCGTCGATGAGGCCTTCGCCGATGTGGTCCCGGAGGTCAGCGCCGCCGGGTCCGTCGGGAAAGGTAACCTCGTCGTCCTGCGCTCGGTCGGCAAAATGTTCGGTCTGGCCGGCATGCGCCTCGGCTTCGCCCTGGCCGGCGAGGATCTGGCGCAGCGCCTACGGACCGCGCTCGGGCCATGGGCGGTGTCGGGGCCGGCCGCCGCCGTCGGCGCCGTGATGTTGAGCGACGACGCCTGGATCAGGGCGACGCGGGTGCGCCTCAAGGCCGCGACCGGGCGGCTCGACGGCCTGCTCGTCCGCGCCAGGCTTGGCCTTGTCGGCGGGACGCCGCTTTTCCGCCTCGTCGACAGCGAGCACGCCGCGGCGCTGTTCGAGCACCTGGCCGTGCGTGGCGTGCTGGTCCGCCGCTTCGCCGACTTCTCGCGCTGGCTGCGTCTCGGCATTCCCGGCAACGAGGAGGATTTCGAGCGGCTCGGCAAGGCACTGGCCGATTGGCGACCGAATGTGGGTCCGGGCGCCCGGGCGCAGGGTCTTGCGCAGGGTCAAGCACAGGAGTATCGGCGCTCACCCGCGGTTAGTGGCGCGCACGTGGGTCCGCGCCATGGCGGCCAGGGCGGCGCGGATGGCAGTGGCGCAGCGGCGTCGTTTGCGTATTCACTCAACCCGCGGTATTCACTGTCCAGACGCGCCGGCCGGTTTGCGCGCTTCGTTCTTTGGGAGGATTGATTGGCCGATCCCGTACAAGAAAATCTGCTGAGGGAGATTCAGGAGGATCTGCGCCGGGAAAAGCTCGAGACGTTGTGGAAACGCTACGGCTCGTGGCTGATCGGCGCCGCGATCGCCGTCGTGCTCGCCGTCGCCGCGTTCCAGGGATGGCGGGCCTGGGAGACGAGCCGCCGCGAAGCCCGCAGCGCCGACTTCATCGCCGCCGAGACCCTGGCGCAGACCGACCCCGCGGCCGCCGCGGACGCCTTCGCAGCGCTGGCGGTCAAGGGGAGCGACGGGTATGCAATGCTCGCCGGCCTTCGCGAAGCGGCGCTGCTCGCCGCCCAGGGCCGCCGCGACGAGGCCGCCGTCGCTTACGACCGGATCGCCAGCGCAAGCAGCGAGCCCCTCTACCGAGATCTCGCAACCCTTCGGGCCGTTGCGACTCGCCTCGGCGCCGGCGCGTCGGGTGCGGACCTCGACACGCTGGCGACCCGGCTGTCCCCGTTGAGCGAGGACTCGAACCCCTGGCGCTATTCGGCGCGGGAGCTCGGTGCGGCTCTCGCCCTGCAGCGCGGCGATGTTACCGGGGCGCGGGAGCTGTACACGAAGCTGCGCGACGATGTCGAAACACCGCAGGGAATTCGGGCGCGCGCCTCCGAAATGATCGCCCGCCTCGGGCCGACGCCCGACGCCGTCACGTCGCCGGATCCCTTGCACCCTTCATCTGCCGGGAAATGACGTCAATGGCCGATCGCTGCGCCCCCCGGCGCCGCCATTTCTTATCCGCCGTCCTTGCCTGCTTTGTTGTCTCCACGCTGGCCAGCGCCTGCGGATCGGACGAGAAGGAGCCGTTGCAGGGAACGCGCATCTCGGTTCTGGCGCATGAGCGGGAAATCGCGCCGGACCCCGGGGCCAATCTGGAGCAGATTCGACTCCCGCCGCCGCAGCTTGATTCGGACTGGCCGACGGCCGGCGGCACCGTCGGCAACGCGATGCAGCACCTTGCGCTCGCCGAGCAGCCGCGGCCCGCATGGACTGCCGACATCGGCACCGGCCTCTCCCATGAGCGGCCGCGCATGCCCTCCCCCGTCATCGGCGAAGGCCGCGTCTACACCATGGACAGCAAGCACGTCGTCTCGGCCTTCGCGGTCGAGGATGGCGCCCGCGCGTGGCGGATCGACCTCGCCGACGGCCAGGGCGATCGCGACGCCATTGCCGGCGGGCTCACCTATGACCAGGGGCGCGTCTTCGCAGCCACCGGCTTCGCCAAGGTAATCGCCCTCGACGCGGCCTCCGGCGCCGTCCTCTGGCGGACCAGCATCGCCAACCCGGTGCACGCCGATCCGACGGCGGCTGGCGGGCGGCTTTTCGTCATCACCCTCGACAGCAGGCTGATCGCCCTCGATGCCGCGAGCGGTGCCGAGTTGTGGACCTATCAGGCGATTGGCGAGACGGCGCGGTTGATCGGCGGCGGCGGCCCGGCCGTGGACGCCGGCGTCGTCGTCGCTCCCTTTTCGTCCGGCGAGCTGGTCGCGCTCCGTCAGGAGAACGGGCGGGTTCTTTGGAGCGACTCGCTGGCGGCGACGCGGCGCACCGACGAACTCGCCGCCGTTGCCCAGATTCATGCAGGCCCGGTCATCGATCGCGGCGGGGTCTTCGCCATCAGCTATGGCGGTGTTCTCGCCGCCATCGATCTGCGCATCGGCAGCCGCGTCTGGGAGCAGGACATCGGCGGTCTGTTCCACCCCTGGACCGCCGGCGGCTTCGTCTATCAGCTGACCAAGGACAACGACCTCATCTGCATGTCGCGGGTCGACGGGCGGGTCTACTGGGTTACGTCGCTGCCGGACTACGAACATGAGGCCAAGCAGAAGGATCCGATGCTCTGGCTTGGCCCGGTGCTCGCCGGTAACCGGCTGCTTGTGGCCAGCACATCGGGCCGGATGTACAGCGTCTCGCCCTACGATGGCTCGATCCTAGGCCGCGAACATCTTCGCGATGGAGCGGCGGTACCGCCAATTGTGGCCGACAACACGCTTTTCGTTCTGCTCAAGGACGCCACCCTCGCAGCCTACCGCTGAGGACGCCATCCTGTCGTCGGACTTTACCCTCGCGATCGTCGGCCGGCCAAACGTCGGCAAATCGACGCTGTTCAACCGGCTCGTCGGCAAACGGCTGGCCTTGGTCGACGACCTGCCGGGGGTCACCCGAGACCGCCGCGAAGGCGAAGCCCAACTCGGCGACCTGCTCTTCCGGGTCATCGACACGGCCGGCTTCGATGACTCCCCCGGCGACCGGCTCGAGGCGCGGATGCGGACACAGACCGCGATGGCGCTGGCCGAGGCCGACGCGGCGCTGATGCTGATCGACGCCCGCGCCGGCATCACGCCGCTCGACACAGCCTTCGCCGACGTGCTGCGCCGCGGCGCGATCCCGGTGATTCTCGTCGCCAACAAGTGCGAGGGCCGGAGCGGCGAAGTCGGCCTGCTGGAGGCCTATGCGCTCGGTCTTGGCGATCCCGCGCCGATTTCCGCCGAGCATGGCGAAGGGCTGGGCCACCTCTTCGAGGCGCTGGCGCCGCTGATGCCGGAGCCGGCGGAGAGGCCACGGAGACGGACACGCCGTCGCGGCGGCGAGAATGACCTCGGCGGGAGACGCGACGACGGCGACGAGAGCGCCGGAGGGGGCACCGGCGAGGCGGCGGATCACGATCAGCGGCCGATGCGGCTTGCGGTGGTGGGGCGGCCCAATGTCGGCAAGTCGACGCTTATCAACCGGCTGCTCGGCGTCGAACGCCTGCTGACCGGACCCGAGGCCGGGATTACCCGCGACGCCATCGCGGTCGCCTGGACCGACGCCGGAAGAACCATTGAGCTGGTCGATACCGCCGGGCTGCGGCGAAAAGCCAATGTCACCGGTCGGCTGGAGGCGCTGGCGGGCGCCGATGCGAGACGGGCGGTGCGCTTCGCCCACGTGGTCGTAGTCACCCTCGACGCCACCGCCGGACTGGAGAAACAGGATCTGACGATTGCCCGGCTGGTTGTCGAGGAAGGTCGGGCGCTGATCATCGCCGCGAACAAATGGGATCTGGTCGCCGACCCCGGCGCTGCCCTGCGCGCAATCGATGAACGGCTGGAAACGTCGCTGCCTCAGGTCCGCGGCGTCCCGGTGGTGCGCCTCTCAGCGCTGACCGGCCGAGGCGCCGATCGACTTATGCCGGCGGCGCTCGCCGCCTACGACGGCTGGAACCGCCGGATCCCGACGCCGCGGCTCAATCGCTGGCTCGAGGAGATCCAGCAGCGCCATCAGCCGCCGCTTGTCGACGGCCAGCGGATCCGGCTGCGCTACCTGACCCAGGTCAAAGCCCGGCCGCCAACGTTCGTCCTTTTCGCCAGCCGGATCCGCTCGCTCCCGGAAGCCTATCAGCGCTACCTGATCAATGGTCTGCGGGACGCTTTCGGCTTCGCCGGGTTGCCGATCCGCCTTTACCTGCGGAGCGGAAAGAACCCATATGTGGCGCCGAACCGCGGTCGCGGCGATCGCTGAGCCGGCAGCAGCACAGGTGACAGGCGCGCGCCTTTCGCCTAGATCAAACCTGATTTCGGATAGAACTCATCCTAAAACAGAATGTTGATCGGCTAGATAACATCGAGCATCCCGTCTGCGCCCAGTCCGGCGCAGGATGCTCTGGACAGATAACGGTTTTTCCCGAGATCCCGAACCATAGGCCGTAAATGCGACTGAATTTCCTTATCCTGGGCGCGCAGAAATCGGCGAGCACGTACCTGCAGTACTGCCTGTCGCAGCATCCGGACGTTTTCATTTACAAAGACGAGCTCGCGATTTTCGAAGATCCAGATTACCAGAACTTCAGCGAGGCGTTCATCGACTCCCTTTTCTCGGGTCGGACGGAGCGTCGCCTCGGCATCAAGCGGCCAAGCTCGCTCGGCCGCCCCGAGGTTCCCGAACGCATCCGCAGCGCGGTCCCCGACGCGAAGCTCATCGCGGTCCTGAGAAATCCCGTCGACCGCGCTCTGTCGGCGTACTTCTACTACATGTCGGGATCCTACATTCCGCTGCAGGACGCAGAGACCGGCATGCGAAATCTGCTCGAAGGTCGTTATGCGCAACGATACAAGCGCTCCGGCGACATCCTGGAGTTCGGGAAGTACTACAAATACATTAGCAGGTACGGACATTTTCTGGATAGCGGGAAGCTTCTGCTGATAAAGCAGGAGGATCTGCTCACCGACCGGCAGGGCAGTTTCCGCAGGGTTTTTGACTTTCTCGAGGTCGATCCGGATTTTCAGCCGCCCGGCCAGGAGGCCCGGCGCCAAGCTGGACATTACAATCTGATCAGCCAAAGGATCATGCGCTTGGGCGGCAAGATCTCTTTCCGAAAGAACGAGACGAATACGAGAGCGTATCCGAAAGATCAACTTCTTCTCCGCCTCATCGGCAAGGCAATGTTCTTCGGTTCGGCGCTGCTGTCACAACACATTTTGGATGGTAAAAGGCCGGCACTCAGCAAGGATTGCAAAGATGCCTTGTATGGGTATTACAGGGACGACGTGACAAGGCTCGAGGGACTGACGGGCTGGGATCTGTCTTCGTGGAAAGGCGCGGCAACGAATCTTTCGCCAGCGGCGAGAACGTGATCGGGATCACTGACACGAGGTCGATAACTGCCGACGATGGGGCCAACGCGCCGGTCGTCGTCTTGCGAAGCGTGCATTCGCAAGGTGGCAGAGGCGTCATCGGTTCAACGAGGCGAGTGCCCGATGCCAGATCTACCGCAAGCGCCCTCTTCCCTGCTCGCGCCGCCGGCGACCGAATCCGAAACGTACACGGCGGCGGAGCGGCGGGCGCTGCGCACGCTTTGGTGGGCGATCGAGCAGAGCCCGGCGGCGATGATGATTACCGACGCCGAGGGCCGCATCGTCTACGTCAACCCCCGTTTTGGCGCCCTCACCGGCTACGGGCGCATCGACGTGCTCGGGCGCAACCCGCGGTTCCTCAAGTCCGAGGCGGCCGACGCCGCTTCGCATGGCAACCTGTGGGCGACGCTCCGCGCCGGTGGAGAGTGGCGCGGGGTTGTCTGTAACCGCCGGGCCGACGGCAGCGACTATCGATGCGGAAGCCGTCATTGCCCCGGTAAGGGACGCGAACGGCGCCATCAGCCATTTTGTCGCGGTCTACAACGAGGTCTTCGCAGCACAGCCGAGCGGTCCCCCTTCACCGCAGGCGGTCGCGCCGTTTCATGAACTGATTGAAAGCGCTGCCTACGGCGTCCTTATTGTCGGCAACGAGGCGCCGATCTATGCCAACCGCGCGATGGCGTCCATCTTCGGCTATGCGCAGGCCGCAGACCTTCTCGCGCTGCCAAGCCTGGACGACCTTTTCGCCGAAGAAGAGCGCGACAGGTTGAAGCGCTACCGACGCGCGCGCACCAGTGGCCTGTTCGCACCGAAGGCGTTCGAATGCCGGGGAGTCAAGAAGGACGGCACGATTATTTGGCTGGATGTCCGCGTCCGCCTCGTCATGTGGGGCGGCGTTGCGTCAACCTACTGGACGATCAGCGACATCACTCTCAGGCGGATTTACGAGGATCGGCTGCAGCAGCAGGCGAACTTCGACCCCGTGACCGACTTGCCGAACCGGTCGCTCGCGCTCGACCGGCTGTCGGCCGCCATCGCCACCAGCCGCCGGCGGTTCCGCAAGGTCGGCGTCCTGTTCATCGACATTGACGGCTTCAAGTCGATCAACGACACCTTCGGCCACGCCATGGGCGACCGCTTCCTGCGCAACCTCGGCGAACGCATCAAGACCTGCGTGCGCGAGGAGGATACCGTGGCCCGGCTCGGCGGCGATGAATTCACGGCGGTGCTGCCCGATCTTCGCTCCAGCGCCGACGCCGAGAGCGTCGGGCGCAAGATCATCGAGGCGGTGTCGGCGCCGTTTCGCCTGGATGGCCGCGAAGCCTTCGTCGGCGCCAGCATCGGCATCACAATCGCTCCGGAAGACGGCGGCGAAGCGGAAATCCTCCTGCGGAACGCAGATTCGGCCATGTACCAGGCCAAGACCTCCGGCCGAAACACCTTGAGGTTCTTCACCCCGGAGCTGAACGTGCGCGCGATCAACCGCAATCGTGCCGCAGCGCGCCTGCGTCTCGCCATCGAACGCGAAGAGCTTCGAGTGATGTATCAACCGATCGTCAACCTGGAAACGGGCAAGGTGCTCGGGGCTGAAGCGCTGCTGCGCTGGCACGATCCCGAGATCGGTATCGTCGAGGCGGAGCACTTCGTTCACGTCGCCGAAGAAACGGGTCTGATCGTCCCCATCGGAACCTGGATCGTCGAGACCGCCTGTCGCGCCGCCGCGGATTGGCGCCGGCAGGGCAACGACGGCTTTTTCGTCTCCGTCAACGTCTGCAGCCGCGAATTTCGCGGCGACGCCCTGGCCGACGCCGTGTTGAGCGGCCTGCGCGATAACGACCTGCCGGCCGAAAGCCTGCATCTCGAGTTCGCCGAAAGCCTGCTCATGATCGAACTGCCGCAGATCGTCGGTTCGGTGCGCAAGCTTGCCTCCGCCGGCGTGCGGCTGACCGTAGACGACTTCGGCACCGGCCTGTCGTCGCTGAACTCCCTCTCGAAATACCCGCTGACGACGGTCAAGATCGAGTCGTCGCTGATAAGACGCATGACCGCCAGCCCGGTCCAGGCCTCGCTCGTCGAAGCCATCATCGCCGTGGCTCACCGGCTGGACATTTGCGTCGTCGCCGAGGGGGTGGAGACGACGAAGCAGCTCTCCATTCTCAGGCGCCGCGCATGTGACGCGGCCCAGGGCTATGTCTTCAGCGAGCCGCTGTCGGCCGAAGCCTTCACGGCCTACCTCGATGCATGGCTGGAGCGCTGCCCGACGCTCTGCAGTGACGGCTGAACGGCTGGAGCGCGCATGTCTGAAGTATTCTGCGTCCACATGGGCGCAGTTTGAGATGCTCGAAGTCTGCGTAATCGATCAACTTTTTGCTTACAGCCGTTTTCACCAAGCAGGTTGATCTAGGCGACCGCTCTCAGCGACGGATCGGCGGCGATTGAAACGCAGGTCCGCAGGGACGTCAGGGCACGAATCCAGGTCTGTTCGAGCCGGCGGTCGGTCTCGATGATCACCGCGCAGGTACCGCCCCTGGCAAAATCCGCAACCGCCGCAGCATAGGCGTTGGCGAAAATCTCGTGGTCCGCCTGCGCCGAGATCACGAAAACGCGGCGAGCGGCGCGAACGTCGGCGGCAACGGCATTCAAATCGAACGCGAGAGGCCCCCGCTCTGCGGGATCCTCGCCGTCGTCGGCGACCAGGACAAGGCGTCGCCGCGCCCGCCGCTCCGCCGGAACCCGAACGCCGGCGCAGATCATTTCAACCTCAAAATCGAAGCGTCGCGCACCGGCAAATGCGCCGCGCAGATAGTCAGGCATGTCCTCCAGCACGTCCGCGGGAAGATCGCGAACGCGAAGCCATCCTTGCTGCAGGTCGAACATGATCGTGAAGCCCCCATTCCACGGTTATAAACACCGTCCCGGGCTTCTCCCTTTTTATTGGCCGCAGACTTAGCATGATCTCAAGAGCAGGTCCAGGAATTTTATCCTGTTTTTCCTCTCGCCGGATGAGTGGTCCGGCGATGTCAGCAGCTGTCGGCACCATAGCCGCGGAAATTCGATGACGATACCCCGGAGCGTGGGCGAAGCCGCTTTTTCTTTCAGCCGCCATAGCTCCGGGGTTGTCATCAGGCCGAATGGAGGTTCCAGTTGTCGCTCCGCGGACAAATTCCGCAGGCACGTGCGGCGGCCTGTGCGGTTTGCGTGCTCAGCATCATCCGCACCATGCGTTGTCGACCCATCGGCGTTAAGCGGGCATTATTATGCACGTTCATCCGCGCCTCCCCCAAGGATGTCTGAAGCATGGTCACTCCATTCTCCCCGGTCCCAAGCCGAATGGACAACATGTTAAAAGCTCACAGCTATCGTCGGCAGAATTTTGAGCGGTTGTAGCTGCGCCCGACGTCTGAAATGCGCGCGAAATCGCCGCCGCCGGGCCTGCCGCTGCACACCCGACCGGAGATTTTCTGCCGGCCGTCGAAGGTCGCGCACCCGCCCGATCCGGGGCGCGGCTCGGCGTAAATCGACTTCTGGTACGGGAAATTCCAATAGCTGACGTCGACATAGACGTTGCTGAGCGACGTGCCGCGGTCGGGCACGCGATCGCCGCTGTTGTTGGCGCTCCCGAAGTACAGCAGCTTCAACGGCTTCCGCGCGCCGGTCGATTTCGGTATGCCGCGGTCGTAGCCGACGTTCACCCGCTCCAGCCTGAGCTTGTGCGTACCATGTCCGGAGCCGGGCCGATAAGGCGTAAAGAGCCCCTGATAGCCGGTCATTCCGGTCACATTTTGCAGCGTCAGCTCCTGCAGGGGGCCGCCGCCCTGGGCGTGGGTAACATCGCCATGGGTGCCTTTGACGGTCCCGCTGACTCCTTTGATGTGGGTGTTCTGGACGACCAGCTTGCCTTTGTGCCGGTAGACACGGATCGCGTCGGCGGAGTGCCTGTTTACGTCGATCAGCATGCCGTCGATAAATGTCGTTCCCTGGGTCATGCCAATATTGATGACGCCCTGCTTGCTGTCATTGAAGACGATTTGCCCGCCGGTAATGCGGATGTTTCGGGCGTTCGTGACCGTAATGCTTCTACTGCAGATCTTGTTCTTGGGCAGTTGGATGTACACGTCTCTGCCCCTGGCGTTCACCGCGTGGGGGCCGCCGCGATCGCCGGGACACTTGTCGGTGAATGTGATCGGTTTTGACAGTGCAGGGGGCGGGACGCAGTTGATAGCGGCGTTCGCTTGAGGAATTAAAGAGAACGATGCCAGCGCCGCGAGGCAGGTCGGAAGTATCAAACTCGGCACCGTAATATTACGGCAGAATGTCATTGCGCAATCTCCTATCGCGTTTTCTCCTTTTGCCTGTAGACGCACCGCAACTCATTTTCAGACGCATTTTGCCTCATTTTCTTTTGCCTTTAAGTTATCACGGCACCCCTGTGGGCCACGAAGAGTTATATGAAATTGTGACCAAAATTTGGTAATTCCGGAATTTAATGGCCTATTTGGGGTAATAATTGGAATGCGAGGCTCAGCTGGGCGAGCGCGAAGATGCCATTGCCCCTGCCGGTCGGGCTGTCACGCTGTACGAACGCGGCGGCATAGTCGCTGGCGTGAGAGCGACCGGCCGAGCATCTGAAGCGACGCGGCGGCTGGACGGATGTTCGCCGCGGTGCCATAGTCCAGACGCCAGCGGTTGGCGGCGAGACAGCACCGGGTCGATCGCCGGATCGCCATCAGGAATAGGCTTGCACGCGATGGATGTCGGCACCCTTCTCCATACTTGGCTGAACGGAAAGAAGGCCGGCGTCGACAGCTATGGCAATCGCTACTATCGGAGCCGGAAGCAACCGCTCTACGGGCGCGAGAGGCGCTGGGTGATGTTCAAGGGCCGGCCGGAGGCGAGCAAGATCCCGCCGGAGTGGCACGCTTGGCTGCATCACATCGTCGACGAGCCGCTGACCGAAGCGGCGACTGCCTACCCCTGGCAGAAGCCGCACCTGCCGAACATGTCGGGCACGCCCTTCGCCTATCGGCCCAAAGGACACGATCTCGCCGGCGGCAAGCGGGCGCGGACGACGGGCGATTATGAGCCGTGGACGCCGAACTGAGTCCGTCGCCGCTGTTTCTCCGCGGCAAGGCGCGAAGTGCGCCCGCCGCCCTTCCCAGGACGCTTCGATCGTGGCGGGTGCGCCGGTGAACCGCGGCGAAATCCGGGATGTGGCGGTTGGCGCCGTCGCGATCGCGCTGCTCGCGGCAATTCTGGCGCTGTTCTATAGCGGCGGGTTCCAGGAGGCGCGCGCAGGCATGAAGGCGTACAGTATCGTTGCCGATTTCAACAGGATCGACGGTCTGGATGCCGGCGCCGAAGTCCGTCTGAGCGGCATCCCCGTCGGGCGGGTCGAAGCCGTGACGCTGTCGCCATCCTTTCGCGTGCGTACAACCCTGTTGATCGACGCCGGTATCGGCCTGCCCGTCGACACTGCGGCCTCGATCCAGACGGATGGCCTGCTGGGCGCGAAGTCCATGGTTCTCGACCCGGGCGGCGACGAGCGGATGCTGACCGACGGCGGCGCCATCGCCTACACCCAGGACGCGGTGGTCGTGAGCGACCTGCTCGACCTGATTATCGCCGAGGGTCGATCGGCGCGCGCCGCATCGGCTGCCAAGGGCGCGCCGGCTGACGAAGGTGCTGCGGCAGCGACGGCGGATCAGACGCCCGGTCAGGAGCCGAAAGGCCTGCTCGGAGGCGATCGGTGACCCGCAACATGATCGAAACGGTGATGGGCATGGTCGTGATCGCCGTCGCCGTCCTCTTCGTCTACATCGCCTACAACACCGCCCAGATCCGCGCCCTTCCCGGCTACGAGATCAGCGCCGCCTTCTTCAAGGTGGGCGGGCTGAATGCCGGCAGCGATGTGCGCATCAGCGGCGTCAAGGTCGGCACCGTCGTCGAGCGCCGTCTCGATCCGGCAACCTTCGACGCCATCGTCGTGATGAGCGTCGCCAACGAGATCAAGCTGCCGGATGACACCGTCGCGACGATCGCCAGCGAGGGGCTGCTCGGCGGCAAGTACGTGCGCCTCGAGCCCGGAACGGCGCAGGCGACACTCGCTCCCGGCGCACGCATCCACGAGACGCGCAGCTTCAAGTCGCTCGAGGATCAGGTCGGCGAGATCATCTTTCTCGCCACCAGCCGCCCGGAAGCGCCGCCTTCCGAAGGCGAGCCGGCGGCGCCGCCGCAATAAGGCCGGCCGGTGGGTGCGCAACAGTGGAATGCCGCGCGATACGCCTGCAACGGCCGCTTCGTCGCCGACCTCGCAGCGCCTCTGATCGACCTGCTCGCCCCCCGGCCAGGCGAACGCATCCTCGACCTCGGCTGCGGCGACGGCGTTCTCTCGGCCGAGATCGCCGCCACCGGCGCCGAGGTCGTCGGTATCGACGCCAGTGCCGACATGGTCGCGGCGGCCCGAGCGCGCCACCTCGATGCGCGCTGCGGCCGCGGCGAAGCGCTCGATTTCGCCGGTGTTTTCGACGCGGTCTTCAGCAACGCCGCCCTCCACTGGATGGACGACCTCGGCGCCGTTTTCGCCGGCGTGGCGCGCGCCCTGCGATCGGGCGGACGCTTCGTCGCCGAGATGGGCGGCGCCGGGAACATCGCTAACGTCGCAACCGCCCTCGACGCCGCGGTGGGCCGGCGCGACCTGCACGTCCGCCCGCCGTGGATCTTTCCCGAAGCGGAGGCAGTGGCGACGCTGCTGAGGCGGTACGGGTTTCGCATCGACCTGCTGGAGCGCTTCGAGCGGCCGACGCCGATCCCGGGAGATCTTCCCGGCTGGATCGAGACGTTCGCGGGCCCCTACCTCGCCGCGGTGGCGGATGCGGAGCGCCCGAGCCTGATCGAGGAGGTTCGCACCGCGCTGCGGCCTGCATTACACTCGCGCGCCGGGTGGACGCTCGACTACGTTCGCCTGCGTTTCGCCGCGCGCCTCGCCGCTCGGGACACTGCCTCCCCAGGACCCGTCGCCGCGTGAGCAGACCCGGCCATAACAGGAACGCTGCATGATCATCGCCCTGCCCGCCTTGCCCCGTCCCCCCTCGCCGCGTGCCGCCGCATTCCGCCACCGCTTCCTTCTGCTCGCTTCAACGACAGTGGCGGCGGTCGCCGGACCTGCGCTCGGCCATGCGGAGCCGGAAGCGGTTGCCGTCCTGCGCGGACTTGACAAAGTCACGGCGCGAACCTCGACGATCGAGGCGCCGGTTGGTGAAGCGGTCACCTTCGGCACCCTGCAGATCGTGGTGCGCGACTGCGAGAAGGCGCCGCCCGAAGATCCGCCCGAGGCCGCTGCATTCCTGCAGATCTCGGAGACGAAGCGCGGCGAGCCGACCGAGGCGCTGTTCTCCGGCTGGATGTTCGCCTCCAGTCCGGCGCTGTCGGCGCTCGAACATCCGGTTTACGACGTGATCGTCGTCGATTGCGTCGCCAGCTCGACCGCGTCCGCCCAAAGATCGTCCGCCGACAGGCCCCGATAGAAGGTGGCCTGCCGCTGGAGCGCATCGTCGAGCTGCTGGAGATAGACGGGGCTCGGGATCTCGACCGCGCCGAACTGGCGCAGGTGGTCGGTCACGAACTGCGTGTCGAACAGCGTGAAGCCGCCGCGGCGCAGCAGGGCGACGAGATGAACGAGCACGATCTTGCTCGCGTCGGTTTCCACCGAGAACATGCTTTCGCCGAAGAACGCGGCGCCGAGGACCAACCCGTAGAGCCCGCCGACCAGCCGCGGGCCGCGCCACGCTTCGATGCTGTGCGCGTAGCCGAGCTCATGCAGCCGGGTGAAGACGCGGGCGATTTCCGGGTTGATCCAGGTTTCGGGATGGCCGGGGCGCGGCGCCGCGCAGCCTGCGAGAACATCGTAGAAGTCCCGGTTGCAGACCACCTCGAAGGGCCGGCGACGAACGGTCTTCGCCAGCCGGCGGGGAACGTGAAACGCGTGCAGCGGCAGGACGCCTCGGGCGTTGGGCGCGACCCAGTGGACGTGGGGGTCAAGACGGTGGCTGGCCATGGGGAAGATCCCGATGGAGTAGGCCCGGATCACCATCTCCGGGGTCAATCGGTCGCCGCCGGCACCGTGCCTGATTGCCCTTCTCCTACGAACTTTTCCAGCCAGTGAACATGATAGGCGCCCGCCCGAAAGTCCGGCGCGTCCAGAACGCGCAGGTGGAGCGGGATCGTGGTCGCGATCCCGTCGATGACATACTCCGCCAGCGCCCGGCGGAGCCGCATCATGCACACCTCGCGCGTCGGCCCGTGAACGATGAGCTTTGCGATCATGCTGTCGTAATAGGGAGGAACCGAGTAGCTGGAGTACAGCGCCGAGTCGACCCGCACGCCGGGCCCTCCAGGCGGATGGTAGTCGCCGATCCGGCCCGGCATCGGGACGAACGTCACTGGATCCTCGGCGTTGATCCGACATTCGATCGCATGTCCGGAGATGCGCACGTCGTCCTGGCCGTAGCCGAGGGCGGCGCCGGACGCAACGCGGATCATCTCGCGCACGAGATCGACTTCGTAGACCATTTCGGTGACCGGATGCTCGACCTGCAGCCGCGTGTTCATCTCGATGAAATAGAACGCCCCATCGGCGTAGAGAAACTCGACCGTGCCGACGCTGCGATAGCCGAGCGCGGACGCGACGCGAACGGCGCTGGCACAGATGGCCTTGCGTTCCTCTTCACCCAATGCGGGCGACGGCGCCTCCTCGAGAATCTTCTGGTGACGACGCTGCATGGAGCAGTCGCGCTCGCCCAGATGGATGACGGCGCCGTGAAGATCGGCGAGAACCTGAACCTCGATGTGCCGCGGCCGCGCCAGGTACTTCTCGAGGTAGAGCTCGCCGTTGCCGAAGGCGGACGTCGCCTCGGCGCAGGCGAATTCCATGGCCTCGCCAAGTCCATCCGGATCATGGACAACCTTCATTCCCCGCCCGCCGCCGCCGGCGGATGCCTTGACGAGGACGGGATAGCCGATCTCGGCGGCAATGGCGCGGGCCTCGGCTTCGCCGCCGATGGGCCCGTCGGAGCCGGGGACCACGGGGATGTTCGCCTCGCGGCAAAACCGCTTGGCCGCAACCTTGTCGCCCATCAGCCGGATATGGTCAGGCGAGGGGCCGATGAAGGTGATCCCGTGCTCCTCGACCATTGCCGCAAACTTGGCGTTTTCGCTGAGAAAGCCATAGCCGGGATGAATGGCGTCGGCGTTGCTGATGGTTGCAGCCGAGAGGATGGCGACGGGGTTGAGATAGCTCTCGCTTGCCGCGGCCGGACCGATGCAGATCGATTCGTCGGCGAGACGGACGTGCATGGCGCTGGCGTCGGCCGTGGAATGGACGGCCACCGAGCGGATGCCCATGTCGCGGCAGGCGCGGAGGATGCGAAGCGCGATCTCCCCGCGATTGGCGATGAGAACCTTCTGAAACACCGGTCTGCCAGCCGGCTATTCGAGGATCAGCAGCGGCTCGCCGTATTCGACCGGCACACCGTTGCTGACCAGGATGCGGGTTATGACGCCGGCGCGCGGCGCCTTGATCGGGTTGAAGACCTTCATCGCCTCGATCAGCAGCAGGGTCGCGCCGGCCTCGACCGCGTCGCCGACCTTGACGAACGGCGGAATTGCCGGATCGGACCCGGTATAGACCACGCCGACCATGGGCGACGTCAACAGGCCGGGATGATCGAGCAGCGCATCGGCCTCGCGCACCGGACCGCTCGCGGCGGTGGCCGGCAAGGCTGAGGCCGCCCCGGCGCCGCCGACGACGGGACCATGCACCGCCGCAGGTTGAAGGACGCGGGCGACGCGAACGCGGAGGTCGCCGCTGGCGTACTCGATCTCGCTGAGCCCGGTTTGGCTTAACAGATCCGCCAGTTCGCGGACAAGGTCGGCGTCGAAGTCGGTCTTGGCTTTCCTCACGGTCATGCTCTGCGTCCCCCCATCACGCCGCGCCGGATCGCGTTTGCGCCGCCGCTTCGAGCGCCATCTGGTAGCCGGCCGCACCCAGACCGCAGATAACCCCCTGCGCCGCCCGGGACACGTAGGATACGTGGCGGAACTCCTCGCGGCGAAAAATGTTCGACAGGTGCACCTCGAAGACGGGGATGTCGACGGCGAGCAGCGCATCGAGGATGGCGATCGATGTGTGGGAGTAGGCGCCGGCATTGATGATGATCGCCACGGTCCGGTCGCGAGCCTCCTGGATCCAGCCGACCAACTCGCCTTCGCTGTTGCTCTGGCGGAAGTCGACCTCAAGCCCGAGCGCCGCGCCGCGGAGCCGACATGCCGCCTCGATGTCGGCCAACGTTTCGCGGCCGTAGATGTGCGGCTCGCGGCTGCCGAGGAGATTGAGATTGGGCCCGTTGAGGACGAGGATACGCGCAGTCATCAGCCCGCGGCGGAGGTTGGTGCAAAGGCCGCGCTTATACCACGGCCCGGTTCTTGTGTAACGTCGGCTTTGGATTATGTTAGCGGCTCGCGGGCGGGTACGAAGGCTCGCGCCGTAATTAGAGATGCCAGGCAGGACAGCGCTTTGACGCAGATGCGTGTAACCATCAACGGCGAGGACAAGCTCGTCGTTGCGTCGCTGACGATCGAGCAGCTCCTCAGCGATATCGGCCTCGATCCGCGGAAGGTTGCGGTCGAGCGCAACCTCGAAATCGTGCCGCGATCCGGCTACGGAGAGACGGCGCTGGGCGACGGCGATCGCGTCGAGATCGTCCATTTCATCGGCGGTGGCGCGCCGGACGCTGACGCCGGTGCCGAGGTCGAAGCCGGCGGCGGAGATCCGCTGATCATCGCCGGACGGTCGTACCGCTCCAGGCTTCTCGTCGGCACCGGCAAGTATCGCGACTTCGAGGAGACGGCTCGGGCGATCGCCGCCTCGGGCGCGGAGATCGTCACCGTCGCCGTCCGCCGCGTCAACGTCACCGACCGCAACAAGCCGATGCTGGTCGATTACGTCGACCCGAAGACCTACACCTACCTGCCGAACACCGCCGGCTGTTACTCGGCGGACGACGCGGTGCGCACCCTGCGGCTCGCCCGCGAGGCCGGCGGCTGGGATCTGGTCAAGCTTGAGGTTCTCGGCGATCAGCAGACCCTCTACCCCAACATGGCGGAGACGCTGGCCGCGGCGGAGACGCTGATCGCGGACGGGTTCAGGGTCATGGTCTACTGCAGCGACGATCTGATCTTCGCGAAACGGCTCGAAGAGATGGGCTGCGTCGCGATCATGCCGCTCGCGGCGCCGATCGGCTCAGGTCTCGGCATCCAGAACCCCATCAACATTCGCCTGATCGTCGAGCGGGCGCGCGTGCCGGTGCTGGTCGACGCCGGGGTCGGCACGGCCTCCGACGTGGCCATCGCCATGGAACTTGGCTGCGATGGGGTGCTGCTGAACACCGCCATTGCCGAGGCCAAGGATCCGGTCGCGATGGCGCGGGCGATGAAGCTGGGGGTGCTCTCCGGGCGGCTCGCCTACCGCGCCGGGCGCATGGCGAAGAAGCGCTACGCCGATCCGTCGTCGCCTTTGGCCGGTCTGATCTGAGGCGGCCGGCACCCGACTGAGGCGTCAGGCCTGGCTATCCGAGATTGCCTAAAATTTAGGCAGAGAGGCGCGAATGCGGCCAAAGGCGCCGATGCCGCTTGGCGCACAGGCCGCGGCCACGGGCGTTTACCGGCAGTTCCCAGCCTGCCGCCGATCCCGGCCGGGCGGACGACTGCTTGGCATGAACCTTGCTCGGCAACGGCGCGAGTGACAAAGAAATGGCCCGAAGCGGTCGCGGGACGAGGGGATCGATGGCGTTCGACGAGATGCGCGAGGCCGAGAAGGGTGTGCGAGCGTCCTACAAGGCGTACGGCCGGTGGCTCGAAACCGTCCCCATCGAGCGGCTGATCGAAAAGCACCAGCAGGCCGACCTCATCTTCAAGCGGCTCGGCATCACCTTCGCCGTCTACAACAACGATGCGGGCGCCGAGCGGCTGATCCCTTTCGACGTCATCCCACGCATCCTCGATGCGGAAGAATGGAAGATCGTCGGCGCCGGCGTCTGCCAGCGCGTCCGCGCAATCAACGCCTTTCTCGACGACGTCTATCACGAGCAGCACATCCTTCGCGCCGGCCGCATCCCCGCCGATCTCGTGCTGAACAATCCCTGCTTCCGCCCTGAAGTTCTCGGGCTGGATCTGCCGCGCAACGTTTATGTTCACATCGCCGGGATCGATGTCGTCCGGGTCTCGGCGACCGAGTTCTACGTCCTCGAAGACAATGCCCGCGTACCGTCCGGCGTCTCCTACATGCTTGAGAACCGGGAGACGATGATGCGTCTGTTTCCCGAACTGTTCGCTTCGCATCCGGTGGCGCCGGTCAACCACTATCCGGAGATCCTGCTGCGGACGCTCCGGTCATCGGCGCCTCCGGGCGTGGTCGAGCCGACCGTTGTCGTGCTGACCCCCGGTTTCTACAACAGCGCCTACTTCGAGCACGCGTTTCTGGCCATGCAGATGGGGGTCGAACTGGTCGAAGGGCAGGATCTCTTCGTCGAGGACAACCTCGTCTACATGCGCACCACCGACGGGCCGAAACGGGTCGACGTCATCTATCGCCGTATCGACGATGACTTCATCGATCCCCTAGCGTTCGACGCCGCTTCAACCCTTGGGATCCCGGGCCTGCTGTCCGTCGTCCGCAACGGCCGGGTCGTGCTCGCCAACGCCATCGGCACCGGCGTTGCCGACGATAAGGCGATCTACTGCTTTGTCCCCGACATGATCGATTTTTATCTCGGCGAGAAGCCGATCATCAAGAACGTGCCCACCTTCCGCCTGTCCGACGCCGACGACCGCGGCTACGTCCTCGATCATCTCGAAGAGCTGGTCATCAAGGAGGTCGGCAGTTCCGGCGGCTACGGCATGCTGGTCGGGCCGGCCAGCACCGCCGAACAGCGGTTCGAGTTCCGCAACAAGATCCTTGCCGATCCCGACAACTTCATCGCCCAGCCGACCCTCAGCCTGTCGACCTGCCCGACACTCGTCGATGCCGGTGTCGCTCCGCGCCACGTCGATCTGCGCCCGTACGTGCTGACGGGCGAGACGACAACGGTCGTGCCCGGCGGTCTGACCCGTGTGGCGCTGCGCGAGGGCTCGCTGGTGGTCAATTCGTCTCAGGGCGGCGGGACGAAGGACACCTGGGTTCTGGAGGCCTGATCGTTGCTCGGGCGCACCGCCAACAACGTCTACTGGATGGCGCGCTCGGTCGAACGCGCGGAGAACATGGCGCGTCTGCTCGCCAGCACCTATCACATGTCGCTGCTGCCGGTGGCCAGCGGCAATGACGCCCAGCAGTGGGAAGCGCCGCTCAGGCTGGCCGGCGATCGCGAGGCCTTTCTCGAGCGCTACGGCGAGGTTTCCCCGGGCAGCGTGCTGCAGTACATGGTCCTCGACGCCGACAATACCGCCAGCATCCGCTCGGCGGTCCGCCAGGCGCGCGAAAACGCCCGGGCCACGCGGCCGGAACTTACGACGGAGGTCTGGGAGGGCATCAACCAGACCTTCATCGAAATGGAGAGCCTGTCCTACAGCAAGATGGTCGACCAGGGGTTTCGCGAGTTCTTCGACTGGGTCAAGGAGCGCTCGCACCTGTTTCGCGGCGCCATCTACGGGACCATGCGCCGCGGCGATGCGTTCACCTTTTCGCGCCTCGGAACCTTCATCGAGCGCGCCGACAACACGGCGCGGTTTCTCGCGATCAAGTGGGAGATGCTAACGCCCTCGACCGGCGGCCGCCCGCTTGGCGCCGAGGACTATTATCGCTGGGGCGCCCTGTTGCGAGCGTTCAGTGCGTTCAAGGCCTACCGCGAGGTGTACGCCGGAATCATCGAGCCGCGCCGCGTCGCCGAGCTTCTCGTCCTGCGTCAGGACATGCCGCGGTCGCTGGCGGCATGCACCGGAGAGATGTACGACATCCTGCGCGAGATGCGCGGCAATGCGGCCTGCACCCGGCTGGCGACGCAGATCCACGACGGCCTGCAGCGACATCGCATCGACAGCATCCTTCGTTCCGGGCTTCCCCGCTTCCTCAATGCTTTCGTCGGCCGGAACAACGAGCTGCATTCGCTGATCGGAAAGGAGTTCATGCTCGTTCTATGAGACTGACCATTCACCACGAGACATGCTACCGGTTCGCAAATCCGGCGCAGCATTCGATCCAGTACCTGCGGCTGACGCCGCGGCCTGACCTTTGCCAGGCCGTGATCGCATGGCAGGTCGGCACGCCCGGGCAGATGCACCGGTGGATCGACGGCTTCGGCAACACGGCTCACGTCGCGGTCCAGAACGGCGCCCACAGCGAGGTGCCTGTTCTGGTTCGCGGCGAGATCGAGACGTTCGACAGCGGCGGCGTGCTGCCTTCCGACGATGGCCTGCCACCGCGGATGTTTCTGCGTTCGACCCCATACACCCACGTGGACGACGAGATCCGCGCGCTGATCCTGCCCCTGCTCGAGCGGGTCCGCGACGAGGGCATCGTTGCCGGGTTGCACGCAATGATGTGGACGCTGCACAAGACCGTCGATTACTGCCCTGGCTTCACCGATATCGACAGCACGGCGGCGGAAGCCTTGGCGCACGGCCGCGGCGTCTGCCAGGACTATGCGCATCTGTTCATCGCCGGCACACGCGTTCTAGGCATTCCCGCGCGTTATGTCAGCGGGTATCTGTACAGCGACGATGGCGCGCTCGCCAGCCACGCCTGGGCGGAGGCGTACGTCGAGGATCTGGGCTGGGTCTCCTTCGACTGCGCCAATAGCCAGTGCGCGACGGACGCCTACGTCCGTCTCGCGGTCGGGTTCGACTACGCCGGCGCCTGCCCGATTCGCGGGGTGCGCAAGGGCGGCGGCCTCGAGGAGATGTCGGTCAGCGTCAAGGTTCTTCAGACCGACAGCCAGTAGGCGGAGCGCGCCCACCGACACAGGAAGTGTCCTGAACGCCACAGGTGCCACGCGCTTCCACTGAACGCCACGGTGGAAATTCAGCGGCGCTTTACCGCCGCCACGTTTCGGCGTATATTTTCTCGCAATTCAGTTGCATTGCATTACGGCGCTTCGCGTCGGTTGCCGTGACTGCCGCTCTGGAAGAAGCGGGGCGCGGCGCAGGGGGATCGGGCTTTACCGGATAGGAAGCATGCCCGGCGGGCAACCTCGCCCGGCCGTGTGAAATCACGCGCTTAGCATCTGGTGGAGAGTACCATGGGGACATACACGGGGACGTGGGCCAACGAGACGTTCAACGGCGGCGGCGGCAACGACACGATCAATGGCGGCGGCGGCGGCGATACCCTTGACGGCGGTGGCGGGAACGACACGGTCTTCGAATTCGTCTCGGACGAAGACCCGCACACGTTCACGGGGACCGCGACCCTGCACGGCGGAACCGGCAACGATCGGCTTTACGTGGTCTTCGACGGGCCTGCACTCGACATCGAGCAGGGTACGTTCAGGCTCTACGGCGACGCCGGCAACGACCGGCTCGAGGCGACCTACTATTACCCATGGTCGGAGGGGCCGAACTACGGCGCGGCGAAGGACTTTCTGTATGGCGGCACCGGCAACGACACCTACGAGCTGCAGCAACACAGCGACGCGGTGATCGAGAAGGCCGGCGAAGGCTACGACACGGTACTCGGCTGGGGCGACGACTACACCCTCGCCGCCAACGTCGAAAGGCTGCAGCTCTATTACGGCTACGACGACGCCCCACGCGGTTATCACGGCACCGGAAACGCCCTTGCCAACACGATCATCGGCACCCAGGCCGACGATATCCTCGACGGCGGGGCTGGAAACGACACGCTGTACGGCAAGCCCCTCGGCGAGAACTGGGACTGGAATGAAGACGCCGATGTCATCCACGGCGGGACCGGCAACGACCTGATCTATGGCGGCGGCGGCGACAAGGACACCTGGGACGGAAACGACAGCCTCTACGGCGACGACGGCAACGACCGCATCTTCGGCTCGTTCGGCAACGACCGGATGTACGGCGGGACCGGGGTCGATGAGCTCGGCGGGCAGGCCGGCAACGACACGATGTATGGCGGGACCGGCAACGACAAGCTCGGCGGCGGCAGCGGCAACGACTGGCTCTACGGCGAGGCCGACGCGGACGTGCTCTCGGGTCGCGAGGGTCTCGACCATCTCAGCGGCGGGCCCGGCAACGACATCTTCGACTACGACGCCGTTACCGACTCGAAGGGCGCGCTTCGCGACGTGATCCTCGACTTCGCTGGCGTCGGCAAGGCCGTTGGCGACCGGATCGACCTCTCGACCATCGACGCCAACACCACGGCCGGCGGCAACCAGGCCTTCAAATTCGTCGGCACGGCCAAGTTCACCGCGCCGGGGCAGGTGCACGTGGTCAAGTCGGGCGCAGACACCCTGATCCAGGCCAACACGGACGCCGACAAGGCGACGGCGGAACTGGAAATCCTGGTCAAGGACGGCGATTCCGATCCGGGCGACTGGATCGCCGGCGACTTTATCCTTTAGCGGGGTCATCTCCGGGAGGGGGCGGAATGCCCTCTCCCGCTTCCGCGCCACGCACCTGGCCGCCATCGCTTGTTCCAGCGATGTGAAACGACGGCAAGAGCATCCTGCGCCCCGATGGGCGCGGATATGATGCTCGATCTTCTTGTGACCGATCAACTTTCTGCTTTCGGATGATTCTATCCGAAAGCAGGTTGATCTAGACTTACGATCTGTCAGGCACGCCGGGCCCGCTGCCACGCGGCTCGCGGAACCAGGGATGACGAGCAATGGCCGCTGTGGAGACGCCCCTTTGCGACTTCGGCTGGGAAGCGCCGAGGTTCACTCTCAAGGATGCCTACGGCAACCCGTTCTCCCTCGACGATGTCAAGGGACCGTACGGAACGGTGGTGATGTTCATCTGCAACCACTGCCCTTATGTCCGCGCCGTCGCCGATCGCATTGGCCGGGACGCCTTCGATCTGCAGAAGAAGGGGATCGGGGTGATCGCCGTCATGTCCAACGACTACGAACGCTATCCGGAGGACGCGCCCGAAGCGATGAAGCGGTTCGCCATGGAGCACCATTTCCCGTTCCCCTACGTCATCGACGAGACGCAGAAGGTCGCCCGCGCCTACGGAGCCGTCTGCACGCCGGAGTTCTTCGGCTTCAACGCCGACCTCAAGCTGCAGTACCACGGCCGGCTCGATGCGTCGAAGCGCGCGCCGGCGCCGCGCGGCGCACCGCGCGAGCTGTTCGAGGCCATGGTCCAGATCGCCGAGACGGGCGAAGGACCGCGCGAGCAACACGCCAGCATGGGCTGCTCGATCAAGTGGCGCGGCGAGGAAGCGGGCTGAACAGAGCCCGCTTCCTTCAGAGCCTGCCTCTACGCCCGGATGGGCGCAGATGAGGTGCTCGTTCTTTCTGTCACCGATCAGCTTTCTGCTTTCGGATGATTCCATCCGAAAGCAGGCTGATCTCCTGCTGCTGACGAAACGCCTCTTTTACGGGCGGGTGCGCGGCTGCAACTGCGCGGCGACGGCTTCGGTGTAGGTCAGCTGGATGAGATCGCCGACCTTCAGCCCCTTCATCTTCTGCTGCAGCTCGGGGTTCCTCACCTGCACCGTCCGGGTCGCGCCCTGCGGCCCCTGAACGGTGACCGTATGCGCCGCCTGATCGATGGCGGTCACCCGCGAGGTCACCGTGACCTGATCCATCGCCGCCCGGCCCGGCATCTGGTCCGGCTGCGAGCGGGCGACGTCGGATGCGCCGGTGACGCCGGGTACGGCGTCGCCGGGAGCGACAACGTTCACGGCCACCGAATCGTAGAAAGCGATGTCGACAAAATCGCCCTTCTTGACCTTGCTGAGATCGACGTCAGGGCTGACCTTGATCGGCACCGTCTGCCCCTGCGACCCGCGCAAGGTCACCATCCGCTTCGCCGGATCGATGGCCTCGACCATCGCGGTCATCCGCGTGAGATTCTTCTCGATGACGGTCGGCGGCGCCTCGGTCGCCCGCATATGCGGTTCCTTTGCCGCCTTGTCGCCGGAACATGCGCCAAGTCCGACGGCCGCAACAAGGCCTATGGCCGACGCCGTCAAAACACGCTTCGTCGTCTTCATAATCGACTCTCCTTATCAACCCGCGTCGTTTTTGTTGATGCGATGTCGCCTGCCTCGAACATTGCAGCCCGCTTCCAAAGCGACAACAGAAGCGACGTACGATACTCAATACTCAGACTGAGTACATAACTATGATCGGAATCGGCAATCGCGTACAGGAACCGCCGGTCTAGCCATAGAGGATCCGGCAGATAAGCACGGCGGCGGCGACGCCGGCGGCATCGGCGGTCAGAGCGGCGACAATGGCGTGGCGGATCCGGCGGATCCCGACGGCGCCGAAGTAGACCGCAAGCACGTAGAAGGTGGTCTCGGTCGAGCCCTGGATGGTGCTGACAAGGTAGCCGGTGTAGCTGTCCGGGCCGATAGCTGGATCGTTGATGATCGATGCCAGCACGCCGTAGGCGCCGGAGCCCGACAACGGCCGCAACAACGCCATCGGCAGCGCCTCCGCCGGCAGGCCGATCGGGCCGGTGAGTTGGCCCAGCGGCGTGATGAGCAAAGCCAGCGCCCCGCTCGCCCGGAACATGGCGACCGCGACGAGGATGGCGACCAGGTAGGGGATGATCCGGATCGCGACCTGGAAGCCGTCCCGGGCGCCCTCGATGAACACCTCGTAGATTCGCACCCTTCGGACGGCGCCGAACCCGAGCAGGCCGACGATAAGGCCGGGGATGATCCACGGCGCGATGGCGCGGCCGTAGACCACGCTCAGCGGGATGAGCGCGACGACGCCGGCAAGCACGGCGAATGAGACGGCGGGATGGTAACCCGCGGCGACGCGATCCGAGTCCGCCAGCGCCTCGCCCTCGTCGCGCGCGCCCTCGAACCCGGCTTCGGCGGCGGTGTCTTCCCGGTCGCTAGCGTGGGCGATCGGGAGGACGGTTGGGTTGATGGCCGTCGCGTCGGCGCTGGCGGCAGGCACCGCCGGCCAGTAACGCTGGGTCAGCTTCGCCATGAGAATGGCGACCGTCGTCGAACAGATTGTCGCAAACAGGGTCGTCGGCACGATTCCGGCCGGATCGAGCGAGCCCGCCGCCGCGCGGAGGCTGACCACCCCGGTCGGCAGCAGTGTCACGCTCGAGGTGTTGATGGCGAGGAACAGGACCATGGCGTTGCTCGCCGTGCCCTTCAGCGGGTTGAGCCGGTCGAGCTCCTGCATGGCGCGAATGCCGAACGGCGTCGCGGCATTGCCGAGGCCCAGAATATTGGCCGAGATGTTCATGATCATCGCGCCCATCGCCGGGTGCTCGGCCGGAACTTCCGGGAACAGCCTGGTCATCAACGGGCGGACGAGCCGGGCGATGATGACCAGCAGACCGGCCGCCTCGGCCACCTTCATGACGCCGAGAAACAGGGCCATGACGCCGATGAGGTTGATCGCCAGGTGAACCGCGCTGCCGGCGCCGTCGATCACCGCAGCGGTCAGTGCCTGCATCGGCGCCATGTCCGCGTCGAGGCCGAAGCCGAAGCGAAGCTTCGCGGCCCGCGCCGACCGCGAAAGCGAGACACACGAAGGCGAAGAAGATACCGTTCACGAGGCTGTCTGGCTCATCCGTAGGCTCGGGCGGAAGGTGACAGGGGCGGCTTGCGGCGGAACGCCCGCATTGGAGTGACCGGCAAACAAGGCGCCGCCAGGCAAGCGAAATTAGTACCAGAAGGAGGGTCCGCAGTCACGTCCGTGCTGAAACGGCGCCCAGCCGGCTCCATACGGGTACAAACAAGACAAGAACATAATGACCGCCGTCCGCGTCGCCGATCACCACGGCGCGGAAGGGAGACCGGCAGGAACACAGAAAAGAAGACTGGTCAATAGACCGAGTCCCGGCCTCAGATCCTCGGCGCGGTGTAAATACCCTCTCGCGGCTCATGACCCGTGTGCCCCGTCGCGCGGTCTCCGGGTCGGCCACCGCGCGGAAGCTGATATAAGCTGTCGAACAGCATGTGGATCGGGGTGAGAGCGATGGGCGAGAGCGGACCGTCCCTGCAGGACTGGATCGGAAGAACGGAGACGCGTGAGGAAGTCATCGGCCTGGAGCGGGCGCGGGCAATGCACGCGGCCTTGGATCGTGGCGCTCCTGAGCCGGCCGACGGCGACCCGCTGCCGCCGCTCTGGCACTGGCTCTACTTCTGGATCATCGCCCCGCGCTCGGGTCTGGGCCGGGACGGTCATCCTGCCCTCGGCGGCTTCATGCCCCCGGTCGGCACGGCGAGGCGGATGTGGGCCGGCAATCGCATCCGGTTCCTGTCGCCCTTACGCATTGGTGAGCCGGCATCGCGCATCTCAACCATTTCTTCCGTCTCGGAGAAGACCGGGCGGACCGGCCGGCTGGTGTTCGTGACCGTACGCCACGAACTTACCGGCGGCGAAGGCAGGAGCATCGTCGACGAACACGACATCGTCTATCGCGAAGACTCAGGTCCCGGGGTCTCCGGTCGGCCGGGCGAGCCGGCGCCGCAACAGGCCGCGTTCTCGGAGACGGTCACCCCCGACCCGACGCTGCTGTTTCGCTATTCGGCGCTCACCTTTAACGGCCACCGCATCCACTACGACCGCGACTATGCGATGAACGTCGAGGGCTATGGCGGTCTGGTCGTTCACGGGCCGCTGCTGGCGACGATGATGATCGACCTCGCCGTCCGGTCCTGGCGCGAGCGCACGATCGCATCCTTCGAATTCCGCGGCCAGCGCCCGATCATCGACACCGCGCCGTTTACGGTTCATGCCCAGCCGGAAGACGCCGACACCCTGGCGCTGTGGATCGTCGACGCGGGAGGCGCGCTGGCGATGAAGGGCAAGGCGGCGTTCCGCTGAGGCGGGCTAAAGGCGGCGGACGACGATCCGGCCGGCGGGGCGCACCGTCAGCTCGAGGTGGCGGCCCTGAACCACGTCGCACACCGAGCGCGGGCGGTAGCAGACGACGCTGTCGCCGCCCGCATCGCGAACACTTGCATAGACGATGCCGCTGTACGCCGAGGCGCGGACCTGGGCGCCGAAGGCCTGACCGGCGGCGTGGTCGTCGGGCCGATAGAGCCCTGCCCCCGGCTCCACCGCAGCGCTAAGACCGCGGATGTTCACATAATCGCTGCCCGCCAGGCGGGCCCGGTAGGTCCGGTACTGGGAGACGATCTCGTCGCGGCCCGCCCGGATCACTTCGCGGCGCAGGTGATGGGCGGTTTCCTTGAGCGCGGTCATCTCGGCGAGGCCGGCATACCACGCCCCCATCGTCGCGTCGCTGAAGCGGGCGCCATGCAACGACGGGTGGAGGAAGGCCGCCATGACAACGCTGGCGTTGGCGCGACCGCAGACCCATTGGTCTCGCGGCAGCCGGGCTGCGCGATGGAGGACGAGCCGGTCATTGGTCCAGCCTTCGAGCGCCATGACCGCCTCCAGATCGTCCGCGGCGGTGACGGTCTCGAAGGCCCGCACCGGCGGAAAGCGGCTGGGGATCATCCGCCAAGTCGCGGCGAACGGACCCGCTCGCGGAAGCCCGGCCGGGTCCGGCAGGATCACGCGAAGACGAGGTCGTCGTCGGCGATGGGCGCGTGCTCGAACGCCGCGCCCGTGACGGGCGTCGAGGCATGGCCGCCGCGCCACGCGTCCAGGTAGCGGCGGACGAGGAGGATGCCGTCCTGGCTGCCCGCGGTGATCAGGACCATCGGCGGCCGACCGGCGAAAGCCGGCCCGTCGTTTGCCGCCCGCAGCCACGCCCGGTCCTCGCCGTCGCGCAGAAAGATCAGCTTCAGCGCCTTGTAGATGCCGAGCACCGCCGAGATGCGCAGCAGGGTATCGAGCGGCAGGGCGATCGCAGCGCCCGCCTGCGCCTTCGCCAGCCAGCCGTGATAGGTCGACCGGCCGGGCTGGCCGAGAACGACGAGCCGGTCGCGTTCGCTGAGATCCCATTCGCGGGCGATGTTGACGAAGGTTCGCAACGCCGGTCCGCTCAGCCGGGCGCGGTCGCCGCGGGTGACGGCGCGCAGGTCGAACTCCTGCTCCGGAACCTCAATACTGCGCGCCGCGTCGGCGTGACCAGCCATGAGCTCCTGCCTCCTCTGTACATATCCGGATTATATGTCCAAATTCGGACAATGACAAGCACGATGAGCCTCTTCGGACCAAGCGCCAGCGGAGCCTGGCGATCTGAAGTCTTTGAAGCTTCCACGCGAAAACGGTTTATGATGGGTGGTTAAGAACCGCCGCCGGACAACGGTGCGCCGTCATAAAGTCGATTGGGAGGATATGGATGTCGATCCGCACCTTGGGCGTGGTTGTCGCGACCGCCATTGCCGTCGCACTAGGCTCCGCCGCAGCAAACGCCAAGACCTTCGTCTTCTGCTCGGAAGGCTCGCCGGAAGGCTTCAATCCGTCGCTTTACACGACCGGCACGACCTTCGATGCCTCGTCGCGCGCGCTCATGAACCGGCTGGTAGCGTTCAAGCTCGGCACCACCGAGATCGCGCCCGGACAGGGATTGGCCACGTCGTGGACGATCTCCGACGACGGCACCGAATACACCTTCAAGCTCCGCGAGGGCGTGAAGTGGCATTCGACAAAGTCGTTCAAGCCGAGCCGCGACTTCAATGCCGACGATGTTCTTTACTCGTTCAACCGGCAATGGAAGCCCGAGGCCCAGGACCACGGCCTCTCCGGCGGCACCTATGAGTACTTCAACAGCATGGGCTTCCCGGAGCTTCTGAAGTCGATCGAGAAGATCGACGACCACACGGTCAAGTTCACGCTAACCCGGCCGGAGGCGCCGTTCCTGGCCGACCTCGGGATGGACTTCGCCTCCATCATGTCCAAGGAATACTCCGACGCGATGAACAAGGCCGGCACGCCGGAGAAGATCGACCAGGATCCGGTCGGCACGGGGCCGTTCCAGCTCGTCAACTATCAGAAGGACGCGGTGATCCGCTACAAGGCCTTCGCCGACTACTGGGGAGAGAAGCCGAAGATCGACACCCTGGTCTTCGCCATCACGCCGGATGCGGCGGTGGCCTTCGCCAAGCTGCTGGCCGGCGAGTGCCATCTGATCCCCTATCCCAATGCCGCCGACCTCGATGGGATGAAGAAAGACCCGAACCTGAAGGTGATGTCGGCGCCGGGGCTGAACATCGGCTACCTCGGCTTCAATACCGAAAAACAGCCGCTGACGGACAAGCGGGTACGCCAGGCCCTCAACATGGCGATCAACAAACCGGCGATCATCGAGGCGGTTTACATCGGCACCGGACAGGTCGCGAAAAACCCGATCCCGCCGATCATGTGGTCCTACAACGACGCCATCAAGGACTACCCGTACGATCCGGAGCAGGCCAGGAAGCTGCTGGCCGACGCCGGCTACAAGAACGGCTTCAAGACCGACATCTGGGCGATGCCGGTGAAGCGGCCGTACAACCCCAACGCCCGGCGGATGGCCGAGATGATCCAGTCCGACTGGAAGGCGGTGGGGGTGGACGCTAGCATCGTCAGCTTCGAATGGGGCGAATACCTCAAGCGCACGGTGCAGGGCGAGCACCAGACCTTCATGCTCGGCTGGACCGGCGACAACGGCGACCCCGACAACTTCCTCTATACCCTGCTGAGCTGCGATGCGGCCAAGAACGGCATCAACCGGGCGCGCTGGTGCTACAAGCCGTTCGACGAACTGGTTCTGGAGGCCAAGCGGATTTCCGATCAGGGCAAGCGGGCCGAGCTTTACGAAAAAGCGCAGGTGGTGTTCAAGGAGGAGGCGCCGTGGGTGACGATCGCCCATTCGACGACCAACAAAGCCATGCGCAATTCCGTTCAGGGCTTCGTCATCGACCCGTTCGGCGGGCATCATTTCGACACTGTGGACCTGAGCGAGTAGGCGCGGCGAGCGGTCGGCGGAGAGGGCCGCTTCTTCCCGCCGGGAACGCGATCATGCCATGATCCGGTTCATCCTCACCCGCATCGGCCTGCTCATCCCGACCTTCATTGGGGTGACCTTGCTGACGTTCGCGCTGATCCGTCTCGTTCCCGGCGATCCAATCGAACTTCTCGTCGGTGAACGGGCGATCAGCCCCGAACGCCATGCCATGTACCAGGCTCAGCTCGGGCTCGACAAGCCACTGCTGGTCCAGTACGGCATCTACATCTCCGACGTGCTGTCGGGGAACCTCGGGCGCTCGATCGTCACAAAGACGCCGGTCCTCGACGAGTTCGCCGCGCTCTTTCCGGCGACCATTGAACTCTCCGTCTGCGCCATCGTCTTCGCCATCGTCATCGGTCTGCCGCTGGGCATTCTGGCCGCGGTGAAGCGCGGGACCGTGCTCGACTACGCGACCATGGGCGTCTCGCTCACCGGCTACTCCATGCCCATCTTCTGGTGGGCGCTGCTGCTCATCCTGTTCTTCTCCGTGCAATTGGGATGGACGCCGGTCTCCGGACGGCTGTCGGTAATGTACTACATCGAGCCGGTGACCGGCTTCATGCTCATCGACACCCTGCTCTCCGATGAGCCGGAAGCCTTCTGGTCGGCGCTCCGCCACCTCATCCTGCCGGCGATCGCGCTCGGCACCATCCCGCTCGCCGTCATCGCCCGGATGACCCGCTCCTCCATGCTCGAGGTGCTGGGCGAAGACTATATCCGGACCGCGCGCGCCAAGGGGCTGGCGCCAATCCGCGTGGTCGGCCTGCACGCCCTGCGCAACGCCCTGATCCCGGTGATCACCGTCATCGGCCTGGCGGTCGGCGTGCTGTTTGCCGGCGCGATCCTCACCGAAACAATTTTCGCCTGGCCCGGCGTGGGCAAGTGGCTGGTGGAATTGGTGCGTCGGCGCGACTACCCCGTGCTGCAGGGCGGCGTTCTTCTGGTCGCGAGCGTGGTCATGGGCGTGAACCTGATCGTCGATCTGCTGTACGGCCTGATCAACCCCCGCATCCGCCACCGGCGATGAAGCGATGATGACGAACCATGCCCTTGACCGTCCGCCGCGCGCGCAGCAGGCCGCCGCGAGCAGGCGGCCATGAGCAACGGCCCTCCGAGCGACGCACCGGTTGTCGAAGGGCGTCATGGCGGAAGGCGAGTTCGGCGCCCCCTCGCCGATGCCGGCGGCGGCCCCGCCTCATCCTCTGGTCGAGTTCTGGGCCTACTTCGCCGTCAACCGGGGCCCGGTGATCGGGCTCACCGTCATCGTGATCCTGACGGTCGTGGCGGTCCTGGCTCCGTGGCTCGCCCCCCATCCGCCGAACGAGCAGTTCCGCGAGGCGTTCCTGGCGCCGCCCTTCTGGGCGGAGGGTGGTTCGCTCACCTATCCTCTCGGCACCGACGACGTCGGCCGGGACATCCTGTCGCGTATCGTCTTCGGCGCCCGTGTCTCGCTCTCCATCGGTTTTCTGGTGGTGGCGCTGGCGCTGACCTCGGGTATCGCGCTGGGCCTCGTCGCCGGCTTCTTTCGCGGAGTCGTCGAGACCGCGATCATGCGGCTGATGGATGTGATGCTGGCGTTGCCGAGCCTGCTGCTCGCCATCGTTATCGTCGCGATCCTGGGCCCCAGCCTGATCAACGCGGCGATGGCGGTGGTGATTGTCCAGCTGCCCCACTTCGTCCGGCTCTCGCGCGCGGCGGTCATTACCGAGATGTCCCGGGACTACGTTACCGCCAGCCGCGTCAGCGGCGCCGGGCCGCTCCGGCTGATGCTGAGCACGGTGCTGCCCAACTGCATGGCGCCGCTGATCGTCCAGGCGACGCTGGGCTTTTCCACCGCGGTCCTCGACCTGGCCGCGCTCGGCTTTCTCGGCATGGGCGCGCAGCCGCCGACGCCCGAGTGGGGAACGATGCTCGCCAACGCGCTTCAGTTCATCCAGCGCGCCTGGTGGGTGGTGACATTTCCCGGCCTCGCCATTCTCGTCACCGTTCTGGCCTTCAACCTGCTGGGCGACGGGTTGCGCGACGCCCTCGATCCGAAGCTGAAGCGCTGATGTCTCTGCTCGACATCCGAAATCTGGCGGTGGAGTTCGGCGCCGAGGGCTCGTCGTTCCGGGCCGTTGACGGAGTCGATCTCGCCGTCGACGAAGGCGAGGTCGTCGGCATCGTCGGCGAGTCCGGCTCCGGCAAGAGCGTCAGCATGCTGGCGCTGATGGGTCTGATCGGCTACCCCGGCCGCGTGGCGGCGGAACGCCTGCGCTTCGCCGGCACCGATCTTCTCGGCCTCTCGGCGTCGAAGCGTCGGCGACTGATCGGCAAGGATCTGTCCATGGTCTTCCAGGAGCCCATGACCAGCCTCAACCCCTGCTTCACCGTCGGCTTCCAGATCGCCGAGACGTTGCAGGTGCACGAAGGCGGCAGCCGGGCGAGCCGGCGCAAGCGCACCGTCGAGCTGTTCGACCACGTCGGCATTCCGGCGCCGGCTTCGCGCATCGGCGCGTTTCCCCACCAGATGTCCGGCGGCATGAACCAGCGGGTGATGATCGCCATGGCCATCGCCTGCAACCCCCGCCTGCTTATCGCCGACGAACCGACCACGGCGCTCGACGTGACGATCCAGGCCCAGATCCTCGATCTGCTGCTGGGCCTGCAGCGCGACCGCGGCATGGCGCTGGTGCTGATCACCCATGACATGGGCGTCATCGCCGAGACCGTGAAGCGGGTGGTCGTCATGTACGCCGGGCAGATCATGGAGGAGCGCTCCGTCGACGCGCTGTTCGAGGCTCCCCGCCATCCCTACACCGCGGCGCTGCTCGACGCGCTGCCCGAACGCGCCATCGGCAAGAGGCGGCTGCCGACCATACCGGGCGTGGTCCCCGGCCAGTACGACCGCCCCCGCGGGTGCCTGTTCAACCCGCGCTGTGCCCACGCCACCGACCGCTGCCGGGTCGAGCAGCCGCGTCTGGAGGCCGACCGGGGCGGCAAGGTGCGGTGCTTCTACCCGCTCGACCCTTCCCGGCCCGCCTCCACCTCGCCTTCGCCGGCCGGGTCATGACCATGACGGATACACCGACTGGCGCGCCCATTCTCGACGCGGACGCGCTGACGCGCCACTACCAGATCGGTCGCGGCCTGTTCAGGGGCTCGAGCACGCTGAAAGCCCTGGACGGCGTGTCGTTCACGCTCACCGCCGGGCGCACCTTCGCCGTGGTCGGCGAATCCGGTTGCGGCAAGTCTACGCTCGCCCGTCTACTCACGCTGATCGAGCCGCCAACCGCCGGCTCGCTCCGGGTCGACGGTATCGAGGCCGCCCGGCCCGCCCGCGGCGAGCGCCGGCGCCTTCGCCGCACCGTGCAGATGGTGTTCCAGGATCCCTACGGCTCGCTCAATCCCCGCAAGAAGGTCGGCGCGATCCTGGAGGAACCGCTGGTCATCAACACCGACCGGAGCAGGAAGGAGCGGCAGGAGACGTCACGCGAGATGATGGCTCTTGTCGGCCTGCGCCCGGAGTATTACCGCCGTTATCCGCACATGTTCTCCGGCGGCCAGCGCCAGCGCATCGCCATCGCCCGGGCGCTGATGCTGCGGCCCCGGGTGGTGGTCGCGGACGAGCCGGTCTCGGCTCTGGATGTCTCCGTTCAGGCTCAGGTCCTGAACCTGATGATGGACCTTCAGGAGCAAATGAACCTGGCCTACGTGTTCATCTCCCACGACCTGTCGGTGGTCCGCCACATCGCCGACGAGCTCCTGGTCATGTACCTCGGTCGCCCGGCCGAGCAGGGTCCGAAGCAGGCGATCTTCGCCCATCCCCGCCACCCCTACACCCGTGTGCTGCTCGCGGCCACGCCAAGCGTCGATCCAGGCCACCGCCAGCAGCGGGTGAGCGTCAAGGGCGAGCTGCCGTCGCCCCTCGATCCGCCGCCAGGATGCGTCTTCCACCGCCGCTGCCCCTTCGCGAAAGAGCGCTGCGCCGCGGAGGTGCCGGCGCTGCGCCCCGTCGACGGCCGCCAGGTCGCCTGCCACTTCGCCGAGGAGATGTAGGCGCCCGCAGACTGCGGCTGGCGCACGACCACGGACAGCCGGCGGCGGTGTTGCGCGGCGGCGACTGGAATTGGAATAGGCGACCGTTGGCAAACCTGCCTGAGATCATCGGCAACGAAAACCGCTCTTTCGTCGCGGACAACGACGGGCGCTTCGCCAAGACCAAAGACGAGCCCCGCCGCCTACGGCGAGCGGCTTGATCGCGGCCTCGATGTCGGGGCCAGCGCGTCCTGCGCCCTCTCCAAGTCGTACGTCACCTGCATCCCCAGCCAGAACTCAGCCAATGTCCCGAAATAGCGGGCGAGCCGCAGCGCGCTGTGCATAGGGGCGTAGGCCACGGCGCTTGAAAAAGTCCTCGCGCAGCACCTCGCCCAGATGGATCGGTGGAAAGTCGGCCATGTCTCACTTGCTCCAAGGGCGAGCGTGCCATTGCCTTCATCCCATACCGGTGCGTCGTGTCGCGCGTGACAACGGCGCTGGCCGATTGCCGGCGAGACCTGTCGCGCCGTTCTTCTTCCGCGACAGCGCCAATCCGATCAGCGACATCATCACGGGCGGCAAGATGAGGGCAACCACCTTTGCAGCGTGGGCAAACTTGTCGATCTTCGGCATCGGGTTGCCTCCTTGAGCTTAAAACACCAACGATTCCCCTGAACCCCTCTTCGTCATCGCGACCGCGAGCGCAGCGAAGTGCTGGCGATCCCGAGAACTGCGAGCAAAACTCGAGCAGTCGATTGCCACGTCGGGGCTCCGCCCCTCCTTGCAATGACGATCCATGTGGGTCGACCTGAGCGCAGAGTGCACGAACATCCGACCGCCGATAAGGTATGCGCAATGCAGGCGAAAAGCATGGGGCGCGCCGGCCTTTTCAGGTGTCGGAGCGTCCGGACGACCCTCCGCGACCCAAAGGCATCGTTCCCCCCTCGGCCGCTGGAATCTCGGGCGGCGGCCACTCGGCCGGCGAATTGTCGGTTGGCGTGTTGCCTTTTTTAACAAAATGTACGACCCGCTGGGGCAGCGGCACCTGGACGCCGTGCTCGCGGAAGAGATCCCAGATCTCCAGCATCATGTCGCTCGAGATGTTGTGGATGCCGTTCTGCACGTCGGCGATCCAGAAGCGGAGCTCCAGGTCGACCCCGTTCTCGCCGAAGCCGAGAAGGACCGGGTTGGGCGCCGGCACCTTCAGCACCCGAGGCGGCCGATCCGCCGCTTCCCGCATCAGCTTGAGCGTCAGCCTCAGGTCGGTACCAAAGGCGACCCGGACGCGCACCTTGAGGCGCACCTGGTCGTGCTGGTGCGTCCAGTTGAATACCCGCTGGGTGATGATGTCCTCGTTGGGGATGAGGAACTGGGTGCCGTCGCGGGTTTCCACCTCGACGTAGCGGGCGCCCAGCGCCGAGACCCAGCCGTAGGTGCCGCCGACCTCGATGATGTCCCCCGGCTTGATGGACTTGTCCAGCAACAGGATGATCCCGGCGAACAGGTTGGCGACGGACTTCTGCAGGCCGAAGCCGATGCCGACGCCGACCGCGCCGGTGAAGACGGCGAGCGCGGTCAGATCGATGCCGACGACGCCCAGCGAGAGAACGAAGGCGATGCTGATCAGGACGATGGTCGAGACCTTGCCGAACAGCACCCGCGCGCTCGGCGTCAGGTCGGTGACCCTCTCGATGCGGCGGGCGACAAACCGGCCGATGACGATGGAGAGCCACATCAGGATCACCATCGTCAGCAGCCCCTCGAGGACGGCCAGCACCGAGACGCGCTGGCCGCCGAGGGTAAAGCGAATGGCGTCGAGTTCGGCGACCAGAGGCTCCGACACGCCGAGGATGCTCAGCGCCGCGACCGTCCAGATGAGCACGGCGACGATTCGGCCGACCACGGCGCTGCTCACCATCGCCGAGGCGAAGCGGATGATCAGCCAGGCGACGGCGAGCTTGATCGCGATGACGACGAGGTCGCTGGGCCAGCCGAACCGGTCGGCGGCGATGCTGGTCGCCCACAGGCCGATGGTCCAGATCGTCGGCAGGCTCAGCGGCAGAATGTTGTTGAGGTAGAACTCCTCCTGCATGCGGTCGACGGCGACCCCGGCGAGCAGTCGCCGCAGCCACGGCTCGACCAGCCTCGCTGCGATCGAGGCCACGAGCAGGGTCGCCATGATCGCCGGGGCCTGGGCGAGATGGGCCGGGGTGAGAATCTCGCCGGAGACGATCTGGTCAAGACGATTGACCCAGACGCCCACCTTCTCGGATAGCGACGCCGGCTCCATCCCGCGCTCCCTGCCGTTGCCGTTCACGCGGACGGAGCCTCTAAGCATCCGCCGCGTAAGAAAATCGGCGTAAGTGTACGGCAACAACCGGAATTTGCGAACGACTTTGAGTGCCGCGCGGCGGAGGCGGGTCGGCGGGCCCTACTTCCCGGCGATGGCGGGGGCGCGGCCGTAGATGTCGTCGAAGCGGATGATGTCGTCCTCGCCGAGGTAGCCGCCGGACTGCACCTCGATCATCCTGAGCGCGATTTTGCCCGGGTTCTCCAAAGAGTGACGGGTCGCGTGGGGAATGTAGGTCGACTGGTCCTCGGTGAGGTAGAAGTTCTCGTTGCCCTTGTTCACCAGCGCGGTGCCGCTGACCACGACCCAATGCTCCGCGCGATGATGGTGCATTTGGCAACTGAGGCGCTGGCCGGGGTTGACCAGGATTTCCTTCACCTGGAACCGGTCGCCGGCGTTGATCAGACGATACCAGCCCCAGGGCCGGAAGACCCTGCGGTGGACGTAGTGCTCGGAACGTCCGGCCCGCTCCACCGCTTCGACGATCTTCTTGACGTCCTGCGCCCGGTCCTTGGCGGCGACGAGAACGCAGTCGTCGGTGGCAATGACGATGAGATTGTCGATGCCCAGCGCGGCGATCAGGTTGCCGTCGGCGCGGATGTAGCAGTTGCTGGCGTCCAGGGTGAGGGCGTCGCCCATGATGACGTTGCCGGCTGGGTCGTGCGGGCTGATGTCCCACAACGCCGACCACGAGCCGACGTCGTTCCACTCCATCTCCGCCGGCACGATCGCGCCTTTCTGGGTGTGCTCCATCACCGCGTAGTCGATGGATTCGCCCTTGATGGCGGTAAACGGGCCCTGGGCGAGGCGAAGGAAGTCGCTGTCGGCTACGGCGCCCGCCAGCGCGGCCTCGCACAGCTCAAGCATTTCCGGCGCGAGGCGGCGCACCTCGTCGATGAAGGTGTCGACGCGAAACACGAACATGCCGCTGTTCCACGCGTAGTCCGGATTTCCGACGTAGGTCCGGGCTGTCTCCAGATCGGGCTTCTCGATGAAGCGGTCGATGCGGAAGCAACCCGGCACGCCATCGAGCGGCGTACCCCGACGGATATAACCGTAGCCGATCTCGGGGCTGCTCGCAGGAATGCCGAAGGTGACGAGCGCGCCCTGCCGGGCCGCGGCGGCGGCCGTATCCACCGCCTGATGAAAGCCGAGCACGTCGCCGATCCGGTGATCCGATGGCAAGAGCAGCATGACCGCCTGCGGATCGGCCTCGGCCAGCATCAGCGCGGCCACGGTCGCCGCCGGCGCCGTGTTGCGGCCGATCGGCTCGAGCACGAGTGCGCGCGGCTGACAATCGAGATCGCGGAGCTGTTCGGCGATGAGAAAACGATGCTCGTCGTTGCACAGAATGGTCGGCGACGCGAACCCCTCGCCGCACACCCGCGCAACCGTCTCCTGCAGCATGCTGCGCTCGGAGGTGAGCTGCAGAAGCTGCTTCGGCCGGAGCGTCCGCGACAGCGGCCACAGCCGGGTTCCGGTACCGCCGGATAGAATGACCGGGTGGACGGCTGCCGCCATGTCGTTCTCCTCGATCAACCTGCCTTCCGTGGGATTATCTTAAAGCGCAGGGCCGATCTGATACAGCGTGCTGAAGCATCGCCTCCGCGGTCCAGTGCCGCACAGCGTGCCCTAGTGGTTCGATGCTGACGGATGAAACCCATTCGTCAGCTGGATCGAACCATCAGAGGATTAATATGATACGGTGGGCTAATTTACCTGACGCTTCAAGACTTAAGCGTCAGGATCAGACCACTAGTGGGCCGTGATCGCGAAATTCTTCGCGATATAGTCGCTCAGAAGTGCTACCGACTCCTCAACGGAGTTGTGCGTCGTGTCGATCTTCAGTTCGGCCATCACCGGCGGCTCATACGGGGCCGAGACACCGGTGAAGTCGTCGATCTCGCCACGCCGCGCCTTGGCGTAGAGGCCTTTCGGATCGCGCTCCTCGCACGTCGAAAGATCCGCGTCGACGTGGACCTCGTGAAAGATCTCCGGCGCCAGCGCCCGCACTCGGTCGCGGTCGGAGCGGTACGGCGAAATGAAGGCGGTGAGAACCAGGAAACCGGCACGGGCGAACAGCGCCGCGGCATGACCGACGCGGCGGATGTTCTCGACCCGGTCCTCCGGCGAGAAGCCGAGATCGGAGCACAGGCCGTGGCGGATGTTATCGCCGTCGAGCACGTAAACCTGGTAGCCCTTGCGGAACAGGTACTGCTCGAGCGAGAACGCCAACGTCGACTTGCCGGCACCCGAGAGACCGGTCATCCACAGTACGCCGCCGCGGTGGCCGTTGTGGCGCCACCGCTCCTCCTCCGGAACACGGTGTTCGACGCGGAAGATGTTGGTCGCGCGAATGGTCTGGCCGGCGCGCTGGTCGGCGTAGCCGTCCATGCTGATCAGGCCGCCGCCGACGATGTCGTAGTCTTCGACCAGGACGAAGCGGCCGGTAACCATGTTGTTCTCGAACGGATCGAGCGCGATCTGGCGCCGGGCGCGGAAGACGACTTCGCCCACCGCATTGCGTTCGACACTGTCGCCTGAGGAAATGCCAAGGTCGCTGACGTCGATGACCTTCTCGATCTTCTCGACCTCGACCGGGAACTCCGCGTTGCAGAGCTTCATCTTATAGCGATTGCCGGCTGTCAGCGGATGACGACCCAGCCAGAACAGCCGACCGCGGAAGACGTTGGTCAGCATCGGCGGATTGGTCAGAAGGCTGGCGACGTCGCCGCGCTCGACGAAGAGTTGCTCGTCGAGGGTGACGCCGACCGATTGGCCGGCGCGCACCGCCAGAACCGGCTCCTTCGCGTTCCACGCCTCGATTGACGATACCCGCGCGGTCTTGCCCGACGGCGAGAACAGCAGCACGTCGCCGCGGCGGAGATGGCCGCTCTCGATGCGGCCGGCAAGGATGCGTCGTTCGTCGAACTTGTAAACGTCCTGGATGGGAAAGCGCAGGGCGAGATCGAGCGGCGCCAGCGGCGGCTGGAAATCATCAAGCGCGGTGGCGAGGGTGTTTCCCTCGTACCAGTCCATTTTCGTCGACGCATTGACGATGTTGTCACCCTCCCGGGCCGAAACCGGGATGATCTGGGTGTGTTGCAGGTCGATCCCGAGCCCCGCGAGATAATCGCGAACGTCAATCGCGACTTTCTGGAAGCGCGCTTCGCCGAACTCGACCAGGTCCATCTTGTTGATCGCGACGATGACCTGCTGGATGCCGAGCAGGTGCAGAAGGTAGGCGTGCCGCCGGGTCTGCTCTTGCACGCCATCGCGGCCGTCAACCACGAGGATCGCCGCGTCGGCCTGGGCCGCGCCGGTGACCATGTTCTTGATGAATTCGCGATGTCCGGGCGCGTCGATGAGGACGTACTCGCGATGGGTCGTGCGGAAATGGATATGCGAAACATCGATGGTGATGCCCTGATCGCGCTCGGCCTTAAGCGCATCCATAAGGAACGCGTACTCGAAGGGCATCCCGCGGCGCTCGCACATGGCCCTGATCGCCTCGACCTTGCCGTCGGGGAGCGATCCGGTGTCGTGGAACAGGCGCCCGATCAGGGACGATTTGCCGTGATCGACATGTCCGACAATCACGATTTTCAGAGGCAAATTGGACTGCACGGGAAAGGTGGAAACGTCTTTCATTTTACATATAGCCGTCTGCGCGCAGCCGCTCGAAGGCGTCTTCGCTCTCGTGATCCATGGCCCGGCCGGACCGCTCCGCGATCTTCGTCTGCTTGAGCTCGGCGATGATCTCGTCGAAGGTGCTCGCGGTGCTGTCGACGGGGGAGGTGATATCCTTGTCGCCGAGCGAGCGATATCGCTTGCCGTTCTTGGCGAAATAGAGATCGACGATCGGGATGTTCTCTCGCTGCGTGTAGCGCCAGATGTCGATCTCGGTCCAGTGCAGGATCGGATGCACGCGCAGGTGCGTGCCGGGCGCGAAATCCGTCTTGAACTGGTCCCAGAACTCGGGCGGCTGGTCGCGGAAGTCCCAAGTGTTATGCTGTCCGCGCGGCGAGAACACGCGCTCCTTCGCCCTCGTGCCTTCCTCGTCGCGGCGGATGCCGGCGATGACGCCGTCGTAGCCTTCCCGATCGAGCATCGCCCTCAATCCTGCGGTCTTGCGCGCCGCCGAGCGTGCTGCGGGCGGCAGCGTCGGGTCCATCTCTTCCACCGGCGGGCAGTCGCCGACCCTTAAGTCGAGCGTCCACTCGCGCGCGTAGCGCTCCCGGAACGCGTACATCTCCGGAAACTTTTTGCCGGTGTCGATGTGAATGAGCGGAAATGGGACGTAACCGAAGAAAGCTTTCTTGGCCATCCAGACCATGGCGTTGGAGTCCTTGCCGAGCGACCACAGCATGGCGAGCTTGTCGATTCGGTTGAAGGCCTCGCGCAAAATGTAAATCGTCCTGCTCTCCAGGACGTCCAAATGATCCATCGCCGATCCGGGGTGCTAGAGTGAAATTACTGACGCCGATGTCCGTCAGATAGCAGGATTTGCGAACGGCTGTCCAGCGGTGCACTGCAACATCTCGCAGGCGCGACAAAAAGCGCACAGTCGCGTCTCGAAACGCACAGTCGGGCGGTCGGGCGCTTGCACCATTTCGCGCGATCCCGACAACTTGCGGAAACCCTAGACCGCTCTTGAAGGTTCGAGGCCAACTGTGGCAATTTTGCGTCGTAGGCCAAGAAGCCGCGGCGATCAGCAGCGAAGCCGAGAATCTTCCATCGACGTTTGTGCTCTTCGCGCTTATTGAAATATACAAAGTTTGATCGATTGGAGCGCGTCGGCCGCATGCGGGAAAGATAAGCTGGAATACACCCGTAGCGGGCGACGGATCCGACGGGGCAAGCCGTCGGGTATTTGCCAATATCGGAGGACGGGGGACGTAACGTGCGTCATCAGGAAACGGATGTTTTGATCGTTGGCGCCGGTCCAACCGGTCTGGGCGCGGCATGGCGGCTTAAAGAGCTCGCCGATCGCCAGCTGATCAACCCCGACGTCGATTGGCTGCTGACCGAGAAGAGCGCCTTGCCGGGGGGGATGGCCGCATCGGTCACAGACGCCGAGGGCTTCACCTGGGATCTCGGCGGTCACATCATTTTCTCGCACTATGACTATTTCGATACCGTTCTGGCCACCATCATGGGCCCCGATCTGCTGCAGCATCCGCGCAAGAGCTGGGTGTGGATGGCGGACCGATTCATCCCGTTTCCCATCCAGCACAACCTCCGTCATCTGCCCGCGACGGATCTGGCTCGGTGTCTCAAGGATCTCGTCGACAGCCAGCTGACCATTCGCAACGGGCGTCAGCCGGCCAATTTCGCCGAATGGCTGGAGGAGAATTTCGGCAAGACGCTCTGCGAGCTGTTTTTTCTGCCTTACAATCAGAAGATGTGGGCTTTCCCGGCTGCGGATATGTCCACGGTCTGGACCCAGCGTCAGAGCGGGTCACGCTACGCGAATGTGCCGCTGGTCGATATCGCCAGACTGGTCGAGAATGTCGTCTCGCAGCGCGACGATCCGGGCTGGGTGGGCGCGACGACGTTCCCTTATCCTCGTCGCGGCGGCATTGGCTCAATATGGCGCAGGATGTTCGATCGCCTCCCGACGCAGCGTACCGCGCTGTCGGAGCAGCTGGTGGCCGTTGATCCCGATCAGCGCGTCGCGACCTTCGCGAGCGGCCTGCAGGTGAGCTACCAGCACATGATCTCCACCGCGCCGATGCCCGAACTCTTGCGGGCGATGCCCCAGAGGTCGAAGCTGCATCGCGGTTCCACGCCGTTGCGCTACTCCTGCACGCACAGCGTCGGTATCGGCATTCGCGGCACGATGCCCGCCCTCCTGCGCGACAAGTACTGGATATACGTTCCCGATCCGGCGGCACCCTATTTCCGTGTCACCGTGATCTCCAACTTCTCCCGCGCGAACGCGCCGGATGGGCCGCACTGGTCGATCATGTGTGAATGCAGCGCCGCCCCGGACGTTCGCATTGACGAGGGCGAGCTGCTCGCGGACGTCGAGCGCTCGTTACGCGCGTCCCTGCTGACAGCGGATCAGGAAATCGTTTCGCGCTGGTACCGCAAGCTGAACTACGGCTACCCGGTTCCCTGCCTTGAGCGCGACGGTTTCCTCAACGAGATCGAGCCGCAGCTTCGGCAGAACAACATCCGCGCGCGTGGCCGGTTCGGCGGCTGGAAGTACGAGACGTCGAACCAGGACAATGCCTTCATGCAGGGTGTGGAAGCCGTCGACAGCATCCTGCTCGGAACCGAGGAAATATCCTATTTCCACCTCGATCTGATCAGCAAGGGGGCGGTTCAGCGGACCCTGCCGGACTGGGAGCCGCGGCGAAGCCGCCCGCGCGCTATATCGCTTCCGGCTGCCTGAACGACTCCGGCTCCGGCGCCAGACCAGAGCTGACGGCGCATCGACCTTGAGGCGGAGGCGGTGTCCCAAGCCATTCGCGGTCGGCCTGTGCCGCATGCTGCTCGGTGACGGGCGTTCGGGGCATCCAACAGCCGCCGATCGCGTCCCACCGGCTGCAACCTCAAGACTCGTATGAAGGCATCCCGCGCCCGGATGAGCGTGGACAAGCGCTCGCCCGGACCGCGCGGCGGCACCAGGATGGCAGTGCTCAGCGAGCAGGCGGTAGCCTGAGACGGAGCGGAAGCTCAGCCGGATCCGCGCATCCAAGTCCGCATATTGCATTGCAATATCTTTTGATCGATACTGGATGCTGAGGGCATATTTTCGACATTAGATCTCCGGGCAAAGGCCACCCCCTGAATGAGCGAGAGCACCGACGCGCCTCCGGCAGGCCCGTGCGCCAAGATCACAATCAAGAAGTACGCCAATCGTCGCCTCTACAACACGGCCACAAGCTGCTACGTGACGCTCGACTACCTTGCCAACCTGGTCAAGGCCGGCGCCGACTTCTCCGTTTACGACGCTCGCAGCGGCGACGACATCACGCGGTCGGTACTGACCCACATCATTGTTGAAGAGGAAGCCAAGGGGCAGAGCATGCTGCCGGTCAGCTTCCTACGCAATCTCATCAGCTTCTACGGCGACAGCCTCCAGGTTGTCGTCCCGCGCTACCTCGAACACAGCATGCAGGCTTTCTCCCGCAATCAGGAGCAGATGCGCGAATACATGGCCGGCGCTTTTGACGGCCTCAATCCGTTTACCTCCTTTGAGGAAATGAGCAAGCAGCAGCTCGCGATGTTCGAGCGGGCGGTCAAAATGTTCAGCCCGTTCCACCTCGATGAACCGGCAACCCCCGAGCGAACGGAAGCGCAAGCCGCGCCGCAGGGCGACAAGCAGATCAACGAATTGCGCGCGCGACTGAACGAGATGCAGCGTCAGCTCGATGCGCTGGTCTCCAGACGGAGCGGAAGTGAGGCGACCTCCGAAATGCCGGCGGCGGAAGCCGCAAGCGCCGAATTCGGGCGATGACCGCGAGAAGCGGAAACCGGCCGGAAGAAGCGCAACCGGCGACAGTGGTGGCGCCGACCGGCCGAGCCGCACCCGGGCCGGCAGCAAGTAGTCGAAAGCAGGCCAGGGCATCCTGCTTTGAGGGCGCAGACAAGATGCCCGATCTTCCTGTAACCGACCAGATTTCTGCTTTTTGGATGATGCGATCCGATAGCAGGTTGATCCGGTGGCGAGCCCGCCGCTCCTTCAGGGCAGGGTCCCGGCCGATCCGGAAAAAGCGTTCGCGCCGACGGTACGGTTGTGCCAATTTTACATTATAGTGCTTGTCAATCGCGCTTACGCCTGCTAGTTGAAGTTCAGACCCTGCGGCGTCATGTGCTCGGCAACCGTTAACGGGGACGAGCGAGCGGGCGTGGCGTTTCGTGTTAGGATTGGAAAGAACGGGGGCGTCGGCGCGGTCAGGATCGAAGGGCCACGCAGCGTGGCCATGAACGGGCCGACGGTGGCGACTGAACTTGTTCTGGAGATCCGAGACATGGTGCCGTTCGACGAGATGACCAAGCCGGTAAACCGCGGTACCGACGTCGATCATTTCGTCGGCGGCAAGATCCGTGAGCGCCGGGTGATGCTGGGCCTCAGCCAGCAGCAGATGGCCAACCTGATTGGAGTAACGTATCAGCAGGCCCACAAGTACGAACGCGGCATTAACCGCATATCCGCGGGCCGCCTGTACGAGATCGCCCGGGTGCTGAGCGTTCCGGTCAGTTTTTTCTACGAGGGCCTGGACGACGCCGAGAACGGCGATGATCTGTCGATCCGGCAGCGGATGTGTCTTGAGCTCGCGCGTAATTTCACCCAGATCCCGAACGAGCGGCATCGCGAGGCGTTAAGCCAGCTCGCCCGCGTCCTCGCCGCCAAATAAAGCGACGGCGGGACGAACCAACTCCACGGGCGACACACCCGTTTCAGTCGGGCTCGCGCACAATATTTCGACGGGCATTGCCGAGAGCCACCGCGACGTTCCTCGCCATCCGCCCGCGTCCGCTGCGCCTGATCGCGGTGCCTGTGAATAGAGCGGCATAGCCCTCGTCATCGAGGGCCGCAAGCGCCGTTAGCGACGGCGCTTCCAGTGCCGGTCTCGGCTTAAGGTCTTCATTTTCCGTCGGCGACGCGAACTTGGTCCACGGGCAGGCGGCAAGGCAATCGTCGCAGCCGTAGATCCGGTTACCGGCCGCCGCGGCGAGATCGGCCGGTATATCCCCCGCATGCTCGATGGTGAGGTAGGACAGGCAGCGGCGCGGCTCAATCCGGTAGGGCTCCGCCAGGGCGTCGGTGGGACAGGCGCGCAGACAGGCGTCGCATGACCCACAGTGGTCGGTCTCGGCCGCGTCCGGCTCGATCTCAAGAGTCGTGAAGACCTCGCCCAGGAACAGCCACGAGCCGAACCGCCGCGACACGAGGTTCGTGTGCTTGCCGATCCAGCCTAGTCCGGCGCGCTGCGCCAGCGGCTTCTCCATGACCGGCGCGGTGTCGACGAACACCTTGGCCTCGCCGCCATGGGTCGCGCACAGCCAGCGGCCGAGCGCCTTGAGCCGGGACTTCACAACCTTGTGGTAGTCCCGGCCACGGGCATAGACGCTGATCGCGCCGCATTCGGGATGCGCGTGCACCGCCAGCGGATCGTCGGCGGGACCGTAGTTGACGCCGAGACAAATGACCGTTCGCGCCTCCGGCCATAGCGCCTGTGGTGACGCGCGGCCCTCGGCCGTGCGCGCCATCCAGGCCATCTCACCGTGCCGACCCTGGCAATGTAGCGGCGCAGGTTGTCCGCGTCCCTCCCGTCGGCCGCCGCCGAGGCAAAGCCGCAGGCGTCGAAGCCCAGATCGAGGGCCCGCGCGCGGATGGAATCTTTCATGCTTTGCGGATCTGTGCCTGACATTGCCTCAGCCGCCCTGCCAGCTCCCCTGCTTGCTGGAGGTGCCGCTGCGCTAACCTTATCGCAACGCCTGTCAGCGTAAATCGAACTCACTCTGACAGGAGCTACCATGCGATCACGTATGTTGTTTTACAGCCTGCTGTGCTGCGCAGCGCTGACTTCAAGCGGCTGCTCTGTCTATATGGCGGCAGCCGGTGACGATGAGCCGAACCTTAGCAATGTTCATCGCGGTGCTTCCCGCGGCGAAATCGAAATGGCGCTCGGCCAGCCTGTTTCGATGTCTACCGAACGGGACGGGACCCTGATCGCGACCTACGAATACGTCATCGGTAACGAGCCCAGCACGGGCCGGGCCATCGGCCATGCGGCCCTCGACGTCTTCACCTTCGGAGCCTGGGAAATCTTCGGTACTCCTATCGAGGCCATGAACCAAGGCGAGAAGATCAATGTGACCATCCGCTACGATGAAGCTGGCAACGCATCGCAAGTGCAGTCCAGCAAGACATGACCGTTTGAAGCCGCCATCGCACTCGGCGTTCGGTGGAGTTCATCCGATCTCCGCCGTCCGCTGGGGCGAAGCCGCCTCGATCGCCTACAGCCGCATCTTCACGTAGGCGCCCGGTGCGTCTTCGAGCGCGGGCAGTTCGCCGCCGCCCGGCGCGCGCGCCGCGACCTTGCCGCCGCCCTTGCGCGCGACCCACTTGCTCCAGTCCGGCCACCATGAGCCATCGTGGCGCTCGGCGGCGTTCAGCCATGCCTCGGGCGTCCGGCCCTTGCGGGGGTTGATCCAGTGATTGTACTTGCCTGCCGCGGGCGGATTGATCACTCCGGCGATATGGCCCGAGGCGGCAAGGACGAAGCGCACCGGGCCGGTGAACAGCTTCGTCACGCCGAACGTCGAGCGCCACGGCGCGATATGGTCCTCGCGCGCGGAGAGGAAGTAGGCCGGCGTCTCGATCCGGCGGAGGTCGATGGGCGTGCCGGCGATGGTCAGCGCGTCCGGCTCGATCAGCCGGTTGTTCAGATACATCTCGCGCAGGTAGAAGCCGTGCATCATCGCCGGCATCCGCGTCGAATCGGAGTTCCAGTAGAGCAGGTCGAAGGCCGGCGGATCCTTGCCGAGCAGGTAGTTGTTGATGAACGCCGACCAGATCAGATCGTTCTCGCGCAGCATGTTGAAGACCTGCGCCATCTGCGAGCCGTCGAGAAAGCCCTTCTTCTCCATGTGCTGCTCGACCATGTCGATCTGCGCCTCGTCGATGAAGACGCCGAGCTCGCCCGGATCGGCGAAGTCGAGCATGGTCGTGAAAAAGGTCGCCGAGGCGATCCGCGCATCCCCACGCGCGGCCATGTGCGCGAGCGCACAGGCAAGCAGGGTGCCGCCGATGCAGTAGCCGAGCGCGTTGACTTCGCGCTCGCCGGTCGCCGCTGGATGGCGTCGAGCGCAGCCAACGGCCCCTCAAGCAGGTAGTCGTCGAAAGTCTTGTCCGAATGCTCGGCGGCGGGGTTGACCCAGGAGATGACGAACACCGTGTGACCCTCGCCCACCGCCCAGCGGATGAACGAGTTCTTCGGCTGCATGTCGAGGACGTAGTACTTGTTGATCCAGGGCGGCACGATCATCAGCGGCCGGCGGTAGACCTTCTCCGTCGTCGGCGTGTACTGAATGAGCTGCATCAGCTCGTTCTGGTAGACGACCTTGCCCGGTGTCGTCGCGATGTTCTCGCCGAGCCGGAACGCTTCCACATCGGTCAGCGCGATCTGCAGCGGCCCTCGGCTGCGTTCCATGTCGTCGAGAAGGTTGGTGAAGCCGCGGCGGAGGTTCTCGCCGTTGCTCTCGGTCGTCGCCCGGATGATTTTGGGATTTGTCGCGATGAAGTTGGTCGGCGCGACCGCGCTCAGGAACTGGCGCATGTAGAACAGCGCCTTCTGCCGGGTCTTCGGGTCGAGCCCGTCGGCGCTGGTGACCATCGACTCCAGCCACCGCGCGGCGAGCAGATAGAACTGCTTGATCGCGCTGAAGGTGGGGTTGGCGCTCCAGTCCTCGTCCTTGAACCGGCGATCGCCTGGCTGGGGCTCGATGACCGGCGCCGCCGTTTCGCCGCTGCAGCGCCGCCGCCGTGGCCTGCCACAGCCGGCCGTAATCCTCGGCCAGGCTTTCCTGCGCCTTCATCAATGTTTCGGGCTTGGCAAGGAGCTGTTCGGCCACCTCGACGAACAATTGCCCCATCAGTGTCGGGTTGACGGCGCTGAAAGCGTCCTCACGCTGCAGCCGCTCCCGATAGGCCTCGCCCACCGTCCGGCTGCGCTCGAACAGCGCCTGCCATTCCGGCGCGAGTTCCGTTTGCTCTTCATGTTTCGTTGGCCACTTGCGTCCTCCCTCAGGCGCTTGCCCCGCGGGACCGACGATGCAACGACGATCGGGGCGGAGCGCACCGGATCAGGGCCGCTCTTGCTGACGACCCGTTCTTCTTATTTCGATGTGGCGGCTCGCACGCCCACGTGCCAGCGGAGTCGGCCCGTAACGCGGCTACTTCCGAGTGATCGATACCATCCGCGGCTGATCGTCTCGATTCTGTCAGGAGGCCTGGACCGCCAATGGCTCCTCGCGCACAAGCGTGTCATCGGCGCCGACAAGGTCGCGGTAGGCGTGCCATGTGGCGTAAGCGAGAACCGGCAGGGCAACGGCGAGTCCGAGCAGGAATGTCAGCCAGGCCGCAGGCGATGACCAGCACGATCATCGCCGCCCAGCCGAACATCAGCCTCCAGTTCTGGCGGACCGCAAGCAGGCTGGCGCTGATCGCGGTGATCACATCGATGGGCCGATCGTAGATCAGCGGCACCGAGACGGCGGATATGGAGAATACGACGGAGCCGAAGACGGCGCCGACGATGGAGCCGACGATGAGGAGCGGCGCGCCGTTCATGGAAAAGACGACGTCCTCAAGAAAGCGATTCAGCGGCGGCGGGGTAAGGCTGAAGAACAGCATGAACAGGAACAGCGCCACCTCGACCCAGACCAGATAGCAAACGAGCAAGCGCGACGCCCATGGCCGCAAGCTGGCCGGCGCTTTCGCCGAAGGCGTTGAAGATGTCGCCGAGGTGGGCTGGTTGCTCCCTTTCCAGCCGCCGGCTGACGTCGTAGAGCCCCACGACCAGGATCGGCCCGAGCATGACGAAGCCGCCCGCGAGCGGCAGCACGAGCGAGCCGAGCCCGACAGCGATCAGGCCGTAGGCGAGGCCGAAGCTGATGAGGACGAACGCGCCGCCGTAGATCAGGCTGATGACCGGGGTCATGCGGAAGTCCCGCCATCCCGCGGCAAGCCAGCGACCGGAGCGGTCGACATCGGCGATCGTGTTGATGCTCACCGGCAGGCGATAGGTACCCTTTTGCGATTGCGCATTCATCGGTCTGTTCCTCCCCGCCGCCCGAGAACTTCGGCCTCTGCTACGCCCGGACGCCCCGTTTTCTCTCGTCCCACGCCGTTCAGGTGCCGCCGAGTCGCCCCGGCTCGTCCACCGCGCGGAACCGGTACTGCAGCGCAACGGTCAAGCCCTTCAGCGGCTGAAGCAGCCCCACCGTGCCGAACGCGATCAAAGGCAGCCAGAGCAGCGCGTGCAGCCACATCGGCGGCGCATATAAATACTCGACGAGGCCGGCGAGCCCGGTGACGCCGAAGCCGAGAATGAAGATCGCCGCCACGGCCGGGCCATCGCCGGCGTCATGACCGCTCAGATCAAGGCCGCAGGCCGGACAGCTGTCGGCGACCTTAAGAAATCCGGAGAAGATCCGTCCGCTGCGGCAGCGCGGACAGCGCCCGCGCAATCCTGCCGCCAGCATCGCCGAGGTCGACGGGACGGCGGCATCGCTTATGTCCGCTCCGGCCATGTTCCCTAATGCGCCGGTCCGTGAAAGCCGGAGCTGCCCCACCAGTAGATGCAGACGAACAGGAACAGCCAGACCACGTCGACAAAATGCCAGTACCACGCCGCGGCCTCGAAGCCGACGTGCTGATTGGGTGTGAAATGGCCGGCCCGGGCGCGGAAGAAGCAGACTGTCAGGAACGCCGCGCCGACGAAAACATGGAAGCCATGGAAGCCCGTCGCGATAAAGAACGTCGACGGATAGATCCCGTCGGTGAACCCGAACGCGGCGTGGTGATACTCGAACGCCTGCAGGCTGAGGAAGAGAAAGCCGAGGACGGCGGTCGCGCCGATCCAGAAGACCATCTTCTCCCGGTCGTTGAGCCGAACCGCATGGTGAGCCACCGTAACCGTGGCGCCGGAGGTGAGCAGGATCAGGGTATTGAGGAAAGGCAGCCCCCAGGCGTGGAAGGGCGTGATCCCCTCCGGCGGCCAGGTCGTGTGCGCGGCGCTGTTGATCAGCGGCACGCTGGCGTTGAAGTAAGCCCAGAAGAAGGCGAAGAAGAACATCACCTCGGAGGCGATGAACAGGAGCATCCCGACGCGCAGGCCGTGCTGAACGACCGAAGTATGGTCGTGCCCCGACTGGGCTTCCTTGACGACATCGCGCCACCAGCCGAAGAACGCCACGAGGAGCACGACGAAGCCGGCGATCAGAATCCACGGCGGTCCGCCATGCATGAACCAGATCCCGCCGGTAGCGATGGTGAGCGCCGCGATGGTCGCGACGATCGGCCACGGGCTCGGATCGACCATGTGAAACGGATGGGTTTTCGTCGTATGCGTCGCCATTGCCCCGCTACCCCTTTCCTCTTCGGCTCGGAAGCCTAGCCGTTGCCGCCGCGGGCGCTTCCGGCCGCGACGCCGGCGCTCTTCGCGCTGTTCTTATCATCCCCGCCCGTCCGGTAGAAGGTGTAGGACAGGGTGATTTTGCGTGATGTCGCGCGCGTCCACGTCGTCGGCGATCGCGGGGTCGACGTAGAACAGGACCGGCATCGACACCTCCTGCCCTGGTGCAAGCGTCTGCTCGGTGAAGCAGAAGCACTCGATCTTGCTGAAGTACTGCGCCGCGGCGTCCGGAGCGACGTTGAACGTCGCCGTGCCCGTCAGAGGCCGATCCGAACAGATTGACCGCGGTGTAGTGGATCAGCGTCTCCTCGCCGAGGCGGACATCGACCTGCCGCTGGGCCGGCTTGAACCGCCACGGGAGGTCGGAATTGACGTTGGCGTCGAACTGGACAATGACGCGGCGATCGGCCACCGCGGTCGACGCCGACGACGTTCTCTGTCTGCGGCGTGCCGCCGTAGCCGGTCGCCTGACAGAACGCCGGTAGAGCGGGACCGATGCGAACGACAAGCCCGACCATTCCGGCGGCGACGGCAAACAGCGCCACTGCCGTCGTGGTTTTCTTCCGGTCCCGGCCGGCCTTGTCGCTCATGGTCAACCGCTCCTTGCCGCCACTGCTACCCGGCTCCTCACTCCGCCGGCTGGACGCCGCCATGAACGGGGCCGTGACCATGACCGCTGGCGCCGATAACCGGCAACTCTTCATGAGTGTGGAACGGCGCCGGCGACGGGACGGTCCACTCCAGCGTAGTCGCCCCTTCGCCCCAGGGGTTGGCCTCGGCCGCCTTGCCGTACCGGAACGTGTGCCAGATGATGTAGTAGAACATCAGCGTCCCGGCCATCGTGATGGCCGCCCCAACGGAGCTGACCATGTTCCAGCCGGCGAACGCGTCCGGATAATCGGGAATGCGCCGCGGCATCCCGTTGAGGCCGAGGAAGTGCTGGGGGAAGAACAGCACGTTGACGCCGATAAAGAACACCCAGAACTGGATCTGGGCCAGCCGTTCAGAGTACTGCCGGCCGCTCATCTTGCCGATCCAGTAGTAGTAGGCGCCAAACATCGCGAAGATCGCGGCGATCGCCATAACATAGTGGAAGTGCGCGACGACGTAGTAGGTGTCGTGCATGACGAAGTCGATGCCGGCGTTGGCAAGGACGACGCCGGTGACGCCGCCGATGACGAACAGCCAGAGGAAGCCGATGAGCGAACAGCATCGGCGCCTTTAACTCGATCGAGCCGCCCCACATCGTCGCCAGCCAGCTGAAGATCTTAATGCCGGTTGGCACCGCGATGATCATGGTCGCGACCGTGAAATAGGCCCGGGCGTCGACGCCGATGCCCGAGGTGTACATGTGGTGAGCCCAGACGATGAACCCGACGAACCCGATCGCGCACATCGCATAGGCCATGCCGAGATAGCCGAACACCGGCTTTTTCGAAAACGTCGAGATGATCTGGCTGATGATCCCGAACGCCGGAAGGATGATGATGTAGACTTCGGGGTGGCCGAAGAACCAGAACAGGTGCTGCCACAGCAGCGGGTCGCCGCCGCCGGCGACAACATAAAATGTCGTGCCGAAGTTGCGGTCGGTCAGCAGCATGGTCAATGCGCCGGCCAGAACCGGCAACGCCAGCAGCAGCAGGAACGCCGTCACCATGATCGCCCAGACGAACAGCGGCATCCGGTGGAAGGTCATACCCGGCGCGCGCATGTTAAAGATCGTCACGATCAGGTTGATGGCGCCGAGGATCGAACCGGCGCCCGCCAGATGCAGAGCGAGAATCCCGAAATCGACGGCCGCGCCCGGATGGTAGGCGATGGATGACAGCGGCGGATAAACAGTCCAGCCCGTTCCCGGTCCTTCGCCGACGAACGCCGAGGAGACGAGAAGGGCCAGCCCCGCCGCGGTCAGCCAGAAGCTGATGTTGTTCATCCGCGGGAAGGCCATGTCCGGCGCGCCGATCATCAACGGCACGAACCAGTTGCCGAAGCCCCCGATCATCGCCGGCATGACGACGAAGAAGACCATCAGGAAGCCGTGGGCGGTGACGAGAACGTTATAAAACTGCGTATTGTCGAAGAACTGGATTCCGGGCTCAGCCAGCTCGAGACGGATCATCCACGACATCACTCCGCCGATCAGGGCCGCCACCAGCGACAGGATGATGTACATCGTGCCGATGTCTTTGTGATTGGTGGAGTAGATCCAGCGGCGCCAGCCGGTCGGGTGATGCTCGTCGTGCTCGCCGTGGCCCGCGGTCGTTGCGTATGCCATGATCGCTCTTCCTCCTCGATCCGAACGTCTTTGCGCCCTCAGTCGGCCCGATCCGCGCGGGCCATACTGGCCGCCGGTTTATCCATGGCCGCGAACTGCTCCTTCGCCTGCTTGGTCCAGGCCTGGTAGTCCTCCTTCGACAGCGCCTCGACCTGGATCGGCATGAAGTAGTGGTTCACGCCGCACAGTTCGGAGCACATCCCGTAATACGTGCCCGGCTCCGTGATCCGCACCCAAGTCTCGTTGATGCGCCCCGGACCGCGTCCTTCTTCAGGCCCAGCGACGGTACGGCGCAGTCGTGAATGACATCGTCGGAGGTCACAAGCAACCTGCACGGTGGTGTCGACCGGCAGCACCACCGGATTGTCGACCGCCAGCAGCCGCGGCTGCCCGGCCTTCAGCTCCTCGGCGGCAATGGGAATGCTGTCGAAGCTCATGTCGTCCTGGTCCGGGTAGGTGTAGGTCCAGTACCACTGGTGGCCGGTGACCTTCAGCGTCATTTCCGGATCGACCGGCTTGGCCGAGAAGAACAGAAGCCGGAGCGACGGAATGGCGATGACGACCAGAATCATGATCGGCACCGCTGTCCACACGACCTCGAGCAGCGTGTTGTGCGAGGTTCGCGACGGAACCGGGTTCCGCTTGGCGCTGAAGCGAAACATCGACGTAGCCGAGAATCCCCATCACCAGGGCGGTAACCCCGATGATGATGACGAGCAGGAGATTGTGGAAGTCGTGGACCTCCTCCATGACCGGCGAATAGGCCCGCTGAAGATTGATGCCCCAGGGATGCGGTTCCCCGTTCGCCATCTCGGCCATCAGATCGCCAGCCCCGGAGAGCATGGCGCCAGCGGCCACAAGCACGAACGCAAGCAGTTTCTTCAGCATGTTCCCTATCCATCATCCTTCGTATTTTTGTCGAATATACCCCATTGGCGACCCTCGCGCACGACCGGCTTTTCGCCCGCCCGCTCGTCCGGGCCGCAGCCCGCCGCACACCGTCCACCCCTGGAATTTGAAGCCTTTGGTTGCTAACATGAGAAAAACTGAATGCAAAGGATTTTCTTTTGCGATACCACTCCGGCGCGCTCGACGGTCCGGCGGTCTGCCGGACCGTATGGATGGTGCGCGGGATCAGATGCGCCAATGCGGCGTTGTTTCGCCGCGCAGGTGAGATTGTAGAGCAGGATGGCTGGACGGTGAACACGCGTAACAAGGTGATCCTGGCGATCGTGCTCGCCCTCGCCGTCGCTGGCGATGTACGTCAGCGTCTTCGTCAAAGTCAGCGGCGGGTAGGCAAAGCGCGATGATTCGCCATTGCCGACCTGCCGCACGTCAACGCCGCGCTGAACGCGCTGTCGATCGTTTTCCTCAGCTTCGGCTATGCTTTTATCCGCGCCGGCCAGCGGGAAAAGCACAGGGCGTGCATGCTCGCGGCCGTCGCCGTCTCGGCGGCATTCCTGGTCACCTACCTGATCTACCACTTCAATTCCGGACTGGCGCGCTTCGGCGGCGAGGGCTTGATCCGGCCAGTCTACTTCACCATCCTTCATCGTTCACGTCCTTGTCGCTGTCGTCATCACCGTGATGGTCCCGATCACGCTGGTTCGCGCGCTGGCCCGGCGTTTCGACCGGCATCGGCGCATCGCCAGGTGGACTTGGCCACTGTGGATGTACGTCGCGATCTCCGGGGTTGTCGTCTACGTCATGGCCGTCCACCTTTTCCCTTACGGAGGCGGTAACCATGGTGGCGGGTAATGCCGCCGGCGCGGCGGACGGAGGGATCCGCGGTATCTGCCGCCGCGCGGGTCGGAACGGTCGACCGCGCGCTGTTCGGCTGGGCGGCGCTCGGCGTCGTGCGCCTCGCAATCGCCGGCGCGTTCGCCTTCCTGCTCGCCATCTCGCGCATTCCGGGGATCGAGAGCCTGATCCCGTGGCCGCTCGGCTTCTTCTACAAGGGCCTCGTCATCCACGTCACCTTCTCCTTCGTCGTCTGGTTCCTCGCCGTCTTCGGCGCACTGAACGCGCTTGCCTCCCGGGCCGCCGCCGATCGGTCGGCGATCGAGACCCCGGCCGGCAACATCGCGGGAGTCGCCGCACTTGCCGGCCTGGCTGCCGCTGCGCTGGCGATGCCGATGCTGTTCGTCCCGGCATTCCTCGATCGCGGCGAAGCGACGCTGAACAACTACGTCCCGACCATCATCGATCCGCTTTATTATGCGGGCCTTGTCCTTCTTGCCATTGCTGTCGCCGGCCCCACCGCGGCGCTCGCCGGTTCGCTTCTTACCGCCGGCCGGCGAAGCCTCGCCCGGCCGCTGCCTTTGGCCATGGCGGCAGCCGTCATCGTCTACGCCATGGCCCTCGTCTGCTTCATCGCCGCGGGCGCGCTCCAGCAACGCGAGCCCCTCACCTTCGCCTACAACGAGCAGCTCTTCTGGGGCGGCGGCCACGTCCTGCAGATTTTGAACACCCTGCTGCTCATCGTCGCCTGGAGTTGGCTTGCCGCGAACGCGGCCGATGCGCCGGTGGTGCCGCGCGCGGCCTTCCTCGCCGCAGCCGGTATTCTCCTCGCACTGGCCATCGTCGCGCCGTTGTTCTACCTCCTCTTTGCGCCGTTCTCCGCCGAGCAGACCCGCGCCTTCACCCTGCTCCAGTATGGCCTCGGCCCGCCCGCGCTCATCGTCGCCGGCGCGCTTGCCATCGGCGCGCCCAGGCCGCTGCCGTGGGACCGGCCGGCGCTGCAGTGCCTGGCCCTGTCGTTTCTGCTGTTCGCCGTCGGCGGCGCCTTCGGCCTCTTCGTCGACGGCGCGGACACCCGCACGCCGGCGCACTATCACGGCGTCATCGCCGCCGTCACCCTCGCCTTCATGGGCCTGTTCTACACCGTCTTCCTGCCGGCGCTGGGCAAGCCGGGACCGCGCGAACGGACAATGCGGATCCAGCTTCACCTCTTTGCCTGGGGCCAGCTCGTCGCCTGCATCGGCCTGTTCCTCGCCGGCGGGCACGGCGCCCCGCGCAAGGTCGCTGGCGACGCCCAGGGGCTTCACGAGATGGCGGCAAAGATCGGCATGGGCCTGAACGGTTTCGGCGCGCTGATCGCCATCATCGGCGGAATCCTTTTCGTTTGGCTGGTCGCAAGGGCGCTGTTAAGACACGAGGAGAGCCGACCCCGCATCCTTGTGTCCCGGTTCTGGCGGTAGGTGGTCGGGAGGAGGATTGGAGACGTGTCCAGCGCGCAGACTCACGCAGGCGCCGCGCTGACGGCGCCGGCGGACCGGCCGGAGCCCCGCTTCAGCCTCCGCGACTACGCCATCCTGCTCAAGCCGCGGGTCATGTCGCTGGTCGTCTTCACCGCGATGGTCGGTCTCGTTCTCGCGCCGGGCGAGCCTTCGCCGACCGTCGCGGTTATCGCCGTCCTCTGCATCGCTCTCGGCGCCGGCGCCGCGGGCGCCATCAACATGTGGTATGACCGCGACATCGACCGGGTCATGACCCGAACCATGAGCCGGCCGCTGCCGGCCGGGCGAATGCAGCCGGTTGAGGCTCTGGTCTTCGGAGTGAGCCTGGCCGCCGCTTCGGTCGCGGTCATGGCGGTCTTTGTCAACGCCATGGCTGCGGGCCTGCTGGCGCTTACCATCGTCTACTACGTCCTGGTCTACACCGTTTGGCTGAAGCGGCGGACGCCGCAGAACATCGTCATCGGCGGCGCCGCCGGCGCCTTCCCGCCGGCGATCGGCTGGGCGGCATCGTCCGGCGATATCGGCGTCGGCGCGGTCGTGCTGTTCGCCATCATCTTCCTCTGGACTCCGCCGCACTCATGGGCACTGGCGCTGTTTCGCAAAAGCGATTACGACCGCGCCGGCGTGCCGATGCTGCCGGTGGTCGCCGGTGAAGCGGTCACCCGGCGGCACATTCTCGCCTACACCTGCGTTCTCGTGCCGGCGACCCTGCTGCCCTTCGTCATCGGCCTGTCGGGCGTTCCTTACGCCGTCGCCGCGCTCGCCCTCGGCGGCTGGCTGCTCTATCACGCCGTCCGGGTCTGGCGGGACGCCTCGACGCAGGCCGCGCGGGCGATGTTCTTCTTCACCATTCTCTACCTCTTCCTGATCTTCGTTGCGCTCCTGGCCGATCGCGCGTTAGCCGGCCTGGTGTAGGCGCAGCCATGACCGGAACGGAGTATGGTCCGGCCGCGGACACGGCCTATGCAGGGCTGGAAAAGCGCTTTGCCCGGATCAACGCCCTGGCCGAGGCCGAGGGCATGCTCCACTGGGATTTGGCGACTATGATGCCGCAGGGCGGCGCGGCGGCGCGCGGCGACCAGCTTGCCGTGCTCCGGGCCGTGCGGCATGGCCTGCTGATCGCGCCCGAGGTCGGCGATCTTCTTGCCGAAGCCGAAGAAGAAGATTCCAGCGACGGCGACCATGACAGCGACGCGGCGTGGCGGCGCGCCAACGTGGCCGAGATGCGCCGGCAGTGGCGGCACGCGACGGCGCTCAGCGAGGACCAGGTCGAGGCTCTGTCGCGGGCGGTCTCGGCCTGCGAAGCGGCCTGGCGTGGCGCCCGCGCCGACAGCGACTTTGGCGCGGTTGCCGGCGAGCTCGAGACCGTGCTGGCTCTGGTCCGCGAAACGGCCGCCGCCAAGGCGGAGGCGCTGGGGCTCACGCCGTATGACGCGCTGCTCGACGAGTACGAACCGGGCGGGCGCGCGGCGGAGATCGACCGGATCTTCGCCGATCTGGAAACCTTTCTTCCCGATTTCCTCGGCGAGGCGCTCGACCATCAGCGGCGCCGGCCACCGGCGATCCGACTAGACGGCCCTTTCCCGATCGAGCGCCAACGCGCCCTTGCCGTCCGGCTGATGGAGCGGCTGGGCTTTGACTTCGACCACGGCCGGCTCGACATCAGCCTGCATCCCTTCTGCGGCGGAACGCCGGACGACGTGCGCATCACCACCCGTTACGACGAGGCCGACTTCACCTCCGCGCTGATGGGGGTTCTGCACGAGACCGGCCACGCTCTTTACGAACGCGGGCTGCCGGAGCGCTGGCGTCGCCAGCCGGTAGGGCAGGCCCGCGGCATGTCGATTCACGAAAGCCAGTCGCTGCTGGTCGAGATGCAGGTCTGCCGCTCGCGCGCGTTCCTCGGCTTTGCCGCGCCGCTGCTGCGCGAGGCCTTCGCAGGCGACGGCCCGGCGTGGGAGGCGGACAACCTCTACCGGATCTACACCCGCGTCGAACCCGGGTTCATCCGGGTCGACGCCGACGAGGTGACCTACCCCGGCCACGTCATCCTCCGTTACCGGCTGGAGCGGGCGATGATCGCCGGCGATCTCGCCGTCGCTGACCTGCCCGCCGCCTGGAATGAGGCTCACGCCCGGCTGCTCGGGTTGACGCCGCCCGACGACCGCCGCGGCTGCCTGCAGGACATCCACTGGTACGACGGCGCCTGGGGCTACTTTCCCACCTACACCCTAGGCGCCATGACCGCCGCGCAGCTCTTCGCCGCTGCCCGCGCGGGCGATCCGGGCATCGAGACGGGCATCGCCGCGGGCGATTTCGGCGCCCTGCTCGCCTGGTTGCGCGCCAACGTCCACGCCAGGGGCTCGCTCATCGACGCGCCAACGCTGCTCGAAGAGGCGACCGGGCGCACGCTCGATGCGGCCGTGTTCAAGGCCCACCTCCGCCGCCGCTATCTCGGCTAACGCAAACCGTCCGCCGGGTTGCGGCGGGGCCGGGGGCGGCTATAGTGCAGAGGATCCATTCACCCTTGAGAGCGAGCGGACGGGAGTGAAGTACGTCAGCACCCGCGGCGCGGCGCCGATCCTCGGCTTCGACGACGTCGTCCTTACTGGTCTCGCCCGCGACGGCGGCCTCTACGTGCCGCAGTTCTGGCCGCGCCTGTCGGACGAAAACCTCCGCGCCATGGCCCAGCTCAACTATCCCGCGCTCGCCGCTCGGGTCATGGCGCCGTTTGCGGTGCCGTCCATCCAGGAGTCGGATCTGCGCGCGATCACCGGCGCGGCCTACGCCGACTTCGACCATCCGCTGGTGGCGCCGCTGAAGCGGCTCGGGCCGAAGCTGTGGCTGCTCGAGCTGTTTCACGGGCCGACCCTTGCCTTCAAGGATTTCGCACTGCAGATCCTCGGCCGGCTGTTCGACCTGATCCTGGCGCGGCGCGGCGAGCGGATCACCATCGTCGGCGCGACTTCGGGGGATACCGGCTCGGCCGCGATCGAAGCCTGCCGCGACCGGACCGCCATCGAGATCTTCATCCTCCATCCCAAAGGCCGGGTCACGGAGGTCCAGCGCCGGCAGATGACCACGGTCGACGCGCCGAACGTCCACAACATCGCCATCGAGGGAAGCTTCGACGACTGCCAGGACCTGGTGAAGGCCATGTTCAACGACACGGCCTTTCGCGAAAGGATGAATCTGGCGGCGGTAAATTCGATCAACTGGGCGCGGATCCTCGCCCAGATCACCTACTACATCCACGCATCGCTGACCCTCGGCGGTCCGGGTCAGCCCGTCGCCTTCGCCGTCCCGACCGGCAACTTCGGCAACGTCTTCGCCGCCTTTGCCGCTCGCTGCCTCGGCGCGCCGATCGCCCACCTGGTCGTCGCCTCCAACCGCAACGACATCCTGACCCGCTTTTTCGACAGCGGCCGGATGGAAATGGGCGCCGTCTTCCCCACTTTAAGCCCGAGCATGGATATCCAAATCTCCAGCAATTTCGAGCGGCTGCTGTTCGAACTCTACGACCGCGACGGCCCGACCGTGGCAGGGCTCATGAGGCAATTTCGCGATCATCGCGTATTCCAGGTTGACCGCAGACGCTGGCAGCAGGCGAAGAGCCTGTTCTCAGCCTGCCGGATCGACGATGAGGCGACGACAGCCGCGATCCGCGCCGTCCATGACGAGACCGGCGAATTGCTTGACCCGCATTCGGCAATCGGCGTCGCCGCCGCGCGCGCGATCCGGAAGGATGACGGCGTCCCCGTCGTCGCCGTCGCCACCGCGCACCCGGCGAAATTCCCCGACGCGGTCGAACGCGCCACCGGCATCCGCCCGCCGCTGCCGCCCCGCCTCGCCGAACTGATGGATCGGCCCGAGCGCTACGTCACGCTGCCGGCGGATCTTGCGGCCGTGGAAGACCACGTTGCCCATGGTCGTGACTCAGCAGGGGCGCGGGTATGACCGGCATCCGGGTTACGACGCTGGCAAGCGGCCTCCGGGTCGCGACCGATCCTGTCGAGAGCGTCGAGACCGCGTCGGTCGGCGTCTGGGTCGAAGCCGGGAGCCGGTTCGAGACCGGGCGGATGAACGGCGTCTCCCACTTTCTCGAGCACATGGTGTTCAAGGGAACCAAGCGCCGCGACGCCCGCGCCATCGCCGAGGAGATCGAGGCCGTCGGCGGCCATCTCAACGCCCACACGTCGCGCGAGTACACCGCCTTCTTCGCCAAGGTCCTGAAGGAGGATCTGGCGCTCGCCGTCGACATCATCGCCGACATCCTGCAGGAGCCCTGCATCGACGCGGTTGAGTTCGCCCGCGAGCGCTCGGTGGTCCTGCAGGAGATCATGCAGTCGCTGGATACGCCCGACGACATCATTTTCGACCGCTTCCAGGAGACGGCGTTTCCGTCGCAGGCTCTGGGCCGGCCGGTGCTTGGCTCGCCGCGCCTGATCAAGGGCATGCCGCGCGAGATGATGCTGCGCTACCGCGAGGATCACTACGGTCCCTCGCGCCTGATCCTCGCCGGCTCGGGTCGGGTCGATCACGACGCCCTTGTGGCGCTGGCCGAGAAGACCTTTACCCGCCTGCCGCCGCCTTCGGGCAAGATGCGCAAGAAAGCGAACTACCAGGGCGGCGACTGGCGCGACGACCGCGACCTGGAACAGGTCAACTTCGTCCTCGGATTCGAGGGCGTCGGCTACCAGGATCCGGACTTCTACGCCCTGTCGATCCTGTCGGCGCTGCTTGGCGGCGGGATGTCGTCGCGGCTGTTCCAGGAGGTGCGCGAGAAGCGCGGCCTCGTCTACAGCATCTACACCTTTCCGGCCTCGTATTCGGATATCGGCGTGTTCGGCATCTATGCCGGGACCGGCGAGCGCGAAATCGAGGAGCTGGTGCCGATCGTCTGCGAGGAGCTGGTCAAGGTGGCGGCGGCAATCGGCGACGACGAACTCGCCCGCGCCCGCGCCCAGCTCAAGTCGAGCGTGCTGATGTCGCTGGAAAGCACCTCGGCGCGCTGCGAGCAGCTCGCCCGCCAGCTTATGGTTTTCGGCCGGCCGATCCCGGTCGCCGAGGCCGTCGCCCGGATCGAGGCCGTGGACACGGAGGCGGTGCTGCGCGCCGCCCGCCGGCTGCTGGCGTCGAAGCCGACCGTCGCCGGCCTCGGGCCGATCGGCAAGCTTGAGCCGTACGAGCGCATCGTTGAACGGCTGACGGTGTAGACGCGCGGCCTTGAGCAGCCACGAGTATGTTTGAAGGCCAATAACGATACCCGTCAATCCGGCGGCCCTGCCGATCGCTGATCCTGAACTGACAAGTTGGCGCGGCTGGTATAATTTCCATACCATAACCATCATGATCTTCGAGTACGATCTGGTTAAGAGCGCCGGCAATAAGGCAAAGCATGGCATCGACTTCGACGAGGCACAGCGGCTTTGGGAGGATCCGCGGCTGCTGGAAGCGCCAGCCCGGACCGATGAGGAGCCGCGCTTGCTGGTGATCGGCAAAATCGGCGAAACATGCTGGGCAGCTTTCGTACCGAGGGGAGCCAGGATACGGATCATCTCGGTGCGGCGTGCCCGGAAACAGGAGGTCGTTCGCTATGAAAGCGAATGAGTTCGACCGGAAGTTCAACTCTGGCGAAGATGTCAATGACGAGGTGGACTGGTTGAAAGCCTGGCGTCCGAACGCACAGGCGAAACGGGTTAACGTGGATTTTCCGGCGTGGGTGGTCGAAGCCTTGGACCGCCAGGCACAGCATCTCGGCGTGAGCCGGCAGGCCCTAATCAAGCTGTGGATCGCCGAGCGGCTGCAAGAACCTTAAACGCCGCCCTCAAGGCGGATGCGGCGGGGCCGATCTGCCGGCCGAGCGCGGCCTCGCGGTGGGCGATGTAGGCCGATGACGCGACGATGACGCCGGCGCCGATCCAGGTCCAGACGTCCGGGCGTTCGCCGAAGAACAGGTAGCCGAGGATCGCGACGAAGACGAGGCGCGAGAAGTCGAACGGCAGCACCGCGGAGGCGTCGGCGGCGGCAAAGGCCCGGGTGAGGAAGACCTGTCCGACCGTGGCGGCAAGGCCCATCCCTACCAGCCACGCCCACACGTGCGGATCCGGCGCCTTCCAGACGAACAGCGCCGGGACCAGCGACATCGGCGTCATCAGCAGCCCCATTAACAGCACGATCGTGTTTGGATGCTCGGTCCGCGCCAGCGACTTCACCGTGAGGAAGGCGCAGGCCATCAGCGCCGCGGCGGCAAGGGCCACGAACGCCTCGGGCCGCAGCGCCTCGACGCCGGGGCGCAGGATGATCAGCGCGCCGATGAGCCCGACGAGGGTCGCGCTCCACCGCCGCGCCTTGACCGTCTCGCGCAGGATGAGGGCCGCGCCGATGGTGGTGAACAGCGGTGTTGTAAAGGTCAGTGCGGTGACCTCGGCCAGCGGCAGCAGGCTGAGCGCGGTAAAGAACGTCAGCATCGCCGCGAGGCCGATGAGCGAGCGCAGGGCGTGCATGCCGATCCGCTCGGTGGTCAGGCTCTCGCGGCCGACCCGGACGATCCACGGCAGCATGAAAACGGCGCCGAACAGGTTGCGGAAGAACGCCACCTCGAACGGATGCAGCTCGCGCGAGGCGTAGCGGACGATCGCCATCATCACGGCGAAGCCGGCCGCGCCCGCGATCATGAAAATGGCGCCGCGGCTCGTTCCCGGCAGGCTGGCGAAACGGGCGGCGACGGAGCCGGCGACGGGTTCGGGCATGTCACCCACGAGCTGAGGCGAGTTCGGATGGTTATGGCATTATGCGGCGCCCGCATCGATGCCGGCTCCGCCGCAATTGCGCCAGTTGCGACGCTTTCGCATACTGACATTGCATACTGGCCGACCAACGGGATTGAAGATAGGGCGAAGGAGACGACGATGGCAGAGCCGCTATGGCGACCGAGCGAGGCGCGGGTTCGCGACGCCAATCTCACCCGGTTCATGAACACCCCCGGGTCGACGGGCGCGGGCCCGTTCGCCGACTTCGCCGCGCTCTATCGTCACTCCATCGACGACATGGAGGCGTTCTGGCGCAGCCTCTGGCGATTTTGCGGCGTCATCGGCGAGGGCTGGGAGAGCCAGACCCTCGAACACGGCGACCGCCTGCCCGGCGCTCGCTGGTTTCCCCAGGCCCGGCTCAATTTCGCCGAAAACCTGCTCCGCCGCCGCGACGACTCCGACGCGATTGTCTTCTACGGTGAGGATACTGTGCGCCGCCGGCTCAGCGCGGCCGAGCTTTACGCCGAGGTCTCGCGCCTCGCCCAGGCGCTGCGGGCCGCCGGCGTCGGCGTCGGCGACAGGGTGGCCGGCTGGCTGCCGAACATGCCCGAGGCCGTCATCGCCATGCTCGCATCAAGCAGCATCGGCGCGGTGTGGTCGTCATGCTCGCCGGACTTCGGCGCCGACGGGGTCGTCGACCGGTTCGGCCAGATCGGCCCGAAGATGCTTTTTGCCGCGGAAGGGTATTTCTACGCCGGCAAGACCATCGACAACCTGGGAAAGCTCCGCGAGATCACGGCCCGGCTGCCGACGCTGCAACAAACGGTCGTCGTCACCTACGGCCGCGACCGGCCGCCACTGGACGGCCTGGGCGACACCAAGCTCTGGCGCGACTTTGTCGACCCGTACGCCGCCGGAGACATCGACTTCGTCCGGCTCGCCTTCGACCACCCGGTCTATATCCTCTACTCGTCGGGGACCACGGGCGTGCCGAAGTGCATCGTCCATGGCGCCGGCGGCGTGCTGTTGCAGCATCTCAAGGAACATCAGCTCCACTGCGACATCAGGCCCGGCGACCGGGTGTTCTATTTCACCACCTGCGGCTGGATGATGTGGAACTGGCTGGCCTCGGCGCTGGCCTCGGAGGCCTGCCTGCTGCTTTACGACGGCTCGCCGTTCCACCCGAGTCCCGCCGCGCTTTTCGACCTGGCCGACAGTGAAGCGATGACCCTCTTCGGCACCTCGGCGAAGTATATCGAAGCGGTCGCCAAGGCCGATCTGCAACCCCGCCGTTCGCACCAGCTCGAGTCGTTGCGGACGATGACCTCAACGGGCTCGCCTCTTGCGCCGGCCTCCTTCGATTTCGTCTACGCCGAGGTCAAGCCGGACCTGCACCTCGCCTCCATTTCCGGCGGCTCCGACATCGTCAGCTGCTTTGCGCTCGGCAACCCGATCGCGCCGGTATGGCGGGGCGAACTGCAGTCAGCGGGGCTGGGCATGGCGGTCGATGTCTTCGACGACGACGGCCGGCCGCTGCGCGAGGAGAAAGGCGAGCTCGTCTGCACCCGGCCGTTCCCGGCGGTGCCCGTCGGCTTCTGGAACGACCCCGGCGGCGAGCGCTTCCGCGCCGCCTACTTCGAGCGCTTTCCCGGCGTCTGGCACCACGGCGACTTTGCCGCCTTCACCGAGCACGGCGGCATTGTCATTTACGGCCGTTCGGACGCGACCCTGAACCCCGGCGGGGTGCGCATCGGCACCGCGGAGATCTACCGCGAGGTCGAGCGTCTTGACGAAGTAATCGAGGCGATCGCGGTGGGTCAGGACTGGGACGGCGACGTTCGGATCATCCTGTTCGTCGTCCTTCGCCCAGACCGGACCCTGGATGAGGCACTGGAGAACCGGATCAAGACGCAGATCCGCAGCGGCTGCAGTCCCCGCCACGTTCCGGCGAAGGTGCTCCAGGTCGCCGATATTCCCCGGACAAAGAGCGGAAAGATCACCGAGATTGCGGTTCGCGACATCATTCACGGCCGCCCGGTGAAGAACGTCGAAGCGTTGGCGAACGCGGACGCGCTGGCGTTGTTCGAAAACCGGCCCGAACTGCAGGAGTAAAAAAGCCCTGCCCTGCTCGGACCGTCCGGCCATGACGCAGGCGGATTGCCGCGTCGGGACTGAGCCCCGCCTCGCAATGACGACCTAAATGCGTCAACTCCAACGAGTAGTGCTTTAGAAACTCACCGAGGTGTAGGCCTCCTTGAGGATCTCGGCGCTTCGGCGCAGCGCCGCGTGCTCCTCGGCGTCGAGCTCGGGATACAGGTCGGCGGCTATGCCGTCGCGGCCGACCACGCGCGGCAGGGACAGGGCGACATCGCTCACGCCCTCTACCTCCTGGCTGACGATCGAGACGGAAAAGACTTTGTTCTCGTTGTCCTGGATGGCACGGACCAGACGGGCCAGCCCGGCACCGACACCGAAAAACGTCGAGCCCTTGCCGTCGATGATCCGATAGGCGGAATGACGCACGCCGTCGTCGATCTCGGCCCGGACCGACGCGGTGATCGGAGAGCGCACCTGCGCGGCGAAGTCTGAGAGCGGGATGGTTCCAGCCCGGGCGCTGGACCAGCACAGGACCTCGCTATCGCCGTGCTCGCCAAGCACGTAGCCATGGACCGATTGCGGCGAAATGCCGAGATGGCCGCCGAGCAGCGAGCGAAACCGGGCGGTATCGAGGATCGTGCCGGAACCGATGACCCGGGTCGGCGGCAGCCCTGAGATCCGGGTGGCGATGTGGGTCATGACATCGACCGGGTTGGTCGCGACCACAAGAATGGTGCCGGGGGCCGCGGCAAGAACCTGCGGGATGATCGCCTTGAATACGGCGGCATTGCGCTCGAGGAGCTGGATGCGCGTCTCGCCGGGTTTCTGGCTGACGCCGGCGGTGAGAATGACGACCTCGGCATCGTCAAGATCCGCGTAATTGCCGCGTCGGACGATGAGCGGCGATGCAAACGGCGCCGCGTGGATGATGTCTTGCGCCTGCGCGAGGGCGAGCTTCTCGTCGAGGTCGACGAGAACGACCTCGCTGCCGACCCCGAGCATGACCATGGCGTAAGCCGCGGTGCTACCGACGTTGCCCGCGCCGATGATGCCGATTTTCATCGCGATCTCCCTGAGGTGAATTGGCGACGTTTTGGCCGGCCGCGGATGGCCTGCGTCGCGTCGGGCCTAAATACGGTCGTGCGCCCGGTGAGATCATGCCGTGCGGGTTTTTTTCCAACAAGCGCAAAGCCGCGCCGAGCCCGCATGGACACCGGTGCGACAAGGCGGTTGCGCCGCGCCTTTAACCGCCATGGGCACCGCGCTACATGCGCAGAGGTAGGCGGCGGGCGACGGGATACTCGCCGGGACCGGTTTATCAGAAAGGCGTGACCCATGTGGTTTACCTCGAAGAAAAACAAGCTGACGTTGCCCACACCTGCCGAGGCGCTGCCCGGTCGGGCTCAGCCCCTTCCGGTGCCGGATCTGCATTATGTCAAGCACGCGCCGCTGACGCCCCCGTTTCGCGACGGGCTGCAGACGGCCGTGTTCGCCATGGGTTGCTTCTGGGGCGCCGAGCGCGCGTTCTGGCAGATCCCGGGCGTCATCTCGACCGCGGCCGGCTATGCTGGCGGGGTAACGCCGAACCCGACCTATGAAGAGGTGTGTTCGGGTATGACCGGACATGCCGAAGCCGTCCTCGTCGTTTTCGATCCGGCGCAGGTTTCCTACGCCGATCTGCTCAAGGTGTTCTGGGAGAGCCACGATCCAACCCAGGGCATGCGTCAGGGCAACGACATCGGCACCCAGTACCGGTCGGCGATATATGCCACCAGCGCGGAGCAGCATCGGGCGGCGGAGACTTCGAAAGCCGCCTATGAGGGTGCACTTCGCGCTCGCGGGTTCGAGCCCGTGACGACCGAGATCGCCGAGGGGCCGATCTTTCTATTACGCCGAGGCCTACCATCAGCAGTATCTGGCCAAGAACCCCGGCGGCTACTGCGGCCTGGGCGGTACCGGGGTAAGCTGCCCGGCGCCGGTCCCGGCCGCGGAGGCGGCCGCCGAGTGAGCGCAGCAAGCGACGGTCGCATCGCCGCCACGCTCGATGCGCGGCGATATTCTCGGTCTCGTCGGCTTTTTCATCGTCTGCTTCGCCATTGCCGGGATTGGCGGTGCGGTCACGGCCGGCAGCGTCGACACGTGGTATCGGACGCTGGACAAGCCGTCGTTCACGCCGCCGGACTGGGTATTCGGTCCCGCCTGGAGCATCCTCTACGCCGCCATGGCGGTGGCCGCCTGGCGGGTCTGGCGGCGGACCGGCTTCACCGGAGGGCGCACCGCGCTCACGCTGTTCGCGGTCCAGCTCCTGCTTAACGCCGCCTGGTCGATCCTGTTTTTCGGCGGGCACTACACGGGTCTGGCGCTGGCCGATATCCTTCTTCTGTGGCTGGCGATCGTTGCGACAGCGTTCGCGTTCTGGCGGATCGATCGGGTTGCCGGGTTCCTATTCGTGCCCTATGTCCTGTGGGTCGGCTACGCCGCGGCCCTGAACCTCACGATCTGGCTTCTCAACTAGCGGCATCAACCCAGCACCCGAAAGTCTGCTGCAGCAATGGCCACGTCCAGATCGGCAGTCTCCTTGGGTGCGGGTTTATCGTTTCTGACCGCAGCCGGCGCCATGCTTCTCGCCGGCGCCTGTTCGCCCCTGACCGCACTCAACGCCATCTCGTCGAAGGACGGCTCGGTCCGCTACGAGAACCTGGCGTACGGCCCGCTGCCCAGCCAGAAGCTCGACGTCTATGTCCCGGTCGAGGCGAAGCCGCCGTTTCGTGTCGTCGTTTTCTTCTACGGCGGCGGCTGGAAGAGCGGATCGAAGGATCTCTATCGATTTGTCGGCCAGGCCCTTGCCAGCCGTGGCTTCGTCGCCGTTATCCCCAACTACCGGCTCTATCCCGAGGTTCAGTTCCCCGCATTCGTCGCCGACAGCGCCGCGGCATTGCGCTGGACGCACAACAACATCGCCGACTACGGCGGCGATCTTGATCATCTCACCCTGATCGGCCATTCGGCCGGCGCCTACAACGCGGCGATGATCAGCGTTAACCCGGAGTACCTCAACGCGGAGGGTCTGACGCCGGCGATCATCGGCGGCGTCGTTGGCCTCGCCGGACCTTACGCCTTCAATCCGCTGCAATACAGCTCAACCCGGCCGATTTTCAAAGGAGCCGCCGACGCGGAGGCAACGAAGCCGGTGACGTTTGTCAGCGCCGATGCGCCGCCGATGCTCTTGTTGCACGGACTGGATGACGGCACGGTCAAGCCGGTGAATTCCCGGCGGATGGCCAAGCGGCTGAACGAAGTGGGCGGTCAGGCGACACTGATCGAGTACAAGGGCCTCGGCCATTACATCATTCTTGTCGCCCTTGCCGCGCCCTTCCAGGGGGAAAACGGGATCATGGACGCTGCCGCCGCGTTCATCCGCGGCGAAAGCGTGCCCTTTCCCGCCGGGGCCCGGCGCAATACCACATTCTCCGCCGAAGGCGACGCGCCGGCGAGCTAATCCGGATCACTTGGCGCCGGTCCTGCCTGCGCATCGTTCTCGCCGTACTCGACCTTGCCATGGGAGCGGAGCTCGCGGGCGATGAGCCAGAAGGCGATCGCCCAGACGCCTCCCGCCGTCCAGCCGGCAAGGACATCGCTGGGCCAGTGAACGCCAAGATACAACCGGCTGAGGCCGACCGTCAGGGCGAGAAGCACCGCCAGAACCAGAACATAGGTGCGCAGGGCGGCCGTCTGCTGAACCCGGGCGAGCAGCGCTCCAACGGTGAGATAGACAATCGCCGACATCATCGAATGCTGGCTGGGGAAGCTGCTGGTGTAGAGATTGAGGTCGTGTGTTCCAAACGTGGGCCGCTGCCGCTCGAACAGCGACTTCAGCCCGGCGCTGACGGCAGAGCCGCTGGCGCCGGCGATGAGCAGGAGCGCCGCGAGGCCGGCACGGCGCTGAAGCAGAAGGTACCCGGTCGCGGCAAGAGTGACGAAGCCAAGCACGGCGAAGCTGCCGAGCGCGGTCAGGTCGCGCATCGTCTCTTCGAGCCATGGCGGACCGAACGGCTGCGCCGGATCTGCGGGATCGCGGAAGACCGTGAGCACGGCCTTGTCGATCGCATGCGTGTCCCCTTCGCCAACCTCGTCGGCAAGGCCGACAAACAGCCAGATCCCGCCGGCCAGGAGAATGAGAAGGACCAGGATCGACAGCTCCGGCCAACCGCGAAGCCTCCACCACGCCCTGCGAACCTCGGTTTGCGGCGCCTTCGGTCTTGCGTTCGGCAATTCGGACATGGACCGGATCCTGATCGTCTGCATGGAGGGGGCATCATGCGAAGCCGTCGCCTTAACCTCAAGCGCGGTCAACGACCCTCGTCGCCCGGCCGGGCGTAGGCGGCGAGAAAAACATCGACCGCTGCCCTTGCCTGACGCTCAATCTCCTCGGGCGACGGTCGAGCGGTCGGATCGAGAAGGCAACGAAGCTGAAGGTCGCCGCGGATCATGCCGATCAGCTGGATCGTCGCCAGCGCCGGATCGGGAACGGCAAGCTCGCCACGCGCGATCGCCTGCGCGAGGTAGGCTTCGAGCCGGGCTTTCATCGCCGCCGGGCCCGCTCGGTAGAACGCCGCGCCAAGTTCTGGAAACCGGGGTGCTTCGGCAACGACGACACGGTGAATGGCAAGCGCCCAGGGGCTCATGAGCAGGGCCAGAAGCTGGCCGGCCAGCCGCGGCAAGGCCGTGCAGGGCGGCTCCGCCGTCGCGCTCGACCTGGCGATCTCGCCGTCGAGGCGGCCGCACTCGGCGGAAACCAAAGCCGCGAAAAGCGCCTCCTTGCCGGCGAAGTGGGCGTAGATCGTCGTCTTGGAGACGCCCGCGCAGCGGGCGAGGGCATCCATGCTGGTCGCGCCATAACCGTGCGCAAGGAACATTTCGCGCGCCGCATCGAGGATGCGCGCGGTTCTTGTCGAGTGTCCGCCAGCGCTTGTCGCCGCCACGGCCCGACTCGGCAAAAAATCAGCCCTCCACTCATTTTGAACTGAACCGTTCAGTTTCCATATACCACGACAAGTCGTCGAGCCAAGTGTATTGTCGTGAAAGCGGGTTGCTCGCGGTTGAGGAGCAACGCACGAGCCCAGGAACATCATTTGCAGGCACGGCGCCGTGCGAACGCAACTTGAAGTATACCAACCGGTAAAGTCAGCACGGGATTGACGATGAAGGACTTGAGCGAGAACGAGCTCAAACAGTCGGAGACGCCCCCTGCACCGGGATTACGAAGCCGCGTCCGCGGACGACGCGCCGTCACCGCGCAGGAAACTTCGGCCCCGTCGCCGGGTGATCCTGATCGCCGTTATCATCGCATTGGCCACGGCCGGCGCCGTCTACTGGTTCATCCACCGCAACACCGAGACGACGGATGACGCCTTCATCGACGGCGACACGGTGCCGCTCAGCCCGCGCATCGCCGGAGCCGTGGAGCAGATCCACTTCGATGACAACCAGCTCGTGAAAAAGGGCGATTTGCTCGTCGAGCTCGACCCGGCGGACTACGCCGCCGAACTCGAGGCGGCGCAGGCGGCAGTGGCGGAGGCCGAGGCAAAGCAGCGCATGGCGGAGGCCGATGTCGAACTCACGCGCGCCTCAACAACCGCCGGCATCGCCCAGGCTGAGAGCGCGGTCGCCGCGGCCCGAGCGGCTCTGGCCGAGGCCGAGGCGCGCGCCGCGGCCGATCGTGCGGAAGCCGACCGGGCCAAAGCCGATCTGCCCCGCTATGAGGCAGCGGCGCGACAAGGCGCGTCGTCGCGCCAGCAGCTCGACCAGGCCGCGGCCACGGCGCGGACCGGCGAGGCGAAATGGAGAGCGGCCGAAGAGTCGGTGTCGGCGGCGCAGGCGAGGATTGCGGAAGCGCAGGCGCAGCTCGAGCAGGCGAAGACCGCGCCCGCGCAGATTGCGGTGAAGGAAGCCGACGCGCGGGCGGCGGCGGCCAAGGTAAAGGCGGCGGGCGCGCGGGTCGACCAGGCTCAGCTTAATCTCTCCTACACGCGGATCGTCGCCCCCGGCGACGGCCACATCACCAAGCGCTCTGTAAACGTCGGCGACGTCGTCCAGCGCAACGAGACGCTCGGCATGCTGGTGCTCGACAGTCGCTGGGTCACGGCCAATTTCAAGGAAACCCAGCTCACCCGCATGCGTCCCGGCCAGCCGGTGGAGATCTCCGTCGACGCCTATCCGGATGTAACGCTGCACGGCCGCGTCGACAGCATCCAGCGCGGCACCGGTGCCCGCTTCAGTCTGCTGCCGCCGGAGAACGCGACCGGCAACTACGTCAAGATTGTCCAGCGGGTTCCGGTCAAGATCGTTTTCGCCGAGCCGCCCGCGCCCGGCATGGTCCTCGGGCTCGGCATGTCGGTGATCCCGAACGTCGATGTCTCCGCCGCTGACACAAGCGAAAGCGCCGGTCGTTGAGCAACGGGGCAGCGCCGGGCGCTCCGCGTAGCGGCGAGCGGTCCAGCAGCGGTCAAAGCAGCGAGCGGGCGCCCTGGATCATCGCGCCCGTCGTCGCCATGGCCGCGTTCATGGAGGTGCTCGACATCTCCATCGCCAACGTCTCGCTGCAGCACATCGCCGGCAGCCTGGCGGCGAGCCAGGAACAGGCGACCTGGATCCTGACCTCGTACCTGGTTACCAACGCGATCATCCTGCCGGTCAGCGGCTGGCTGGCCGGCGTCTTCGGCCGCAAGCGGTTCTACATGACCTGCATCGCCGGCTTCGGTGTGACCTCGCTGCTCTGCGGGCTGGCGCCGAGCCTCGGGCTGCTCATCGCCTTTCGCGCCTTGCAGGGCCTGACCGGCGGCGGGCTGCAGCCGATGTCGCAGGCCATTCTCGCCGACGCTTTCCCGCCGCGTCACCGCGGCATGGCCTTCGCCTTCTACGGCATCGCCGTCGTCTTCGCTCCGGCGATCGGCCCGACCCTGGGCGGCTGGATCACCGACAACTTCTCCTGGCACTGGGTCTTTCTGATCAACGTCCCGGTCAGCATCATCCTGTTTTCGCTGATCGGCACGATGATTGAAGACCCGCCGCATCTGGTCGAGCAGCGCCACTCGCTGCTGCGCCGGGGCATCCGTTTCGACTACCTCGGCTTCTCCTTCCTTATCCTCGGGCTTGGCTTCCTGCAGGTGGTTCTCGACAAGGGCCAGCAGGAAGACTGGTTCGGGTCTGACTTCATTCTGACGGCCTCGATCGCCTCGGTCGCCGGGCTCGTCGCCTTCGTCCTGTATGAGCTTCAGCGGGACGATCCGATCGTCGACCTGTCCCTGTTCAAGAACCGCAATTTCGCCACCGCTTTCGTCCTCATGTTCATGCTGGGCTTCGTGCTGCTTGGCAGCACCGCGATGATCCCGCTGCTGGCGCAGGATCTGCTGGGCTACACCGCGACGCTGGCGGGCATGGTCATATCGCCGGGCGGTTTCGCGATCATGGCCCTGATGCCGGTGGTCGGCCGGCTGGTCGCGCTTCGTCGACACCCGCTGGCTCATCGCCTTCGGCCTGGCGCTCTCGTCCTACGCGCTCTACCGCATGACCCACCTGAACACCCAGGTCGACTACTGGACCCTTGCCATCGACCGGATCGTCCAGACGTCCGGCCTCGCCTTTCTCTTCATCCCGATCAACACGTCGGCCTACGTCGGCCTGCCGCCGGAGAAGAACAACACCGCTTCGTCGCTGATCAATCTCGCCCGCAATCTCGGCGGCAGCGTCGGCATCGCCGTCCTGACGACGCTTGTCGCCCGGCGAAGCCAGTTCCATCACAACATTCTGGTCAGTCACCTCAGCGCCGACGATCCGCAGTACCGGGCGCTGGTCGACCAGCTTCAGGCGAAGATGGCCGAACACGGGGGCGGAGCCGCCGAAGCTCTGAGCCAGGCGCAGCAGGTCATCGCCCGTCAGGTTCACGAGCAGGCGCAGATGCTGTCCTACCTCGACGCGTTCTTCGTGCTGGCGGTGATCTTCGCCTGCCTGATCCCGTGCGTGTTTCTGATGCGCCGGCCGCCGGACCATGCCGCCGCCGGTCCTGGCGGATGAGGGCGATGCGCACCCCGCAATGCACTTGGCATCGCCCGCCCCTTTGACGGGTGCTCGCCGCAGTTGTACTCTGCTGTCGGGACCGAGATCCGGAAAATTCGGAGGCCGGTGGGGGCGCCGCGGCGCCCTGCGGATGAGGGGTATACGCGATCTCGATCACCCTCGGGGTCGCTTTCCGTCCCTCCGGTCCCACCCTCTCCGGTGGACACCTGCGTCGGAGCCGTCTCGCGAAAGGTTCGCGGGATGTCATTCCAGTTGATCGCAACCTGAACGGGTTCTATTCTTACCCTCGGAAGTGGTGCCGACGGCCGGAAAGTCTGCTGCCGCCGGGGTCGAGACGTCCGACCCGCCGAATGAGGGACCAGCAGCTCCTCCGGCGCCCCTTCCACCCCGGCGTCGGCGCGTCGTAGCCAGTTCCCTGCCGGAGGCCGGGCGGCACCGCCGGCACGCCACCTTTTCCGTCATGACCGGGCTTGTCCCGGTCATCCACGGTTCGACACTCTGTCGCTCCGGCTGAATGGCTCATTCATTAGCTCTGGTCGAGAGATTGCCGCGTCGGCTCCGCCTCCTCGCAATGACGCTTGTTGTTTAACAACAGCAAGTTAGCGTCATCGCGAGCCCCGCGAGGGCGTGGCGATCCAGGTGAAGTTGCGCGCGTTTTAAACGGTTGTAGGTTCGAACGCGATGCGCAGCCGGGTTCCCGTGGCCCTGGCGAACCGTTCCAGCGTGCGCGTGGAGGGCTTGATGCGCCCGCTTTCCAAACGCGCGATCACCGCCTGGGTTGTCCCCATGCGCTGCGCCACCTGCTCCTGCGTGAGGTCGGCCTGCGCGCGGGCGCGGATGAACGCGTCGGCCAGCGCGAACTCCTCCTCCAGCGCATCGTACGCCTTCACGTATTCAGGATCCTTTATCCATTCTTCGTGAAGTTCCCGCGCCGTCGTGTATCGCTTGCTCATGTGACCTCCTTCGCCCGTCTCAGAGCCGTTTCGATCTCACGTCGCGGCGTCTTTTGCGTTTTCTTCACAAACACGTGCACCACCACGACCCGTCGTCCGGTGGCGGTGACATAAGCGGCGCGGGCGATGCCGTCTTTGCCCTTCATCCGCATTTCCCATAACGAGCCTTCGAGATGCTTCACATACGGCTCGCGCATACGCTCGATCCCATGAAGTCTCGATGAGGCTCGCAATCCGGCTGAAGCTCGCGCGAATATCCTTGGGCAGTCCCCGCAGTGCGGCTTCCGCTCCATCCAAAATCTCGACCCGCCAATCCATACGATTTGTCACAATATACCAATTTTGCAATAAATAGAAGCGCGAAGGTGACCGAGCGCCCAGCCCGCGTAATTCGCCGTGGGCGAAGGCCGACACTGCCGGCCTAAGGCGTGGGGACTGTCGGGACTCGCTGATTTGATCCGCGTAGGGGCTGTCATCGATCAAGTCGGATGCGCCCCCAGTTGATTTTACCCGTCCGGGTTGTACACTTGATGCCGTGCTCTGGCCCGAAGTGGGCACCTGAGCCGCGCTGGTACTCAGCGGCGAAGGGTTAAGCGGCGGCGCTGCACCGGCCGGCGCCGAGGAGGAGGGTCGCGGCCTCTACCAGAGCATGTCTCCCGCATCCGGCTTGCCCTGATCGCGGGATCCACTGGTGACCTATGCCCGTCTCGGCGAGTACAATTGGCTCGCTTCCCTGAGTTCCAGGAAAGGAGGAACCTCGCGCGGCCGGTTGCTCCGCCGGTCGCCAGGGCAGCGCCCGGCTCTCCCGGCAGGCCGGGCTACCGTCAGCGGCGGGCTTCGACCACGGTCTGTCCGCGGCCTCGCCGGTCGACATAGAAAATGTGTCGACCGATCACCGCCACTCGCGCCTTTTGCCGCCGCCACACGGGCCTGACGTAATCGGCGTGATACCACAGGGCGCCGCGGGTGGGATCCTTGACCCCGTGGCGCAGAACGTTCTCCGCGAGAGCAACCGCCGCGGCCCAGGATCGCCCGTCGCGGGGTCGGTCGCTCCTGCCGTCGCACCACCAGGAGAACTGGCAGCGATGCAGCAACTCGTCGCCGCCCTGACGCACGACTTCGCAGACGGTTTTCGGAAAACGCGGGCTCCGCAGCCTGTTGATCGTAACCGCCGCGACCGCCTTCTTGCCCTGGTAGTTTTCGGAGCGCGCCTCGAAATAGATGTTCAGAGCGAGGCAGCGGATCTGCTGGGCGAGCGTCTCGCCGGTGACGTAGAGCGTATCGGGGCGCTTCGGCGCTTTCGTTCGCGCCCTTGGGGTGAATACCGGGACGTCCAGCGCCTCGTTGACGGCGTCCTCGGCGATCGGCTGATCAGGGCCGAGCGATGCCAACTCCTCTTTCACGTCCGCTTCTGCCGCCTCGCCTTGCGGCCGCCGGCCAGCCAGCCATGATAAAGCCGGCGCCTATGGCAAAAGCGGCGAGCATTCCAGCTCGCAACCATGACATCCAGTCGCGCCAGATCTTCACCGCGCCTATTTCCCCAACCCTGGAAACCCTAATGCCCCTATTACTTGAGCAAAACTACGTCAAAACGCCGTCAGTGGATGATGCCTATGCTGTCGTGGCGAATAGCCTGACTTCCCACATACCATCGGCGCTCTCCGTATCATGGCATAAGTCGACCGTCCGCGTCCGCATCTCTGTGCACGCGGCCGGGCGCGGCGCGTCAGCGCTGCGCTACAACGTCTCGTCGTTGAAGGTGTCGCAGGCGGCGATTTCGCCTCGGGCCAAGCCCTGCTTGAACCAGGCGACGCGCTGCTGCGAGGAGCCGTGGGTGAAGGAGTCGGGAACGACGTAACCCTGGGATTGCCGCTGGAGACGGTCGTCGCCGATGGCGCTCGCGGCACCGATGCCTTCCTCAAGGTCGCCGGCCTCAAGGAACTTGCGGCCCTGGCCGGCATGCTTGGCCCAGACGCCGGCGAAACAATCGGCCTGAAGTTCGGTCATGACCGACAGCCTGTTGGCGTCGCCGCGGCTGAGTCGGCCGCGCAGCTTCTCGACCTGCTCCGAAACCCCGAGCTGGTTCTGCACGTGATGGCCGATCTCGTGAGCGATAACATAGGCTTGGGCGAAATCTCCGGGAGCGCCGAAGCGATTGCGGAGGTCGTCGAAAAAGCTGAAATCGAGATAAACCTTGCGATCGGCGGGGCAGTAGAACGGCCCGACGGAGGCGTCGGCGCGTCCGCATGCCGATGCGACACTGCCCGAGAACAGAACGAGGGTCGGCTCCTCGTATGTGCGGCCCACCTTGCGGAAGATCTCGTGCCAGGTGTCCTCGGTATCGGCGAGGACGACCGAGACGAAGTCCCGCATCTCTCCCTGTGCGGCTGAGCCGGGCGCCTGCTGTCCGCTCTGCGGCACGTAGGCGGACGGGCTCTGGCCGCCGCCGCCGCCGTCCTGCAGCAGGGCCAAGGGATTGAAGCCGAACGCGAGAGCGACCAGAAAGAGGATGATGAGCCCGATGCCCCCGATGCCGCCGGATCGCCGGCTGGGCAGCCGCCCGCCGCCGGGAAAGCGGAACCCGCCAGAGGCGCCCCGGCCGCCTGTAGGGAAACGAAAGCCGCCAGAGGCGCCCCGTCGATCCTCGATATTTTCGCTGCGTCTGCCACCGCGCCACAACATGGCCCGCGCTCCCTTTGGCCTTGCCGCAGTTGGACCGATCGAAGGCCCGCCAAGAAACAACATGGCGCAATCGATGGGGAGCGGCAATGGCGGTGTGCGGCGCCGATGCAGCCTGAAGATTTAGGCGCGGCCCATTACGGCTCCTCGGCCGCAACCCCGTAGCGGATGACCTCGACCCTTTCCAGCGTCACGAGGACACTGCCGAGCAACGGCCTGGCGGCGCGCAGGAAATCGCGGATCTCGGTCATGACGCCCCCTCTACCGGTTGACGATCGCGCCGATCGCCGAGCCCAGCCACACCCCGAACAGGCACAGCGCGACCGAGAGCGCGACGTTGGCGACGGCGTACAGACGTTCGCCGTCCTGCAGCAGGGTCAGGGTCTGCAGGCTGAACGACGAGAAGGTGGTGAAGCCGCCGAAGATCCCGGTCATGATGAACTGGCGGTGGGCGGCATCCATGAAAACGCGGCCGTCCGGTCCGGTGATGACGAAAACGAAGCCGATCAGCGTCGAGCCGATGATATTGACGACCAGCGTGCCCCAAGGGAACGTCTCGCCGAGCGTTTGCGCGATCAGGCCCGAGCACCAGTATCGGCCGAGGCCGCCCAGGGCCGCGCCGGCGGCGACCCACAGCGGAAAAACCAGCGTCGAGCGCTCCATGGCGCGCAATCATAGCGGCGGCCCGATCCGCGGCAAGGGGTACGAGAGCCAAGAAGCGAGGAGAAGTAAAACGTGGATATTCTCAGGCTTTCTCTGGCTGATGGCGCGCAAGCGGCGCGCGGCGTCGCCGTCGTCATCGACGTCTTTCGCGCCTTCACCTGCGAGCCGATGATGTACGCCTGTGGCGCCAAGCGCGTTCTACTTGAAGGCGACATCGGCCGCTGCCTCGCCTGGAAGGACCGGGCCGTGCTCGTCGGCGAGCGCAACGAGGTGCCGATCGAAGGCTTCGACCTGACGAACTCGCCGTCGCTGATCCTGAGCCGCGGCCCGGCGCTGTTCGCCGGCCGGACCGTCGTCCACCGCACCACCGCCGGCGTCACCGGCGCGCTCGCCGCGCTGGAACGCTGCGACGCTGTCTTTCTCGCTTCCTACGCCACCGCGCGGGCGACAGTCGCGGCGGTCCGCGCCCGCAGCCTCGCGATCGTCAGCATCGTCGCCATGGGGATCCGCGGGCAGGCTCCGGCGCCCGAGGACGAACGCTGCGGCGACTACATTGGCGCGCTCCTGACCGGCGGCGCCTACGATCATCTCGCCGCTTTGGCCGAAATCCTTCACCACGAGACGGCGCAGAAGTTTCTCCGCGGCGACAAGGCCTACCTGCCGAAGGAGGATCCGGCGTTGTGCCTGCAGCGCGACCTGTTCGACTTCGCTCTCGAGGCGCGGCGGACGGCCGACGGCGTCGAAGCGGTGCGCGTTCAGGCCGGCCAGAACGCCGCTCGGGACTGACGGCCGATTGCCATTGGATTGACGGAGAGCGCCGATGCGCCTTATGCCTCCAACAATTTCGACCGGCCGATGGCTCGTCGCCGCAACACTCAAGCAGAGGTGAGAAGGTCATGACCGCCGTCGCCATAATTCCCGCCATGACCGCCGCCGAGTTCATGCTGACGCGCCCGTTCGTCGGCCGGCCTTTGCTGGCCCAGACGGTAGCGCAGGCGCGGCTGTGCCCTTCCATCTCCGCCATCGTCGTCGTTACCGACGACGCCATTCTCGCCCGCATCGCCGACGCGGCCGGCGCGCGGGTGATCTTGGCGTCCGACACCGGTGGCGAATTGCGCCGGGGCGAAAGCGGTCGTAACGGCGTTGCCGACCGGGCGGCGGCGCGCGCCGCCGACGTGCTGGCCACCGAAGCCGATGGGGCCGCCGCGGGGCCAGACCTGTGCGTGATCCTCGACCCCAGCCGGCCGGTCCGGACGCCAGAAATGATCGAGGCCGCGCTCGATCATCTCGCCCGGAGGGGCGGCGACGCTCTGCTCAGCGTGCACGAGAACCAGGAGACGCCGTGGCTGGAAGACGCCAGCGGCTTCGGCCTGCTGGCAGACGAGGATCCGCACGCGAACGCATCCCGCACGCGCGGGCCGGGGCCGCATCTCGTCGAGAACCGGGCGCTGGTCGTCACTCGCGCGGCCAGGCTGCGCGAGTGGGGGCAGCCGCTCGGCGGCCGCATTGTCCTGCACCGCATCCCGCGCGCCCATGCGCTCCAGCTTCGCTGTGACGACGACTGGTGCGCCGGCGAGGCCCTCTACCGCCGGCTGTGGTCGGGGCGGACGGTGGCCCGGCTCGCCGCAATCCGGCTGCTCGTCTTCGATTTCGACGGAGTGATGACCGACAACCGGGTGGTCGTCTTCGAGGACGGCCGCGAGGGTGTCCTATGCAGCCGCGGTGACGGCATGGGCCTGGACCTGCTGCGGGCGTCGGGCCTCGCCGTCGCGGTTATTTCCAAGGAAGGCAACCCGGTGGTCAGCGCCCGCTGCCGGAAGCTGAAGATCCCGTGCATTCAAGGGATAGGCGACAAGCTGCCGGTCCTGCGCAAGATGGTCGCCGAACAGGGCATCGACCTGCAGACGGTCGCCTACATGGGCAACGACATCAACGATCTGGAGTGCATGGAGGCGGTCGGCCTGGCCATCGCGCCGGCGGACGCCGAGGCACAGATCCTCCGCGTCGCCGATCTCGTCACCACCGCGCGGGGCGGCTTCGGCGCGGTCCGTGAGGTCGCCGACCTGATCGTCGCCGCCCGCGGCTGAGAAGTGCGGCCGGGCGAACGACCGCAAGCGATGTTATCTTTTCCGGCCATCCGTTATAGTCCCCCGCCATGCGCACGCTTTACCATCTGTGGCTGTCGCCGCCGTGCCGGAAGGTTCGGCTGGTCATGGGCGAGAAAAAGCTGGAGAGCGACAACCACATCGAGCCGGTCTGGGAGCGCCGCGAGGCGTTCCTGACCATGAACCCGGCCGGCGAAGTTCCGGTACTGGTCGAACCGGACGGGGCCACCTTCAGCGACGGAACCGCTATTTCCGAGTACCTCGACGAGATCTACCCGACGCCGCCGCTGGGTGGCGCGACTGTCACCGAGCGGGCCGAAGTCCGCCGCCTGGTCGGCTGGTTCGACGGCAAGTTCAACGCGGAGGTGACAGTCAATCTCGTCGGCGAGAAGGTCGCCAAGCGACTGATGCGCAACGGTTATCCCAATTCGGACGCCATCCGCGCCGGCCTCGGCAACATCCGCTACCACCTCGACTACATTGGCTTCCTCGCGGAGCGGCGGAACTGGCTCGCCGGCGACCGGCTCAGTCTCGCCGATCTCGCCGCCGCCGCTCACATCTCCTGCGTCGATTACATCGGCGATGTGCCGTGGGCGCACAACGAAAGCGCCAAGACCTGGTACGCGCGGATCAAGTCGCGCCCGTCCTTTCGCGGCATTCTTGCCGACCTTGTCCCCGGGCTCGCTCCCGTCGAAACCTACACCATCCTCGACTTCTGAGCACGGTGCGGTGCGCCCGATCCGTTCACGGCGCGGCACGCTCGTCGGGGCGCCGGAAGCCGGCCTTTCGTGCCGCCTCGTCGCTGCAGAACCAGCGCTCGCCGCGGGCCTCGTTCACGCTCTTCGTCGCGTAGCCATGGTCGAGCGGACCGAAGTACAGCCGCTCGCCAGAGGACGCAATCGTGCCTGCGATGACGCAGCCTTCCTCGGGCGAATGCGCTCTAGCCTTGGCCCGTTCCGCCCGCCACTCCCAGGGCGCGACGTTTTTTCTGCTGGCCCACAGGCCGATACTGGACCCGCGCGCCTTCTCCTCGGCGAGACGATAATCGATCTGGGCTTCGGGCAAGGCCCGGGCGTAACCGCTCTCCACCAGAACCAGAGCCAGATCGTCCTCCCCGGCGGCGCAGGTCGCCAGGACCGCCTTGTCGGCCGTCTCGCCTTGCGGCCAGCAGCGTAGCGGCCGCGGATCGAGCTGCAGCCGTTTGCGCAACTCGTAAGCGGCGGTCAGCCCGCAGGCGACATTGAGGCCGTCCTCCTTCTCGCAGCGCTGGCCGAGCTCGGGCGCGTCGATTCCCGCGAGCTGGAAATGCCGGCCGGCGAAATCGAAGCTGTCGCCGTCGAACACGACGGCGCTGCGGGCGTCGCCGCTGATCGGCGAGTTGGCCGGTTCCACGCTCGAGACCGGTCGGCCGACGATCGATCGCGGCGACAAGAAGCAGAGCGATCGCGATGTGCCGCATCAGTGTCATGCCTTGCCAGTGGTACCGCGCCGCGGGCGCCGACCTCGGCGACAACCGTTGGATCCGGGTTGCGTCGCAGCGGAGCCTGGATGCTAATCTGCCGGCCGCAAGCACAAGGAGTTCAGCCATGCAGGTTCCGCTCGAGATCACCTTTCATAACATGGATTCGTCCGAGTTCATCGAGGCCAAGGTCCGCGAGCGGGTGGACAAGCTGGAGCGGTTCGCGAGTGGTCGCCTGATCCGCTGCAGCGTTGCCATCGAGGCGCCGCACAAGGGCCACCACCGGCAGAACCTCTATCATGTCCGCATCGAGATGAGTGTTCCGGGCAAGGATCTGGTCGTCAGTCGCGATCCGGGCGCGATCGACGCCCACCGCGACGTCTACGTCGCCATACGCGACGCGTTCTCTGCTGCCGAGCGGCAGTTGGCCGAACACGCGCGGGTCGCACGACACGAGGTCAAGACTCACGAGCCGCCGATGCTCCAGGGCCGCATCATCCGGCTCTTTGCCGAGCATGGCTTCATCGCCACCACCGATGGCCGCGAGATCTATTTTCACAAGAATGCCGTCGTCGACGCTGACTTTTCGGAGCTTGGCGAGGATCAGCCGGTCGCGCTCGCCATTGTCCACGGGGAAAGCCCGGCCGGCCCCCAGGCGACGACCGTGCGGCCGATCGGGGAGATGAAGCTGCAGCCTCAGGGCTGAGACCTCAAACGCGGCCGGGCCGCTTCCGCAACAAGGATCCGGCCTGGAGTAGTCAGTTGGGCCGGTGGGATCCCGCGACAGCCGCTGGTCTCGCCGCGACCGTGGGCCGCTTGTTCGCCACTGCATCGCAACCGGCAGCGCCATCGGCGTTGTCCGTTGGCGGAGTCTTCGGCAGGAGTGACCACTGGGCACGGCGTTTCTGCATCACGGTTGTCATCAACACTCTCGTGGTCATGCCGCCGTTCTCCCCTGCCCTGCGCCGCGTCCGAGCCGGCCTGTCAGCCGTGACGTCGTCGCATTGTCCAACCGGCGGCGGATGTAGCACGTTTTGCAGTGCAACAAAATGTTCATCTTTGTCCATTATCCTGGGTGCGCCATGAAAGCCGATGATGCCGAAACGCCACTGAGCCCCGCAGAGGCCTACGCCATGGGCTTCCGCCACATCACCGATCTGGCGCTGATGAACCGCATCGCCGATCTGATCCGCGATGAAGAACCGGACGCGGCGGCGCTGCGTCTGCTCGAAGCCTGGCGGCAGGGCGCGTTCGTCGCTCAGGCGATCATCGAGAGCCGCCGCGTAACGCTGCAGTAACCGGCATCACCGCCCGTTGTGGGCGGACGCCATCGCCCGCCCGGGAACGACCCGGCGGTAGGAGAGCGCCTCGGCGATATGGACGCGGCGGACGGCGTCGCAGCCGTCGAGGTCGGCCAGGGTGCGCGCGACCTTCAGCACCCGGTGGTAGCCGCGCGCGGTCAGGCCCAGCCGATCCGTCGCCTCTCGCAGCAGGCTCAGCCCGGGCGCGTCCGGCGTTGCCACCGCATCGAGCCGCTCGCCGTTGATCCGGGCATTGATCCGCACCGGCACGCGACCGCCGTCATGCTTGTAGCGTTCCGCCTGAACTGCGCGAGCCGCCGCCACCCGGGCGGCAACGGCGGCGGAGCGCTCGCCCAGGCGCGGCACTGAAAGTTCCCCCGGCGACAGCGCCGCGACATCGACGTGCAGATCGATCCGGTCGAACAGCGGCCCGGAGATCCGCGCCTGGTAGTCGAAGGCGCAGCGTGGCGCGCGCGAGCACGCTCGCTCCGGATCGTCGAGATGACCGCAGCGACACGGGTTCATCGCCGCGACAAGTTGAACCTCCGCAGGATAGGTCACGTGGCCGTTGGCCCGGGCCACGCTGGCCCGGCCGCTTTCGAGCGGCTGGCGCAGCGCCTCCAGCGCGACGCGAGTATATTCGGGGAGTTCGTCAAGGAACAGCACGCCGCGGTGCGCCAGCGAGACCTCGCCGGGACGCGCGCGCAGCCCGCCGCCGACCAGCGCCGCAACCGAGGCGGAATGGTGCGGATCGCGGAACGGCCGGCGGCGGATCAGCCCGCCGTTCCTGAGCGTCCCGGCGACGCTGTGGATCATGCTCACTTCCAGCGCCTCGGCCGGATCGAGCGGCGGCAGGATGCCCGGCAGCCGCGCCGCCAGCATCGACTTGCCCGCACCCGGCGGGCCGCACATCAGCATGTTGTGGCCGCCGGCGGCGGCAATCTCGAGTGCCCGTTTCGCCGTCTCCTGGCCCTTGACGTCGGCAAGATCGGGGTAGACAGCCTCGCCCTCCTCCAGCCGCGGTGTCGGCGCAGCAAGGATCTGGATGCCTTTCATGTGGTTGACGAGCGCCAGCAGCGAGGGCGGCGCAATCACCCCGGCGCCGGCCGACCAGGCGGCCTCTCCGCCCTGCGCCGCCGGGCAGATCAACGACAGATTCTTCGCGCTGGCATGGATCGCTGCCGGCAGGACGCCGGTAACCGCGGCGATGGCCCCATCGAGGCCGAGCTCGCCCAGCGCCAGGCAGCCGCCGATGACGTCTTCGGCGACCGCCCCCATGACCGTCAGAAGCCCGAGCGCGATCGGCAGATCGTAGTGGCTGCCTTCCTTGGCCAGATCGGCCGGCGCGAGGTTGACCGTGATCCTTTTTGGCGGCAGGGCGAGCCCCATGGCGCACAGCGCCGCGCGGACCCGCTCGCGGCTCTCGGCGACCGCCTTGTCGGGCAGCCCGACAATCGCGAACGACGGCAGCCCCTGCGCCATCTGCACCTGAACATCGATGTCGAGGACGTCGATGCCGGCGAACGCCACCGTCGCCACCCGTGCAATCACTGCCGCCTCCCGCTGGGGTTGAGACGGTGATATTATATAATTAGCCGGATATTTGCTACTATTACGAGACTATATCAGAGATAATCTCTTAGGGCGTGTCCATCGCGGCTTTCCCTTAACGAGGAGCACGATCCGGCGCAGCCCTCCCGCCCCTCACCGACCCGGTGTCGCGGGCCTCTTTCCTTCCCCGGCGAGCTCGGGGGGAGAGGAAGAAGCAGCGGTCACGGTTCTGCTCTTTTTCGCGCGCAGGCCTGCGGCGGAGAGAAATGAGGCCCGCGACGTCGGGAAGGTGAGGGACGGCTTGCGGCGGAGCGCCGGGACCCGCTACTTAACGCCGCAGGAGCAATGGGAGAGCGAGATCGGCGCGGTGATCGGAGCGTTCGGCAAAGCGATCGGGCAGTTGGGCGATCCGGCCATTCGCCGCGTCATGTGGCTCAGCATCGCGGTATCGCTGGGCGTTCTTGTTGCGCTCTGGGCAGGCGTCGGGTTCCTGCTGACCGAAACCACGCTTTTCCAGACCGGCTGGCTCGATCGCGCCATCGATATTCTCGGCGGCGTCGCCACCCTGGCGATCAGCTGGTTTCTCTTTCCCGTCGTCATCAGCGCCTTCATCGGCCTGGTCCTCGAACGGGTCGCCGAGGCGGTCGAACGGCGCTACTACCCGGCGCTGCCGCCGGCGCGCGAGATCCCCACCGGCGAGGCCGTGGGCGGCAGCCTCCGCTTTCTCGCCATCACCGTCGCGCTGAACCTGGTGGTGCTCGTCTTTCTTATCGTCCCGCCGGTCTTTCCCTTCGTCTTCTACGCCGTCAACGGCTACCTGCTCAGCCGCGAGTACTTCGAGGTCGTCGCGGCGCGGCGAATGACCGGTCCGGCCGCCAGTGAGCTCCGGCGCCGGCACATGGGCCGGCTGTTCGTCGCCGGGGTGGCCGTCGCCTTCCTTCTGACCGTGCCCATCGTCAACCTGCTGGCGCCGATCATCGGCACCGCGGCGATGGTCCACATCTTCCAGAACATCAGGCCTGCCCGCTGAACGCCTTGTCGCCTCAGGCAGCGCCGGCAGTCATGGTCTCGCCATGGTCTTGGCCTCGTAGCGGCACAGGTCGCGGATCACGCAGCCTGGACACGTCGGCGCCCGCGCCTTGCACACGTAGCGGCCGTGGAGGATCAGCCAGTGGTGGGCGTGGCTCAGCCAGCGCTGCGGCGTGCGCCGGAGGAGCTGGAGCTCGACCGCTTCGGGCGTCTTGCCGCAGGCGAGGCCGGTGCGGTTGGCGACGCGGAAGACGTGGGTGTCGACCGCGATCGTCGGCTCGCCGAAGGCGACATTGAGAACGACGTTGGCGGTCTTGCGCCCCACGCCGGGCAGGGCCTCCAGCGCGGCCCGGTCGCGCGGAACCGCGCCGCCGTGGCGCTCGACCAGCGCCCGGCTCAGGGCGATGACATTCTTCGCCTTTGTGTTGAACAGGCCGATGGTCTTGATCGCCTCGCGCAGAGCGTCCTCGCCGAGCGTCAGCATCTTTTCCGGCGCATCGGCAAGTGGGAACAGCCGCTGGGTTGCCTTGTTGACGCCCGCGTCGGTCGCCTGCGCCGACAGCACGACGGCAACCAGCAAGGTGTACGGGTTGAGGTAGGTCAGTTCCGCCTTCGGCTCCGGATTGACCGCAGCGAGGCGGGCGAAGACGGTGTCGACCTCGGCGTCGTCAAGGAGCGGCCGGGGCTCGGCAGCGGCCTCAGCCATGGCGCTTGGCGTGTGGCGAGCGGATTGTTACACTCATTCGCGTTTGCCTTCCTGCAGCCGGAAAACAATGGCTTTTCCGCCGACCACGAACACGCCGGTGCTGTACAGCGCCATCATCCGGCCGCATCGCAGCGCCGGGGTTGCCGGGACGCGGACGGTCATCCTGCTCGTCGCCATGGCGTGGCTGGTGATCGGCACGGTTTTCGTTATCGCCGGGGCCTGGCCGGTGGTTCCGTTCATGGGCATCGAGATCGCGCTGCTTGCCGGCGCCTTCGCGCTGAACAACAAGGCCGCCAGCGCGGAAGAGGCCATCAACCTCACCGCGGTGGCGCTCACCGTGCGTCGGGTCGATCACTGGGGCAAGCAGACCATCTTCTCCTTCGCGCCGCACTGGCTGCAGGTGAACACCGACATTTCGGGACCGACCGGCCCGCGGCTGGAACTGCGCTCCCAGGGCCGGTCGCTGTTCATCGGCAGCTTCCTCCTTGCCGACGAGCGGCTGGCGCTGGCCCGCGTTCCTGCGCCGCGAACTGGCCCGGCTGACCGCCGCCTCGCGATAGCCCGCGACCCCGTCGGCGGCCACGGTCAGGCCAGACCGAGAACCTCGCGCATGCCGTAGCGCCCCGGTGCGCGGCCGGCGGTCCACTGCGCGGCCCGGACCGCGCCGCGGGCGAAAATCAGCCGTGACGTCGCCTTGTGGGTCAGCTCGATACGCTCGCCGTCGCCGGCGAAGATCACCGTGTGTTCGCCGACCACGTCGCCGCCGCGCAAGGTGGCGAAGCCGATGCGCCCGGACCCGCGCGGACCGGTGACGCCGTCGCGGACCCGGTCGGAGACGGCGGCGAGGTCCACGCCGCGGCCCTCGGCTGCGGACTTTCCCAGCGCCAGCGCCGTCCCCGACGGCGCGTCGACCTTGTGGCGATGGTGCATCTCGACGATCTCGATGTCGAAGGTCTCGTCGAGGATCGCGGCGACCTGCCGCGCAAGGCCGAGGAGCAGGTTGACGCCGACGCTCATGTTCGCCGCCTGAACCACGGCGACGTGGCGGGCGGCCTGGTCGAGCGCCGCCTCCTCGCCCGCGCCCAGCCCGGTCGTGCCGACGACCAGCGCAGTGCGATGCGCGACCGCGAGGCGAACGTGGTCGTCGATCGAGCGCCGGTGAAGTGAAGTCGATGACGACGTCAGCGGCCGCGAAAACCGCCTCGGCGTCCGCCCGGGCGACGCAATCCCGCCGGCGCTACCCCGGCCAGCACACCGAGGTCCGCCCCGAGGTCTGGATGACCCGCGCGCTCCGTGCCGCCGGCGAGCTCAAGCCCGCCCGTCTCGATCACAGTGCGAACCAGCATCCGACCCATCCGCCCGGCACAACCGGCGATGCCGATGTTCATCTCCTTCGTCCGCGCCTCTCTCGCGTCCGGCGCCGGCTATTCCTTCAGGTCCTCCCAAAGCTCCCTGACCTTGGCGAAGAAGCCATGGAACTCGGGGCTCTGCTTTTCGCTGGTGCCGCTCGCCTCGAACTCCTCGAGCAGCTTGCGCTGCTTCTCGTTCAGCCGCACCGGCGTCTCGACAAACGCTTCAACGAACATGTCGCCGCGCGCCTGCGAGCGCAGCACCGACATGCCCTTGCCGCGCAGGCGGAACTGCTCGCCGGTCTGGGCGCCGGCGGGGATGGTGATCCGCGCCCGCTGGCCGTCGATCGTCGGCACTTCGACCGAGCCGCCGAGCGAGGCGGTGGTCATCGGGATCGGCATGCGGCAGTAGATGTTGGCGCCGTCGCGCTTGAACAGCCGATGCGGCGCGACGCTGACGAAGATGTAGAGATCGCCGGCCGGGCCGCCGCGCAAGCCGGCTTCGCCTTCCCCGGCGAGTCGGATCCGGGTCCCGTCCTCGACCCCGGCGGGGATTGTCACCTGCAGCGTCTTTTTCCTTGCGCACCCGCCCGGCGCCGCCGCAGACCCGGCACGGATCCTTGATCACCTGGGCGGTGCCGCCGCAGGTCGGGCATGTTCGCTCGACGGTGAAAAAGCCGGACTGGCTGCGGATCCGGCCCGTTCCCGCGGCAGGTCGAACAGCTCTCCGGCGCGCCGCCGCCGGCGCTGCCGCTGCCCTGGCAGAGCGTCGCAACCGGCGACCGCCGGGATCTCGACATCCTCCTTCTTGCCCCTGAACGCCTCCTCCAGCGTGATCTGGAGATCGAAGCGGAAGTCGGAGCCCCGGCCGGCGCCGCGGCCGCCGCGCCGCCCGCCGGTCATGAACTCGCCGAACATCTCCTCGAAGATGTCGGCGAAACCGGCGCCGCCACCGACGCCGCCGAACCCGCCGGGCCCGGCGCCCTGCTCGAAGGCCGCGTGGCCGAAGCGGTCGTAGGCGCTGCGCTTCTGATCGTCCTGAAGAACCTCGTAGGCCTCGTTCAGCTCCTTGAAGCGACGCTCGGCCTCATGATCGCCCGGGTTGCGGTCCGGGTGATACTTCATGGCCTGCTTGCGAAATGCTTTCTTGATATCGTCTTTCGAGGCGTTCCGTTCGACGCCCAGCAACCTGTAGTAATCTTCTTTCGCCATCGATCATCCCATACAAACAAAAGCCCCGCCGCGACGCGATCAGGCGCCGACGGCGGGATGGTGGGTGCGCTATGGCTGCACCGGCCGAGCCGGGATCAGCTCGCCTTTTTCTCCTTCTCCGGATCGACTTCCTCGAATTCGGCGTCGACCACGTTCTCTCCCGACGCACCGGCCGAGGCCGGCTCATCGCCGCCGCCCGGCGCCGCCGTCCGCCTGGGACTCCTTGTACATGGCCTCGCCGAGCTTCATCGACGCCTGCGCGAGAGCGTCGGTTTTGGCCTTGATCGCGGCAGTATCCTCGCCGTCTATCGACTCCGCGCAAATCGGCAATGGCGCTCTCGATCGCCTGCTTGTCGGCGGCTGCCGACCTTGTCGCCATAGTCCTTCAGCGACTTCTCGGTGGTGTGGATCATGGCGTCGGCATGATTGCGCGCCTCGACCCGCTCCCGGCGATCCTTGTCCTCGGCGGCGTGCTGCTCGGCGTCCTTGACCATCCGGTCGATGTCGGTATCCGAAAGACCGCCCGAGGCCTGGATCCGGATCTGCTGCTCCTTGGCCGTTGCCTTGTCCTTGGCCGAAACGTTGACGATGCCGTTGGCGTCGATATCGAAGGTAACCTCGATCTGCGGCATACCGCGCGGCGCCGGCGGGATGCCGACCAGATCGAACTGGCCGAGAAGCTTGTTGTTCGCCGCCATCTCGCGTTCGCCCTGGAACACGCGGATCGTCACCGCCGTCTGGCCGTCCTCGGCCGTCGAGAACACCTGGCTCTTGCGAGTGGGGATGGTGGTGTTGCGATCGATCAGGCGGGTGAACACACCGCCGAGCGTCTCGATCCCGAGCGACAGCGGAGTAACGTCGAGAAGCAGGACGTCCTTGACCTCGCCCTTGAGCACGCCGGCCTGAATGGCGGCCCCGATGGCGACGACCTCGTCCGGGTTGACGCCCTTGTGTGGCTCGCGGCCGAAGAACTGCTTCACGGCCTCGGCGACCTTCGGCATCCGGGTCATGCCGCCGACAAGGATCACCTCGTTGATCTCGCCGGCCGAGAGCCCGGCGTCCTTCAGCGCCGACCGGCACGGCGCGATCGTGCGTTCGATCAGATCCTCGACCAGCGCTTCGAGCTTGGCCCGGGTGAGCTTGATGTTGAGGTGCTTTGGCCCCGCCTGATCGGCGGTGATGAACGGCAGGTTGATTTCGGTCTGCATCGTACTCGACAGCTCGATCTTGGCCTTCTCGGCGGCTTCCTTCAGCCGCTGCAGGGCCAGCCGATCCTGGCGCAGATCGATGCCCTGGTCCTTCCTGAATTCGTCGGCAAGGTAGTCGAGGATTCGCTGGTCGAAGTCCTCGCCGCCGAGAAACGTATCGCCATTGGTCGACTTCACCTCGAACACGCCATCGCCGATCTCTAGGACGGAGACGTCGAAGGTGCCGCCGCCGAGGTCGTAGACCGCGATCGTCCCGGCGTGCTTTTTGTCCATGCCATAGGCAAGCGCCGCCGCTGTCGGCTCGTTGATGATGCGCAGAACTTCCAGGCCGGCGATCTTGCCGGCATCCTTGGTCGCCTGCCGCTGGGAGTTGTTGAAGTAGGCCGGAACGGTGATCACGGCCTGATCGACCTTCTCGCCGAGAAAGCTTTCCGCGGTTTCCTTCATCTTCTGCAGGATGAAAGCGCTTATCTGGCTGGGGCTGTACTTCTTGCCCTGGGCCTCGACCCAGGCGTCGCCATTCCCGCCTTCGACGATCTTGTAGGAGACGAGAGCCTTGTCCTTTTCCGTCACCGGATCGTTGTAGCGACGGCCGATCAGCCGCTTTATGGCGAAAAGCGTGTTCTCCGGATTGGTCACCGCCTGACGTTTCGCCGGCTGCCCGACCAGCCGTTCGCCGGAGTTGGTAAAGGCGACCATCGACGGAGTCGTTCGTGCGCCCTCGCTGTTCTCGATGACGCGAACGTCCTTGCCTTCCATGATGGCGACGCACGAGTTCGTCGTCCCGAGATCGATGCCAATTACCTTGCTCATGACTACCCTCGCTAGTGGCGGAGCCCCGCAGCCCGACGCGGCGCTGCGCGAATCCCCTGGATTAACCTAAAGGTCTGGCCCGGCAGGAAACTGTCCGGGCGATATATATGCGGCTGCCGGAACCGCCGCAACCGGCGCAAAGCCGATTTCCGGTGCCGCGGCGCCAGCGCCCCGAACACCGTCATTGACTGGCGCCTGCGCCGCAGTTTTGGCCGGCCGGCTCAAAACGCTATACCTGCTCGTCGAACTGCGCGCCGGGGATGCCGCCGGCCGGTTCGGGCGCGCCATCGCCATCGCCGGCCGGGGTCGCCCCAGGGCGCGGGCCGCCCTTGGAGACGCCGACCCGGGCCGGGCGCAGCGGCCGATCGTGGATCATGTAGCCCGGCTCGAGAACATGGACGATGGTGCCGTGGGGCACGCTCTCGTCCGGCACCTCGAACAGCGCCTCGTGGACATGCGGGTCGAACGGTTCGGACGCGGCCGCGATGGGGGTGATGCCGTGACGCGCGAGCGTCGCCAGCAGTTCGCGCTCGGTCAGCTCGACTCCGCTGGCGAGGGCATCGAGGCCGGCGTCCGTCGGGCGCGCGTCGTTGTCCATGCTGTCCAGGGCCCGGCGCAGGTTGTCGGCCACCGACAGCATGTCACGGGCGAAGCGGGTGACGGCGTATTTGCCGGCGTCCTCGCGATCGCGCGCCGCAATGCGGCGCACGTTTTCGGTCTCCGCCAGCGCCCGCTTCCACTTCTCGGTGACCTCGGCGAGCTCGGCCTCGACCGCCACCAGCCGCTCGGCCAGCGCCGGGCCCTCATCCGTCGCTCGCGTTGCCGGCGTCGCTTCCGATATTGGCCTCGGTCTGCGCCGTCGTCTCCTTCAGCTGTTCGTCCTCGTTCTGGGTCATCATGGCCATCCTCATCCAATAATCCGGCCGACCAGCTTCGCCGTGTAATCGACCATGGGAATAATCCGCGCGTAGTTCATCCGGTTCGGCCCGATCACGCCGATTGCGCCGACAATCCGTTTTCGGCTGTCACGGTAGGAGCTGACGATCATCGAACAGCCCGCGACGTTGAACAGGGCGTTGCCGGCGCCGATGAAGATCTGCACACCCTGGGCCGTGTCAACCATCGACAGCACCTTGAGCATCATCTCCTTGGTTTCCAGCGCGGCAAACAGCGAGCGGATGTGCTCCAAGCTCGCCGATCGCATGAATGTCCTCCAGCAGATTAGCCTGACCGCGGAGGATCAGCGCGCCGCCTTCGTCGCCGCTCCAGATCGCCAGCCCCGACTCCACGACCTTGCTGGTCAGTGCATCAAGCTGAGCTTCGTGGCGCGCCAGTTCGTCGGCGATTTCCTGGCGGGCCTCCGCAATCGTTCGTCCGACGACCCGGGCGCTGAGAAAGTTCGACGCCTCCACGAGCGCCGACGGCGGCACTCCGGCCGGGATCTCAATGATCCGGTTCTCGACAATTCCGGCCTCGGTCACCATGACCACGAGCGCGCGCCCGGGGTTCAGATTGACGAGCTCGATGTGCTTCAGCGCCGCCTCCGACTTCGGCGCCATGACCATCCCGGCGCAGCGCGACAGCCCCGACAGGGCCGCCGTCGCCTGCTCGAGCAGGCCCTCGATGCTGACGCCGGAGCCGGCGCAGCGCTCGCTCAGGGTCCGGCGGTCGTTATCGGGGAGGTGGCCGACTTCGAGCAGGCCGTCGACGAACAGGCGCAGACCGGCGTCGGTCGGCAGCCGCCCGGCCGAGGTGTGCGGGGCGAAGAGCAGGCCGGTATCTTCCAGGTCGGCCATGACGTTGCGGATCGTCGCCGGGGACAGCGCCAGCGACAGACGCCTGGACAATGTTCGTGAGCCGACCGGTTCGCCGGTCTCGAGATAGGCGTCGACGAGCTCGCGAAAAACCTCGCGCGAGCGCGCGCTCAACTCAGAGATGCTCATGGGCGGTCATTCGCAGGTCGCGTTGGGTTGGCTCACAATACAGGATTGGCACGCGTAGATCTAGGCACGGCGCGGAAGCGCGTCAACGCAAGCGGCTTTACCTCGCACGGAGGCCGGGCTAGCTTCTCGCGCGCCCAATCAACAGCCTGCCAGGGCGCCATGAGACCTTCGGCCCGGTCCGCGAACCAGATGCGCAACATCTCAGCTCCAGCCCGGCTACAGCAAATATGCCGAGGGCTCGTGCCTCGCCTGCTTCGGCGACACCCAGGTGCTGTGCGCGGCGACCGTCGAGCAGCGCCTTCCGGCCTGGCTGCGCGACAGCGGTCGGGGCTGGGTCACCGCCGAGTACGGCATGCTGCCGCGGGCAACGACCCAAAGAACGGACCGCGAGGCGGCCCGCGGCCGGCAGACCGGGCGGACGCTCGAAATCCAGCGGCTGATCGGCCGGTCGCTGCGGGCAGTTACCGATCTCAAGGCCATCGCCGACATGCAGATCCGGGTCGACTGCGACGTCATCCAGGCCGACGGCGGCACCCGGACGGCGGCGATCACCGGCGCCTACGTCGCACTGCACCTGGCGTTTCGCCGCCTGGTCGACCTCGGCCTGCTCGAAACGATCCCGCTCACCGACGAAGTGGCCGCCGTTTCGTGCGGGCTCTACCGGGGCCATGCGGTACTCGATCTCGACTATGACGAAGACAGCAACGCCGAGGCCGATGCCAATTTCGTTCTGACCGGGCGCGGCGGAATTGTCGAGATCCAGGGCACTGCTGAAGACGCGCCCTTCTCCGAGCCGCAGTTTCTCGACCTCCTCGCTTTGGCCAAGAAGGGGGTGGCGGACCTGATTTCCATTGAGCGCGCGGTGCTCGGCCTCGATGCGCCGGCTTGAAGGCGGCCGGCTGGTCATCGCCAGCCACAACCAGGGCAAGGTGCGCGAGATCGCGGCGCTGCTGGCGCCTCATGGCGTCGAAGCCGTTCCCGCCGGCGAGCTCGGCGTGCCCGAGCCCGAGGAAACCGGCGCAACTTTTGTCGAAAATGCCGAGTTGAAGGCGCGATTCGTGGCCGCGGCCACGAAGCTGCCGGCGCTGTCGGACGACTCCGGACTGGTCGTTCCGGCCCTGGACGGCGCGCCCGGCATCCATTCAGCGCGCTGGGGCGGGCCGTAGCGCGACTTTTCCCTGGCAATGGCAAACTGGAAGAGGCGCTGAGCCGGCAAACCGGACCGGCGGGCGCACTTCGTCTGCGCGCTGAGCCTCGGCTGGCCCGACGGCGTCTGCGCCACCTTCGAAGGGACAGTATACGGTATGCTGGTGTGGCCGCCGCGCGGGGACCGGGGTTTCGGCTACGACCCGATGTTCGTCCCCGACGGCCATGCCATCACCTTCGGCGAGATGGCACCCGGGCGCAAAGCACGCCATCAGCCATCGCGCCGCGGCTTTCCGCAAGTTCATCGCCGCCGCGTTTCCCGCCGATCCCGCCGACGGCGGGTCGCCGGCGGATGGCTGACGACGACCTCCACATCTATGTTCACTGGCCGTTCTGCCGGTCGAAGTGCCCGTATTGCGACTTCAACAGCCATGTCGAAGACGACGTCGATGCGTCGCGCTGGTCGCCGCGCCCTGATCTGCCGAGCTGGAAACGTTCGCCGCGGAACCTCGCGGTCGGACCATCGGCTCGATCTTCTTCGGCGGCGGCACCCCGTCGCTGATGGACCCGGCTCACGTCGCCGCGGTCATCGAAGCGGCGCGCGGGCTGTGGCCGGCCGCCGACGATTGCGAGATCACCCTCGAAGCCAACCCGACCTCGAGCGAGGCCGGCCGGTTTCGCGCCTTTCACGCCGCCGGCGTCAACCGGCTGTCGATCGGCGTGCAATCCTTCGACGATGCGATCCTGCGCTTCCTCGGCCGGACCCATTCGGCGGGAGAGGGCCGCCGGGCCGTTGACATGGCGCTGGCGACCTTCGACCGGGTCTCGTTCGACCTGATCTACGCCGTCCCAGGCCAGGGCGCGGAAGACTGGACGCGGCATCTGACCCTCGCCCTCGAGATCCCGGTGCGCCACCTTTCCGCCTATCAGCTCACGGTCGCGCCCGGCACAGCGTTCCACAGGCAGGGCATACGTCGCCGCCGATGAGGACGTGGGCGGCGCCCTGTTCGAGATCACCCGGGATCTGCTCGGACAGGCCGGTCTGCAGGCCTACGAGATCTCCAACCACGCCGTCCCCGGCGAGGAGTGCCGGCACAATCTCGCGATCTGGCGCGGCGCCGATTACCTGCCGATCGGACCGGGCGCCGAGGGCCGCCTGCGCGCGGGCGGATCCTGCCTCGCGCTCAGCCAGCACCGCCAGCCGCAGCGCTGGCTCGCCGCGGTCGAATCCTGCGGCCATGGCCTGGCCCGGCGACGGGCGCTGACGCCGGCCGAGCGCCGGAGCGAGCTTGTCATCCTCGGTCTGCGTCTTGGCGAGCGGCCTCGACGCCGACCGTTTCAGCCGGCAGACGGGCGCCGCGCTCGATGCGGTTCTCGATCCCGACGGTCTGAGAACGATGCTCGATGCCGGCCTGATCGAACGCAACGCCGAGGTGCTGCGCGCCACCGACGCCGGGCGTCAGCGCCTCGACTGGGTGCTCCCGCGGCTGCTCGCCTGAGCCGGCCCCTCACTCGCCGCTCGCCGGGGCCGCTCGCCGTGCCCAGTCTTTCTTCCAGCGCCGCCAGCCAGTCGTGCAGTCGCCGGCGGTTGACCCCGAGATCCCAGTAGCCGATCTGCGCCCGGCTGTAGAGCGCGACCGTTGAGCGATCGCCATCGAGCGGGATGAAGCGCGCGCTGATCTTGTCGACGAAGCCGAACACGGCGCTGCGCTGTTCCGCCTCGACCCGCAGGCCATCGTCGGCAACCGCAACAACGCGCGTGCGCGGCTGCGCTTTTACCATCGCGATCCAGGCCTGAGCTGCGCGTTCGGCGGGCGCCGCCAGAATCGGCGGCGCTTCGTCCGGTGCGCCCGCGACAGCGTCGACGGGCGCAATCAGCCAGGTTCTCGGGCTCGACGGCGGCTGCAGTTCGGAGAAGTCGAGGAAGGCGTTCTGTCCAGGCATGGTTCCGCTCCGCATGGTCGGCTCCGTCGGGGCGCAGGCGGCGACCATCGCCATGACAACGAGGAGGCTTATCGCCCTCGCCACGGAAGGCGCCAGCTGGCTACTACCAGAGGTCACAATTGGCCAGATTTCCGTCATGTTTTGCAACCTTAGGTTGGTTTTCTCTTGCAAATTACCAAGAATTAACGCAAACGGCAATCAGTCGCGCCGGAACTTCGCCTCATTTCGCGGGTTCTATGTGTGCTGAGTGAACAAGTGAGAGGACACAGCATGAAAATCGCGCAGGTCGCTCCGTTGATGGAAAGCGTCCCACCGCGGCAGTATGGTGGTTCGGAGCGCGTCGTTTCCTGGATCACCGAGCAGCTCGTCCATCTCGGCCACGATGTGACACTGTTCGCCAGCGGCGACTCGACCACGGCGGCGGATCTTGTTGCGTGCGGCGACCGGGCATTGCGCTTCGACCCGGAAGCCACTTATCCGCTTCCCCATCACCTCGTCATGCTAGACGCGGTCAGGCGGCGCGCCGAAGACTTCGACGTCATCCATTTCCACACCGATTACCTTCACTGGCCGCTGTTTCGCGACATGGCGCAGCGGACCGTGACGACTCTGCACGGGCGTCTGGATCTTCCGTTTCTCAAGCCTGCGTTCGCCGGCTTCCCGGAGATGCCGCTGGTGTCCATCTCGGACAACCAGCGCGGGCCGTTCCCTTCGGCGAACTGGGTCTCGACGATCTACCACGGGCTGCCGAGGGATCTGCTTCCATACTGCGAGCGCCCGGCGACCGATTATCTGGCGTTCGTCGGGCGGATCTGCCCGGAAAAGCGGGTCGATCGCGCCATTGCAATCGCCATGCGGGCCGGGATCAAGCTGCGCATAGCGGCGAAGATCGACAAGTCGGACGAAGAATACTTCGAACGGCAGATCAAACCGCTGCTCGACGATCCGCTTGTCGAGTTCATCGGCGAGATCAGTGACGCCGAAAAGCCGGCGTTTTTCGGCAACGCCCTGGGCACGCTGTTTCCGATCGACTGGCCGGAGCCGTTCGGCCTCGTCATGATCGAATCGATGTCTTGCGGCACCCCGGTGATTGCCTACAACCACGGCTCGGTGCCGGAGGTGATCGACCATGGCGTCACCGGGTTCATCGTCGATGGCGAAGATGAGGCAGTCGCCGCCGTCCACCGTCTGACCATGCTCAACCGACTGATGGTCCGGATGCGCTTCGAGGAGCGGTTCAGCGTCGAGCGGATGGTCGGCGACTATATCGCCCTTTACGAAGTTGCGCAGGGGGACGAGCGCAGGCTCATCCCGGCGTTCACGCACGCCTGAGAAGCAGTCTGACCAGCTCGTGACGTCGGTGGCCTTCGGTCGCGGACGTCACTGCTGCTTCAAGACTGCTGTTTCAGGATTGCTGTTTCAGGATCCGGAAAAAGCGGCCGGCGGCGGGCTGATGATGTGGCTGCCGTCGCGATCCACCTCAAGAACGGCAAGCCCCCGCTGAACGACGCCGTCCGGCCCGAAGCGGAAAATACCGTCGCGGCCAAGAAAGCCCTTCGGGTCGGTGATCGCCTGCTCCTCGAACGGAAAGTAACCGGGATTGCGGGCCAGTACAGCGGCGAGCGCGGTCGCGTCGTAGGCAAGTGTGGCCAGTCGCGGTGGCGCCTCGCCGTAGGCTTGGCGGTACTGCGTCGCAAAGGCCTCGCGATACTCCGGCGAAGGCGCGGCGTACCAGCCGCCGACCAGCGCCGGCTCGCTGCCGACAGGCTGATTGTCCCATGCGCCGGTGCCCAGGATCCGGACCGCCGGCGGCTGCAGGCTGTGAACCGGCAGATGCGCGCCGATGGCCCGAAGACGCTCGCCGCCGTCCGCGATCAAAAGTGCGTCGAACGCCCGGCCGCTGCCGCCACCGCGGCTGATACCTTCCACCGCCGGGCCGAAGTCGCGGGCGGTCGACTCGTAATACTGAGTGCGCACGAGCCGGCCGCCCAGCTCCGCCGCCACGTCTCCAACGGCCGTGGCGACAGCGTTGCCATACGCGTCCTGCGGCGCCAGGACAGCGAACCGGCGGAGGCCGTTGTCGATGGCGTAGCCGAGGATCCGGCGTACCTCCGCCTCGGGGGTAAAGCCGAGGACGAAGACGCTTGGCTCGGCGACCGTCCGATCGCTGGTGAAGGCGATGACCGGCACCCGCGCCGAGCGCGCGATCGGCGCAACCGCGCGCGCCGAGGAGGCAAGAAGCGGACCCAGCAGCAGGGTATTGCCGTCATCGAGCGCGGTTTTCGCGGCGGCGGCGGCACCCTCCGGGCGTGCCCTGGGTGTCGTATGAAAGGAGCTCGAAGCGCTGGTCGCCGAGGTCGAACAGGGCCAACTGGGCCGCGTTCAGCATCGCCTTGCCAAGCGAACCCTGGGGGCCGCTCAGCGGCAGCAGCAGCCCGACCCGGATGGCGTCCTGCGCTAACGGCGGCGGCCCGCCGGCACGGGTGCCGCCGGGCGTGGGGTAGGCTTCGCCCTCGCCGTATGGAGTGGTATCCGTGGTCGCCGTAGCGTCGGTGGACGCCCGCGGCCCGTTGATCTCCAGATGCTCGCAGCCGGCGACGAAAAAGACGATGATCAGCCATGGTACGAAAACGGGCAAGCGACAGCGACGGTAGAAAGCGGCCATGGCGCGTATCCAAACCTTTCAGGGCCAACCGGTCGACGGATAGGGAAGAGCAGCAGCGCGATCAGCCTACCGGCAGGGCCGACGGGAGTAAACGTCGAGGCGAGCGCGACTTTGGCGATGCACTGCCGGCGGGGCTCTATCTGGTGGCGACGCCGATCGGCAACGCCGCCGACATCACCCTGCGCGCGCTCGACGTGCTGCGCCGGGCCGCAGTCCTCGCCTGCGAGGACACCCGGACGACGGCGAAGCTGCTCGCCATCCATGGGATCCGGACGCCGCTCGTCGCCTACCACGATCACAACGCAAATACAGCCGGGCCGCCGCTGGTTTCGCGGATACAAGCGGGCGAAGCAGTGGCGCTGGTTAGCGAGGCGGGGACACCGCTCGTTTCCGATCCGGGGTATCGCCTGGTCGAGGCTTGCATCGGCGAAGGCCTGCCGGTGGTTCCCATTCCGGGACCGTCGGCAGTTCTCGCGGCGCTCTCGGTCGCCGGCCTGCCCAGCGACCGCTTTCTCTTCGCCGGATTTGCGCCGCCGCGCGGCCCGGGCCGCCGCCGCTTCCTCGCGCGGCTCGCCGGGATTGACGCAACCGTGATCATTCTGGAATCGCCGCGGCGGCTGGCCGAGGCGCTCGCCGACATGGCCGCCGCCTTCGGCGACCGCGAAGCCGCCGTCTGCCGCGAACTGACCAAGCTGTTTGAAGAGGTACGCCGCGGCACGCTGCCGGATCTGGCATCGCACTACGGGGACGCCGGAGCGCCGAAGGGCGAGGTGACCATCGTCATCGCCCCTCCCGCCGAGGCCGCCGAAGGGATGAGCGACGGCGAAATCGTCCGCCGCCTTGCCGAGGCGCTCGGCAACGGCGAGACCGTCCGGGCGGCGGTGGAGCGGGTCGCCGCAGGTAGCGGCCGGTCGCGGCGGACGGTTTATGCCCGCGCCCTGGCATTGCGCCCGGACTCGCCGGACGATGGGCGCTAATGAAGACGCTCGCGGTCAAACGCCAGGGCAAGCGCCGGGCGTGGCGCTACGGCCGGCGGGCGGAGACGATCTGCGCCTGGTGGCTGCGGCTTCGCGGCTACCACATCGTTGCGTCTCGCTACCGCTGCCCGGTCGGTGAAATCGACCTGATCGCAAGGCGCGGGCGGACTCTGGCGTTCGTTGAGGTCAAGGCTCGCGACGAGGACATCGCCGATACCCTCCGGCCGCGTCAGCGACAGCGGATCGTTCGGGCCGCCGAAGCCTTCCTCCAGCGACGGCCGGCGCTGGGCCGGCTCGACCTCCGCTTCGATCTGATCGTGCTCCGCCGGCGAAGGCTGCCGCGCCATGTCCCCGGCGCCTGGCGTTCCGACGATGGCTGATGGGGCTGAGGGGCTGTGGGGACGTTGCATTTCCCGGCCCGTGACGATTAAGTGCGCCTGGGGTGAGTGCGCCCGGGCCTCACCGGCCGGAAGCAGGGTGATTGAGGTCAACCTGTTTCGGATGGTCTTGGCCGAAGCAGAAAATCGATCGATTACTAGAAGATTACAAGAAATCGAGCATCTGATCTGCGCCGATGCAGGCGCAGGATGCTCCAGGAGCGACGATGAGCCTTACCGTGGCAATCCAGATGGATCCGATCGAAACCATCAACATCAACACCGATTCAACCTTCGTCCTGGCGCTCGAAGCCCAGCGCCGGGGCCACCGGCTCCACCATTATCTGCCGCAGGACATGTCGTTCGTCCGCGGCAAGGTGGTCGCGCTGGTCCGGCCGCTGGAGGTCCGCCGCGAGCACGGCCGCCACTTCACCCTGGGCGCCGCCGCGATGGTCGACCTGTCGAGCTTCGACATGGTGCTCATGCGCCAGGATCCGCCGTTCGACATGGCCTACATCACGGCGACACACCTGCTCGAGCACATCCATCCCGGCACCTATGTCCTCAATGACCCCGTCCATGTCCGCAACGCGCCGGAAAAGCTGTTCGTCGCCCATTTTCCCGAGCTCATGCCGCCGACCCTGATCAGCAGCGACCGGGCCCAGATCAGGGCTTTCCGCGCGGAGCACCGCGACATCATCATCAAGCCGCTGTTCGGCAACGGCGGCGCCGGCGTCTTCCACGTCGACCCCGACGACGACAACCTCAACGCCCTGCTGGAGATGTTCACCCAGCTCTATCGCGAGCCGGTGGTGGTCCAGCGCTTCCTGCCGGAGATCCGCGCCGGCGACAAGCGCATCATCCTCGTCGACGGCAAGGCGGCCGGCGGGGTCACCCGGGTGCCGCAACCGGGCGAAGCGCGCGCCAATCTGCACGTCGGCGCGGTCGGGGAGAAGACGACGCTCACGCGCCGCGACCGGGAGATCTGCGAGGCCATCGGGCCGGAGCTGAAGGCGCGCGGGCTGGTCTTCGCCGGCATCGACGTGATCGGCGACTACCTCACCGAGATCAACGTCACCTCCCCAACCGGCATCCAGGAAATCAACGGCTTCGACATGACCGTCATCGAGGCCGATCTGTGGGACGCCTTCGAGGCCCGCTTCCACGCCAGCCGCGGGTAGCCGGCCGACCTCAACTCGATCCTCTCTCGGCAGGGCGCGCAGGGAGAGGATCGAGGTGATGGGGGCCCCATGGGTCTGTTCCGCCCAGAAAAAGCCGTTTTATCTTTGTCTCAGGGCGGGAAGAACCCATGAACCGGCGGTTATCCCTGTGCTTCCGGCGCGATCAGCATGTTGTAGGTCGCCGGTTCGATGGCGACGGCGATGCCCAGCAGGGTTCGGAAGGCGGCGTGCGGCGTGCGACGCCGATTGAAGCGGAAGACGAATTCATCGAGGTAGGACTGGAGATGCGGGCGGCGGAGGCCGTGGTAGACGCCCAGCGCCCACGTCTTGAGGTTCGAGATCACGCGATGCACCCAGGGCAGGACGACATGCGCTGCCATGGCGCCAACGACGTGGGGCTCGTGCTTGAACCCGGCAACGCCAGGATAGGCGCTCCAGCCGTCGGTCTTGAGGGTGGAGCCGGCGGCGACATTGGCCTTGATGAACGGGTGAAGGCTGGCCGACGAGGCGTCCTCGATCGTCCCCAGGCGCAAGCGCCCGGGAGCCTCATCGATGATTTCGACGGCGACGGCGACCTGCATCTTGCCGTCCGGGCTTCGACCGCCTCCGCCCGTCGCCGGGTCGTCCTTGGTGCGGTAGGACACTTGTGTTTCGTCGATCTCGACCACGCCGGACAGCAAAGCGCGGGCGGGATTGACCATGGCCCGGCGCAGCTTGGCGCACAAAAGCCAGGCACTCTTGTAGGAGCCCAGGCCCAGCTGCCGCCACATCTGCCGCGCGGAGAGGCCGTTCGAGTGGGTGGCCATCAGATAGGCCGCCCAAAACCATACGGTGAGCGGCAGCTTCGAGCCGTGCATCACCGTCCCCGCCGTAACCGACGTCTGCCGGCGACACTGGGCGCATTCATAGGTCCACGCCTTTGCGGCGAGTTCCCAGGCACGGTCATGTCCGCAGGCCGGGCAGCGAAAGCCCTCCGGCCAGCGAGCCGCTGAAAGCCACGACGCGCATGCAGCCTCATCCGAAAACTGACGCTGAAAGGCCAAGATGGAGCGAGGAAAGTCGGGCATGGCGAACACCTCCGGCATATGCATGTTCGCTCAATGTTCTACAGCGTCCTTCGCCCACCGTCACCGCGTATCGTGGCCCCGGAACCAAAGGGATAAGCCACCCGGCGGTTATCTGCCCGGCCGCACCGAAAGCACAGCCAAGGTAGCCGGATGATGCGTGGTAGGCACAGCACATGCAGAAGCGCGCTCAAGCTCTTGGCGTTTTCTACAAGCAGGTGTAAGATTTACATAAATGCGCTGCTTGAAGTCCGCTTTGACCGGGCAGCGAGAAGGCTGGCGGCACAGAACCGCCGGGCCTATTGCAGCGGGCGCTTTGTCTTCGGGACGGAACCATTGTGGAAAGAGCCGGCGGACGTGTACGTGAGGCAGGCACCGGCATGGATTTGGGGACGACCATGGGTACCTACACAGGCACGAACGAGGCCGACACGATTACAAGTTAATTTTCCCGGGATCGCGGTAGGCGGCAACGACGTCACCAGCAGTCTCTACGGGTACGGCGGGAACGACTACCTCACGGCGGTTTATGGTTCCGGCGGCGATGACTTCGAAGAGGGAGATCCTCCAAGCGGGACGTTGTCGTTGTGCGGCGGTTCCGGAAACGATTTTCTCGGCGTCGACGCGCCGTACATGGTCGCGGGAGACAACTTTTTCGAAACCGTTCCGACCTACATGTACGGAGGCTCTGGCGACGACACGATCCAGGGCACGAAGGTCAATTACAACTCCGACGGAACCTTCTCTGGCGGCGACGCCGATTTCCTCTTTGGCGGCCCGGGTGACGACACCTATCGGCTCTTCGGAGGCACCAATGCCTGGGAGAAGGTGACCATCGTCGAGAAGGCGGGCGAAGGCTTTGACACGGTCGTTATGCTGGATCGCGACCTTACGCTGCCGGCGAACGTCGAGAAACTCGTTCTCGCTGCGAGCGGTTACTACGGGAATGGGCTGCAAGGCGTTGGCAACGACTTGGACAATGTCATCAGCGGCACCGCCTACGCAGATAAACTCGATGGACGAGGCGGCAACGACCGAATTTTCGGCGGCGATAATAACGACCTGCTCTTTGGCGGTGCCGGCAATGACAGCCTCGCCGGCCAGGCCGGCAACGACACGCTGTGGGGCGGCGCCGGCAACGACCACCTCGGCGGCGGCACCGGCAATGACATGCTCTACGGCGAGGACGGGATCGACGTGCTCACCGGCCGCTACGGCGCCGATACGCTCAGCGGCGGCGGCGGCAACGACCGCTTCGTCTATGAGGTCATCGACAACTCGAAGCCGGGCGCGGCCAACCACGACACGATCCTCGATATGGCCGGCATCGGCGGCGCTGGCGGCGACCGGATCGATCTGCACCAGATCGACGCCGACACAACGAAAGGCGGCCACCAAGCCTTCACCTTCGTTAGCCCGACCGCGGTCCTCAAGGCCGGCCAGCTCCACGTCGTCGCCGGCGGCGGCTCCGACAGCCTTGTCCAGGGCGAGGTCGACGGCAAGGCCTGCGTCGACTTCGAGATCCTGGTCCAGGACGGCTTGACCAACCCCTCCGACTGGATCGCCTCCGACTTCATTCTGTAGCCGGCACTAAGCGCTTTGCCCCTCGCCCCCCGGCGGCGGGGCGCCTCTCGCTCGGCGCCAGGGCATGAATGACGCGGATGCGTCCGGACTATGGGGGTTGAATGGGTACCTACACGGGAACGACTATTGGCGACGCGATCAACTCGAACCAATTGTCTCGCCGGGCGTGACGGCGGATCCGCCGGGCAGCAAGCCGTCGGACGCCGCCGACGTCATCAACGGCCTGGCCGGCGGCGACATCTCTGAACGGCGGCGGCGGCGGCGACAGCATCAACGGCGGCGGTGGTTACGACAACATCGATACGTGGGGATTCGGCAGCGTCCTTCACGGCGATGGCGGCAAGGACACCATCTATCTTCACGGTCGATCCGGGGGCGGCGACGGGCGTCCAAGGCCAGCTCTACGGCGATGCCGGCGAAGACCTGCTTCGCCCTGAGCATGGCCGGCGTCTACGACGAGACGCCGCGCCGCGATCACGGGGTCCGTCTTACTCTACGGCGGCGACGGGAACGACACCATCTCCGGCTACATCGCCTGCCGGACGCTTGATCTCAGCTTCGACGTTTCCGGCTCGACGCTTTCCCTCTACGGCGGTGCCGGGAACGATAGTCTGATCGCCTCGTGGTAGGATCCGAACTATGACGGCAGCCCTACGGCCATCGACAGCACTGACTGCTCTATGGCGGTCGGGCGACGACAACTATTCGGTCTTCGAGGCCAGGGACCACGTGATCGAGAAGGCAGGCGAGGGCTACGACACCGTCGACGCCCGCGAGCTGGACTACACGCTTCCGGCCAACGTCGAAAAGCTCGTCATGGACTATGTCGCCCGCGAACTACCCGAGAGCGGCTACCGGGGCGTTGGCAATTCGGCCGACAACGTCATCGTCGGCAGCGAGCTCGGCGAGCGGCTGGAGGGCGCGGCGGCAACGACACGATCTACGGCAGCATTAATCGGCCAATTGGACTCCGTGATCGCGCGATAGCGACACCATCCACGGCGGCGCCGGTAACGACCTGATCTATGGCGCCGGCGGCAAGGACAGCGACACTGGGACCGAGGACGACCAGCTCTACGGCGACGACGGCAACGACCGGATCTTCGGCCAGTTCGGCGACGACCTGCTCTATGGCGGCGCCGGCAACGACTTGCTGCCGGCCAGGCCGGCAACGACACGCTGTGGGGCGGCGCCGGCAACGATCACCTCGGCGGCGGCACCGGCAACGACACGCTCTACGGCGAGGACGGGATTGACGCGATCACCGGCCGCTACGACGCCGATACGCTCAGCGGCGGCGCCGGCAACGACCGCTTCGTCTACGAGGCCATCGCCGAACTCGAAGCCGGGCGCGGTCAACCACGACACGATCCTCGATATGGCCGGCATCGGCGGCGCGGGCGGCGACCGGATCGATCTGCACCAGATCGACGCCGACACGACGAAAGGCGGCAACCAGGCCTTCACCTTCGTGGCCCCGACCGCGGTCCTGAAGGCCGGCCAGCTCCACGTCATCGCCGGCGATGGGACCGACAGCCTCGTCCAGGGCGAGGTCGACGGCAAGGCCGGCGTCGACTTCGAGATCCTGGTCACCGACGGCGCGACGAAGCCCGGCGACTGGGTCGCCTCCGACTTCATCCTGTAGCCGGCATCGCGCGCTCACAAGAGCCCTCTCCCGGCCCGCGGGAGAGGGCTGCGTGAGGGTGGTTACGCTATCAGGCCGCGCTTGCCGCCGCCGCCGCGGCCGTGATACTCCGCAGGCGCACTTGCGGTGCGCTTGAACACGAGTAAAGGGGAGCTTCCAGCCGATGCCGGCGTCTCACCACGATGTTGTCGGGATCGGCAACGCCATCGTCGATGTCATCGCCCATGCCGATGACGCGGAGATCGACCGGCTCGGCCTCAACCGCGGGACCATGACCCTGATCGACGCCGAGACGGCGGCGCTTTTGTACGACCGGATGGGGCCGGGGGTGGAGGTCTCGGGCGGCTCGGCGGCCAACACCATCGCCGCGCTGGCCTCGCTGGGCGGCGACGGCGCCTTCATCGGCAAGGTCAGCAACGACCAGCTCGGCACGATCTTCCGCCACGACATCACCGCGCTCGGCATCCGCTTCGTCGCCGAACCGGGACACGGCGGGACGCCGACCGGGCGCTGTCTGATCTTCGTCACGCCGGACGCGCAGCGGACGATGCAGACGTTTCTCGGTGTCAGCGCCGAGCTGGCGCCGACGGACATCGACGAGGCCGCCGTCGCCGGCGCCCGGATCACCTATCTCGAAGGCTACCTGTGGGACCGGCCCGCGGCCAAGGACGCGTTCCGCAAGGCGGCCAAGACCGCCCACGAGGCCGGCCGTCTCGTCGCGCTCAGCCTGTCGGATCCCTTCTGCGTCGATCGCCACCGGGCGGATTTCCGCGCACTCGTCGAGCACCACGTCGACGTGCTCTTCGCCAACGAGGACGAGATCGTCTCGCTCTACCAGGAGCATTCCTTCGACGCCGCGCTCCAGCAGGTCCGCCACCACTGCTGGATCGCCGCGCTGACCCGCTCGGAGAAGGGCTCGGTGATCGTCGCCAACGACGAGGTGCACGTCGTCGATGCCGAGCCGGTCGAGGCCGTGGTCGACACCACCGGCGCCGGCGATGCCTATGCCGCCGGCTTTCTCTTCGCCCTGACCCGGGAGAGGGATCTCGCCACCTGCGCGCGGGTGGGCGGTGTCTGCGCCGCCGAGGCCATCGGCCACATGGGCGCCCGCGCCGAAGCGTCGCTTGCCCGGCTGGTCGCGGAAAGGCTCGGCTGACGATCCTGTCGCAGCCGGGCCTGTCGCAGCCGGGCCTGTCGCAGCCAGCCCTGCTGCAGCCGTCGCGCCCGCCGCAGCGTCGAGTCGCGCGTTGACGGCGCTCGCGCGCACGAAGGATCTGGCGCAGGGCTGGCGGGCGGCGGCCGGCGTCTATCGCGACCGCCGGGTGCTGTCGCTGCTGTTCCTCGGCTTCTCCAGCGGCCTGCCGTTCGGCGTGCTCGCCGAACCGCTCAGCGCCTGGCTTACCGACGCCGATGTCAGCAAGACCCAGATCGGCCTCTTCGCCCTCGTCAGCATTCCCTATTCGCTGAAGTTCCTCTGGGCCCCGCTCGTCGACCGGCTCTCCCTGCCCCTGCTCACCGCGCGCCTCGGCCGGCGGCGGAGCTGGGCGCTGCTCGCGCAAGGGTTGCTGCTCGCGGCCATCGTCGCGATGGGCGGCACCGATCCGGCGACGGATCTGGTCGCGACCGCCGCTTTCGCGCTGGCCGTCGCCTTCGCCTCGGCCAGTCAGGACATCGTCATCGACGCCTACCGGGTCGAGATCCTGGAAGACCATCAGCTCGCCGCCGGCGCCGCGACCACCGTCTTCGGCTGGCGGCTCGGTCAGGTCGGGGCCGGCGCGCTGGGGCTGATCCTCGCCGACATTCTGCCGTGGCCGCTGGTCTTCACCGTCATCGCCGCGATGGTCGGGATCGGCATGGCGACCGTCCTGCTCAATCCCGAGCCACAAGGCCGTCGCCGGCGAGGCCGACGCGGTCGAGGCCCGGGCCGAGGCGTTCCTCGAACGACGCCCGCATCTGCCCCACGCTCTGGCCACGGCGCTGGCCTGGACCTACGCCGCCGCGGTCTGTCCGATCATGGAGTTCGTGCGCCGGCCCCACTGGCTGACGATCCTGCTTTTCATCGCCCTCTACAAATTCGGCGACGCGGTGCTTGCGGTGATGAAGGTGCCGTTCTTCCTCGAGGTCGGCTTCTCCAAGACCGAGATCGCCGAGGTGGTGAAGCTGTTCGGCGTCGTCGCGGTCATCGCCGGCGGGCTGATCGGCGGCGTGCTGCTGGCGCGGATCGGCATTCTCCGCGGCCTGCTCGTCTGCGGCGTGCTGATGGCCGCCTCCAACCTCGTCTTCATCGTCCAGGCTCACGTCGGCCCCGACCTGCACATGCTCGCCTTGACCATTGCGGTGGAGAACATCACCACCGGCATGGGCACGGCGGCGTTCGTCGCCTACCTTTCCAGCCTCTGCAACTTGGCTTATACCGCCACCCAGTACGCGCTGCTGACGTCGCTCATGGCGCTGTCGCGCACCGTCCTGTCGTCGGGCGCGGGCTGGCTCGCCGACAAGATGACCTGGCCGGAATTCTTTCTCGCCTCGACGCTCGCCGCGGTGCCGGGATTGCTGCTACTGGTGTGGATGATCCGCGCCTTTCCGCCCGCCGCAGCCGATCGCGGAAGAGGCGCCAACGAAGTCGACTGAGGGACTGAGGACTGAACGCGAATGGATATCACCAAGGTTGCGGCCGGAAAAAACGCGCCCTACGACATCAATGTCATCATCGAGATCCCGATGGGCGGAACGCCGGTCAAGTACGAGCTCGACAAGGCCTCCGGGGTCATGTTCGTCGACCGGTTCCTGAACACCGCCATGTACTACCCGTGCAACTACGGCTTCATCCCGCACACGCTGTCGGAAGACGGCGACCCGGTCGATGCGGCGGTCCTCTGCCAGGTGCCGGTCTCGCCGGGGGTGGTCATCCGCTCGCGGCCCATCGGCGTGCTGATCATGGAAGACGAAAGCGGGATCGACGAAAAGATCCTCTGCGTGCCGGTCGACGAGCTGCACCCCTACTACACCAACATCGCCTCCTACCGGGAGCTGCCGCGCATTCTCTGCGACCAGCTCTCCCACTTCTTCACCCACTACAAGGACCTGGAGAAGGGCAAGTGGGTCGACGTCAAGCGCTGGGGCGAGCCGGACGAGGCGTTTCAGCTCATCCGTCAGGGCATGGAGCGCCGGCAGAACGAGGATCGCGCCGAGGCGAAGTCAGGCTCCTGAACGAGGGCCGGCGGCGCCGGCGGGGCGGAGGCGTGAAAACATCATGAGCGCAGCGCGCATTGAGATCGTCAGCGGCGACATCACCAAACTCGCGGTCGACGCCATCGTCAACGCCGCCAACGAGTCGCTTCTGGGCGGGGGCGGTGTCGACGGCGCCATCCACCGCGCGGCGGGGCCGGAGCTGCTCGCAGAATGCCGGACGCTGGGCGGTTGCCCAACCGGCGAGGCCAGGATGACCGGGGGTTACCGGCTGCCGGCAAAGCACGTGATCCACACGGTCGGGCCGATGTGGCGCGGCGGCGGCCGCGGTGAGGAGGCGATGCTCGCCGCCTGCTATCGCCGTTCGCTCGAACTCGCCGCCGACCACGGGCTGGAGTCGATCGCGTTCCCCGCCATCAGCACCGGCATCTACGGCTATCCGCCAGAGCAGGCGGCCCGGATCGCCGTCGCCGCCATCGGCGAAACGCTGGAGGGCCGCGACCGGCCGCGCCGGGTGATCCTCTGCTGCTTCAGCGAAGAGAGCGCCGCCGTGCTCCGAGCTGCCCTGGCCCGCGCGAAGTGACCGGCAGGCACTCGTCCGGGCGCCGGGTGCTCTAGAACGGGAAGATGATGTCCCAGATCTGGGTGCCCCAGCGCGGCTGCTGCAGGTCGCTGAGCGTGCCGCGGCCGCCGTACGCGACCCGCATCTCGGCGATCTTCTCGTGGGCGATGGAATTGTCGGCCTCGATGTCCTGGGGCCGGATGACGCCGGTGATCATCAGCTCGCGGAGCTCGTAATTGACCCGAATTTCCTGGCGGCCGACGATCGCGAGCAGGCCGTTGGGGAGAACCTGGGTGACGAGCGCGGCGAAGGTCAGGTCGATCTCTTCCTGACGGTCGATGCCGCCGTTGCCCTGAGTCTGGTGGTCGGTGCCGAAGCTGAGCACGGGCCCGGCGGCGCCGATTGCCGGAACGACTGACTGCAACGCGCCCTCGAAGCCGAGCATTGCCTCGATCTTCGCGGTTTCGCTGTCGTCGCGGCCGCGCTTGGTCGAATTCTTGAGCTTTGCCTTGTCGTCCAGCTTCAGCCGGATGGTGAGGATGTCGCCGACCTCCTTGGCGCGGGTGTCCTTGAAGAAGGCCTTGGCGCCCGGGCGCCACAGTGAGTTCGGGTTGTCCTCCGGCTGCGGTCGCACCGGCATCGGCAAACGGACGGGCCTGTAGGCCGGCTCGTCGGCGGGATCCTCGGCGATTGCGCTGAGCTGCGGCTTATCGCCGACCTCGCTCAGCCGGGTAGCGAGGCTGCAGCCGCTGGCGCCGGAGGCGAGAAGCAGACTTAGCGCGGTCCATGCGACCGCGCAGGGAAAGGATCGGCTCATCGACGGGCTCCCGCGGACATGCGCGCCGGCGGGCGAACCCGGATCTGCCCCGGTCCGGCGACGGTGCCTTCGATGACGACGTTGCTCTGCAGGTTGCTCACGCGGACGACCTCGCCGCGCCCGCCGTCTTCCAGCGCACGGCCGCGGGCACTGAGCGCCATGCCCGGTCCGTCGAGAACCAGAGTCACCTGACTGCCTTTGGCGACCACCACCGGCTCGCGCACCTGTGAAGCGCGAACGGGCACGCCGGCGCGAAGGGCATGACGTGCGCTCAGCCCGACGAGGTCTTCTGCCTCGACAATGGTGCTGCTGCCCAGCCGGCTGTCCTTCAGGCGAAGCCACTCGACGTCGGCGGCGGCGATGACTTCATCGCGCCCGATCGGACGGGTAAGGACCGGAACCTGTGCCAGACGATCCACGCGCCCGGTAACGATCTGCCGGCGCACCACGTTTTCGCCGACGTTGGCGGCAACGCGCGCGGTAAAGCTCCGCCCGCCCCGATCGCGCGCCACGTCCTCGACGTAGATCTCGCCGGCGCCGGCCGGAAGGGCGATGGCGAGCAGAGGATCGGCGAGTTTGACGCCGAGAGACTCGGTATCGCCGTCGTCCCCGGCGAGGGCCTCGGCGATGAGCGCGCTCAGCTCTCCGGAGCCGACAAGGCGCGCCGGCGCCTGACTGACCGCTTCATCGGCCACCGACAGCATCGGCTCAGGTCCGGAGGCGACGCCCGCGCAAGGCGCGGCGAAAATCGCAAAGGCCACCCCGGCGGCAAACAGCCATCCGGTCACGGACGAAGCGGAATTGACGCAAACGGCGGGGGTGACGGGCATGATGCGCACAGGCATACCGCTTACCGGTTGCTCAGCGACGCCATCATCTCGTCGGCCGTCTTGATGACCTTCGAGTTCATTTCATACGCGCGCTGGGCGGAGATCAGGTTGGTGATCTCCTCGACCGCATTGACGTTGGCGGTTTCGAGAAAGCCCTGCAGCAGGCTGCCGAAGCCGGGCTCCTGCGGGCTGCCGACGATGGCGCCGCCGGACGCCGGCGTTTCCAGCATCAGGTTGCCGCCGATGGCCTCGAGACCGGCTTCGTTGGGGAAGGTCGCGAGCTGGATCTGGCCGACGTTCTGCAGCGCGACGCTGCCCTGCTGTTTCACCAGCACTTCGCCGCTCTGGTTGATCGTGACGTCGACGGCGTCGGTCGGGATGGTGACGCCGGGCAGGACGACGAGGCCGTCGTGGGTGACAAGCTCGCCATCGGCGTTGAGCTGGAAGGTGCCGTCGCGGGTGTAGGCGGTTTCGCCGTCGGGCCGCTCGATCTGGAAATAGCCCTTGCCCTGAATGGCGAGGTCGAAGCTGTTTTCGGTCGCCGCGACATTGCCCTGGGTGTGGATGCGATAGACCGCCGCCAGCTTGACCCCGAGGCCGAGCTGGACGCCGCTGGGAACCATCGCGCCGCTGTCGGCGGCGGTCGATCCCGGGCGGCGGAGGTTCTGGTAGAGAAGATCCTGGAACTCCGGCCGGCGTCGGAGATAGCCGGTGGTGTTCATGTTGGCGAGGTTGTTGGACACGACCTCGACGTTGCGCTGCTGGGCGAGCATGCCGGTCGCGGCGATGCTGAGGGCTCTCATCTCGTCTTCTCCATCGTGACCGGTTGTGCCGCCGGCGATACTGCTTGCGGAGCGACAACCGCTCGCAGGTTGCTACCCCTTATGCGGCATAAACCTGAAGCATTTGCTTAATGCGCTCGTCCTCGTTGCGGATCAGGTTGCGCACCGACTCGTAGGCGCGCTGGACCCGGATCATCCGCTCCATCTCGAGGATCGGCTCGACGTTCGAGCGCTCGAGCATGCCCTGCTCGAGATGCGGCCGGGCCAACTCCTGCGCCGGCGTGACGGCGGCGAACAGACCGCCGCCCATGGGCTGCAGCGCCGTCGGCCTGGCGAAGTCGACGATCCGCAATCTGGCCCAGCTCGCCGTTCTCGCTCGAAACGGTGCCGTCGCGGGCGATCGCGATATCGGTGTCGGCCTCGGTGAAATACAGACGGGCGTGCCCGCGCGGGTCAGAACGGCCGCGCCGTCGGCCGTCACCAGCCGGCCGGTGTCATCGAGGCTGGAAGCGGCCGTTGCGGCTGTAGAGTTCGCCGCCGGCGGGATCCTCGATCGGCGAAGAAGCCATCGCCCTGGATCGCGACGTCGAGAGGATTGCCCGTTGCCTCTGTCCGGCCCTGAGTGTGGTCGCGTACCGTCGCGACGTCGCGGACAAAGGCGATCGGCTCGCCGAACCCGGCCCTCCGCTCGCGACGACATGGTCGGTGAACATCATCTCGCTCGGCCTTGAATGCGTTCGTATTCATGTTGGCGAGGTTGTTGGCGACGACGTCCATCTGCCGGCGCAACGCGCCCTGCCGCGACAGGGCGACAATAAGCGTGGTCTCCATCCGTTCCGTTCCCCCGGTGTGCTGAAGCTGTTTCGACCAAGCCTTCTGCAGAGCGCCGTGCCAGCAGTGAAACATGGGATTTTCTGCCGTCAATGGGCCGCCCGCAGCGGTGCGGGACCGGCATGCGCGGCTATCCGGCGCTGTTTTTGCCGGGTATTTATTGCCGTTTGGGCGTGTTTTGCCGGCAATGTTCAACGTCTTGTTAACCGGCCAGCGCCTACCGTCGCGATGAACGAGGGCGCCCCCGGCGTCATTTCGCATCGAGCCTTCTGGGAGGCTAAGTGGCCGAAGACAACACGCCCGCAGACGCAGCCGACGGCCTCGCGCTCGGCGAGAACGAAGCGGCCGATTGCGCCGCGCCGATCCCGGACACTGTTGTTCGCGGCCGGCGGCGTGACCCTGCTCCTCGTCGCCGCCGGCGGCGCCTACGCCTCCGGCATGCTCGACGGCATGCTCGGCGTTGCGTCAGACGGCAAGCCGCTGCGCGAGGAAGCGGCCGCCGAGGGCGCGCCGGCGACCGTGACCTTCTATGAGCTTCCCGATCTTGTCGTCTCGCTGAATACCAACGAGCGCAAGTCGACCTTTCTCAAGGTCCGGATCACCCTCGAGCTCGCCGATCCGGCCGCCGTCGGCCGACCGTCGAACGCCTGACTGCCGCGGATCATCGACTACTGCCAGGTTTACCTGCGCGAGCTGCGCCCTGACGACCTGCGCGGCTCGGCGGGAACACTGCGGCTGCGCGAGGAGCTGCGCCGGCGGATCGCCGCGGCCATCGCTCCGGCGAGCCATCAGAGACGTTCTGTTCGTTGAACTTCTTGTTCAGTAGCGCGCGACACCGGGAGTCGGCGACGATGACGCCATCGGACAGCAACGACATCCCGCCGCCGCACGGCCGGCGCGCGGACGGCGAGAATCAGCCCGGACCGGCGGCGCGACAGTCGACGATCGACTTCGACGCCGGCGTCGAGCGGATCCGAAACAGCAAGGATGCCGGCCGCGGTCCTCGATCAGGACGAGATCGACAGCCTGCTCGGCTTCGCCGACGAAAGCGACGAGGTACCGACGGTCACCGGCATTCGCGCGATCCTCAATCGCGGCCCGCTGTCCTACGAACGCCTGCCGATGCTGGAGGTCGTCTTCGACCGTCTGGTCCGGCTGATGTCGACGAGCCTGCGCAAGTTCACCTCCGACAACGTCGAGGTCTCGCTCGAGGCGATCAGCACGGTGCGCTTCGGCGACTATCTCAACCGCGTGCCGCTGCCGGCGATGCTGAGCATCTTCAAGGCCGACCCGTGGGAGAACTACGGCCTGATCACCGCCGACTCGGCGCTGATCTACTCGGTGGTCGACATCCTGCTCGGCGGTCGCCGCGGCTCCGCCGCCATTCGCATCGAGGGCCGGCCCTATACGACCATCGAGCGCAGCCTCGTCGAGCGCATGATCCATGTCATGCTCGCCGATCTGAGCGCCGCCTTCGAGCCGCTCAGCCCGGTGACTTCAGGATCGAGCGGCTCGAGACCAACCCGCGCTTCGCCTCGATTACCCAGCCGTCCAACGCCGCCGTCACCGCCAGCCTGCGCATCGACATGGACGATCGGGGCGGGCGGATCGACCTGGTGCTGCCCTACTCGACCCTGGAGCCGGTCCGCGACCTGCTGTTGCAGATGTTCATGGGCGAGAAGTTCGGTCGCGACAGCATCTGGGAAACGCATCTCGCCGAGAACCTGTGGCTGACCGACGTCGAGCTGACCGCCGTTCTCGACGAACGAACCCTGCCGCTGCGCGAGATCTTCGCGCTGCGAGTCGGCTCGCAGCTGATGTTCGATGCGACGCCCGACAGCCTCATCGAAATGCGCTGCGCCGGCGTGCCGATGTACGCGGCGCGGATGGGTCGATCCGGAGAGCGGATCGCCATCCAGATCGACGAGCGCGTCGGCGCAGCGCGTTGAACCCCAAGACTTCAGGACGCGGATTGTGATGTGGACTCTTCTTCTCGACGGCCTCGTCGCCGGCCTGCTCGTCATCACCATCGTGTTGGCGATGATCCTCAATCGCCGCTTCGCCGGCCTGCGCCGCGATCGACTGGAGTTTTCGGCGCTGGCCGACGAATTCCATCGCGCGGTCGCCAGCGCCGAAGACAGCGTCGCCCGGTTGAAGACAACGTCCGCCGACCCTTGAGGGCGAGAACCGGCAAGCCGAGCGCCACGAGGACGATCTGCGCCAGCTCATTGAGCGCGCTGATGCGGCCGCGGACCGCCTTGAAGCGGCCGTGCGCGGGCGCCCGAGCGAAACCCACTGCGGCGCTCTGCGTCATTCCGCACGGCCGGACGCGGCTGCGGCGGAGCTGCAGAACACGACACGGCGTCGGCCGAAGGCCGGCCACCTCGCTCGCGCCGGCGCCGTCGCTCGGCCGCCGAGCGCGATCTGCTCCAGGCCATGCGATTCCAGCGCTAGATGAGCGGTCCGCCCGTGCGCACCATGGCCCACCGTTCTCGGCGGCTCGGCGCGGCGCGCGGGGATGCGGCAGCGCTCCGTGCCGCCGCGTGGCTCAGGCTCGCGCTCCGTCCGCGCCTGCTGCCGATCCTCATCTTCGTCGCGTCGCTGTTTCTCAGCGTCAAGATCGGGCTGATCTGGCGCGATACTCGGGAAGCTGGCTCGACAGCAGGCGCGATCGCCATCAGCAACGCCCAGGCCGGATCGGCGGAAAGCGCAGCGGCGGGCGGCGGTGCGCCGGCGCAAGCATGAACCGAAGACACATACGGCCGCTGGCGGCCTGAAGGAGAGCGGCGTCGCAAACGCGGGGCCGGCGAAAGCGACGTCGACCGAGGGCAAACCGCACGGCGGCGCCCCGGCAGAGACGGCAGCGGTCGATAGGCCGAAAGCACCGGCGTTCTCTCCGGCCGAAATCGAGGTTCTTCGCCAGCTTGCGGGACGGCGGGAAGAGCCCGCGATGCGCGCGCCCGCGAGCTCGACAAGCGCGACGCCGTGCTGCGCGCGGCTGAACAGCGCCTGGATGCCAAGGCGAAGGCGCTGAAGGAGCTGCAGGCGCGGGTCAGTGGCCTGCTCAAGCAGCACGACGCCGAGCAGGACGCCAAGATGGCGTCGCTCGCCAAGCTCTACGAGAGCATGAAGCCGAAGGACGCGGCGGCGATCCTGCAGACGCTTCGAGCTCGAGTACGCTGCTGCGCGTCGCCGAGCGAATGAAGGAGCGCAAGCTGGCGGCGATCATGGCGGAGATGAACACCGGCCCGGGCGCGCGATGTGACCATGGAGCTGGTCCGGCTGCGCGCAATCGACGCCGGAGCGGCCGCGAAAGCGCCTGCGCCGAAGCCGGGCAGCGGCGGATGACGGCTCCCGTACGTCGACCCGCCCGGACGCGCAATCGCGCGCCGACCCGTCGCTGTCGGTGTTTCTCGGCCTTTACCTGCTGATCCTCGCCTTCTTCATCCTTCTGGTCAGCCTGTCGACGATCGAGGAGATGAAGGCGCGGGCGGTGATGGAAAGCCTGTCGACGACCTTCGGCAACGAGCAAGCCCGGCGGTACGACGCCTCGGCGCCAGTGGCGGCGACGGTTCGTCCTGCTGGTCGCGCAGGATTTCGTCGCCGCGGTCGGCTCGCATGGTGCGCGTTGCCGAGGTAGAGGTTCTCAGTCCCGGCACGGCTGATGCGGGTGAGCCTACCCGCCGTCCGTGGTCTTCGCCGCCGGCGACGACACCCCGCGCCCGTCGCTCTATCCCCTGCTCGATCGCGCGGTCGCGACCTCTGAGCAGCCCGCCGCCAGGGCTGCGCGTGGAGATGGAGTTTGCCCTTGCCCCCGGCGACGCGGCAGCGCGATCAGGCGCTTGCGGCTCGGCGCGCCGACGGCTTCGCCCGCGAGATGCTGGCCCGCGGGACGCCGCCGGCGAGCCTCTCGATCGCGCTGGCGCCGGCGGCCGGCGATGACGCCTGGCTGACCTTTCGCCTCGAAAGCAACGCGTGCGGTGGCGATCCGTATCGGCGGCCGGATGCCAACCGATGAGCGCCGCCGGCCACACCGGCACCGCCATCGGTCCCCGCGACGCGCCATCAGCCGGCAGGCCTGGATGCTGACCTTCACCGATCTCGTCTCCCTCCTTCTGACCTTCTTCGTGCTCCTGTTTTCCATGTCGACGCTGCGAAATCGAGAAGTGGCAGGCGATCGCCGCGTCGCTGTCGCGCTGGCGCGAGGTCGCGGCGCCGGGGCGCGGCGCCGGCGGAGGGCGGCCGCCTCGCGGTGGGGCGCGGCCGACGCGCCGCGCGATCGACCTCGACTACCTGTCTTCGGTCCTGAGCCAGACCCTCGGCGGAAACCCGCTTGCCGCGCGCATCGTCAACCGCCGCGTAGGCGATCGCCTTGTGGTCAGTCTTCCAGCCGACCACGCCTTTGCGCCGGGCTCCGCCGACGCTGTCCGAACACGCCCGCCAGACCCTCGTCGCGCTCGGCGGCGTGCTGCGCACCATCACCAATCAGGTCGCCAGCGAAGGCCACGCCGATCCGACGCCGGTCCACGGCGCCCGCTACGCCTCGAACTGGGAGCTGTCGCTAGCCCGCGCCGAAAGCGTCGCCGCGATCCTGCGTATCGTTGACGGGCGGGGCGACATCGTCGCGCGCGGCTTCGCCGACAGCCGCTACGTCCCCCTCGCGCCGGGTGCGGTCGCGTTGCAGGCTCCTGCCCGGCGGGTCGATATCGTCGTCCTCCAGCCGTCGCGGGAACCATGAAGATGCGGCTTCGCACCGTTGTTGCGATCCTTGCTGCCGCGCTGGCGATCACGCCTGGCGCAGGTGCGCAGGCCGATTCGGTCCGCGCGGTGGCGTCGACACGCGGCGATACCGGCCGGCTCACCCTGAACTGGCCGCGCCCCATCGCCTTCGAGGCGACATCCTCCAATGGCCTGTTCGTCCTCCGCTTCGAGCGCCCAGCTGAGGCGAATCTGGCCCAGGCCACCGCCGCGCTGCGTCGCTTCGTCGGCGAACCGAGCACACGAGACGAGGGGCGCTCGTGTCGTTCCCGCTGCGCCCCGGCGTCGTCGCGCTGACGCTGGCCGACGGCAAGCGTGTCGTCATCGATCTGTTCGCACCGGCGGCGGAAACCGAAGTCAAGACGACAGACGCATCCGTCGAGCGATCGGCCGAAGAGAGCGAAGCGCCGGCGGCGAGCGTGGTGATGCGGCCCGGTCCCGGCGCCCGAACCGGGGCGAACGGCCTTCTCCGACGCCCTTGCAGCCGAGCGCCCGAGCGCCTCGCCGATGCCGACAAGGCAGAGGCCGCCGGTTCGATAGACGCTGCCGCCACGGCTACTGCGACCCTTGCGTTTCGACTGGACCGAGCCGGTCGCCGCGGCCGTCTTTCGCCGCGCCGACGCCCTATGGATCGCCTTCGATCGACCGTCGATCCAGGATCTGGCGGCGCTGCAGCAAGAGGCGGGCGCGGCGATCCATGGGCTCGAGCAGCGCCCGCACCCGAACGCGACGGTGCTGCGGATGGAGGTGGATGAAGCTGTCAATCCGATCGTAAGCCGCGATGCGCTGTCCTGGATCATCGCCCTCGGGTCCGAAGCGCCGGCGCCCCGCGCTTGCGGTCGCACCGCTGCTGCGCGAGGATCCGGACGGACGGCGCAGCCTCGCTCTGCCGGTCGCCGAGCCCGGGGCGCCGCTGGCGGTGACCGATCCTGTTCTGGGCGACACCCTGATCCTCGTTCCGACCGTCCCGCTCGGCGCCGGCGTCCGGCGGGTCCACGCCTACCCGCAGTTCCGGCTTCTGGCCTCCGCCCAAGGGTTCGTCGTCCATCCTCTCGTCGATGACCTGCGGGTCCGCGCCGGTCGCGAGGCTGTCGAGGTGACCCGGGCGGAGGGACTGTCGGTGACGCCCGTCGATGCCGCCGACGACGCCCGGGCCCGGCTGCGCGCTCCTGCCGGCCATGAGCCGCTGATGGGCCTCGACGCCGGATCCGCAAGCGTGGACGCGGCCTTCACCCTCGTTCGCCAGGATCTTGAGGCCGCGCTTGCCGCCAGCGAGGCGCCGGACAGGCGCGAGAGCCTGCACCTCCGATTGGCCAGACACTATCTTGCCCATGGCTTTGCCGCCGAGGCATTGGCTGCGGTCAACGCCGGCGAACACGACCACACGGCAATCGCAACCGAGCGCGCCGGCCTGGACCTCGCTGACGAGGCGCCCTTTCTTGCCCTTCGTGGCGCGTCGCTCGTACTGCTTGGACGCACCGCGGAAGCCGCGCGAGTTCTGGCCGAACCGAGCCTCGCCGACCATGTCGAGGCGGCGGCGTGGCGAACGGCGATCCGGGCCGGGCAGGGTCAAGCCAGCGGCGAGAAGGCGACGCTTGCGGCCCAGGCCGCGGTTGTCGCCGGCTATCCCCGGACGCTGCGCAAGGTTCTGCTGCCGCCGCTGGCGGAGGCCGCCATCGACGCCGGCGATCCCCCGCTTGCGTCCAAGCTGGTCAGCCTCGTTGCCGCCGAAGCGGCCGGCGATCGCGAGAAGGCGCAGGCCGGCTATCTCGAAGGCCGCCGGCTTGCAGCGAACGGCGATGTCACCGGCGCGCTGGAGGCGTGGCGGGAGGTGGAAATGGGTCCCGATCCCGAACGCCGCAGCCGGGTGCGCGCGGCCGCGGCGCGGGTCGATCTGGCCCTCGCCGAGAAGCGCATGAAGCCGGACGAGGCGATCGCTACGCTCGACCGGCTCAGCTTCGCATGGCGCGGCGATTTGCTTGAGTTCGCCGTGCTCCGGCGGCTTGGCGATCTCTACCTCGATCGCGCCGACTATCCGTCAGCGCTGCGGACGCTGCGCCGGGCAGCGACCAACTTCCCCGATGAGGCGCAAACGGCCGGCCTTCCGGCGAAAATGAGCCAGGCCTTTGCCGCGCTGTTCGTGGGCGAACACGCCGACAAGCTGCGGCCGATCGAAGCCATCGCGCTCTACGACGAGTTCCGTGAGCTGACTCCGGCGGGCGCGCGGGGCGACGCCGTCGTTGCGGCAGTGGCCGAGCGGATGATCGCGCTCGATCTTCTCGGTCGGGCGGCGGCCCTTCTCGACAGCCAGATCCGCTATCGGCTCGTCGGCGCCGAGCGGGCCACGGCCGGCGCCCGGCTGGCGGCGGTCCGCCTTCTTGATGACAAACCCGAAGCGGCGCTGAAGTCACTGCGGCTGACAGCGGCCGACGCGCTGCCGGCATCGCTGAAGAGCGAGCGGCAGATGATCGAGGCGCGGGCCTTGGCCCGGTTGGGACGGACGAAAGAAGCGCTGGCGCGGCTGGACGGGGCCGCGACGGCCGAAGCCGCGGCAATCCGCGCCGACATATTCTGGGCGATGAAGGACTGGCGCCGGGCCGCCGAGCTCGATCGCCAAGGTGCTAAAAGCGCCTCCGGCCGCTCGCGACGCCGAACCCGCGGCGCCGACAGCCCGGCGCGATGACGACGACCGCGCGGAGGCCACCTTCCACCTCGCCGTCGCCCTGGCGCTGGCGGGAGAAGAGGCCGAGCTGGCCCGTCTGGGCAAGGCTCGCGGCCGGCAGATGGCGCAGACCCGTTGGCGCGATGTCTTCCCGCTGATCACAGGCAGGACCATCGCAAGCACGGACCTTGCGGCCCTGGCGCAGGATCTGGCGCCGGTCGACCGATTCCGCCAGTACCTGACGCGGCCCGCTGAACCGGCGCTGTAGAGGACCAAGGCGCCGCCGTCTTCGCTTGATACGGGTTACGATGCAAGGATGGAGGAGTCGTCCCTTGGTGCGGACTGCGTCGAGGACGGCGGATTGTGCCGGGACGGCGGAAGAAGTCGATCTTCTGCGCCTTGCTGGACGCGGCGATCCTGCTTCTGAGTATGATCGCCCTGGTGCTGCGTCTGAGCGGCATCGTGACCTCCGACACCGCCGCGCTTATGCCAGGCCTGATGGCGCCGGCGCTGTGTCTCTCGCTGTTCATCGAGAACGCCACGCTTCCGGGCGGCTGGCGGCTGGAGTTTCGAAAGCTCCTGGAAGAGTAGGAGGATCAGGGCGCGCGGGTTGGCCGAGCAAGCGTGACCCGCTTGAGCTCATACAACGTCAGCCGAACAGGGGCATCTTTTTTGGCGGAGGCCGCTCGCGCCCGAGCAACGATCTGCACGACCGCTTCCGTATGAGCGAACAAGTCAGGAATTACCTCTTTTTGTCTGTTCGGATGCGGGGCGTCGTAAAAAGCCGAGCCGGCGGCATAGGGACAGCGCCGCTTCTTGGCTGCGGCCTCAGGTGGCGAAGCTGCGCACCAGGCTGCCGACGACCAGCGACCAGCCGTCGACCAGGACGAAGAAGATGATCTTGAACGGCAGCGCGATGATGACCGGCGGCAGCATCATCATGCCCATCGACATCAGGATCGAGGCGACGACCATGTCGATGATCAGGAACGGAATGAAGACGAGAAAGCCGATCTCGAAGGCGCGGCGCAGCTCGCTGATCATGAACGCCGGGACCAGCACGCGCAGCGGTGTCGCGGCCGTCACATCGCCGCTGTCTTTCGCCTCGTCAAGCCGCACCTCGGCGAGATCGGCGAACAGCGCCAGATCTTCCGGCCGCACGTGCCGGGACATGAACGCCTGGACCGGCCGCAGGGCCCGGGTGAAGGCTTCCTGCTCGTCGATCTCGCCGGCGATCAGAGGCGCGATCCCGGTGTCATAAGCCTGCTCCAGGGTGGGCGCCATGACGAACAGGGTCAGGAACAGGGCGAGGCTGATCAGCACTTGGTTAGGCGGCGTCTGCTGGGTGCCGAGCGCCATGCGGACGAACGACAGAACCACGACGATGCGGGTGAACGACGTCACCATCACCAGGATCGACGGCGCCAGACTGAGCACCGTCAGCAGCGCGATAAGCTGGACGATCCGGCCGGTGGCGGCGCCGTCGCCATCGGCCAGGTCGAGCGACATGGTCTGCGCCGCGGCCGGTGCGGCAAGCGCGATTGCGGCCAGAGCGGACAAACCGGCGATCAGGCCGGCGAGCAGAACCGCGCGTCTCATCGCCAGGACTTCGCAAGCGTCGCGGCGAAGGTCGGTGCCGGCGTCGTCGGCGGCTGTGGCGCCGACCTACCGATCCCGATCCCCGTTTCGACCAGCATCGCCCCGCCGGGTCCCAGCACCATCAGGTGCTCGACAGTGTCGCGGCGAACCAGCACCAGCTTGTGGCGCGCGTCGAGCGGCGCCGTTTCACTCACAGTCAGCCGCCGATCGCCGCCGCGCCGCGGGGCATGGCCGAGGCCGAAGCGTCGCGCGGCCAGCGCGGCAAGCGCGATCAGGGCGAGAACGAAGCTGAAGGCGAGCGCGAACTGCAGGTAGTTCCCCCAGGTCATGCCTGTCCTCCCGCCGGACCGGAATGCGACCCCGGCCGCCGACGCGGTGCCGGCTCCTTCTGCTTGTGGCTCTTGCCGTCCGCGTTGCCGTCGTAGGCGCGGAAGGCGGAGCGGCGTGCCGCCGCGGACACGCCGCGAGCCACGGGACCGGCCGCAGCGGCGAGATCCTCGCCCAGCGCATCCACCGCCGCCTGAAGGGCGACGACCCGCGGCGCCAATCCGGCGGTGGCGTCAGCAGGCGCACTCAGAACCGCGTCGCGCAGATCGACGGTAGCGAAGCCGAGCACGGCGAGATCGACGGCCTGGCCCTCGCCGACGAGCCGCCGAGCACCGGCGATGAGGACGGCGATACGCTCGATCCGCACTTCGAGATCACGTCGCGACGGTGCGGCGGACGACTGGCTGGGCACGGGCTGATCCATCGGTCATTGCAACGATTTTGTCCGGGTCTTGACCGGAGTTTCGGCCGATGGTCTTAACAAAGCCTTAGCGCTGGAGCCCTCGCCTCACGCCACAGGAGTTGACGATGGCGTCGATGGGGTGGGCGGGCGACAGCCGCGGGCGACGACGTATATTTCCGCCGATTCGGCGCGCGAGGCCGGCGGCTTGGCGTGGCGCACGGACGCGAAGCAGCGCCTGAGCTGAGCAAGAAGATCGGGCGCGGCGCCGCCCTGCCAGACCTTGCAGACGAAACTGCCCCCCGGCGCGAGGATGTCCAGCGCCAGCTCCAAAGCCGCCTCGGCGAGCGCGATGATGCGTAGGTGATCGGCGCCGGCATGACCGCTGGCCGCCGGCGCCATATCGCTCAGGACGACATCGGCGGCACCGCCGAGAGATGCGCGGATCAGCTCCGCCACCTCCTCATCGAGAATATCGGCAACGAGGGTCGCCGCGCCGATGATGGGCTCGATAAGCGCGAGATCGAGGGCGACGACGGCGCCGCGTCCACCTTTTCCTGCTCGCACCCGTTCGACCGCGACCTGCGTCCAGCCGCCTGGCGCCGCGCCCAGATCGACGACCCTTATCCCGGGCTTCAGCAGGCGGAAGCGGTCGTCGAGCTCCATCAGCTTGAACGCGGCGCGGGAGCGATAGCCACGCCGGTGCGCCTCGGCAACGTACGGATCGGAGTGCTGGCGGCGAAGCCAGCGCGTCGACGACGCCCGGCGTTTCTTTGCCGGCTGCGCCCGCGCCTTCGCGCCTCGCCCAGCTTTCGGGTCTCGTTTCACAGGAGTTTGTCCGGGTTGCGCTTCGCCGTCATGGCCGACACATTGTCCGGCGAAACGAGCCAGCGCAAGCGCCGCTACAAAATGCGACGGCGCTGTGCTAGAAGCCGGAGCAAGGCCACCGCCTTTCCGGTGGGGGATAGTTTAGCGGTAGAACTCTCGGCTCTGGACCGAGCGACCCTGGTTCGAATCCAGGTCCCCCAGCCATAACAAACAATGCGTATGCGGCCTCGCCCAGCTCGCGACGGAGGCGCGGTGACGTTAGCCATCCTCCCGCATCGCGGGGCCGCGCTCGGCGGCGATCAGCCTCCGCCGATTAATCCCGGCTGATCCGCGGCTTGGGGCGGGCGAGAGTACCCGCTAAGTTACTGCTGAAACGGCGCTCACTCTACTTTTGATAGAAAATACGAGCAGCAAAACGCCTTTGGCCCGCTTGGCATTTCCCATTAAAATTTACCCAAAAAGGGTCTATAGTTGCTCATATGAGCATCATGGGGGGTGCCGGTCGGCCCGTCGCTGCCGGAAGACAGAGAAGTACGTTGCGCCGAAGCGCGCGAGCGTTGTGGGTCGCCTCCGGTGTCTGCATCGCCCTGTCCTGCGTAACGGCCTCCGCGGACGTCAGCGGCGTTGCAGTCATCATCGACGGCGACACCATCGATGTCGGCGGCGAGCGGATCCGCCTGCACGGCATCGACGCGCCTGAAAGCCGCCAGCATTGCTCGGTGGGCGGCAGCGACTGGCGTTGCGGCGAAAGCGCGACCCTGGCCCTGGAGCGCGAATCCCGCGGCCGCACGGTCAGTTGCAAAGGATCGGAGAGAGACCGCTACGGGCGGATCCTCGCGGTTTGCTTCGCCGGCGGCACCGACCTGAACGCGATGATGGTCCGCGAAGGCTTCGCGCTCGCCTATCGCCGGTATTCCAAGGATTATGTCGGCGAGGAAGAGGCCGCCCGTGTGGCGCACAAAGGCATCTGGCGCAGTTCTTTCGTTGAACCATGGAAATGGCGCCGCTCTGGCACCCGGAGGGCGCGGAACGACCGACGGTGACGGCGCTCTATCCGCGGCCGCTGGAGCCTTTTGGCCTCAGCGTCACCCGCCACGCCCCAGGCGAAGGCGCGCTTATCTACGCCGTCAAGGGTGAGACCCACCGCCATCGGCACGTGCTGCGCGCGCTCGGCGGCCACTGGGATACCCTGAAGCGGGTCTGGCTATTCGAAGGCGACGATCCGACGCCGGCGATCGCGGAAAGTCTTCGCCCGTCAGCGGCTCTGCCCGGGTTGGCGGACAGCGCCGGGGCGGCCGGCCTCGTGGCCAACCCGCCGCATTTCTGGGGCCACCGGCAGCGCCTGCGCGACCGCTTCCTCGCCGGCCCCGACGACGGCGTACCGGATTACGAACTGCTCGAGCTGCTGCTGTTTTTCGCCATCGAGCGCGTCGACACCAAGCCCCTCGCCAAGGCGCTCCTGCAGCGATTCGGCGGATTGGCCGGCGTCATTCATGCGCGGGCCGATCAGCTCGCCGATTTCGACGGCGTCAACCACTTCGCGGTGACGCTGTTCAAGGCGATGCGGGCAATGGCGGCGCGCGTGGCTCGCGAAGAGATCTGCGAACGGCCCGTCTTCGACAACTGGGACAAGCTGGTGACGTACCTGCGCGCGAGCATGGCCCATGCGATGGTCGAGCAGTTCCGGCTGCTCTTTCTCGACCGCATGAACGTGATGATCGCCGACGAGGTGCAGCATCAGGGCACCATCGATCACACCCCTGTTTATCCGCGCGAGGTGGTCAAGCGCGCGCTGGCCCTCGACGCCTCGGCGCTGATCATGGTCCACAATCATCCCAGCAACCACCCCGCCCCGTCCAAGCCCGACATTGCGATGACCCGCGAGGTCCGCGAGGCGCTGGCCAAGGTGGGCATCGTTCTCCACGACCATCTGATCGTTTCGAAGAGCGGTCACACCAGCTTTCGCCAGCTCGGATTACTGGAGGACAAGCGACGGTAGACGACGCCCCGGCGGCCACGCGACTCTGGCAATCAAGCTGATCCAAGTCGTTCGCGAATGCGTAGCACTCTCAGCAAACAGAACGGATCAACCTGAGACGGGACGCAAAATGATCAGTAAGCTTCATCTTCAGTCGATCGCGATCGCCTTTGTCGCGCTTTTCGCCATATCAATGAATACTCTTCCGGCAAATGCCGCAAGCAGCATGGATAAAGCTGCCAGCGGCAAGGACATTGTGGAAACCGCGGTCGCGGCCGGCCAGTTCAACACCCTCGTCACGGCCGTCACTGCAGCCGGCCTGGTCGAGACTCTGAAGGGCAAAGGCCCGTTCACGGTCTTCGCGCCGACCGACGCAGCTTTTGCGGAACTACCGGCCGGCACGGTCGAGTCGCTGCTCAAGCCGGAAAATAAGGAAAAGCTGACGCAAATTCTCACCTACCATGTGGTACCGGGCAAGATCATGGCCGCCGACCTTAAGGGCAAGAAGATGGACGTTGCGACCGTTGAGGGGTCAGAACTTTCGATCGACGCGACCGATGGGGTCATGGTCAACAACGCAGAGGTGATCAAGCCGGACGTGGAAGCGTCCAACGGCGTCATCCATGTGATCGACGTGGTATTGATGCCGAAGTCCTGATTACGGCACTCGGTCTGATCTGCAGGCGCGCCGCGAGGCGCGCCTGCTTGGCGTTCAGGGGCCGCGATCGTTGATGAAAACATATCCGGACGATGATCGGGCGGGGAGGATGCTTCTCTCTTTGGCGCGATGCGATACAATCGCGATACGATATGGTGTGCGATCACGGAATGGCGTGCCGTCAGGCTTCCACTATCGATTGCGCGTTTGGCGTCGCGTCGTCATCTTGTGATCCAGCCGCGTAGGCGATCGCAGTCTCGCGTGAATCGAAGGAGAGTATCGATGAAAGTATGGGCGTGGGCCGCCGTTCTTGCCGTTGCCGCGCCAGCCGCGCTTGCCGGCCCATCGACGCGGGCCGCCGATCTGGTCGAGACGGCAGTCGCAACACAACGCTTTGACCGCCTCCTCGCCGCGGCCGATGCAGCAGGGCTGACGAAAACGCTGAGCGGCGACGGTCCTTACACCCTCTTTGCGCCGACCGACGACGCTTTCAATACCGTGCCCTACGAGGTCTATCGCTCGCTTCTCCAGCCCGAGAACAAGAGCACGCTGGCGCAGGTGCTTCGCTATCACGTGGTTCCCGGCAAATACACCGCCAACGATCTTGCCGGGAAACAGACGTTTCTGACGACCGCGCAAGGGCAGACGATCTTCGTCGACGGTGTCTCAAGCGGCAGTTTGACCATCAATGAGTTCGACACCGGGACCTACAACGCCAGAGAGATGGCGAGCGCCATTCCCGGCGTCGGCGGCAGCAAGGGGACCGACATTGCCGCCGCGAACGGCGTGATCATTCCGATCGACCGCGTTTTGTTGCCGCAGTAGGCCGTTCGGCGGCCAGCACCAGCCCGGCGCTGCCGGGCTCCACTGCGGCGACGATCTGCTGGCGCAGATCCACCGTGCGGGGTTTGCGGACGCGGCAAAGGCGCCTCTTGCGTTAACTCGCCGCCCCTCGCGCCACGGACAGAACGGAATGATCATCCGCGACAGGTTCGACCGGCTTCGTCGGCAAAAGGACAGCGAGCACGAGCAGGCTCTTGTCCGCATTGTCATCGTCGCCATTCTGTTCGCGTACGTCCTTATCCAGGCATCGGACCTGCCGGCAGCGCACATGCTCGTCGCCCTCGGCGGCAGTTACCTTGGGCTCGCTCTCATTATCTACACCCTGATCTTATTCTCCCCGGCGCCGTCGCCGGCCCGGCGCTTTGCCGCCATGGTAACGGACTTCGCCGTTCTTTCCGGCTTCATGCATTTTGGCGGCGCGGACGCGGCGCCCTTCTATCCGGTCTACCTGTGGATCGCGTTCGGCAACGGCTTCCGCTTTGGCCTGCGCTATCTCGCCGCGTCTGTCGGACTGGCGGCCGCGGGCTTTCTCGCAGTCGTTCTGACGACCGGATTCTGGCTGCGCGAGTGGCCTCTAGCGCTCGGTCTGTTCGCCGGCCTCATCGTCCTGCCCGGTTACGCCGCCACTCTCATCCGCAGACTTACGGAAGCCAAGGCGCAGGCCGAAGCGGCCAGCCAGGCGAAGACGCGCTTTCTCGCCGGGGTCAGCCATGAGCTGCGAACGCCGCTCAACGCGATCATCGGCACCAGCGATCTGATGGGCGACACCCCCCTCGATTCCGACCAACGCGAGATGGTGCATACGGTCAAGACGGCGGGAACCACGCTGCTCGCGCTGATCGACGACATCCTTGACGTCTCGCGGATCGAAGCAAATCGCGCCACCCTGAACGCCGCCGACTTCGACCTGCATGCCGCCCTTGCCGACGTCCTCGCCATCCTCCGCCCCGTTGCCGCCAACAAGGGTCTGCGCCTTGTGGTGTCGATCCATGCGGCGATGCCCTGGCGGCTGCACGGCGACGTCAAGCATTTCCGCCAGATTCTGACAAATCTTATCGGCAACGCGATCAAGTTCACCGAGTCCGGCCATGTCCTCGTCACCGCGGACCGGAGCGACAGCGCAGACAATGGCGATGATCGCGGCGGTGCAGCCGGCAATGCCGATGTCAAGCGTCTCCGTGTCGCCGTAAGCGACAGCGGCATCGGCATTCCGCCGCACCAGCAGGCCCGCATTTTCGAGCAGTTCGCCCGCGGCGACGACGCCGTCAACCGCCGCTTCGGCGGTACCGGACTAGGTCTCGCCATCTCCCGCGGCCTGGCCGAACTCGCTGGCGGCACGCTGACCGTCAAAAGCGTGCCGGATGAGGGGAGCACGTTCACCCTCGAGATCCCGTACGGGACCGCCCGTGCGCCGGATACGCTTCCCGACGCCGCGCCGGGGCAGGTCATGGTCATCAGCGACGATGAGGCGCTCCGCGGTCAACTACGCCAGCGCCTTGTCGCGGTCGGCGTGCACGTACTCGCCGCCCGCGCTGCGGACCTGGCGCAGAACGGGGGCGCGGCTCCGTTCGCGCCCGACGTTCCGCCCGTGATCGTAATCGACAGCCGCGCCGGGATGGAAAAAGGCGTCGCCGCGGCGCTTGCATGCAGCCGCCGTGGCGATGTCTGTGTGCTTCTCCGCAGCGGAGCCGATGGCGCGCCAGCGACCATTATGTTCGGTGAGGAGGGGGCCGCGGAGACCGGGGCCGGCCCTGCGTGTCTGGCTATCCTGCCCTGGCCACCGCCCGACTCGGCCCTCTGCGCCGCGATGCATGCAGCCGCGCACTTCGCGCCCGCAGGCAACAAGGTAGACGCGACCGGCTTCAAGGTCGCCGGCGCGCCGACGCAGCGCGGCAGCGGCTTGCGGATCCTGGTCGCCGAGGACAATCCGGTCAACCGCAAGGTTATGGCGCGTATTCTCGACCGTGCCGGGTTCGCCGCGGAGCTCGTCGAAAGCGGCGAAGACGCCCTTGAGGCTCTGGACGAGGCGAGCTTCGACGCCGTTCTGCTGGACATCAACATGCCCGGCCTGAGCGGTCTCGACGTGGTCAAGCTCTACCGGATGGGCGCGCTCGGCCAGCCGCACGTCCCGATGATCGCGCTGAGCGCGGATGCGACCGTCGAAATGCGGGACGCGGCGCTGGCCGCCGGCATCGATGTATACCTGACGAAACCTGTCGAGCCCGATCATCTTGTCGCCGAGATCCTGGCGCTGGTCGGTCCGGATCGGGCGCAGGCCGTCGAGCCGCGGCAAGGCGCGCCGCCGGCGCAGGACCAGCCCGGCCCGATCGGGAGCCAAACCGACGACGGCGAGGAAGTTGTCCTGAACCGCGCGGCGCTGGCCGGCCTGAACGCCTACAGCGGCCCCGACGAAGATTTTGCGGTGGCGCATTCTGCGCGACTTTCTCGCCAACACCGACCATCTCATGGCGCAGGTCGCGGAAGCGGCGCGCGCCTGTGACGCGCCCGCTTTCGCGCGGCCATTCACGCTCTGCGTGGAACGGCCGGCAACGTCGGCGCCGACGCCCTGCGCCAGTTCTGCCAGGAGCTGCAGGGCATGACCGTCGAGCGTCTTCATGCCCATGGCGATGCTTATCTCGATCGGCTCGACCGGGAATTCGCCCGCCTGCGCCGTGAAATCGGCCGCTACCAGGCGGAGCGGCAGCGCGCAACGCCGGTTTGAGACGGCCGGTACGACCGGCCAGTCGGTTACTTTGGTTCAATCTGGCACCTTCCGGCATGCCGTACCGGCTTTCAGGTACCGCGAGCGATCCAGCTGCCCCTTGTCGCACGGAGCATCCTGCGCCCGGATGGACGCAGTAAGATGCTCGATCTTCTTGCAACCGATCAACTTTCTGCTCTCGGATGATTCCATCCAAAAGCAGGTCGATCTAGGCACTTGCGGCGACCGATCCGCCGCCCAAGGTCGACCAGCGCCGATCCTGGGCCAGCGCCAGATGCCGCATCCGGCGAAGGTCTCGCGGCGACAGCATCAGCGCCGTTTCAACCCAGACGTCGACAACCTGCATCAGTTCCTCGCGGCTGACCGGGTTGACGATCCGTCGGGCCTGCAACATTGCCTGCCGGGCCAGCCCGTTCCGCTCGAAAGAGGCGACGTGATCGTAGACCGCCGCGGGACCGGCGGCGTCCGCCACGACGAGGTCGACGATACCCATTTCGTGAAGGTCGTCGGCTGAATAGACGCGGCCGCTCAGAATCATTTTCTCGGCCTGCGCGGCGCCGATCCGCCGCGACAGGAAGCTGTAAGCGCCCATCCCGGGGAACAGATTGAATAAGACCTCGGGCAGGCCGAACTTTGCCGAGCGCTCGGCGATAATCACGTCGTTTGCGAGCGCAGCCTCGAAGCCGCCACCCAGCGCGTCGCCTTGTACAAGGGCGATTGTGGAGATCGGCAAGCCGAAGTTCGTGGCGATACGGTACTGGCCCTCGGTACAGGCGTGGGCATACCGGACCAGCGCATCGCGGTCGCGCCGCTCGATCCGGTCGAGGAACAGCGAGAGGTCGCCGCCCAGATTGAAGATGCCGTTAATCTGCGACGAAAGCACAAGATGGCTTACCGCCGGCCGTTCCTGCCCGGCGCCGCCCGCGAACAAAACCTCGAGTGCGTCGGCGACCGTCTTCATGTCCGCAAGCAGGCCGGCGGTGAAGCTCGGTCGCTTCTGCGGCATCATCGACCACCAGAGGATTCGCTTGTTGCGGTCGAAGGTGACCCGGAGGTTCTCCAGCGCAAAGACGTCGGCGGTCGATCCCGGAAAGCCGAGGCGCGAGCCCGCTTCGCAGTCGACGGGCTGCCCGCTCAGGAAGGCGAGCAGGTCGCTGCTCGGGCTGCGGTACTCGAGCGCAACGACATTGTCGGCGGAAGCAGTGCGGCTCATGGGTGTCATGGCAACGTACGACATGTTCTCTCCTAGACGTATTTGGTGAATTCCCAGCTTGCGTTTTTTGCCCCAAATGAAGTAACTTATACCGGAAATGATTTAAGATTGCTGTGACAAGCCGCATAGACTGTGCGCAAAATCGCGAGCGGTAACCGGACCGCCAAAAGGTTTGCAAATATCGCGCGAACGCTCTGTTTTTCGACACGCGGGTGGGGTATTTTGTGGATAACTTGGCGTCAAGCGAACAAAGCGGTCGTATCTCGCAATGATCGGCAGTAGATGAGCGCCGGCGGGGCAGAACGCGCCCAAGCACCTGTAATGGAGTTGAGCGGGCTGGGAGACGATGGGGAGATGACCGTCGTTTACATCGTTGACGATCAGTTCATCAATCTGCGGATTCTCGCCCGGTTCGCGCAGTCGCTCGGCGATGGAGTCCGGGTTCTGACTTTCGACGATCCGATGCGCGCGCTTGACTCCTTCGCCGCCGATCCGCCGGATCTGATCGTCACCGATTATGTCATGCCCGGCATGGACGGCGAGGCCTTCATCAGTCACTGCCGCCAGCATCCGGCCGCGGCCGATGCGCCGATTATCGTTGTAACCGCCTACGAGGACCGCGACTTCCGCTATCGCGCGCTGGACACCGGCGCTACCGACTACCTCATGAGCCCGGTCGACGGCCGCGAGTTCTGCATTCGGGCGCGCAATCTCCTTAGCCTGCGCCGCCACCAGCTCGCCGAACGCGAACGCGCCACGGCTCTGGAAGGCGAACTTGAAAATACGCTGCGCCGTCACGCCGAGGCAATCCGGCGCAAGGAGGAGCAGCTCCGTAGGGTCGTCAACACGGTCCCGGCACTCATATCGGCGACGGATAGCAACGGCGCCGTCTGCCTGCTGAACTCACGGTATCAGGAGTACGGGATCTCGGCCGCGCCGGCCGCGGACGGCCTGACCATGAGCGACCTGTTCGGCGAGACGTATGGCGCTCGTCATCGCTCTCTGGACGCCGAAGTACTGGCGAGCGGCGAAGCGCCGGGCGCATTCGAGGAACAGGTCACGGATGCCGCCGGCGAGCCGCGGGTTCTGCTGACGACCAAAGCGCCGCTCACCGGAGGGGATACCGCGGCCGACGGGGTGGTGACCGTCTCCCTCGACATCACCGAGCGCAAGCAGCAGGAGCAGGCGGTCATCGAAAGCGAGCAGCGCTTCCGCGCGCTCGTCGAAGGCTCGGTCCTTGGCATTCTGATCGAGCGCGATGGTCGGCCGCTCTTCGTCAATCCGACGCTGGCGCGGCTGTTCGGCTACGCCGACGAGGCGGACATTCTCGCCATGAAAAGCGTCGACGCGCTGTTTCCCGTCGACGAGCACGAGCGCCTCAGCCAGATCCGGCGAACAACGATTGCCGGCGATACCCACGGTGAACTGATAGAGTTCGGCGGCATGAAGAAGGACGGCAAAGTCATCTGGCTCCAGGCGCAGGCGCAGCGCGTGAGCTGGAAGGGCGAGACTGCGGTGCAGATGACTGTCGCGGACGTCAGCCTCCGCAAAGCATATGAACTGCAGCTGCAGCAGCAGGCCAACTTCGACTCCCTCTCCGGGCTGCCAAACCGCCTGCTGATGATGGACCGCCTGCGCGGCGCGATCCTCAGCGCCGGACGGCACGGTCACCGCGGTGCCGTGCTGTTCATCGATCTCGATTACTTCAAGAAGATCAACGACACGCACGGCCACGCCGCTGGCGACGACGTTCTCAAACAGGCGGCGGAAAGGCTAACGGGCTGTGTCCGGGGCGAGGACACCGTATCGCGCATCGGTGGTGACGAATTCACCATAATCCTTCCCAATATCGAGACGGCGGCCAACGCCGAGCCCGTGGTGCAGAAAATCCTGCAGGCTTTCGCGCAGCCGTTCGTCCTCTCCAATGTCGAAGCCATGGTTTCGGCGAGCATTGGCATCACCATTTTTCCCGATGACGGCAACGATCCCGAAACGCTGATGAAGAACGCCGATGTGGCGATGTATAGGTCGAAGGAGCGCGGGCGAAACACGTTCGAGTTCTTTACGGAATCCCTGAACGAGCACGCCAGCGAACAGATCAGGATCGAAACCTCGCTGCGCCACGCCATCGAGCGCAACGAAATGAGCGTCTGCTATCAACCGATCTTCGATGTTCGCTCGACGGAAGCTGGCCGGGGCGGAAGCGCAGCTGTGCTGGGACAGCGCGGACCTCGGTCCAGTCGCTCCGGAGCGATTCCTCGCCTGCGCCGAGGACACGGGGCTGATCGTGCCGATGCGCGCATGGGCTCTTGAGGAGGCCTGCCGCCAATGGAGTTGCTGGCGCGACGCCGGGCTCTTGCCGGGCCGCCTCGTCGTCAACATGTCGCCCGGCCGCAAGAACGTCGCGAATCTGCTCGAAAGCGTCAAGACGGTCCTCGACCGCTATGGACTGGCCGCCGAGTGTCTAGAACTGGAGGTCAGCGAACGGAGCCTGCTCCATGGTGGCGATGGAACCGCGAGCAACCTGCGCGCGCTCGACTCGCTCGGGGTCCAGATTGCGATCGACGAGTTCGGCATCGAAGAGGCGCCGCTCATCCAGCTCCGCGACATCCCGGTGGACGAGATCCGCATTGCCGGGACGTTCTTTTCGGCCGCGATCGGTCACAGAAAACCGGCCAGGATCGTCGAAGCGATCGTTGCCATGGCCCATCGCCTCGGCATCCGGGTGGCAGCCACCGGCGTCGACAGCGAGCGCCATTTTCAGTTCGCTCGCTCATCGGGCTGCGATCTCGCCCAGGGCCTGTATTTCGGAGCGCCCATGCCGGTAGCCGCCTTCCAGGACTGGGCATGGCGGCAGGGAGCCCTCGACGGCGAGACCGCGGCGGCCGCATCATCCGCGGCAGCCGGATGCGAGGGGCCTCTGCCGTCGGCGCGGCGAGCCTCGCCGGGCGCATCCCGATAGAGTGGCGCGGCTGGCGGTGATCGCGCGTTCATGACGTTGAGCACCCGGGGAGGGGCCAGGCGCCGCCGCCGTGGCGTGAAGCGTATCGCGCTCAAGTGGCTGTTTGCGGTATCCGCTCTCAGCCTCGTCGGCTTCTACGCCTACCAGATCGCAAGCCGCCTTGCCGCGATCGAGATCGATCGGTTGCAGAGCGAGATCGCCACGCTGGCGTCAAGTAACGCCGAACTCGACCAGCGCGATGCGTCGCACGAACGGAGGCTGGACGAGGCCCGCCAGCGCGCCGACCAGTGGCAGCACGCCTATGAGCGCGACGTGCCGAATGGCGAAACCAGGATGCTTTACGACGCCATGATGGAGAAGCTGAGCGGCGGGATCAGCCGCGACCGGCTGGCGTTCATCATCGCCGCCGCCAATGAACAGCGCGACTGCGAAAGCCCCATGGCGGCGAAGCGCTTCATTGTCACGACGCCCCTTCAACGCGTCGGGCCCAACAACGCCGTCAGTTTTCATAACGGCGCCGTGGTCGTCACCGCCGACGGCGCCTCCGCAACCGATGCGAACGGCAACGCCGAAGCATGGTTCGATCCCGCGCGCCCGGTGACGGTGCGCATCGTCGCGCTGAGCGGCGAGGAACACGAAGAGACGGGCGTGTTGCCGCTCCAGTCGTCGCTGGTTGCCGGCGGCGTCGAGCACCGCGTGAGCGTCGTCGCCGGGCCAACTCGCGGCTTTGTCCAGAGCGCGCTGCAGACCTGCAGCTATCCCTGAAAGTGCTCACCCGCGCGACCGGCGTATGACTTGGCGTACGGGTTGCGAAGGGTCTCGACAACGGCGGCGAAGACCTTGCGGATCTGCTCCTCGTCGCAGCCCATCAGCAGCGCGTCTTCGAAGGCGTCCTGGCAGGCCTGGCGTATCTCGTCGAGGTTCTGGTTGAGAACCTTGATCTTCTCATCGCAGGATACGGATCGGCCGTCGGGCTGCTTCCAGATGGTCACGTGCGCGCACATCCCTTTCTTGTCGAGAGTATTCGCCCCAGGATATGGGAAGCGGCCGAAGCAGCGCTACCGCGGCCTGCCGCCAGGCGACATCTGCCGCTGCGCGCCACCCCTGCCACAACCGTCCCTACCGCGACCGCTGGGAGCGCAGTCGAGCAGCCGCGCCTCGAACCCGAGCAGTATGCGCTTCAGCGCCGTTTCATGGACGCGCTCGCGGGCGATGGCGAACGTGGTCCATTCGCGCCGACGCTGGTGACGTTCCGGCCAGTCGCGGAGAACACGCTGGACCCGCAGGGGGAAGACCTGAACCAGGCAAAGCTGGCCTCGCTTGCCGTTCTTCTTGGCGTAGCCATAGATGCCGACGGGCGCTCGCATGATTTGGCCGCCGACCCCGGCCTCCTCGTAAGCTTCCAGCGCGGCCGAGGCGCTGGGTTTCATCCCGCTCTTGACGCTGCCTTTGGGCACCACCCAGCGGCGGGTCGTGCGCGACGTCACAAGCAGAATCTGCGGCCCGTCGCGAGACAAGCGATACGGCAGCGCCGCCGACTGCTCTGTATGCCAGGACACGCGGGATTTGGCTCCTTTGGAAACTTGACCGTCTCCCGTCATACGCGGCCGCTTGCGATCGAACGAGGTCGAATGACATCGAATCGGGTTGGAGCGAAGCCCTACCGCCCCAGGGCGAGATGTTACCCCCTCATCCACCCCGGATCCTATGCTCATAAGTTATAGAACTCTTGCCGCGGCGCGTTTTTTTTCGGTGCGATCAAGTCACGGTCTCGCTAAATTACTGGCAAGTTGGTAGCATGCGCGGGGTTGAACTGATGAATACGGATATTATGGCTTTGGTGAAAGACATTCAGGATCGCGTCCGCGAAGTTGCTTACATGATGTGGGACTCGGCCGGACGACAGCATGGCATGGCCATGGAATACTGGTTGCAGGCCGAGCGCGATGTCATCACGACGATGCAAGCGGCGACCGAGCGGATGATGCCCGAACAGCCGCATGGCGAAGGCGGCGGTTCGGCTCAGTCCGGACAGCCTGAGCCGGCGGCCGGGGCCTCTGCCGAAGCCGGAACCGGGACGGGAACGGAAACTGCATCGGCGGCGAAGCCAGCCGCTCCGGCAGCGCCTCAGGCGGACAAACCGGCGGCAAAGGCCAAGCCTGAGACGGCCAAGAAGCCCCCCGCTGCCAAGCCAGCTGCCGCGAAGCCGGCCGCGTCAGCCAAGGCCGCCAAGAGTGCCACCAAACCGGCCGGCGAGGAACCGGCAACGAAGCCGGCCGCGCGTAAAAGCGGAACCCGCGCGCGCGGCAAAGCTTCATCGCATAAATAGGAACGGTTGTCTGCCCGCCGGCGCCGCGGCGCCGTGTCTGGGCGAGCTTACCGGGCGGCCGTTTCGACCGGCTTATCGGCCTGCGCTGCTTCCCGGCGTTCTTCGATACACCGGAGGATCCGGCAGCGAAGCTCCGGAGACGCGGCGGGCCAAGCGGCGATCTCTTCGCCGCTGCGCAGACAGCCGCGACACAGGCCGGTGACGTTGTCGAGCTCGCAAATCCCGATGCAGGGAGATCCTTCGGGATCGCGGGACATGTTCCGATGGATCCTTTTCCCGTCATGAAACCGCAAGCGACACGGGCGGTGTTACCTCTGGCTTAGATTATCGGCCGGCCCGGCGCAAGCCGCGCGGGAAGTCCAGTCCACCGCGCCGCGGTGCGTGGCAAGCGCCGACGGCAACCACAGCGAAACTATTCCATGCGCATAGTTTGGCGATGCACGCCCCACCGGACGACGCCGATGCCGTAATCCACGAGCTGCGCGCGACGATCGCGACGCTGCGCGCCCGGCTCGATAGCGCCGACGCCCGTTGCCGGCTCCAGCTCGCGGACCGGGATCGACGCCATGACAGTCGGCGCCGCGAGCTTGAAGCCACCATCATTACGCTGAACCGTCGCCTGCATCGTCAGGCCGCGCGATTTGGAACCGAACGTGCGCCCGGCGAGAACTGAGGACGCGTTCATCCTCCGGCCGACGACGGACGGCGACGAGGATGGCGACGATGATGGCGGTGGGGATGGTGCCGACCGGACGGCTCAGGCCCTGGGCGCCGTTGCCGCGATCATGGCCCAGATCGACCCCATTGCCCTGTCAAGGACGGTCGCTACGGAAGCGGCGCGACTGCTTGACGCCGAGTGGGCGACGCTGTTCCTGCTCGATAGCGCCGGTTCGAGCCTGTGCGTCGTTTCCGACGCGGCTGCGGACGATGCGCGCACATTGCGCCTGCCGCCGGGCCGCGGCCTCGCCTGGGCGGCGCTCGCCGCCCGTTCGATCATCAATGTCCCGCAGGCATACGCCGATCTGCGCTTCGACCCTGAAGGCGACCGACAAAACGGAACCTTCACCCGGTCCATGCTTGCCGCGCCGATCATGACCAGCTCTGGCCGGCTCGGCGTTCTCGAAGTTGCTAACAAAGCCTACGGACCGTTCGTCCGGGACGATGAACATCTCCTGTCGGCCCTTTGCGCGGCCGTCGCCGCCGCGCTGGAAAACGCAAGGCTGTTCAGAGATCTGCAGAACATCAAGTGCTACAGCGACAGCGTGTTGCAGTCGATGTCGAACGGCGTGCTCACCCTCGACGGCCAATTCCGCATCGCCACCTGCAACGCCGCGGCGCTGCGGCTGATCGGCCGGCGGCGCGGTGACGTCATCGGCGCGGCGGCGGAGCGGATCCTGCCCGGCGGCAACGCTTGGGTCATCGAGCGGGCCCGGCGCGTCGCGACCACCGGGCTCGCCGACGTTTCCATAGACGCCGAGCTATGCCTGTCCGGGCGCAGCCTCGCCGTCAACGTCACCGTCCTCCCTCTCGTCGACTGTCATACAACTGCGATCGGGACGATGATCGTGCTGGAAGACATCACGACCGAGAAACGCATCAAGGCAATGATGTCGCGCTACATGGATCCGCGCCTCGCCGGGCAGCTTCTGGAGCACGACGGCGACGTGCTCGGCGGCCGCAGCGTCCGCGCGACGATGCTGTTTTGCGACCTGCGCAACTCCACGGAGCTGGCCGAGCATCTCGGCGCCCAGGGCACCGTTGCGCTGCTGAACGAGTTTTTCACCCTTGTCGAATCCTGCCTGCGCGCCGAGGGCGGCATGCTCGACAAATACATCGGCGATGCGGTGCTGGCCGCTTTCGGCATCCCGTTCGCCGGCGAGGACGACGAGGATCGTGCCGTGCGCGCCGCCCTGGCAATGACCGCGGCGCTGGGGCATTGGAACGAGGCTCGCCGGGCGGGCGGACGTGCCGCCGTCCGGATGGGCATCGGGATCAACACGGACATCGTTGTCGCCGGCAATATCGGCTCGCCCAGGCGCATGGATTACACGGTCATCGGCGCCGGCGTGAACCTGGCCGCCAGGCTGGAGAAAGCCTGCAAGCGCTACGGCGCCGACATCCTTGTGAGCGGCCACACGGCCCGGCGGCTCAAGGGCCGCTACCCGATCCGCCCGGTGGACGCCATCGCCATGCCCGGCAGGAGCGATCCGGTCGAGGTCTACGAGATCATTCCCGACCACGTTGCGGAAGCATTTACAAACCTGGACGACTCGCTCGCTCGGTTCTCGCGCGGAGTCGGCTTGCGCCGTCAAGGTCGGCTTGAAGATGCCGAGACCTGCTTTCGCGCCTGCCTGACGCTCAACCCGGCCGACCGGGGTGCGGCGTTGCAACTCGAGGCCTGTAGCCGAGCCCGTCCCGCCGCCGGATCCTGAGTCCCGCCGATTTGCCCATGCTGCACTGCACAATTCGGTGTTGCGCGGTGACGGGCTCCCGATATCATTGACGGCGCAGTGCGCTTCAGGCCTTCATGCAAGGCGGGCGATGCAGGCGCAGCGAAAGCTGGAAGCCGGTCGCCGGGCGCAGGAGCGGGAGCTTGAACGAAAAGCAGCGACGCCGGCGATGACGATCCGCAACCTCGACAGAATGTTCTACCCGCGCTCGGTCGCGGTAATCGGCGCCAGCAACGAGGAGGGCGTGCCCGGTCACCTCGTCATGCACAACCTGCTGCAGGGCGGCTTCGAGGGGCCGATCATGCCGGTGGCGGCGAAGGATCAGGCCATCGCCGGGGTGCTCGCTTATGCCGATGTTGCCGCTTTGCCCGTCGTTCCCGATCTGGCCGTCATCTGCACGGCGCCGCAAACAGTCCCCGGCATCATCCGAGCACTCGGCGACCGCGGCACCCGCGCCGCGGTCGTGGTCACCGATGGTCTCGCTCCTGACACCAGGATCCGGGAATGCAGTGTTCATGCCGCCGTTTGCGCCGAGGCCAAGCCTTTCGGCCTGCGCCTTCTCGGGCCGAACTGCCTCGGGCTGATGGTTCCGGGCATCGGCCTGAACGCAAGTTGCGCTCACATCGCGGCGGAGCCCGGCGGTGTCGCCTTCGTGTCCCAGTCTTCGACCATCAGCACGGCCGTGCTCGACTGGGCGCAGCACCGCAACATCGGCTTTTCCCACTTCGTCTCGCTGGGCGACACTGCCGACATCGACTTCGGCGATATCATCGACTACCTCGGCAACGATCCGATGACGCGGGCGATCCTGCTCTATGTCGAGTCCGTGAGGAACGGCCGTGCCTTCCTTTCCGCCGGCCGCGGCGCGAGTCGGAACAAGCCGGTCCTGGTCATCAAGTCCGGGCGCGCGCCCGAAGGCCAGCGGCTGGCCGCCATCCGTAGCGGCGCCGCGATCGGCTCCGACGACGTCTACGACGCCGCCATCCGGCGCGCCGGCATGCTCCGGGTGTACAGCTTCGGCGAGCTCTTTGCCGCGGTCGAAACGCTGGCCCGCGCCCGCTCCATGCGGGGCGAGCGGGTCGCGATCCTGACCAACGGCTGCGGCGTCGCGGTCATGGCGATCGACGCCCTCCTGCTGAATGGCGGACGGCTTGCCGAACTGGGCGAGGCCGACGCGGCGGCTCTGGCCGGCGTTGTTCCGGAAGGCTGGCCGCACGCCAATCCGGTGACCATTGCCGACAATGCGCCGCCCGAGCATTACGCGATCGCCGCGCGAGCGCTGCTCGCGGCCCCGGGGGTCGATGCGCTGATGGTCCTGCACGCGCCGACTGCCATGGCTTCGAGCACGGAAGCGGCGCGCGAGATCATCAAGGTCGCCAAGGAAATGCGCGGCAATGTGCTGACGAGCTGGATGGGCGGCGAGCGCATGGGTCCGGCGCGCCGCCTGTTCGCTGCCGCCGGCATCGCCACCTATGACACACCGACGCAAGCGGTCGATGCGTTCATGCACCTGGTCCACTACCGGCGCAACCAGGACATGCTGATGCAGACCCCACCATCGAAGCCGGCGGAGTTCTCACCGGCCGTCGATGCGGCCGAGCGGATCGTCACCGACGCTCTTGCCGCCGGACAGACAAGCCTGACGGGGCAGGAGGCGATGGAGGTTCTGGCCGCCTACGGCATCCCGACAACCCAGCGCCAGTATGCGGCAACACCCGCGGAAGCCGGCAAGGCGGCCGACGCGCTCGGGTATCCGGTCGTGGTCAAGATCCTCTCGCCCGACATTGCGCACAGGGCCGAAGTCGGCGGGGTTGAGCTCTACGTCGACAGTTCAACGGCGGCGACGCAGGCCGCCGACACCATGCTGCGGAATGTCTCGCGCAAGAAGCCGGACGCGCGGGTGGACGGCTTCGTCGTCGAGCGCATGGTCCTCGATCCCGACGCCCAGGAAATCCTCATCGGCATTACCGACGATCCGATCTTCGGGCCCGTCATCACGTTCGGCCAGGGCGGCAAGCTGTCCGACGTCATCGCGGACCGGGCCGTCGCCCTGCCGCCGCTCAACCTCAGCCTGGCGCGCGAACTCGTCTCCCGGACCCGCATTTCGCGGACCCTGCACGGCAGCGGCAATTTGCCGGCGGCGAACATCAACGCGCTGTGCCTGACCCTGGTTCAGGTCTCGCAGATGGTGATCGACCTTCCCGAGCTCGTCGCCCTCGAGATCAACCCGCTGTTCGTCGACGCCGGCGGCGTGCTCGTGGCCGATGCGTGGATGCGAGTGGCGCCGGCCGCGCGGGTCATCCCGGGTCAGCGCGAACTGGCGATCCGGCCTTACCCCAAACAACTCGAAGAGGAGTTCGTCCTGGAGTCCGGGCGGCACGTTCTCCTCCGCCCGATCCGGCCCGAAGACGAGCCGGCGCACTACGAATTCCTGTCGAAGGTCACGCCCGAGGATATCCGCCTGCGGTTCTTCGGCACGGTGCGGACGATGCCGCATTCAGAGATGGCCCGGCTCACCCAGATCGATTACGACCGCGAGATGGCTTTCGTCGCCACCGCGCCGCGGCCAGACGGCAAAGGCACGGAGACTCTCGGGGTCGTTCGGACGGTGGCCGATCTGAACAACGACCAGGCGGAATATGCCGTCCTTGTCCGCTCCGACCTGAAGGGTCAGCGGCTTGGCCGCAAGCTCATGGACAAGATGGTCGACTATTGCCGGTCGCGCGGGACCAGACGCATCAACGGGCTGGTCATGCGCGACAACAAGCGGATGCTCGACATGGTTCATGACATCGGCTTTACCAGCCACCGGGTTCCGGACGACGACGTCATGGAGGTCGTACTCGAACTCTGAGCCACCGCCACGAAGATCCGGCGCTTTATTACCCAAACGTGCTAATTAATACCGTCTGGGATATACTCCGCGGCCATGGCCGCCGCTTCCCGCACCTGGCGTCACGATCTTGCCGCACCGCTTGTCGGCGCATTTCGCGAGGTCGCCGTTTTTTCCCTCGGCATCAACGTCCTCGCCCTTGCAGTGCCCGTTTTCATCCTGCAGGTCTACGATCGCGTCGTCTTCCATGCCGGAATGAGCACGCTACAGGGACTCGTCGCCGGCATGACGCTGGCGCTGGTCTTCGACTTCATCCTCCGCCAGGCGCGAGCGCGGATTCTCCAGATCGCGGCCCTGCGTGTCGACGTCGCGCTGGGGCGACAGCTGTTCGCGGCCATGACCCAGCTGCCGCTGCGGACGCTCGAACGCGTCAGCGCGGCGGAGTGGAGCACCTGCTTTCGCGATATCGACACCGTTCGCGCGGCGGTCTCGGGCAGCGCGGCGCTGCTCGTCTGCGAGTTTCCGTTCATGGTCCTGGCCGCGATCCTCATTTTCGTCATCGCCGCGCCGATCGCCTGGATCCTGCTGCTCGTTGTCCCGCTCATGGCGCTCCTGGCATGGTGTTCGGGCGCCGTCATGATCAGCGCCGGACTGCGCGAGCGAGCGAGCATCCGCAACCGCGACGCGCTGCTGGCCGAACTCATCGCCACGCGGACCACGATCAAACAGCTTGCCTCGGCACCCGGCGTCAGCGAGCGCTGGCAGGCCGTGCACGCCGACGCCATCGCCGACGCGACTTTGCGGGGCGGCCGCAGCGACACCTTTTCCAACCTGAGCACGACGGTCACCATGTCGACGACCGTGCTGCTGACCACGGCGGGTGCGCTCGCCATCCTCGACCAGAGCCTCTCCATCGGCGCGCTGGTCGCGGTCAACATGCTGAGCGGCCGCCTGCTCGGCCCGCTCAGCCAGCTCATCGGCGGCTGGCGCAGCCTCATCGCCGTTCGCCTTTCGCTGCAGCGGCTCGGCGCGATCCTGACCCTGATCGATCGGGCGCCGCCGCGCAGCAGCGTCGCGATGACGCGCCCCTGCGGCGAGATCGCGCTTGAGAACGTCGTCTTCGCTTTCACCGACGGCGGCCCGGCGGCCATCGCCGGTATCGGTGTGCGCTTCGCCGCCCGCGGGCTGCACGCGATCACGGGCGCGAACGGCAGCGGCAAGAGCACCCTGCTCCGGCTGATCCGCGGCCTTTACCGCCCGACCGGTGGGCGGGTGACGATTGCCGGCGCCGACATCAGCCAGTTCGGCGATGACGAGCTGGCGAAGTGGATCGCCTACCTGCCCCAGGGCGACGGTCTGATGGCCGGCAGCATTCGCGATAACATCGCCCTGCGCGAGCCCGGCGCGGACGACGAAGCGATCATTTCCGCCGCTGCGCGGGCCGGTCTCGACCGGGTCGTCGCCGACATGGCGGGTGGCTACGCCAGCGACGTCGGCGAGGCCGGCCGACGGCTCTCCGCCGGGCAGCGCCAGCGGGTGGCTCTGGCGCGCACGCTGCTTGGCGACCCGGCAATCGTCCTGCTTGACGAGCCGTCGGCCCATCTCGACGCCGGAGCCACCGAACAGCTCGCTTCCAGCCTCCAGGCGCTGGCGCAGAGCCGGCCGGTTGTGGTCGTCACCCATAGCCCGCTGCTGCTGGCCGCCGCCGACACGATTACCCGGCTGGAGGCCGGGGCGGTGGCAATGGCCGGACCTGGCGGCGACATCCTGCCGATCCTGATGACCCCGCCCAGGCCGCGGCGCTCAGCGTCCGGCGTGGCGCGCCGCCGGGACCGGATCGTGACCCGGCTCGAAGAGCTTGTCGCCCGTCATCCACTGCCGACCTGGCGCGCCGCGGCATGGCCGGCACTGCTGCTGCTTGCGGCCTTCGTCGGATGGAGCACGTTTGCGCGGCTCGACGAGGTCGCCGTGGCCCAGGGCGCGGTCGCGCCGCAGGGCCGGGTCAAGACCGTGCAACACCTTGAAGGCGGAATCATTGCCGAGATCTTTGTTGCGGAAGGCGACGCCGTCGCCGCGGGCGATCCGCTCGTTCGCCTCGATCTCGCCACCGGCGGGCTCAACCGCCGCGAACTCGAGGCCCAACTCGACGCCGAGCGCCTCCGCCGCTACCGGCTCAAGGCGGAAGCGGAAGGCCAGCCCTTGGCGGCTCCCGCGGACGCGGCCGGGGAGGCCACCGCCCGCCACCCCGGCCTCGCCGATGCGGAGCGCCGCACCTTCGCTGCGCGCCAGCGAGAGCTTGAGGCGGCGCAGGGCGTCGTTCGCGCCCAGATCAGCCAGCGCCGCCTGGAGGTTGACGAACTGGAGGCGCGCGATCTCTCGGCGCGCGGCAACCTGCGCCTGGCGCAGGAACGGCTGCGGATTTCGGCCTCCCTACTCGCGGAAGGTCTGGCCGCGCGCGAGGAGCATCTAAAGCTGAAGGCCGAGGTCGAGGAGCTTCAGGGCGAGGTTCGGCGGCTGGTGCCGGCGAAACCGGCGGCGCAAGCCGCGGTGGTGGAGGCCGAACGCCGCTTCGATGAAATCGAGATCCGCTTTCGCCGCGAGGCGGAGCAGCAGCTCGCTGACGCGGAGCAGGCCATTGCTCGTCTCCGCGAACGCCTAGCCGAGGCGAACGACCAGAATCGCCGAGCCGACGTGCGCAGCCCGATCGACGGCATCGTCGCCAATATCCGCACGACGACAATCGGCGGCGTCATCGCGCCGGGCCAGGCGATCGTCGACATCGTGCCCACGACCGGCAAACTCGTCGTCGAGGCAAAGCTGCGCGCGATCGACCGCGGCTACGTTCATGCCGGACTGCCCGCGGTCGTCAAGATCAGCACTTACGATTTCGTCCGCTACGGCTCGCTGGCCGGAACCGTGGTCCGGGTCGCCCCGGACGCGGCCACAAGCGAACGCGGCGTGCCCTACTTCCCGGTCACCGTCGAGACCCAACGCTCATATCTTGGCACCGCCGATAATCGCTTGCCGATCACCGCCGGCATGCAGGCCACGGTCGACATCCGCACCGGTTCGCGGACCGTTCTCGATTATCTCGTCAAGCCAGTGCTAAAGCTCCGCGACGAGGCCTTCCGCGAACGATGAGGCCCACGCGGTACGCGGCGGGATCAGCCGACGCTGAGCACCATCTGTTCGCGCACGACCAGGTTGCCCGCCCAGGCGGCACGCGCCTCGTCCTCAATCCGGTCCATGAAGTCGTCGTCGTGTTCAGGGTCGTGGTGGAAGATCGCGAGCCGCTTGGCCCCGGCCATACGGCACAGCCGCATCCCCTCGTTCCAGGTTGAATGGCCCCACCCCCGCCGCCGGGGAAACTCCGCCTCCGTGTACGTGCTATCGTAGACGACGAGATCGGCGCCTTCGATCAGACCGAGGATGTTCTGGTCCGGCTTCCCTGGAACGTGCTCGGTATCCGTGACGTAGCACGCCGCCTTGCCGGCATGCTCGATCCGATATCCGGTTGCGCCGTTCGGATGGTTCAGTGGCGCGGTCCGGATTGAGACTCCTGGGTAAAGCTGGAAGCTGTCGCCGGCCTCGAAATCCTCGAACTCGACGATCGCCTTCATCGCTTCGAGCGGCACGGGGAAAACGGGCTCATGCATCTGCTGGGCGAGGATGTTGTGCACGCCGCCGTAATTCTTGAGATGGCCGGCCTTCACGTGCACACGCCGCCTGGCATCATAGGCCGGGCGGAAGAAGGGAAAGCCGTTGATGTGATCCCAGTGGGAATGGCTCAGGAGGAGATGGATGTCGCGCACGTCGGCTTCGAGGAAGTCCTTGCCGAGACAGCGGATGCCGGTTCCCGCGTCGAGCACGAACCGGTGTTCGCCGACGATGACTTCGATACAGCTTGTATGACCGCCATAGCGAACATGCGTCGCAGCCGAGCAGGCGATGCTGCCGCGCACGCCCCAGAACCTCAGGTTGAACATTCCGCCGCCAGCCTTCCCTTCATACGACGTGTGCGTCCGCCAGCCCGGCAAAAGATGAACCGTAACGCGGCAGCCGGTGCGCCGTCTGTAATCGGTATCACAGTCGCTCGACAACGACGACCGAGCCGATCCCAAGCTTCAGACGGTCGGCGGCGCGATCCTGATTGGCCGCGATCTCAAGCAGGCCGTTGGCGTTCTCGTAACAGAGCAATGCGCCCGGCGGCACATCGGAGAACGTCCGCGCCCGCCCGATCCGTACCCCGGCGGCCATGATACCCGCATCGGCTGGCGCGGCCGCCGCGCGAACGCCCGTGATCGCGTTGCCGAAGCTGTCAATGTAGATAATCTCGGCAAGATCGTTCGGCCAGTCCGGGCAGCGTATGGCTGCGACGTCGCCGGCGATCCCGGGCACGGCGGCGCCGCGCGCCAGCGCCGCCGCGACCGGAGCGAACAGGTCTCGGCCGTGAAACGTCGCCGACAGCCGCGGCGGCGACCAGGTGATCTCCCACCAGCGCGGTGCGGCGGCGCGGCGGGCGACGAGCTCGAACAGGCCATTGTCGGGCCCGACGAACCATTGCCCGCCCGCGCGAAGAACCCCCGGCCGGCGGGCGCTGCCGACGCCCGGATCGACGACGCTCAGAAACACGGTGCCTGGCGGAAACGCGCCCGCGAGGGCGGCCAGCAGATAGGCGGAGGCCTGGATGCGGCAGGCCGGCGCATCATTGACAAGGTCGATAACCGGGATACCGGGAGCATCGCGGTGTAGCGCGGCCTTAACCTGGCCGTTGTACAAACCTGAAGCACCGAAGTCGGTAAACAGCACGATCATGGGGTAACCCGTGGCGCTGCCGATCGCTCGACCAGCTTTAAAGGATTATCATCCGCAAGTGAGAAGATGCTGCGTTCAGGACATGCTGGAGCATCCGGCGCGCGCCTGCTCGGGTACGGAATTCCCGGCGGCGCCGAGCTTGGCCTCGCGCTTGCATTCGCGTACCCGTCAGCTTTGACAGGACGCGTCGGTTGTCCAGTAGCTTCAGCCAGGAGCAGGCCATGATCCACGACGAAGGACATATCATTCCCTACCGGCTCACCACCGCCGAAATCGTCTACCATATGCCGGATCACCCCGGCGTCCTGCAAAATTTCATCTGGCAGGATCTCGACCTTGATCCCGATTACCCGGTGCTGCACCGCTTCCTGAGCTACTGGCAAAAGAACATCGACGGGAAGCTGCACACGGTGAAGATCGCGGCATCGTCCCTGGTTAAGCCGACGGAGTTCCGCTTCGCCGACGGCCTTCTCCAGCTTCACTAGAAAACGGCGCTCACTGAGCTCTCTCCCGCTGGCGCACTGCTGGCGGGAGAGGGCCCTTTGGCGGCGGCTCAGGACGCGATCTCCCCGGCGAGCGGCGTCATGCACGCATTTTTCGGTGGATAAGCGCGGCCTAAGCCGGCGATGCCACGTGCCGGTCGGACAGGGCGCGCCGCACGCGCATCACGCCGGGCTCGTCGAAGTCGGGGGCGACGCTGAAGCCGAGCTTGCGCACCAGCCCGAGCATTGCCCTGTTCTCGGCAAGAACCTCGCCCCAGATCTCGCCGACGCCGCGGCGTTCGGCGTAGTCGAGGATCTCTTCCATCAGCAGCCGGCCGAGACCCTTGCCCTTGAGGTCCGAGCGCACGGCGATGGCGTATTCGGCTTTGGCGCCCTCGGCATCGGCGTTGATCCGGACCACGCCCCAGATTTCCGGCTGCGTGTTGGTGTCGTGGACGGCAAGCAGCGCCATCTGCCGCTCGTAGTCGATCTGCGTCAGCCCCGCCGCCATCCTGTGATCGAGCTCGCGCAGATGGGAGAAGAAGCGCAGGCGGATGTCTTCCGGGGTGAGCCGGGTCACGAACGCCTGCAGGGCCGGTTCGTCTTCGGGACGGATGGGGCGCAGCAAAAGAACATCGCCCTGGCGTGAGCGGACGATCTTCTCGAGCTCCTTCGGATAAGGCCGAATGGCGAGTCGACGATCCGCAGCGATCGTGGCCGCGGCGACGCGAATGCGCGCGGCAAGCACGAGCACGCCCTCGTGGTCGGCAAGCAGCGGATTGAGGTTGACCTCGACGATCTCGCCGAGATCGGTGGCGAGCTGCGCAATCTTGACGAAAGCGAGCGCGACCTCCTCGAGGTTGGCGGCGGGGTGGCGGCCGTAGCCCTGGAGCAGGTTGCCGACCGTGCTCTCGCCGATCAGCCTCAGCGCGAGGTTGATGTTCAACGGCGGCAGCGTCACCACCTGCTCGCGCAGGACCTCGACGATCGCGCCGCCGCGGCCGAAGGCGATGACCGGGCCGAAGCGCTCGTCGACGACCATCCCGAGCCGCAGTTCGTGCGCGTGACCGCGACGGACCATCGGCTCGACGTTGAACCCTTCCAGCCGCGCCTGAGGACGGTACTCGATGCAGGCGGCGGCGCATGCGTTCAGCCACGGCGAACACGGCCTCGTCCGTTTCGATATCGAGGGCGACGCCGCCGACATCGGCCTTGCGGATGACGTCCGGCGAGATGATCTTGACCGCGACGGGATAGCCGATCTCCTCGGCGAGGCGGACCGCGTCTGCGGCGGTCGCGGCAACCCGGTTGGGAACCGACGGCAGGCCGTAGGCGGCGAGTACGCGCTCCACCTCCGGCTCGGTCAGCCACGAGCGACCCTCGTCAAGCGCGCCTTGCACCACCGTCCTGGCCGCCTGCTCGTCGCGGTAGAACAGCTCCGGCACCGACGGCGGCGTCTCCATCAGCATTTCCTGGTTGCGGCGATAGTTCACCAGCTGCATGAAGGAGGCAACGGCCTGCGTCGACGAGTCGTGATTGGCGATCTTGCGCGCGGCGAAGACGCGCCGGGCCGTCTGCCGCCCCTCCTCGTTCAGCCAGACGGTGAACATCGGCTTGCGGCTGCGCCCGGCCGCCTCGGCGGTGGCGAGCGCGACGTCCGACGGAGTCGCTGACTGCCGACGGCCCGTGGAGGACGAGGACGCCGTCGGCCTCCGGCTCGCCCATCAGCACATCGACCACCGCCTGATAGCGCTCGCCATCGGCATCGGCGAAGACATTCACCGGATTGCGCCCGGCCCAGGCCTTGGGCAAGGTCGTGTCGAGCTTCGTTCTGGTCGCGTCCGAGAGCCGTGACAGACGGCCGCCGTAGCGTCGGACGATATCCGCGGCCATGGTCCCGATGCCGCGGCCATTGCAGACGATGGCGAGGCGGTCGCCGGCGGCCCGGGTGCCGCGCGACAGGGTCCGCGCCGCGGCGATCAGCTCGTTGATCGTATCGACCGGCAACATGCCGGCCCGGCGGAACGCCGCCTCATGGACGGCGCCGGCGGCGACCGCGCCGCCATCGTCCATCGCCGTGACCCCGCCGTTGGCTGCGCCCGCCTTGAAGACGATGACCGGCTTGATCCGCGACACCGTTCGCGCCGCCGACATGAACTTCCGCGCGTCGCTGATGCTTTCGACGTAGAGGAGAACGGCGCGGGTGCGATAGTCGAGGGCGAGGTAATCGAGCATGTCGCCGAAGTCGACGTCGGCCATGTCGCCCAGCGAGGCGACGAGCGAAAAGCCGATGGCGCGCGGAACCGCCCAGTCGAGGAGCAGGCCGGTGATCGACGCCGACTGGGCGACGAACGCAAGATCCCCTGGCTCGGCGCCGACATGCGCGTAGCTTGCGTTCAGCCCGTGCCGGGGCGCGAGCACGCCGAGGCAGGCCGGCCCCATGATCCGCAAACTGTGGGGTTGCGCGGCTTCGAGCATGGCTTGGCGCAGCCGCCGGCCCTCGCCTTCGCCGGCCCGGTCGAATTCGGGCGAAAGCACGACCGCGGCGCGCGCGCCCTTCGCGCCCAGCCGATCGATCAGCCCCGGCACGGTGTCTGGCGCCGAGGTGATGACCGCCAGATCCGGCACCACCGGAAGATCCTCCACCGAGCGGCAGACGAGTGCGCCGCGGATCGCCTGGAAGGTCTCGTGGACCGGGATGATCGGCCCCCTGAAGCCGGCGTGAAACAGGTTGCCGGCGACCAAGTAGGGGATTGAGCGCGGATCCTTGTCGGCTCCGAACAGGGCAATCGAGCGGGGCTCGAACAGGCGCTTGAGGTTGCGGGTGCTCACCGCTCTTACCGCTGTCTCTCGAAGCCGGCGTTCGCCGGGACTGCGGACGTCACCGCTCAGCCGTCGACCGCAAGACCCGCCCGATAGCGCCGCCAGTTGCCGACATACTTTGCCGCCCCGCCCTGCATCCGTTCGATCTGCTCGTCGCTCAGGCTTTTGACGACCTTCGCCGGAGCGCCGAGGACCATGGAGTTGTCGGGAATCTCGCGACCCTCGGGGATCATCGCCTTGGCCCCGATCAGGCAGTTCCGTCCGATCCTGACGCCGTTAAGGATGACGCTGCCGATGCCGATCAGGCTGCCGTCGCCGATGGTACAGCCGTGCAGCATCACCAGATGGCCGACGGTGACGTTGCGCCCGACGGTGAGCGGAAAGCCGGGGTCGGTGTGCAGCACGCAGCCGTCCTGGATGTTCGAGTTCTCGCCGATGGTGATCGGCTCGTTGTCGCCGCGCAGCACCGCGTTCCACCAGACGCTCGCGTTGCGCTCGAGCCTGACCTTGCCGATGACGACCGCGCTGGGCGCGATCCAGTAGTCGTCGCCTTCGGTTTCGACCCCGGTCCCGTCGAGTGCATACCTCATCGCCTCGCCCACGCTCCTTGCTGACCCTGAGCCCTCCGCCCGCCGCGGCAGGCCCGACGCTAAAGCCAACCGCGCCGACAGGCAACGACAACGGGCTGCAATCATGCGCCCGCGCGACAAGCATTCTTGCCGGAACATGAGATGACGATTTTGTAAAGGCGGAGAAGTGCGGCGCATCGGCCTTGTCCGCCCTGGGCGTAGGGGACTACCATGCCTCGATGCTGCAATGCGACATACGGCCAGAGGCCAGCGTCGGGAAGGACCGGTCGACAATGACCAAGATGATCGAGAACAAGACGTTCGACGAGATCGCCGTCGGCGACAGCGCCAGCATGGTGCGGATGCTTCATGCGAGCGATGCCGAAACGTGGGCCGCGGTGACCGGCAACGTCAATCTCATCGATCTCGATCCGGGACCGGCGGACACGTCGATGTTCGCGCACGGCGGCGGTCAGGTCATGTGGGCGGCGACACTGTTCTCGACCCTCGCCGGGTACCGAGCTGCCTGGCCTCGGATCGGTGACGACGGGCGCCAACGTCCGCTTCCACCGTCCCGTCGCCGTCGATGTCCCGGTCAAGGTCAGCGTCACCGTGACGGAGAAGAAGCCGGCGGAGAACGCGGTCGTTCTCGACTGCGCCGCCGTCGATGCCGCCGGTCAGATGCTCGTCAGCGGGATCGATCGAGGTGGTTGCCGGCAGGACGAAGCTACGTTTTCCCCTGCGCGACCTGCCCAAGGTTCAATTGCGCCGCGAGGAGCGCTATCTGCAACTCATCCAGATGTGCAAGGGCCTGCCGACTTTGCCGACGGCAGTGGTCCATCCCTGCAGCGACGACGCGCTGCTCGGCGCGATCGAGGCGGCGGAGCTCAACCTGATTGCGCCGATCCTGGTCGGTCCGGAGGCGAAGATCCGCTCTGTCGCCGCGGCCGCGGGCCTCGACATCTCGCCCTACCGCCTGATCGACTCGCAGCACAGCCACCATTCTGCCGAGCTGGCGGTCGCTCTCGTCCGCGACGGCGAGGCCCAGGCGCTGATGAAGGGCAGCCTGCACACCGACGAGTTGCTCGAGGCAGTGGTCAACAAGGCAAACGGGCTGCGCACCGAGCGGCGGATCAGCCACTGCTTCCTCCTCAGCGTGCCGACCTACGCCCGGCCGATCATCGTCAGCGACGCCGCGATCAACATCAACCCGACGCTCGCCGACAAGGCCCACATCTGCCAGAACGCCATCGACCTGGCCCGCGCTCTCGGCATCGGCGAGCCCAAGGTCGCGATCCTGTCGGCGGTCGAAACGGTGACGCCGAAGATCCCGTCGACGCTGGATGCCGCCGCGCTGTGCAAGATGGCCGATCGCGGCCAGATCACCGGCGGCCTGCTCGACGGCCCGCTCGCCTTCGACAATGCCATCGACGTGGAGGCGGCCAGGACCAAGGGCATCACCTCGCCGGTCGCCGGCCTGGCCGACATTCTCATCGTCCCCAATCTCGAAGCCGGCAACATGCTGGCCAAGCAGCTCACCTTCATGGCCGACGCCGAGGCGGCCGGCATCGTCATTGGCGCCCGCGCGCCGATCGTGCTGACCAGCCGCGCCGACAGCGCCCGGACCCGGCTTGCTTCGTGCGCCGTCGCGGTGCTGATGGCCGAGGCTCAGCGCAAGGGCGAGGCCCTGCTCAAGGCGGCGGCGGAGTAGCGAATCGTGACGGCCGCCATCCTCGTCATCAACGCCGGCTCGTCGAGCATCAAGTTCGCCGCCTACGCCGAGCCGGCGGCGATAGGATCGGCGGCGACGAGCCGGCAGCTGGTCTGCAAGGGGCAGCTCGAAGGCATCGGCAGCGATCCCGGATTTCGTCGTCAAGAACGCCGCCGGCCGAGACGATTGACGAACACGACGAATGGCCGCGCGGCTCGACGCTCGATCACGCCGGCGCGATCCATTTCATCCTCGGCTGGCTCGACAAGAGCAGCCTCGACCTCGACATCGTCGCCGCCGGTCACCGGGTGGTCCATGGCGGCCTCGACTATGACCGGCCGGTGCGCATCGACGCGCCGGTGGTGGCCGCTCTGGCCGAACTTGTCCCGCTCGCGCCGTTGCACCAGCCGCACAATCTGGCGGGCATTCGCGCCGTCAGCGCGGTCGACCCCAGCCTGCCGCAGGTCGCCTGCTTCGACACCGCGTTCCACCGCAACAAGCCGCTTGTGGCCGAGATCTTCGCCCTGCCCCGGGAGCTGACCGACAGCGGCATTCACCGCTACGGCTTCCACGGCCTGTCCTACGAGTACATCGCCCGCAGGCTGCCGCAGGTCGTGCCGGACGCGCGCCGGGTCGTGGTCGCCCACCTCGGCAACGGCGCCAGCATGTGCGCGATCCGGGACGGCCGCAGCGTCGACTCGACCATGGGCTTCACCGCGGTCGACGGCCTGCCGATGGGCACCCGCACCGGCGCCCTCGATCCCGGTGTCCTCCTCTTCCTGCTGCAGGAGCGTGGCTACACGGCGGACGCGATCGAGCGGCTGCTCTACAAGGAATCCGGTCTCCTCGGCGTCTCGGGGATCAGCAACGACATGCGCGATCTGCTCGCCAGCGACGACCCGCGCGCCGGCGAGGCAATCGATCTGTTCTGCTACCAGATCGCGAAAAATCTGGGCGCGCTGGCGACAGCGGCCGGCGGCCTCGATGCCTTCGTCTTCACCGCCGGCATCGGCGAACACGCAGCCGAGATCCGCGCCCGTGTCTGCGCGCAGGCCGCGTGGATGGGGATCAAGCTGGATCCGGCGGCCAACAGAAGCAACGCACAGCGGCTTTCGACCGACGACAGCGCCGTATCGGTCTGGGTCATCCCAACGGACGAAGAGCGCATGATCGCGATCCACACCCGCAGCGTCCTCGCCGCTGTCCCTGGCCCGTGAGCAGCCTAAGAGTAGAAGGAGCCTTCGATGATGCCGACCCCGCCCATCGATCCCGCCGATCCGGCCCTGCAGCCGCTGGACTTTCCGGCCTCGCCGCTGGCCGGCCGCAAGGCGCTGGTCATCGGCATCGCCAACAAGGACTTCGATCGCCTATGGCTGCGCCCGAGCGCTTCGCGCTTTCGGCGCCGATCTGTCGATCACCTACCTCAACGACAGGACCAAGCGCTACACCGGCCAGCTCGCCCAGGCGCTGGGGGTGGACGAGGCGCTGTATCTGCCCTGCGACGTGCGCGAGCCCGGTCAGCTCGAAGCCGTCTTCGAGCAGGTGGAGCGGAGCTGGGGCAAGCTCCATGTGCTGCTCCACTCGATCGCGTATGCCCCGCGCGAGGATCTTCACGGTCGGGTGACCGACGTCTCCGGCGCAGGCTTCGCCGAAACCATGCAGATCTCGGTCTACTCGCTGATCCAGATGGCCAGGCTGGCGGAGCCGCTGATGGCGAAGGAAGGCGGCACGATCTTCACCATGAGCTATTTCGGCGGCGAGAAGGTCATTCCCCACTACGGGATCATGGGCCCGGCCAAGGCGGCGCTGGAGACGACGGCCAAGTACCTGGCCTGGGAGCTCGGCCCGAAAGGGATCCGCGTCAACATCATCTCGCCGGGTCCGGTGAAGACCCGCGCCGCGTCGGGCATCGACCGCTTCGACGAACTCCTCGACGAGACGAAACAGCGCGCGCCAGCCCGCATGCTGGTCGAGCCGCAACAGGTCGGCTACGCCACCGCGGCGCTCGCCTGCGACTTCGCCAAAATCGTTACCGGCGAAATCCTGTACATGGACGGCGGCTACAACATCATGGGCGGCTGAAGCCGACGAAGCAATCCAGCTTCAGCGGATGATGTCGAGTTCACGCTTGCGGGTGTAGAGCAGGCGGACGTAGTCGTACTCGAACGGCGAGCCGGATCCGTAGTAGCGGAATGGCGTGTTGGCGCGGGTGTCCACCGCGTTGACGCTGGTGCGCGCCTCGGCATACGGCGCCAGGCCGGTCTTCAAGTTGGCCAGCAGGCCCAGCGGATCGAGCGCGAGGCTGTCGACGACATAACCGGTCGTATCGCGCAGGTTTGCCGGACCGAGAACGGGCAGGACGATGTAAGGACCGTCCGTCACGCCCCAGTAGCCGAGGGTCTGGCCGAAGTCCTCGCTGTAGCGGGCCATGCCCACCGCCGAGGCCATGTCGACAATACCGAAGAAGCCGAGTCCGGTATTGACGCCGATACGAAACGCGGTCTGCAACGCGCGTCCGGGGCGCGCCTGAAGGACGAGGTTGGCGAAGGTGACGATGTCGCGCAGGTTGCCGAGAAAATCGTGGATGCGGTCGCGCAGCGGCTGCGCCAGAACGGTCTCGTAGACGCCGACGACGGGCAAGAAGACTAGGCGGTCGAACTCGTAATTGAAGGCGTAGACCTGACGGTTGAAGCCTTCTATCGGGTCGTAGACCGTGATCAGCTCGTCGATCGTCTCCGCCGGCGGCCGCTCCGGCAGCGGCGGATCGCCTTCGCGAAAAGGCACCGGCGTGGCGCAGCCCGCGAGCATGCCGATGATCGAAACGACGGCGAGCATCTGCCCGGCGCTGCTGCTCCGGCTCACGGCCGGTCCTCGGCCAGGGCGTCGAGCATGGCGGCGACGACATGGGTATGCTGAAAATTGCCGCAATGCCCGCCGCGCGGAAAAATCTTCTCGCGGCCGGAAAACGTCTTCTCCAGAAATGCCAGCTCCGCCGGGGAATTGATGATCTCGTCGGCGTTCGTGATCAGACGGTACTTCGAGTTCGCCGCCAGGTAGCCGCCGATGCGTTTCAGATCGGCCTCGGCGACCAGCTGCTCGACCGTCAGGTCCGGTTCGGTCTGCCTGTAGTAGGGGTAGAGCAGGTTGCGCAGGTAGTCGGTGAAGCCGTAGTGCAGGCCGCGGGTCAAGTACGGCGTCAGCGAGGTCGAAACCCTGAGCTCCTTCTTGGGCGGAACGAGGGTGCCGAGGTTGCTCATGACGTCGGCGGTGAAGGTGAGGTCCGTCGACGACAGGCGGAAGACGAGGCCGATCAGGGCGGCGAGGACTTCGCGGCTCGGCCGCAGCTTCAGGTAGGCCCGATAGAGGTAGTCGCCGGTCAGGTCCGACGGACCGGCCGACGCCGTGTAGAGGCTCGACAGCGTCTTGAACACCTCCTCGAAAAACACCGGCAATCCGGATATGCCGCCGGGGATCTTGTCGATGAAGCTGTCGATGACTTTCGACGACGAATACAGGTTAACCGGGGGGTTGATGAGAAGAACGCGGCGGAAACCGATCGGCTCCTCAGCCGCGGTTTCGTCGAGCCAGCCGACGAAAGCCGCATGCCAGCCCCCAAGGCTGTAGCCGACGAGCGAGATGTCGTCGTTGCTGATGGCGATGCGGCTGCGCACCTCGGCCAGAGCCTGGCGCAGAGCACGATGGAGATCGCGCGCATCCTGCTCGACGCGGCCGGGTACGCCGGTGGTCGACGCGGTGACAGCAAAATTCGGGAAGGTCGGCGACGGCACGGCGAGGACGTGGTAGCCGCCGGCATAGAAGATCCGGGTCAGCACATCGACGAGGCGGGCCGTTGGACCGGCGCCCGTGCCGGGGATGAGAAGTACGAGCGGCGCAGGCCCCGGCTGCGCGCTGAGGGTGTAGACGAGGCCGCGCTGGTAGAAGAAGGCCTGGGGAACGTCGCGGTGAGGGAGACCCTGCAGCAGGTGAACCTCGACCGGGACGTTCTCCGGCAGCGCCGCGCGCAGCTCCGGCGGGGTTCCGACGACCGTGGCGACAATCGGATCCGCCCACGGATATTCGAAGGGCCCTTCCGGCGGCTGAGCCAGGCTTGGATCCGGCGGCGACGGCGGCGGATGACAGCCGGCAACCAGCAGGAGGACAAGCACCGCCAGCGCCAGGCGATGCCAGCGCCTGAATATGCGCGTCATGCCCGGACCGACGACACTAGCGCAGGGGGATGGACGTGGCCGACGGCGGAGCCTCTCCCGGTCGGAATCCCTGCGTTCGCACAATCCGGCCGCTCGCTGCGGGTTTGGCGTCGCCTGCAGGACCGATGGCCGGCGGCGGCGAAGCCGGAACCAACTGCGCAGGCTGGCTCGATGCCGCGGTCGCGGAGGCATTCGGGTTACCGGCGAGGACCATGATGTACTGGTCGCGCAGGACGTCGCCGATGATGCGCCCCTGGCAGACCAGGCTGACGGTGTCGCATTGACGGTGCGGCGCTTTGGCCGCTGCGGCGACGATTTCGCTGCGGTCGATATCGGCGCGCGGCGGGTTGATCGCACCGGCTTCGGCAAAATCGAGAACGGCCGGGCAGCCTGTCCGCCAGGGCTGACAGGCCGGCGCCGTTGCCTGCTGGTATTCGTGCAGGCCAAGCTCGCAGCCCCAGAGGGCGAACGGCAGCGCGAGCGCAATCGCGCAGGCCCCGGCGCGCAAGGCCGCGACAGGCGGTGAGCTTGCAACCCTTTGACCGGAGTGCATCGGATCACGCATGCGCCGTCCTCAAATAACTTCGCCGATCAGGCCCCGGCGCCACTCTACCCGATCGCGGTCCAACCGCAACCGGGACGCTGTGCCGCACCGAGCTTGCCGAGGCATGAATGTCTGCGCAAAGCGGTCGACGCCAATCCATCCCGCGACGGGAAAGCCATTATCCATTGCCATATTTTTGTAGTGACATAATCATGAAGATTGATTTCGACCGGGCCAAACCGGACGCGACCCTTGAAGCCCGTGGTCTGGACATGGCTGAAGCTGGCGAAGTTTCTGCCGGTGAGACCCAGACGGTCCATGATGACCGGCGGGTTCAGCGAGGCTCCGACCGACAGGACACACCGGAGCAACTCAGCACTCAGTCCTCGGCGTTCCTCGCACGCGCCACCATGAGCAGCACCAGCGAGCCGGCCGCCGCCGAGAGTAACGACCCGGTGATGACGCCGAGGCGGACCGGCGCGTCGAAATGCGCGTGCTCCCAGGCCAGCCCGCCGATGAACAGGCTCATCGTGAAGCCAATGCCGCATAGTAACGACATGCCGTAGACCTGCTGCCAGTTCGCCCGGTCGGGCATACGGGCGAGACCCGCGCGGACCGTCAGCCAGATCATGCCGAAAATGCCGATCTGCTTGCCGATGAACAAACCCGCGGAGATCCCGAGCGTGACCGGCTCGATGAAGCTTTTCCAGCCAATGCCGGCGAAGGACACCCCGGCGTTGGCGAAAGCGAAGATCGGCAGCACCGCGTAGGCGACCCACGGGTGGATGCCGTGCTCGAGCGTTTTCAACGGCGACGGCTGATCGGGATCCCGTCCGCTCATCGGGATCGCCAGCGCCAGCGCGACCCCGGCCAGCGTCGCGTGCACGCCGGATTTGAGCACGCAGACCCAAAGAATGATGCCGAGCAGAATGTAGGGCGCGGTTTTCTTAACCCCTGCGACGTTTAGCACGAACAGGGCGACGAGAGCGGCGGCGGCCCAGGCGAGCGCCATCAGCGACAACTGGTCGGTATAGAAGAGGGCGATGATGACGATCGCGCCGAGATCGTCGAAGACTGCGACCGCGGTCAGCAAAACCTTCATCGAAACCGGAACCCGGTCCCCGAGCAGACCGAGAACGCCGAGCGCAAAGGCAATGTCGGTGGCGGCGGGAATGGCCCATCCCTTCAGCAACTCGGGGTGGGCGAAGTTGATGCCGGCGTAGATCGCGGCCGGCACGACCATGCCGCCGACCGCCGCGATCGCCGGAAGCGCCGCCTGGGACAGCGACGACAGCTCGCCTTCGAGCAGCTCGCGCTTGATCTCGAGGCCGACGAGAAAAAAGAAAATCGCCATCAGGCCGTCGTTGATCCACAGGATCAGCGGCTTGTGGATGTCCAGATCGCCGATGCGGATGGTGGCATAGGTCTTGAGCAGCTCTTCGTAGTGCGTCTGCCATCCCGAGTTGGCGACGATGAGAGCAACGGCGGAGGCCAGGACCAGCAGAATGCCCCCCGATGCCTCCATCCGGAAGAACTCGCGGACGGCGGATAGCGGCATAATGAACTTCGCCGACGGCTTGGCCGAATTCATTTCGCCTCCTCGCGGTTCGAAGCACCCTGTCTTTGAACGGCTCGTTCGAGGACGGAAAGATGATGGATCACAGGGTGATTAAGCATTTTGTTCAAGGCCGAGCGGGCGGCGCAGGTCGATCTAGTCGCCGAGACAAATTCCCATCTGCCGCGCGGTCGTGATCAGGGTGCCGTCGAGCTTGAGCTCACGGGTCTGTCCGGCAACTTCATCGAGCGGGACATCGACGATCTTGCCGCGCTCCGAGACCACCACGCGGTCGGTCTTGCCCTCGCACACGAGATCGACGGCCCGCGCGCCCAGCGAAGAGGCGAGAATCCGGTCGAAGGCATTGGGACTGCCGCCGCGCTGGACGTGGCCCAGAACGGTCACCCGGGTCTCGGCGCCGGTCATCCTGGCGATGCTTTCGCCAACGGCGGCGCCGACGCCGCCATAGCGGACCTGGCCGTCGGCAAAGGCGTGGCTCACCGGCTCGCCCGATGACAGTCGGATGCCTTCGGCGCACACGACAAGCGAGTGGTTGTGGCCGAGCGCGAACAGACTACGCAGCTTTTCGCCGACCCTTTCCATGTCGATGGGGATTTCGGGAATAAGCACGACGTCGGCGCCGCCGGCGATCGCCGAAGCGACGGCGATCCAGCCGACGTCGCGGCCCATGACCTCGAGCAGCATCACCCGGCGATGGCTGGCTGCGGTCGGCTGCAGCCGGTCGAGCGCGTTGACGGCGGTGTCGACGGCGGTGAGATAGCCGATCGAGTAGTCGGAGTGGGCGACGTCGTTGTCGATGGTCTTGGGAATGCCGATGAACGGGATGCTGCCCTGCTCGGCCAGCCTGCTCAGGATCCGCATGCTGCCGTCGCCGCCGATCCCGATCAGCGCGTCGAGGTTCAGGGCGCGAAAGCCGGCGATGACCTCGGAGGAGCGGTCCTTCGTCGTGCCGTCGGACATCGGGTACTCGAAAGGATCGCCCTTGTTGACGGTGCCGAGGATCGTACCGCCCAGGCGGAGGATGTTGCCGGTGAAAATCTTGAGCGTCAGCTCCTCGTACTTCATCGGTCGCTCGAGCAGCCCGGCCGTTCCTTCGTAAATCCCGACGACCGTCAGTCCATGCTCGTTGATCGCGCGGTAGGTCACGGCGCGGATTGCGGCGTTGAGACCGGCGCAGTCGCCGCCGCTGGTCAGCACGCCGATCCGGTTGTGCTTTAACTTAAGCTGGCCCATGAATCCCCATCCTTACGCTCTCGCCCTGCCGGCCCGCCCTGATAGCACGTCGGACCTCCCGGCTGAAGCCTGTAAGTCCCTGACGCGCGGCCGTCGCCTCCTCGTCAGTCGACAAGCACCGAAAGCAGGACTCCGGCAATCATGCTTCCGGCATATTCGCTGAAGGATCCATGGCCGGCCCGCGCCACCGCGGCAAAGTAGGGCTGCGCGCGCAGGCCATCGCGGATTGCCGAGGGTGTAGCCGTGAACAAAGCCGAAACCGAGCGCCGGTCGCTGCCGGCGGCGAACGACCGAACCCGATTGAGGCTCTCATCGACGTCCTCCGGATGGGCCTGGGCATCGCCGATCAGCACGATGCTCTGCACCGCATCGGCGCGAAAGGCCATCGACGTCGCCGCGCCGAGCCCGAGGTGGACGTCCTCGTCCAAAGTCTCGCTGCCGACGGGCGACTCGTGCAGGGCATCGACGAAAGCCATGATCCGCGGCAGGTCGCGGTGGGCCGCGGTCAGAGGCAGCACGTCGAGCGGCGGCAGGCCGGTATCGGTATCGGAATAGGCGGCGACGCCGATCCGCACCGACGGGACGAGCTTCTCGAGAATCCTGATGATGCTGCGCATTGACGAGGCAAGCTCGCGGATCACCGGCCCCATGCTCGCGGTCGTATCGATCGCGAAGACCAGATCGATCGCGTCGACGACCTGGCTATTGCCGCCGGCGGCCGGATCCGGGCCGCGGTATGGGCGGAGCGGCCGCGGCTGTCTGTTGCGCCGGGCGCTGGGCCGTTTGGCGCTCCAGTGCCGCGGCGGCCGCATCCAGGCGCGCGGCCTCGGCCTGGGCGGCTTCGGCCTCGCCGCGGAGGCGAACGGCGTCCGCATCCAGGGCGGCGACCTTCGCCCTCGTCTCCGCCGTCGCCACCCGCCGCGCCGCGATCTCGGCGTTGGCGTCGAACGACTTGCGATAGTACGGCATGACCAGCACGAGCAGCAGCACGAAGACCCCGGTCGCGGTCGCCAGCACGTCCAGCGCCGACATCGAGAAAATCGACAGCTCGCGACGCACGCGTCTCATGACGGCTCAGCGGTCGTCGAGGCGCGAGATGACGAGGCTCACCCGGCCGGCCCGGATCTCCTGCCCGGGCGCCAGGGGGACCGGCTGGAACGGAGCGAGGTCCCGGCTGTCGAGGCTGGTGCCGTTGAGCGAGTTGAGATCCTCGACGAACAGCTTGCCGTCGGCGACGCCGATGCGGAAGTGGCGGCGCGAGACGCTCTCTTCGGCGAGCGTACGTTCGCACAGCCCCGGATGGCGACCGATGGTCAGGCCGAGGTAGGCCCTCGCCAGCTCCGTCTCGCCGATGACCAGCCGCAACGATCCCCCGGCGTCGTCGACACCGCGCAGAACCCAGCCGCCCTCCAGCGTATCGTCGCCGCGCCGCTCGCTCATCGGCCCGCCCTCGCCGCCGGCGGTCCAGCCAGAACCGCGAGCAGCACGCTCTCGATCATCTGTCCCTTGTGCACGGAGAATTCGCCGCCGCCGGCTTCGGCCAGACGTTCGAAGAAGCGGCGCGCCACGGTCGCTCCCGACTCCGGTGCCGGTGTAGATGGCGGCGACGGCACGCGGATAGCGACCGCTGGGAGCCGAGAGCCGGAACCGGGCCGCCATGGACAGGGTTCGCTCGATATCGGCCGGATGCGCCGGAGCGTCGCCGATGACGATGATGCGGCCCTGGGCGTCGTTGCGCCACGGCATGCTTGTCGCCGCGGCAAGAGCCTCGTCGACCCGTTCAGGTTCATCGCCGCCGCCGTCGGCAGAGAGCCGGCGCACGAAGGAAAGGATTTCTGCGTCGCCGGAGTCCAGCGGGGCGAGTTGGGTGCCGCGGACGACGTAGGCATCGCCCCGATCGCGGTAGGCGACGAAGCCGATGCGCAACGCTCGGCGCAAGCCGCTGAAGGACCTGGATGATCCCGACCAGATTGGCCTGCAGATCCTGAAGCTCGTCGCGCATGCTCCCGGTCGTATCCATCACGAAGACCAGATCGAGATCGGTGATGGCGAGAAGGCTGCGCCGGGGGCCGGGAACGGGCTGTTCAAGCACACGGGCCGGCGCCTCGGCGACCGTCGGCACGGGCGTCGCCGCAGCCAGATGGGCCGCGAGCGCCGCCTGGGCCTGTTCCAGACGCTGTCGCGCCTGCGCCGCGGCGTCCAACGCTGCCGCTCTGCGCCTGGCTGGCGTCGGCGTCGGCCGCCTCCGCCTCGCGCAGCGCCTGCGCCGCGGCCGTAAGTTCGGCGCGGGCGCCTTGCGTTTCCTCCTCCAGTGCCGGGGCGCGCAGGTAGTAGGGAAAGAACGAAACCGCGAGCAGCATGAACGCGCCGAGAGCGGAGGCGAACAGATCCAGCGCAGAGATGCTCAGCGCGTCGAGCGCTTGCCGCGGGCGCACCAGCATGATCGGTTCAGTCCGCGTAAAGACGGTTGATGAGGTTGTCGAGGCAGTACTGCCCGGCCCGGTTCAACGCCCGCTCCTCGCGCGCCTGGACGACGTGCTGGACGAGCACCAGCACCGCCGACATGCACAGGGCCAGCAGCGTGGTGTTGAAGGCGACGGCGAGCCGCTCCGTCAATCCGGCCAGCAGCGCCGGATCCTGAAGATCTGCGGAGCCCGCATAGGCAAGGGCCAGCGCGATGCCAAGGACGGTGCCGAGGAAGCCGAGGGCCGGGATGGCCCAGATGACGTAGCGGATCATCATGTAGCGGAGATCGATCTCGTGCAGGCCAAGATCCAGGCTGGAGTTGAGGAGCGCATTCGCCTGGTCGACCGACTTGTTGGTCTGGAACTGGGTGACCACCCGCTGGATCAGACGCGGCAGGAAGCGCCCGTAGGACAGCGAGTTCCGGGCGCATCGCGGCCCGTGCGGCGGCGTAGATGCGGCGCAACTCGAGAGACTGCAGGACCGTCGTCTCGTCCTCGGGGAGATAATGCCGGTTCAGTTCGGCCCGCTCGGCCGTTGTCTCCCGGGCGCGGACGATCAGCTCGCCGATCCCGAGCGCGAAGACGATCCACATGACGGTCTGCACCGTTAGCGGATAGGTCGCCTGGCGATAGTCGAGCAGAACGACGCCGAGGGCGGGCGGCAGCGTCCACTCCATGACCTTGATCAGCACGATCGCGATCACGACAGCGGCCGCGAGAATGGTAAAATCGCCCATGCGCCACCGGCGCCCTGGGGCACCCGCCGGCGTCGTGGCCGGCGGTACGCGGCACGCGCTGCCCATTGCGGTCAGCAGGGGTCGGCCGCACGGTCGTCATGGCCTCCTGCGCACGATCTCGCCGGTCAGGGCATCGCGCTCGACCCGACCGCGCAGCGGCTGGCGGCCGCCGTCACCCGGCGACGCCCCGCTCGCTGCCCCGGCCCCGGCGACCGCGCGAGACGGCGAACCGTCCCGCGCCGCCCGCAGCAAGGCCTCGGCGTTGCACAGGTAGTCGCCGAGCCGCAGTGGCTCGTCGGGCAGCGACAAAGCTCTGGCGGATGCGGCTCCATTCGCCCGCGCCAGATTGCCGGTGCTGTCCATCGCCAGACCCGCCGTCGCGCGGACGGTCCGGCGCGCGTCGCCACGTCCCACCCGCCGAAGCGCAGTCGACAAGATAGAGGCGGCCGACGTCGCTGACGATCAGCTCTGCATGGTGCGGCGCCACCGAGGCGTCGGCGACAACGACATCGGCGAACGGGCTCCTGCCTATGACCAGTGTCTTCACCGTCCTTTCCCCCGCTCAGCGCACCCGCGCGTCGACCAGTTGCGGCGGGTTGTTGCCCTCAAGCTGGTTGGTGCCGAGTTCGACGACGCTCTCGGCCGCGAGGACGAGGCCGTTGCCCTTGTTATTGGTGACCGCGTTGCGGTCGATGGCCCCGCCGCTGCCGCCAAGAATGAGGATGCCGTGCTCGCCGCTTGCCGCCACGGTGTTGCCCATCAGCGTCGGTGCGCCCCCGTCGGCGACGATGACGCCGGACAATGCGCTGCCGAGGATCCGGTTGTTCTCGAGGCGGCCACGACCGCTGTCGTAGACGAAGACGCCGGCCTCGGCCGATCCCTCGATCGTGTTGTCGAGAATGCGCGGATCGGCGCCCGAGCGGATCTGCAGCCCGGACCCGCGGCTGGTGCTGATCGTGTTATTCTCCAGCGTGCCCTTGGAGCCCTCGCTGAAGACAAGGCTGCCGCTGCCGCTGAAGGTGCTCTCGCGGATCGTGGGTTCGGCGCCGCTGCGCACCAGTACGCTCGCCGCAGGCGTCTCGGTCACGGCGATGCGCTGGATCATGGGTCTGGCGCCGTCACGGACGACGATCGCCGGGCCACTCGGCGAGGAGACGCGCACATCCTGAAGCCATACTGACCCGGACGAGATGACGACGCAGGGCAGCGCCAGGGGCGGATCCGCTCCCTCGGTCGCACCCTTGAGAGTCAGGCCGGTGACGGTTCCGCCTTCGCCACGAGCGATCAGGCACGGCCCCTCAGCGGGCGCGACGACAGGCTCGGCGCCATCCGCGGCGGCGAGATGAACGGGGCGATTGAGCACGATGGTCTCGGCATAGGTTCCGTCCTTGACGCGGATGGTCGCCTCGTCGCCGGCGCGCCGGATGGCCTCGCCGATCGTCGTCAGATCCCCGCTGCCGTCCTGCGCAACGACCCAATCGCGCTTGAAGTAACGCTCGTAAACGGGACGACCGGCCCAGGCAGCGGCGAGCGCCGTCAGCGCGAGAACGGCGAGGACCGCAGCGGGCCACCACCGCGCCCGCCGACGCGCGGCCGGGGGTGCGCTTTCCGTTGCCGTCGCCGCGGCGTCGGCGCCGGTGCGCTCCTCGATCGTCCGGCGGATGCGGACCGTTGGCGCCACATCGTCACCGGCATCGGTTCCGGCGGCCGCCGCGTTTAGACCTCCGCCCGTTTCGTCGCCCCCCACGTCAGGGCTGTTCGCGGCGGCCGGCCAGGCCGCAGCGCGATCTTGCGATGGGTCCGCTCGCGGCAGCTTGAGCATGGCGACCCAGGCTTCCGCAGACTGCGGCCGCTTTGCCGGGTCGAGGTTGAGCGCACGGTCCACCGCCGCGGCGAGCTCCATCGCATCGCCGCCAACGGCGGAAACCGCCGGGCTCATCCACGCGCCCCTCAGCCTGGCCGGCGCGGGCGGCGGCGGTGAGCCGATCAGCGCCCGATATGCGACCGCGGCGAGACTGTAGATATCCGTCCACGGCCCCTCGCCGCCATCCACGCGGTACTGCTCGGGGGCGGCATAGCCATCGCTCAGCCATGTCTCGACCTCCCCGCCGGCGCGCTCCAGCGGCGCTGCGGCGCCGAAGTCGGCGATGACCGGTGCGGCAAAATCGGGAACCAGAATGTTCGCCGGCTTCAGATCCCGGTGCAGGCAGCCGGCAGCGTGAATGGCTTCCAGGCCGGAGCAAAGGACCGCCAGCAGCCCCTTGATCTCCTTGACGCCGAGCCGGCCGTGGTGACGACGCAGCACAGCCTCCAGATCGGGCGCGTCGACCAGATCGAGAATGAGGAAGGCGGCGCCGCCACCCCGTCCCCAATGCTTCAGCCGGACGATCGCCGGATGGTCGAGGCGGGTGAGGACCTCCGCCTCCTTCGGAATGATGCTCCCGTCCTCGGCCACCTTGATGAAGACGGCTTTGCCGGTCTCGCGGTCGTAGGCCTTGAACCGGGCCTGGCCGCCGAAGCCTGGCAGCGCCTCCGGAGCGTCGTCAGCCAGCCGGTAGCGCCGCGGAACGACGTCGCGGAGCCGGATCGGCGGGATTGGCCCCGCGTCTTCAGCCGTCGAATCTGCGGAGGCGTCGCCCGCTGTCGGAGCGGTGCTCACAGGTTGGCCCGGGACGGCATGGTATAGGCCGGGAACGATGGCGCCGGCGCTTCATTGGCGGGCGCGCGACTCTCCGGCGCAGCACCGCCGACGGTTGCCGCCGGAGCCGGCCCGCCGGTTCCGCCGGTTCCGCCGGATTTTGGCGCCGGCGCGGCTGGACGCGGCGAGAGCGGCAGCGGTGCGTCGCTTCGCCCCGATGCGGATGGCCGCGCTGCCGGCGGCACGCTCACTTCATCCAGCGACCACAGCGCCTTGCCGATCCGGCAGCCGGTCCCGTGCACCTCGCTCGGCGGCGCACCGGCGCGCTCGATGGTCCGGCGATAATCGCGACACGGGGTCGTCGGGTCGCGGTAGTAGGTGCGCTCGATGACAAGCGTGCCGTGGCTGCCGGTATCGGGATTACGCAGCGGAACCTCGATCTCGGTCTTGCGCGTTTCCAGCGCCTCATTGATGGCGATGGTCAGGTAGGTCTGGTCGCCGGGATCCTCGCTGAGCACGGCCGCGCGCGCCCCTGCCGCCGTCGCGAACACCAGGACACCGGCAAAGAGCGACGCCCGAAGGCCAAGAGGGACAGCGCAGACGCCGGCGCGAGCATGGCAAGAACGAATGGTCATAAGACGAGGCCCACTATAATCCTTACCGCGCCCGCCAGCACGGCCGTAACCCGCCAGGGCGCGCCGCGGGATCGCCGGCTTCGCCGCACTCTCCCGGCCAGGAGCCGACGTGCCTGCGATGTCATCCCGCGGAGGCCTTGAGCCGCGCTGCGGAACCGTTACATAATAAAACCGGCATGAACTTTTACAACCACGGTGGGTGGACTCGGTGAAACGTGCACTGGGTGGTCGGATAAGTGCGCTGACAATCGTTGCTCTGCTCGCGGCCTGTTCCACGCCGACCTCGTCGCGATACGACTCGGCGGACGTCGGCCGGACCATTGAAACTACACCCGGAGCGGTCATTTCGTCTCGGCCTGTCGAAATCTCCGGAGACAGCCGCAATGTCGGGCCGCTTGCCGGCGGCGCCGCCGGGGCCGCGGCGACTGGCTTGGCCTACGGCGGCCGGGGCTCGGGCTGGGCGGCATTGCTGGGCGGGCTCATTGGCGCCGGCGCCGGGTATCTGGTCGAATCGTCGGCGCGCAGTCACGACGGGATCGAATACATCGTGCGGATGAACGACGGGCGGACCGTCACGCTGGTGCAGAATCGGCAAAAGGAAGAGACGCCGATCGCCGACGGAACGCCGGTTCTGGTCCAGGTCAGCGGCCGCTATACCCGGGTCATTCCCGATCCCACCGCCGATCACAGCGCCTCGGCCGCCGGTGGAGGTCCCGGCGCCGCTACCGCTGCCGGAGGTTCGGGCGGTTGGGTCGATCCGGACACGGTCCGCGGCGCACCCGATGCCGGCGCGCCTCCGGCGCCGGCGGCTGCGCGCCAATAGGGAAGCGGCGCCGGCCTGAACGGCGGCGTTTTTCCGCAGCAATCTCAGGTTAAGGCCGCTGCGAGCCGGCGCGCAGAAGGTTGCCCTTGTGGATTTATACCGACAGGAGAGTCCGAGGCCAAGGCTCAATAGAGGTGCTGGCCGCCGGTCACCCACAGCTCCGTGCCGGTGATGTAGGCGGCGTCGTCGGAGCATAGGAAAAAGATCGCCCGGGCGACATCTCCGGGCGAGCCCATGCGCTCCAGCGGGATCCGGGGGATCAGCACCTCGTATTCCGGCTGGATCATATCGGTTTCGATCTCGCCCGGAGCCACCGCATTGACCCGGATATCCAGGGCGGCGCACTCGTGGGCCAACTCCCGCGTCAGCGCCGAAAGCGCCGCCTTCGAAGTGGAGTAGGCCGAGCCGGCGAACGGATGGATGGCGTGACCGGCGATCGAGGTGACGTTGACGACCGCCCCCTTGCCCTTGTGCAAGGCGCCAGCGAAGCCGCGCACCAGCTTCAACCCGGCGAAAAAGTTGATCTCGAAAACCTGACGCCAGGCGTCGAGATCGCCATTGAGGCAGCCGAGTCTCTCCTTGTATGGCGTTTTCGGCGACAGCCCGGCGTTATTGACCAGTGCGTGCAACGGCGCGCCGTCCAGAACCTCGTTGGCCTCGCTGATGAAGCGGCCGAGGCTGGCGGCGTCCCCCAGATCAGTAGGGATGTGGCAGGTCCAGTTGGGATCGCGTCGGCACTCGGGCGGCGCGGGGTCGCGCGAGCAGGTGATGATCCGCCAGCCGCGGTCGAGGAAGGTCTTGGCGGTCACGTGACCGATGCCGCGGCTTGCCCCGGTGACGATGACGGTCTTGCGATCCGGTTCCGTTGCTGCTGTCACGATGCCGCCGACCGCCGCACTTAGTGCGCCATCAGCAGGGCCGAGGACGTGTTCTCGAGCATATGCCGGGTGACGCCGCCGAGGATGAGTTCGCGCAGCCGGCTGTGGCTGTAGGCGCCCATGACGACCAGATCGGCGTCGGCCGCGGCCCTGCCGATGGAATCGCCAACGGATCCGCCGTCCGCGAGCGGGTGCAGCCGGACGCCTGACGCCGTGCCAGGCGAGGTAGTCGACCAACGCGCCAGGGTCGATGTCGCTGGCCCTATCCGGGTCGGCGGCAACGACCTCGACCGTCTCGGCGCGATGGAGGAAATCCATCGCCGCGTAAACGGCCCGTGCGGCCTCGGCGCTGCCGTTCCAGGCGACGGCGACCCGCCGGCCGAACGGACCCGGCGTCACCGGCGCGACAAGCACCGGGCGACCGGTCTCGAACAGAGCTGCGTTCAGGATCATGGTCGCGTCGGTGTCGGGCTGTTGCGAGGGCCTGCCGAGAACGATCGAGGTCGACGATCCGGCCGCGTCGTGCCATCTCCTCCTCCGCGCGTCCGTCGACATCGGCCCATGACAGGGAGGCGCCCTCCGTGGCCGGGTCGCTGGCGAGCGGCAGGCCGCTTTCGCCGTGGATCCGCATCGAACAGCGCCCTGGCCTCACGCGCCCGCGCCGCGGTCTCCTTTTCGGTCAGCTCGATCAGCTCCTCGACCATGCCCGCGGACATGCCCTCCCCGATCAACGGAATGCCGAGGCGCGGATCGGGCCGGATGTGCACAGCGGCGACATGGGCGCCATGCTCGCGACGCGACCTGGAGCGCGGACAACAAACACCGTGCGCCCGGCGTCCGATCCCTCGACCGGCACCAGAATCTTCCGGATCGCCATTTCACCCTCCTGCCGGAGCTCCCCTGTCCGATCATCATGACGAGGCTGAAGCCGAAAGATAAAGATGCGATCACGCATCGTGCGCCGCGCCGGATGAGCCCGCCTGCAGCGCCCGCCTGGCCGCCGCCGCCGTCGCTTCTGCCGGCCCCGCTGCATCCACCTCGGCCCAGTCGATTTCACCGAGAGCAAAGCCAAGCTGCATCCGGACGACATCGGGCCCTGCATCGGAAACGTCGCCGCGGCGGGCGCCGACCCGCGCCTCCAGCACCGCCGCCGGGGCGTCCAGCCAGAGACCGAAGAAGGGAACGCGGAGGCGCCGGGCGAGCTCGCGCATGGCACGCTCGCTCACGGGCGGAGGCGAAGACGCCGTCGGCGATGACCGTGCGGCCGGCGGCGAGGACTTCGCCCGCCTCGGCGGCGAGGGCGCGGTAGGTCTTCCGCGTCATCTCGGCCGCGTAGCCGTCGGCGCCGAGACGGGCCGTCGAGGGCGACGCCGGCGAGGCGCTTGCGGATGCAGTCGGTGCGCACCACCCGCGCGCCGGGGCGCTCGGCACAGCTCCGGCGCCAGCGTCCGGGCGAGGCTGGACTTGCCGGTTCCCGACAGCCCGCCGATAGCGACGAGGCAGCGGCGGAGTCGGCTGCAGGGCCGCGCATGCGTGGTCGAAGGTACCGGCGAGCGCCGGCGAAGCGCCGGCGGGCTCTCGCTCCGATCGGACTGGGCCTGCGCCCGACCGCCTCGACGTGAGCGCGGATGCCGGCGCGCAGGGAGACGAACAATGGCAACAGAGCGAGCCCGCTGCTGTCGCCGGTCGCGTCGCAATAGCGGTTGAAGGCAAGAGCCGGCAAGATCGGCGCGGCCCGATGGGCGAGATCCATCAGCAGAAAGGCGAGGTCGTAGAGGATGTCGATGTCGGCGAACGCGTCGTTGAACTCGATGGCGTCGAACAGGGTCGGCCGGCCCTCATACAGTACGATGTTGCCGAGATGCAGATCGCCATGGCAGTGGCGGACATGGCCGCCAGCGCGGCGCTGGTCGAGCAGCGTGTGCTGCTCATCGAGCTGACGGCGCCAGCCGGCAAGGAGGCACTCGACGGCTTCCGGGTCGAGCGCCTCGTCGGGGCACGCCGCGAAGCACACCGCGAAGCTCTGCGCATTGTTCTCGATCAGGGCCGCCATGGCCACGCTGCCGCCGGCCTCCGGTTTTCGCTCGGCGCGATGGTGAAAGTCGGCGATCGCGTCGGCCAGATCCTCAAGAACCGGGCGGGTCAGCGCGCCCCGCTCGGCCATGGCGTCGAACAGGGCGGTCTCGTCGAACCGCACCATTTCGACCAGCCAGTCGACCGGATCGCCGGCGCCGTCGAAGGCGAAGCGGCCATGGTCATCCCGGGTCACCGCAATCGTGCCACGGTAGATCGCCGGCGCCGTTCGGCGATTGATCCGAACCTCGGCCGCGCACATCAGCCGGCGGCGTTCGCTGGTAGCGTAGTCGAGATAGGGGAACCGCACCGCGCGCTTCAGCTTGTAAGCGCGGTCTTCGGTCATGAAGACGATCGAGGCGTGGGTCTCGCGCCGGCGCGGCGGATCCGCAAGCCCGAAAGTCGCCGCCTGGGAGAGCCATGCAATGACCGCGCTCTGATCGTTGCCGCTATCGGGCGTGTGCGCCGTGCTAATTGAAGATCACCCGTCGTTCCTCGATACCCTCCGGATCCTCGTGGATCAGGACCTCGGCGTCTGGAAACGCGCGCTCGACATCATCCATCACCTCGTCGGCGATGGCATGCGCCTGAAGCAGGGTCAGGCCGCCGTCGAGTTCGAGATGAAACTGGATGAACGTCTGCGTTCCCGAAGAGCGGGTTCTGAGGTCGTGCAGGCTGATGACGGCGGGGTGGGCACTGGCGATTGCCTTGATCCTCGCCCGGTCGTCCTCGTCAAGCTCGTGGTCCATCAGCAGATGCAGGCTGCCGGAGAAAATGCTCCAGGCGCTGGTGAGGATGTAGAGCGCGATGGCGATGCCGAACAGCGGGTCGGCGATGGCGATGCCGAAGTTGGCCGCCAGCACCAGAGCGACGATGACGCTGAGATTCATCAGCAGGTCGCTGCGGTAGTGCAGCGCGTCGGCGCCGATGGCGACCGAGTCGGTCTTCCGGACGACGTAGCGTTGGAACAGCACCAGACCCAGGGTCAGGAAGATCGACAGCACCATGACCGCGATGCCGACCGTCGAGTCCTCGATCTGATTAGGCCGCAACAGCCGCGAGCCGGCCTCGAACAGCAGAAGCACCGAGGAGCCGGCAACGAACGCCGCCTGCGCAAGACCGGCCAGCGGCTCCGCCTTGCCGTGGCCGAAGCGATGCTCGCGATCCGGCGGCACCGCGGCCTGGCGGATGGCGACGTAATTGACCAGCGAGGCAAGGAGATCGAGCAGCGAATCGATGAGCGAAGACAGCAGGCTGACGGCGCCGGTGGCAAGATAAGCGCCTGTCTTGCCGGCGATGAGGAGGGCGGCAACCGCAACGGCTGCGGTCGTCGCCCAGCGCTTGAGCCGATCGTTGTGCTCGCTCCGCGCCGCGGCAGCCGTCCGCTCACGCCGCTCCATCCGCCGCCGGCCGCGCCACCGGCTCCGGCCTCGCCATCATGGGTAGAGCTCCTCGACGGCCCAGCCACCCGGAGCGTCGGCGTCCCGGCGATAGACATGGCGCATGTGCAGCCGGAACGGGCGGTCCTCCCAGAACTCGATGGAGGCCGGCAGAACCCGGAAGCCGGACCAGAACGGCGGCCGCGGCACGGCGCCGACGACGTGTCTTGCGGTGAACTTCGCAAGCCTGGCCTCCAGCTCGAAACGCCCGCGCAACGGCTGCGACTGTTTCGAGGCCCAAGCGCCGAGCTGGCTGACCCGCGCCCGGGTGGCGAAATAGGCGTCTGCCTCTTCGTCGTCGACGGGCTCGATCCGGCCCTCGACGCGCACCTGACGGCGGAGCGACTTCCAGTGGAAGCAAAGGGCTGCATGCGGATTCGCGCGCAACTCCGCGGCCTTGCGGCTGCCCATGTTGGTGTAAAAGGCAAAGCCGCGCGCATCAACGCCTTTGAGCAGTACCATCCGCGAAGACGGGACGCCGCCCGCGGTCGCCGTTGCCAGGGTCATGGCATTGGGGTCGTTCGGCTCGCTCTTCTCCGCGTCGGCGAGCCAGCCGGCGAACCGAGCTGATTGGATCCTCAGGTGCGGTCATCGCCGCTATTTAAGATGCTCCGGCCGCGCAGTCCAACACGCCGGCGCCGACGGCGCGTTAAATTTGCCGAGCGGGCCCTCATCGCCTACCTTATGGCGGCGCGGAGGCGCCGGACGAGGAAAGGCTGGAATGCGCGACCCGTATGAGGTTCTGGGCGTGGCCAAGGGCGCCGACATCAAGGATGTCAAGAAGACGTACCGGAAGCTCGCCCGCGAGCTGCATCCCGACCTCCACCCCGGCGATCGCAAGGCCGAGGACCGTTTCAAGGAGGTCGCCGCGGCCTATGATTTCCTCTCGGATGCGGACAAGAAAAAGCGCTACGACGCCGGCGAGATCGACGCCAGCGGCACGCCCCGGGCGGAGCGGACCTTCTATCGCGACTACGCCGAGGGCGGTCCGGGAACGCGCTACAGCGACCCGCGCGAGTTCTACCGCGACCTCGACGGCACGGATTTCTTTTCTGACCTGTTCGGCGGCCGGACAGGCTCGCATCAGGGTACGCCGAAGATGGCCGGCGGCGACGTGCGACATGCCGTCGACATCGTTTTTCTCGACGCCGTCAACGGCGCCAGCCGCTCGGTGGCGATGGCCGATGGCAAGCGCCTTCGGGTTACGATCCCGCCCGGATCGGAGGACGGCCACGTCCTCCGGCTGAAAGGTCAGGGACTGCCGGGGTTCGGCGGCGGACCGTCCGGCGATCTGCTCATCGAGCTCAGAGTCAAGCCGCATCTGACGTTCACCCGGAAGGGGCAGGACATCTATTCGGAGCTCCCGATTACCCTTGCCGAGGCCGTGCTGGGCGCCAAGGTGGAGGTTGCGACGATCGACGGCAGCGTTACCCTGACGGTTCCGAAGGGCTCGAACACGGGGTCGCGCCTGCGTGTGCGCGGCAAGGGCGTACCGGGGCCTGGCGGCGGCACGCGCGGCGACCATTACGTCGAGCTCAAGGTGGTGCTGCCGGCGACGCCCGATCCCGAACTGACCCGGCTGGTCGAAGACTGGGCGGCGAAACATCCCTACCACGTCCGCAGCGGCACCTGAGCAATGGCGACGTTTGACGAAATCCTGCACATCCATCGCATCGAGCGGACCCTGCTGACCGGCTGGATCGAGCAACGCTGGGTCCGCCCGGAGCTGACACCCACCGGTTACGTCTTCGATCCCGTCGACGAGGCCCGGATCTCGCTGATCAGCGAGCTGCGGCGCGACTTCGCCTGCGATGAGGATGTTCTGGGGCTGGTCCTGTCGCTCCTCGATCAGCTCTACGCCGCCCGGCGGATGCTGCGCACCGTGGAGGAAGCCGTCGACGCCCTGCCGGAGGACGTTCGTTCGCAGCTGCGTACGCGGCTGCAGGCGCGCGGGGGATGACGGCGCTAAAGCCCCCACACGGAGGCGGACATTGACGCGGCCGCGACCATCCTATAAGGCACGTCTTTAGTTCCTTCGGCTTTGCCGCGATCCCGCCGGCGTTTTTTCCGGGCAAGGCTTCATCTGTCCTCATTTCAGGCTTACGTTAGGGAGCATCGAGCCCGAGTTGAACAACATGCATAACGAAACGCCTCCCGCGTTAATGGCCGGCAAACGCGGCCTCATCATGGGTGTCGCCAACGAGCGCTCCATTGCCTGGGGCATCGCCGAAACCGCGAGCGCCCATGGCGCGGAGCTTGCCTTCACCTATCAGGGCGAGGCGCTGCGCAAACGGGTTCTGCCTCTGGCGAGATCGCTCGGTTGCGATCTGGTGCTTCCGTGCGACGTCACCGATACGGCCAGCATGGACGCCGTGTTCGACGTCCTGCGCGAGCGCTGGGGCAGCCTCGATTTCGTTGTCCACGCCATCGCCTATTCCGACAAGGAGCAGTTGAAGGGCCGCTACATCGACACGACCGCGGATAATTTCGCGGCGACCCTGGCCATCTCCTGCTACTCGTTCACCGCCATCTGCCAGCGCGCCGAACCGCTGATGGACAAGGGCGGCAGCCTGCTGACGCTGAGCTACCTGGGCTCGGAACGGGTCGTGCCGCACTACAACGTCATGGGCGTCGCCAAGGCGGCGCTGGAGGCGAGCGTCCGTTATCTGGCCGAGGATCTCGGACGCAAGGCGATCCGGATCAACGCGCTGTCGGCCGGGCCGATGAAAACGCTGGCGGCGTCGGGTATCGGCGACTTCCGCCACATTCTGAAGTGGAACCAGTTCAACTCGCCGCTCCGGCGCAACGTCACGCTCGCCGACGTCAGCGGCTCCGCGCTCTATCTGCTCAGCGACCTCGGCTCGGGCGTGACCGGCGAGGTTCACCACGTCGACGGCGGCTTCAACGCCATCGGCATGCTCGCGGTCGACGCGGCGCCGGCGGTGCGCGACATGCTGGAGAGCTTCATTACGAAAAAGTAGGCGCGAAAAAGCAGGCCATGACGGGCAACACCTTCGGGACGCTGTTTCGCATCACGACCTTTGGCGAAAGCCACGGGCCCGCGATCGGCGGCGTGGTTGATGGCGTGCCGCCCCGCCTGCGCCTCGCCGAGGACGACCTCCAGCGCGAACTTGACCGCCGCCGTCCCGGGCAGAGCCGGCACACCACCCAGCGGCGCGAGCCCGACCGGGTGCAGATCCTCTCCGGGGTCTTCGAGGGCCTGACCACCGGCGCGCCGATCGGCCTTCTGATCGCCAACGAGGATGCCCGGTCGAAAGACTACGGCGCGATCAAGGATCTGTTCCGCCCCGGCCACGCCGACTTCACCTACTTCGCCAAGTACGGCATCCGCGACTATCGCGGCGGCGGGCGGTCAAGCGCGCGCGAAACCGCCGTTCGCGTCGCCGCCGGCGCCATTGCACGCAAGGTGCTGGGCGACGGGGTGCGGATCCGAGGCGCGCTGGTGCGGATGGGTCCGCACGAGATCGACCGCGACCGCTGGAACTGGGAGGAGACCGGGCGCAATCCCTTCTGGTGCCCCGACGCGCGCGCCGCCGAGACCTGGGCCGAATATCTCGATGGCGTGCGCAAATCCGCCTCGTCGACCGGCGGGATCGTCGAGGTCACGGCCTCGGGCGTGCCGGTCGGGCTCGGCGCGCCGGTGTTCGACCGCCTCGACGCCGACATCGCTAAGGCGATGGTCAGCATTCCGGCGGTCAAGGGCGTCGAGATCGGCGCCGGTTTCGCATCCGCCGCCCGCTCGGGGCTGGAGAACAACGACGCCATGCGGATGAAGGACGGCCGGCCGGTGTTTCTCACCAACCACGCCGGTGGCGTCCTCGGCGGCATTTCCACCGGCCAGGACATTGTCGTCCGCGTCGCGATCAAGCCGACCAGTTCGGTCGCGACGCCGCAGCAGACCGTCAGCGCGACGGCGCCGACGTCGAGATCGCCACCACCGGGCGCCACGATCCGTGCGTCGCCATCCGCGGCGTGCCGGTCTGCGAGGCAATGCTGGCCTGCGTTCTCGCTGATCACCTGTTGCGCCACAGGGCCCAGTGCGGATAGGAGTGCAGCCAGGCCGCAACGACCGAGCGCGGAGCGCGACCAGGGCGCAGCAGCGAAGAGGAGGATGTGCCAATGCCGCAACCCGATCATGTCGTCAAGGTCGAGCTTCCGCCCGAAGAGGACCTTGAACCGGACATCGTCAAGTACTTCGTCAAGTGCGTTGACAAGCTCGGCCTGGTGCCGAACGTACTTCGCGCCTACACCGGTAACCCGGCCAAGTTCCGCACCTTCACCGCCTTCTACAACCTGCTCATGCTCGACGAGGAGACCTGCCGGCTCTCCAAGCTGGAGCGCGAGATGATCGCCGTCGTCGTCTCGTCCGCCAACCGCTGCTACTACTGCCTCGTCGCCCACGGGCAGGCGATCCGCGAGCTTTCGGGCGATCCGGAGCTGGGCGAGATGATGGTGATGAACTACCGCGTCGCCGACCTGGAGCCGCGCCAGCGCGCGATGCTCGACTTCGCCTGGACCCTGACGCTCGCGCCACACGACATCGGCGAGGCCGACCGCCAGCGGCTGCGCGACGTCGGCTTCTCCGACGCCGACATCTTCGACATCTGCGATGTCGCCGCCTTCTTCAACTACACCAACCGCATGGCCCACGGCCTGGAGATGATGCCAAACCGGGAATACCACGGGAAGGATCGGTAATACGAGCGGAATTGTCTGATGGAGCGTATGCGGTACTAGAATGATAGATGCCCTCTTTGTCTCAGCATTGGCGACTGCAATAAGCGCGTTTGCTGCAGTGTTGTCATTCGTTTTCGCAAGATCTGTGAACAACGCCGCAAAAGCTTCTGAGAAGCGTGACGCAATACATAGGATGTCACTCACCGCGAGCGACGTTCTTACAGAAGGAAAGAAGGTAGAAAATTTGACAGAAGCGCTGAAGCGATCCTACGGCGACCTTTTTCGGTGGAGCCATGCAAGGAAGCCCAGCACATCTTGAAACACTTGACGAAATAGAAATTAAATGCCTGGACGCTTTACAGTTATGTTCGGTTTCAAGTCCTTTTGCTATGCCACAATGGGGGACAGAGGATTGGCCTCTAGATGAAATACGTAAGCGCTGCACTCGTTTTGCTCAAAATCTTATTAAGATAATCGCAATTCGCGAAGACCTAGCAGGCTGCTGAAAAGGGTGGCGGTTTTTGCGCGTTCGTGATTCCTGATCTCGGGTTGGTGGTGATTGGAGGTCGGGATGCGCGGGAGCGACACGGTTCGTGGGAGGCTGTTCAGCTATGTGGACCTGGAGAAGCGGGTCCGTGCGGATCATCCGCTGCGGGTGATCCGCGGCATTGTCAACGCGACGCTGGCCGGGCTCTCGGGTGAGTTCGACGGGCTGTATTCGCCCCATGGCCGCGAGTTCGATCCCGCCGGAGCGGCTGCTGCGGGCGCTCTTGTTGCAGGCGTTCTATTCGATCCGCTCGGAGCGGCAACTGGTGGAGCGGATCGAGTTCGACCTTCTGTTCCGCTGGTTCGTCGGCCTGGGCGTCGACGATCCGGTGTGGGATGCGACGACCTTTACCAAGAACCGCGACCGGCTGCTGGAAGGCGATGTGGCGGTGAAGTTTCTGGCCGGGGTGCTGGCGCAGCCGCAGGTGAAGACGCTCTTGTCCGGCGAGCACTTTTCGGTGGACGGCACGCTGCTGGAGGCCTGGGCCAGCACCAAGAGCTTCCGCCCCAAGGACGGCTCCGGAGCGCCGCCGGATGCGGGACGCAATGGCGAGCAGGACTTCCGCGGGCAGAAGCGCGGCAACGAGACGCATGCGTCTGCCACCGATCCGGATGCCAGGCTCTACCGCAAGGGCCGCGGCAAGGAGGCGAAGCTCTGCTTCATGGGGCATGCGCTGATGGAGAACCGCAACGGGCTGATCGTCGGCGCCGTCGCCACCCGCGCCTCGGGCCACGCCGAGCGGCTGGCCGCCGTGGAGCTGATCACGCCGCACGCGGAGGCGCCGGGCGGCCGGAGCCGATCACGCTGGGCGCCGACAAGGGGTACGACGCCCAGGACTTCATAGCCGAGCTGGGCGAGATCGACGTCACCGCGCACGTGGCGCAGAACCTCAGCGGCCGGCGCTCGGCGATCGACGACGAGACGGCGCGCGATCCCGGCTACACGGTCAGCCTGCGCATCCGCAAGCGCATCGAGGAGGCCTTCGGCTGGGCCAAGACCATCGCCGGGCTCAGCAAGGCCCGCCACCGCGGGCTGGCGAAGATCGACTGGCAGTTCACCTTCGCCATGGCCGCCTACAATCTCGTCCGGCTGCCAAAGCTGCTCAAAGCCCCGGCTTGACGGCCGGACTTCGTCCGGAGTGTCCTCAGCGCCCGAAAACTCCCGGCCAAACGACGGTAGCAACGACGGTAGCCAGCATCAGCGCAAGCAAATGACCCCACACCAACCGCGAAGATCCGGGCAACCAGGCGCCATTTCAGCAGCCTGCTAGAGCGGGAGCTCGCGGATTCTCGCGACGCGGGGAGGCAAAAACAAGCTCGTGCTTTTGCGAGTCGAAGATGTACGGTCTTAATGCCTTGCGCCGATCAGGAACTCGACGTTGCCGGATGGGCCGGTGATCGGGCTTTCGCAGATGCCCGGCACCCGCCAGCCGGGTTGCGCCTCGAGCCAGGCCTCGACCTCGGCGCAGACCGCGCGGTGGACCGCGGGGTCGCGGACCACGCCGCCCTTGCCGACCTGGGCGCGCCCGGCCTCGAACTGCGGCTTGATCAGGGCGACCAGCGCCGCGTCGCCGGCCGCCAGGGCGAGCGCCGCCGGCAGGGCGGTCGCGAGGCCGATGAAGCTGACATCGCAGACGATGAGCCCGACCGGCTCGGGCACCTGGGCGGCGACCGAGGTTGCGCGCGTTGGTGCGTTCGAGAACGACGACGCCTGGGATCCTGCCGCAGCCGCCAGGCGAGCTGGCCGTGGCCGACGTCGACGGCATAGACCCGCGCGGCGCCGCGGGCGAGCAGCACGTCGGTGAAGCCGCCGGTCGACGCGCCGAGATCGAGGCAGACCAGGCCGGCCGGATCGAGCGCGAAGTGGTCGAGGCCATGGGCGAGCTTGAGCCCGCCGCGCGAGACCCATGGGTGGTCGCGGCCCTTGACGGTGATCTCGCTGTCGGCGGCGAGCCGCTGGCCGGGCTTGTCGATCCGCCGGGTGCCGGAGAAGACGAGGCCGGCGAGGATCAGCGCCTGCGCCCGGGTCCGGCTTTCGGCCAGCCCGCGCGCGACGACCAGACTCGTCGGCGCGCTGCGCCCCGCTCGCCCCCCGCGCCCCGGCACCCGCTCAGGCGCGCACCGCCTCCGCGGCCTCGCCCGGGCGGCCCAGGGCGAGCAGGGCGGTGGCGACGATGTGGGCGGCGCTCAGCCCGGCGTGCTCGTACTGCAGCTCCGGCTTGTCCTGGTCGAGGAAGACGTCGGGCAGGGTCATCGGCCGGACCTTGAGCCCGCATTCGAGCAGCCCTGCGCTCGCCATGAATTGCAGCACGTGGCCGGCGAAGCCGCCGGCGGAGCCTTCCTCGATGGTCAGCAGGACCTGGTGCTCGCGGGCGAGGCGCCGGATCAGATCCTCGTCCAGCGGCTTGGCGAAGCGGGCGTCGGCCACCGTGGTCGACAGGCCGCGCGCCGCCAGTTCCTCGGCGGCCTTGCAGCGCATCCTTCAGCCGCCCGCCGAGGTTGAGCAGCGCGATGGTCGAGCCTTCGCGCAGTATCCGGCCCTTGCCGATCGGCAGGACCGTGCCGCGCTCCGGCATGTCGACGCCCATGCCCTCGCCGCGCGGGTAGCGCACCGCGCTCGGCCGGTCGTCGATGGCCGCGGCGGTCGCGATCATGTGCATCAGCTCGGCTTCGTCGCCGGCCGCCATCACCACCATGTCCGGCAGGCAGCAGAGGTAGGGCAGATCGAAGGCGCCGGCGTGGGTCGCGCCGTCGGCGCCGACGAGCCCGGCCCGGTCGATGGCGAAGCGCACCGGCAGCCTCTGCAGGGCGACATCGTGAACGACCTGATCGTAGGCCCGCTGCAGGAAGGTCGAGTAGATGGCGGCGAACGGCTTGAAGCCTTCGGCGGCAAGACCGGCGGCGAAGGTCACCGCGTGCTGTTCGGCGATGCCGACATCGAAGCAGCGCTCGGGGAACCGCTCGGCGAACTTGTCGAGACCGGTGCCGGCGGGCATCGCCGCGGTGATCGCGATGATCTTGTCGTCCTCTTCCGCCTCGCGGATCAGCGATTTCGCGAAGACGCCGGTGTAGCTCGGCGCGTTGGCCTTGGCCTTGACCTGCTCGCCGGTGACGACGTCGAATTTCGACACGCCGTGATACTTGTCGGCCGACTGTTCCGCCGGCTCGTAGCCGTGGCCCTTGCGGGTGACGACGTGCAGCAGCACCGGCCCCGGCTCGCGGTCGTCGCGGAGGTTCTTCAGAACCGGCAGAAGATGTTCGAGATTATGGCCATCGACCGGCCCGACGTAGAAGAAGCCGAGCTCCTCGAACAGCGTGCCGCCGGTAACCAGGCCGCGGGCGTACTCCTCGGCCTTGCGCGCCGTGACCTGGATGCCGCGCGGGAACTTCTTCGCCATGTCGGCCAGAACGTGGCGCAGCGACCGATACGGCTTCGACGAAATCAGCCGCGACAGATAGGCGCTCATCGCGCCCACCGGCGGCGCGATCGACATGTCGTTGTCGTTCAGCACGACGATCAGCCGCGAGTCCATCGACCCGGCGTTGTTCATCGCCTCGTAGGCCATGCCGGCGCTCATCGCCCCGTCGCCGATGACGGCGATGACGTCGTGGTCCTCCTTGCGGAAATCGCGGGCGACGGCCATGCCCAGCGCGGCCGAGATGGAGGTCGAGGTGTGGGCGGCGCCGAACGGATCGTATTCGCTCTCCGAGCGCTTGGTGAACCCGCTCAGGCCGTCGCCCTGACGCAGCGTCAGCATCCGCTCGCGCCGGCCGGTGATGATCTTGTGCGGGTAGGCCTGATGGCCGACGTCCCAGATCAGCCGGTCGCGCGGCGTGTCGAAGACGTAGTGCAGCGCCACCGTGAGTTCGACCACGCCGAGGCTGGCGCCGAGGTGGCCGCCGGTGATCGAGACGACGCGGATCGTCTCCTGGCGCAATTCGTCGGCCAGCGCCTGCAGCTGATCTTCCGGGAGCGTCTTCAGGTCGCTCGGGTTTTCGACCCGATCCAGAAGCGGCGTCCGTATGTCCATGTCACATCTACTCCACTCTTCAACTGGGCGCCGGCTCCGACCTTGCCGGAAGCGCTCTAGTTTCGGCGTTCGACGATGAAGCTCGCAAGCGCTCGCAGCGGGTTCGGCGGCGTCTCCGAACATCGCCAGATGTTCCACGGCCTGACGCGCGAGCATGGTCGACTGCCTGCGCGCGCGCTCGATCCCGAGGAGCGAGACGAAGGTCGCCTTGCCGGCCTGCATGTCCTTGCCCGTCGTCTTGCCGACGGTCTCCGCATCGCCCTCGATGTCGAGAAGATCGTCGACGATCTGAAACGCGAGACCGAGGTCGTGCGCGTAGGCGCGCAACGCGTGACGGTCGCTGTCGCTCCTCTTGCCGAGGATCGCGCCGGCCTCGCACGAAAAGGCGATCAGCGCGCCGGTCTTCATCCGCTGCATCCGCGTCACTTCGGCCATGCCGAGCGTCCGATGCTCGGCGAGAAGATCGAGCATCTGCCCACCGACCATGCCATCAACACCGGAAGCGCGCGCAAGCTCCACGACGAGATCGGCGCGCACCCTCGGATCGGTGTGGGTGGCCGGCATCGGCCAGCACCTCGAACGCGCGGGTCAGCAGCCCGTCGCCGGCGAGAATGGCCGTCGCCTCGTCGAACTTGACGTGACACGTCGGCATGCCGCGCCTGAGCGTGTCGTCGTCCATGGCCGGGAGATCGTCGTGGATCAGGGAATAGCTGTGAACCATCTCGACGGCGGCCGCGGTTCGCAGGGCGAACGGACGGCTGACATCGAACAGTTCGGCGCCCGACAGCACGAGAAAAGGCCGGATCCGCTTGCCGCCGGACAGCGTCGAGTAGCGGATCGCCTCCATCAGGCGCCCGTCCGCGTCCTCGTGCAGCGGCAGAAGATGATCGAGCGCTGCATCGACCTCCTGCGCGGCGTCGGCCAGCGCCGCGGTGATGTCAGGCACAGTCGCTTCGGTACGCATTCAGTCGAAATCGATGCGCTCGGCGGTGACACCGCCGTTCGGTCCAACGACGATCTTTTCGACTCTGCATCTGCGCTTCCTGAAGCTTCGCCTCGCAATGCCGCTTCAGCACAACCCCCCGCTCGTAGGCCGAAATCGCCTCGTCCAGCTTGGCCGACCCCTCTTCGAGGCGACGCACGATCCCTTCCAGTTCGGACAGTGCGTCTTCGAAACTCAGTGCGGAAACATCGCCGCCGGCGTCAGTCTCGTCCGCCATGATCCCCGCAGGCGCGGCGCTGGACAAAGCCTCGAGCGCCCGCTGTCCTCACACGTATTAAGGATGCGTCCGGCGCCCGCGCCGGTCGCGTCTTCCGGGTTTATGCGCCTTTGCCGCGTTCGCGCAAGTCCCAATTGCGGCGCCGCGTGCGGACGCCTTCAGGAGCCCATCATCACCTTGACGTGAGCGGCGACGCTCTCGGAAAGCGCCGTCAGATCGTACCCACCCTCCAGGGTCGAGACGACCCGTCCGGCGCAATCGCCGGCACCGATCTCCATCAACTCCTGGGTCAGCCAGACGAAATCCTCGGTCTCGACGCGGAGCTGCGCCAGCGGATCGCGGATGTGCGCATCGAAGCCGGCGGAGATCAGAATCATGTCGGGCCTGAACTTGCGCAAGGCCGGAAGGATCCGTTCGCCATACGCCCGGCGGAACTCCTCGGAGCCGCTGTTCGGTCGTAGCTGGACGTTGCAGATGTTGTGGAACACGCCGGTCTCGTGCTCCATTCCCGTGCCGGGATAGCACGGCCACTGGTGGCTGGAGGCGTAGAAGAGATCGCGGTAGCGGAAAAAATGGTTCTGCGTCCCGTTGCCGTGGTGAACGTCGAAATCGACAACGGCGACCCGCTCGAGCCCGTGAACGTGACGCGCGTGCTCGGCGGCGATGGCGACATTGTTGAACAGGCAAAAGCCCATGGCCGCGGAGGACTCGGCGTGATGCCCGGGCGGGCGGACCGCGCAGAAGGCGTTGTCGGCCTCGCCTTTGACGACTGCGTCGACGGCGGCGCAAATCCCGCCGACGGCACGCAATGCCGCCTCGCCGGATGCGCTGTTAACGGCCGTGTCGGGGTCGAGGTGAACGTGACCCCGCTGTGGAATGTTCTCGAAGATCGCTTCGACGTAGAACGGTGCGTGCACCCGCTCGATCTCGCGGAAGCTCGCCTTCGGCGCTTCGCGCCGTTCGAGAGCGCCGAAATCGTCCCCGTTCAGCCGCTTCATGATCGCTTTCAGGCGCGCCGGTGCCTCGGGATGCCACTCTCCCATGTCGTGGTCTTGGCAGACCGGATGCGTGTACAACAACGTGGTCATGACGAATTCACTTGCGTTCCGGACATTCCCCCAGAAATTCCCATATGTCGATTGTCGCTGTCTCCCTCGCCGCTTTGCTACACGCCGCGGCTGCATTAATGCACATCGGTGAAATAATCGCTGGGGGGCGCAAACACTACCCCCTAATTTCTGCCGCCGCGTCGCTCCTGGTCGCCTCCAGCGCCGCGATGAATGGATCATAGCGCAAGAACAGCCGCAGAGCCGCGATTGCGACGACTCCGGCCCCTACCCCAACGGGCAGGGCCAGCCCGACATGGTCGGCGAGCGCGCCCATGAGGATGGCGCCGAGAGCCGGTCCGCCGCGGAAGATCAGGCCGTAGAGCGCAAGAACCCGACCGCGCATCGCCGGAGCGACGATGAGCTGGATCAGGGTCTGGGCGCCGACGCCGGCGCCGACCATGGCCGCGCCTGTCACGACCAGCACCGGCAGGGCCAGGACGAGCCGAGGGGCTTCAACGAACAGGACGATGCCCACGGCCAGGCTCAGGGTGCTCAGCACGGTGACGCCGGCGAGCCGCCGCGGCGCGCTCTGGCCGATCAGCCATATTGCGCCGGCGATCGCGCCCAGGCCGATGGCCGACGTCATCAGCGCCAGACCTTCAGGCCCGGCGGCGAAGACCTGCGCGGCGAAACCGGGAAGAAGCTCGACAAACGGGCGGCCGCAGATATTGGTGACGACGAGAAGGCCGAGCAGCGGGGCGATGCCGCGATGACCCAGGGTATAGCGGAGCCCATCGGCGAGATCGGCGCCGAGACCGCCGCCACCGCCGCGCCGCGCGCTCACCGGAGCCTGCTTCCCGACCTCGCGCGGCAAGCGCGACAGTGCCAGAAGAAAGGCCGCGTAGCTGAGCGCATTGACCGCGAAAACCACTGCGACGCCGCCGCCGACGATGGCGATTCCGGCAAAAGCCGGGCCGATGAAGCGGGCCAGGTTGAACACGATGGAATTAATGGCGACGGCGGTCGTCAGGTCGTCGCGGTGCACCAGGCTGGCGATCAAAGCCAGCCGCGCCGGTTGGGCGATACCGGTGATGATGCCAAGGCCCAGCGTCACGGCAAGCAGCGGGAAGATGCCGAGCACACCGCCGATGCTCAACGCGAGCAGAGCCGCGGCCAGCGCCAGCGCCAGCGCCGCGGTGAGGCGAAGAATGCGCAGGCGGTCCCACCGGTCGGCGGCGGCGCCGGCAAACGGCGCCGTGACGACCGTGGGAAAGAGGTCGGCAAAAGCGATCACCCCGAGCCACGCGGCCGAATGGGTAAGCTCCCACGCCAGCCAGCCGACCGCGACGCGGTGCATCCAGGTGCCGATCAAGGAGACGGCGTTCCCGGCGCTATAGGTGCCGTAGGTGCGCTGGCCAAGCACCCGAACGGCGCGATGGAGACGCGAAGGCTGCGACATCGAACCAATATGGTGCGGATGCGCCAGCGTTGAGTGTCGCCGTGCAAAATGGGCGAGGGGCCGGACCGGGCCGGAGGTCGCTCGAAGCCGGCCTGCGCCTTGACAAGCCGCGCGTCCGGGGGCAAAACGACGCCGTCGCTCAGGGGGCCGAACCTGCATTTGTGCGCTCCTCTTGCTCCTCGCCCTGACGGCCCGCCCCTCGCGCCAAAAGTAACAACGCGCGCAGGGGGCATAAAAACAGCTCTGGTTCTTTGGGATCACGAATAAGTGGAGGGACATATGGCACGCGTGGCAGTTGTTACCGGCGGGACGCGAGGCATCGGTGCGGCGATCGCCAAGAAGCTCAAGGCCGACGGCTGCAAGGTCGCCGTTGTTGACGTCGTCGACGAGCAGATCGAGACTTTCAAGAAAGAAACCGGCATTCCCGGCTACAACATCAACGTCGCCGATTACGCCGCGGTCGAGGAAGGCTTCAAGAAGATCGAAGAAGAAGTCGGGCCGATCGATATCGTCGTCAACAACGCCGGCATCACCCGCGACGGCCGCTTTGTCCGGATGACCCGGGAGAAGAACTGGGATCCGGTCATCGCCGTCAATCTCTCCGCCGCCTTCAACACCTGCCGCGTCGCCGCACCGGGCATGGCCGAGCGGGGCTGGGGGCGCATCGTCAACATCAGCTCGATGAACGGCCAACGCGGTCAGTTCGGCCAGACGAACTACTCGGCGTCGAAGGCCGGCATCATCGGCTTCTCCCGCTCGCTGGCTGCCGAGCTGGCGAAGGGCGGGACCACCGTCAACGTCGTCTGCCCGGGCTTCATCCTCACCGAGATGACGTCGGCGATGCCGAAGGAGATCCTCGACGGCGAGGTCAAGAAGATCCCCTGCGCGCGCATCGGCAAGCCGGAAGACATCGCCCATGCCGTTTCCTTCCTGTGCACCGACGGCGCCGACTGGATCTCCGGCGAGACCCTGTCGGTCAACGGCGGCCAGCATATGCCATAAGGTCCGGGCGCCTTTCGGCGCGCGGACGATCGGGCAAGCGAAAAGAGGCCACCGCCCGGCGGTGGCCTCTTGCATTTGTGGCGCAACGGCAGCGGGTGAACCATGGACATCGCCGGAATAACGGCCATTGTCAGCGGTGCGGCGTCCGGACTTGGCGAAGCGACGGCACGAAGGCTCGCCGCGGCCGGCGCGCACGTCGTCCTGCTCGACCGCGATCTGGCGCTCGCCGAAGCGGTCGCCGCCGACATCGGCGGCCGCGCCTTCGCCTGCGACGTCGCCGACGCCGTCTCGGCGGAAACGGCGGTGCGGGCTGCGTCGGAGGCCTTCGGTTCGCTCCGCATCGCGGTGAACTGCGCCGGCGTGGCGCCGCCGGCCAGGATCGTCGGCCGCGACGGCCCGCTGCCGCTCGCGGCCTTCGCCGACGTCGTCGCGATCAACCTCACCGGCACCTTCAACATCCTACGGCTGGCGGCAGCGGCGATGTGCGATCTGCCGCCGCTGGCCACCGGCGAACGCGGGGTGATCATCAACACCGCCTCGATCGCCGCGTTCGAGGGCCAGATCGGCCAGGCGGCCTATGCCGCGTCCAAGGGCGGCGTCGTCTCGCTGACCCTGCCCGCCGCGCGCGAGCTCGCCCGCCACGGCATCCGGGTGCTGACGATCGCACCCGGCACCTTCGCCACGCCGATGCTGCGCGGCCTGCCCGAAGAGACCCGGCGCCAGCTCGGCGCCGCGGTGCCGTTCCCGTCCCGCCTCGGCGAACCGGCCGAGTTCGCCGAGCTGGTCGTCCACATGATCGGCAACGTCATGCTCAACGGCGCCGTCGTCCGCCTCGACGGCGCGCTCAGGATGCCGCCGAAGTAGGCGAGGCCTGTGTCGCGCCGTCCGCCGATCAGGCGGCCCCGGCCGCCGCCGCCGCCTTGTCGATGAAGGCCGCGAGCTTGATGTCGAGGGCGGTGACGCCGCCGGCGTCGTGGGTCGCCAGGGTCACGTCGACGCGGTTGTAGACGTTGAACCACTCCGGGTGATGGTTGAGCTTCTCCGCCATCAGCGCGACCCGGGTCATGAAACCAAATGCCTGGTTGAACGTTTTGAATTGGAAGGATCGGGCGATGGCGTCGCGGCCCTCGACCTCCGACCAGCCGTGAAGGTCGCGCAATGCGCTCCGCCGGGCATCACCGGTCAGTCTCTCCGCCATGGCGCCGCCTCCCTCATGTTGCTGTCACGGCGCGACTTCGCCTGCAAGCCTCGGGCAAAAGCAACGCCCTTGGCGGCGCCTGCGAGCGGATATAAGGTGCCGGCATGCATCCGGCCTACTCGTCTCCGCCCGGCCTTGACGACATCGAGGCTCTGGCCCGCCGGGCGCTCGCCACCATCCCGGCGGAGCTTCGACTTCACGCCGCCAATCTGGTCATCCGCGTCGAGGACTTCGTCGACGAAGAGACGGAGGACGAGCTGGGTCTGGACAGCCCCTACGAACTCCTCGGCCTCTATCGCGGCGTCTCGCTGAACAACAAGAGCATCTCGGTGTCATCGCAGGATGTCGACATGGTCTTTCTCTACCGCCGGCCGATCCTCGACTACTGGTGCGAGACCGGCGAGGATCTGGCCGATCTCGTCCGCCATGTCCTGATCCACGAGATCGGCCACCATTTCGGCATGAGCGACGACGACATGGAAGCCATCGAGGATCAGCCATGAGTCACGATGCGCCGACCTCGCCGGCGGCGGACGACAAGCGGCTGTTCTACTTCGCCGATCCGATGTGTTCGTGGTGCTGGGGGTTTTCCCCGGTGATCGCCCGGATCCGCGCCGAGTACGGCGACCGGGCGCCGGTGCGCCTCGTCGTCGGCGGCTTGCGCGCCGGCATGACCGCGGCCATGGACGCGAGCGCTCAAGGCCGCCGTGCGCGGCCATTGGGAGCATGTGGAAGCGGCCACCGGCCAGCCCTTCAATTTCGCCTTTTTCGACCGCGACGGCTTCGTCTACGATACCGCGCCGGCCTGCCGGGCGGCGGTCGCCATGCGCAACCTTGCGCCGGAGCGGACCTTCGCGTATCTGGCCGCCTTGCAGCGGGCCTTCTACGTCGAGGGCGGCGATGTCACCGACGCGGCCACGCTGGCGGCGCTGGCCGAACCGTTCTGCGGCGATGCCGGGGCGTTCGCGACCGTCTACGCCGCGGCCGAGATCGCCGAGGCGACGCTTGCCGACTTCCGCCTGACCCAGGCGCTGGGCATCGCCGGCTTTCCGGCGGTGGTGCTCGGCGACGCGAACGGGCTCACCGCGCTGACCATCGGCTACCGCCCGTTCGAAGAACTCGCCCCGGCGCTGGATGCGTGGCTCACGGCGTAGCCGGTCTAGGACGCGTAAGAAGCGGACCGCTCTATCGCGCGTTTGCCTAAACACTACATGCGCGGCATTGCAGGAAGAGCGGGGAGCGCGGGACACCGCCCATACGGAGAAAAGTATTTGCCTAGGAGCTCTATTTGTATCTTACATCCACAGGATGGCGGGGCAGCTTCAGCATGGCGTCTACAAGGTGGCTTATCCCTTTGGTTCCGGGGCCACGATACGCGGTGACGGTGGGCGAAGGACGCTGTAGAACATTGAGCGAACATGCATATGCCGGAGGTGTTCGCCATGCCCGACTTTCCTCGCTCCATCTTGGCGCTTTCAGCGTCAGTTTTCGGATGAGGCTGCATGCGCGTCGTGGCTTTCAGCGGCTCGCTGGCCGGAGGGCTTTCGCTGCCCGGCCTGCGGACATGACCGTGCCTGGGAACTCGCCGCAAAGGCGTGGACCTATGAATGCGCCCAGTGTCGCCGGCAGACGTCGGTTACGGCGGGGACGGTGATGCACGGCTCGAAGCTGCCGCTCACCGTATGGTTTTGGGCGGCCTATCTGATGGCCACCCACTCGAACGGCCTCTCCGCGCGGCAGATGTGGCGGCAGCTGGGCCTGGGCTCCTACAAGAGTGCCTGGCTTTTGTGCGCCAAGCTGCGCCGGGCCATGGTCAATCCGCCCGCGCCCTCCTGTCCGGCGTGGTCGAGATCGACGAAACGCAAGTGTCCTACCGCACCAAGGACGACCCGGTGACGGGCGGAGGCGGTCGAAGCCCGGACGGCAAGATGCAGGTCGCCGTCGCCGTCGAAATCATCGATGAGGCTCCCGGGCGCTTGCGCCTGGGGACGATCGAGGACGCCTCGTCGGCCAGCCTTCATCCGTTCATCAAGGCCAATGTCGCCGCGGGCTCCACCCTCAAGACCGACGGCTGGAGCGCCTATCCTGGCGTTGCCGGGTTCAAGCACGAGCCCCACGTCGTTGGCGCCATGGCGGCGCATGTTGTCCTGCCCTGGGTGCATCGCGTGATCTCGAACCTCAAGACATGGGCGCTGGGCGTCTACCACGGCCTCCGCCGCCCGCATCTCCAGTCCTACCTCGATGAATTCGTCTTCCGCTTCAATCGGCGTCGCACGCCGCACGCCGCCTTCCGAACCCTGCTGGGCATCACCGTCGCCATCGAACCGGCGACCTACAACATGCTGATCGCGCCGGAAGCACAGGGATAAGCCACCTACAAGATCTTCCAGCTTTGAAGAGAATCTCAGCATATCGTCCAGATGCTGAACCAGTACTTCATCAAAGTCGGAGTTGTTGATCGGACTGTGGTGAGGAGCAATTACCAAGTTGTAGGGGGTCAGAAACTTTATCCGCCGAACTGCCTCCCCGGCAATATTCACGACTTTTCCATCTATGACGGCCGCGCCATCGTCAAATTCGGCAAGCGTGACTGGTTGCCCTCGATACTCTGCATATTCTTCCATAATAAATGCGTCCTTCTCGGCCAGATAGGAGCCAGACTCAAGCTTAGTGGCTTTAGCTTTACTCAAGCTTAAGCCAGATGGCCGGGAAGCTTTTGTCTTGATATATAGGAAATTGCCGGAAGTAGCCACCCTTGTTTACGGCGGCAACTTCGTCCAGCAACAGCTCTTGATCATCCAGATAGACTACATCTGGTGGTATAGCAGAGAAAGACTTTACAGGCATGTTGCCGCCGCGCCACCACCATATTGGGTTCGATCGATCTGAAACTATAGGATCTTGAAACAGAATCTTGAGCCGTTCAACTGCCACTTCTGGTTCTCTAAACCACTCAATACCCCTCACGCCGGGGAACGCCTGCTCGAAGCGGCGCGAAAAGAAGCTAGTGCTGCCAAGACAATCTACTTCATTACCAGACTTATTTCGGAAAGGATTTGGTCCGATCTTAGGCTTTGGTCTCTCCGGTACACCATGAATCTCATGCAGCAACGAAGTTAATCGCGCCTCAAGCTCTTCGTCGACTAGACAGGTCCAAGTACTTGCGCCCCGCGAGGCATCGCGGCACTTTTCGTTCGGAGCCCACCCGCCTGATACAAGGTATGAACTTAGATGTTTCTGCTTTCTGGAGTATCTCGGCACTTATTATGTTTTTTTCGTAACCAACTCCGCAAAGAAGGTTGTCACTCTTCCGATTATACTCGTCTGTACATATTACGAGCACGCGATCCGCTGAAGATAGTCCTGTCTCCATGAAGTGAGCAAGATTGGAACCTAGCGGCTAAGTCCCATTGATTTAAGATAACCTCCACACCACCATTACTCAACTTGCAAGACAAGCGGTAGACCCACTCTTGATGTTCTGTATCATCGTGCGAGTAGGAGATAAACACCCTAGGAAATTTATGCATCGCGATCAATGGCACTCCCGCGCCTGCCGACGTTCAACTCCAGGGCGATTTGGGTAGCTCTACCCCGAATTCTGCGGGCGAACCGGTGACGACGCTCTACCCCTCGCGACCAAGCGTCCGAGGCAGTCCTCAGAGCGCACCTCTCCCGCCGAGCAATCTGCCGCTACGGCAGCATGTTTTGTACAACATAACGTCCCTTGGGGTGCTTCCGAAGAGGTGCTCGGCGGAAGGGCTGCGGATCCCGACGAAGGCCATGAAGTCGCGGAGGTCGATCCGGTAGGCGCGCCTGGTTTTTCCGTCAAGAAAGTTAGGCGTAAAGAGGATGGTGGAGCCGAGGGGAGTCGAACCCCTGACCTTCGCATTGCGAACGCGACGCTCTCCCAGCTGAGCTACGGCCCCGGACCTTGGCGAAACGAGGGGCACCAGCGTCGCCGGTCCCCCTTCCGCAGGCGGGATAATGGGTGCAACGGCCGACTGATGTCAACACGACGCCACGCATGCCGGCTGTGGATTGCTTCGTCGGCTGCGCCTCCTCGCAACGACAAGCG
>CAWBNC010000042.1:0-15872 GCA_963789785.1 uncultured Alphaproteobacteria bacterium | reverse complement strand
TACGCCGCTTCGATCATGGGCGAGTTCGGCGCCGAGGTGCTCAAGGTCGAGCACCCCATCGCCGGCGATCCGATGCGCCGTTTCGGCACGCCCACGGCGCGCACGATGCCACCTTGCCTGGCTGAGCGAGGCCCGGAACAAGAAGTCGGTGACCATCGACCTGCGCCAGCGCGAAGGCGTCGAACTGTTCGTCAAGCTTGTTGGCAAGGCCGACGTGCTCGTCGAGAATTTCCGCCCCGGGCACGATGGAGGAGTGGGGCCTCGGCTGGGAGGTGCTCAGCGCCGCCAATCCGGGGCTGGTGATGCTGCGCGTTTCCGGCTACGGCCAGACCGGACCCTACCGCCGCCGCCCGGGTTTCGCGCATATTGCCCATGCCATCGGCGGGCTCTCCTATCTCGCCGGCTTTCCCGGCGAGACGCCGGTCGTTCCCGGCACCGCGCCGCTCGGCGACTACATCTCCAGCCTGTACGGCACCATCGGGGTCATGCTGGCGCTGCGCCACAAGGAGAAGACCGGCCGCGGCCAGGTGATCGACATCGGCATTTACGAAGCGGTGTTCCGGCAGATGGAGGAACTGGCCGCGGCCTACGGGCTGTTCGGCAAGATCCGCGAGCGCGAGGGCGCCGGCAGCTTCGTCGCCGTGCCCCATGGCCACTTCCGCACCGGCGACGACAAGTGGGTGGCGATCGCGTGCACCACCGACAAGATGTTCGAGCGGCTGGCGGAAGCGATGGAGCGGCCGGAGCTCGCCTCGCACACCCTGTACGGCGAGCAGCGCAAGCGCCTGGCGGCCCGCGACGAGGTCAACAAGATCGTCATCGAGTGGACCCTGTCGCTCACCCGAAGCGAGCTGCTGGAGCGATGCCTGGCCAAGGAAGTGCCGATCGGCAAGCTCAACTCCATCGCCGACATCTTCGACGACGAGCACTTCCAGGCTCGCGGCAACATCATCGAGGTCGCCGAGGACGGGCTGAACGTGGCCATGCCGGGTGTCGTCCCGACCCTGTCGGAGAGCCCGGGGCGAGTGACCAATCTCGGGCCGCCGCTGGGCAACGCCACCTACGAGGTGATGCGCGAGCTGCTCGAGATGTCCGCCGCCGACATCGCCTCGTTGCGCAAGCGCAAGATCATCTAGCCCGGCCTCGCGGCCCCGGTCCAGGAAATGAGGTTGACAATGAGTGAACACACCGAGCGCTGCCCTTGAGCGGCATCCGGGTGATCGACGTTGCGACGGTCATCGCCGCGCCCTACTGCGCCGCGATCATGGGCGAGTTCGGCGCCGAGGTGCTCAAGGTCGAGCACCCGGTCGGCGGCGACGCCTGCCGCCGCTTCGGCACGCCGACCAAGCGCGGCGATACGCTGACCTGGCTGAGCGAGGCGCGCAACAAAAAGTCGGTGACGATCGATCTGCACCGCCCCGACGGGGTCGAGCTGTTCAAGCGGCTGATCGCCGAGACCGACGTCTTGTGCGAGAACTTCCGCACCGGCACGCTGGAGAAGTGGGGGCTCGGCTGGGAGGTGCTGCGCGAGGTCAACCCGAAGCTGATCATGCTGCGGGTCACCGGCTACGGCCAGACCGGGCCGTACAAGGACCGCCCCGGCTTCGCCCGCATCGCCCATGCCGTCGGCGGCCTCGCCTATCTCGCCGGCATGCCGAAGGGAACGCCGGTGACGCCCGGCTCGACCACGCTGGGCGACTACATGTCCGGGCTTTACGGCTGCATCGGCGTGCTGATGGCGCTGCGCTACCGCGACCTGACCGGCCGCGGCCAGTACATCGACACCGCGCTCTACGAGTTGGTGTTCCGCTGCACCGACGAGCTCGTTCCGGCCTACGCGATGTACGGCACGGTGCGCGAGCGCCATGGTCCGCACATCGAGAGCGCCTGCCCCTACGGCCACTTCCCGACCAGGGACGGCAAGTGGGTGGCCATCGCCTGCACCACCGACAAGCTGTTCGCGCGCCTCGCGGAGGCGATGGGCCGATCCGAACTGGCGTCCAGCAGCCTCTACGGCGAGCAGAAGACGCGGCTGGAAAGCCGCCACGACGTCAACGAGATCGTCCGCGACTGGTGCGGCTCGCTTACCCGCGACGAGGTGCTCGCCCGCTGCAACAAGACCGGGGCGCCGGCGGGACCGCTCAACAACATCGCCGACATCTTCGGCAACCGCCAGTTCCACGCCCGGCGCAACATGGTCGCCGTCGACGAAGCCGATATCGGCGAGACGATCATCGTCCCGAACGTCATCCCGCGGCTGTCGGAGACGCCGGGGCGGATCGAGAGCCTGGGTCCCCGCCTTGGCCAGCACACCGATGAGGTTCTCACCGGCATGCTGGGCCTGTCCGAAGGCGAGATCGAGGAGCTGCGGCAAGAAGCGGGTGATCTGAGCCGCGGCGCCCCAGGGCGCCCGCCGTCGATCGCCGCTTCAGTCGGCCCGCCGGCGCCACCAGCAGCGAAGCTGCGGGGAGTTCATGGCGCCGGTGTGGCCGCTGGTGCGGAAGGCGAGGATCGCCGCCGCCGGCAAAGTCCGCGTTCGAGGTTCATGTCGGCGACGGCGGTCGTGGTTCGGGAACGGGACGTTCACGACGGTGACCCCGTTGCGGACGACGTGAACGTTGCCGCTTGCGCGCCGACCCAGCCCATGCTCAGGCCGACGATGGTGACGTCGTAGGGAATGTAGATGCCGACGCGGTCGCTCATGGTGGCGCCGTTGTAGCGGCGGAGGTAGCTGTTGGCGTGATCGTTGTTGTACCCGGCGCCGTCGCTTTCGAGCTCGCCCAGCCATTTGCCGCGCGAGCCGTCGAAGAAAAACAGGCAGCCGAGGTCGGTGCGGTAGAAGGCGTCTCCCGCCTCGGGCTACGGCGGAAAGGCGGCGCCCTTGCCGATGCCGCCGGCCGCGGCGGGAACGCGCCAGGTGGCATCGGCGGCAAGGAATTTGCCCGCCGCCGCGTCGCCCGGTGCCGGCGCCGGAACGCAGCCGGCCGCGCCGCCGCTGCCGGTGTCGCCGAGAGCAAGCGGCAGCCGGGTGGCATCGAGCACGCCGCTGGCGATCGCCGCGGCATCGTGGCTATGGTCGCCGCGCGCGACTTCTTCGGCGGCGGTGCCGAAGTCGCGGTTGAAGGCGGTGTTCTTGGCGAACGCCGGCTCGTAGATCTCCGGCGTGATCGTGGTCGGCGCGGGCGGCGGCCTCGGCCTCGCCGGAGCCGGCCAGGTGCATGTACCGGTTGGCCGTGCCGGCGGCGACATCATCGGCTGTCTTTCCGGCTAGCCACGCGTCGGCGCGCGCGGCGGTCAGGTACTGGGGGTGATCGTCGGCATCCAGGCCGGCCAGCATGCCGTGGATCACCGCCCGCCGCCCGTACCGCCGCCCGTACCGCCGCCGAAGCGGGCGGCGACTTCGGCCATGTCGCGCGGCGAGAACGTGCGGGCCTCCGTTTCGGTCAGGGCGCCCTTTTCCTGCTCGCTGACACGCGGCGGGTTGGCTTCGGCTCCAGCCGGATCGCGGCAAGCTTGTTCCGGTCGGCGTTCGTGTAGCGCTTGACGGTGACGCCCTCGCGCAGGTCGTCGAGCGAGTGGGTAGACAGCCAGGTATTGGCGCGATAGGTGGTCAGATACTGGGGATGATCGTCGTTGCCGAGCTCGCGCACCGCGCCGTGGCGGATCGCGGCGGCGATCTCGTCCTTGCTTTCCGCTGTCGGCCGGCCGTCCGCGTCGAAGGCGAGCACCCGCCCGGCCCGCGCCGGGGCGGCGGGCAGGTCATATCGACGGACGGCTCGGTCGCGTCGAGATGGAGGCTTGCCTCGGCATCGGCGGCAACCTGCTGCAGCGCGGCGGTCAGATAGTCGAGTTCGTCGTTGATCAGTCGGGCGCTGAAAGCGCCCGCGGGCTGGAAGTCGGTGGTCCGCTCGATCGCGATGCGTCGCCGTACCGTGACCAGAACGCCCATGCCGGGCGCCTCATCGAGAATGACCGAACCGCCCGCGCTTTCTCCTGCGCCCTCGACGGTCATGCCGCCTGTCAGGCGCGTGTTGCCGATGAAAACCTCGACGTTCTCCGGCGCAAAGATGGCGAAGGGAAAGAAGAATTCTCGCTGCACGCCGTCGCCGATGTACTGGACGCGCGGCGGGGTGTTGGTGATCTTGATATGCTCTTGCATGAAATCTCCTCGAGGAATGGCGACAGGGACAAAGTGCGGGGACGCCGGGGTCGGACGCAGGGAAACGGTCCTTAATATATTCAGTCTATAGGCATTTATACCTTGTAATCGGCGAGTGTCAAGGCAGGCCAATCCACTTCGGCCGTTGGCGCGGCCTGCTCGCCGCTCCTCCCCGCGCTTCCCTGCAAGGGATGAAGCTTCGCGCGCGTATTGGCGATAGGATCCGGCGCGGCGCGGCGCCTGGGCGGACAGCCGCCGTAGACGGGAGCAGGCAGAGAATGGTCAAGGTCTACGCCATCGACGGCGTCATTCCGGTGGTCGATCCGAGCGCCTACGTTCATCCTTCGGCGGTTCTCATCGGCGATGTCTTCGTCGAGGCGGGCTGCTACATCGGCGCCTGTGCGGCGTTGCGCGGCGATATCGGCCGCATCGTCGTCGGCGAGGGCGCGAACGTTCAGGACCAGTGCGTGATGCACTGTTTCCCGGAGGCCGAATGCCGGGTCGGACCGTGGGGCCACATCGGCCACGGCGCCGTGCTGCATGGCGCAGCGGTTGGCGCGCACGCCCTTGTCGGCATGAACGCGGTGCTGATGGACGGCTGCGTCATCGGCGAGGCGGCCTTCGTCGCCGCCATGTCGTTCGTCCCCGCCGGTTTCGAGGTGCCGCCGCGTTCGCTGGCGGCGGGTATTCCGGCGAAGGTGCGCCGGCTCCTGAGCGACGAAGAGATCGCCTGGAAGCGGCGCGGCACCGAAGAATATCAGCGCATCGCTCGGCGCAGCCGGGAGACGTTGACCGAGGTCGAGGCTCTGAGCGAGGTCGATCGCGATCGCCCGCAGCTGCGGGTCGCGGCGCATCACCCGCTGCACGTCATGCGCGGCCGCCTATAGCTCGGGCCTGCCACTACCTTAGGTTGCTAAAAAATTTACACGAGGCTTTTAGAGACATTGCCGATGTGTTACTGTCGCTTTGGTTGTTCTACCAAGGTGAGGCAGTCGTGCCGTTGCAGCTCCCTTTCCCCGCCATCGCCCATGTCGACACCATCAAGGGTCTCCTGCTTGTCATAGGTCCATCCGGGTTCACCGGCGAGCTTGCCGAGGGCGACGGCGTCGCTGTCGGGGAGGTTCTCGTCACCGGCGCCGACACCAGTGTGGTGATGTCGCTGGCGGGCGGAGCAACTCTGAGCATGGCCGGCAATAGCCGCGCTATCATCCAGCCGCCGGCGGATCCCGAGGGCGGCTCGCTCCACCTCGTGGTCTTGTCCGGCGCCATTGTTCTCGACGCTCCCGCATCCGCGTCGGGCGCAGCGGCGGTTCAGGTCGACACCGCGGCCGCCGGCATTGCCGTCAACGCCGCCACCGTCGCGATCAGCTACGATCTTGCCTCCGGGCTCAGGGCGGCGCTGATCGGCGCCGCGCCTGACGCCGACGCGGCGGTTTTGATCGTCAACGACGGCGGAGCCTATGCGCTTCACCCAGGATCGCCGGCGGTCGCCATCGAGCACTGGTCGGACCCGGCCCAGCCGCTGTCGGAGGTTCCCGCGGACGGACTTCCGGACTGGATGCCGGTCATGGCGGCAATCCATGCGGAACCGCCGGATAACGCCGATCTCACGGCGGCTACCGGGTTCGCGGCTGGAGACGCTGCCGAGGGCGAAGCCGGCGAAGATACAGCCGGAGCCGATACGCCAGCCGATGACGCGCCGGATTTTTCAACCGGCGCCGGCATGCCCGACGCGGGCGACATCTCGTTCGTCTTTCCCCAGGCGGCGGCGCGGGGAATGGCCGATCATGCGCCCGCCAGTGCGCCGGCTCCGGCCCTGGACGGCGCGCACGACTTCGCGGCGCCGGCGGTTGCCGCGGCCGCGCCATCGGCACGGCCGTTCGCATTCGCGGCGCCGGACCACGGGCTCGACGCTCTGATCGGCCTGCAGCATCCGACGCAGGCCGAGCCGCCGCTCCCGCCGCGTGCGCCCGGACCGCCGCAGCTGCGGGGCTGGGAGCCTACCGGCCACGTCTGGGACTACGAGGGTTCCGCATGGGTCTCGGGCGGCGATCGCGAGTGGCCGTCGCATCCCGATCGGCCGCTGGACGAGATCAGGCCGGTCGAGGGCGGAAGCATGGCCGCTCTCGCGCCATTCGAGACGTGGCCGGACAAGCTCGAAAGCTTTCTCGACCTGCCGGATCAGACGCTGAGAACGCTCGTCGACGGCGTCGACGTCCACGACGGGTCGGCGATCCGGACCTCGATGGTATTGCACGCCGGCCAGACGCTGGTCTTTGACGTTCTGTTCGACGCGTTCGACAAGCTGCCGGCCAACGATTTCGCCGCCTTCACGGTCGCCGACGGTCATCATGGCGAAGCCTTCGTCCTCTCAAGCGCCGCCGCGGTCGGGGACATGGGCGCGACGCCGTGGCAGAGCCTTGAGTACACGGTCGGCGCCACCGGCCGCTACAGCATCGGTTTCGTCGTCATCAACGATTTCCTGCCGAAAGCGCCGTCGCGCCTCTACGTCGACAACCTGCGCGATCACATCAATCCGGATGGACTGACTTTGATCGGCGGCGAGGACGACGGGTTCGGCGGCCACTTCGCCCTGTTCGAACCGGCGAAGCCCGCGCCGGAGCCGTCGGTCGGCGAGCTGATCGCCGGCTTCGACGACGGGGTCGGCTATCGGGAAGCGATGGGTCGGATCGAGTTCGTGTCGCGGTTCGATGAGCCGGACGGGGACCACGGGGTTTTCAGCGCGACCGAAGGCAAGGCCATGGCCGTCCTCCATGCCTACGGCGCCTCCGAAAACGGGATCGAGCGGTTTCTCGGCCTGCAGCCGCCGCCGGGCGCGCCCATCGCCATGCCTTTCGACGTCGACGGGACCGCGCCCACGTTCGGAGCGGCGACGCGGCTGTCGGTCGCGGTCGCGGCCGGCGACCGGATCTCGTTCGACTGGCTGTTCGACGCGGGCGATGCGATCCCGGACAACGACTTTGCCGTCTTCACGGTCGCCGACGCCGCCGGTTCCGCGGTTTTCAAACTGTCCGACGTGCGGACCACCGGCGATGCCGGCGCCAGCGGCTGGCACACGTCCGTTTTTGCCGCGGTCGAGGATGCTGACCTCACCGTCGGCTTCGCCGTTCTCAACGACCGTCTCGCCGGCTACGCCAGCGACACCGAAAACTCGCGCCTGATGGTCGACAACGTCCGCCTCAACCGCGACTTCACCGACGGCTACCAGACCGTCGACCTGCTGGAACCGGGCGCGCTGGCGACGCTGCCGGTGGGGTGAGGCGCGACGGGGCGGGAGGCGCGGCGGGGCGGGAGGCGCGCGCGGCGTTGACGTACAGCAGTGGTCAATGCCGCCGCATTGTCTAAATACTCAAATATAAACTATTATATTGAACAGGCTTATCCCTTTGCTTCCGGTGCGATCAGCATGTTGTAGGTCGCCGGTTTGATGGTGCTGGCGATGCCAAGAAGGGTTTGGAACGCGGCATGGGGTGTGCGCCGGCGATTGAAGCGGAAGACGAACTCGTCGAGGTAGGCTTGGAGATGGGGGCGGCGGAGGCCATGGTAGACGCCGAGCGCCCATGTCTTGAGGTTCGCGATGACGCGGTGCACCCAAGGCAGGACGATGTGGGCCGCCATGGCGCCGACGACGTGGGGCTCGTGCTTGAGCCCGGCAACGCCGGGGTAGGCGCTCCAGCCGTCGGTCCTGAGGGTGGAGCCGGCGGCGACATTGGCCTTGACGAACGGGTGAAGGCTGGCCGACGAGGCGTCCTCGATCGCCCCCAGGCGCAAGCGTCCGGGAGCCTCTTCGATGATCTCGACGGCGACGACGACCTGCATCTTGCCGTCCGGGCTTCGCCCGTGTCCGCCCGCCACCGGGTCATCCTTGGTGCGGTGGGACACGTGCGTTTCGTCGATCTCGACCACACCGGACAGCAGGGCGCGGGTGGGATCGACCATCGCCCGGCGCAGCTTGGCGCACAAGAGCCAGGCGCTCTTGTAAGACCCCAGGCCCAACTGCCGCCACATCTGCCGCGCGGAGATGCCGTTCGAGTGGGTGGCCATCAGATAGGCCGCCCAAAACCACACGCTCAGCGGCAGCTTCGAGCCGTGCATCACGATCCCCGCCGTGACCGACGTCTGCTTGCCGCAGCCGGCGCACTCCCAGGTGAAAGCCCTGGTCGCCAGCTCCCAGCCTTTGCCGTGACCGCAACTGGGACAGCAAAAGCCGTCGGGCCAGCGCGAAGCCGACAGCCACGCCGCGCACGCGGCCTCATCCGGGAACTGACGCTGAAACGCCAAGATGGAGCGAGGAAAGTCGGACATGGCGAACTCTCAAGAAAAATGTTCGCTCTATGTTCTACAACCCCTCACCTCATGCCGTCACCACCACATTCGCTACCGCCGGACGCAGAGGGATAAGCCTTATATTGAATTTACGAGCTCAATAACCAGATGGCATTTCGGAATTAAAGTAGTCGCAGTTAGTACATTTTCTTCTGGCAGAAGCAGACATGTGTAAAGCAAGCACGGGAAGTGATTTGTGAGGATGAGACCCCGCCACATTTCGAAAACTTCCACCGCCGCACGCCGGTCGCGCCGCATTCCCCCTGTTGAGCCACGGCACGCCAAGCCGCCAACCTGGCCCCGATGGAAGGCGCAACACGAAGGCAGGCCCTGGTACGTCCGCTCTCTGCTCGCAATCGAGTGGGGCCTGGAGTGGTTCTATTGCCGCCTGCGCGGCTTGGCGCTGTTCGATCTGCTCGAGCTGGCCGGACGGTGCACCGTCCTCATCATCGCCATATTCTGGTTGATGGAGGCCGACGACCGGACCAAGGAACGTCACTACAGGGCCTGGGAGCTGATCAATTCGGCGAGGGGATCGACCGGCGACGGCGGACGACGGGACGCGCTCCAGGACTTGAACAGGGACGGCGTCAGCTTGGCTGCAGCTCCCTTGGAGAAGGCCTATTTGCCTCTGACCCACCTTAAGAACGCAAAGCTCATGGGTGCAGATCTCAGAGGCGCAAAGCTCATGGGTGCAGATCTCAGTGGCGCAAAGCTTATGGGCGCAGACCTCAAGGGCGCGAACCTTCGCGAAGCAGACCTCGAGGGGGCGAGCCTCCGCAATACAGACCTCAGTGGTGCAGACCTCACCGGCGCAAATCTCAAGAACACACGTATCGGGTATTCTTCAACCGGACCCGAAGCGCTCGGGAGTCCAACCTACTGGGGCGAAGAGAATGCAGCAGACCTCAGTGGCGCAATACTCTGGGCCACAGACCTCAAAGGCGTAGAGCTCGCATTCATGGACCTTAAAGGCAAAAACCTTATTGACGCTGACCTCAGTGGCGCTGACCTCGGTGGCGCTGACCTTAGCGAAGCAAAGCTCATAAACGCAAAATTGATAGGCGCAAAACTAATGGACGCAAAACTCATAGGCGCTGACCTCCGTAGAGCAGACCTTGAGGGCGCGATGCTCTGGAGCGAAATCAATGGCATGATTTTCGACCCCGCAAGCCTTGAGGGCGCGGACCTCCGGGGGGCGATCAACCTCACCCAGGAGCAGCTGAAAGCCGTGATCGGCGACGATAAAACCATCCTCCCCGAGGGCCTGACCCGGCCGGCGCACTGGCGCACGACGAACAAAACGCGCGAGGAGAAGCCGGATGCCAGCTCTGAAAGGTGAAAACGCCGTACACGATCTACGGAGCCCCATCTTTTGGTGGGCGCGGCAGGGATTGAACCTGCGACCCCTGCCGTGTGAAGGTTGCGTAACCGGCTGATTTTCATAGTTTATTTGGCCGAGCCCACAGCCGAGCCGGTGCGGCCCACATCGGCGGCCGCAGGCGCTCGTCGCTGCGGGCGGCCGACGAGGGCAATGGTCGCCTCACATTCGTGCTCGCTCGTCCGGGTATAGCGAGCGATTGAGCGGGTATCGGTCCAGGTGCAGACGTCGCGGATCTTGGCGTCCGTCTGCCCCGCCTCGCTCAGCTGCGAGGCGAATTCGACGCGGGCCATGTGCGGCCGGAAATGAACCCCCACCGCGGCGCAGAACGGCTTTAACCAGCGATAGACGTTATGCCGATCGACCCAGGGAAAACTCGGCCGCGCCGCTCGCGCGCCGCCCGCTGCGGGTCGCTCTCGGGCAGACTGGCCAGGGCCTCGAAGACGTCGGGATGCATGACGATCCGGTTCTTGACGGCGTTGCCTTTGTCGACCGCGATGTCGCGAAGAACGCCGTTGACGAGATCCACTTGGCTCCAGGTCAGCCGCAGGGTCTCGCTGATCCGCCAGCCCTGGCGAAAGAGGAACAGCAAGAGAATAAAGCGGTAGGAGTGGTCAGCCTTGTACTTGTCGCACTTCTTCGGCCGCGCCTCCATTGCTGCAGCGAGCAGGCGCCGTGCGTCGTCCTCGCCGGCCTCAAGCCGCGGCGTTCTCCGGTCGATCGCCTTGAAGCCCTTGACCCGCAGGTATGGCATCCAGCCGTTCTCAGCGGCGAAATGCACGGCAGCGGAAAATGGCATGATTGCGCCCCGGTTCCGTGTCTGTGGCGTTCGGTGCCCATAGAGCATGCCAGCGGCTTCCTGCGCCAGGGCCGGCGTCAGCAGGTTCAGCGGCACCTCGCCGAGGCGCCCGCCGGCGAGCGAGTTGAGCCGCACGCCAACGAGGCGGTCAATCCGCCCGCGTTGCTCAGTGCTGACGCGGCGTACGGCCTTGTACCGCTCGGCTAGCTCTCGGAACGTGTCTGGTTTGGCAGGCGCACCACCTTGCTCTCGCAGGCTGCTGAAAAGGGTGGCGGTTTTTGCGCGTTCGTGATTCCTGATCTCGGGTTGGTGGTGATTGGAGGTCGGGATGCGCGGGAGCGACACGGTTCGTGGGAGGCTGTTCAGCTATGTGGACCTGGAGAAGCGGGTCCGTGCGGATCATCCGCTGCGGTTGATCCGCGGCATTGTCAACGCGACGCTGGCCGGGCTCTCGGGTGAGTTCGACGGGCTGTATTCGCCCCATGGCCGCGAGTTCGATCCCGCCGGAGCGGCTGCTGCGGGCGCTCTTGTTGCAGGCGTTCTATTCGATCCGCTCGGAGCGGCAACTGGTGGAGCGGATCGAGTTCGACCTTCTGTTCCGCTGGTTCGTCGGCCTGGGCGTCGACGATCCGGTGTGGGATGCGACGACCTTTACCAAGAACCGCGACCGGCTGCTGGAAGGCGATGTGGCGGTGAAGTTTCTGGCCGGGGTGCTGGCGCAGCCGCAGGTGAAGACGCTCTTGTCCGGCGAGCACTTTTCGGTGGACGGCACGCTGCTGGAGGCCTGGGCCAGCACCAAGAGCTTCCGCCCCAAGGACGGCTCCGGAGCGCCGCCGGATGCGGGACGCAATGGCGAGCAGGACTTCCGCGGGCAGAAGCGCGGCAACGAGACGCATGCGTCTGCCACCGATCCGGATGCCAGGCTCTACCGCAAGGGCCGCGGCAAGGAGGCGAAGCTCTGCTTCATGGGGCATGCGCTGATGGAGAACCGCAACGGGCTGATCGTCGGCGCCGTCGCCACCCGCGCCTCGGGCCACGCCGAGCGGCTGGCCGCCGTGGAGCTGATCACGCCGCACGCGGAGGCGCCGGGGCGGCCGGAGCCGATCACGCTGGGCGCCGACAAGGGGTACGACGCCCAGGACTTCATAGCCGAGCTGGGCGAGATCGACGTCACCGCGCACGTGGCGCAGAACCTCAGCGGCCGGCGCTCGGCGATCGACGACGAGACGGCGCGCGATCCCGGCTACACGGTCAGCCTGCGCATCCGCAAGCGCATCGAGGAGGCCTTCGGCTGGGCCAAGACCATCGCCGGGCTCAGCAAGGCCCGCCACCGCGGGCTGGCGAAGATCGACTGGCAGTTCACCTTCGCCATGGCCGCCTACAATCTCGTCCGGCTGCCAAAGCTGCTCAAAGCCCCGGCTTGACGGCCGGACTCCGTCCGGAGTGTCCTCAGCGCCCGAAAACTCCCGGCCAAACGACGGTAGCAACGACGGTAGCCAGCATCAGCGCAAGCAAATGACCCCACACCAACCGCGAAGATCCGGGTCAACCAGGCGCCATTTCAGCAGCCTGCTCGGGCTGCAGCTTCCGCCGCTCGATAATACTCGTCAGCAATGGATCGGGCCTCCTGCGGATCCGTGATCCCGACGAGGAGCTTTTCGACGTGGCGTCCGTCGACGAGCCGACCTTTGATGACACACCACGGCTTTCCCTTGCGTTCGCCGGGGGCATAGACGCGGAGGGGGTGGTCGGACTTGCGCGACATGTGATCGCTTCCCTGATGGCACGCGCCTGGGTGGCGCTGAAGACCAACTTGCGCTGGCCCGGCGGCGGGTGGAAGCCGAGCCGGGCGATGACCTTTTGCAGCGTTCGCCGACCGACAGGCACCGTCGCGAGAATGTCGTTCAAGCTGAACAACCTGTCATTGCTCATACGGGGGCGTCGTCGTCAAAGACCGCTGATCGGCCGATCGATCCGCTGTCGACGAGTTCCGCCGCGCACGTGAACCGCACCTGCTATCGCGTCGGTCGACGTCGCTAGCGGTGCCAGCCATGACGGCGAAAATCTCGCCAAGTAGGGCGAGCAGCGGCCGCTCACTTAATCGCCGCCCCCGCTGTTCAGGGGCATTCCAGCCGGCGGCGTGTCGGCCGGGGCCTCGGCGATGGCGTCGACGATCTGTGCGACCGCAATCAGCCGGTTAGGCGGCAGGCGGCCAATCGCCTCGCACACGCGATCGACGAAGAGGTCGTGTCCGCCCGGTGTCTCTCCGACTGGAGCGTCGCCACGGAGGAGGTTCCACGCAGTTGTCACCAATGCCCTCGCTACCGCCTCGATTGTCGCCCACCGGGGCTCGGCTACGCCTCGCACAAGAAAACGCAGAGTGGTCCGGCTGATGTCGGCACGCGCCGCCACCTCTTGCCAGCGGAGGCCCAACTGCTGCCTACGCTTCTCAATTGCCGGCCCAAGCAAAGATACCCCAACCTCAGCCTTCTTAACCATGGGATCCCCCACAAAAGCACTACAGAGACCGTCGAATGATTGTGTTCAACGCGCTTGTAGCCCGAATGTGCCAGGACAGTGATCATTTCGCTGGCTGGAAGAGCGGTCAAGAGAAAAATTGCATTTTTATCGCTCACAGAGGGCAACTTATCCAAAAATGTAAGACTAGTGATCACGATGGTCAGCATCATGACCACGTTTAATGACCGGAATTGCATCCACTGTGGTCAACATGCTGGCCAATATCTTCCACATGTCGAAAATAACTTGCGGATTCCAGAAGATGAAACAAGACTGATCACATGATCAACGCGAGGGGGCTCATCGAAATTGGTGGCAAGGTCTGCGAGCCGCACCGTACGGCGCCTCGGGAATGCTCGACGGTCTGCGTACCGCTGTGGAAGAACACGATCCCGGCGCGACGCCCGGATCAAGCGCTACCGCCTGCGCCCGTCTCTGCTCAGCCACTTGCTCCGCTGGCGACGGGTCCGGATCGAGCCACGGGCAGCATGACACGGCGGAACGTCCCGCGGCGCTTCCTCCCGGCGCCAGCCTGGCTGCGGCGACTCGCCGCCGCAGCGCAAGCCCCGGTGGATCAGGTCCATGGACGCGGTAGCCTCCGGCGTCTTGACCCCCACCGGGGCTCTTCGTCTTCCGAGCGGCCGTTTGACAACTACCTGCCGCTGACGGAGCCGCGGCCCCGGCCGGCCGGCTGGCGCGGCCGTCACTGACACTCGGGACGGCGCGCGTGAGCCAGGCCCATCTCCCGCTCCGCCATCGACCGCTGCAGACGGTGCTGCCCTACCCGTATCTCGGTCGCGAGCGGATCCTCGCCGTTACCTGGGATCGCGATGATCGAGCGGTCGACGGAGCCAGGGTCGTCGCGGTCATGCCGGTGGCAGGCGCACCGATCCCGATCGGCCTGCCGATAGTCTGCGTCGCCGTCAGCGTCGGGCTGGCCAGTGGGCTGAACCTCACCGCGATCGCCGAAGGCGCCGACTGGGTCCGGTCCCGTTTCACTCGGGCCGACCCCGGCTTGGGCGGGGCCGACAGCATCGGCGCGCTGGCCCGCCGGCTGATCGCGGTGGAGGCCGGCGGCGCTTCGGCTGCGGCCTACGCGCTGGAATGCAGGCCAGCACCGGACCCGGAGGGCGCGGCGTGAGCGATCTCGCCCGGCTCAAGGCCCTGCTGCTCGATCGCGTTGAGGCGCTCGTCGACCAGCTTAACCTGCCGTCGCCGAGCCACGGCACGGGTGGATCCCACCGGCGCAGCCGCGAGCTGCGCTTTGGCAAGAAGGGTTCGCTCGCCATCCACGTCGCTGGACGGCGCGCCGGGACCTGGCGCTCGTTCGAGGACGGCATCGGCGGCGACCTGATCGCTTTGATCGCGTGGGCCAAGAGCATCCGCCAGGGCGAGGCGATCGCCTGGGCGCGCGACTGGCTCGGCGTGCCAGATGACGCTCCGCAGCGCGCATCCGCGCGCCGACCCCCGCCCGCCCGCAGTTGGACGCATCCGGGTTCGCTCGCCGCTGCCCGCTCGATCTGGCGCGACCGCCTTGACCCGCGAGGTTCCCCCGTCGAGCGCTACCTTGCCGGCCGCGGCCTTGCGTTGCCGGATCCGGCGCCGTCGCTCGGCTACGCGGCCGAGCTTGACTATCGCAACGCCAATGGTCAGGTGCTCGACCGATGGCCGGCCTTACTGGCCGCCATCCAGGGGCCGGACGGCCGGCTGATCGGCGTCCATCGCACCTATCTAGCCGTCCGGCGGGACGGCAATGTGCGCAAGGCGCCGGTGCCGGCCACGAAAAAGGTCCTCGGCACGTACAGGGGCGGTGCGGTCCGGCTGGCGCCGACGCAAGGCCCGGTCCTGGCCCTGGCTGAAGGCATCGAGACCGGGCTGGCCGTCGCGCAAATGACTGGGTGGCCGGTCTGGTCGGTGATCGCCGTCGACAACTTCCGCGCCGTGGTCCTGCCCGAGAGCGTCCATACCGTGATCCTCTGCGGCGACGGCGACGAGCCCGATCTGGCGGCGCGGATCGCCGCCGGCGCCGACCCCATGACCCCCGCCGGACGATGCTTGGCGCGGGCGGCGGGGCGGTTCCGCCGGCAGGGCCGCGAGGTGCGGCTGGAAATCCCGCCGCAAGCCAAACGCGACTGGAACGACGTTCTGCGGGACGGGAGCGTGTTGGCGGCATGAGCAAACCGCCCGACCCACCACCCCCGCCGGGCGAAGATCCCGGCGCTGCCGACGAAGTGCCGGGCGCCGGACGGGTGCTGCCGGCCGTCGAGGACGAGGCCGAGATTCCCTTTAACCAGTGGGACGGTGAGACCGACGAGTGGTGCGCGCGCCAGCCGCACAACGACCTCGGCAACGCGGCCCGCTTTCGCGCCCGCTTCGGCCGCGACTTGTTGTGCGTGCGCTACCACGGCTGGCACGCCTGGGACAACTGGCGTTGGCAACGGACCGGCGGCGAGGACCGGGCGCAGATCATGGCGCACGAAACGGCGGCACAGATCCGCCGCGAAACGCGGCTGATGCGCGCGCACGACGTCCAGCGGGCGGAAGCTTTGGCCAAGCACGCGTCCCGCTCGGGATCGAACGGCGCCATTTCGGGCATGATCGCCCAGGCCCGGCCCTATCTCACGGTCGGCCTCGACGAGATGGACACCCGGGCCGAGCTCGATTGT
>CAWBNC010000041.1:0-62545 GCA_963789785.1 uncultured Alphaproteobacteria bacterium | reverse complement strand
CGACATCCTGCCGCTTTTCGCCGACGGGGCGCAAGTCCGTACGCCGTTTCAGCCGTCGTCGCGGCGGATCCAGCCGCCGCCGAGCACGCGGTCGCCGTCATAGAAGACGCACGCCTGGCCGGGGGCGACGCCCGCCTGCGCCGCCTCAAGCTCGACAGTGGCGGCGCCGGCATTGCCGGGGGCGCCCCGCACCGTGGCTGCGACCGGCGGTTGCGAAGAACGCAGCTTTACCTCGATGCGCATCCCTTCGGCCGGCATATTGCCGTCACCGAGCCAGTTCACCTCGCCCACGCGGAGCTCGCGGCGAAGCAGAGCGTCATGCGGGCCGACAACGACCCGCGACATTTCCGGCTCGAGCCGGACAACGAAAAGCGGCTCACCGGTCGAAAGGCCAAGGCCGCGGCGCTGGCCGACGGTGAATTGGGCGATGCCGTTGTGGCGGCCGAGGACCGCGCCGTCGAGCCCGACGATATCACCCGGTCGATCGGCCCCGGGGCGCAGGCGTTCGAGAACGCGGGCATAGCCGCCGGTGGGGACGAAGCAGATGTCCTGGCTATCGGCCTTCTCCGCGACCGGCAGTGCGAAGCGGCGGGCGAGCGCGCGCGTCTCGGCCTTCGGCAGAGCACCCAGCGGGAAGCGCAGGAAGGAAAGTTGCGCGCGGGTGGTGGCGAAGAGAAAATAGCTTTGATCGCGCTGGCAACTGACGGCGCGGTGAAGTTCGGCACCGTGGACGCCGGCGGTGCGGCGGACGTAGTGACCGGTGGCCAAAGCATGCGCGCCCAGTGCGCGGGCCGTGGTGAGCAGGTCGGTGAACTTGACCCGCTGGTTGCAGCGAACGCAGGGGATCGGCGTCTCGCCGCCGAGGTAGGCGTCGGCGAAGTCGTCGATGACCTGGGCACGGAAGCGCTGCTCGTAATCGAGGACGTAGTGGGGGATGCCGAGCCGGTCGGCGACCCGGCGGGCGTCGTGGATGTCCTGGCCGGCGCAGCAGCTACTGCCCCGGCCAACGGCCTCGCCGTGGTCGTAGAGCTGCAGGGTAACCCCGACGACGTCGAAACCCTGGTCGGCGAGCAGCCCGGCCGTTACCGAACTGTCGACGCCGCCGGACATAGCGACCACCACCCGGGTGTCGGCCGGGTTCCTGTCGATTCCAAGCGCGTTCATGTCGGCGGATATGGGTCCGGATCGGGCAGGGGCAAAGCCTCCTTGTGCGGCATGTTTGTTGCTACGTCTTTTCCAGGGTTCCCATTCAGGCTCCGGAGGCCCCAGTGGGAACTCAGCGCGCGCAACGTCATCAATGGTAAGGTCATTGCAATCAAGACGGGTCCGGTCAACGCCCGGATCCTTGTCGACATCGGCGGCGGTAACGTTATCAGTTCGGTTGTGACGGCCGAAGCCGCCGGTGATCTGGAGCTGGCCAATGGCGTTGAGCTCTCGGTCATCATCAAGTCGTCGTCGTCGGTCATGCTCGCGCGCTAGATCCGAAAGCTCGCGACCGATCGGCTTCACCAGTGGTCGGTGTACTTGTGGCCGCAGTTGTTGCACAGCTGTGATCCGTAGGTGTCCTTGTATGCTGAACACGGGCATCCCGAGACCGAGCAGGAGCCATAACCCATTCGTGTCTCGTCGAAGGTCTCGTTCATGTCCACCAAGTTCTAGCAAAGCACCTCATCGCCGTCTCGCATGACCACCCTCCTTTTGTAGTTCTAGCGCCCGCAATGAGACTTCAACATGCAGCCGAAGTCAATCTGACAATCAATGCTTCAACACCGGCGATGAAGCTATGACGCCAGCGCCCGCCAGCCTCTGCCGACATCGCCATCCGCCGGCGTCGCCGCGAGCGCGTCGAGGGCGGCCGCGATCCGCCCGCGCATGCCCGCCGCCTCGTCCGGCGCATACGGACGCGGCAGGGCGTGCCCCCATATCGGCGCCGGCCAGGCCGGATCCTTCGCAAAGCGGGCGATGACGTGAATATGAAGCTGGGCGACGACATTGCCCAGGGCCGCGACATTGATCTTGTCGGCGGCGCACAGCGTCTTCAGCATGCGCGCGACCAGCGCCGTCTCCGCGGCCAGCGCGGACTGGTCCGCCGCGTCCAGATCGAATAGCTCGCGCATGTCCGGGCGTTCCGGCACGAGAATGAGCCACGGGTAGGTGGCGTCGTTCATCAACAGCAGTCGGCTCAGGGCGAACCGCCCCAGCGGTATGCAATCCTCGGTCAGCCGGGCATCGAGGGTGAACGGCGTCATTGGATAGGACCCGGTGATTGGGTTCCGCCAAGCAGTGCTTGCGGTTTGTCGGAGCTCTTGTATCCGTCGACGCTGTGGATCGCAACGCGTTGGCGCTTACCGCGCAACGACACCGTCCCCATGGACCGGATGCGATAGTTGTCCGAGATTTTGTCCAACGTGGTTTGCGAGATCAGGACGCGGGTCGGGCAGCCAGTACCGCGTGGTCGGCGTGGAATGGATCGACGACCGGCACATTGAAGGTCACGAGCATGGCGTCCCCCTGAAATTGGTTGATGACCCCGCCGTAGCGGGCGATCGGCTCGGTGACCGCGGCGAACGCGCCTTTGCGCTCGGACACGGCGACAAAGATGCCGGTGATCGCGAGGTCGACCGGCGACAGGCTGACCATGAGAAGCAGAAAGCGGCCGGTGGCCTGGTTCTTGTCGGTTACCGCATGTTGCGGATCGGCCTGGATCAGGTTTGGAGCGGCGGCGCCGACCAAATCGCTGCATTCGGATGAGCCCGTCCCAAGCAGGGCGATCTGGTCCCGTCGAGGGTGAATGGCGTCACTGGCGCGGCTGCTCCCCGCGTGGGCTCTGCTCGGCGAGCGCATCCGGCGATGTGCGGCCCTCGACCACCGATTGCGGCTCGTCGGCGTCCTTGTATCCATCGACGCAGTATATCGCGACGCGCCGGCTCTTGCCGCGCAACGCCACCGTCCCCATGGGCCTGATGCGATAGTGGCCCGAGATCCTGTCCATCGTGGTCTGCGAGATCAGGATGCGGGTCGCGAGCTTCTTGTTCAACTGCTCGAGACGGGCCGCTAGGTTCACCGCGTCGCCGTGCACGGTGTAGTTCAGCCGATCTGCGGATCCGACGGGGCCGGCGACCACCTCGCCGGTGTTAACGCCAACGCGCGTATCGATGCTGAAGCCGGCGAACCGGCGTCCCTGGGTGGCGCGCCGGATCTCCAGGGCAGCCATGACCGCGTGATCGGCATGGAACGGGTCAACGACGGGTACGTTGAAGGTCACGAGCATGGCGTCGCCCTGGAACTGATTGATCACGCCGCCGTAGCGGGCGATCGGCTCGGTAACCGCAGCGAAGTACTCGTTCAGCATGCGGACCACCCGCGTTGGCGGAGCGCTTTCGACCAATCCAGTAAAACCTGCAATGTCGGTAAACAGAATTGTTGCCTCGGCTAGTGCCGGCTTCAGCGTACCGCGGCCGGCAACGAGCGCCGTTACGATGCTTTCCGGAACATAGCGACCGAAGGTGTCGCGGATGTAGGCGCGTTCGCGCATCTCATCGGTCATCGCATTGAAGCGCTGCGCGAGCACCCCCAGCTCATCGTCGGCGGTGATCGGCGCTCGCGCATTCAGGTCCCCCTTGCCAAGCCTTGTCATCGCCGCCATCAGGGTATTGACCGGCCGCAGCAGGCTGCGCGAAACGAAGATAAACGACACCGCAACCAGAAACGCAGACGCAAGAAGGTCGAAAAAGATCTGCTGATTGAGCGTAAGTCCTTGCGCCGCGCGGATCTCGCGAAAGAACGTCAGATCGAGGATGGCGAGGACGGTGGGGGTGACGGCCAAAATCAAAAAGACCGCCAGCAACTTTGTGCGCATTCGCCGCCCGGCGGGGGGAACGGACAGCCCGGACCTCGCCAGGCGTGGGCGTAGCCAGTACAAATAGTCGTTGATTAGGAAGTAGATGTAGAAAGAGTAATACAACGCATAAACAATGGCGTACCAGAACAACGCGGCAAGTACGTACGTCTTGTCGAGTTTTTCCAGGGCCTCCGGGCTTCGGGTTGAAAACGCCGAGGTAGGTCACAACAAGGCAATACAGAAAGCCAAGGCCCGCCGCCTGCAGCGCGGCCAGTCCCGGCAGGGCGCGAATGCGCTCGCTCGCGGCCTGTCTGCTCGCGTTGCCGCCGAAGGCGCGCGCGATCGGACGGAACAGCCGGTGAGCGAGCGCCACGTTCAAGAGACCGAAGATGGCGACGTTGGCAAGAAGATCGACGCCGAAGACCCCCTCGCGGCCGGACACTGCGACAAAGATCCCGGTGATCGCAAGGTCAACCGGCGACAGACTGGTCATGAGGAGCAGAAAGCGTCCGGTGGCGTGCTTCATGTCGAACACTGTGTGCTGCGGATCAGATAGATCAGGTTTGGGGCGGCGGCGCCGCAAGAGCCATGTCCCAGAAGGCGTGCTCCAGCCGCGTCGCCTGGCGGAAGGTCGCTATCAATCCGGGCCGGCGCCCCGGCCCGCCACGTCGCGCGAAAAGGTTGTTCATCTGGGCGATGTGGGCGGCGGCGACGGCCTGATAGTCATTGCCGCCGTACATCTCGATCCAGCTCGCGTAGGGGTTCCCGTCGCCTCAGCGTGCCTGTATCGCGGACAAGGGCGTGACCGATTTCCCCATAGCCGACGACGCAGGGCGCCAGCGCGACCTGCAGGTCGAGCAGATCCCCGGAGAGACCTTTTTCCAGCACGTAGCGGGTATAGGCCATGGTCGCGTCCGCCTCCTCGGCGGCGGGAAGTTCGTCGGTATTCATGCCCCAACTCTCGCAATAGGCTACATGCAGGTCCAGTTCGCGATCAACAATCGCGCTGAGGCCGGCGGCGGCGGCGCGAACGTCGGCCAGCGTTTCCGACTTGTACACTGCAAGCCCGTAAGCGCGCGCGAAGTGGATGAGGAACAGATAGTCCTGGAGGAGGTATCGGCGGAAGCAGGCCTGCGGCAGAGTCCCGTCCGCAAGAGCGAGCACGAACGGGTGGCGAATGTAAGCCGTCCAGATTTCGCCGCAGGCCGCGCGGAGGTCTGAGAACAAGCCCGGCATCACCGGCCGGCGGCCTGCTCAATCGCGCTCGTCCAGCCAGGCCATCTGGATGGCTTCGAGAACCTTTTCGTTCGACTTCTTCGGGTCGTCGTCGAACTCCGGCAGCGCCTGCACCCATGCCCACAGGTCGGTGAAGCGCAGGTTCACCACGTCCGCATCCGGATGAGCGTCATCGAGTGCGATCGCAATGTCGCGCGTATCGGTCCAGCGCAGGCCCATGGCCGCAAGCCCCTTCAGCGTGTTCCGTGTCGCGTCGACTAGCGGTCGACCATCATGTTGCGGGTCGCCGACGGCAGCGTGACGACGAGGCCGTCCAGATCCTCTGCTCATCTTGATCTGGCAGCCGAGGCGCGAGGTGTGCGTGAGCCCGAACGCAAGATCGAGCATGTCCTCCTCCTCCTCCGTCGGATCGTCGAGGTCATCGTACCACTTGGATTCGACGACGACATGGCAGGTCGAGCAGGCGAGCGAGCCTTCGCAGGCCCCCTCGAGGTCGATGTCGTTGCGGTGGGCAATCTCAAGAACGGATAGTCCCACCGGAGCCTCGACCTCTTTTCGCACCGTCCCGTCCGCCGACACGAACGTCATCTTCGGCATTGCCGCTGTCTCTCCCCTCGCTCGGCCGCTGATCGGCCATATTATCCCTCATGCTCGGGCGGCGTCGCCGGCGCCAGCTCATCGACGCCGCGGCCGCGCAGGGCCGCCCGGATTCCCCGATCCATCCGCCGCTCGGCAAACGCGCGGGTGACCTTTTCCAGGGCCTCCACGCGTGCACCGATGGCCTCGCGGTCCTCGCCGGCGATGGCCGCATCGAGCGCCGCCATCGCGCCCTCGATGACCTCGCGCTCGCCTTCGACAAGCAGATCGCCGTCGGCGTTCAATGCCGCGCCCACGGCAAGGTGAACCCGGCTCGCCTCGACCCGTGCTTCGGCGAGCAGGCGGCGGACCATGTCGTCGCCGGCATGGGCCATGCTCTCATACAGCATTGCCGCCATCTCGTCCTCGCTCAAGCCGTAAGATGGCTTGACCGCAACCTCCTGCTCGATCCCGGTGGTCTGTTCCGCGGCCGACACCGTCAGCAGGCCATCGGCGTCGACTGCAAAGGTGACGCGGATCCGTGCCGCCCCGGCGGTCATGCCGGGATTCCGTGCAGCTCGAAGCGGGCGAGGGAGCGGCACTGCTCGGCCATTTCCCGCTCGCCCTGGAGGACGTGTATGGCCATCGCCGACTGGCCGTCCTGGTAGGTCGTGAACTCCTGGGCCTTGGCGACCGGGATCGGGGTGTTGCGCGGGATGATTTTCTCGACCAGTCCGCCCATGGTCTCGATCCCGAGGCTGAGCGGGGTCACGTCGAGCAGCAGCGTCTCGGAGCCGACGGTCAGCGCCTCGGCCTGGAGCGCCGCGCCGACCGCGACCACTTCGTCGGGATCGATGTGCGCCAGCGGCTCGGTGCCGAAGAAGGCGCCGACCTGCCGGCGAACGAGCGGAACGCGGGTCGAGCCGCCGACGAGCACGACGCCATTGACCTGCTCCGGCGTAATCTCAGCGTCGGCGAGAACGTTGCGGCAGATCGTCACCGTTTGCGCGACCAGCGGTTCGATCAGGCTTTCGAGCACGTCGCGACTCAGTGCGTGGGTGGTCTGCCGCCCGCCGGCGTCGATGACCCAGCTTCCGGTCTCCTGCGTACTCAGGCACTCCTTGGCCAGCCGCGCCGACATCAGTGCCATCTTGACGTCGGCGCTGGTTAGTATCTCCGCGCCCAGCCGCTGCGTCCGTTCGGCGACGAAGGCTTCGGCAACGGCATGGTCAAAATCGTCGCCGCCAAGCGCCGCGTCGCCGCCGGTTGCAAGCACCTGGAAGACGCCCTTTTCCATGCGCAGCAGGGAAATGTCGAAGGTTCCGCCGCCGAGATCGTAAATGGCGTAGAGGCCTTCGGCGCCCTGGTCGAGCCCGTAGGCCAGCGCCGCCGCTGTCGGCTCGTTGACAAGGCGCAGGACTTCAAGCCCGGCCAGCCGCGCCGCATCCTTGGTCGCCGCGCGGGCGGCGTCGTCGAAGTAGGCCGGCACGGTGACGACGGCCCTGCCGACCGCCCGGCCCAGATGCGCTTCGGCGCGATCGCGCAGCGCATTCAGAATTTCCGCGGACACCTCCACCGGCGTCAGCCGCTGGCCCGCGACTCTGATCCGGACCATGCCCGACTCGCCCTCGGCCTGGGGCTCGACCTCGTAGGGGAGAACACCGGCCAGCGCCTTGAGGTCGGCAACGCCCCGGCCCATCAGCCGTTTGATCGAGCCGACGACCACTTCGGGACGGTCGAGCATAAGGCGCCGCGCCAGCTCGCCGACGACGGTGCTGCCGTCGGCGGCATAGGCAACGACAGATGGAACCAGGGCCTTGCCGTTCTCGTCGCGGACCACCTCTGCGCCGCCGCCGGTCCCGACCGCGACGACCGAATTCGTCGTCCCGAGGTCGATGCCGACGGCAACCGGCACGTCGTCGGTCTCGGCCCGGGGAGCCTCGCCCGGCTCGCGGATCTGAATGAGCTGCGCCATCGAACTATAAATGCAGGCCAAGCCTGGCGCGGCGGCTGCGGCATTCCTGCATGAACTTGCTCAGGTACCTCATCCGCGTGGTCAGCCGCGCGGCGTTCTCCGGATCGTCCGACGCGAACGCTCGTCGACAGGGCCTCGACGCAGCGGCCGAAGTCGGCGGTCGCGTCAGCCTCGAGCGCCTCGACGGCGGCGACCGTGTCCGCCTCCGCCAGCTCTTCGCGCCGCTCCATGACCTCGAGAAGCAGCCCCTGCTCATTGACCAGCGAGCACCCCTCCGGAACGATCTCCCCGCCGTTCAATGTGATCAGATATTCGGCCCGCCGGATGGGATCCTTCAAAGTCTCGTAGGCCTCGTTGAGGCTCACCGCCTGGAGCTGGGAAAATGCCCGCTCCCGCGGCGTGCGGGTGGCGAAGCGATCGGGGTGCAGGCGCCTCTGAGCGTCGAAATAGCCCTGATCCAGCCTGCTGGCGTCGACGTCGAACGTGCGCTTCAGGCCGAGGCGGGCAAAATGATCGACGCCGGCCGGCGGTTGTACCGCGCCGCAGGTGTCGCAAAAGATGCTTTCGCCGGCGACCGGGCCGCGGCACGACCAGCAGGAGGCGACCACTCCACTCGCGGAGTTGACATCCGGTTCGTGCGTCCGCCGCATATCGAGGGCTGCCGTCTGCATTCCAAATTCCCGCATCGTTTACCCGCTGGCGCCGTTCCGGCTGCTTGAAGCGTTGCTGTTCTTTCCGCGCCGCACCCGGCGCCGGACACTAGATGTGAAACAACTCACCGCACCCGCAGCGGCCCTTCTCGTTCGGATTGCGGAAGACAAACCCGGATTCGAGCTTGTCTTCCACATAATCCATCTCGGTGCCGAGAATGAACATGGTCGCCTTGGGGTCGATCAGGATCGTGACGCCACCGGCTTCAACGACCTCATCGAACGGCGTTCTCTCATCGGCGTACTCCAGTGTGTAGGACATGCCGGAACACCCCTTGGTCCGGACGCCGATGCGCACACCTGCCGCAGGCTTGTCCCGCAGGCTGAGCAGCGCCTTGACCCGCTCGATCGCGGCGGGCGTGACATTGATCGGCTGTGGACGCTGTATCATCAACGCGTCGTTCCTCTCGCTTCTGTCCGTTTCCGCGTCGCTACTCGGCGGCCTTCGCCTTGCCGGCCGCGTGCTTGGCGCGGTAGTCGTTGACCGCCGCCTTGATCGCGTCCTCGGCAAGGACCGAGCAATGGATCTTGACCGGCGGCAGCGCCAGATGCTCGGCGATCTCGGTGTTGCGGATGGTCGATGCCTCGTCGATGCTCTTGCCCTTGACCCATTCAGTCACGAGCGAGCTCGAAGCGATCGCCGATCCGCAGCCGAAGGTCTTGAACTTGGCGTCCTCGATGATGCCATCGGCGCTGACCTTGATCTGCAGCTTCATCACGTCACCGCAGGCCGGCGCCCCGACCAGACCGGTACCGACCGCGCTGTCGCCCTTGTCGAGAGTGCCGACGTTGCGCGGGTTCTCGTAATGATCGACAACCTTTGTGCTGTAAGCCATTCCTGTATCCTTCCTCTCTCTCCAGGTCCGCGGCTTAGTGCTCGGACCACTGTATTGACTTGAGATCGACGCCTTCCTGGGCCAGCTCCCACAGCGGGCTCATGGCCCTCAGCCTTTTCACCTCCGCGACGATGCGCTCGACGGCGAAGTCGATCTCCTCTTCCGTCGTGAAACGGCCGATCCCGATCCTGAGGCTGGTGTGGGCCAGCTCCACGTCAACGCCAAGGGCGCGCAGCACATAGGACGGCTCCAGCGACGCCGACGTGCACGCCGACCCCGACGACAGGGCCAGATCCTTGATGCCCATCATCAGACCCTCGCCCTCGACGTAGGCGAAGCTCAGGTTGAGATTGCCGGGGATGCGCTGCTCGTGGTCGCCGTTGAGGAAGACCTCGGGCAGTTCGGCCATGATCGCGTTGTAGAAGCGATCGCTCAGCATGTGCAGACGCTCGGTCTCGGCGCCCATCTCCGCCTCGGCGATCCGACACGCCTCGCCAAAGCCTACGCACAGCGGTGTCGGCAACGTACCCGAGCGCATCCCGCGCTCCTGGCCGCCCCCGCTGATCATCGCTTCGAGCCGGACTCGCGGCCGACGGCGGACGTACAGGGCGCCGATGCCCTTCGGTCCATAAAGCTTGTGCCCCGAGATGCTCATCAGGTCGATCTTCATGTCTTCTACGTCGAGCGGGATCTTGCCGACTGCCTGGGCCGCGTCGGTGTGGAAGTAGACCTTGCGCTCCCGGCAGATCTCGCCGATCGCTTTCAGCGGCTGAATGACGCCGATCTCATTGTTGACCGCCATGATCGAGACCAGAACTGTCTTGTCGGTGATCGCATCGCGAAGCTGGTCAAGATCGACCAGACCATTCGTCTGCACCGGCAGATAGGTGACCTTAAAGCCATCGAGCTCAAGGTGGCGGGCGCTGTCGAGCACGCATTTGTGCTCGGTAACGCAGGTAATGACGTGGTTCTTGCGCTCCTTGTGGAACCGCGCCACTCCCTTCAGGGCAAGGTTGTTGGATTCGGTCGCGCCGGAGGTAAAGATGATTTCCTTCGCGTTGGCGCCGATGATGTGGGCCACCTGCGCCCGCGCTTTCTCCACCGCTTCCTCGGCCGCCCAGCCGTAATCGTGGTTGCGCGAGTGGGGATTGCCGAACACGTCGCTGAAGTACGGCAGCATCGCTTCAACCGCGCGGCGATCGCACGGCGTGGTTGCCTGATAGTCGAGGTAGATCGGCGCCCGCTGGTTCATCGGCTTCCGCTCGGTCCGCTGCAGTCCCGTCATGTCATTCATTATGTCACCTTCCCGACAGTCGTTTCGTCCGGCCAACCATGTTGCCTCATGCCGCCGCCATGGCCCCCACGTGCGCGTCCATCCGCGCCACTTCCGGGCCGAAGCCCAAATGCCCGGTTGTGGCGCGCCAGACATTGACGAATTCGTCGACCGCACGGTGCGTCGTCGTCCAGCCCATGCTCACCCGTACTGCCTGACGTGCAAGATTTTCGCCAAGCCCCATGGCTGAAAGCACATGGCTGGCTACGACCCTGCCCGAAGAACAGGCCGAGCCGGCGCTGACGGCGGCCCCGGCAAGGTCGAGGGCCATGACGAGGATTTCCGCCGGCAAGCCGGGCGTCAGGACGCAGACGGTGTTAGCCAGCCGCCGGGCGTCGATAGCGACGATGCGCGCGGACGGGCTCGCCGCCATCAGGCGCGTCTCCAGCCGGGTGCGCAGCGCCAGCATGCGCGACGACGCCGCTGATTGCGACGCCGCGTCGCCGATCGCGGCTGCGGCCGCGCCGAAGCCGGCGATGCCCGCGACATTCTCGGTCCCCGCCCGCCGCCGCCGTTCCTGACCGCCGCCCAGGAGCTGCGCCTCGACCGCGGCCGCGTTGACGACAAGCGCACCCACGCCGGCGGGGCCGCCCAGCTTGTGCGCCGATAGAGACAGCATATGGACGCCAAGCGCCGCCGGATCGACGGGCACTTTTCCGGCGGCCTGGACCGCATCGCAGTGAACGAGCGCGGCGTGTCTCGCGGCGATCTCGGCCACCGCCGCGACCGGCTGGATGACGCCCGTCTCGTTGTTGGCCAGCATCACCGAAACCAGCGCCGGCGTTGCGCATGCCGCCAGCGCCGTCGCGAGCGCACCAAGGTCGATCACGCCGTCTCGATCGACAGGGATGCGCTCGGCTCCGCAGACCGCATCGAGAACCGAAGAGTGCTCGACCGCGGAAGTCAGCACCCGGCGCCGACCCGACCCGCGCAGGGCGAGTGCGTTCGCCTCGGTCCCGCCGCTGGTGAAGATCACCGAGGAGGGCGACACCGCGACGAGTGCCGCGACCTGCTCGCGCGCGTCTTCCACGATCCGCCGCGCGGCGCGGCCGAAGCCATGCACCGAGGATGGATTGCCGACGACGCCGAGCGCAGCCGCAATGGCCGACGTCGCCTCAGGCCGAAGCGGCGTCGTCGCGTTGTGGTCGAAATAAAGTTCCTCTTGCGTCATCGTCCCGTGTCTCGATCTGAATGTCTTCAGCGCGCGGCCACGGCGACTTCCGGCCGCGGCGCCCGGACATCCAGCCGGCTTGTGCCCAGTACCCGCCGCTCGCAGATGTCGGCGAGGGTCACCGAGCTCAGATAAAGATAGATCTGGTTCCCCAGCTCTTCCCACAGATCGTGGGTCAGGCAGCGGCCCTGATGTGAGTGGCACCCACGGGGCGATCCCGTCGTGCATCGCGTCGCCTTGATCGGCTCGTCGACGGCCAGGATGATGTCGGCGATACGCGTCGCCTCCGGCTCGTGGGCGAGACGGTAGCCTCCGCCCGGGCCGCGGACGCTGCTGACGAGACCGCCGCGTCGAAGCTTGCCGAAAAGCTGTTCCAGATAGGAAAGCGAAATCTCCTGCCGGTCGGCGACCTCGGCGAGCGCAACCGGCTTGCCGCGGCTGTGGTAGGCAAGGTCGGCCATGGCCATTACGGCGTAGCGGCCCTTCGTGCTTAGCTTCACGTCCGTACTCCTTTCGCCCGGGGACCGCGACCGCTCAATGCCGTCCAGCCTCCGCGACCACGCGGACCGGTGAGCTCGCGCCATCCATCGGCGCTGGTTCACCATTCGCCGGTTCCAGTCCTTGCAGGCGGTCCTCGGCCTCCGCCAGTCGCGCGGCCAGGGTCCTGATCTCGGCGCGCAGGATGTCGAGCTCCCTGTTGACCGGATCGGGACACCCTTCCGCCGTCGTCCCGTAGGCGCGGAACGCCGCTTCGCCCGCACTTCCGTTCGGCGGAACCACATGCGCGGGAATGCCGACTGCGGTCACGCCCGCCGGAACGCTCTTGGTCACCACGGAGTTGGCGCCGACGCGCGCACCCTTGCCCACGGTGATCGGCCCGAGGATCTGCGCGCCGGAGCCGATGATCACACTGTCCTCGATCGTCGGGTGTCGCTTGACGCTCACCTGGCTGCGCGCATCGACCGCCGGCGCAATGCCGCCGAGGGTCACGGCATGATAAAGCGTCACGTCGTTGCCGATCTGCGACGTCTCGCCGATGACGACGCCCTGCCCATGGTCGATCACGAACCGTCGGCCGATGGTCGCGCCGGGGTGGATCTCCACCCCCGTCAGGAACCGCGCGATTTGCGACACGCAACGCGCGATGAACGCCCATCGCTGGCGCCACAAACCATGGGCGAGCCGATGAAGCACGATCGCGTGGAAGCCCGGGTAACAGACCGCGACCTCCCAGCGCGATCGCGCTGCAGGATCGCGATCGACGAACGCGCGGACATCTTCCTCAAGCCTCTTGAAAAACATGTTGCCTGCTATAAGTTGACCTGCTTCGCGGCCTGCAGTCGGCCTTGCATCAACAAGAACGCGCCGCCAGCTCGCTCGGTATATATGATGCCTGACTAATGCGGTCAAGAATATCCGGCCGCGCCGGAGCGGGCGGAAGGCCAGTGGACGAGCGGCGATGTCGGCTATTTGGGCCGCGCGCGCCGCACTTGTAGCCAGGCAGGACAATGCCGCAGGTCATCTTCAACGGAACAGAAGGGCGGCTAGAGGGTCGCTATCATCACGCCAAGACGGCCGGCGCGCCGATCGCCCTGACCCTTCACCCACACCCGCTGCACGGCGGAACGATGAACAACCGCATCGTTTTCGCCATGTACCAGTCCTTCCAGCGACGCGGCTTCTCCGTGTTGCGCTTCAACTTCCGCGGCGTCGGCCGGTCGCAGGGACGCTTCGACGGCGGCCATGGCGAGCTTAGCGACGCCGCCTCGGCCCTCGACTGGATGCAGACGATCAATCCGAACGCGTCGGGCTGCTGGATCGGCGGCTACTCCTTCGGAGCCTGGATCGGGATGCAGTTGCTGATGCGGAGGCCGGAGTTAGATGGCTTCATTTCCATCTCGCCGCCGGCGGGCGCGCTTGATTTCTCGTTCCTTGCGCCGTGTCCGGCGTCCGGCGTCATTATTCACGGCGGCGCCGACGACGTTGTGCCTGGCGACGTGGCGGCGAAACTGGCGCGCAAGCTGAGCAGTCAGAAGAGTGTAGAGGTCGAATACAAGGAGATCGCCAAGGCCGACCACCTTTTCTCTGGCCACATGGAGGCGCTCGCAGCGGCGGTGGAGGCCTACCTCGACAAGGCACTGGCGCCGGCGGCGTAAGCGAGAGCCTCTCCTTAAGCGGGCGTGACCAGCTTCAGCCCGACGATGCCCATGACGATCAGACCGATGCAGGCGAGGCGAAGGGTCTCGGCCTGCTCGCCGAACAGGATGATGCCGGCAATTGCCGTTCCCACAGTGCCGACCCCTGTCCATACGGCGTAGGCCGTTCCCAGCGGCAACGTTCGCAGCGCCAGACCGAGCAACCCGAGGCTGACGATCATGCTGACTACGGTCAGCACCGTTGGCGTCAGCCGCGAAAATCCGTCTGTGAACTTCAGCCCGACCGCCCAGCCGACCTCGAACAGGCCGGCAGCGAGGAGGATGAGCCAAGCCATGTCGCGTCGGCCTCGTTCAGCGGAGCGGCTTCGGCCGGCGGAGCACCCCGCCGGTCAAGGGCGCGCCGACGCCGGTCGTGGTCGGCAGGCTCAGCGGCAGACCGCGCAGCGAGCGCACGGCAAGATAGGCGAAGGCTTCGGCTTCCAGCGAGTCGCCGCGCCAGCCGACCGCTTCGACCGGATCGACGGGCGCCGCCACCGCTTCGGCCAACCGCGCCAGCAGCACCGGGTTGCGCCGACCGCCGCCACAGATGAGCCAGCGCCGGGGGCTCTCCGGAAAGAACGCCCGCGCCGCGGCGATACTTCGGGCGGTAAATGCGCTCAGCGTGGCCGCGCCGTCCTCGACCGACAGGCCGGCGAGGCCGGGCAGGGAAGCGGCGAAAGCGTCCCGATCCAGCGACTTCGGCGGCGGAAGGGCGAAGAAGGGATCGGCGAGCAGTGCATCCAGCAGGGCAGTGTCGACCTGGCCGTGTGCGGCGTGCCGGCCGTCCTGGTCCATAGCCGCGCCGGTCGTCGTTGTCAGCCAGTCGTCGATGAGCGCGTTGCCCGGGCCGGTGTCGAAGGCAAGTACCGGCGCATGCCCGTCCGCGTCCGCCGCGCCAATCCAGCTGACGTTGGCGACGCCGCCGATATTGACGACGGCGACCGGCCCGTCCAGAACGCGGGCGAGGGCGGTGTGGTAGAGGGGCGCGAACGGGGCGCCCTGGCCTCCGGCGGCGACATCGGCGGCGCGGAAGTTCTCTATCACGGCAATGCCAGTCCGCCGCGCCAGCCGCTCGCCGTCGCCGATCTGGATCGTCTCGCCGAATTCGGGGCGATGCAGAACGGTCTGGCCGTGAAAGCCAATCACGTCGATCTCAGCTGGGTCGCGGCCCGCCTGGCGCAGTAGCGCTTCGACCGCGTCGGCGTGGCGATTGGTCAACTCGGCGATCACGTCCGCATCGGCGAGGAGCGGCCGGCGGCCGAGCAGGGCGCGCAGCCGGGCGCGAAACGCCGGGGGATAGGGCACGGTGATCGCGTTGCCGAAGTTTGCGCTCGCCTCGCCGTCGGTCATGATCAGGGCGGCGTCGATCCCGTCGAGGGATGTCCCGCTCATCAGACCGATCGCCGTCAGCGGATCCGTGGGCGCGCCTGCGGGGGCATGCCGGGTCGGGTCGGCCCAGACCGGCTCAGCCGTATAAGCCATGACCGGCTCAGCCATGGAGGATGCTGCCGCGACCGGCGCGCGGAGCCGCACGGCTTGGCCCGCCGATCCGTTGCCGGCCGCGCGCGATCATGTTAACCGTCATGCCGATCTTCCCCCCGATGCCGATGCCGCGTCGCCGACGGTGCTGCCTGCGACGACCGCAGCATACGGCAATCCGCAAGTGACGGCAGCCCAGCATATGAACGCCAAGTTCTCGTTTCTTCAGGCCGTGGCCGAGCGCGGCTTTCTGCATCAGTGCACCGACCTCGACGGCCTGGCCGCGGCCGCGGCCGCCGGGCCGATCGTCGGCTACATCGGCTTCGACTGCACCGCGCCCAGTCTGCACGCGGGCAGCCTTGTCTCGATCATGCTCCTGCGCGCGTTCCAGCGCGCAGGCCACAAGCCCATCGTGCTGATGGGCGGCGGGACAAGCAGGATCGGCGACCCGTCGCTGCGCGACGAGGCGCGCAAGCTCCTCGCCGACGCGGAGATAGCCGCCAACATGGCCGGCATTCGCCGGGTCTTCTCCCGCTTCCTCCGGTTCGGCGACGGCCCCGGCGACGCGATCATGGTCAACAACGCCGACTGGCTCGACGGGCTCAACTACATCGCCTTCCTTCGCGACTACGGCCGCCATTTCTCGGTCAACAGGATGCTCGCCTTCGACTCGGTCAAGATCCGGCTCGAACGCGAGCAGGCGCTGAGCTTTCTCGAATTCAACTACATGATCCTGCAGGCCTACGATTTCCTAGAGCTCGCCCGCCGTCAGGGGTGCGTGCTGCAGATGGGCGGTTCCGACCAGTGGGGGAACATCGTCAATGGCGTCGAGCTTGCCCGCCGAACCGACGGCCGAAGCCTTTTCGGCCTCACCACGCCGCTTCTGACCACGGCGTCGGGAGCGAAGATGGGCAAGACCGCCGCCGGCGCGGTCTGGCTCAATGCCGAGATGCTCTCGCCCTACGACTACTGGCAATTCTGGCGCAACACCGAGGACGCGGATGTCGGCCGCTTTCTCCGCCTGTTCACCGAGCTTCCCCTTGCCGCGATCGCCGAGTCTCGAAGCCCGCGAAGGCGCAGGCGATCAACGAGGCGAAAGTCATTCTCGCAGACGAAGCGACCCGCCTTTGCCATGGTGAAGAGGCGCGGGCGCAGGCGGCGGAGACGGCGCGCGCAACTTTCGTTCCGCTCTCCGGGGTGGGCGCGCGGTCGGGGGAGTACCGGCTTTGACGGTCACACGGGCCGGGGAGGACTGCCGGCAGTGACGGTCACCCGGGCCGAGCTGGAGTCGGGGCTGGCGGCACTGGACGTTTTCCGCCGCTCGGGCCTTGCCGCGAGCAACAGCGAGGTGCGGCGTCTGGTCAAGGCCGGCGGCGCGCGCATCAACAACATCGCCGTTGCCGACGAAACCCGGACGGTTACGCTCGCCGATCTCGACGACGAAGGCTTCGTCAAGCTGTCGGCAGGGAAGAAGCGCCACGCGCTGTTGCGCGTCGTCGGCGGCTGATGACTTCTGACCGCGTGCAGCGCATGCCTGCCATGCGCCAAACGCGGCATGAATTGGCGCGGAGGTTTTTGAAAACATCGCGCGCGGCGGTTAGCTTGGTATGCAGGGGTGGCATAAGCCCCAGGGTAATGAACCGAGGAGGAGAGGGTGACAGTTCTTAGCTGGCAGCCGGCGATGCAGTTGGGCATGCCGGCCATCGACGCCGACCACAAGAAGCTCGTCGGCCTTTTGAATCATTTGCATTACGCGGTCGTCGCCGGTGAGGATAATCCGGGCATCGCCCGCGTTCTCGAAGATCTCGTGGCGTACACCCGTAGCCACTTTGCCCGCGAGGAAAACCTGATGGAGCGTGGCGGCTATCCGGAGCTGCCGCATCATCGGCGTATCCACGAGCGGCTCGCGGCGAGGATGCAGGCGTTCCAGGATGCCTTTCTGCAGTCGCCGGACGACTTCGACATGGATCGCTTTTACGATTTCGTCTCCGGCTGGCTGCTGCATCACGTCCTTGGCGAGGACATGAAGCTCAAGCCGTACGTGGCGCGGGCGACAGCCGCCGCCTGCGCCTGAACATCGCAAGGCGCCACCGCTGATCAGGGACTCGGGTTCGGCGCCGGCAGCGGCTCGAACGATTCCTGCTTTGGAACCTGATCGAAGATGCCGAAGATATTGCGCAGAATCCCGGGCGTCAGCACGCTGACCGGATTGACCGATATCTGAGGCTCGGCGATCGTTCCGCCGACGCTGTAGCGGACGGCAAAGAGACCTCCGCCGCGCTCGCCGCCGCTGAACAGGCCGCCTATCAGCGGCAGCCGTCCCAGCAGCGAGTTGACCACGTAGAACGGAACGAGCGTCCCGCGGACGTCGATCAGATCCCTGGCAATGTCATAGGTGCCCGACGCTGTGGCGCCGATGGCGGTGCCATGCGTCTTCGCCTCGCTGAGCGACAGAAGATCGCCGCTGAGCATGAACGGGGCATCGAGCGTATCGAAGGCGATTCCTTCGCCGCGAAGCAGGTCGATGACGCCTGTGAGCGCCATCACGTTCAGGATCTGCGCCAGAATGGGCGCCCGGATCAGGTGGAACCTCTTGATCTTGAGCGCGCCGTCAAGCGCAAGGGCGCGAGGGTCGGCATCGTTGAAGACGCCGTCTATCTTCAGCTCGCCGCCCTCGATGTCGGGGTAAATGTTCAGCGCGCGCAGCGCGGAGCCGGCGTTGTCGGCGCGAATGCGCAATGTGCGCGTCGTTGGTCCGGCCGGAGCGACATCGACCGTGACAGGCGCGCCATCGCCGACCAGACCTTCGATCTGCACCAGTTTGAAAACGCCTCGTTCGCGTACGACGGTCGCGGAGACGGCGCGGATCGGCGTTTTGGCTTCAAGCCACAGGCGATCGAGGTCGGCGGACAGGGTAAAGCTGTTGACTGGCACCGTGCTCGTGCTTTCGCCCGCCTTTGCCCCCTCTTCCAGAAGCGGGTGGACATCGAGGCGGTTTCCGCCGATCACCACGTCCCAGCTGCCGCCCGGCATTGCGGTCAGGATGGCCGAAGCATCGGTATTGCCGCTGATCAGACGATCGACGATGACCCGCTCGAGGGCCCCCTTGCCGGTCAGCGTCAGTGATCCCGCGGCTTCCAGCGCGGGCGCCGAAATCGACGCGCGGCTGATCTCGGCCAGGTGCTCGCCGACGAACCGCCCCTTGGCGAACATGAACGTCCGCTTGCCGCGTTCCTTCGACCAGCCGAGGAGCGGAAATTTCAGCGCGGCGCGGCTGGCGTCGACGTCGGCGTCGAAGTCGATGTCGCGCTCGTTCCTGAAGGTGACGGTGGCCTGTCCCGCCAGAGGCCCGTCGACCCATGGCGCCAGGGTCGTAACGACGCCGGGTTCGATCCTGCGCAAGGCAGCGATGGACATGCTCGGGATCGCCACATCGATCCGACGAAGGTAGGATTCGCTGCCGGCGAAGTTTTCATGCCAGGCGATGCGGGCACCGATGTTTTCGAACGAAGCCGGGCCGAAAACGTCCATTCCCTTCTCGTCGATGTCGAGATGCAGGTTGCCGCCGGTCACGTTTCCGCCGAGGAGCGCGTCGGGAATGAACAGGTTGCTGACGTCGGCCCTTGCCCTCAGCGCCACGTCCTTCATCTCGGGGTCCTTGACGAGAGGCAGGCTCAGCTCGAGCGAAGATGCGATGTCGCCCCGGGTGGCGGCGGCGTCGATGCCGATGTTCCTGGTAAAGCCGAACGGTTCGCGAGCGAGAAACTGAAGCGCCGCCGGCACCGGACCCTTGATGCCGGTTTCCAGCCGTAGCGTGGGTGCAGCGGCGTTGAAGCCGGAAATGGTGGCCGTTCCGCCGGTCACGACCATGCCGGCCGCTTCGCCCCCGGCGATGGCGACGCGAAGGGATTTCAGATCGAAATTCGCCGAACCGCCGGCGTTGCGGAGCGGCGGCGCCGGCGGCAGGTAATCGATCCGCAGGCCATTGCGCGCGCACCTGACCGGAAAGCCTGGTGACATCCGTGCCCTTGTCGGTCGGCCCGAACGCGACGCTGACCTGGCCCTCTTCCAGCGCGCCGGAGGAGAGATGGGCGAGAGCCCAGTCGCGACCGCCCGAAGCCACGACCTTCGGCCAGTAAAGCGCGAGGTCGTCGACCTTGACGCGGTTAAAAAAAATTTCGGCCTCGCCGCTGATGTCTCCGCCGAGCGCGCGCGCCGCCCCGTCGACACTCAGCTTTGGCCCGGCGAGGTCAAGGTCGAGGGACACGTCGGTGACGGCATCCTGGTCGATCCTGTAGCGGCCGCGACCGGCGACGGAGGCCAATGGGAACGCCTGATCGATCGGGGCCGGCACGTGCAGGGTGGTGTTGTCGGCAAAGCTGATTGCCGACGGCTCGACTTCAACCGCGTTCGCGGCGCCATCGTATCGCCCGGTCAGGGCGAGCTCGCGGACGTCGAGCGCCTGCGCCGCACTTTCCGCAAGGCCCAGTTGCACCGCCAGCGGTGCGGTGAGCTCGATCCGGCCGCTGTCGCCGCTGACATTGAAACTCAGTTGGCGGAGGGATCCATCCCGCCCGGTCGCGATCGAGGCGGTGCCGGCGAGCGGCAGGTCGATGCTCTGCAGCGGGCCGAGCACGGGCGTCATCGCTGCAAAAGGGGCCGGTCGAAAATCCTTGAACTGAACCTGGACGGCCATTGAGCCGGTCGCAGTCGTGGCGAGGGCGTTGACGCGCGCGTACGCGCGTTCCTGGCCGGCGTTCAGTCCAAGATCTGCTTCCAGCGACATGCTTCTGCCGGAACGCACGAGTTGCCCTTTCGCCAGACGGCCGCGCCACACCGCGTCGAGCTGACGGTCGCGGTAGACGAAGCGACCGTTGGTGATTGTGACGACGTCGAGGTAGCTGAACGGATCCGCCGGATCGCGCGGCTTCGCCAGCGCGGACTGGATGAACTCGTTGAACGGGGTGGCGCTGCCCTCCGTTCCACCAAGAACGAACTCAAGCGTACCGTCTTTGCGCCGGACGAGGCGCACCCGCGGTCCGTAGAGGTGAATACCGGTCGGAGCGAGACGGAACGATTTCAGCGCCTCCGTGCTGAGGGCGACGCTAAGTTCCGGAATGTGCGCAACCTGCCGATCGTCGCGGGTGCGCACGTTGACGTTCACAAAGCGGACATCGAGGCCCTCGTCCAGGCCGGCCCAGGAGACGATAAGATCTTCGAGCTTGACCCGAAGTTGCGGGATCGCCCGATCGAGAACGAAGGCAACGGTCGGTACCGCCCAGGAAAGCGATACAGGGCCATTGCTTAGCCGCCAGGCGACCGCCGCCCCGCTCAGCACGGCCGCGACAAGCACACCCGAAAGCAGGTAGAAAAGGGAGTGGGCGGTCCGTTTGAGCAACTGGATTGGCGGCTTTATGACGAGGAGCGACGCGGCGAGCGTGGACGGCATCATGCGGCAAAGCTCGGATCTTGAACATGACTAAATGGCTTGCTGACCGTGAGGACGATCTCCCTCTGGCGGCCGATCGCGAGCGTGCCGGCGTCGGTCTGGAGCGATGGCTTACGGCCGCGGCGGCCGCGCAGCCGCCCCTGCTCGAACGCGCCCGCGCGCAGGCCGGCGAGACCGCTGCCTCCGTCGCCTGCTCGATGCCATCTTCGGCAACAGCCCCTACCTGACGTTCCTCTGCGAGCGCGAACCTGCGCTACTGGCGGCCCTGCTCAGCGACGGGCCGGATACGGCCATGACCGCCATCTGGCGGGACATTGGCGAGACCAAGAGAGCAGCGGCCGGCGGCGAGGATCCCTCCCGGGCGCTGCGGATCGCCAAGCGACGGGTGGCGCTGGTGACCGCGGTCGCCGACATCGCCGGCGTCTGGTCGTTGGCCCAGGTGACCGGGGCGCTGTCGCGCTTCGCCGAAGACGCGCTGGGCTGCGCCTGCGCCTTTCTCCTCCGCGAGCTCGTCAGCCAGGTCGAATGCGAATCCGCCGATGCCGATGCACCGGAGATCGGCTCCGGGCTGATCGTGCTCGGCATGGGCAAGCTGGGCGCGCTCGAGCTGAACTACTCCAGCGACATCGACCTGATCGTCTTCTACGATCCCGAGTGTCTGGCGACCGAACCGGCGCGACGAGCTGCAGAACCGCTTCGTCCGCCTTGCCCGCGGCCTGGTCCGGATCATGGCCCAGCGCACCGCCGACGGATACGTCTTTCGCACCGACCTGAGGCTCCGCCCCGATCCCGGCTCGACCCCGCCGGCAATGTCGGTTCTGGCCGCCGAGATCTACTACGAGACGCTCGGTCAGAACTGGGAGCGGGCGGCGATGATCAAGGCCCGTCCGGTGGCCGGCGATCGCGAAGCAGGGCGGCTGTTTGTCGAACAGATGCGCCCGTTCATCTGGCGCAAGAACCTGGATTTCGCCGCGATCCGCGACATCCACTCGATCAAGCGGCAGATTCACGCCCATCGCGGCGGCGGCAAGATTGCCGTCGCCGGCCACAACATCAAGCTCGGTCGGGGCGGCATTCGCGAGATCGAGTTTTTCGTCCAGACGCAGCAGCTCATCTGGGGCGGGCGCATTCCGGCCTTGCGCCTGACCGGGACTGAAGCGGCGCTGATGGCGCTGGTCGCCGCCGGAAAGGTCGACGAGGCTGCCGCGCGCGAGCTGATCGCGGCCTACGGGTTCCTTCGCCGCGTTGAGCACCGGCTGCAGATGATCAACGACGCGCAGACCCACGCGCTTCCGGACGATCCCGCGGCTCTTGGCTGCGCTCGCCGTTTTCCTCGGTTTTGCCGACAGCCGGGCCTTCGCCGAAGCGCTACTGCGCCACCTTCAGTGCGTCGAGCAGCACTACGCCGAACTGTTCGAGGATGCGCCGGCGCTGACCTCGGCGGAGTTCGCGGGCAACCTGGTCTTCACCGGCGGCGAGCCGGATCCGGACACTCTCGCGACCCTGGCGCGGCTGGGCTTCGTCAAGGTGGAGATGGTCGATGCCGCCGTACGGGGCTGGCACCACGGCCGTTCCCGGTCGATGCGCAGCCCGCGCGCCCGCGAGCTTCTGACCGAGCTCATGCCGTTCCTGCTGAAGGGCATCGCCGCAATGCCCGATCCGGACGCGACCCTGGTGACCTTCGATCGCTTTCTCGCCGGACTGCCGGCCGGCGTTCAGCTCTTCTCCATGTTTCACGCCAATCCCGAACTGCTGAAGCTCGTCATTCACATCATGGGCGTTGCCCCCGGGCTGGCCGCGACCCTCGCGCACGCGCCCGCGGTCCTCGAAAGCGTGCTGTCGGCGGATTTCTTTCAGGAACCGCCGTCGGTGGCGGATCTGCAGATCGAGCTCGAGGGCGTGCTTGCGCGCGCTCGCGGCGAAGAGGAGGTTCTCGACGCCGCCCGCCGCTGGGCCGGCGAGCGCAACTTCCAGGTCGGCGTCCAGAGCCTCAATCGCCTGCTCGGGACGGGCGACGCCCAGATCGCCTGGAGCAACGTCGCCGATGCCGCCCTGCGCGGACTGCTGCCGCGCGTGGAGGCGGGGTTCGCCGCCAGCCATGGGGTGGTGCCCGAGTGTGGCCTCGCGGTCGTGGCCATGGGCAAGCTCGGCAGCCGAGAGATGACCCGCAACTCCGACCTGGACCTGATCTTCGTCTATACGACACCGGATCCGGAAGCCGCCTCCGACGGACCCCGGCCCCTTGCCGCCAGCCAGTACTTCGCGCGTCTCAGCCAGCGATTCATCAACGCGCTGACCGCGCCGACGAGCGAGGGGCGGCTGTACGAAGTCGACATGCGCTTGCGCCCGTCGGGGAAGGCGGGGCCGATCGCCACCAGCTTCGCCTCGTTCGAGCGCTACCATCGCGAGCAGGCCTGGACCTGGGAGCAGATGGCGCTGACCCGGGCACGGGTGATCGCCGGCCCGCGGCCGCTCATCGCCGAGATCGAGCGGGCGATCCGCGTAACGCTGACGCGCCCTCGCGATGCGCAATCCCTCCGGGCGGACGTTGCCGACATGCGCGCGCGCATCGAGCGCGAGCGCCACGCGACGTCCGTCTGGGAGGTCAAGCACGTGCGCGGCGGCCTGGTCGACATCGAGTTCATCGCCCAGTACCTGCAGCTCTGCCATGCCCACGCCGCCCCCCAGGTGCTGTCGACCAATACCATGGAGGCGCTGGGCGCACTGAGCGCCGCACGGGTTCTGGCCGCCGATATCGCCGACGACCTGATCGAGGATCTGGGCTTCTGGCAGCAGATCCAGGCGCGCCTGCGCCTGACGTTCAACGAACCGCTGCCCGCAGCCGGCGGCGAAGACGGAACGAAGGCCCTGCGCGAGGCCTTCCGCGATATCGCCGGATCCGATCTCGACGCCCTGGCCCGGCGGATGGAGGCGACGGCGACGCGCGTTCTCGCGTATTTCAGCGCGGTCGTCGGTGCTCCGGACAGCGAGGCCGCCCAGGAGCGAGGTTGAGGCCGGCTGGAGTCCGTCGCGGGGCAGCCGTGGAAGCGAGGGGAAGGTGATCCGCGGGCGGCGCAGGCGGGTAATCAGGTTGGTTGACCGCAGGCGCGGCGGACGCGTATCGAAGAGCGCAAGGAGGGTGGGTCATGGCTTTGGCGGTTGGCGATCGGGTTCCCGAGTTCTCACTGCCGACGGACGGCGGCGGTACGTTCCGGGCGGCCGATCTGCGCGGGATCCGGACCATCCTTTATTTCTACCCCAAGGATGACACGCCGGGCTGCACCAAGGAGGCGCACGCCTTTCGCGACATGATCGAGACGTTTCGCTCGGCTGACGTGGCCGTTGTCGGCGTTTCGGTGGATTCGGTCGCCAGCCACGACAAGTTCAAGGCGAAGCACGCGCTTAACTTCCCACTGGTCTCCGACGAGGCGAAGACGCTTGCCGAGACGTTCGGCGTCTGGGTCGAGAAGAGCATGTACGGCAGGACGTACATGGGGATGGAACGAGCGACGTTCCTGATCGACGAGGCGGGCATCGTCCGCGGACTCTGGCGCAAGGTCAAAGTGCCCGGTCATGCCGAAGCGGTTCTCGCCGCCGCCAAGGCGCTTTAGCCGCGACGACCGGCGCGGCGATGGTACCGCAGCGCCGGCCACAACCGCGTTGAGTACTTTCCTTGGCCGTTTGGCCGCGGGCTCAGACCATCAGCCAGTCGCCGTGCATGCCCCCAAAGTTGCCTGTGTGCTCGTCGGCGCTCGCAAAATTGACGGCGTGGATGTCGTGGACGCCGTCCAACTGGATCTGGTGCTCGCCGCCCTTGAGCGTCAGTTGAAGCCCGTCATCGTTCTTCGCAAATTTATCCACCGAGTTGCGGCCGTGATCGAGCACCACCCGGTCTCCCTCTCTCTTGCTGTAGTCCGCAATCACGTCGATGTGCGGGTTCCCGCCGACGCCGCCATCGTGCCCGTCATCGAGGAAGACGAACGCGTCCCGGCCGTGGCCGCCGGTCAGCACGTTGTTCCCCGCGCCCGGGTAAAGGATGTCGTTGCCGGCTCCGCCCTTGATGTGGTCATCGCCCGCGAGGCCGTAGAGCCTGTCGTCGCCCCGGTACCCCTTGATCACGTCGCCGCCTGCATAGCCGGTCAAGGTGTTGTTGCCGGCGTCGCCTTCGACCAGGATCTTGACGAGCTGCTCGAAGGCACCTTGATTGTCGGTGGTCAACAGGGTCCCGACCCCCGGAGCGTAGAACTTGTGCTCCAGCTGGTCCGGTTCGATGGGCGAGAAGTCCTCCGTCTTCAGGACGTCGCCGCCGAAGTCGCCGTAGCCGACGTCGGCTTTGGCATGCAGGCTCAGGACCTTGCCCATGTCTTCGGCGACGCCGGACGCGTACTCCTGATTGTAAACGTCGCCGACCTTTGGATGCGCTTCCATAGCGTAACCCGGCTGAGCCAACTGCACTGGATGGGTGTCCTCGACGGGCTTGCCTGCTTGCCATGACCCCTCATGAGTAGGGGCCTTGCCTGGTTCATCGGGGTAGTACTGGGTCGAGTTTTCGCCCATGTACCATACGTTCCCGTGCTTGTCCTGAGCGAACCAGTCGAGCGTGTACTCTTCCTTTTGGCCATCGACGTACCCGGTGTCGTGCACCACGACGGCCTTGACACCGTCGACAACCTTTGTCTCGTGCGTCACCTCGATGGTGTCGTACACGCCGGCCTGTTTGTCCACATAGACAAACGTAGTTCCGGGTTTAAGCGGTAGGTAGGGATTATCGATCCTCGTGCTGTCCGTAAAGGAGGCGGGATCGAAGTCTGGAACTTTCGGGCCGCTGTTCATCATCATCTCCCTGATTGGGATAGGAAAAGCGCAGTGCTCTTCTTTGCTCCGCACCAAGCAGGAAAACGCTTTTTATTTGCGCGCATTTTGACAGATTCTGCATATGATTGCAAGTCGATTAGGTTTTTAAGTATTCGGCCGGAGCGACCGGCTCCGCGGCGCGACCGGCGCCGTCGGGTGATCCTGCGACCTGTTATCGTTGCCTCTCCCGGTCGAAGCTGTTACCGAGACGGTCCACGCCCGCTTCTGTGCGTCGATCCTGCGCTGCGCAGGCGGAGTGGCAAATGGCGCAGCCAAGCCTCCTGGGAGTTATCATGACCAAACTGGAGTACGACAAGGAAGCGGCGATCGCGGTCCTTAACCGGATCCTCGAAGCTGAGCTCGCCGGCGTTGTCCGCTATACCCACTACTCGTTCATGGTCTACGGGTATGGCCGCATCCCCATTGTCTCGTGGCTGCGCGGCCAGGCCGACGAGTCCATCCTTCATGCCCAGCAGGCGGGTGAGCTGATTACCGCGCTTGGCGGTCATCCGTCGCTCGGCATCGGCCGGCTGCTGGAAAGCGAAAAGCACGACATCGGCGCGATCCTGCGGGAGTTGCTGGAGCACGAGGAGGAAGCGCTCTCCCTTTACGAGGCTTTGCTCGACATCGTCCGCGATGGGGACATCATGCTCGAAGAGTATGCCCGTCGGATGATCGCCGAGGAGACCATGCACAAGAGCGAGGTCGACAAGATGCTGCGCCAGCCGGGTGACCTGCGCTCATTCGCAATGTGAGCGGGGCCGGCGTCGGCGCTCTGCGGCAGCGCCTGCGCGCCCTCCCACGGTGGCGCGCACTTATCGGCATCTCGATTGCGCTGGTCCTGGCGGGGGCGGGAGGCGGCGCTTGGGTGTTGACCCGCGACGCCGCCCCGGTCCTCGAGATCGGTTTTGGCGGTGCGCTCGTCTATGACGCGTTTCCCGACATCGTCGCCGATCTTAAGGCCGACGGCGGGGCGCGCCGGTATGTCAAACTCGGGATCGTGGTCGAACTGCCGGAAGATCTCCAGCCGCGGCTGGAGGCGAACCGGACAGTCATCGTTGATGCTCTGCACGCTTATTTCCGCGAGCAGCGGGCGGAAGACCTTGCGGGCGAGGCCGGCGCGGTCCGCGTCCGCCAGGCGTTGAAGAAGATTGTCGAAGACGCCCTGGCGCCCGGTCAGGTCAAGGCCATCCTGTTTCGCGAGCTCATCGTGAGCTAGAAGTCGACATCGCGACGAAGCGCTAGCCGAAGCAACAGTTCAGGCCTTCTTTTCCGCCGCCCGCGAGGATGCAACGACACATCTAGAGTAGGTCCAGCTGACGGCAGATGCTGTCGCACCGTCGCGCCGCCATCTTCGACGTCGCGGCGCTTCTATCGTTGACTTGGAGAACCCTGTAGGCGGAGCTTTCGAATGAGCGAGCCCGGACAGCTTCTAATCGCCACGATAGTGTGGCTCCTGACAATTGTCGTGCTCGCGGTGACTATCCTTCCGATGTGGGGCACCAATCACTGGTGGGTCCGGATCTGGGATTTCCCGCGCCTTCAGATTGCTATCGCGGGCGGCGTCGTTCTGGTGGCGGCGCTGTTCCTGCCTGGCCTGAGCCGCTGGATCATTCCATTGCTGATGATTGCTGCTTGTGGATATCAGACATGGCGGATTTTTCCCTACACGCCCTTCGCCGAACTCGAAATGAGGTCCGCGGCCGCCGATCCGCTGTCGATCAAGGTGCTTTCGTCCAACGTTCTTATGAAGAATGAACGCCATGACCTGCTGCTCAAGGTCATCGATGGCTACGATCCCGACATTTTATTTCTGATGGAGACCGATCAGACCTGGATCGACGCGCTGGCACCGGCATTGGCACGCTACCCGTCGGTCGTTCGCGAACCCAAAGACAACCGCTACGGGATGGTCTTGGCGACGCGGCTGCCTGTCGACGAGGCCAGGATCGTGTATCTGACGACGAGTAACACGCCGTCCATCTTCGCGCAGATGACCGGCCCGGGTGGAACCACCTTCCGCTTTGTCGGCCTTCACCCCCGGCCCCCGGTTCCCGGTCAAAGCACGGAGGAAAGGGACGCGCAGATCTACTACGCGGCCAGATTTGCGAGAAAGTCCGGCATCCCCCTGATCGCGTCGGGCGACTTCAACGATGTCGCGTGGTCCGACACCTCGCGCCTGTTCAAACATGTGGGACAGTACCTGGATGCGCGTATCGGGCGAGGATTTTTCGCCAGTTTTGACGCGAAAAAATGGTATCTGCGCTTCCCGATCGACCAGCTCTACGTCACCGAGGATGTCGCCTTCGTGTCCATCGAGCGCCGGGCCTATATCGGCTCGGATCATTTCCCGATGAGCGCCACGCTCCGACTCGACGCAGATTTGGCCGCGCAACTCAACAGCTCACCGCGGCCGCTATCCAATGAGGAGCACGAGGTCATCAACGCCTCCGTCGCGCGGAGCCGCGCAGAATTAGGACATTCGGAGTTGGTTGCGGACTGACACCCCATCTCCCGGCTCGAGCAGGCGCTGGGACTGCCAACAGAGCCAGACGCCCAGGGGGACGATATCAGGACGAGGCGGTATCAGGACGCGCGGGCGCCGGTACCGCCGGCGAGGGCGGCGATCATGAACGCGTCGAGATCGCCATCGAGCACCGCCTGGGTGTTGGAGGTTTCGACGCCGGAGCGGAGGTCCTTGACCATCTGATAGGGCTGAAGCACGTAGGAGCGGATCTGCCGACCCCAGCCGATTTCCGCCTTGGCCTCATGTTCGGCGCGGGTTTCTTCCTCCCGCTTGCGCATCTCCATCTCGTAGATGCGCGCCTTCAGCATCTGCATGGCCGCCGCCCGGTTGCGGTGCTGCGAGCGGTCGCTCTGGCACTGGACGACGATGCCGGTGGGCTGGTGGGTGATGCGCACGGCGCTGTCGGTGCGGTTGACGTGCTGGCCGCCGGCGCCGGACGCGCGATAGGTGTCGACGCGCAGATCCTTGTCGAGAATGTCGACCTCGATTGAATTGTCGATCACCGGATAGACGCCGACCGAGGCGAAGCTGGTATGCCGCCGGGCGCCGGCGTCGAACGGCGAGATGCGCACGAGGCGGTGAACGCCGGTTTCCGTCTTCAGCCAGCCATAGGCGTCTTCGCCAATGACTCTTCAAGGTGGTCGACTTGATGCCCGCTTCCTCGCCGGGGCTCTCCTCGATCCACTCGACCTTGTAGCGGCGCCGCTCGGCCCAGCGCACGTACATTCGCGCCAGCATTTCGGCCCAGTCCTGCGCTTCGGTGCCGCCGGCGCCGGCATGGACCTCGATGAAGCAGTTGTTGCCGTCGGCTTCGCCGGACAGCAGCGTCTGCAGTTCCGCGCGGGCGGCGGCTTCTTTCAGCGTCGTCAGCGCCGCTTCGGCCTCGCCGACAACATCTTCGTCGCCTTCGGCCTCCCCCAGCTCAAGCAGTTCGACGTTGTCGCGAAACTCCCGGTCGAGCCGGTCGAGCCTGGCGATCCGCGCCTCCAGCCGGGTGCGTTCGCGCATGACCGCCTGGGCGTCGTCGGGGCGTTGCCAGAGATCGGGATCCTCAGCCTGGACGTTCAGCTCGGCGAGGCGGGCAAGGGCGGCGTCGTAGTCAAAGATGCCTCCGCAGCGATTGCAGCGAGCCGCGGATCTCCGTCGTGATTGCCTCGATTTCCGCTTTCATCGCTGTCTCCACGTCAGGCCGCGCCCGCCGGTTCTAGCGCCGGTACGGCGCCACGGCAACGGCCGCTGTCGAATGCTGCCATCCCAGCCCGACAAGGCGTTGGCGAAACCTCTCTTTCCGGCCGGTTTTATTGCCCGGTCAGTAGAGACCGCCCGTGCCGGTGAGCAGCCGGCCGGCACCGGCGGCGGTCGGCGCTTCCTCGGGAGCGGGACGAGGCTCGGTGCCCGGCTTGAACGCCTCCAGGATGACCCGCCGGTCGCCGGCGCGGGCGAGCTGCCCGGTCTCGGCGTTGATCCGTACCAGGCGGATCCCCGGGGGGATCCGGAACGGCGTCGCCGGCTTGTCCGCCAGCGCTTCCTTCATGAAGTCGCGGAAGATCGGCGCTGCGACCGAACCGCCGGCCTCCTTGTGCCCCAGCGGCGTAGGCTCGTCGAAGCCGACAAAGACACCGACGGCCAGATCAGGCGAGAAGCCGACAAACCACGCGTCGCGGGCGTCGTTGGTCGTGCCCGTCTTGCCGGCCAGAGGTTTACCGACCGCGCTGACCGTCCGGGCCGTGCCGCGCTGGACGACGCCTTCGAGCATGGAAACGATCTGATAGGCGCTTGCCGGATCGGTGACTTCCGCCGATGTGTCCGGCAATGCCGGAACCGCCTGGCCGGTCCAGGCAGCGGCGTTGCACCCGGGACAGTCGCGGTCGTCATGGCGATAGATCGTCTTGCCGTAACGATCCTGAATCCTGTCGATCAGTGTCGCGGTCAGCGCCTTGCCGCCGTTGACGAGCATCGCGTACGCCGTCGTCAAGTGGATCAGCGTCGTCTCGCCCGCCCCGAGCGCGTAGGACAGGTACGGCGGCAGGTTGTCGAACAGCTGCAGCCTGCGGGCGCAGCCGGCGATCTTGTCCATCCCGACGGTTTCGGCGAGGCGCACCGTCATCACGTTACGCGACTGCTCGAGCCCGGTGCGCAGCGTGGTGGGCCCGTAGTACCGGTCGGAGTAGTTCGACGGGCTCCAAGGCGGCAACCCCGGCCCCTGGTCGATGATGAACGGCGCGTCGAGAATGATGCTGGCCGGGGTCAGCCCGTTTTCCATGGCGCAGAGGTAGACCACCGGCTTGAATGCCGATCCGGTCTGACGGTTGGCCTGGGTCGCGCGGTTGAACTGGCTGCGCGCGTAGGAATAACCGCCGGCCATGGCCAGCACCCGGCCGGTGTGCGGGTCCATGGCGACCAGAGCGCCGTCGACTGCGGGGAGCTGTTTGAGGGCGAACGCCGGCTCTGCGACCGGCATCGCTCTCCGGCTGAAGCGTCGGCCGGGGCGACGGCGACGACGTCGCCGACGGCCAAGAACATCCGCCGGTTTCTTGCGGTTTTTCGCCGACCGCCTGGCCTTCTCGCCAGGGCCGCGCCCAGGAAAGCTCCGACATGGGAATGATACCGGTGGCGTCATCGACAAAGGCGAGCGCGGCGCCGCGACTGCCAAGGCCGCTGACCACCGCGAGACGCCACGAGCCAAGACCGGGCGGCGGCGGAACCTCCGCCAGACGCTCGCGCCAATCGCCCGGAAGCCGGCCGTCGGCGCTTGGCGCGATGCGGGTGATGGCGCCGCGCCAGCCGTGGCGGCGATCATAATCCTCCAGCCCGGCGGCGAGCGCCTTCTCGGCCAGCGCCTGCATGTCGGGATCGACGGTGGCGCGGACGGCGAGGCCGCCCTGATAGAGAGCCTGTTCGCCGTAGACCCTAACGACCTCCCGGCGCACCTCCTCGGCGAAGTAATCGGCGGCGACCCGTTCGGTCGCGTCGCGCGGTCGCACCTCCAGCGGCGCCGCGCTGCGCCCGCGCCGTTTCTTCCGGGCTCAGGAAACCCTTCCTCCTGCATCCGGCCGAGAACCCAGTTCCGCCGCGCCTTGGCGGCTGCAGGGTATCGCGCAGGATCGTAGTTGTTGGGCGCCTTGGGCAAGGCGGCGAGGAAAGCGATTTCCTCGATCGAGAGCTCGTCCAGGGCCTTGTTGAAGTAGTTCAGGGCGGCGGCGGCGACGCCATAGGAGCCGTAACCGAGATAGATCTCGTTCAGGTAGAGCTCGAGAATGCGGTCCTTCGAGAAGGCGCGATCGATACGGAAGGCGAGGATCGCCTCCTTGATCTTGCGGGTGATCGACACCTCGTTGCTCAGAAGGAAGTTCTTGGCGACCTGCTGGGTGATGGTCGATGCGCCAACCGGGCGGCGATCGGAACCGTAGTGGCTGATATTGGTGAGGATGGCGCGGACGATGCCGATGATGTCGACGCCGGGATGGATGTAGAAGTTCTTGTCCTCGGCGGCGAGGAAGGCGTCGATGACCGGCTTGGGAATGGCGTCGATCGGCACGAACACGCGCTTCTCGGTCGCGTACTCGGCGAGCAGTCGGCCATTCCCGCCATAAACCCGTGAGGTGACCGGCGGCTCGTAGCGGGCGAGCTGGGTATGATCCGGCAGATCACGGCCGAAGTGGTCGAAGACGTAGAACGTGCCGGCCGCGGCAACGAGCGCGACAATGGCCACACAGGCGAACAGCGCGGCGAGAAAACGAAGCATCCAGGACAGTCCGAAGCGGCCAATGGGTAAGCGGCAGGCGCCGGTGTGCCGACCTGCGTGCCGTCGGCGGTGCCGGTACGTATGTGGCCAGAGCGGACGCGCCATGGCCGAGAAGATGACAAGACCGGCCGGTCTATGCAACCCCGCGATCATGAGCGCGGCGGTTGCGCTACCAGGCGGCCGCGCTCAGCGTCACCGTCAGATAGCCGTCGATCGCCCGCGCCACCGCCGCCGCGACCTGGACGCGGTTCTCGCTCTGGCGCAGGATCCGCTCGTCGTTGCGGTTGGACAGGAAGCCGAGCTCGATCAGCACCGACGGGATATCCGGCGCCTTGAGCACGGCGAAGCCGGCGAAGCGGTGAGGGTTCGGCAACAGGCTGGTCGCGGCCGACAGCTGGCGGACGAGATGACCGGCGAACGCGGCGGACTGGTTCATTGTCTCGCGCTGGGCGAGATCGATCAGAATGTTGGTGACCTCGGCGCTCTCGCGGCTGAGGTCGATGCCGGCGATCAGGTCGGCCTTGTTCTCCTTTTCCGCCAGCGCGGCGGCCTCGGAATCCGAGGCCGTCTTTGACAAGGTATAGACCGAAGCGCCGCGAACATGGCGGCGGGAGACCGAATCGGCATGGATCGAGACGAACAGCTCGGCGTTCACCCGGCGAGCGAATTCGACCCGGTCGCGCAGACGGATAAAGCGGTCGTCGTCGCGGGTTAGAAACACCTTGTAGCGCCCGGTCCGCTCCAGTTCGCGCTTGATCTCGCGAACAGCGGCGAGGGTGATGTGTCTTCTCGTAGATGCCCGAGACGCCGATCGCGCCCGGATCGGCGCCTCCGTGGCCGGCGATCCAGCACGATGATCCGCGGTGCGCGGGGCGCACTGGGCCGGCGGGGCGGCGCCGGCAGGCTGAGCGCCACGGCGCCGATGCCGGCTACCTGCGGCGCCAGACCGGCCGTGGCCGGATCGTCCGCCGCAGGCTTGTTCGCTTCGGGCCGCGCCGGCGCCATGACCGCGCCGGCGGCCCTGTCCGAATCGCCGATCAATGATCGTGGCGCCGCCGCCGGCGACGCGGCAGCGGACTGGGCGCCGGATGCGGCCAGCGACGGCCCCGCGGAAGAGGCCACGGCTACCGCCGCCGGCGCTGCGGTTGCTGGCGCCGATCGGCGCTCTTGCGAACGATGGACCTCGGTCGTCATGTAGCCGAGCACGCCGTTGCCGATCCGCCCGGCGCGAGGTCGACGACGAGGCGATAGCCAGCGTGACCGGCCGGCCTGAGCAAATGTGCGTCGCGGATGGTCGCTCGGCGCCGCACATTCGAGCACGACGCGCCAGGTACCCGGCCGCACCTCGCCATAGCGCACGGTCCCGCACGGGCCATCGACGGCGTCGGCAAGCGCCCGCGCCTGCCATTCGACATTCGGCAGATCGATGACGACCCGGTAAGGATCGGCGAGAGTAAAGACGTTGAAGGCGACCTGATCGGAGAGATCGAGCGAGACGCTGGTGATGTGGCTGGCGCGGCTGACCGCTGCGCTGGTGACGACGGCCGGGGCTGCGGCAGCGGTGCAAACAAGGCTCGCAAGAGCGGCAACGACGCCAAGCGCCAGAACTCACCACGCCCAGCCCCAGCTTCATGCATCGCGATCTCGCGCACCCCCAGCCCGTGCACATCATTGTAATCCGCTCCACTTGCGAAGTCGCCCCGGTTCTCATTCCTTCGAGCGGTCCAAATGGCCGCCGCGTTGCCGGCCGACGTTACCCGCTTCGCCTTTGCCCAACGCTTCAGGCGATGGCGAAGCACAGACCACTCGCGCGCACAAAGATGACGCGTCTATATGTACCTTTATACAACCTCCACAATCAAGCGGGATATCCGCTGCAAGTCGCTTCTGCCGCCGGCTCGACCGCCCTTGAGACTGCAATTAGGCAATTGTAGAAATGAACGCCTATGGTTATGTTAAAAGCAACCGGCTCGGTGGATCATGTGTCGACGGGAGTCGGTTGTGTTGCAATGGGTTCGGCAAGTTCGATCAATTGTGATCGCTATTCGTCGCCGTCAGCCGCAATGGCTGGCGCGTCCCAGTTGGGATTTTTCGTGCCGATGAGAGCAGCCGGGCGATCGCTATCCTCGTCCCCCGCAAGCGGGGTGGGGATGGTTGCGGTCGCTGGCGCCTCCGGCCATACGCCAACCCATCACTGCCCCCTGCATTCCAAGCGCGACGCGGCGGCGGTGACCTGGAGACTGCTTAATGGCTACCAAACGCATGCTGATCGATGCATCCCACCCCGAGGAGACACGGGTGGTCATGCTCGACGGAACGAAACTGGAAGGATATGACGTCGAGGTCGCCTCGCGTCGACAGCTCAAGGGAAACATCTACCTCGCCAAAGTTACGCGGGTCGAACCTTCGCTGCAGGCCGCGTTCGTCGAATATGGCGGTAACCGCCACGGCTTTCTCGCCTTTAACGAAATTCATCCGGACTACTATCAGATCCCTGTCGCCGATCGTCAGGCTCTGCTTGCCGAGCACCGGGAGGCGGAAATTGACGAGCCCGTTATTGCCGTCGATGAGGACGGCGAAGAAGCCGAGCCGGTCGAAGTTATCGGCGGCGACGACGACGAGGAGCTAGAGCGGCGGCCGCCGCGGCGACCCTCGCGCCATTACAAGATTCAGGAAGTCATCAAGCGGCGGCAGATTCTGCTCGTCCAGGTCGTCAAGGAAGAGCGCGGCAACAAGGGCGCGGCGCTGACGACCTATCTCTCGCTTGCCGGGCGATATTGCGTGCTGATGCCCAACACGTCGCGCGGGGGCGGCATTTCGCGCAAGATCAGCAGCCTAACCGACCGCAAGCGGCTGAAGAAGATTCTGACGCGAGCTGGAAGTTCCGGAAGGCATGGGGGTCATCGTTAGCACCGCCGGCTCGGGCCGGACCAAAGCGGAGATCAAGCGCGATTACGAATACCTGATGCGGCTTTGGGGGAACATCCGCGAGACGACGCTGACCTCGATCGCGCCGGCGCTGGTTTACGAGGAAGCGAGCCTGATCAAGCGCTCGATCCGCGACCTCTACGGCCGCGACACCGAGGAGATCTTGATCCAGGGCGAGCCGGAATACCGCATCGCCAAGGAATTCATGAAGCTGTTCATTCCCAGCCACGCCAAGCGGGTGAAGCTGCACGACGATTCGGAGCGGCCGCTGTTCAGCCTCTACCAGGTGGAAAGCCAGCTTGATGCGATGCACCTGCCGTCGGTGCCGCTGAAATCCGGGGGTTACATCGTCATCAACCCGACCGAGGCGCTGGTCTCGATTGACGTCAACTCCGGGCGCGCCACCCGCGAGCGACACATCGAGGAAACGGCGCTCAGGACGAACGTCGAGGCGGCCGACGAGATTGCCCGGCAACTCCGCCTGCGCGATCTGGCCGGGCTGATCGTCATCGACTTCATCGACATGGAGAACAGCCGCAACCAGGGGCAGGTCGAACGCCGCATCAAGGAAGCGATGAAGATCGACCGGGCGCGGATCCAGATCGGGCGGATCAGCGCATTCGGTTTGCTCGAGCTGTCACGCCAGCGGCTGCGGCCGAGCCTGTTGGAGACGAGCTTCGAGACCTGCCCGTTTTGCAGCGGCATGGGCGTGTGTCGGACGACCGAATTGACGGTTTTGTCGATCCTGCGCAAAATCGAAGAGGAGGGGCAGAAGTCGAAAGGCGGCGCGATCTTCGTCTCGGCCGCGCCCACCGTGGCGATGTACCTGCTCAATCAGAAGCGCAAGTCGCTCGCCGCGATGGAGGGGCGCTTTCAGTTGAACTTGGTGATCGCCGCCGACGGATCGTTTGCGCCGGCGGAGCATCGGCTGGAACGGGTGAAAGGCCAGGTGGTCGCGATCGATGCGCCGGCCGAGCCGGTGGCGGAGACCGAGCCAGTGGCGGAGACCGCTGACGAGATCGTCGAGGAAACGGAGAAAGTGGCGGTCGGCGGTGACGGCGAGGACGCCGGCAAGCGCTCGCGCCGTCGGAGGCCGCGCCGCCGTCGGCGCACCGATGAGGAGACCCGTCCGCTTGTCGGCGCCGAAGAGGCCGGCGAGGACGCCGCCGGTGGGTCCGGGGACGACGAGCAAGGCCTGGCGGCAGATGGCGGTAGCGACGCGGCGGCCGTGGAAGCGGAGGACGAGAGGTACGCCGATGCCGAGGCGGGTGAGGGTGAGGCGCAGGGTGAACCCGCTGCCCAGGACGCGGCGCGCAAGCCACGCCGCCGCGGTAAACGAGGCGGACGACGCCGTCCGCGGCGTCCGGAGGCGGAGGGCGTTGCCGAGGACGGCATGGCGGCGGAGGATGGCGCGCCGTACGCCGACGCCGGCGACAATGCCGCCGATGGTGTCGACGGTGGCGGCCTTGACAAGCACCCGCACGAACTGCCGCATGCTTTGCAGCCGGATCCAGTTGGAGGCACAACCGGATGCACCCGCGAACGTAAATGACGATGGCGATGGTGTTGGCGATGCGGCAATGGAACCTCCCTTCGAAGAGAGCGGCCACCTGCCCATGTTCGAGCGGAACGGAGGTGTTGTGGCGGCCGAAGCCGCCGAACCCGGGGGCGCGGCCGCGGCGGAAGAAGACAGCGAGACGCGATCCTTCGAGATCGTCAGCTACCCGGCGAGCGCGCCTGACGGCGAAGTCGCCGCGGACTCCGATTGGGAGGAAGACGCGACTTCCGCGAGTGGCGACAGCGACGAGGACAGATCGAGCAACGGAAGCGGCGAGGTGCAGGGCGAGGCGGGGCCGCTTAGCGACGACCTCGACGAAACGGATCCGGATCCCGACAATGCCGATGATGAACCTTCAGCGGCCGCCCGTACCGAGGTCATCCGCGTCGGCGCCGGCGGTGACTCGGCGGGTGCACCGCGCCGCGGCTGGTGGCAGCGGTTCATGAATTAAATCGGTTGTGGACGGCTCCCTGATCGGGCGCCAGCAGTTTGACCTAATCCGCCCGCGCGGCGAGGCCGGAGCCACGCGGGTCGGCCGCATAGATGCAGGCAGCCGGATCGTTGGGGCTGCCGTTCGGGCAGTACGCGGCCGCCACACGACCTATCGTCGGCGTCAATGCCACTCTGTGGCCGCGTTCGGCGAGCGCGCGGACGAGATCCGGATCCATGCCCTGTTCAGCGAAGAGAAGGTCCGGCGCCAGGCTCCGATGAACGCGCCGCGCCGCAAGGGCATCGGCCAGCGGCACGTCGGCGAGCAGCACGTCGGCGGCAGTTTCGATCATCGCCGTCGGCGCCACCTGACCGCCCGTCGCGGCCGCGGCGAAACGGAATTGCGGGCCGTCACTGACGAGCATCGGACCCAAGGCCGTCGCTCCCCGGCCGCCGGGCCCGGGAGTCGCGGCAAGGACGATGCCGGTTCCGGGCGCGACCCGGCCGGTTCCGAAAAGGTTGTTCGGGGTCACCTGGCAGGCGACGGCGAGGCCCGTGACATCAACGGCGATCACCGACGCGGCCGCGGGATTTTGCGGCTCCGGTTGCGGGCCCACGCCGAGATCCGCCGCCGGCGTGCTCGCGTCGCGGCGATAGTCGGACAACAGCGCATCGGCCGAGTGGCGGTTGACCAGCTCGCTCGGGTCGACCCCGCCGGCGGCGAGCTGCGCCTGCCAGCGATCCCGGTTGGCCGCGGCGCGCGCTTCCGCTTCGGCCAGCAGATGCACCCGCTCGACCGGGTTCGCATCCTCGTAGCGGTCGCGGCCGACGAGCATCGCCCAGGTCTGCGCCGCGACAACGCCGGCCGGTGGCGGCGACAGAGGAAAATGAGCTGACATCCCGCCGTCCTTGATCGTGAGCGCTGGCCGCCACGTCGGCTCGTAGCCTTGCAGATCGGCCGCATCCAGCGAGCCGCCGGCAGCGCGGGCGCCGTCGATCAGCTTCGTAGCTGTCAACCCGCTGTAGAAATCGCCGGGACCTTCCGTGCGGACGCGAGCGAGCACGGTGGCGAGATGGTTCTGCACCAGCGGATCGCCTTCACCGACAAGACCGCCGCCGGCAGCGGAGAAGGTCTGTCGCGCCGCCGGCTGTATCGCCATCGCCGGCGAAACCTGAGCAACATCGTCGGCGAACGCGCGCGATACGCGTGACGCCGAAACGGGCGAGGTTTTCCGCCGCAACGAGCACCTGCGACCAGCGCAGCCGGCCATAGCGGGCCTGAAGCGAGTAGAAGCCGCGCACGTTCCCCGGCACCGCCGTCGGGCGATCGGCCTCGGGAGGAATGCGTGCGGGCGGGCGGGCGAGAAACTCGAGCGTCTGAGCGTCGCGGGTCCGCGGGTCGAAGACCAGGCACACGCCGCCGCCGCCGAGGCTGGCGCGCGACGGGAGCGTCACGGCCATGGCGAAATACATGGCCGTCGCCGCATCGGCCGCCGACCCGCCGGCGGCGAGGATGTCGCGGCCGATCTGGGCCGCGCGCGGCTCGTCGGCGACGACGCCGCCAAGCGCCGGGCCCGCGGGGACAGGCGTTTCGGCGCTCCGATCGGCGCTGCAGCCGGCGATCACCAGCGCCATGGCGCAGGCCGCCATTTGACGGCGCCGACCGCGACGCCTACCTTGATCGGACACAGCCGGCTGGACAGTGTCGCCGAACCCTCATGTCGCGGAAATGCGCCCTTCTTCTGCTTGTGCTTGTTGCCCTGCTCAGGCCCGAAGACGCCCTCGCGGCAAAGATCAGCTTCATTCGCGACACGGAAATCGAAAACACCATCCGGGCTTACGCCACTCCGTTGTTCATCGCCGCCGGTCTGGATCCGACCGCGGTTCGCATTTACGTCGTCGCCGACAAACAAATCAACGCCTTCGTGGCCGGCGGCCAGAACCTGTTCATCAATACCGGCCTGATCACCCGCAGCGGCAACGCCGACCAGATCGTCGGCGTAATCGCCCACGAGGTCGGCCACATCGAGGGCGGCCACCTGTCCCGGGTCAACGACGCGCTGAAGCGCAGCACCGCCGAGAGCATCCTCGCCTTCGTCCTTGGCGCCGCCGCGGCCGCGGCCGGACGACCGGATGTAGGCGGCGCGGTCATCATGGGTGGCCAGAACGTTGCCCAGCGTAACTTTTTCCAGTACAGCCGGACCCAGGAAGGCGCCGCCGACGCAGCGGCGATGCGCTATCTCGACGCCACCGATCAGTCGGCGCGCGGTCTCCTCGATTTCTTCAACATCCTCGGGGAGGAAGAGCTTCTCGCCCCGGAGCGCCAAGATCCGTACCTCCGTACGCACCCGCTGACCCGTGACCGCATCGACGCCATGGCAGCCTTTGTCGCCAAGTCGTCGCATTCGAATGCGGCGACGAAGTCCGAATTCGAGACGATGTACGCCCGGATGGTGGCGAAGCTGCACGGTTTTCTCGACCCGCCAGCGATGACCGAGCGACAATACCCACCGGGGGACACCAGCATTCCGGCGCGTTATGCCAGGGCCATCGCCGACTACCGCAGCGGCGATACGGACAAGGCGGTGGCAGCCATGGACGCGCTCATCGCCGAAGAGCCGAAGAACCCCTACTTCCAAGAGCTCAAAGGCCAGATCCTGTTCGAAGCCGGTCGGCCGGCGCAGGCGCTCGAGCCCTACGAGACGGCGGTGCAGCTCATGTCCGACGCGCCGCTCATGCGCGTGAACCTCGCGCGCGTGCAGCTCGCCCTGAACGACCCGAAGCTGCTCGATCCGGCCGTCGCCAACCTGCGCGCGGCGCTTGCCGGCGAAGCGGAAACGCCATTCGTCTGGCGGCAGCTTGCCATCGGCCTTGGCCGTCAGGGCGATATGGCGAACAGTTCGCTCGCCCTTGCCGAGGAGGCGATGTTGCTTAACAAGCGGCCGGAAGCGAAATTTCACGCCGGCAAGGCCGCGACGCTGCTGCCGCAGGGCTCGCCCGGCTGGCTGAAAGCGCAGGACATTCTGAACGCCGTCGAGGTCCAGAAGGAAGATTGAAACGGGATGGCCCGCCGACGTTCGCGAACGCGGGCCTTGCCTTCATAGCCGCGAACGGCCTTATGGTGCGGCCGTTGCTATTTTGTTCATTTTCCATGGTTGCAAAGAAGGTCATATCGAATGAAGCATGGTTTGGCGGTCACCGCCGTTTTTGGCCTGCTGGCGTTGGCGCCGGGACTGAGCGTTGCAAGCGGTCGCGGCGGAGCCGTCGGGTGCCGACGCGCGGGCGACTTCAGGAGCAGCCTCCCAGGCGAGTCTCACAACGGAGCAGACCAAGGCGATAGAAGGTCTGGTCCATCAGTACATCCTCGATAATCCGGAAGTCATCATCGAGTCCATGCAGAACTACCAGATCCGTCAGCATCTGGCGGAGCAGGAAGCCGCGGCGAACGTGATCGCCACCCATCGCGACGAAATCAAGAACGATCCGTCGGCGCCGGTCGCCGGCAATCCGGACGGGGACGTGACCGTCGTCGAATTCTTCGACTACCGCTGCGCCTACTGCAAGCGGGTGTTTCCCGGCATCCAGGAGCTGCTGAAGAGCGACGGCAACGTACGCTACGTGTTCAAGGAGTTTCCGATCCTCGGCCCGGATTCGGTGATCGCATCGCATGCGGCGCTGGCGGTATGGTCGCTCAATCCGGAGAAGTATTTCCCTTTCCATACCGCATTGATGGAGGCGCGCGGCACCCTCGGCGAGGCGCAGGTGCTGGCGATCGCCAAGAAGATCGGCTTGGATCCGGACAAAGTGAAGAAGGCCATGGCCAAGCCGGAGATCCAGGCGACCATCGAGCGCAACCTGGCCCTGGCGCAGAAACTGAACATCCAGGGAACGCCCGCCTTTATCGTCGGCGACACGCTGATGCCCGGCGCCGTCGACGTCGACCAGCTGCGCGAGCTCGTTGCCGCCGCGCGGGAAAGCTGAGCCCGATCAGTTGCGGCTGGTCCGGTTGGAGCGGCCGAACAGCCAGCGCGGAACGCGGTCCTTGTAGCGGGCATAGGCAGCGCCATGCCGCGCCTCAAGGTGACGCTCCTCGAGACGCACCTGCGCCTGAACGGCGATGACCCCGACCACCAGACAGACCAGGCTGAACAGCGACGGCAGGGACAGGAAAAATCCGAACTGCGCCAGCTGGATGAACAAAAACATCGGGTTGCGCGTCCGGGCGAACGGGCCGGTGGTGATCAGCGGGGAGGCATCGCCTGCGGGAATGCCGGAGCGCCAATGGGCGCCCATCGCCCCGTGAAGCCGGATCAGCCCGGCGAAGCTCGCCAGCAGCAGGGCGTTTCCGGCGAGCAGGATCGGCGCCACCCACAACAGGCCGATCGGCACGAGCCAAGCGTCGATCGACGGATAGGGCACGCTGGCCAGGCAGATTAAGAGGATGAGAACCCGGAAGACGCGGAAGGTCGTATGGATCAGCCAGTGCCGGCTTCCGCTCGGACCGAAGGTCACAGGGGAGACGCCGACCCGCCGCTTCTTGATCGCGATCGACGCGGTGTAGAACACGCCGACTGCGACGAAGAAAATCGCCAGAAACCAGCGTGAAAACGCGTCGGCGTCCAACAATCCGCCCCCAATGGAACCTTTTTTCGCCATTGTGGATAAAGGCGGGAAATGCCGCAAGCCCCTATTGAATGTCAAGGGCGTCGTCGTCCTTGGCGACCGGCTCGGATGGAGGGCGGTTCCCGGATCAAGGCGGGTGCGCGGGCGCCGGAATCGATCTTGCCGTTGCGCCGCCGGGGTCGGGCCGCCATGATGCGCCGCCTGACGCTTGTACGAATGGGTCCGGGATGAAAGAAATGCTGCTCGGCAGGCTTGTCGCGATCGCGATCATCGTAGCCGCTTGCGGCGCGGTGGACATGACGGGCCCGGTTGCGGCCGCCGGGCAGGGATCGCCGATGACGATCATCCCTGAGTACAGCAAGCAGAAGGGCGGTCCGAAGCCGACCAACGAACTGTTTGCCATTCTGGACAGCAACGGCGACGGCCAGATCGACCGCAGCGAGTGGCAGATCCGCAAGATGGCGATCTTTTACATGCGCGATCGCAACAACGATACCCAACTCGGCAGGGACGAAATCCCCGGCCTTAACGCGACCCGCTTCGCCGAGGCCGATCTGAATGGCGACGGCGTCCTGTCCGGCTTCGAGTTCAACCAGGCCAGCTTCAGCCAGTTCGACAAGGCCGATGCCAACAGCGACGGCGTGGTCACGCGGGAAGAATTTCGCGTCTACCTTGAAACGCTGAACGCGCCGCGCTGAGCGTCACGGCGGGGCATCGCGAATCCCGCACAGCTGTTCGCTCACCGCCCACAGCCGTTCCGCCGCTTCGCGATCATGAGACTGGGGCGAAGAGTCCGCTGGCACGCACTTGATGAAGTACTGGCCGTGTGCGTCGGCAACGTCTGCGCTGCTTGCGAGATAAATGCTGGTCTTCGCTCCCTCATCCGGCTTGATGGCGACCAGCGAGGCCAGCCGCCATAAAAGGTTCGGCACCAGCTTGTTGCGCGCGCCGATCGCGGTGGCAACGAAGCCCGGGTGCAGGGCGTTGACGGTGACCGCGCCCTCATCTCCGCCTCCGTCTCTGCGCCCGTCGAGCCGCCGCGCCAGTTCGTAGGTGAACATCAGGTTGGCGAGCTTCGAGCGTTTGTAGGCGCGCCAGCCGCTGTAGCCGCGTTCGCCCTGAAGATTGTCGAACGGCAGCGCCGCGTTGCGGTGGGCTTCGGAGGCGACGTTGACGATGCGCGCCCGGCCGGCGGTGCGCAGCAACGGCAACAAAGTCTCGCTCAACAGGACGTAGGCGAGGTGGTTGAGCGCGAAGGTCATCTCGATGCCGTCCACGCTGAGCGTGCGCTTGCCGAACATCGCTCCGGCGTTGTTGACCAGCACGTCCAAGCGGCCGAAGCGATCGCCGACGGTTGCGGCCAGCGATCGGATCTCCCGCTGGCTCGACAGATCGGCCCGGATGAAGGTGACCGTTCCGCCGCCGAGACTGCCGAGATCGACCGCCACCGCTTCTCCACGCGGCCGATCTCGGCCGACAACGATCACGTCGGCGCCGAGCCGGGTGAGCTCCCTGGCGGTCACGAGGCCGATGCCGCCGGTGCCGCCGGTGACCAGACAGATCCTGCCGTTCATCGTTCCGCCCATCGCCTCCGATATGTCTGCCGCCTTCGTCATCCAACCGTGTCGGCGCGCTTCGGTGCGTCGGCAGCGCTGACGCCGGCCGCCGGGTCATTTCCCCTGCCGGGGATCGACAGGATATGACAAACTGCCTAGTGTTCTTGTCCAGAACAAGACTTCTGCGGGAGGCGAGGACCACACCATGACTGCCCATCGTTCAATCGTGATCGGCCTGCTTGCGGCCGTCCTCTTCGCCGGCCAGGCGCTGGCTGCCACGTGGGACATGCCGACGCCGTACCCGGAGGGCAACTTCCACACCCGCAACATCGAGAAGTTCGCCGATGAGGTGAAAGCGGCCACGGACGGGGCGGTCGAAATCCGCGTGCACAGCAATCAGTCCCTGTTCAAGCATCCCGAGATCAAGAACGCGGTGCGGGCCGGTCAAGTTCCGCTCGGCGAAATCCTGCTGTCGCGCCTCGGCAACGAGAATGCGGTGTTCGAGGCCGACAGCGTTCCGTTCCTCGCCACCGACTATGATGCGGCGGAAGCGCTGTGGCAGGCGCAGCGTCCCGTAGTCGAGAAGCTGTTCGATCGCGAGGGAATGATGGTGCTGTTCAGCGTCCCGTGGCCGCCGCAGGGCCTTTACAGCAAGAAGGCAATCGACCGGGTCGAGGACCTGCAGGGGGTCAAGTTCCGCGCCTACAACGCGGCGACGGAACGCCTCGCCCAGCTCGCCGGAGCGGTGCCGACGCAGGTCGAAGCCGCCGAAGTCGCCCAGGCCTTCGCCACCGGCAGGGTTGACGCGATGATGACCTCACCCTCGACCGGCGCCGATTCCAAGGCGTGGGATTTCGTCAGCAACTATTACGACGTCCAGGCGTGGCTGCCGAAAAATGTCGTCTTCGTGAACAAGCGGGCGTTTCGCGCGCTCGATGCAAAGACGCAGCAGAAGGTGCTTGAAGCCGCCGCCGCCGCCGAGAAGCGCGGCTGGCAGATGAGCCGCGAGGAGACGACGGAGAAGACCAACCTGCTGCGCGAGAACGGCATGAAGGTTGCGCCCCCCTCGCCGGCGTTGAAGAACGGGCTGAAAGCCATCGGCGAGACGATGACCGAGGAGTGGGTTGCAAAGGCGGGCGAGGATGGGCGCGCCATCCTCGACAAGTACCGCGAGAGCCCGGCCGCCGCGCGCTGAGGCCGCGGGACGGGAGCGGCAGCGCGATGGGCGGGGCGGCCGCGCCGGCGCGCCGCCGTCGGGGACGCATCGGCACCGCGCTGGACGGTCTCTACTTCCTCAGCGCCGCTGCCGCCGCCCTATGCCTTGTCGCGATCTGCGCCGTCGTCAGCCTGCAGGTCGCAGCCAACGCCGCCGATTTTGTCAGCGAACGGCTTGTCGGCCGGCCGCTGGGTTTGATGGTTCCCTCCTACGCCGAATTCGCCGGCTTCCTTCTCGCCGCCGCGTCATTTCTCGCCCTGCCGTACACGCTCCGCTGCGGCGCGCACATCCGCGTCACCTCGCTGTTCGATCGCCTCGGGCCAAAAGGCCAATCCGCCGCCGAGATCTGGTGCTCGGCCGCGGGCGCGGGCCTGTCGGGCTATTTCACCTGGTATTCGATCCTGCTTGTCGCGGAGTCCCGGCGCTACGGCGACCTGTCGCCGGGCATGATCCCGCTGCCCTTGTGGATCCCGCAGGCAAGCATCGGCGTCGGGCTGGCGATCCTGACCATCGCTTTCGTCGACCGCTTCATCTCCCTGCTCGCCGGCGTCTGGCCCGGCGATGCGCTGGCCGATGAGTTCGTCGATGATGGCGCGCCGGCGGATCGCTGAAGGGGGCCGCTGAAGATGGAGCCGCTGACCGCCGGGCTCGTCCTGCTCGTTGCACTGTTCGCGTTGCTCGCGACCGGCCTTTGGGTCGCGCTGGCGCTTCTCGGCGTCGGGCTGCTCGGGATGGTCGCCTTCACCGGAGCGCCGGCCGGGCAGATCCTCGCCACCACCAACTGGGGCGCCAGCAACTCATGGGCGCTGGCGGCCCTGCCGATGTTCATCTGGATGGGCGAGATCCTCTTTCGCTCGCGCCTGTCGGAAGACATGTTCGCCGGGCTGGCGCCGTGGCTGAGCCGGCTGCCTGGACGCCTGCTTCATGTCAATGTGCTCGGCTGCGGGATGTTCGCCGCCGTCTGCGGCTCCTCGGCGGCCACCGCGGCGACCATCGGCCGGATGTCCCTGCCCGAGCTCGCCCGGCGCGGTTACGACCCGCAGCTCAGCATCGGGACGTTGGCCGGCTCGGGCACGCTGGGTCTGCTGATCCCGCCTTCGATCATTCTCATCGTCTATGGCGTCGGCGTCGACGAGTCCATCGCCCGGCTGTTTGTCGCCGGGATCGTGCCGGGGATCCTGCTCGTGGTCCTGTTCATGGCCTACGTGGCGGCCTGGGCGATGCTCCATCCGGAACGGGTGCCGCCGCCCGACCCGGCCATGGGCCTCGGCCAGCGGCTGCGCAACTCACGCCGGCTGGCACCGGTGCTGGCGCTGATCGCCGGCGTCATCGGCTCGATCTACACCGGCATCGCCTCGCCCACCGACGCGGCCGCCCTGGGGGTGGTGCTCTCCCTGCTCTTCTCGTGGATGTCGGGGACGCTGAGCTGGCGCACGTTCGCGGCCGGGCTGATGAGCGCCACCCGCACCTCGTGCATGATCGCCTTCATCCTTGCCGGCGCGGCTTTCCTGACCGTCGCCATGGGCTTCACCGGCATCCCCCGGCTGCTCGCCGCCTGGATCGCGACGCTGGAGCTGTCGCCGCACGCCTTGCTCGCAGCCCTTACGGTCTTTTTCATCCTGCTCGGCTGCGTGCTCGACGGCATTTCCATCGTGGTTCTGACGACGGCGGTGGTGCAGCCGATGGTCGAGGCCGCCGGCATCGACCGGCTGTGGTTCGGCATCTTCATCGTTCTTGTCGTCGAGATGGCGCAGATCACGCCACCGGTCGGCTTCAACCTTTTCGTCCTCCAGGGCCTCACCGGGCGAAGCCTGTTCTTCATCGCCCGCGCCGCCGTACCGTTCTTCTGCATCCTGCTGTTCGCCGTGGCTCTCGTTACGGTCTTTCCCGCGCTCGTGACCTACCTGCCGGCGCGAATGGCCGGATAGGCCAGGCGCCATCGACAACTGGAGCGAGGCGAGCGTCGCCCCTCAGGCGGCGCTTCCTTTCCGCGGCCCGATAAAAATCCAGAGCAGGAAGCCGAGAAGCGGCAGGAGAAGAATGGCGACGACCCAGATCACCTTCTTTGTCATCGACTCGTCGCTCTGGACGACGTTGATGACCGCCCAGACATCGAGCACGAGCACGATCAGCCCAAACAGGCCCTGCACCCTCAATCCATCCATCGCTCCGCCTCCCCTGTTGTTGCGCGCTGGCCCACGAGCCGTCTCCGAAGCTTTGGCCACTGCTACAGGCTGCGGCCGGCCGTGTTCAACCGCCACAGGAGCAGACGAACCGGCGTCTGTCAACGCGGCGCGACGGCGGGAACAGACGCGTGGGCGCGGGAGCGGAGGCCGCTCGCCCGGCCCGGGCGCGCCGATCACGCCTGCAGGAGTTTTGCGGGAGTTTTTAAATCCGGCGAAATCAAGCAAAGCGAAAATGCCACCGGCGGGTTCAACCGCCGGTCTACTGAGAATGAGACTTATTTTTCATATATATTGCCAAGTGACAAGGATCGGCACGAAAAGTTGCGTCTTTTTGACCTGCGGCGGCCTATACCGCATGTGCGAAGATTGACTTGCGTGGCATCCGCGTCTAAAGCTTCAGGTCTGCTTTCGCGCGGGTACTGTGAAGAACAAGGGGAAACTCCCATGGCTTCCACCGACCGTCCGTTATCTCCTCACCTGCAAATCTATCGGCCGCAGATCACTTCGGTCCTCTCGATCCTGCACCGGCTCACCGGCGTCGCCCTGACCTTCGGCACGCTGCTGCTGACCTGGTGGCTGGTCGCGGCCGCCTACGGGCCGGAAGAGTTCGCGGATGCACAAGCGTTCCTGGGTTCGTGGTTCGGCCACCTCATCCTGTGGGGCTTTACCTTTGCGGTGTTCTATCACCTCGCTAACGGGGTCAGGCACCTGCTCTGGGACTTCGGCTGGGGGTTCGAGATCGAGCAGGTCCGGCTGACCGGCATCATCGTCGTCGCCTTCGCCGCCGGCGCCACGCTGGTGACCCTGATCGCCGCTTACACCGTTGGAGGTGCGTGATGGAAATGCGCTCTGCGCTCGGCCGCGCCCGCGGCCTCGGCTCGGCCCGGGAGGGTGTGGGTCACTGGTGGGCCCAGCGCTTCACCGCCATCGCGCTCGTCCCGCTGTCGATCTGGTTCGTCTTCGCGGCGATCTCGCTGATGGGCGTCGACTACGCGACGTTTCGCGCCTGGCTGGCGTTGTTCGGCAATGCCCTGGCGATGATCGTGCTGGTCGGAACGCTGTTCTACCACGCCTACCTCGGCATGCAGGTGGTCATCGAGGACTATGTCCACCATGAGCCGGCGCGGGTGATCGCTCTGCTCGGCTCGCGCTTCGTCCTCTTCGTGTTGGCGGTTTCCTGCATCCTCGCCATCGCTCTCGTTGCCATGGGGAGATAGGAGACCATGTCCACGGCCTATCCGATTACCGATCACGCGTATGACGTCATTGTCGTCGGCGCCGGCGGGGCGGGCCTTCGCGCCACCCTCGGCATGGCCGCCGCCGGGCTGAAGACCGCGTGCATCACCAAGGTCTTTCCCACCCGCAGCCACACGGTCGCCGCCCAGGGCGGCATCGGCGCCGCGCTCGGCAACATGGCCGAGGAACTCGTGGCAGTGGCACATGTACGACACGGTGAAGGGCTCCGACTGGCTCGGCGACCAGGACGCGATCGAGTACATGTGCCGGGCCGCCGTCCCCGCCGTCCATGAGCTGGAGCATTTCGGCGTGCCGTTCTCGCGGACCAAGGACGGCCGGATCTACCAGCGCCCCTTCGGCGGCCACATGCGCAACTACGGCGAAGCGCCGGTGCAGCGGGCCTGCGCCGCGGCCGACCGGACCGGGCACGCGATCCTGCACACGCTCTATCAGCAGTCGCTGAAGCACAACGCCGAGTTCTTCGTCGAGTATTTCGCCATCGACCTGATCATGGACGACGAAGGCGCCTGCCGCGGGGTGATCGCCTGGAACCTGGACGACGGCACCATCCATCGCTTCCAGGGACACACCACCGTGTTCGCCACCGGCGGCTACGGCCGCGCCTATTTCTCCTGCACCTCGGCGCACACCTGCACCGGCGACGGCAATGCCATGGCCGCGCGCGCCGGGCTGCCGCTCCAGGACCACGAATTCATTCAGTTCCACCCGACCGGGATCTACGGCTCCGGCTGCCTGATCACCGAAGGCGCGCGCGGCGAGGGCGGCTACCTGACCAATTCGGAAGGCGAGCGGTTCATGGAGCGTTACGCCCCAACCGCCAAGGATCTGGCCTCGCGCGACGTCGTCAGCCGCTCGATGACCGTGGAAATCCGCGAAGGGCGCGGTATGGGCGCGGAGAACGACCACATCATGCTGCATCTCGAGCATCTCGGCGCCGAGATACTCCACGCCCGGCTCCCCGGCATCACCGAGACAGCGAAGATCTTCTCCGGCGTTGACGCGACCCGCGAGCCGATCCCGGTGCTGCCGACCGTGCACTACAACATGGGCGGCATTCCGACCAACCATCACGGCGAAGCCCTGCGGCCGACCGCCGACGATCCGGATGCGATCTGCCGTGGGCTGATGGCCGTCGGCGAGTGCGGCTGCGCCTCGGTCCACGGCGCCAACCGGCTTGGGACCAACTCGCTGCTCGATATCGTCGTCTTCGGCCGCGCCGCGGCGCTCAGGGCGGCCGAGAAGATCAAGCCCGGAGCGTCCCATCCGCCGTTGCCCAAGGACAGCGCGGATCTGGCGCTGTCGCGGCTCGACCGATTGCGCAACGCCAAGGGCAGCCAGCCGACCGCCGAGATCCGGATGAAGATGCAGAAGACCATGCAGGCCAACGCCGCGGTCTTCCGCGACCAGGAGGTTCTGGCCGAGGGCTGCAGGCAGATGGACGAGGTGTGGAGCACGCTCGGCGATATCCGGCTCAGCGATCGCTCGCTCATCTGGAATTCCGATCTCGTCGAGGCTTTCGAGCTGGAAAACCTGATGGTTTGCGCCAAGGCATCGCTTTACTCGGCGGAGGCCCGCAAGGAGAGCCGCGGCGCCCACGCCCGCGAGGACTTCGCCGAGCGCGACGACGCGAACTGGATGAAGCACTCCCTGGCGAGCGTCGACGACGCGGGCAAGGTGACGCTGACGTACCGGCCGGTGCACACCTACACGCTGACCAACGAAGCCGAGTACATCGAGCCGCAAAAGCGCGTCTACTAAGCGCCGCCAAGAAGGACACCGGATCATGGCCGAATTCAATCTGCCGCCCAACTCGAGGATCAAGGAGGGCAAGACCCACCCGGCGCCGGCCGGTGCGAAACGGGTGCGGCGATTCAAGATCTATCGCTACGATCCGGAAAGCGGCGAAAATCCACGGCTCGACACCTTCGACATCGATCTCGACGCCTGCGGGCCAATGGTTCTGGACGCCCTGATCAAGATCAAGAACGAGATCGACCAGACCCTGACCTTCCGCCGCTCGTGCCGCGAAGGCGTCTGCGGCAGTTGCGCCTTCAACATCGACGGCACGAACACGCTGGCCTGTATCAAGGCGATCGAGGACATCAAGGGCGACGTCAAGATCTATCCGCTGCCGCACCTGCCGGTGGTCAAGGATCTGGTGCCCGACCTGTCGGTGCCCTATGCGCAGTACCGGCTGATCCAGCCGTGGCTGCAGGCCGAGACGCCGCCGCCGGCGGGCGAGCGGCTGCAGAGCCCGGAGGAGCGGGCGAGGCTTGACGGGCTGTGGGAATGCATCCTGTGCTTCTGCTGCCAGACGAGCTGCCCGAGCTACTGGTGGAACGGCGATCGCTACCTCGGGCCCGCGATCCTGCTTCAGGCCTACCGCTGGATCGCCGACACCCGCGACGAGGCGACCGGCGAGCGGCTCGATCAGCTCAACGACCCGTACCGGGTGTTCCGCTGCCACACGATCATGAACTGCACCAGCACCTGCCCGAAGCACCTCAATCCGGGCAAGGCCATTGCCGAGATCAAGGGTCTGCTGGCGAAGCGGACGTTCTGAGGCTCATTAAGACGCGCAGGGGGCCGGAAGAAGGAAGGCCGCCGGGGGTACGGTCCCGGCGGCTCTTCTTCGTTTCGGATGGACCCCTCATCCCGGCCCTCTCCCTAGGGACCCGGCGGGAGAGGGTGGGCCCGCCTCAGCGTGAGGGTGAGGGAGCCGCCGGCGGCAGCGTGACGGCGGCTCTTCTTTTGCCGCGGCCGCCTCCCTCACCTCGATCCTCTCCCGAGGGGAGAGGAAGAAGCAGCCCCCCCGGATCGCCCTCACCTCGATCCTCTCCCGAGGGGAGAGGAAGAAGCAGGCGCACGAATCCCTCTCCCAGCGAAGCGTCCGGGAGAGGGTGGGGCCCGCGCAGCGGGAAGGTGAGGGAAAAGCCGCTGGCAGGGTGACCGCGGTGCTCCAGACATAGCCGCCGCAGAGCGATCCCACGGTGCAGGCCGCGCCGATGCATTCCGCTACTACGGCGTAGCACGGCCTCGTGCTCGGGGCGCGGGACGACGTGAAACCGGCGCAGCCAGACGGCGCGAGCGCGAACCCGGCCGCCTGATCAGCCGCGGAAGTCGGACTTTGTGAACAACGAGAGGAGTTCGACGCCTTCCTTGGCCAGATTGGCGCCGGCGCCTTCCTCCCGGTCGACAACGGTCAGCACCGTCGCCGCCGCGCCGCCGGCCTCGCGGACCGCTTGCAGTGCATCGAGCACGGAGCCGCCGGTGGTTGTCACATCTTCGAGCAGAACCGTCGTCGCCGCCGGATCGAAGTAGCCCTCGATCTTCTTGCTTGTGCCGTGCGCCTTGACCGTCTTGCGAACAAAGAAGCCGTTGACCGGGTAATCGGGAAAGCTTCTGCACACGACCGCGCCGATGATCGGCACCGCGCCCATTTCCAGCCCGCCGATCTGCGCCGCCCCCCGTTGGCGGAGCACCTCGAGGATCGCATCGGCGATAAGGCCCATCGTTTCCGGATCGAACATCGCCATCTTCATGTCGAAGTAGATGTCCGAGGTCCGTCCCGAAGCGAGGCGCATCTCGCGTCCCGAGATCATCGCCAGAGCGCCGAGGCGGGCGAGCAGGGTGGTTCTGCGGCCGTCGGGACCGATGTTTTGGGCGAGAGTTCGGCATGTCGAAATCCTGTTCTCGGCGGCGATGAAGCAGGTATTGGCCTAAGCGCTTTGTCTACACGCTCCGGCGCGCATACGCACGTTTTACGGCTGAGAGTTGACGCCGCCGACGCCGCGGCGCATATCGGAAGTGACCGGACGCGCGCTCTTGCGGCCGGGTGGCGCGCTGTTCCCGCGCTCCACATCTCGATATAATGGTCTCGATGCGACGCAAGATTTTTGCCGGCGCTTGCCGCGGTCGTTGTCGCGGCTGCTGCGGGCGGCGGCTATTGGGTGTATGTCGAGCGTGCAGGCGCGGCAGGCCCGGCCGACGGCCGCGGCCGCGGCTGGTCCGCCGGCGAAGGCGAGGGCCGTGCCCGTGGAAGCGCAGCCCGCGACGCGCGGTCCCGTGGCCAGCGAGGTTTCCGCGGTCGGGACGATGCGGTCGAACGAGTTCGTGGTGATCCGCCCCGAAATCGACGCCCGCGTAACGAATATCCATTTCGACGAAGGCTCCGCCGTCAACGCCGGCGACCTGCTGTTCACCTTCGACGATTCGATTCCTCGCGCCGAACTCGCCGACGCGAAGGCCAACCTCGCTCTGAGCGAACGCAATTTCCGTCGGGCCGAGGAGTTGTTCCGACGCGGCGCCGGAACGGCGCGCGCCGTCGATGAAGGCCGCGCCAGCCTCGACAGCGACCGCGCGAAAGTGGCGCTGGCCGAAGCCCGCCTGGACAAGACCAGGCTCACGGCGCCGTTCTCTGGTATCATCGGCCTGCGCCGGGTAAGTATCGGCGATTACGTGTCCAGCGGTGAAGATCTGGTCAATCTCGAAAGCATCGACCCGATCAAGGTCGATTTCCGGATTTCCGAACGCCATCTCTCTGGCCTTCATGCCGGTCAGGAGCTGGAGCTCGAGGTTGATGCCTTCCCCGATCAACGCTTTCGCGGCCGGGTCTTCGCGGTCGACCCTCAGATCGATCCCGGCGGGCGCAGCATCGCCCTTCGCGCCGAGGTTCCCAACCCCGACGGGCTGCTGCGTCCGGGGCTCTTCAGCCGCATCCGCCTCATTCTCGATGTCCGCAACGACGCGATCACCGTGCCCGAGCAGGCGATAATACCCCTCGGCGAGGAGCGCTACGTCTTTACCGTCGTCGACGGCAAGGCGACCAGGACGAAGATCGTGGTCGGCCAGCGCGGCCCGGGTTGGGTCGAGGTGACCCAGGGCCTATCGGCCGGCGACGTCGTCGTCACCGCCGGCCAGCTCAAGATCCGGGAAGGGCTCCGCCGTCGAGGTCATGGCGCCGACGCCGTCCGCGCCCGGCGCCGGAGCCTAAGGGCGGTGAAGCTTTCCGAGGTCTGCATTCGCCGCCCGGTCTTCGCCACTGTTCTCAGCTTGCTCGTAATGCTGGTCGGCCTTGTCGGCTATCAGCGGCTGCCGGTGCGTGAGTATCCCAACATCGACCCGGTCATCGTCACCGTTCAGACGACCTATGTCGGCGCCAGCGCCGACATCATCGAAAGCCAGGTCACGAACGTCCTCGAGGACTCGCTCGCCGGGATCGAAGGCATCGACTACATGACGTCGATCAGCCGGCAAGAACAAAGCCAGATCACCATAACCTTCCGGCTCAACCGGGATCCCGACGGCGCCGCGGCGGACGTGCGCGACCGGGTCAGCCGGGTGCGCGGACGGCTCCCCGATGACGCCGAGGATACGGTCATCCAGAAGGTCGAGGCGGACGCGCAGCCGATCATCTACCTCGCCTTCTTCAGCGACCGGCATTCTCCGCTCGAAGTCACCGATTACGCCGACCGCTACGTCAAGGACCGCCTGCAGACCGTGCCCGGCGTGGCCGAGGTGCGTATCTTCGGCGAGCGCCGCTACGCCATGCGGCTGTGGCTCGACCCGGCCCGGCTCGCCGCCTTCGACATGACCCCACAGGAGGTCGAGGACGCGCTGCGCCGGCAGAACGTGGAGATCCCTGCCGGGCGCATCGAGAGCGAGAAGCGGGAGTTTACCGTCCTCGCCGAGACCGACCTGCGCACCGCCGAGCAGTTCGAGAACATGATCCTGCGCGACGCCAAGGGCTACCTCGTCCGTCTGGGCGACGTCGGCTCGGCGGAGCTGGGGGCGGCCGATGTACGCCGTCGGGTACGCTTCAACGGGACGACGACGGTGGCGCTGGGTGTCGTCAAACAGGCGACCGCCAATCCACTCGACGTTTCCAGGGCCGTGCGCGAAAGCCTGCCGTCCATCATCGGACAGCCTGCCGGAAGGCATGCAGGTCCGGGTCGCTCACGACAAGGCGATTTTCATCGAGGAGTTGATCAAGAACGTCTACCACGCCATCGGCGAGGCCGCCGTTCTCGTCGTTCTCATCATCTTCCTGTTCCTGCGCTCGCTGCGCGCGACGCTCATTCCGCTGGTGACCATCCCGGTCTCGCTCATCGGCGCTTTCGCGCTGATGTACGCGCTTGGGTTTTCCCTCAATACCCTGACGCTGCTCGCCATCGTCCTCGCCATTGGCCTCGTCGTCGACGACGCCATCGTCATGCTCGAAAACATCTACCGCCACGTCGAGGACGGGGCGACGCCGCTGCAGGCGGCCTTCCGCGGCTCGCGCGAGATCGGCTTCGCCGTCGTGGCGATGACCCTGACGTTGGCGGCGGTCTACCTTCCCATCGGCTTCATGACCGGCAAGACCGGGCGGCTGTTTACCGAATTCGCCTGGACTCTCGCCGGCGCGGTGCTCGTCTCCGGCTTCGTCGCCCTGAGCCTGTCGCCGATGATGTGCGCCAGGCTGCTGCGCCACGAGAGCAAGCACAACGTTGCCTACCGCGTCATCGAGCGGGGACTGAAGGCGATGACGGCAGGCTATCGCCGGTTGCTGATCCGGGCGCTGTCGGCGTGGCCGGTGATCGCGTTGGTAGGCGCAGGCGTCGTCGCCTCCATCTGGGTGCTGGCGACGCAGCTCAAGTCGGAACTGGCGCCGGTCGAGGATCAGGGCACCGTCGTCGGCATGTTCATCGCCTCTGAGGGTGCCACGATCGACGCCATCGACGCCTACGCGCGCGACCTGGAAGCCATCTACGCCGCCGAGCCCGATGTCGACCGCTACTTCGTTGTCGTTGGCAGTCCGGTCGTCAACCAGGGGATCTCGTTCGTCAAGTTGAAGCCGTGGAGCGAGCGTACGCGCACGCAGAAGGAAATCGCGGCCAGCCTCGCGCCGAAAATGTTCGGCGTGCCGGGGGTCATGGCGTTTCCGGTCAACCCGCCGCCGTTGGGCCAGCGGGTCCGTGACAAGCCGGTGGAGATCGTCGTCAAGACCTCGCGGCCGTACCGCGAACTCGAGACCATGGTCGACAATCTGATGGCAAAGGTCGCGGACTCGCCGGTCCTGCTCAACGTCGAGACCGATCTCAAGCTGAACACCCCGCAGATCAAGGTCACTCTCGATCGCGACAAGGCGGCGAACCTCGGCATCGCCGTCGAGACGCTGGGGCGCGGCGTCGAAACGCTGCTCGCCGGGCGTCAGGTGACGCGGTTCAAGCGCGAGGGCGAGCAGTACGACGTGATCGTCAAGATCCGCGACCAGGACCGGATGACGCCCGATGCGCTCAATCGGATCTATGTGCGCGCCGCTGGCGGGGCGATGGTGCCGCTGTCCAACCTTGTCCGGATCGAGGAGACGGTGGCGCCGAAGGAGCTGAACCACTTCGACCAGATGCGCGCCGCGACCATTACCGCCAATCTCGCCCCCGGCTACAGCCTCGCCGATGGGCTCGCGGCGCTTGAGGCCGCGGCGAAGGACGTGCTCCCCGGCACGGCACGACTCGACTTCTCCGGCCTGTCGCGCGAATTCCGGGAGGCGAGCGCCGACATCTACGTCACCTTCGCCCTGGCGCTGGCCTTCATCTACCTGGTTCTGGCGGCGCAGTTCGAGAGCTTCAGGGATCCGCTGATCATCATGCTGACCGTGCCGCTGTCGATCGCCGGCGGGCTTGCCGGTCTTTACGTCAGTGGCGGCACCCTCAACATCTACAGCCAGGTCGGTCTGGTGACGCTCATCGGCCTGATCACAAAACACGGCATCCTCATCGTCGAATTCGCCAACCAGATGCGCCGTGAAGGGCGGTCGGTCCACGACGCGGTCGTCGAGGCGGCGGTGCTGCGGCTGCGGCCGATCCTGATGACGACGGGCGCGACCGTGTTCGGCGCGGTGCCGCTCGCGATCGCGACGGGCGCAGGCGCCGAGAGCCGGCAGGACATCGGCTGGGTCATCGTCGGCGGCCTGACCATCGGGACATTCTTCACCCTGTTCGTCATCCCGGTCGTCTACGCGTTCATGGCCGGCCGCGGTGCAGAAACCGATCCGGCCGCCGTCGACCGTCCCGCCGAACCCGGCGCGGTTCCCCATGCCGCGGAGTGAGGGTACGCCTTGTCCTGACCGCTACGGGCCTGTGGAAATGCGCCATTCGAGCTGGCGGCGGTGGCGGAGGAGGCCTGCTTCCAGACGGACGAAGCGTAATGTCCTGCGATCGTATGCGGCTGCGTCGATGCCGAGGGTCCGGGCCAGGTCAGCGACGACCGGCAGCGGCGACGGGTCGGCCTTGGCCCAGAACGGCCGAAGCTCGCGCAGGAATATGTTCGCGGTCACCGGGCCGATGCCATGGATGTTTTTAAGCCGCGCTTCCAGATCGGCCGGGTCGGCGGCGGCGTCGTGCAGACCTATGACCCGGCTGCCGTAGTCCTGGATCAGGGTGCGACAGGCCCGGACGATCTGTTCGGCCTTGCGATTATCGTAACGAACGTAGCCGCCGCGGCGCATGATCGGGTTGATCAGGTAGTCTTGCCCGGCGCGCAGGATGGAATCCGGGGACAGCAGCTTCTCTTCGGCGAAGACCGCGTATGTTTTCGCCGCCGTGGTCTCGGCGATGCGGCCGCCGAAAAGTTGGCTGGCCACGAACCAGGAAAAGCACGCGGGTTCTCCACCACCGGCGAGATCGATGCCCAGACCTTCGGAATAGAGCTCGCTTTCTTCCAGGATTTCGCGCGACAGGGACACGTTCACGGCTCCGTTTCCACCTGAGAGAGCTTATCACGCCGACCTCACCGCAATGAACGGTCCGACACGACGACGGGGCGAAAGTGGGCCCGAACGCTTTGCCCGCTTTCGTGCGGGAGCATATGTAATGGTAGCGATGAGTTCATGCGGAGTGATGCCGAGATGGCGGGAAACGCCTGGCGGAACATAAGCGTCGGTCTTCTCGCCGCCCTGCTGCTGGCCGGCTGCGCGGGCGGTGGGCCGACAACCCAGCCGACCTTGCGCAATCCCAACGCCTGGAGCTTTGCGCAGGGCGTGATGAATCGGGGACCGATGCTGGTCGAGGTGCGCGGCAAGCCGTATGCGACCGACGCGGCCGTCATCGGCGACACGGTCGCGCGAGCCATGGAGCAGGCGATCACCTGGAGCGCCGGCGCCCGGTTTACTGCGAACGCGGAGGAAGCGGCAAGCCCGACGTTTCGCGTCGTCTCCACCTTCAACGGCCCCATCGGCCTGAGCGCGTCGGAGAACTGTCGCGGCGCCGGTGAGGGCGGCGGGCCGTCGCCGGAAAATCAGGTCCGGCTCTTGATGACCCTGTGCGACGGCGAGGACATCATCTCAAACGTGCAGGGCAGCGTCGGTCCGACCACCGGGGTCGCCGATCCGCAGTTCACCAATCTCATCCGGCAGGCGACCCGGGACCTGTTCCCGCGGGAGGATTTCGGTCGTCCCGGGATGGGTGTCGGAGTCGGGATCGGCGGCGGCGGCGGCGGAGTCGGCTGGGGCATCGGCTTCTAGAGCATCCCGTTCAGGTTGCCGAGCTGCCGGCTACTCGTCGCAAACGTGGCTCGCGACCGACATCCGGACCCATGCAATCAGTCGAAGGATTCCCCGGCAGCGACCCGGTGCGCCGTGCCGACGATCTCCTCGAAATCCGGATCGGCGAAGTCGTCCATCTGGTCGAGCAGGTCGAAGCCGATATCATCGCCGAGCGGGGCGAGCTCCGGAGTCGAGGGGAAACCAGGCCTCTTGCCGGCCGGCGGGTTGGTCATTGGCGGATCCTTGCATACTGCGGTCGTCATGCCGCCAGATATGCAGGACGTTCGCTACCATTCGGTTAAGAGCAAAGAAGAGGGGAGATGACTCATGCGGTATCTGCACACGATGGTTCGGATCCGGAATCTGGAACAGAGCCTGGACTTCTACTGCGTCAAACTGGGCTTGCGCGAACTCCGGCGGGTCGAGAGCGAGGCCGGGCGCTACACCCTGGTCTTCCTCGCCGCACCCAGGGACGAGGCGAAGGCCAGTGCGGATAGCGCGCCGCTGCTCGAGCTCACCTACAACTGGGATCCGGAACAGTACGACGGCGGTCGCAATTTCGGCCATCTCGCCTTCCAGGTCGACGACATCTACGCCCTGTGCGGAAAGCTGCAGGCTGGCGGCGTTACCATCAACCGGCCGCCGCGCGACGGCCGGATGGCGTTCGTCCGCTCACCGGACGGCATCTCCATCGAGCTGCTGCAGGCAGGGCAGGCGCAGCCGCCGCGGGAGCCGTGGGCGAGCATGGCCAACACCGGGACGTGGTAGAGGGCCGGCCGGGTTCGGAGACTTGTTGTGCGGTGCGTGAAGCAGCCGCCGCCACCGTATCATGGCCCGTTCGACATGCTTGCTTTTCCGGATCGCCGCGCCCCTTGCGGGGCTCGCCATAACGATGAGCTACTGATGCCACACGAATATCGTCATTGCGAGGAGGCGAAGCCCACGAAGCATTCAATGACGAGCCACTCTACTCGAAATATACGTCCGAAGTCTCGCGCTGGGCGGCGCGGACGACCTCGTCGACCGCTTCATCGCTGCAATCGGCAAGTTCGGCGAGGGCCTCGACCCACTCGTCAAGGGACGACCAGTCGTGGCGGTAAAGCACCCGGCCCATCTTAGCTACGTTCGGCATAATCACCTCAACACCAAAAGATTGCACACATTATAACTTATTCTTGTAAAAAGAGTAGCAGAAAAGCTGCTGCGCGTCGGTAGCGCCCCAATTGGGTTGGTACATACCACGAACAATCTAGGAACGCAATTGATATAGGCGAACGACCGGCAACCTGCGCGCGTGCCACAGGCGTCGCGTCGTCAGCGCCTGATCGTCGCAAGAAGTAGGGGCTCGTCCGCTCAGGCGTCGGCAACGTAGGAGTTGATGCGCCGTTGCACGCCGAAGGTCGACGAAGGGCCGTGGCCGGGGATGAAGGTGACGTCATCGCCGAGCGGCCAGAGCTGCTCGCGGATCGAGCGGATCAGAGTGTCGTAGTCGCCGCCGGGAAAGTCGGTCCGGCCGATGGAGCCGTCGAACAGCACGTCGCCGACAAAGGCGACGCGCGAAGGATCGTGGAAGAACACCACATGGCCGGGCGTATGTCCCGGGCAATGGCGCACCGCGAAGGTCAGCGGCCCGACCTCGACGCTGTCGCCGCCTTCCAGCCAGCGGTCCGGGGTGAACGACGGCAGGGGGGCGACGCCGAACATGCGGCTTTGCTGCGCCATCCCGTCAATCCAGTACTGGTCGGCGATATGCGGTCCTTCGACCGGCAGCCTGAGCCTGCCGGCCATCTCGGCCGTTGCTCCGGCATGATCGAGATGGCCATGGGTCAGCAGGATCTTCTCGAGCTTGACCTGCTCTCTCGCGACCACGGCCATGATCCGCTCGATGTCGCCGCCGGGATCGACCACGGCGCCGCGGCGGCTTTCCTCGCACCAGACGACGGAGCAGTTCTGCTGGAAGGGGGTGACGGGAACCACCGCGTATCGCATGCGCTCGCCTTCGCCGTTCCGGTTGATGCGGACGCCGCACCGCAGCGCGCGCATGCCATGTGCCCATGGTCGTGTGCAGGTGCAGTACTTAAGCCACCAGCCCCTCGCGGGCGAGATTTTTCGCGCGCGTGCCAGCCCGGAACGACGGAACCGGCGGTCAGGCGATCAGTGCAACCCGGGCGACGGCGAGATCGGCGGCGAACGCCCGGCCGATGGCGACAAGGCCGAGCCGGCGCAGCTGCTTCGCCTCCAGCGGCGCATCCAGCCGGTAGGGGGTAAATGCGGCGAAGGGCAGGATGACCTCGGTCCACTCCCGCGCCGCCTCGAACTGCACGCGATAGGACTGCCACGGCCGGGTCGTTGCCGTCGTGCGCAGGTGGCAGCCATAGCGTTCGTCATTGCCGCGGACGGTGAGCGCAAGGGCGGTGAACTCCGAGGCGTCGAAGACGCCGCCCGCGGGCGCCAGGTCGAGCGCCATCTGGATGAAGCCGCCGTTGTTGTCGAGACGGACGTCGCCGCTGAGGCGCAGGCAGGTCCGCCCATCGATGCTGGTCGCAGCGATTTCGGCCTCCGAGACGCCGCCCATGACCCGATCGTCGAAAGCCTGCCATCGCGTCCCCAACCGCGAGCGGCCATCGCCGGACGCGAAGTCGTCGATGATCATGGTCGGCTGTCCCTTCGTCCGCCGCGCTTGCCTGAAGCAGCGTACACGGCCGGAGTGGTTGCAGTCGCGTGCAACATTCAGCCTTTGCAAGCTGTAGAATATACATTAGTATAATTTCATATGAAGAACGTCGGATCCGAGGCGGCCGTCCTGCTGCCCCGAGGCGGGCAGGGGCCGCAAAGCCGGACGGGAGCACCTGAGAGGAGGAGTTGTCGTGACAGTCGCTGACGCCACCGCCGCGCAAAATCGCCAGTGCGCGCAAGCAAGCTTTGCTCCGGCGCCGGTAGTCCGCGCATTCTTCGACGAGGCAACCTTCACCGTCAGCTATGTTGTGCGCGACCCGACCGGCGCGCGCTGCGCCATCATCGACCCGGTTCTCAACTACGATCCCGCGTCAGGGCGAACCGGCCGCGCTTCGGCCGACGCGATCCGCGCCTACATCGGCGCGGAAAAATTGGAGGTCGACTGGATCCTCGAAACCCACGTTCATGCCGATCACCTCACCGCCGCGCCCTACCTGAAGGCGAAGCTCGGCGGGCGGACCGGCATCGGCGCGAACATCACGGCAGTGCAGCGCGTGTTCGCCAGACTGTTTAATGCCGAACCCGCGTTCGCCCCCGACGGCGGCCAATTCGACGCGCTCTTCGCCGACGCTGACACCTTCGCCATTGGCGCGCTCAGGGCCCAGGTCCTGCACACCCCCGGCCACACTCCTGCCTGCAGCACCTACCTCATCGGCGATGCCGGCTTTGTCGGCGACACGATGTTCATGCCCGATTACGGCACCGCCCGGTGCGACTTTCCCGGCGGCGACGCGGCCGTCCTCTACCGCTCTATCCGGCGCATCCTCGCCTTGTCGCCGGAAACCCGGCTGTTCATGTGTCACGACTACAAAGCTCCCGGCCGCGACGTCTACGCCTGGGAGACCACGGTCGCCGCCCAGCGCGCTGAAAACATCCACGTCCACGACGGTATCGACGAGGCGAGCTTCGTGCGGATGCGAACCGAGCGCGACCGGCAATTGGACATGCCGCGGCTGATCGTGCCGTCGATCCAGGTCAACATGCGCGCCGGCGAACTGCCGCCGCCGGAGGACAACGGTATTCGTTACCTCAAAATGCCGATCGACGCGCTCTAGCCGCGCCTTCGCGCGAACGGTTGGAAACAACACAAACCGCAACCGCGGCGGCCTGCCGCGAGCGGGGAAGGGGATGAGATGAACAAGATCGCGACGCTGACACCGTTTCTTTCCGTTTCGCCGCAACTGAGCGAAACCGAGTTTGGCACGCTCGCTGCGCTTGGCTTCAAAGCGGTGATCAACAACCGCCCCGACCACGAAAGCTCCGATCAGCCGCCCGGCTCGCTTCTGGAGGAGGCGGCGCAGCGCCACGGGCTTGCCTACCGCCACGTTCCGGTCATTTCCGGCAAGCTCAGCGACACCGATGTTACCGCCTTCAGCAATACGGTGGCCGATCTGCGCGGCCCGGTGCTTGCGTTCTGCCGCACTGGCACGCGTTCGGCGAGCTTGTGGGCGCTGTCGGAAGCCGCAAAGCTCGATCCAGAGGTTATTTTGCGCACCGCGAACGCGGCCGGCTACGATCTCTCCGCCATGCGCGCCCGGCTGGAGGCGCGCTGGGACGACGCCGATCCACGGGAGGAGCCGCGGAGCGACCCGCGGGTCGGTCTGCGCGGCGGCCCACGCGATGGTCTACAGGGCGGCCCGGTGGGGGCGGACGGTTTCGGCAGGACGCCAACGGCCGACCGCCATCACATCCCGGCAGTCGATGTCCTTATCGTCGGCGGCGGAACCGCCGGCATCTCGGTCGCCTCCAGCCTGCTCCGGCGTCGCCCGGGCCTCGGCGTCGCCATCATCGAGCCGCGCGACAAGCACTATTACCAGCCTGGTTGGACGCTGGTCGGCGGCGGCGCGTACGATCGCGCGGCAACCGAGCGGCCGATGGAGAGGTGCATGCCGAAGGGCGTGCGCTGGATCCGCGCCGCAGCGGCCGCGTTCGAGCCGGAGCACAACCGCGTGGTGCTCGAGGACGGCGAGCGTATGAGCTACAGGACGCTCATCGTCTGTCCCGGCATCAAGCTCGACTGGGAGGGCGTCGAGGGCCTGAGCGAGACCCTTGGGCGCAACGGCGTGACCTGCAACTACGCCTTCGACATGGCCGCTTACACCTGGGAGCTGGTTCGCGGGATGCGCGGCGGCAGGGCGCTGTTCACCCAGCCGCCGATGCCGATCAAATGCGCCGGCGCGCCGCAGAAGGCGATGTACGTCTCGTGCGACCACTGGCGGCGGCGCGGCGTGCTCTCGGACATCGAGGTCGAGTTCAACAACGCCGGCGGCGTGCTCTTCGGCGTGGCCGACTTCGTCCCGCCGCTGATGGAGTACGTCCGCAAGTATGACGCCAAGCTCGCGTTCAACTCGCGGCTCACCGCCATCGACGGTCCGAGCAAGCGGGCCTGGTTCGAGGTCACCGCCGCCGACGGGACGAAGACGACGGAGGAGAAGCCGTTCGACATGATCCACGTCGTCCCGCCGCAGTGCGCGCCGGACTTCGTCAGGAACAGCCCGCTGGCCGACGCCGCCGGCTGGGTCGATGTGAGCCCCGAAACGCTCCAGCACGTCCGCTACGGCAACGTCTTCGCTATCGGCGATGCGTCCTCGACACCCAATGCCAAG
>CAWBNC010000040.1:0-10810 GCA_963789785.1 uncultured Alphaproteobacteria bacterium | reverse complement strand
ATCGGCACGGGTGACAACACCTTCGTCTTCGGCTTTAACAGCGGCGAGGACGTCATTACGGACTTCACTTCGGACGTGGACGGCGATGAAAACATCATCGACGTACGTGGCTACGGCATCAAGAGCTTTGCTGACCTCCGAGAACACTTTGACGAACACTCGTTCGGGGTAAACATCGACCTCGGCAAGGCGGCAGGCGGCTCGGGGAACGTCAACACGGTGACGCTGCTCGATGTGGACTTGGCTGACTTGCATCCACACGACTTCCTGTTCATCGCGTAGGAAGAGAGGGATTAACAGGCTGCTGAAAAGGGTGGCGGTTTTTGCGCGTTCGTGATTCCTGATCTCGGGTTGGTGGTGATTGGAGGTCGGGATGCGCGGGAGCGACACGGTTCGTGGGAGGCTGTTCAGCTATGTGGACCTGGAGAAGCGGGTCCGTGCGGATCATCCGCTGCGGTTGATCCGCGGCATTGTCAACGCGACGCTGGCCGGGCTCTCGGGTGAGTTCGACGGGCTGTATTCGCCCCATGGCCGCGAGTTGATCCCGCCGGAGCGGCTGCTGCGGGCGCTCTTGTTGCAGGCGTTCTATTCGATCCGCTCGGAGCGGCAACTGGTGGAGCGGATCGAGTTCGACCTTCTGTTCCGCTGGTTCGTCGGCCTGGGCGTCGACGATCCGGTGTGGGATGCGACGACCTTTACCAAGAACCGCGACCGGCTGCTGGAAGGCGATGTGGCGGTGAAGTTTCTGGCCGGGGTGCTGGCGCAGCCGCAGGTGAAGACGCTCTTGTCCGGCGAGCACTTTTCGGTGGACGGCACGCTGCTGGAGGCCTGGGCCAGCACCAAGAGCTTCCGCCCCAAGGACGGCTCCGGAGCGCCGCCGGATGCGGGACGCAATGGCGAGCAGGACTTCCGCGGGCAGAAGCGCGGCAACGAGACGCATGCGTCTGCCACCGATCCGGATGCCAGGCTCTACCGCAAGGGCCGCGGCAAGGAGGCGAAGCTCTGCTTCATGGGGCATGCGCTGATGGAGAACCGCAACGGGCTGATCGTCGGCGCCGTCGCCACCCGCGCCTCGGGCCACGCCGAGCGGCTGGCCGCCGTGGAGCTGATCACGCCGCACGCGGAGGCGCCGGGGCGGCCGGAGCCGATCACGCTGGGCGCCGACAAGGGGTACGACGCCCAGGACTTCATAGCCGAGCTGGGCGAGATCGACGTCACCGCGCACGTGGCGCAGAACCTCAGCGGCCGGCGCTCGGCGATCGACGACGAGACGGCGCGCGATCCCGGCTACACGGTCAGCCTGCGCATCCGCAAGCGCATCGAGGAGGCCTTCGGCTGGGCCAAGACCATCGCCGGGCTCAGCAAGGCCCGCCACCGCGGGCTGGCGAAGATCGACTGGCAGTTCACCTTCGCCATGGCCGCCTACAATCTCGTCCGGCTGCCAAAGCTGCTCAAAGCCCCGGCTTGACGGCCGGACTCCGTCCGGAGTGTCCTCAGCGCCCGAAAACTCCCGGCCAAACGACGGTAGCAACGACGGTAGCCAGCATCAGCGCAAGCAAATGACCCCACACCAACCGCGAAGATCCGGGCAACCAGGCGCCATTTCAGCAGCCTGTTAAGGGGTTCGATTACGATCCGGCGCAATAATCGCCCAGCGTGGGTTCTACGTGGTGACGATGCGTTCGGTCGCGTCGAGCGTGATCTTGTCGGCGGGACGGTCCTAGAGCTTCGTCGTCCGCGGGCTCGAGCCAGTCGCGCGCCGCCTCGGAGAGCGCGTAGCGGTGCGGATCGAAGCGATGCAGCAGCGCCGTCTCGATCGCGGCGCGGCGGGTCTCGCCCTCGTCGAGGCCGCCCATCTTGATGTGCGGGCGGGTCTCGAGCTGACGGTCGCGTGCGGCGGCCTGATCGATCAGCACGCCGCGGGCGGCATCGAGGCTGGTGCCGCGGCGGACGAGGTCATCGGCGATCGCCGTGTCGAGCGACAGCTTCTTCGCTGCGTCGTAGATACCGGAGATGCGCCCGCGCTCCTCGACGACGACCCGCCGGGCGATGTCCTCGGCCGCCTGCGCCGGATCGGGATCCGGCTCGCGCGGAGGCTTGGCCGGTGCGGCGGCGATTGGGTCGTTGTGGCTGGCGATCTCCTCGGCGGTGCGCGCCACGGATTCGGGGGCGTCTCGGCTCACGCGGTCCTCCTTTGGATGAAGGGAGGTAATATCGCTGTCGGCGTCCGGGCAGGCATCGGCCGCCGGGATGGTGTGGTCCATGGCTGTGGTCTCCGGATGCCGGGCGGCGGCCGCCCGGTGGATGAGCTGGCAGGGCGCCAGGGTCGGGTTTGCGCGAAAGCCGCCGTCCCGATCGGCGCCGACCGGGACGGCGGACAGTTCCAGCGGCACCCAGTCGATGGCCCGCCACAGCGGCGGCCGGCCGTCCTGCTCGCTGACCTCGTAGGTGCGGACCTGGTAGCCGACCGAGACGCTGCGAATGATCCCGGCGCGGACGTCCCGCCAGAACGGCTCCACGTCCTCGCGCTCGGAGAAGCGAACGACCGCCCTGCCCTCGAAGCCGTCGCCGCCCCGGCCGATCCACGCGCGCTCGACGACGCCCAGCACGTTGGCAAGGTCGAAGGCGCCGTGGGCGTTCAACAGCGGCGCGCCGGCATTCAGCCGGGCGAGATCGACGTGGCCGGGATCGAGCGACAGCACCTCGTCGTAGCGCCGGCCGGTGAAGAGGTCCCGCCTCCGCACCGCCGCCCCCGTCGACCAGACGAGCTCGATCGTGCGTGCCGCCGCATCGGCCGTCTCCGGCTCGAGGCGGACGTCGGCGCGGGTCTGCAGCGGCAGGTCGATCTTATCCTCTTCGTTCACTGCGCTCGCCTCCGTTGACGGGGTTGCTGATAGGGTTGCGGCGACGGCGACACTGATCTGGAGTGACGCGCCCGGCGTAGAGTGGACAGCACGCACGCAGCGTCGTTTCCCCTGATCGGAGAGCCTCATGACAGCCCATTCGGCCGTTTCTGGAGAACATCTTGCCGCGGTTGTGGACGCCCTTGCGGACAACTGCTTCGAACTCGGTGATGATCACCGAAACCGCACCGCGCAACGCGATCGTCTATGTCAACGAAGCCTTTACCGGGCTGACCGGCTACACCGCCGAGGAGGCCATGGGTAAGTCACCAAGCTTCCTGCAGGGCGCCGATACAGACGCAGCTGTTCTGAAGCGCCTCAACGAGGATATGGCGTCCAAGCGCGTATTCGAAGGTAAGGCGACCAACTACCGTAAGGACGGCTCCCCTTTCACCATGTGGTGGCGGGTAATTCCGGTGATTAGCGGCTCGGACCAACCCATCTGCTTCGTTGCGTTTCAGCGCGAAGGCCAATCCGCGTAAACCCTTCGGCCCTCGCTCAGCCGCGCCAACTTCGTCCCGACTATCCGGCAAGCGGACGTGGCAACTCCCGGCTCACTCCCCTGCTCCGTGCCCACTGTCCGGCTTCGCCGCACCGGTCCTGGTCGCTTTGCGCGGGTCCGTGTCGAGGACGACGCCGAGGGTGTCGAGCGCGGCGTTGGTCTCGCCGATCTCGGCCAGCACCTGCGCCGGGTCGTAGCCCTGACGGCCGGCGCGAGCCTCGCTCTCCAGGCGATTGACCAAGTCGACGACGGTGTAGAACCGGCCCCGGGCGCCGCCGCGGATACAGGCCCGGGCGATGGCAATGGCGAGATGGCTCTTGCCGGTGCCGGTACCGCCGATGAGCACGGCGTTGCGCTGCTGGGTAAGGAAGGCGCCGGTTGCCAACTCGCGCACCAGTGTCTCGTTGATCGGCGTGCCGTCGAACCGAAAGTCGTCGATATCCTTGGCCAGGGGCAGCTTGGCGATGGCCAGCTGGGACTTGATCGACCGGGCCTGCTTCTCGGCGATCTCGGCCTGGAGCAGATCGCCGACAATCCGCGGCGGCTCGTGCTGGCGCTTGATGCCAACCGCCATCACCTCATCGTAGGCGGCGCGCATGCCGTACAGCTTGAGCGCCGCCATCAGGCCGAAGATCTCGCTCCGTTCCATCAACCAACCTCCCGCAAGCGGTCGTAGCGGGCGCAATCGGCGACCGGCGCATGACGCAGCCTGAGGGCCTCCGGGGTCAGGATGGTCACCGCTGGTCCGGGGTCCCGCTTGCGAGCGAGGATGTTGAGAACGATGTCGGCGGAGTGAACGCCTTGCTCGAGGGCTTGGCCACAAGCAGCTTCGACGGCCGCCAGACCGTCGGTGAGCACGGTGGAGAGAATGGCCACCATCTGCCGGTCGCCGTCGGCAGAGCCTCGCAGCTTGCGCCGCACCCGCTCCAGGTTTGCCGGCAGCACCCAGTCCTTGAACGGCGCGCCGTTGCGCAGCGCCCCCGGCTTGCGGGCCAGCACCGGGACGTAGTGCCAGGGATCGTAGAGGCACCGGCCGCGGCCGAAGCAGCGGACGTGCTCGCCGACAATCACCCCGTCCTGGCGGATGATGATGCGATCGGCATAGGCCTGGACCTCGACCGGCCGGCCGACCGCACGCGAGGAGACCGAGTACTTGTTGTTGTCGAACCGAACCAGGCAGGTCTTGGAAACCGCGGCGGTGACGGCGTGGAAGCCGTCGAACCGCCCGGCGATCGGCACCAGGTGCGTCCGCTCCGCCTCGAACGCCTGCCAGATCGTCCGGTCGGCCCTCTCGGGGTGCTTGTGTGCCTTGGCGTAGGCAACGCAGCGGTCGAGCAGCAGACCATTCAGCTCCTCATAGCTCGACACCCGAAGCCGCGGCGTGAAGAACCGTTCGCGCACCAGCCCAACTTGGTTCTCGACCTGCCCCTTCTCCCATCCCGACGCCGGCGTGCACGCCACCGGCTCGATGAGGTAGTGGCTGCACATCTGCAGGAAGCGACGGTTGAACTGCCGGTCCTTGCCGACGAGCACCGTCTCCACCGCCGTCTTCATGTTGTCGTAGATACCGCGGGTGCAGGTTCCCTTGAAAAAGACAAACGCCCGATCGTGGGCGTCGAACACCATCTCCTGCGTCTCCCGCGGATAGGCACGCACGAACAGCATCCGGCTGTGGCAGAGCCGGACATGGGCGACCTTCACGGTCACCGTCACGCCGTTCATAACCACGATCTCGTGGCTCCAGTCGAACTGGTAGGCCTCGCCCGCCGCGAAGCTCAGCGGCACATAGGCTTCCGCCAGCACCGCGCCGCGCTCCAGCCGCCAGACCTTGGCGTAGCGGCGAACCGCGTCGTAGCTTCCCCGATAACCAAGCCGGCGCAGCTCTTCGAAGATCCGGATCAGCGTCAGCCGTTCCCGCCGCCCCTTCTCCTCATTCGCCCCCAAGTACGCCTCAAGCTGCTCACGCCACGGCCCGAGCTTCGGCAACGGCTGCGTGCCGCGCTCATAGCGAAACTCCGTCGCCTCCGACCGGATCACCTTGCGCACAACCTTCCGCGACACCCGCAGCTCGCGGCAGATCACCTTGATCGGCCTCTCCTGGACGAAAAAGGCACGGCGAATCTTCGCGATCGTCTCCACAACCAGCATCCCAACCCAAGCTCCCATGTCCCCTATGGGAGCCAATCTGAACCCTCCGCCTCGGGGGTCCCGATTGGATGCCGATCACCCCGAAAACGGGGTCCTTATTCCACGCCGATTCACACCCTGCGAGCATCGCACCGACAGCCTCTCCGCAGCCTATCCGCAACCTCGACCGCCGATGCAGCGCGAGGACATCACCAAGCGCTATGACGCTTTCTTCGGCCACTACGGCATGGACGCCAGCCGCAACAATCGCCGGCGAGGCGCACGAGAACGGAGCGGTCGAGATGCCACAACCGCCATCTCAAGATCGCGCTCGATCAGGCGCTGATCCTGCGCGGCAGCCGTGACTTCGCCGACATCGCAGACTACCGGCGCTTCGTCGACCAGCTCGTCGCTCGTCGCAATCGCCGCCGCGAGGCCGCGGTGCGCATCGAGGCGGACGGACGCTGAAGCCCCTGCCCGCAGCGGCGCACGACGGACTTCACCGAGATCGTGGTGCCGCGTCACCCGCACCGGCGGCTTCCTGGTCAATAGCATCTTCTACAGTGCGCCGTCGCAGCTGATCGGTCAGCGCCTGCGCGTCCACCTCTACGATGATCGCATCGAGGCGTTTCTCGGCGGCACCCTTGTCGTCAGCCATCCCCGGGCCCGCGCGGCGCGACGATGGTCACCGCGTCCATCGTCATCAACTACCACCATGTGATCCATGCCCTGCGGCGCAAACCGCAGGCTCTGCTGGAGCTCGTCTACCGCGACAGCCTGTTCCCCCGCACCGAATACGCTGACGCCTGGAAGGCGCTGCAGCGGGACCTGCCGCGACGCGACGCCTGCCGCCGCATGGTCGATCTGCTCTTCTCGCCCATGACCAGGCCTGCGAGGCGGAACTGGCAGCATCTGCTCGCAGAGGACCTCGACGCGGGCCGGCTGCCCGACGCCGACACGCTGAGCGTCCGCCTCGAGCCCCGCGGCACGACGGCGCTGCCCGACGATGTCGCCGTCGCGCTCACCCGCGCTGGCCAGCTTCGACGCCCTGCTGGAGATGCGCCCATGACCGCACTGACCGCCCGCGAGATCGACATCCACGCGCTGCCCAGCATGCTGACCGCGCTGCGGCTGCCCAGCTTCCACAAGCTCTGGCCCGAGATCGCCGAGCGCGCCGACACGGAGGGCTGGCCCGCCGCCCGCTTCCTCGCCGCGCTGGCGGAATACGAGCTGGCCGAGCGCGACATCCGCCGCATCCGGCGCCACCTCAACGAGTTCCCGCCTCCCGGCGGCAAGACGCTGGCCACCTTCGACTTCAAGGCGCTGCCGACCCTCCCCCGCGCCCGCGTCGAGGCTCTCGCCGCTGGCGACTGGATCGAGACCGGCGTGGCAACCTGATCGCCATCGGGAACTCCGGCACCGGCAAGACGCATCTTCTCTGCGCCATCGGCCACGCCCTCGTCGAAGCCGGACACCGCGTCCTCTACACCCGCACCACCGATCTGGTGCAGAGACTCCAGGCCGCCCGCCGCGATCTCGTCCTCGAGGCAGCTCTGGCGAAGCTCGACAAGTTTCGACCTGATCATCCTCGACGACATCAGCTATGCCCACAAGGATCAGGCCGAAACCTCCGTCCTCTTCGAACTCATCGCCCGGCGCTACGAATACCGCAGCCTCGCCATCGCCGCCAACCAGCCCTTCAGCGGCTGGGATCAGCATCTTCCCCGATCAAGGCCATGACCGTCGCCGCCATCGACAGGCTCGTCCATCACGCGACCATCCTCGAGATGAACGTCGACAGCTATCGACGCCGAGCCGCCGCAGACCGAAGCGCCGCCAAGCCTGACGGCGCCAGCGACAACCATCACCGACAACCTCCAGGCCGCAGAAGGCGACAACGTCACCCCCAGAAAAAAGGAAAACGTCGAAGTCTGAACCCGCCGCCGAAACGGCAATCACCGGCCAACTTGGTTGACGGTAACGGCCATCAAGGTTGACGCGCTACAATCGAGCGCAGGCCGACGGCCGAGTTGGCGCCGGTCATCACCAGGATGCCGCCGGGGAACTCCTTCGACAGCACCGTGTTGCCGGAGTCCCGCGAGCGCGCCGGCGCCACCTTCTCGCGCAAGCTCGGGCTCTCCTCGATCAGCGGGTCGATCCGCTGCTGCGAGAAGCGCTTGGCCAGTTCGACCGACGGCTGCACCGCCAGCATCGGCCCCGGCGCATGGTGGATGACGTAGCCGATCCAGTTGCAGCCGCTCTCGCTCGCCCCCAGCTGGCTGCCCTTCATGAACACGACCCGCTGCGCCGGATGGCGGGGACTGAGCGCGTCCATCAGGTCTTGCAGGTAGGGCGTCCGCGACGGTCCGCCACGGCCCGGCCTCGGAGGCGCCGCGCGGGCTCAGGATCCGGTGCTGGTCGGCCCAGGCCGAGACGGTGAGCGCCGGATCCGGGGTGAGCCCGTTGGTCCAGGCGCGCAGCAGATCCGAAGCACCATCGAAGGCGAGCGGAACTTGTGGACGTCGTCCACACGTTGCCTCGCCGTCACCGGAACTCGGCGCGGAGATCCGCCAGCTCTCCCAGGTGCTGTCGGACATGCGCCTCCAGAACGGTCTGCAGGGCGTGCGCGCCAATGCCGAGATCGGCCGCCATCATCGCCGCCACCCGCGCCGGCCAGCCGGTCCAGGCGTCCCGCTCCTGCCGGGCCAGGCGGAACACCAGCGCCGTGGCGCTGCGCCCGGTCGACCAGCTCGCCCTTCAGCTTCTGCAGCCGCATCTTGCGCTCCTGCGCCTTCAGCACCTCGTTGGCGGTGCGCGCCTGCAGATAGGTCATCGCCGCCGGAGGCGACTGGCGCCGGCAGTCCCTGCTCGCGCAGCGTCTCCGACACCGCGCCGACGGCGGCGTCCGGCACCGGCCGCATCGCGGCTCCGCGCTGCATCGCCGGATCGGTCGCCTGCGCCCGGCGCGCGTCGCTGGCGGCGGCATCGATCGAGCCGTCGGCGTGCAGCACCAGCCGGCCCGAGCGCGCGCGCCTTCTGCACCGCGCCGCGCGAGATGCCGGCATGCGCCGCGTACGCGCGCTCGCTCATCCGCGGGCCACGGCTCGCGAACATCGACTCACGGGATGACGACGCTCATCAGATGCGTCGCGATGCAACTCGCTTGGCTTATCGTGCATCATCGAAATAGAGCGTTACGCTGTCCACAGCAAGCCAGCGATAACATGCCAGCTCTGACAATGTGTGCGATCGACGCTTTCATCGCCTGGAATGGTCGGCGAGCTGTCGGCCGACTTCATCGACGACCATCGACTGCGAGCCAGTCGAGTCGACTGGGCCACGTCGGACGCTCGCCAGTACGCGCGATGAAGCGCATCACCGACGTCGCCTTCCACGAAGGTCAGCACCCGAACCGGCGCTTCGGCGTCCCCCGACCGCCACGCGCGTCGGGGCTCGGGGGCGTAGAAGGCGCCGCATCCCGTGGCGCCGATGACAGGACGCCACCGATGACCACGGATTATTCCTACAGCCTCTCCAGCCTGGCGCAGATCCTGAGCGCACTCGAAGGCGAGCGCCGCAACCCCAACACCAAGCGCAACGCGATCAAGGCGATCGAGCGCGCCGCCAGCCGGCTCGGGCTCGACAGCGACGACGTCTTCGACGCCGCCGACGGGCTTCTGAGCGGCCGGCTCAGCCCCGCCGCATGGCTGGCGCAGCTGCGCGACGAGGGACGCGCGCCCGCCAGCATCGTCGCCGAGCCGCCGGCCGAACCGGCACGCCGGGGACGAGCCGGCCGAAGCCCACATCATGCCCAACGCCGGGCCGCTCGCGGTCACGCCGCGGCGCCGCAGCGGCAGCCGGCCGGACAGCAAGCAGGCGCGGATGATCGCGATGCTCAAGCGTCCCGAGGGCGCCACCATCGAGCAGATCGCCGAAGCGATGGAATGGGCTCGCCACACCTGCCGCGGCGCGATCAGCGGCGCGCTCAAGAAGAAGCTCGGGCTGACCATCACCTCCGAGAAGACCGAGGGCGCGGCCCGCGTCTACCGGATCGCCGAGTGACGGCTGCTTGAGAAGCCGGGCGGTAGACCCCCCGTCGTATCAGAACGGCCGATGCCGCCGGGCCCCGTGCCCGGCGGTGCTCGTTTCGGCGCCGCGCGCTCGGACCGCTTCGAAGGCCCGGCGCAGGGTATAAGAACGGGCGATGGATGTGAGCGTGAACAGCCCGCCGATTGCAAGGTTCTCGCCGAGGCTGACCTGCGAGCGCGAACAGCGGAAAGACGATGATCTGCGTCAGCAGCGCGATGACGTAGCCGACCACGACATTGGTGATCGCCTCGATCAGCGACATCCGCCGCGATTGCTTCGGCGATGGTTGCGGAGGCGGGATTCGAACCCGCGTCTCGGGGGTATGAACCCCGCCAGGAACCGCTCCTTGCACTCCGCTGTGATGGCCCATCAAGCTGCCTTCGCCAGCCGTTCGCCGGCAACCTCATCGAACGTGCGGCCGTCGCCGTCGAGCGTCGCCGCCTTGCCGGTCGCCGTCTGCCAGCGCCGCACCGCGACGTCCACGTATTGCGGGCTGATCTCGATGGCGAAGACACGCCTGCCCGTCGTCTCGCCGGCGATGATCTGCGAGCCGGAGCCGGAGAAAGGCTCGTAGCAGACCTCGCCCGGCCGGGTGTGCTGGCGCATGGGGATGGCGAACACGTCCACAGGCTTCGACGTCGGGTGCTCGGTCTTCTCGCCCACCTTCACCGTCGGCAGCTGCCACACCGTGCTGGGGTAGTCGTCGGAGATCCGCGGCGGCTTGTTGCCCTTGAGCCAGCCGAAGAAGCAGGGCTCGTGCTGCCAGAGGTAGAACGAGCGCGTCAGGATGCCGCGGTCCTTGGCCCAGACGATCTGCTGGTGGACGAAGGCGCCGTACTTCTCCCAGACGCTCTCGACCATCGCCTGCCGGCGGCTGGCGTGCCAGCAGTACCAGGCGGCGTTGGGCAGGATCGCATGGTCGATCGCCTGGCGGATGAAGCCCTCGTAGAGCTCCGGGCCTTGGCTGGAGTCGTCCCAGGTGATGCCGTAGCTGTCGCCCCAGTCCTTGTTCTTGTCGGCCCCGCCCTGCTTCGACGGATGGTTGGTGCCGTCGTAGTCGACGAGATAGGGTGGATCAGAGGCAAACAAGATCGCCTTCTGGTTGTGCATGACGCGAATGACGTCAGCTGCGTTGGTGCTGTCGCCGCAGAGCAGGCGATGATCGCCGAGCAGCCACAGATCGCCCGGC
>CAWBNC010000039.1:0-7862 GCA_963789785.1 uncultured Alphaproteobacteria bacterium | reverse complement strand
GGACGCGTTAGGGGATCATGTATACCGTAGGCACGGAGCAAGAGACACAAACCGATCCGCTTCTGTCGGACAGTGTGCCTCGCGCCAGGGACTGTTGACATTCATTTAAGCGCCAAGTAGGAGCCGGCGAGGTGGATCATGGCGCTGAAGCTGGTATCGCTCTTGTCGTAGCGCGTGGCGATGCGGCGGAACTCTTCGAGATGTGCAGCGGCCATCCTTTCCGTCCAGCCGCGAACGCGCGCCATCATGCTCATATCGTCAGCCCCGATGGTGTACGATCCAGTGGCGGAACGAACCCCCGCAAACCCGTCGAGCGGTGCCGCGGCCGGTCCGACGTCCCAAGGTTCCGCGCCATTGAACGCCTTCGGTGGCCCAAGTCAACGAGAAGCGGTCGTTATTCTGCTGTGCGCTCTTGATGGTGCTCGAAAGCGGACAGCGTGCAGTCAGAGAGTTCGACCGCAAGCGGCGGAGTGTTTGTCCGGACGCAAACCGGCAGATTGGGTGACGTTGATGAATGCGTTCCCTATCTCAGTCCTGACCGGAGGCAATCATGTCCATCATCGCGACAACAAGCGTGTTGCCCGCGTCCGCGCTACCGGACCCCGCCGGCGACGACGCCCGCTGGGCCGCGTTGCTGGCCCGCGATGCCGCCGCCGCCGGCGATTTCCGCTACGCCGTCCGCTCGACCGGCGTCTACTGCCGGCCGGGGTGCGCCGCCCGTCGGCCACGACGCGAGAACGTCGTTTTCTACGCGACTGCCGCCGAGGCGCGGGCGGCGGGATTTCGGCCGTGCCGGCGCTGCCGACCCGACGCGTTTGGACCGGCCGACGACACTGCCGCTCGCGTTGCCGAGGCCTGTCGGCTGATCGAGATGGCCGAGGAGCCGCCTGCGCTGGATACCTTGGCCACAGCCGTCGGCCTCAGCGCGTCTCATTTCCACCGGACATTCACCGCCGCTCTCGGCCTGACCCCACGCGCCTACGCCGCCGCCTGTCGGGCGCGGCGGCTGCGCGAGGGCCTTGGCGAAGCGTCGTCCGTCACGACCGCCGTCTACGATGCCGGTTTCAACTCCAGCGGCCGGTTTTATGCCGTATCCAACGCCATTCTCGGCATGACGCCCAGCGCCTACCGCGCCGGCGGCATCCACGCCGAAATCCGCTTCGCCGTCGGCCAGTGCACGCTCGGCTCCGTTCTGGTCGCGGCGACAGGCAAGGGGATCTGCGCCATCTCGCTCGGCGACGATCCCGAAACGCTGGTGCTTGACCTGCAGGACCGCTTTCCCGCGGCGCGGCTGATTGGCGACGATCCTGCGTTCGAGGCGACGGTCGCACAGGTCGTGGGCCTGGTCGAGACATCCGGCGCTCCTCTTGACCTGCCGCTGGATATCCGCGGCACGGCCTTCCAGCAGCGGGTCTGGCAGGAGCTTTGCGCCATACCGGCCGGCGAGACCCGGACCTATGGCGAGGTCGCGTCCGCGCTTGGTGCGCCTCGGGCGGTGCGCGCGGTGGCTCGCGCCTGCGCCGCGAACCCGCTCGCGGTCGCCATTCCCTGCCACCGGGTGGTGCGGCGCGACGGCGACATTTCCGGCTACCGCTGGGGTGTCGAGCGCAAACGGGCATTGCTTGCCCGAGAGGCGGGGTCGTGACGGCGGGAGGGCAGGCCACCGAAGCCGTTGTCGCAGGCCATGCTCATCACCGCGACGCGACCGGCGATCGCCTGAGTCGTATCGACTGGCGCACGGTCGAAGCCGCACTTGATGAGCGCGGCTGGGCGGTCGTCGACGCACTGCTCGATCCGCCGGCCTGCGCCGCGCTTGTGGCGCTCTATCCCCGGCCCGAACCATTCCGCAAAAGGTTGGTGATGGAGCGTTACGGCTTCGGCCGCGGCACCTACGCCTACTTCAGCTATCCGCTTCCGGCGATCGCCGAGGATCTGCGCGTCCGGCTTTACCCGCCGCTGGCCGCGATCGCCAATCGCTGGAGCGCCGCGTTTGGCAGCGCGGTCCGCTACCCGGCCGACCTTGCAGGCTTCCTGACGCGTTGCCGCGACGCCGGCCAGACCCGCCCGACACCGCTCTTGCTGGCCTATGAAGAGGGCGGATTTAACAGCCTGCATCAGGATCTCTACGGCGAATTGGCCTTCCCGCTGCAGATCGCCGTCCTGCTGTCGGACCCGATGCGCGACTTCACCGGCGGCGAGTTCGTCATGACAGAACAGCGGCCGCGCAAGCAGGCGCGGGTTCACGCCGTTCCGCTGGCCTGGGGCGATGCCGTAATTTTTGCCGGGCAGCAGCGCCCCGGCGTCGGTGTGCGCGGCGTCCATCGGCTCAACCTGCGTCACGGGGTCTGCGAAATTCGCTCCGGCCGGCGCTTCACCCTCGGCGTCATCTTCCACGACGCGCGGTGAAGAGTCCGTTCGCGCTCGGACACGCCGCTTGCTCCATCACCGGGTCGTGATGGGGCGTGATTGGCCTCAGCCGGCCGCTTGAGCGCATACTCTTCTTGGAAAGCGACTGGCTGTCATTTGCAGCCGAACCGGCCAACAAGGAGGATTGAAACATATGACTCAGCGCAGGACGAAGCTTCTCTCGACCGCCGCACTTCGGCTCGCCGCTCTCGGCGTCGTCGGCGCCGCCGCCACTACCGCCGCGCCTGTTGCCGCGAGCATGCTGCCGACGGCGCAGCCGCAGACGGGCGGCATCATTCTCGCCGCGTGCAATCCATGCTCCGCGAAAAGTTCCGGCGGCGCCAAGGCTGCCAATCCCTGTGCCGCCAAGACCAGCGCGAATCCGTGCGCGGCGAAGAATCCCTGCAGCCCTGGCGCGGCGAAAAACCCCTGCGCCGGAAAGAAGTAGGCACAGAGGCACGACCGCATAGTTAAGGCGCCAAGCCCTCTCCCGCCGACGGGAGAGGGCTGGGTGAGGGTGTCAGCGTGCGGCCGAAGATCGGCGGATAACGCCGTTTGGTGAATGTTGGAGCAGGCTTGAAGGCAGGCCGACGTTGATCGATCTCCGCGACCTACCGGAGGGACGGCTCGCCGACATGGCCGAGGCCGGCGGCGAGATCCGCGAGTGTTACCGCCTTCTGCGCAAGGGCGGCGGCAATGTGGTCGGCGAGCTGCTACGCGGCCATGGCGACTTTCTCGAATGGGAGCACTATCCGCCCGGCGATGTCCATGACAGCGAAACCCACGCCCAGTATTACTATCACGCGCATCCGGCCGTCGGCCGGGTCGTCGAACATGGCCACTTCCACACGTTCCTGCGGGCGCGCGGGATGCCGGCGGGCATTTCTCCGGCTCCGGTCGAAGGCCCCGGCGCAGCGGTAGAGGGCGTTGACGACGGCGACAGCGCACTCAGCCACCTCGTCGCCATTTCGATGGATGCATATGGCTACCCGGTGCGGCTCTTCACCACGAACCGCTGGGTCACGGGCGAGACCTGGTACGCCGCCGCCGACGTGATCCGCATGCTCGACGGCTTCGTCATGGACCTCGCCTATCCCTCGCTGCCGGTCAACATCTGGATCACAGCCATGCTGCGGCTGTTCCGGCCAGAGATCGAGGCCCTGATCCACGCCCGCGACGGCGCCATCGCCGCCCGGCGGGCGGGAGCGGCGGATGACGCCGTTCATGAGGACCGCGATCTGGAGGTGACATCGTCGCTTGAGATCTCCGTTGAAGCGCAGATCGCCCGCGTCGCGGCCGCCCGCTCCGGGGGCTGAGTCCCGCAGCTTCGGCGGGCTGGGTCACGGCCCCCGGGGCAGCGGCCGACGCGACCTGAGAGCGGCATTCAGGGTTCCGTCGTCCATGTAGTCGAGCTCCCCGCCGAGCGGGATTCCATGGGCGAGGGCGGAAACGGTGACCTCACAGCCTTCGAGCCGGTCGATGATGTAATGCGCCGTCGTCTGACCATCGACGGTCAGGCTTGTGGCCAGGACAATTTCCGCAACCGCCGGAGCTCGCGCCCTGCCGACGAGGCCGGCGATGTTCAGATCCTCCGGACCGACGCCATCGAGTGCCGAAAGCGTGCCGCCGAGCACGTGGTAGCGGCCACGGAAAGCATTCGCCCGCTCGAGCGCCCAGACGTCGGCCACGTCTTCGACGACGCAGAGGATCGTCGGATCGCGACGCGTGTCGGCGCATATGGTGCAGGGATCGGTGCTGTCGAGGTTGCCGCATATCGAGCACGTCCGCACGCCCTCTGCCGCCGCGTTCAGCGCCTGGATCAACGGCGCCAGCACCGCATCGCGCCGTTCGAGCATGTACAGCGCCGCGCGGCGAGCGGAGCGGGGGCCGAGTCCGGGCAGCTTCGCCAAAGACTGGATGAGCCGGTCGATATCGGACATGACGGAAATGTCAGCGCCAAGGCGCCGTTGCACAATGGTCGAAAGGCGGCCAGTCCGCGCGCGCCGGGCGTCGCAGCGTCAGGCCAAGGCCCTGCCGGCCGGCTACATCGGGAACTGAAGGCCGGGCGGCAGCTTCATCCCGCCGGTCATCTCCGACATGTGCTCGGAAATATGCGCCTCGACCTTGGCCTTGGCGTCATTGAAGGCGGCGACGAGAAGATCCTCGAGCACCTCGACCTCGTTCGGATCGACCAGCGACGGATCGATCCGGATCTTCCGCACCTCGCCTTTTCCGGTCACGGTAACCTGGACCATGCCGCCGCCGGCCGCGCCGTCGATTTCGGTGTTGCCGAGCTGCTCCTGCATCTCGGCCATCTTGGCCTGGAGCTTCTGGGCCTGCTTCATCATCTGGCCGATGTTCTTCATGTGCCGTCGCATCTCCGCGGGAGGGTTGATCGGGCTGCGCCCGTGGCCCCGGATATAGCAACTCCAGCCGCGGGAGTCATGGACAGCGATCCGGCTTGCGCAACCAGACATGGGCCGAATACCTTCGTTCGCCGAGGAGCCTGGGACTTGATAAAAGGCAGCCGTTACCGGTTTCTCCAATTTGAGCCGACGAGCAGTTGCGACATGTTCCTTTCACTGGATAGCCTGCAGGTTCGTTACCGCCCGTATCCGATTGGCATCGCCCAGCCGGCAATGGCGGAGGACGCTTATCGTCTATGTGTCGACAATTTTCCGCCGCTCGAACTCTTTGACGACTATGAAAAACTGCGAAAGACTAGCAAGAAATTCACGCTTTCTGAAAAAGAAAACCCGAAGGCATACAAAGAGTTCGTTCTGGGAAACAACGTCTGGCGGCGGATCTATAACGAGATCAAGAGCGACCGTTTCTGTTATACCATTCTCGATGTTCTTCGTGCCAAGAATATTGACCTGGGCCCCCACTACCTGCCGCCGGGGCGCCGCTTTGCAAAACGATGCAGGGACCTGTCCCGCGCCCGCCTGTCCCCGGACGCGGCGCGATTAAGAGCGCGTTTCGAATTCTCGGCAATGACGGCGGACGGCGGCCATCTTACGCCGCATACCGACGCGCCGACCAAGATCGTCACGCTCATCGTGTCGATGATGCGTCCGGGCGAGTGGGATCCGGCCTTCGGCGGTGGGACGGATGTAAACGTCCCGAAGGACGATCGGCTGGCGTTCAATCAGATGAACGAGCCGGCCCGCTTCGAGGACATGGATGTTGTCGCCACCTACGACTACGCGCCCAACCAGGCCGTTGTCTTCGTCAAGACCTTCAATTCGTGGCATTCGGTCCCGCCGATCAGGGGGCACGGCTCGACAGCTTTGCGCAAGACCCTGACGATCAACATCGAGCGGTTTCTGTAGCCTTCTAGACATGGAGTTTGGGGGAAAGCGTACGCCACTCGTGTCCGGTGACGGAAGCTGACCGGACATTGTAGGGTGGCTCTATAGCGAAGCGTGACCCGCTGAATGGAATACGACGGCACGGTGATCGACGGTCGGGACGGCAGATCCAGCCCGCCAAAGAGACTAATGAGCAACAGCAACCGGCGGGTCACGCTATGCGTTCGTCCCGCCCTATCGTTCACTCAAGGAACACCGCTCTACGAGATGTTGGCCAGCCCTGGATGCCGCGTCAGTGTAGGTAGCGTCTCCATGAATGAGGATTAACGATAGGCAGCCCTCGATCAGTAGCATGACCTGTCTCGCAAGATCCTGCGCTGCCCCTAAACCGTGCTCGGCAAATCGTTCGGCAAGCCAATTTTCGACGCCAGCCTTGTGACGGCGCGCGGCCGCCCGTGCCGGATGCCCTGGAAGGTGGGCGAGTTCGACCGCGGCGCGCGTGAAGCCCGATCCCTGCCACCCGCGCTCATTTGCCCACTTTGCGATCTCCGTGAATAGGATCTCGACCATTCTTGCCGGATCACCGGATGCGGGTTGGGCCCAGCGCTGGATGCGCTCGAACATCATCGTGTGCTGGTGGTCGAGCACGGTGCCGAGAAGCGCGTCCTTGCTGTCGAAGTGATAGTACAGCGTGCGCTTGGTGACGCCCGCGGCTTCGGCAATGGCATCGACGCTGGCAGCGGCGAATCCCCCTTTGTAGAAGAGATCATAGGCGGCCTCGATAATCTGCCGCTTTGTTCCTTCGGCCCGTGTCGACATACCAGCGCTCCTCCTCATCCGGGCTGGAAATGTATACCGCCTAGTGAGTGTACAGAGTTGTCTTTAGACCGCTAGTGTCTCATTGCGGAAAGGCACCCAGTTCGAGACGGCTTGCTGCCGCCGGAGGATCGTCCATGAACCGAGAACCGCTAACAATTCGCGAGCTTCGTGTGCGAGCCGTGAATGTGCCAATGGCTCATCCTCATCAGACCGCGAGCGGAACCATTACCGAATCGCCGCTCGTCCTCACGGACCTCCTGACTGACGAAGGCGTTATCGGGCACAGCTACGTTTTCTGCTACTCGGCGCTAGCTCTCAAGCCGACGGTGTCGCTCGTCAAAGGCCTCGAACCGCTCATCGCCGGACACCCCGTGGCGCCGCTGGAGATCGAGCGACTGCTTGCGCGGCGCTTCCGCTTGCTCGGTCCGCAGGGGTTGACAGGAATCGCCATGGCCGCCATCGACATGGCGCTTTGGGACGCACTTGCGCGTGCCTCTGGGGTCCCCCTCGCCAGGCTTCTCGGCGGCACACTCAAGCCGATTCCGGCGTATGGCGCTGTCGGCTACGACGGCGCCGATGGTTCGGCGCGTGTCGCCGTAGAGTGGGCGGAACGTGGGATTAATGGTGTCAAGGCGAAGATCGGTTATCCGAACGTGCGCACGGACGTGGAAGTGGTCCGCGCCATGCGCCGTGCGGTTGGCGACGGCGTGTCCCTGATGGTCGACTACAACCAGTCACTCACGCCAACCGACGCGATCGAGCGCGCCCTACGTCTCGATGGGGAAGACCTGACTTGGATTGAAGAGCCCACCTTGGCCGATGACTACGCTGGGCACGCGCGCGTCGCGCGCGAAGTCCACACTCCGATCCAGTGTGGCGAGAACTGGTGGGGGCCGCACGATATGCGCAAGGCGATCGATGCTGGCGCGTGCGACTACATGATGCCTGACGTCATGAAGATCGGTGGGGTCACTGGATGGCTCCGGGCGGCAGCGCTCGGCGAGGCCTACGCAATCCGCCTCTCGAACCACCTTTTCATCGAGATCAGCACGCATTTGCTGTGTGTGACGCCGACGGCGCATTGGTTGGAATACGCGGAGTGGTTCAACCCGATAATCGAGCAACCCCTGAAGATCGTTGACGGATGTGCTGTGTTGGACGAACGGCCCGGCTGCAGCATCGAATGGAACGAAGCGATGGTCGCGCGGTATCTCGTGGAATGAACACGCGTAGCCGCGAAGCTTAGCGCGTTGCCGCAACGCCACCGAGTTACACATCAAAGCAGTCTCAGTCGGCGCGCTCAAGCGCTTGGATCGCCTCCACCGC
>CAWBNC010000038.1:0-274160 GCA_963789785.1 uncultured Alphaproteobacteria bacterium | reverse complement strand
GGCTGCGCCGCCTCGCAATGACGATGATTGCGCTTTAAATATTGGCAGTTAGCGTCATCGCGGGCCCTGCGGGGGCGCGGCAACTTGATGAACGTCACAACGCCCGGCGCAGGGTCAGGTTGAGCCGGCAGCGGCCGGTCGCCGGATGCTCGCCATCGGCCAGCGGCGCAATTCCGTGGAACGCATACCTGCGCCGGGCCGCCCCAGACGACGACGTCGCCATGACGCACGCCGATCCGGCGCGGCCGGTCGGCGCGGGTGAGCCCGCCGAACAGGAACGTCGCGGGCAGGCCGAGGGAGACCGAGACGATCGGCATGGTTTCGTCGCGCTCGTTGCGGTCCTGGTGCAGCGACAGCCGGCTGCCCGGGGCGTAGCGGTTGATCAGACAGGCGTCGGCGGCGTATTCGGCAAACCCTGCGGCCGCGGCGGCGCGGGCGGCGAGATCGGCGATCAGCGGCGGCATCGCCGGCCACGGCCGCCCGCTCTCGGGGTCGGTTGCGCAATAGCGATAGCCGGACGATCGCTGACCCATCCGGCAGCGCCGCAGTTGGTCATCGCCACCGACATGCGATAGCCGCCCGGCGTGATCAGGTGGCGGAACGGCGCCGCCGCCGCGACCCGCCGACGGCCTCGACGAGCGCGTCGGCCACCGGGTTCGCAAAGCCGCCGAGCAGAACCGCGCCTTCGGCAATGGGCACAACGTCCGGCGGCGGGAACAGCAGATCCCCCGTCGCGGTAAGCAGCTGTGCGCGGGCTCCCACGGGCAGACCTCCGGCCTCGGACTCAGTCGCGCGCGGCGACCAGCGCCCTGGCAAGATCCTCGCGCAGATCGTCGATATGCTCAAGACCGACCGAGATGCGCACGGTGCCGTCGCCGATGCCGAGGGTGGCGCGCTCTTCGCTGCCGAGGCGCTGATGGGTGGTCGTCGCCGGGTGGGTCGCCAGCGTCTTGGTGTCGCCCAGGTTGTTGGAGATGTCGATGGTCGCGAGCGCGTTGAGGAAGCGGAAGGCCTGCGTCTTGCCCTCTGGAAGGTCGAAGGTCACAACCGTCCCGCCCGCCGTCATCTGGCGCATGGCCAGATCGTGTTGCGGATGGCTGACGAGGCCGGGGTAGAAGACCGCTTCGACCGCGGCGGACGCCGCCAGATGCTCGGCAACGGCGCGGGCGCTGGCGCACTGGCGCGTGACCCGCAGCTCCATCGTCTCCAGCCCCTTCAGCAGCAGCCAGGCATTGAACGGGCTCAGCGCCGGGCCCGTGTGACGGAGGAAGGGGACGAGCTGGTTGTCCATATAGTCCTGATCGTCGGTCAGAATGGCGCCACCGAGGCTCCGACCCTGGCCGTCGATGTGCTTGGTTGCCGAGTAGATGACGATGTCGGCGCCGAAGGTGAACGGGCGTTGCAGCAGCGGCGTGGCGAAGACGTTGTCAATGACGGTGCGCGCACCAGCCGCCCGGGCGAGCCGGCAGACGGCGGCGAGGTCGACAATCTCAAGCATCGGGTTGGACGGCGTTTCGAGAAACACGCAGGCCGCCGGGCGGGCAAGCGCCGCTTCCCAGGCCTTGAGGTCGCGGCCGTCGACGAATTCGCTGAGGATACCGAAGGCCGGGAGGATCTCGGCGACGACGTACTGGCACGAGCCGAACAGGGCGCGCGACGCGACGAGCCGGTCGCCGGCCCGGAGCTGGCAGGCCAGAGCGGCGAAAACGGCGGCCATGCCGCTGGCCGTGCCCTTGCAGAACTGAACGCGTTCGAGCGCGGCAAGACGGTTTTCGAACATCTGCACAGTCGGATTGGCGTAACGCGAATAGACGAAACGCTGCCGCGCGCCCGAAAAGGCCTCCTCGGCCTCTTCCGCCGAGCCGTAGACGTAGCCCGGACGTCATGAACAGAGCCTCGCTCGTCTCGCTGAATGACGAACGGCTCAAGCCTTCGCGCACAAGCTTCGTTGCGTCGCGCCAGGACTCGCGGGGGGACTTATCCTTCATGCCGGGCCTCATCACTGGTTTCGCCTGCTCCCGAGGCCGCAGCCTGGTTAATGACCTCGCGTCGGCGGCTTCATCGCCGGACGAAGCAAGCTGTCCCAGATTTTCATTCCGGCGTAAACGGCAAATCCGGACGGCTCTGCGAACGGCGCCGATGGCCCGATCGACGAAGGGCAACGTCGCGGTCGATCCGCGTTGCCCCAGCGCCTATATCAGCGGAACGGCGACGGTGCCGGCGGATGCGGATCCGGCGCGGCGAACCAGCAGCAAGGATGATTGATGAGCGATATTCTGACCGCCGACCGTCTGTTCTACACCGACGGCGGACTGGATCGACAGCGGACGGAGGATCTGGCCGGTGCGGCGCTTGCCGGCGCCGATGACGGCGAGCTGTTTCTCGAATACCGGCAGGCGGAAAGTCTTGTCTTCGACGATGGCCAGCTCAAGAGCGCGAGCTTCGACACCGACCAGGGCTTCGGTCTGCGCGCGGTCGCCGGCGAGGCAACCGGATATGCCCATTCGACCAGCCTGAGCGAGGAGGCGTTGAACCGGGCCGGCGAGACTGTCCGCGCCGCACTGGCCGGCCATGACGGCGCCCTGGCGCTGGCGCCGGTCGCGACCAACACCGCGTTATACAGCAGCGACAACCCGCTCACCGGTGTCCCGTTCGCCGAAAAGCTGGGCGTGCTGGCCGCGATCGACGCCTACGCCCGGGCCAGGGACGAGCGGGTCCGCCAGGTGTCGGTGTCCCTCGCCGGCGAATGGCGGGTTGTGCAGATTGTCCGTCCCGGCGCCGACCGGGTGGCTGACATCCGGCCGTTGGTCCGGCTCAACGTGAGTGTCGTCGTCGAACGCGACGGGCGGCAGGAAACCGGGAGCTACGGCACCGGCGGGCGCGCGGCGTTCGCCGACTATCTCCGCCCGGAAACGTGGCGATTTGCCGCCGACGAGGCGTTGCGCCAGGCGCTGGTCAACCTCGACTCGGTCGAGACGCCGGCCGGCGAGATGGTCGTCGTACTCGGCCCCGGCTGGCCCGGCATTCTCCTGCACGAGGCCATCGGCCACGGCCTGGAGGGCGATTTCCATCGCAAGAAGACCTCCGCCTTCGCCGGGCGGGTCGGTCAACGGATTGGCGCGGCGGGCGTTAGCATCGTCGACGACGGGACGCTTCCGTCGCGGCGTGGGTCACTCAGCATCGATGACGAGGGCACGCCGTCCCAGCGGACCATGCTGATCGAGGACGGCGTGCTGGTGGGACTGATGCAGGACCGGCAGAACAGCCGGCTGATGGCGGCCTCATCCACCGGCAACGGTCGCCGACAGAGCTTCGCCCATCGGCCGATGCCGCGGATGACCAACACCTACATGCTGGCCGGCGCGCACCATCCCGCCGAGATCATCGCCTCGGTGGACCGCGGTCTCTACGCCGTCTCATTTGGCGGCGGCCAGGTCGACATCACGTCGGGCAAATTCGTCTTCTCGTGCACCGAGGCCTACAGTATCGAGGGCGGCCGCATCGGCGCGCCGGTGAAGGGGGCGACGCTCATCGGCGACGGCGCAACGGTGCTGACCCGGGTTTCGATGATCGGCAACGACCTGCAGCTCGATCCCGGCATAGGCACCTGCGGCAAAGACGGACAGGGCGTTCCCGTCGGCGTCGGCCAGCCGACCTTGCGCATCGACGCGCTCACCGTCGGCGGCACCAGCGTGTGACGTGCTTCAGGCGCTGTGGCCGAGCCAGTAGTCCGTCTTACCCCTTTCGGCGTCGGCCCGTAGCGCCCTGACGTGCGCGACCAGACTGGCTTGGCGGTCGTAAGGCAGGCTTGGACGGGCGTGGCGGCGATTCCAGCCGAAGATTGGCGCGACCAGCGGGATCGTGATGCGGCCTGCATGGCGCAGTCCCGCGCGCAGCAGCCGGGTCAGTTCCTGGGCGCGGAGATGTCGGGCTTCGGCGAGAACCACGTCGACCGGAGCAAGGGCGGCGCCTTTGAAGGCGATCTCCCGCTCGTTCACATTATGGCGAGGGAATTGGTTTGTATACATGTCTATCGTCCAGACTAATTTCATGAGTCCACATATAGCCGCGGATGCGTTAATAAACAGTTGCTAATATTGCATCGCACAAATGCATCGGACCAAGGTGCTCTTGTGCGCGACAACACCGGGCCTAGCTTCGCCGGAAACGGACCCGGCGCTAAGCCGGCGGGAGAACCATGATCGACGCGCCCGATCCTGCTTTAAATGCCTTTCTCCGCGAGGCCGGCGCCACGGCGAGCGAAAAAGCTATTGAAGCGCTGATCGCCGGCGTGGCCGCGGCACCGCCTAACCGGGATCCCGACGCATGGCTGGCGCTGCTTCCAGACGGACTGGCGGAGGCCATGCCGGATGCATTGAAGGCGCGCCTTCAGAACCGGCTGGACGAAGCGAGGAAGAACCTGGAGAGAGCGCAGGCGGGCGCGGCCGGGAAACATGCCGCGAGGCTTGCGGGACTCCGCGACCAACTCCGCGAGCGGCGGCTCAGCGGGTTCGTCGTGCCGAAGAGCGACGAACACCAGAGCGAAAACCTGCCCGGTTGCGCCGAGCGTCTGGCATGGCTCACCGGTTTCAGCGGGAGCGCGGGAACAGCCGTCGTGCTGCGCGAGCGCGCCGCACTGTTCGTTGACGGCCGCTACATCCTTCAGGCAGCGGGTCAGGTCGATGCGACCCTGTTCGAAATCTGCCACGTGACCGGCGACACCATGGCCGACTGGATCGCCCATCACCTCGCCAAGGGTGCGAGACTCGGTTACGATCCGTGGCTGCACTCGGTTAATCAGGCGTGACTCGCTGCGGAACGCCTGCGGCCGCAGCGGCGCCCGGCTCGTCGCCGTCAACGGCAATCCGGTCGACGCGATCTGGACCGATCGGCCGGCGGCGCCCCTCGCGCCGGCATTCGGCCATGATGAAGCCTTCGCCGGCCTGAGTGCCCGGGACAAGCTCCGCCACATCGCGGCGCTCCTGAACGAGGCAGGCGACGACGCAGCCGTATTGACTTCGACCGACAGCATCGCCTGGCTGCTCAACATCCGCGGCGGCGATGTGCCCTTCGCGCCTCTCCTGCTGGCCTTCGCCATCGTCCACGCAAGCGCCACCGCCGAGACCTTTACCGACCCGCGCAAGCTGGTCGACGGCGTGCGCAGCCGCCTTGGCGCCGGCGTGAGCTTTGCCCCGATCGAAGATTTCGCCGCCGCTCTCGATCGGCTCGGCGACAGTCGCGGACAGATCCGCATCGACCCGGACGGCGCGCCCGACGCCGTTGCCGAGCGCCTGCGCAAGGCCGGCGCCCGTCTGCGCCTCGACGCCGATCCGTGTCTGCTGCCCAAGGCGAAGAAAAATTCGGTTGAGCTCGCCGGCATCCGCGCCGCTCACCGTCGGGACGGCGCCGCCCTATGCAACTTTCTCGCATGGCTGGCGGCGGCGGCCGACGGGGGCGATGTGACCGAGATCGCCGCGGCCGAACGGCTTGAATGCCTGCGTGGCGAAAACGCCCACTACCGCGGGCCGAGTTTTCCCACGATTGCCGGCGCGGGCGCCAACGGCGCCATCGTCCACTATCGCGCCGACGCAGTATCCAACAGGGTGCTGGAACGCGGGTCGCTGTTTTCTGCTCGATTCCGGCGGGCAGTACCTGGACGGGACCACCGATGTCACCCGCACGATCGCCATCGGCAAGCCGACGGCGGAGATGCGCACCCGCTTCACCCTCGTGCTGAAGGGCCACATCGCGATCGCCACGGCCCGCTTTCCCCGCGGGACGACGGGCTCGCAGCTCGACGTTCTGGCCCGCCGGGCTCTGTGGGCCGAGGGGCTCGACTACGACCACGGCACCGGCCACGGCGTCGGCCACTATCTTTGCGTTCACGAGGGCCCGCAGCGGATCTCCAAGCTGCCCAGCCGCGTTCCTCTGGAATCGGGGATGGTCGTTTCCAACGAGCCCGGCTTCTATCAGGCCTCGAGGTACGGCATTCGCATCGAGAACTTGGTTGCGGTGGTGCCGCTGGCGGACGGCGGCAACGGCAACGGCAAGAACCGGTTCCTCCAGTTCGAGACGCTGACGCTGGCGCCGATCGATCAGATGCTGATCGATCCGTCGCTCCTCGATGCCGGCGAGCGCTGCTGGCTCGATGGGTATCACGCGCGGGTGTCGGAGATGATCACACCGCTCGTCGACGCGCAAACCTCACGCTGGCTGAGCGTGGCAACCCGACCGCTGCTCGGCTGATTGCTGCGGCACGATTGTGATAATTACCGGCGGCGGGTAGGGCGGACGATGACGATACGCCCGCCGGGACGGACAAGCTGCGACGAGACCAGACTGGCCATGAACGTTCCTTGGCTCCGTTGAAGTGGCTGGGCGGAGACGTCCGCCCGTTCGCGAGAAACTACGCGAGGAACGTGACGACCTGATGAAGGCCGGATGAAGGAACGGTGGCGTCGGTGTGATTTTGCGTTGGCACCGCGAGCAAAAGCGGGCTTTAGCCGTCAAAACGATGCAAGCGGCAGGGGCGCGCCGCCGTAATCGCCGTAATACGCGCCACGGCTGGCCTGCGCCCACGTGGGCGCAGGTCACCGAGCATCAGGCGGCTTGTTTGCTCGATGCCTCGACGATGTCGACGATATCGCCGATGATCTGGGTGATGTCGAAGTCCTTGGGCGTGTAGACCCGGGCAACGCCGGCGGCCCTCAGCGTCTCGGCGTCTTCCGGCGGAATGATCCCGCCGACGACAACGGGAACATCATAGAGCTCCGCCTCGCGCATCTGCCGCATGATCTCGCTGACCAGCGGAACGTGCGAGCCCGACAAGATCGATAGGCCGACCACATGAACGCCCTCGTCCAGCGCGGCCGAGACGATCTGCTCCGGCGTCAGGCGGATGCCTTCATAGACCACTTCCATGCCGGCGTCGCGGGCGCGCAGCGCGATCTGCTCCGCGCCGTTGGAATGGCCGTCGAGACCGGGCTTTCCGACCAGGATCTTGATCCGCCGGCCGAGCGTGTCGGTGAGCATCTGGACCCGTGAGCGCACGGCCTTCAGCCCGCTGATGTCGGCGTGGATCACGGCCTGGCCGACGCCGGTCGGCGCTCGGTACTCACCGAAGATCTCGCGCAGGACGCCGGACCATTCGCCGGTTGTTACCCCGGCATGGGCCGCGGCGATCGAAGGTTCCATGATGTTGGTGCCATTCCTTGCGGCGGCGGCAAGATCGGCGATGGCCGCCTTCACCCTGTCCTCGTCGCGCTCGGCGCGCCACTGGTTGAGGCTTTCAATCTGCAGCGCCTCGCCGCGCGGATCGACGGTCATAATGCTGCCTTCGCCGGTCGCGAGCGGTGAAGGCTCGGCCTCGACGAACTTGTTGACACCGATGACCGCCAGCTCGCCGCTTTCGATCGCGGCCAGCCGGGAGGCGTTGGACTCGACCAGGCGGCGCTTCATGTAGCTCGACTCAACCGCCGCGACCGCGCCGCCCATGGCTTCGATCCTGGCCAGCTCCTCGCGTGCCTGGAATTTCAGCTGTTCGACCTTCTCGGCGATCGCGTGTGAGCCGTTGAAGATGTCGGCGTATTCCAGCAGGTCGGTCTCGTAGGCGACGATCTGCTGCAGGCGCAGGGACCATTGCTGATCCCATGGCCTCGGCAGGCCGAGGGCCTCATTCCAGGCCGGAAGCTGCACCGCCCGGGCGCGGGCGTCCTTCGACAGGACCACCGCAAGCATCTCCAGGAGAATGCGATAGACGTTGTTCTCCGGCTGCTGTTCCGTGAGGCCGAGCGAGTTGACCTGCACGCCGTAGCGGAAGCGGCGGTACTTGGCGTCGTCGATGCCGTAGCGCTCGGCGGTGATCTCGTCCCACAACTCTGTGAATGCCCGCATCTTGCACGTCTCGGTGATGAAGCGGATGCCGGCGTTGACGAAAAAGCTGATCCGGCCGACGACCTCCGGAAAGTCTTCCTCCGGCACCTGGCCGGAGGCCTTGACCGCGTCGAGGACGGCCAGCGCGTTGACGAGGGCGAAGGCCAGTTCCTGCTCCGGCGTCGCTCCGGCCTCCTGAAGGTGATAGGAACAGACGTTGATCGGGTTCCACTTCGGCACTTCCTTGTAGGTAAACGCGATCACGTCCGCGATCAGCCGCATCGACGGCGCCGGCGGAAAGACGTAGGTGCCGCGCGAAAGGTATTCCTTGATGATGTCGTTCTGGGTGGTCCCCGACAGCTTCGCCCGGTCGACGCCCTGGCGCTCGGCGGCGGCGATATACAGCGCGAGGAGCCACGCGGCCGGGGCGTTGATTGTCATCGACGTGTTCATCCGGTCGAGCGGAATGCCGTCGAGGAGCGTCATCATGTCGCCCAGGTGGCGCACCGGCACGCCGACCTTGCCGACTTCGCCGCGGGCAAGCACGTGATCGGAGTCGTAACCCGTCTGCGTCGGCAGATCGAAGGCGATCGACAGCCCGGTCTGACCGCGCGCCAGGTTCTTGCGGTAGAGCGCGTTGGACTCCTTCGCGGAGCCGTAGCCGGAGTAGGTCCGGATCAGCCACGGCGCATCCCGTTTCACCGCCGTCGCCGCTTTTGCACCTGCTAACTGATCGCCCATCTACCCCTCCCCGCGCTCTGTCCCGAGCCCACAGCGAATGCAACAAAGTCTCGCTAAACGGCCATTTTTAACCGCTCGCAAGGCACCAGCCTAGCAAATTGTGCGTTGCGACGTAAGACGTGACGGTCTAAAACGGTCATTCGTCTATGGTAATACGTTAAGGACACCCGGCGGTCGTTCAACCGTTTTCAGTGGTCGTGGTCGCGTGGACTTTGCGATGTCGGGTAGAGCTCAGAACGCCGGGAACGGGCACGCTTGCGGAGGGAGAAGCATGAGCAAAGAAATCTACGAGATCGGCGAGCAACCGCCGCTCGGTGAAGTTCCACAAAAGATGCACGCCTGGCTGATCCGCGGGGAGCGGTTCGGTCAACCCATGCAGGCGTTCCAGAAGGAAGTGGTCGAGATCCCCGACATCGCGGACGACGAGTGCCTCGTCTACGTCATGGCGGCCGGCGTCAACTACAATAACGTCTGGGCCGCGCTCGGCATCCCGGTCAACGTCATCAAGGCGCGCAACAAGGCCGGCGAGCCGGAGGATTTCCACATCGGCGGCAGCGATGCCTCGGGCATCGTCTACAAGGTCGGCAAGGACGTCACCAACGTGAAGGTCGGCGACGAGGTCGTCGTCCACTGCGGCATGTGGAGCCGCGACTGCCCGTGGGTCAAGGCCGGCAACGACCCGATGTACTCGCCGACGTTCCGGATCTGGGGATACGAGACCAACTACGGCAGCTTCGCCCAGTTCACCAAGGTCCAGGCGCACCAGTGCATGCCGAAGCCCAAGCACATGAACTGGGAAGAGGCCGCGTCCTACGTCCTGGTCGGCGCGACCGCGTATCGCATGCTGCACGGCTGGCCCGAACACGAGATGAAGCCGAACGATCCGGTGCTGATCTGGGGCGGCGCCGGCGGTCTCGGCTCCATGGCCATCCAGATCGTGCAAGGCGGCAAGCGCGATCCCGGTTGCCGTCATCTCCGGCGACGACAAGATCGACTACTGCATGAATCTCGGCGCCAAGGGCTGCATCGACCGGCGCAAGTTCGACCACTGGGGCATGCTGCCGCACTGGAAGGACAACGTCGGCTACAACACTTGGCTCAAGGGCGTCCGCTCGTTCGGCGCCGCGATCTGGGAAGCGCTCGGCGAGAAGCGCTCGCCGACCGTCATCTTCGAGCATCCCGGCGAGTTGACCATCCCGACCTCGATGTTCGTCTGCGACACCGGCGGCATGGTCGTCATCTGCGCCGGGACGACCGGCTACAACGCGACCGTCGACCTTCGTTACCTGTGGATGCGGCAGAAGCGCGTGCAGGGCTCGCACTTCGCCAACGACGACCAGGCCTACGCGATGAACGAGCTGGCGCTGAACGGCCAGCTCAATCCGTGCATGTCGCGGGCCTTCACCTACGACGATCTGCCGCTGTCGCATCAGCTGATGCACGACAACAAGCACCCGCACGGCAACATGGGCGGTTCTGATCGGCGCGCCGGACTTCGGCCTCGGCAAATCGGCGGCCGCGCCGAGCGGCATTCCAAAAGCGAAGCTGCCCAAGGGCGACATTCACGACACCCCGCATCCCTATCCGCTTTCGGCGCCGCTGCCGGACCTGGAGGCGCACGACGATGAGGACTTCAAGATCGTCGACGACGGGACCAAGGTGCGCGATCGCATGCATGCGGGCATCATTTCCTGCAGCAGCGGCGATACCGTGGGCCAGGCCGCCAAGACGATGATCGACCACGACATCCATGCGCTCGTCGTCATCGACGGGGAGAGGGCGGTGGGCGTCCTCTCGCAGACCGACATCGTCCTCGCCCGCCAGGGTCGGACCATGGACGATGCCCGGGCGATGAAGGTCGGGGAGGTCATGACCGCCGGCTGCGCCACCGTCGACATCGACGCGAAGCTATCCGAAGCCGTCTCCAACATGATGAAGCGGCGCATCCACCGCCTGGTGGTCGCCGAGAACGGCAAACCGGTCGGCGTCCTGTCGATGACCGATCTCGTTCGCAGCCTGATGGGTTAAGCGTCAGGCCTGACGGCTTGTAGTCTCCGGGCCGCGGTGTACCTTAGGAAGGTGGCCGCGGCCGGAGCGGCCAGCAGCAACAAACAAGACCAAAGCCGCCGGGGCGGCGCAGAGCGTCGCGGCGGCCGGGAGCAAGGGAAAGCACCATGGACGCCGCCGTTGCGGAACGCGAAAATCTGGTTCTGCCGAATCTGACCGGGATCTGCCTCGAGGCCTATAACGCCGCCCAGCATCTGCTTCTCGAAGCGCGACGCGGCGTCTCCGGAATGGTCATTCATGGCGGACGCCTGGACAGCGCCCTGCTCGATCGACACCAGTTCGCCGTCCATGGCTACGCCTGGCTGGCGACGTACGTGAGCGGCCTCCAGCAGATGCTGGTCTGGGCGGAGCGGCTCGAGGAGGCGGACGAACTCAGCGAGCTCGAAACGCTGATGTTGCAGTGCTCGTACGGCGAGTACCTCGCGCAGATCGTCGGCGGCATTCCGATGTCGCAGGTCGAAGTGGTTCGGCCGCGTGACATGGGCATCTCCGACGACGCCATCCACGCGTTCTACGTACCCGCGGTGGCCACCCTGATCAGGTCGGGCGCGCCGGATGCGGTGCGGCTGCGGATCGCGGAGCTGATCGCCGACGCGAATTACGGCAAGCTCGGCCTCGACGAAACCCAGGAGATGATCCGCGACCAGTTCCATCGCTTCTGCGAGGAAAAGGTCGTCCCCTTCGCCCACGGCTGGCACGAGCGCGATGAGCTGATCCCGATGGAGATCATCGAGGAGATGGCCGAGCTCGGCGTCTTCGGCCTGACCATTCCGGAACAATACGGCGGCCTCGGCATGGACAAAATGTCCATGTGCATCGTCACCGAAGAGCTCAGCCGCGCCTACATCGGGGTCGGCTCGCTGGGCACCCGCTCGGAAATCGCCGCCGAACTGATCCGGCTCGGTGGCACGGACGACCAGAAGGAGCACTTCCTGCCCAAGCTCGCGAGCGGCGAGATCCTGCCGACCGCTGTCTTCACCGAGCCCAACACGGGCTCCGACCTTGGCGCGCTGAAGACCCGAGCGACGCGCGAAGGCGACGACTACAAGGTCACAGGCTCCAAGACCTGGATCACCCACGCCGCGCGCACCGACCTCATGACCCTGATGGCCCGCACCGATCCGAGCACCAAGGACTGGAAAGGCCTGAGCATGCTGCTCGCGGAAAAGCCGCGCGGCACCGACGAGGAACCGTTTCCGGCCGAGGGCATGAGCGGCGGCGAGATCGAGGTTCTCGGCTATCGCGGGATGAAGGAGTACGAGCTCGGCTTCGACGATTTCCGAGTGCCGGCCAAGAACCTGCTCGGCCGTCAGGAGGGACAGGGCTTCAAGCAGCTCATGGCGACCTTCGAAAGCGCCCGGATCCAGACTGCGGCGCGGGCCGTGGGCGTCGCCCAGAACGCACTGGAGCTCGGTCAGCGCTACGCCCAGGAGCGGGTTCAGTTCGGCAAGCCGATCTACGAATTCCCGCGGGTCGCCTGCAAGATCGCCTGGATGACGGTCGAGACGATGATTGCCCGGCAGCTCACCTACGACTCGGCGCGCCAGAAGGACAGCGACCGGCGTTGCGATATCGAAGCCGGCATGGCCAAGCTGCTCGCCGCCCGCGTCGCGTGGAGCAACGCCGACAATGCTCTTCAGGTCCACGGCGGCAACGGCTACGCTCTGGAATATCCGATCTCGCGGGTTATCTGCGACGCGCGGATCCTGAGCATTTTCGAAGGCGCGGCCGAGATCCAGGCCCAGGTCATCGCTCGCGGCCTGTTGTCCGCGCGCAATTGAGCCGGCCCCGCGCGCAGGACCTATGTAAGGGGAAGCTGCGGCCAGTCCGCGCCCGGGCGGCCGGCACTTCCAGAAGGTTTCTGAGCATCATGGCAGCAGCACTTCCCTACATGCTCGGCGCGGCGATGCTCGCCACGCTCGCCGTGTTGTTTGCGGGCGTCATCTCGTTCGCCGTCAACGGCAAGGCGAACAGCAAGTACGCGACCAGGCTGATGGCGGCGCGGGTTATCCTTCAGGGGGTGGCGATCGCCCTGTTTGCGATAACGGTGTTCGTCGTTAAGCCGTTGCGCATCATCGGCTGGAGTCGCGGCGAAGGAGCGGAAGGAGCGCGTCGTGGTTACCCTGACCAAGATCTACACCCGCGGCGGCGACGCCGGCGAGACGTCGCTAGGCGATGGCGAGCGGGTCTCCAAGAACGACCTGCGGGTCGCGGCCTACGGCACCGTCGACGAGACCAACGCGACCATCGGGCTGGCGCGGCTCCACACCGAGGGCGACGCCGACGCTATGCTCGGCCGCATCCAGAACGACCTGTTCGACCTGGGCGCGGACCTGTGCACGCCCGAGGCAGGGCGCAAGGACGAGGGCGCGCTGCGGATCGTCGATGCTCAGGTCGACCGGCTGGAGCGGGAGATCGACGCGATGAACGCGGAGCTGCAGCCGCTGCGGTCGTTCATCCTGCCCGGCGGCGCTCCGGCGGCGGCGCATCTGCACCACGCCCGGACGGTCGCCCGGCGCGCCGAGCGCCTCGTCTGCGGCCTGGCCGAGGTGCGAGCAGGTCAACCCCGCGGCGATCCGCTACATCAACCGGCTGTCCGACCACCTGTTCGTTCTCGCCCGCGTGCTCAACGACAACGGCGCGGCCGACGTCCTCTGGGTGCCCGGCGGCAACCGCTAGATCGCCCGTACCGGGCTGCCGCGGCGGGGTCGCATGCCGGTTCGACACCCGCCGAGCGGCGGCGGCTTCTTCTCTCAATCATCCGGGCATGCACGCAGGCGCGCCGCGCCGCCGCTTGCCGCGCAGGCCCGCCTTGACCTGTTAAGCGGTTCTCCCTACTGTGCCCGCTCCTCGCGGGCCGTCCACAAGAGGCGGATTTGCGCCGTCGGGCGATGCCGGGTGGATCGCGCGAAGGTTGAGAAACGCACCCGAACAAGAGGGGGCACGCGGGTCACCCATGAAGGTTCTCATCGCGGTCAAGCGCGTCGTCGATTACAACGTCAAAATTCGGGTCAAATCAGACCAGAGCGGCGTCGAGACGGCCAACGTCAAGATGTCGATGAACCCGTTCGACGAGATCGCCGTCGAAGAGGCCGTCCGGCTGAAGGAAGCCGGGGTCGTGAGCGAACTTGTCGCGGTGTCGATGGGGCCGAAGCAGTGTCAGGAGACGATCCGCACCGCTTTGGCCATGGGCGCCGACCGCGGGATCCTCGTCGAGGCGGACCAGGAGCTGCAGCCGCTGGCGGTGGCCAAGCTGCTCAAGGCGCTCGTCGACAAGGAGCAGCCGGAGCTGGTCATTCTCGGCAAGCAGGCGATCGACGACGACTCCAACCAGGTTGGGCAGATGCTCGCCGGGCTGCTCGGCTGGGCGCAGGGAACGTTCGCCTCGAAGGTCGTCGTCGCCGACGGCAAAGCCGAAGTCACGCGCGAGGTCGACGGCGGACTCGAGACGGTGGCGCTGAGCCTGCCGGCGATCGTGACCACCGACCTGCGTCTGAACACGCCGCGCTACGCCTCGCTGCCGAACATCATGAAGGCGAAGAAGAAGCCGATCGAGACGCTTAAGGCGGCGGACCTCGGCGTCGACATCGCGCCGCGGCTGAAGGTCATCAAGGTCGAGGAGCCCGCCGAAGCGGCAGGCCGGGATCAAGGTCGGCAGCGTCGCCGAGCTTGTGGATAAACTCAAGAACGAAGCAAAAGTGATCTGATGAGCGCTCTGGTCATTGCCGAACACGACAATCAATCCCTCAAGCCGGCGACGCTGAACGACGGTAACGGCGGCGAGCCAGCTTGGCGATGTCACGGTCCTTGTCGCTGGCGAGGGCTGTCAGGCCGTGGCCGACGCGGCCGCCAAGGTTGCCGGGGTGAGCAAGGTGCTGCTGGCGGACGCGCCGATCTATGGCCATCCCCTGGCGGAGGGCCTGACCCCGCTGATCGTCTCGCTGGCCAAGGACTACACTCACGTGCTGATGTCCGCGACCACGACCGGCAAGAACATCATGCCGCGAGTCGCGGTCCTGCTCGACGTCGCCATGCTGTCCGACATCAGCAAGGTGGTCGACGCCAACACCTTCGTTCGCCCGATCTACGCCGGCAATGCCCTCGCGACGGTCGAAAGCAGAGACCCGATCAAGATCATAACGGTGCGTTCCACCGGTTTCGAGGCCGCCGCGACGGAGGGCGGTTCGGCAAGCGTTGAGACCGTGGCGGCCGCCGACGATCCGGGCCTGTCGAGCTTCGTCCGCCAGGAGCTGACCCAGAGCGAACGCCCCGAACTGACCAGCGCCAAGATCGTCGTCTCCGGCGGCCGCGGCATGGGCAGCGGCGACAACTTCGCCCTGCTCGAAAAGGTCGCCGACAAGCTCGGCGCCGCCGTCGGCGCCTCGCGCGCGGCGGTCGACGCCGGGTTCGTTCCGAACGACTACCAGGTCGGCCAGACCGGCAAGGTCGTTGCGCCCGAGCTCTACATCGCCGTCGGCATCTCCGGCGCGATCCAGCATCTGGCGGGGATGAAGGACAGCAAGGTCATCGTCGCCATCAACAAGGACGAGGAAGCGCCGATCTTCCAGATCGCCGACTACGGGCTGGTCGCCGATCTGTTTCAGGCGCTGCCGGAGCTCGCCGAGACGCTGGACGTCTAGCCTGAACGGGCGCGCCGCGGTGGATCCAGAAGTGGGTGCGATTTCATGAACATCCGCAAGATCGGCGCTGTCGGCGCCGGTCAGATGGGTGCCGGCATCGCGCAGATCTGCGCTCAGGCCGGCTACGATGTCTACCTCTGCGACATCTCGCGGGAAGCGCTCGACACCGCGCTGCAATGCATCGACGCCGATCTCAGGCGCATCGTCGAGCGCGGCAAGCTGACCGCCGACGAGGCCGACGCCGCAGCGGCGAGGATCGCCACCGGCACGGACTACGACGGCTTTCGCGACTGCCAGGTGGCCATCGAAGCCGCGGTCGAGGACGAAGCGGTGAAGAAGGATATCCTGCGCAAGCTCTGCGCGGTACTTCCCGCCGATGCGATCATCACCACGAACACCTCGACCATCTCGATAACCCGACTGGCGACGCAGACCGATCGGCCGGGCCGCTTTCTCGGCACCCACTTCATGAACCCGGTGCCGAAACTGGAGCTGGTGGAGCTGATCCGCGGCATCGCGACGGACGAAGAAACGTTCCGCACCATCCACGACCTCGCCATCAAGCTCGGCAAGGTTCCCATCAGCGCCGAGGATTTTCCTGCCTTCGTCGTCCATCGGATCGTCATGCCGATGGTCAACGAAGCCATCTACACGCTCTACGAAGGCGTTGGCTCGGTCGACAACATCGACACCGCCATGCGCCTTGGGACCCATCACCCCATGGGCCCGCTGGAGCTCGCCGACTTCATCGGCCTCGACACCTGTCTCGGCATCATGCACACCCTGCACGAGGGCCTGGCCGATTCCAAATACCGCCCTTGCCCCCTGCTGGTCAAATACGTCGAAGCGGGCTGGCTGGGACGAAAAACAGGGCGCGGCTTTTACGATTACTCCGGCGACAGGCCCGTTCCGACGCGCTGAAAATGTCTGATGAAAGCCGGAGCCATTCGAGGCAAAAGCGCGTCACTCGGCGCGAGATCGGCCGCAGCCGAATTCGCTTGCTGGACAATCTGCCGTTTGCCATACCTATCCTGCGAGCTTGTGAGTTCTGATCACAGATGCCTGCGCGGGGATTGAAGATCGGTGTCAGCCAACGTTCGGCCGCGCGGGAATACGTCGCGGGAAGGTAACGTGGAGCCTCTACGCTTTAACGACTTTCAGGTCAGGCTTGCGGAGACACCGGGCGAGATAGAAAGCGCTCAGGCGCTCCGGTATCAGGTTTTCTACGAGGAGATGGCGGCGACGCCGACGCCCGAGATGAGGGCGCAGCGGCGCGACTTCGACGCATTCGACTCCTTCTGCGACCACCTGCTGGTCATCGACCTGGAGAAGTCCAACGGGGCGCCGAAGGTGGTCGGAACCTATCGCCTGCTGCGCCGCTCGGTCGCGCTTCAGCATGGCGGCTTCTACACCTCCCAGGAATACGATCTGACGACGCTGATGTCCTGCCCTGGCGAGATCGTCGAGCTCGGCCGCTCGTGTGTCGATTCGGCCTATCGCAGCCGAGGAGTCATGCAGATCCTCTGGCGCGGGCTCGCCGCCTATGTTTACGAATATGACATTAACCTGATGTTCGGCTGCGCCAGCTTCCCCGGCACCGAGCCGCACCACATGGAGCGTCAGCTCGCCTACCTCCACCATTATCACCTGGCTCCGCAGACCCTGCGGCCGCGTGCTCTCGAGCACCATTACGTCGGCATGGACCTGCTGCCGCTCGCGGGCATCGACGTCCAGTCGGCGCTGAGCGCGCTGCCGCCGCTGATCAAGGGCTACCTCCGGGTCGGCGGCTTCGTCGGCGACGGCGCGGTGGTCGATCACCAGTTCAACACCACCGACGTCTGCGTGATTGTCAAGACCGACCAGCTTACGGAAAAGTACGAGCGGCGCTACCGGCCTCCGGCCGCCGAGCCGCTGGGCGAGTGAGACGCGGATGACGCCGGCTGCCTCGCCGCTGCGGGCTGGCGTCCGCCTGCTCGCGTTCCTGCTGCTCAACGCCGCGATGATCTTTGTTTATGCCATGTGCATCGGCCCGCTGCGGCCGTGGCGGCGGCCGATCCAGGTGGTCTGGTCGAAGGCCTGCTACCGCCTTGCCGGGATCACCGTGCGGGTTCTGGGCGATGCGTATCGCGCCGGTCCGGCGCTGACGGTCGCCAACCATGTCTCCTATCTCGACATCCCGATCCTCGCCGCGCTGATCGACGCGGCCTTCGTTGCGAAGAGCGAGGTCGGCAGATGGCCGCTGTTCGGCACGGCGGCCAGGCTGACCGGAACGGTCTTCGTCAACCGCAGCGGCGGCGAGGCGATGAGCCAGCGGCAGGAGCTGATCCGCAGGCTCACCACGGGCTCTGGTAGGGGGCGCGGCCTGATCCTGTTCGCCGAGGGCACCAGCACCGACGGCAGTGGGGTGGCGCCATTCAAGTCGTCGCTCTTCAGCATCGTCGAACGGCCGCCGGAGGGTGGCGCTCTTGTGCTTCAACCGGTGTCGATCGCCTACCCGCGCTACGCCGACGGCAGCGCCCTGACCGGCGAACGCCGGGCGCTGTACTGCTGGTTCGGCGACGCCGGCCTGGTGGCGCACATGTGGCGGATGATGGCGATGAAGGGCGCGGAGGCCGAGGTCCGGTTTCATCCGCCGATCCATATCGACGCGCCGGCGCACCGCAAGGCGCTGGCGAAGCGCGCCGAGGCGGCGGTCGCCACCGGAGTTGAAGCCGCCTTCGCCGAACTCGACAGCGTTGCCGCGACGGACGCGGCTTGAAGACCAGCGCGAACAGGAAGTCGCGACCGGTCAGATCGCGTTGTCCTCGACAAGAGCGGCGATCTCGTCGGCGCTCAGCCCCAGTTCGGCGAGGATCGGCCGGCTGTGCTCGCCAAGCGCCGGAACCGGATCCATGCGCGGGACATACGCATCGCTACCGCCGGGCGGCAGCAAGGCGGGGACTGGGCCTGCCGGTGTGCCGATATCGACCCAGCGCTCGCGCGCACAGAGTTGGCGGTGGGACCAGACATCGTGCATGTCGTTCATGCGGGCGTTGGCGATGCCCGCCGCATCGAGTTGCGCCAAGACCTCGTCGCCGGTCAGAGCGGCGAAATGCGACACGATGATGTCCCGCAGGGTCGCCTTGTTCTCGGCCCGCAAGGCATTCGAGGTGAAACGTGTGTCGGCGGACAAAGCCGGATCCTCCAGGACCTTTTCGCAAAAGATGCGCCATTCGCGCTCGTTCTGCAGGCCCAGCATCACGACTCTGCCGTCGCCGGCCGCGAACGGTCCATAGGGACAGATGGTCGCATGGCTGCCGCCGGACCGCGGGGGCGGCGACGCCCCGTCGAAGGCGTAGTACAGGGGGTAGCCCATCCATTCGACCATCGCTTCGAATAATGACAGGTCGATGTTACAGCCCTTGCCGGTGTGTCCCCGCTGGATCAGCGCCGCCAGGATATTTGTGTAGGCATACATCCCGGCGGCGATATCGGCGATGGAGATGCCGGCCTTCGACGGTTGCTCCGGCGTCCCGGTCACCGATAGCAGCCCGGCCTCGGACTGGATCATCAGGTCATAGGCCTTGCGATCCCGATCCGGGCCGCTCTCGCCATAGCCCGAAATGTTGCAGACGATCAGCCGCGGGTTGGCGTCACGCAGCGCCTCATAGGACAGCCCCAGCCGCGTCGCTGCGCCCGGCGCGAGGTTCTGCACCAGAACGTCGGCCTTAAGCACTAGCTTGCGAAGGATGTCGGCGGCCCGCGCGTGCTTCACGTTCAGGCTCAGGCTTTCCTTGGAGCGGTTCGTCCAGACGAAGTGGGAGGCCAGCCCCCGGACCCGGGCGTCGTAATCGCGGGCGAAATCGCCAACGCCCGGCCGTTCCACCTTGATCACCCGCGCGCCCAGATCGGCCAGTTGCCGCGTGGCGAAGGGCGCCGCAATGGCATGCTCCAGCGACACGACCGTGATCCCGTGGAGCGGGCGCATCAGAACGACCTCGGCAGGCCCAGAACGTGCTCGGCCACGTAGGACAGGATCAGGTTGGTCGAGATCGGCGCGACCTGATAGAGCCGGGTTTCGCGGAACTTGCGCTCCACATCGTATTCGGTGGCGAAACCGAAGCCGCCGTGGAACTGGAGGCAAGCGTTCGCGGCCTCCCAGCTGGCCTTGGCGGCCAGGTATTTCGCCATGTTGGCCTGGGCGCCGCAGGGCTGGTGGGCGTCGAACAGCCGGCAGGCCTCGTAGCGCATCAGGTTGGCGGCCTCGATCTCGATATACGCCTCGGCGATGGGGAACTGCACGCCCTGGTTCTGGCCGATGGGGCGACCGAACACCGTACGCTCCTTGGCGTAAGCCGATGACCTTGTCGATGAACCAGTAGCCGTCGCCGATACATTCCGCCGCGATCAGCGTGCGTTCCGCGTTCAGCCCGTCGAGGATGTACTTGAACCCCTTGCCCTCGTCGCCGATCAGGTTGTCGGCGGGAATCTCAAGATTGTCGAAGAACAGCTCGTTGGTCTCGTGGTTGACCATGTTCGCGATGGGCTTGACGCTCATGCCGTTGCCGATGGCCTGATGCAGATCGACAAGGAAGATCGACATGCCCTCGGATTTTTTTCTGACCTGATCCAGCGGCGTGGTGCGGGCGAGGAGGATCATCAGGTCGGAATGCTGGACGCGGCTGATCCAGACCTTCTGTCCGTCGACCACCCAGCGGTCGCCCTTTTTGACCGCCTTCGTGCGGATCTTGGTCGTGTCGGTGCCGGTCGTGGGCTCTGTCACGCCCATGGACTGCAGGCGCAGCTCGCCGCTGGCGATCTTCGGCAGGTAGGCCTGTTTCTGCGCCTCCGAGCCATGGCGCAGGAGCGTGCCCATGTTGTACATCTGCCCATGGCAGGCCCCGGAGTTGCCGCCCGAACGGTTGATTTCCTCCATGATGACCGACGCCTCGGTCAGGCCGAGTCCCGATCCGCCGTAGGCTTCCGGAATCAGCGCGGCCAACCAGCCGGCGTTGGTCAGCGCCTCGACGAAGTCCTCGGGATAGCCACGCTCCTCATCGACCTTGCGGTGGTATTCCGGCGGGAAGGTTTCACACAGGGAGCGGATCGCGTCGCGCAGGTCGTCATATGTCTCGGTCATTGGCGAACCTCAGGCAGGATAGCCGCTTTTTCTCTCAGTCATCCCGGTCGCTCGGGTCCGGCGTCCACGCGCGACTTCAGTGGAGCTCGGCGCGTAGTTGCTGGCGGAAGACATCGATCGGGATCAGCTGGCCGCCGCGCTCGGCGCACCAGAACTGCCAGCCGTTGCAGGCCGGCGCGTTCTGCACATGGGCGCCGACCCGGTGGATGGAACCGCGCAGCTCGGCGGTCGCGATCGTCCCGTCGGCGGCAACGCGCGCGGCATGACGGCGGCGCTGGTCATAGAGCACGTCGCCGGGCCGGAGCAGGCCACGCTCGACCACCCAGCCGAAGGGTATCCTCGGCTGCGACCGGGCGTCGCGGGTGGCGAGCAGCTCCGGCTCGCTGGGTCGCGGCGTCGCCGCCAGGCGATCCGACGCGATGCGGACGTAGGCCTCGTCCCGCTCGATCCCGATGCAACGGCGGCCGAGGCGGATCGCCACCGCGCCCGTGGTGCCGGTGCCGAAGAAGGGATCGAGAACGAGGTCGCCCGGCCCGGTCGACGCCAGCACGGCGCGATGGAGCAGGGCTTCGGGCTTCTGCGTTGCGTGGACCTTGCGCCCCTCGACCTTGATCCGCTCGCCGCCGGTGCAGATCGGCATCAACCAGTCCGAGCGCATCTGCAGCTCGTCGTTGAGGTTTTTCATGGCGTGGTAGTTGAAGCGGTAGCGGGCGGAGCGGCCGCGGGCGCACCAGATCAGCGTCTCATGGGCGTTGGTGAAGCGGCGGCCGCGAAAGTTCGGCATCGGGTTGGTCTTGCGCCAGACGATATCGTTGAGGATCCAGAAGCCGAGATCCTGCAGAGCCGCGCCGATGCGAAAGATGTTGTGGTAGCTGCCGATCACCCACAGCGTCGCGTCCGGCTTGAGCACACGGCGGGCCTGTTCCAGCCAGGCGCGGGTGAAGCGATCGTAGGCCGCAAAGTCGCCGAACCGGTCCCAGGCGTCGTCGACGCCGTCGACCCGGCTGTTGTTCGGCCGCAACAACTCGCCCTGGAGCTGCAGATTATAGGGCGGATCGGCGAAGATCATGTCGATCGAGGCCGCCGGCATGGCCGCCATCACCTCGATGCAGTCGCCGCGAAGGACCCGGTCAGCCAGGATGTGGACGTTGCTTGCGACCATGACGCGAGAATGAGTTAGCGGGGACTCCGCGTCAAGAAAGAAGTGAAATCAAGGACTTAGGAAGCCATGCCCTATATGTATGGCTAGAGTAGCCTGCCGGCCACAACATCTGCGACGGGACGGAAGCTGCGGCGGTGCAGCGAGGTTGGGCCGAGGCTGGTGATGGCGTCAAGATGCATGCGCGTTCCGTAGCCGGCGTTATGCTCCCAGCCATAGCCGGGGTAGCGGCGGGCGAAATCGCGCATCATCGCGTCGCGGGTGACCTTGGCGACGACGGACGCGGCGGCGACCGACAGGCACAGTCCGTCGCCGCCGACGACGCAGCGCACCGGGCAGGCAAGCGGCGGCGGCATCGTGCCGTCGACCAGCGCGAGGTCGACCGCCAGCCCCAGAGCCTCGACCGCGCGGGCCATCGCCAGCAGGCTGGCGCGCAGGATGTTCAGCCGGTCGATCTCGTCCACGTCGGCAACGCCGACGCCGACCCGGGCGCAGGCGTACACCGCCTCGCACAGGCGCAGCCGCACCGTTCGGCTCAGCTTTTTCGAATCGTCGAGTTCGAGCACCAGCTCCCGCGGCGCCCGGCAACGGCTGAATACCACCGCCGCGGCGACCACCGGCCCGGCCAACGGCCCGCGCCCGGCCTCGTCAACCCCAGCGACGATACCGCCAGCCGCCCGCTCCATGGTGAAATCCGGCATGCCTGCGGTTATAGCCGAGACCGACATCGGCGGCGAGCAGTCGCGGTTCTGTTCGCTTATTGCAGTTTCCGGGCGTCGCGGACGCAAGCCCTGTCAGGGGCGCGGCGCCTCCCTCACCCGCCCGCTTCGCGGGCCTCCCTCTCCCTGTGAGGGAGAGGGCCGGGGTGAGGGGCGAGGCTCCTCGTTACGCCGTAGCAGTTGAGCAGGCTCATGCGTGGCGATCCAGAGGAGTTTTCGCTCATTCTGTTCGCGATCTGCACCCTCAGTACGCGTACTCGCGGAAGATGGGATCGACGCTGCCGTTCCAGCGCCCGGCGTAAGCCGCAAGCAGGTCCTCGGCGGGGGTGAAATTGGCCTCGGCAATGGTGAAGAGGGGATGGAGAAACTTCGTCTCGTCGACGCCGACGCCGTCCTCCAGCCTTCGCCGCGACAGGCCCTCGTGGGCGATGCGCAGCGTTTCCAGAGCGAGATCGCGCACCGTGCCGTTGCGAAAGGGCGTGTTCAGCGCGAGCCGCGGCACGCCGTCGCGGAGCGCCGCCCGTTCCTCCGCCGTCCAGCTCCGCACCAGATCCCAGGCGGCATCGCGCGCGGCACTGTCGTAGAGCAGGCCGACCCACAGCGCCGGCAGCGCGCACAGCCGGTTCCACGGGCCGCCGTCGGCGCCGCGCATCTCAAGGAAACGCTTCAGCCGCACCTCGGGGAACGCCGTCGTCAGATGGTCTTCCCAGTCGCGCAGCAGAGGAAGCTGTCCTTCGAAACCGGCAAGGCGGCCGGCGAGAAACTCTCGGAACGAGTGCCCGGCGACATCAATATAGCGGCCGTCGCGGTAGACGAAGTACATCGGCACATCGAGCATGTAGTCGACATAGCGCTCGAAGCCGAAGTCGTCGTCAAACACGAACGGCAGCATGCCGGAGCGGTCGGGATCGGTGTCCGTCCAGATGTGGCTTCGATAGCTGAGAAAGCCGTTGGGCACGCCGTGGCGGAACGGCGAGTTGGCGAACAGCGCGGTGGCGACCGGCTGCAGGGCAAGGCCGATGCGGAACATCCGCACCATCGTCGCCTCGCTGTCGAAGTCGAGGTTCACCTGCACGGTGCAGGTCGCCAGCATCATGTCGAGGCCGAGCGAACCGCGGGTCGGCATGTAGCGGCGCATGATGGCGTAGCGCTGCTTGGGCATCCGCGGGATGTCGTCGAGCCCCCATTTCGGCTGGTAGCCGACGCCTAGGAAGGCGATGTTGAGGTCCGCGGCGACGGCTTTCACCTGACTGAGGTGGCGGTCGATTTCGCCGCAGGTCTGGTGAATGTTCTCAAGCGGCGCGCCCGACAACTCCAACTGGCCGCCGGGCTCCAGGGTGATGGAACAGCCCTTGCCGTCGACCAGCGCGATGACATGCCCGTTCTCGTTCACCGCCTGCCAGCCCAACGCGACGAGGCCGTCGAGCACGGCGCGGACGCCGCGCGGGCCCTCGTAGGTCAGGGGCCGGTAGTCGTCGAGACGGTAAGCGAGTTTCTCGTGCTCGGTGCCGATGCGCCATTGCGCCGCCGGCTTGCAGCCGGACGCCATGTACTCGACAAGCTGCCGCTTGTCGGTGACGACAGGTTCCGCGTGCGACACGTCTGCAGCCATCACAATTATCCCGAATTGTTCTTGAGTTGAGGCGCCGCCAAGCCTTTGCAAGGCGACTCCTGTAGCGCCTGCCAGACGGCGAGAACGGCGACGGCGGCCGTCTCCGCCCGCAGCGTCCGCGGACCGAGGCGGACGACCTTAGCACACGGCAAACCGGCGAGACCATCGAGCTCGGCCGAGGTCAGCCCGCCCTCCGGACCGATGAAAAAGCCGGCCGGCAGCCCTGACGCGGACGCGGACCGAGTTCCGGAGCGACGATGTTCGGTGAGCGCGTCGAGCAGAGGCAGCGCGGCGGTTTGCGCATGCGGGTGGGCGACGAACAGGGCGCGCTGCGCCGGCCATGTCGCGGCGAACTGCGGCAACGCAACCGGTGCGGCGATCTCGGGAACGCTCAGCCGGCCGCACTGTTCGGCCGCCTCGACCGCGATTGCATGAAGGCGTTCGATGTTGACCCGTTGGGGGACCGTCCTTTCGGTCAGAACCGGCAGGAACCGCGACACACCAAGCTCGGTCGCCTTCTCGACGATGAAGTCCGTGGGCGATTTCTTCACCGGCGCGAAGGCCAGCCATGGCCCGTCCTCCACGTCCTGAGCGCGGATCAGCCGCTCGATCTCGACCGCGGCCTTCCCCCGCCCGCCCGGCGCGAGGCTGCCTAGCCACTCGCCGTCGCGACCGTTGAACAGACGGATCGGCTCGCGCGGCGATAGCCGCATGACCCGCAGGAGATAGTGAGTCTGGCCGGGGTTCAGCTCGACGCCGTCCCCAGCCGCGAGCGCGGCCGAAACGAACAGGCGGATCTTGGGCAGCGCTTCGGGCTCCGTGTGCATTACGCGATGCTTCCGCGCGAGGTGTGGCCGCGATAGGCTGCGCGCCGAACGGCAGTTGTGCCTTGAATGAGCATGGTACGGACGGCAAGCGATATCCCGAAGGGCAACTGGATCGACCGGCGTGCGCCGGTCGCGGCTCGGCCGTACCTGCGCCTGGCGCGGCTGGACCGCCCGATCGGCACCTGGCTTCTCCTCCTGCCTTGCTGGTGGGGGATCTCCCTGGCGTCGGATGGCTGGCCCGACCCCTGGCTGATGGTGCTGTTCGCCATCGGCGCCATCGTCATGCGCGGCGCCGGCTGCACGCTCAACGACATCGTCGACCGGGACATTGACGCCCAGGTCGCGCGAACCGCCGACCGGCCCATTCCCAGCGGCGCGGTCAGCATGCCCCAGGCGGCGATGTTTTTCGCGCTCCAGTGCCTGATCGGCCTGGTCGTGCTGATGCAGTTCAACGGGTTCGCCATCGCGGTCGGCATCGCATCGCTGGGCCTCGTTGCGATCTATCCATTCATGAAAAGAATAACCGACTGGCCACAGGTCGTCCTCGGCCTTGCGTTCAACTGGGGGGCGCTTCTGGGCTGGAGCGCGGTCCGGGGCGATCTGGCGGCGGCGCCGATCCTGCTCTACGTCGGCGGGCTATTCTGGACGCTCGCATACGACACCATCTACGCCCATCAGGACAAGGCCGACGACGTGCAGGTCGGCGTCCGTTCCACGGCACTGCGCCTCGGCGCGGCGACGCGACCCTGGCTCTTCGTCTTCCATGGCCTGGCGCTCGCCTTCATCGGCGCCGGCGCGGTCGCGGCGGGAGCGGCTTCGTGGTGGCTGTTTCTCGCACTAGGGCTTGCCGGAAGCCACGCGGTCTGGCAAGCCGCCACGGTCGACCTCGACGACGCGGGCGACTGTCTGGCGAAGTTCAAGGCCAACCGCGACCTCGGCCTGATCGTCCTGGCCGGGCTGATCCTCGCCCGCGCCTGACCCATCGGCCGGGCTGCCGGTACGCGCAACGGAGAGAGCGCATGTCGTACAACTCCTTGCGGGAGTTCATGGATCGACTGGAGGGCGCGGGCCGGCTGGTCCGGGTCCGCGAACCCGTATCGCCCGTGCTGGAGATGACGGAGATCCAGACCCGGCTGCTGGCCGAACAGGGCCCGGCCGTTCTTTTCGAAAACGTGGTCGGCGATGATGGCGCGGCCTACGGGATGCCGGTTCTGGTCAACCTGTTCGGGACGGTGGAGCGGGTCGCCTGGGGGATGAACCGGGAACCGGGGCAGTTGCGCGAAGTGGGCGAGACGCTCGCCTTCCTCCGTCAGCCGGAGCCGCCCGGGGGCTGGCGCGAGGCCCTGGACATGCTGCCGCTGCTGCGCACGGTCATGGCGATGAAGCCACGGACGCTGACGCGCGCCCCGTGTCAGGAGGTGGTGCAGCTGGGCGACGACATCGACCTCGGCCGGCTGCCGATCCAGTCCTGCTGGCCGGGCGAACCGGCGCCGCTGATCACCTGGCCGCTGGTGGTAACGCAGGGCCCCTCGGCCTCCGCAGCGCGGCGGCGACAGGCGCGACGTCTTCAACCTCGGCATCTACCGGATGCAGGTGACGGGGCCGCGGACGACGCTGATGCGCTGGCTGAAGCATCGCGGCGGGGCCCAGCACTATGACCGGTGGAAGACGCAGCGGGCCGAGCCGCTGCCGGCCGCGGCGGTCATCGGCGCCGATCCGGGAACCATTCTGGCGGCGGTGACCCCGGTGCCCGACACCCTGTCGGAATACCAGTTCGCCGGGCTGCTGCGCGGCGCCAAGGTCGATCTGGTCGATTGCAAAACGGTGCCGCTGAAGGTGCCGGCAACCGCCGAGATCGTCATCGAAGGCCACGTGGCGCTCGACGAGTTCGCCGACGAGGGGCCCTACGGCGATCACACCGGCTACTACAACGCGGTCGAGCCTTTTCCGGTTTTCACCGTCTCGGCCATTACCATGCGGCGCAAGCCGATCTACCTGTCCACCTTCACCGGCCGGCCGCCCGACGAGCCCTCGATTCTCGGCGAGGCCCTGAACGAGCTCTTCATTCCGCTGCTCGTCCAGCAGTTCCCGGAGATCGTCGACTTCTGGCTGCCGCCGGAGGCCTGCTCCTACCGCGTCGCCGTCATCTCGATGCGCAAGGGCTATCCGGGCCACGCCAAGCGGATCATGATGGCGACCTGGTCGTATCTGCGCCAGTTCATGTACACGAAGTTCGTCATCGTCGTGGACGCGGACATCGACGCGCGATCGTGGACCGATGTGATCTGGGCGCTGTCGACGAACGTGGACCCTGTGCGGGACATCACCCAGATCGAGAACACGCCCATCGACTATCTGGACTTCGCCTCGCCGGTCTCCGGCCTCGGCGGCAAGATCGGCATCGATGCGACGACCAAGATCCCGCCCGAGACGACCCGGCCGTGGGGCCGGCGCATCCGGATGTCGGACGACGTGATCGAGGCGGTCACCCGCAAGTGGCCGCGCTACGGCCTGCCAGGGAGCGGCAAGCCCATCTGGAAACCGTAATCGGCCGAGCCTGGGAGCCGCGATGACGACAGATCTTCACCCCGTGAGCGCGGAGACGCCCGCGGCGCTGCTGGACGCCGCAGGGCATAGCAACGCCTGGCCGTTCGTCGAAGCGCGCAACCTTGCGCAACGGCTGACCTCGACAGACAAGGCGAAGCCGGTCCTGTTCGAGACCGGGTACGGTCCCTCGGGCCTGCCCCACATCGGCACTTTCGGCGAAGTCGTGCGCACGACCATGGTCCGCCATGCGTTCACGGCGCTCACCGGGCGGCCGACCCGGCTGCTGGCGTTTTCCGACGACATGGACGCGCTGCGCAAGGTGCCGGACAACGTGCCCAACCACGACATGCTCGCCGCCCACCTCGGCCGGCCGCTGACCTCGATCCCCGACCCGTTCGGCGCACTACGAAAGCTTCGGCGCCCACAACAACGCCCGGCTGCGCGGCTTCCTCGACCAGTTCGGCTTCGACTACGAGTTCGGCAGCTCGACCGCAGTACTACAGGAGCGGCCGGTTCGACGCCCTGCTGCGGCGGGTTCTCGCCGCCTACGACGACGTCATCAGGATCATCCTGCCGACGCTGGGGCCGGAGCGGCGGGCGACCTACAGCCCGTTCCTGCCCGTGTGCGCTACGACCGGCCGCGTCCTGCAGGCGCGCGTGGTCGCCCGTGACGTGGACGCGGGAACGATTGTCTACGAGGGTGAAGACGGACGCCGGATCGAGACGCCGGTGACCGGCGGGCGCTGCAAGCTGCAGTGGAAGGCGGACTGGGCGATGCGCTGGGCGGCGCTCGACGTCGACTACGAGATGGCGGGCAAGGACCTGATCGACTCGGTGCAGCTCGCCAGCCGCATCTGCCGCGTTCTCGGCGCCCGGCCGCCGACGAACCTGATCTACGAACTCTTCCTCGACGAGAACGGCGAGAAGATCTCGAAGTCCCGCGGCAACGGCCTCGCGGTCGAGGACTGGCTGCGCTACGCGCCGCGCGAGACGCTTGCCTATTTCATGTACAACAAGCCGAAGACGGCGAAGCGTCTGCATATCGGCCTGATCCCGAAGACGGTCGACGAGTACATCGCCAACCTGCACGCCTACCCGCAGCAGAGCGAGGCTAACCGGCTAAACAATCCCGTCTGGCACGTCCACGCCGGCCATCCGCCGGGCGCAGGCCGGGCTCATCAGCTACGCGCTGCTCCTCAACCTGGTCATCGCCTGCCACTCCGAGGATCGCGGCGTCCTGTGGCACTACGTCGTCGCCTATTACGGCGACGAGGCGATCAGGAACGAGGCGATGATCGCGCAGCTGATCGATCACGCCATCGCCTACTACCGCGACTTCGTCAAGATCAGGCAGCGGCATCGACTTCCCGAAGACGGGGAGAAGGCGGCGCTGGCGGCGCTGGCGGACCGCCTTGCGCAGGCGGCGACCGGCGCCTCAGCCGAGGATCTGCAGACTGTCGTCTACGAGATCGGCAAAGCGCACGCCGACGTGTTCCCGAGCCTGAAGGACTGGTTCCGCGCCCTCTACCAGATCCTCCTCGGCCAGGACGAGGGTCCGCGCATGGGCTCGTTCATCGCCCTCTACGGCCGCGACAAGACGGTCCGCATGCTCCAAGACGTGCTCGCCGGACGAACTCCCGGCTCCGCCCCCGCATCGTGAGCGGCGCAGCAGGCGCGGCGCTGCCGGGCTGACGTGCTCAATCCAACACACCCGCCTCTCCCCGACAGGGCGGACGCGTATCGGGAGCCGGGGTCAATGCAAAAAACAGCGCGAGATCAAGCGTCCGTTCCTTCATTTCGCTGCTACGATGGCTCATGAAGATCCGATTTCATCCGCTCGGGCGCGCGATGCCACCGCTGGTCGCGATGATCGTCACCGCGTGTGCGATGCCCACTGACCGCTACTACCCGCTCGAGGCTGGACGAACGTGGACCTACGCGACGGTCATCCAGCCTGCGCGCGGGCAGAAAACGACCGCTGACACGCACGTCACGAACCTCAAGGAGCAAACGGTCGCCGGGCGAACGGTGACGCCGCAGGAAACGGAGGCGTTCGGGCAGCGCCGGCTCCGCTTCATCAGCGTCGACGGTCGCGGCGTTGCCGAGATTGCCGATCAGGACAGTAGCGCTCCTGAGCCGCGGATAAAGAGTCCGCCCAACACGATCGTCAAACTGCCCATTACCGTGGGTGCAGCCTGGGAGACCACCTGGGAAACGAACCAGTTCGGTACGCGCACGCTCTTGCCGATGACGAAAAAGGTCGAGAGCACCGATCGCCCGTGCAACACCGCCGCCGGCGCCTTCAGCACCTGTCTGCATTTGCGGCTGATCGGGTCGGGTCCGGTGCGCACCGCTGAGGGATCAGCCGTGGTCGACGTTGCCGGCGAGGAGTGGTTCGCGCCCGGTGTCGGCTACATCCGGGGCGTCTTTGACGAAAGCGTCCGCGACCGGCCGCAAAATGGCGTGCACGTCGAGGTGTCGCTGACAGCGCGCACGCCATGAGTGCGGCTGCTCCGCCGAAGAACCCCGATGGACGATCAGGCTCCAGGGGCCATCACCAGGCGCTCTTCCGCGGGTGAGGGCTTGGCTGCCATGCGTGCCTTTCCGCGCGCCCTTTAAGTCTTCATGCCGGCGATGACCATCTCCAGGTTCTGGATCCGCCGCCGCGTCATGCCCGCATGGAAGTCGGCGCCGGCCCGCTGGAACCCGGCCAAGGCCGTGCGGAAGGTGCTGAGGGCCTCTTCCAGCCGGGTGGGATCCTTCTCCGATTCACCCAGTGTCCACAGCGTCGTCGCCATGTTCACCCGGGTCAGGGCCATTTCCGTCGGCGTGCGCTCGCGCGCGCGCACCTCCAGCGAGGCACGGTATGCGGCGATAGCCGCCTCGAGGTGACGGCTGCCTGGCTCGCGTTCGCCAAGAACCTGCAGCGCGCCGGCCAACGCGTTCTGGGTTATCGCCCAGGCCAGCGGCTGGCGGTCGCGGGTCCGGACGTCCAGGGCGGCGCGGTAGGCATCGACGGCTTGGCGCAGACGCTGAATCCCGTCCTCGCGTTCGCCCAGCGTCCGCAAGGCGTTGCCGAGCCCGTGCTGGGTCGCCGCCCATTCCAGCGGCAGGCGATCGCGGGTGAACACCTGCAATGCCGAACGCAGCGCCGCCGCCGCCTGGAGCAGCCGCGCGGTGCCCTCCTCTCGGCGGGCGAGCGCCCATTGGGCGAGGCCCAGGTTCTGCTGGGTCTTCGCCCAGCGGAATGGCAGATCCTCGCGAGTGTAGACTTCGAGCGCGGCCTTGTGCGCGGCGATGGCGTGTTCGAGATGACCTGTCCCTTCCTCCCGCTCGCCGAGCGCCGACAGCGCCGCGCCGAGGCTGGTCTGGGTTTGAGCCCAGTCGAGCGGCCGACGCCCGCGGCTGAACACCTCAAGGGCGGCGCGGTAGGCCGAGACCGCGCCTTCGAGCTGTGCGGTGCCTTCCTTCCGCTCGGCCTGCATCCGCAGGGCGTCGCCCAGGTTGACCTGGATCCGCGCCCATTCCAGCGGCAGCCGCTCGCGGCCCAGGCTGGCCAGGGACGCCCGGAAGGCCGCGACCGCGTCGTCGAGCTGGCTCTCGTTGCCGACGCGACGGCCCAGCGTCAGCATGACGTTGCCGAGGCTGCTTGCAGCCAGCGCCCGCTCCAGCGGCAGATCCGCCGGGCTGTAGACCTCGATTGCGGCCTGAAGTGCGGCAACCGCCTCGTCCAGCCGCTCCAGCGCACCGCTGCGCTCGCCAAGCGCCTGCAGCGCCATGCCGAGATTCTGCTGCGTACGCGCCCAGTGCAACGGCAGCGCCTCGCGGGTCAGGCTCTGCAGCGCCGCCTGATGAACGGCCACAGCCTCATTCAGATGGGCGACGCCCTGCTCGCGCTCCCCCAACGCACGCAGGGCAATGCCAAGGTTGTTCTGCGTCACTGCCCACGATACCGGCAGCCGCGCCCGTGTGATGACCTGCAGCGCTCGTCGGTAGGCGCCGACCGCGGCCTCAAGAGTGGCGGCATCGTCGCGGCGCTGGCCCAGGGCCCAAAGCGCGGCACCGCGGTTATTCTCGATGATCGCCCAGTGCAGGGGCAGAGCGTTCCGGGTGTAGATGTCCCGGGTGGCGTCATAGGCGGCGAGCGCTTCTTCGAGAACGGAAGCGCGCTGCTGCATGTCGCCAAGACGGCGCAAGGCGTTGCCGAGCGTGTTGTGGCCGAGCGCCCACAGCTCTGGATCGGCGCCCCGATCGAGCGAGGCAAGCAGGGCCTTGAACTGATCGACGCCCCGCTCCATCCAGTCGACGTCATGACCGGCGCGACCGATGTTGAGCGCCGCCGTCGCCAGCGCCGCGCGGATCCGGGCCAGCGCCGACGCGCCAAGGGCGGTCAGGCCGTCGAGCATATCATCCGCCCGCGTGACCGCCGGTACCAGCAGGCTCACCAGGTCATGAGCCTGTTCCTCGGTGACCGGGTCGATCCAGGCCAGCGCCGCCGCGTAGACGACGGCCGCCAGCTCCTTCGGGAAATTCGCCGGCAGCTCCAGGGTATCGCCGACCGGGCGGTAGGTTCGCACATCGCCGAAGGGGGTCACCGCCGCCGAGAGGAAGCGCAGGCGCAGCGTTCGGCCCTCGTCAATGACCCGGCCCCAGATGAGAACGTGGGCGTTGGCGCCGCGCAGCCAGGCGCGGCCCGTCCGCAGCGCCCCGGCCAGCGCCTCGATCCCTTCATCGCTGTTCTCTTCCAGCAGGGCCGCCGAACGTCGCTCCACCGCCAAGCCGGCTAAGCCGCCGAGCGCGGCGGCGAGATGCTTGCTCTGGCCATGGCCGGAGTCATCGCCGGCGAAATCGGCAACCACCGCCTTGAACTTGACTCCCGGCTCACTCGCCGGCGCCGGACGCGGCCAGGGCAGACGCGCCGCCGGCGCCGCTGCCGCCGTCCGCTCCCCGTTGCCGCGGCCGTGCTCGCCGTTCTGACCCTCGTCGCCGTCGTAGAAACTGAGCGGGCCCAGCTCGGAAAAGCGGAACAGGCCGAACGCGCGACTGCCGTTGTAGTCGAGGATCCGCAGATCGTCGGTCTGCTTGACGTCGTGGGAAACGGACTGGAAGCGCGCGCCATAACGGGCGCGGGCGAGATCGTAGGGTATTTCCCAGGCGAGAAATTTTTCGATGCCCTTTGACCTCAGCTTGTCGAGAAAGTCCGGCGAGGTCGGCTCGTCATAGGATGTCAGAACGACGAGCGGTCCGCCCCCCGTGACCAGTAGGATGGCTTTCATGGAGTTGCCTCTTGAACGAGTGACTTCCCTATCTGGAACAATAGCATCGGCGCATCGCCGTCAGCCAAGGGCAATGGATCCGTCGCCGATCCTTATACAGACAAATTGCGGTCAGGATAGACCATTGTCAGGGGATGCCGGTACAAAGCGGAAGACGCGCCTGCCGGACCTAGAAGTCGATGCAGCGGCCCTTGCGTTCCCAATCACCGAAGCGGGTCGGGTCGGGACCCTTCGGCCCGCCGATTTCTTCGTCGTCCGGAGGCGCTGCGGGCGGTGCAGCGCCGGCCTCACCCTGATCCGGCGACCGCGACGTGCCGCTCCGTTCCGAAGGCATCCCGGTCGCCTCCGCCTGTTGTTCCGCCCGCTCTGCACCTTCTTCACACATGGTCCAATGATCCGCTAAGGATGGCAGCGTGAGTGTGATCCTACTACATTACCGGCGGGCCGCAAGCGGACGGCCGATCAAACGTTGGAAGAGGTCATGAGTACGGTTCGCACTGGAATGCTGCTCGCCGGCCTGACGGCTCTGTTCATGGCCGTCGGCTTTTTCATCGGCGGCCAGAACGGAATGCTGATCGCCTTGGCGATTGCGATCGCCATGAACGCGTTCTCGTACTGGAATTCGGACAAGATGGTGCTGCGGATGTACGGGGCGCAGCAGGTCGACGTCCGCACGGCGCCGGAGCTCGTCGGCCTCGTCGAACAGCTCGCTGCCCGGGCGCAGCTGCCGATGCCGAAGGTGTTCATCATCGACACGCCGCAGCCCAATGCCTTCGCCACAGGACGCAACCCTAACAACGCAGCGGTCGCCGTGACGGCCGGGCTGATCCGCCAGCTCAGCCATCAGGAGCTGGCCGGTGTACTGGCTCACGAGATGGCGCACGTCAAGAACCGGGACACCCTGATCATGACGGTCACCGCGACCTTGGCCGGCGCGCTCGGCATGCTCGCCAACTTCGGCCTGTTCTTCGGCAACAACCGCGACAACCCGCTGGGTGCGATCGGCAGCATTCTCATGATCATTCTCGCACCGCTGGCGGCGATGCTGGTGCAGATGGCCATTTCGCGAACCCGCGAATATGGCGCCGATCGCGCCGGCGCCGAGATCTGCGGCCATCCGCTGTGGCTGGCCTCGGCCCTGCAGAAGATCCAGACCGGGGCGCAACGCATCGGCAACGATCAGGCCGAGCGCAACCCGGCGACCGCGCACCTGTTCATCGTCAACCCGCTGCACGGCCGCTCGATGGACAGCCTGTTCTCGACCCACCCGAGCACCGAGAACCGCGTGCTCGCCCTGCGCGAGCTGGCGGCGCGCAAGGGCCAGTCCGGTCCCTGGGGTTGATCGCGACGCCCTTGGCCGAAGCCACGTCGTGAAGCCAGGCGGAGCGGGCGCGCCGGCCGATGCGCGCGCCGCCGCTCTGGACATCCTCGAAGGCGTCCTGGGCACAGGTCGCGCAGCCGACGAGAGCATCGACCGGCATCTCGGCGCGGGGAGGCTCGACGGCCGCGATCGCGCCTTCACCCTGAACCTGGTGACGACGACCTTGCGCCGCCTTGGCCAGATCGACGGGGTGATCCGCCGACTGGTCGCAAGGCCGATTCCCGAGCGCGGCGACCGGGCGCGCAACCTGATCCGGCTCGGCGTCTGCCAGCTCGCCTTTCTCCGCACGCCGGCTCATGCGGCGGTCAATACCGCAGTCGAGCTGGCGCACGCGCGCAAGCCGTTGCGGCCCTACGCCGGTCTGGTCAATGCCGTGCTTCGCCGCGCCGCCGCTGAGGCCGACGGCATTATTGCCGGTCAGGACGCCGCCCGGATCAACACGCCGGAGTGGCTTTGGCGCGCCTGGAGCGCGGCCTACGGCGAGACGACGGCGCGGGCCATCGCAACGGCGCACCTGAGCGAGCCACCGCTCGACCTGACGCCGAGGCGAACCGGCGAAACGACCGCCGGGCTGGACGCGGTAATCCTGCCCACCGGCAGCCTGCGACTGCGCGCCAAAGGACCGATCCCGGCGCTGCCCGGCTTCGCCGCCGGTTCGTGGTGGGTGCAGGACGCGGCGGCGGCGCTGCCGGCGACCCTCTTCGGCCCGCTCGCCGGCCGCCGGGTAATCGATCTCTGCGCCGCGCCGGGCGGCAAGACGGCGCAGCTCTGCGCCGCGGGCGCCGACGTTGTCGCGGTCGAACGCAGCGCCCGCGCGCGGTCGCCAGCTTCAGGGCAATCTCGCCCGTCTTGGCCTAGCAGCGGAACTCGTCGTCGCCGATGCCGGCGCCTGGCGACCGGCGGAACCGGCGGACGCGGTGCTTCTCGATGCGCCTTGTTCGGCCACCGGCACCATCCGCCGGCATCCCGACGTGGCCTGGCTGAAGACGCCCGGCCGACGTCATCGCGCTGGCCGGCGTCCAGTCAGCGCCTGCTGGCCGCCGCCGTCGAGATGACCCGGCCGGGCGGAACGCTGATCTACTGCGCCTGTTCGCTTCAGCCCGAGGAGGGTCCGGCGCTGATCGAGGCGCTCCTCGCCGGCGGCGCGCCGGTCGAGCGCCGGCCAATCGGCGCCGGCGAGATTCGGCGGCTTGGCGGAAGCGATCACGCCGGCCGGCGATGTTCGCACCCTGCCCTGTCACTGGCCCGAGCAGGGCGGCCTCGACGGCTTCTACATCGCCCGCCTGCGCCGGATCTAGCCTATCCGGCCGGCTGAACGCCCGAACCCCGGAGCAACTTGCGGCGTGGGGGTCAACCTGCTACCACGGATTGTGATGAGTGCGACGACTGGTGCAGTCCTTAGCGCTTGAGGCTGGGCCTTGGGCAAACCGCGGCAGAGGCAATGTGAGCGGTTCCATCGACGGCTTCGGCGGACTTGCGGGCCGTCTGACCTTGGCGCGCGCGAGGCGCTCCATGCGCCGTGCCTGGTATCGGTCCGCCGCTTATCATCGCCTGTTGAGCCGGCAGCCGAACGCTGAATTGCAACGGACGCTGCCGCTTCGCCCGGCCGACAACAGCCGCGCCGTCGCCGAGGCAGTGCTCCACGGACACCTGCCGCTGGCAGGCAGGAACCTCCCGTTCGGGACGCTGCCATGGTCGGTGCCACCGCCGGGTCCGCGCGCCGGCGCGCTGATGCATGGCTTCTCCTGGCTGGTCGATCTCAAGGCCCTCGGCAGCGAGCCGGCGCGGGCGCGGGCGCAGGAGCTGGTTCGCGGCTGGATTCGGGCGAACCCTCGCTGGAGCGAGCTTGCATGGCAGCCGGGGATCGCTCGGCCGGCGGCTGATTGCCTGGATCACCTGCGCCGACTTCGTCCTCGCCGGTGACGACGAGGGCCTGCACCGCGCGTTCTACCGCTCGCTGAACATGCAGGCGCGCCACCTGCGGCGCGATTTGCCATACGATAGCGGAAGCGAAGCTGCCTTCGTTGCGATCGCTGGCGCGCTTGCCGCGGCGATGGCGCTCGCGATCGGCGACAGGGGTAGCACGCTTGACGTTCTCGAGCGCGAAATCGACCGACAGATCCTCGCCGATGGCTGTCACATCCAGCGCAACCCGGCGGTCCACCTGGCGGTGCTGCGCAATCTCCTTGAGATTCGCAGCCATGCTCAGTCGACGCCGAGGAAGAAACCCCCGCTGTTCCTCAGCGGTGCGATCGAGCGCATGGCCGCCATCCTGCGCTTCTTCCGCCACGGCGATGGCGGCCTCGCTCTGTTTCAACAGCGGTAAGGAAGACCGGGTCCACGTCATCGACGCCACGCTGGCGGAGTCCGGCGTTAAAGGGCGGCCGCCGGCAAGCGCTCGCGCTGGCGCGTTCGAGCGCCTCGCCGCCGGGCCGGTGCTGATCCTTCTCGACGCCGGGCGGTCCGCCACCCGCGGGCGCGGACCGGCTCGCCCACGCCGCGCCGGGGGCGTTCGAGATGAGCGTCGGCCGCGAGCGGCTCATCGTCAACTGCGGCGGCTTCGCCGGAGATGAGCCGCGCTGGCAGGCCGCCATGCGCTCCACCGCGGCGCACTCGGCGGCAATGATCGACAACGTCAATGCGCTCGCTCTCAACACCCGCGGGCGCCTTCAGCGCACGCGTGGAGGTGCGCGCGATCCGCCGGACGGCCGAGGGGGCGACCTGGCTGGAGGTCGATCACAACGGCTACGCCGCCCGGTTCGCCGCGATCTGTCGCCGACGCCTGTACATGGACGCTCTCGGCGAGGACATTCGCGGCGAGGACGCCTGCGAAGGCCGTGGCGGGAACGCGCTTCGTGGTCCGCTTCCACCTCCACCCGCGCGTCCAGGCGGCATTCGAGAACCAGCGCGCTGGCGATGGCGTTGCCGGCATCCGTCTGACCCTGCCCGGCGGCGCGATCTATCGATTCATCTCCATCGGCGGGACGATGGCGCTCGACGACAGCGTCTACCTTGGTGCCTCGGACGTGCCCGAGCCGACTCGCCAGATCGTCGTCAGCGCCCCCTCCGACGCCAAGGTGACGCGGATCAAGTGGGCGCTGCGCCGGGTCGACCAGGATCTGCGCCAGGCCAGCGACGCCTATGGCGGGGCGGTCGCGCCGGAGCCGGCGGCGAAACCTCGAAGACGCGAGGCCGGAAGCGCTGAGCGCTCGCCAACCCGAGGCCCAAGCGACGCTGGATCTGAAGCCGAAGAGCCCGGCCGGCACCCGAAACTACGCGACGAAGCGCCAGGCGGCAATTAGCCGGGGTGATCTGGCCGTGCGTCGGCGGGCGGCGTTCTGCTATAGACACCGGCGCGACCGCACAAGCCGCCGATTGTCCACTGAAGGAGCCTGCCGCCGATGTCCGCGCCCATTCGCCGCGCCCTGATTTCCGTTTCCGACAAGACCGGCATCGACGAACTTGGGCAAGCGCTCGCAGCGCGCGGCATCGAGATCCTGTCCACCGGCGGCTCGGCCGCGGCGCTGCGCGCGGCGGGTGTCGCGGTCATCGAGGTGTCCGACTTCACCGGCTTTCCGGAAATCATGGACGGCCGGGTCAAGACCCTGCAGCCGGCGATCCACGGCGGCCTGCTTGCCGTCCGCGACAACCCCGAGCACGAACAGGCGATGCGCGAGCACAACATCGCGCCGATCGACCTGCTCGTCGTCAACCTCTACCCGTTCGAGGCGACGGCGGCGTCCGGCGCGGACTTCGCCGCCTGCATCGAGAACATCGACATCGGCGGCCCGGCGCTGATCCGGGCGGCGGCGAAGAACCACGCCTTCGTCACCGTCGTCGTCGATCCGGCCGATTACTCGCCGCCTCGTCGCGGAGCTCGGCGAAGGCGAAGGCGCAACCACGCCGGCCTTCCGCAAAGCGCTTGCGGCGAAGGCGTATGCCCGCACCGGCGCCTACGACGCCGCCATTGCCGGCTGGTTCAACGGCGCGCTCCGCGAGCCGTTTCCCGACCGCCTGGTCTTCGCCGGCGTCCGCAGGCAGGCGCTGCGCTATGGCGAGAACCCACACCAGGGGGCCGCCTTTTATGTCTCCGGCGACGGCCGGCCGGGCGTCGCCAGCGCTGCTCAGATCCAGGGCAAGGAACTCAGCTTCAACAACCTTAACGACACCGACGCCGCCTTCGAGCTGGTCGGCGAGTTCGAGGGGCCGGCAGTGGCGATCGTCAAGCACGCCAATCCATGCGGCGTCGCCGTTGGCGAGACGCTGGCGGAGGCCTACGCCAAGGCGCTTGCGTGCGACCCGGTCAGCGCCTTCGGCGGAATTGTCGCGGTAAACCGGCGCCTCGATGGCGCGACCGCGGCCGAGATCGCGAAGCTGTTCGTCGAAGTGGTCATCGCGCCGGAGATAAATGACGACGCCCGCGCAGCGCTGGCGGCGAAGAAGAATACCCGCGTGTTGATCGCTGGTGCCGTGCCCGATCCGCTCGGCCCCGGCATGACGATGCGCTCGCTGGCCGGCGGCTACCTGCTGCAGAGCCGCGACAACCGGTTGACCGGCGACACCCTCAAGGTCGTCAGCCGCCGGCCGCCGAGCAATGCCGAGATGGCCGATCTGAGGTTCGCCTTCGCGGTCTGCAAGCACGTCAAGTCCAACGCGATCGTCTTCTGTCGGGGCGGACGCACCGTCGGCGTGGGCGCCGGGCAGATGAGCCGGGTCGACTCCGCCCGGCTCGCCGTCTGGAAGGCCGAGGAAGCCCGAACCGACGCCGGCGAAACGGAGGCGCGGACATTGCGCTCGGTCGTCGCCTCGGATGCCTTCTTCCCCTTCGCCGACGGCCTGATCGCCTGCGCCGAGGCCGGCGCCACCGCCGTCATCCAGCCCGGCGGATCGATGCGTGACGACGAGGTGATCGCCGCCGCCGACGAGCGCGACATGGCGATGGTCTTCACCGGCATGCGCCACTTCCGCCATTGAGCTTGATCCGAATTTTTGCTGAGCCAGCTGTTTTCGAGCTTTGTCTCCCTGCGGCTTCGACAGGCCCAGCCTGCAAAAACATGTTGACCCACTGTCCGCCAAAGCACTCGCAGCCGGACTACATCAGGAGGGACCCGTTTTCTGCTTGTTCAAGCCACAGGCGGTGGCGGCGGTTCGGACGGACGGCGGGCGTCGGGCACCGGGATCAACAGCGCCAGGCCGACGACGAAGAAGCCCAGGATCGTCGCCAGCCCGGCCCGCTGGGTGCCGGCCAAATCGGTGACGAAGCCGAACAGGAACGGCCCGAGGAACGCCGTCGCCTTCCCCGACAGCGCGAACAGGCCGAACATCTCGGCGTAGAGGTTCGGCGGCGCGAGCCGAGCCATTAACGAGCGGCTGGCCGACTGGGCCGGGCCGAAGAAGATCCCGAGCGGCAGGCCGAACGCCCAGAACAGGGTCTTCGATTCGACGAAGATCAGGATCGCGCCCAGGACGGTCAGCGCGCCGACGGCGATGAAGATCGTCGTCTTCGGCCCGATCCAGTCGTCGATCCAGCCGAAGGCGAAGGCGCCGAGGCCGGCGGTGACATTCATGGCGATGCCGAAGAGCAGAAGTTCGTTGAAGTCCATGCCGAAAGTGACCGCGGCATAGATGCCGCCGACGGTGAACAGGGTGTTCAGCCCATCGGTGTAGATCATGTGCGAAATCAGGTAGGTGACCACCGGCCTATACTCGCGCACCCGGCGGAAGGTCGAGACGATGCGAGGCAACGCCCTGTCGCGCCGCCGTGAGCGGCGGCACGCCCTTCGATCGGGTGTCGGGGGTGAACATGAAGAAGGGTAGCGAGAAGACGGCGAACCACAGGGCCACGAGCAGGGCGGTCGCCCGCACCGGCTCGGCGGCGGCGGCGTCGAGGCCAAACAGCGGCGGTTGCGGCTGGATCAGCACGACCAGCGCGACGACGAGACAGACCAGGCCGCCGGCGTAGCCGAGCCCCCAGCCCCAGCCGGAGATCCGCCCGAGGATCGCCGGCGAAGCCAGGGACGGCAGCATGGCGTTGTAGAAGATCCCGGCCATCTCGAAGGCGAAGTTGGCTCAGGGCAACGAACGCCAGCACCCAGATAACGAAGGACGGCTCCGGCCTGGCGAACCAGAGCATCGCTGTGGCGATGACGGCGATGAGCGTAAATGCCCCGACCCATGGTTTGCGTCGGCCGGCGCTGTCGGCGATGGCGCCCAGAACCGGCCCGGCGAGGGCGAGCGCCAGCGCCGAAGCGCTCATGGCGTAGGCCCACTGGCTCGTTCCGGTGACGTTGTCGACGGCGACGGCCTTGGCGAAGTAGGCGGCGAACACGAAGGTGCTGATGACGGTTGGATAGCTCGAATTGGCCCAGTCGTAGCCGCACCAGGCGGCGAGCCCGACGCGATCGGTCGCGACCGGCGCCTCGTCCGCCGCGCCGGACGGAACGTCGGACCGCGATCGCCAAGCCTAAGCCTCCGCCAGCGCGCGGAGCTGGCGGCTGGCGACCGTCAGCATCGAAAGATCCACCTTGGGCGCGGCCGCAAGTTCGGCAATCAGCGCCCGACTACGATCGACAACCGGACCACGTGCCTGCGCTCCAAGCCTCGATCGCCTCGTTGCCGACGCCGCCGCCGTTATCGTGGACGCGCATGGTGATGTCGCGCTGGTGGCCGTAAAGCTCCTCGATCACCGCGGCGATGGCCAGCCGCTGCCAATAGCTGGTCACCGGCAGCTTCTCGGCCTGGTAGCGCAGCCAGCCGAAGCCGAGCGCTTCGCCGAGGGTGAAGTAGAGCGCCGCCACGTCTTCCGCCGGAACGCCGCGCGCCGCGGCGATGCGGACGATGTCGCAGGCCGAGGGCATGACGATGAGGTAAGCGACCCGGCGGGCCACGTCTTCCGGCACGCCGTCATCCTGGTAGCGGTGCGCGCGATGGATGATCCGGCTGTTGACGTCCTCGGGCAGCACCGCCTCGATATGATCCGGCCAGGCCGGCAACCGGCGTGTCGAAGGCGGCGATGTTGACGGTAATGTCGATGGGCGAGCCGCCGTTGCGCAGGAACCACATGTGTCGCGCGCTCGACCAGACGCTGGACGTCGCGGTGCAGGGTGATCTGAACCGAGGCCGGAACGACATTGTCGAGCGCCTCGATCTGTTCCCAGATCGAGCGCACCGAGAAGACGTCGCGCGCGACGATATAGGCGCGGGTGATGTCGACCACCGGCATCCCGGTTTTCTCGAAAATCTCGGTGACGAAGGTTCCGCCGACGCGGTTGATCAGGCTGTTTGTGATCGAGGTTGCGATGATCTCGCGGCGAAGGCGATGATCGGCGATCCGCGCCTTGAGCTGGTTCTGGATGGGTGTCGGGAAATAGCGGACAACATCCTCGGCGAGATGACGGTCGTCGGGGAGGTCCGAGGCGATCAGCTGCTCGTAGAGCCAGATCTTGCAGTGGGAGAAGAGAACCGCGATCTCGGGCCGGGTCAGTCCCTGACGGGCCGCGCTGCGCTCGGCCAGCGCGTCGTCGTCAGGCAGGAACTCGACCCCCCGATTCAGGTGGCCCTGGCGCTCGAGCGTGCGCATCAGCCGGATCTGGTTGTCGAGTGAGCCGACACCTTCCGCAGCGATCAGGCTGATCGCCTGGGTCTGCAGGTAATTGTCGCGCAGAACAAGCTCGCCGACCTCTTCGGTCATTTTGACCAGCAGGCCGTTGCGCTGCTTTGCCGTCAGGTCGCCGTCGGCCACCACCGCGTCGAGCAGGATCTTGATGTTGACCTCGTGGTCGGAGCAGTCGACACCGGCCGAGTTGTCGATGAAGTCGGTGTTGATGCGTCCGCCGTCACGGGCGAAGTCGAGCCGTCCGAACTGAGTGATCCCAAGGTTAGCGCCCTCGCCGATGACCTTGCAGCGAAGCTCGCTGCCGTTGATGCGAACGGCGTCGTTGGCGCGGTCGCCGGCGTCGGCGTTGGACTCGTGCTCACCCTTGACGAAGGTGCCGATGCCGCCGAACCAGAGAAGGTCGACCGCGCTTTTCAGCAGCACCCCGATGAGCTCGGTCGGGGTCGCTCGCGCTGTCTCGATCCCGAACCGCGCGCGGATCTCCGGGCTCAGAGCGATCGACTTGGCCCGGCGCTCGAACACGCCGCCGCCCTTGGAGATGGCGCCCGCGGCGTAGTCGGCCCAGGTCGAGCGCGGCAACTCGAACAGCCGCCGGCGCTCGGCGAAGCTCGCGGCCGGATCGGGGTCGGGGTCGATGAAGATGTGCAGATGGTTGAACGCGGCGAGAAGCTTGATATGCGACGACAGCAGCATGCCGTTGCCGAAGACGTCGCCGGCCATGTCGCCGATGCCGATGACGGTGAAGTCCTGGGTCTGGGTATCGATGCCGAGCTCGCGGAAGTGGCGCTTGACCGACTCCCAGGCGCCGCGGGCGGTGATCCCCATCTTCTTGTGGTCGTAGCCCTGGCTGCCGCCGGACGCGAAGGCGTCGCCGAGCCAGAAGCCGTAATCCTGCGACAGGCCGTTGGCGATGTCGGAGAACGTCGCCGTCCCCTTGTCGGCGGCGACGACGAGGTAAGGGTCGTCGCCGTCGCAGCGAACCACGTCGGCGGGCGGCGCCACCGCGCCCTGGGACAGGTTGTCGGTGATATCGAGCAGGCCGCGGATCAGCGTCTTGTAGCAGGCGATGCCCTCGGCCAGGAACGCCTCGCGATTGGAAGGGTCCGGCGCCTGTTTGAGGACGAACCCGCCTTTGGCGCCAACCGGGACGATGACGGCGTTCTTGACCATCTGCGCCTTCATCAGCCCGAGGATCTCGGTGCGGAAGTCCTCGCGCCGGTCCGACCAGCGAATGCCGCCGCGCGCGACCTTGCCGCCGCGGAGGTGAATGCCCTCCATCCGCGGCGAATAGACGAAAATCTCGAACATCGGCCGCGGCAGCGGCAGCTCGTCGACGGCGCGGCTGTCGAGCTTGAACGAGAGATATGGCTTGAGCCCGCCCTCGTCGCCGGGCTGGAAGTAGTTCGTCCGTCGGGTCGCCTCGACGAGGTTGAAAAACCGACGCAGAATCCGGTCCTGATCCGCGCTCACGACCGCGTCGAGACCCGCATCGATCTGCTCGCGTATCGCCGCTGCGCGCGCTTCTCGGCCTCCCTCGTCCGCCGGCGGGGTCGAACCGGGCCTTGAACAGGGCGACGATCAGCCGCGCCAGCTCGGGGTTGCCGATCAGCGTCTGTTCCATGTAGGCCTGCGAGAAGGCGATGCCGATCTGGCGGAGATAGCGGCAGTAGGCGCGGATGATCACCACCTCGCGCCAGTTGAGCCCGCCGGTCAGCACCAGCGCGTTGAACAGATCGCTTTCGGCCCGGCCGTCCCAGACGGCGAGAAACGCCTCCTGAAAATTCGCGCGCACCGCCCCCAGGTCAACAGGGGTTGCCGAACGCGTATGCAGTCCGAAGTCGTGGATCATGATGAGGGTCGCATCGGCGGCGAGGCGTACCGCGTGCGGCACCTCGTCGATCACCCGCAGGCCAAGGTGCTCGAGCATCGGCAGGACCTGCGACAGGACGATCGGTCTGCCCCGCAGGAATACCTTGAAGCGCATGTCCGTATCGGCGGTCCCGAACGGACTGTAAAGCGTCATCCCCAGCGTGCCCGACCGCAGCGTCTGTTCGATCAGGCCGACGTCGGCGACGGCCTGCTCCGCATTAAAGCGTTCCCGGTAGCCGGGCGGAAATGCGCCCTTGTAGCGCTCGAACAGGAGCTGGCCCTGCTCCTCGCCGTGGGCGGCGAAGAGCGCGTCATGAAGGTGATCGGCCCAGCTCCGGGTCGCATCGACGATTGCCGCTTCGAGCTCGTCGACGTTGTAATCCGGGATTTCGCCGGGCGTGGTGCGTACGACGAATTGCAGCCGCGCCATCGGCGAGTTGCCGACCTGGCTGTAGTGCGCCGAGATTTCACCGGCGAAGGCCTTGGCCAGGATCGACTGGATGGCAAGGCGCCGCGCGGTCGTGTAGCGGTCGAGCGGCAGATACACCATGCAGGAGACGAACCGCTCGAAGTCGTCGCGGCGCAGGAACAGACGCACCCGCCGGCGTTGCTCAAGATCGAGAATGCCGAGCGCGGTCGTCAGCAGATGGTCTTCGGAAATCTGGAACAGCTCGTCGCGGGGGTAGGTCTCGATAATGTTCATCAGCGCCCGGCCGTCGTGCTCTCGCGGATCGAATCCGGCGCGGGCGATAATGTTGTTCAGCTTGCGCTTTAGCAGCGGAATGCTGCGGGCGCTGAGGTTGTAGGCGACCGCGGTGAACAGCCCGACGAACATGTGCTCGCCGATGACCTGGCCTTCGGCGTCGGCCCGCTTGGCGACGATCACATCCATGTGGACGGACCGGTGCACGGTCGAACGGCGGTTGGACTTGGTCACCATCAAGAGGTCAGGGCGGGCGACGAAAGCGCGAACCGCCGGCGGAAGCGGCGCCTGGTCGCGGAATTCGTCGAAGACCAGAAAGCCGGGCTCGCGCAGCAGGCCGAGGCCCGATCCCGGGAGCACCGCCGCAACCGGTTCGGCACCGTCGCCATCGCGGGCGATGAAGTCATAAGCGCGGTAGCCCAGCAGGGTGAAGTTGTTCTCGTAGATCCAGCGAAGAAAATCCCGGTCCTCGCTGATCTCGTCGGCGGACAGACCCCGCGGCGGGTTGTCGAGATCGGCGATGACGGACTTGAGCATATCGCGCATGGCCTGCCAGTCCTCGACGGCTCGACGGACGTCGGCCAGAACCCGCGCGATGGCCTCGGTGAGTTCGCTGGCGACCTCCTCGGGCTGGCGAACGATTTCGAAGTGCATCATCGACTCCGCAGCGACCACGCCGGACGTGTCTTCATCGCCGCAACCATCGGCGAGGCCGAGAAGCACGCCGCGGTCATCGCGACGGACGCGGATGACGGGGTGGATGACGAGCTGAACGGGAAGATCGCGCCGGCTCAGCTCCGACGTAACCGAGTTCGACGAGGAACGGCATGTCGTCGGTGACGACTTCGACGACGGTGTGGTCGCAGCGCCAACCGTCCTCTTCCAATTTGGGATTGTAAACCCGCACCCGCGCCGTCCGTGCAGCGCGAAACTCGGCAAAGCGCCAGTGGGCATAGGCGGCGCCGAACAGATTGTCCGGGCTGATCCGGTAGATGTCCTCTCCGGGCACGCGCGCGAAGTATGCCTGGATGAATCTGGTGAAGGTCTGCGCCTGCTCGTCGCCAAGCCGCCAGCGCGCGATCTCGACGATCTTGGCAAGAAGATCGTCCTTGTGGGCATCAGAAAACCGCGATATCGCCATCGTCGAAGTCCTCCCAGTCGCTGCAACCAGATGCCGATGCTGGTCTCACGCTCCGGGAAGATCGAAATGAGGGCCGATCGAGGGCGCCGGGGTCCGGTCGCCAGCCGACTTCCGAACTCCACGCAGTGAAGCCGCTTGGAGCGGGCGAAGGGATTCGAACCCTCGACTTCAACCTTGGCAAGGTTGCGCTCTACCCCTGAGCTACGCCCGCGCCGGCACCGTGACAGCGGTTATTGGCGGCGATATTAAAAGAAGACCGGGGCTTTGCAAGAACCATCGTCAGCCCTCACGGCGCCCCGCACCAATGGGGATCAAGGCCATGACTGCCGGCCATGGCCCCCCGCTCCGTCTCGCCGCATCATCTTGCGCCGATTGCACATCAGCGCTTTAGCACGTCCTGCCAGGCGGGATGGCGCGCCATTTGGACCCTGACGAAAGAGCAAACCGGAACGATCAGGCGGCCTTCAGCGCGGGCGTCCTCTACGGCACGGTGCACAAGCGCCTGGCCGATCCCTCTGTGGCGCAGCGTATGCGGCACGCCGGTGTGCTGGATCACAAGCGTCTTTTCGTCCGGGCGCGAATACGTCATCTCGGCTTGGGAGCCCTGCACGTGCGCCACGTAGCGGCCATCGGACATGCTCTCCGTGCGCTCGATGGCGAGCTGGCTAATGTTCGGCGTGCCGCCCATGTTTGACTCCAGCCTCCCGGCATCTCTTTCCGTTTGCCGCCACGAGCCTCACAGTGGACGCGGCCGGCCTGGTTCCCCCATCGGGCACTCGAGCCTGGACCGCTCCCAACCGCCCTGGTCAGCGGCCGCCTCGTAGGTGCTTCGAAGAAACGCCATCAGCGTCGCTTCGGGATCGTCCGCCCGACGAACGGCATCATAGGGCAATAGAAATTCGCCCGCACCCTTATCGTAGAAGGCAGCGTCCGGCGCGACCGGCGCCTCGGCGAACCCGTTCGGCCTCGGATAGGCATAGGAATAGAAGGCCGCATCGTCGACCACTCCACCGCCCGGCCAGAACCCGGCGGATGAGACTTCATGGCTATAGGCTTCGCGCGTGACATCGTCCGGAAGCGCCGGAACGCCGCCCGGATGCAGGGGAGCCGCGCGTCCGGAAAAACGGGTGACCGCGAGGTCGAAGCTGCCCCAGAACAGATGCACGGGGCTGACCTTGCCGATATAGGCCGTGCGGAAGCGCCTGAAGATGCGGTCCGCCAGCACGGTCGCGTGGAAGAAGCGTGTCACGCTGTCGCCGTCGTAGGGCCGCTCGATCCGGTCGTCTTTAAATGGGACAGGCTCGGCCACCTCGTTCGGCCGGCCGTTCAGCTCCGCCGTGCCGCCGAGCTCGACGACAAGGGCGAGAAAGCGGGCGTGAAAATCCGCGACCGACATGGGCTGCAGAGAAAATCGCGCCGAACGCCCGTCGGTTGCGGCGCCGATCACCGCATGGTCGAGCAGATCCAGCTCAATCTCGATCCCGCCGGGCCGGTCGGGGACGAGACCGGTGGTGAATCCGCGGGCATTGACATAGAGCGTTGCATGCCAGGAATGGTTTACCCATGGCGCGCGGGCAAGGCGGTACTTGCCGATGACCTGGGTGTAAAGATGCAACGCCCCGCAGGTTTCGCGCCAGCGCTCGAAAGGAATGTCCGGCCAGGCGCATGTCATGCCTGCGTCCTATAATCCATGCAGATCCTGAGGGATGACCCGCGTACTTCAATGTCCCTGGCCGCAAACGCTCCCCGGCTCCCGGCCCTCTCCTCTCTGCGTCCGCTCTTGCGCCCCGCGCCCGTCGCCGCAAGCGCAGGCCAAAGGTCTTGAGCCCGCGGTTGTGAAATGCCATGTATGGCGCGACCGAGTATTCCCCCGACGATGCAACCGTGGCAATGATCCTTTCTTCGAGCAGCAGCGCAGCAGCCACCGATGTCGGCGGCGATGTCATCAAGGACGGCACGATCCAGAGCTTCAGCGCCGACGTCATCAACGCGTCGATGGAGCGACCGGTCATCGTCGACTTCTGGGCGCCGTGGTGCGGCCCCTGCAAGACGCTGACCCCGACGCTGGAGAAGCTGGTCCGGCAGGCCAAAGGCGCCGTGCGCCTGGTCAAGATCAACATCGACGAGAATCAGACGCTGGCGGCACAACTGCGCATCCAGTCGGTGCCGACGATCTACGCCTTCGTCGGCGGCCAGCCGGTCGACGGCTTCGTCGGCGCGCAATCGGAAAGCAAACTGAAGGCCTTCGTCGACGGCCTCGTCGGCGGCGCCGGCGGTGGCGATCCGCTGGCCGACGCCATCGAGCAGGGTCGGGCGGCCGTCGATCGCGGCGACTTCAAGGCCGCGGCCAAGGCCTTTTCAGCGGTTCTGGCGCAAGACCCTGACAACGCCAAGGCGGTCGCCGGAATGATCCGCAGCTATGCGGGGGTCGGTAACGCCACGGCCGCGCGCCGCCTGATCGAAGGCCTGACCGCCGACGTCAAGCGCCATCCGGAGGTTGTGACGGCGCTGGCCGCCGTCGAGCTTGTCGAGCAGAGCAAGAAGGGCGGCGATGTCGGCAGGCTACGTGCTGCCGTTGCCGCGCGCCCGGATGATGCCCAAACCCGGCTGGATTACGCGGTCGCCCTCTACGGCAGCGGCGACGCCCCGGCGGCGATCGACGAGCTCCTCCACCTCATCCGCGCCGACAGGACCTGGAACGACGAAGCGGCGCGCAAGCAGCTTGTCAAAACCTTCGACGCGCTCGGCCATGCCCATCCCACGACCGTTGCCGCTAGGCGGCGGCTGTCGACGATCCTGTTTTCATGAACGACGGCACACTGGCGCAGAGGCTTCCCGAGATCCTCCCCATATTTCCGCTTGACGGAACGATGCTGCTGCCGCGCGGACATCTGCCGCTGCAGATCTTCGAGCCGCGTTATCTCAACATGATCGAGCACGCGCTGGGGCATGGCCGGATGATCGGCATGATCCAGCCGCGTTATCCGCAGCGCCATCCGATGGATGACAAGGCCGAGCTCTTCGCCATCGGCTGTGCGGGTCGGATCGTGTCGTTTGCCGAAAGCGAGGACAACCGCTTCCTCATCACCTTGCGTGGGATCTGCCGGTTCCGCGTTATGGATGAACTGGCGCTGCTGAACGGCTACCGTCGGGTCAAGCCGGATTACTCGCCCTACCGCGGCGATCTGACCGATCCCGCCGCCGAGGAGATCGATCGCGACCGCCTTCTGAGCGCGGCCCGCGGGTATTTTGCGACCAAGGACATCTCCTGCGACTGGAACGCGGTGGACAGCGCGGGCGACGAGGCCTTGATCCTCTCCTTTGCGATGATGTGTCCGTTGGAGACCAGAGAGAAGCAGGCCCTGCTCGAATGCAGCGGCTCCGCGCAACGCGCCGGGCTCTTGATCTCGTTGTTCGAGATGGCGGTGCACGAGACGGACGGGCCGGCGCCCGAAGCCTGGCACTGAACGGGAGTCGCGGCATGGCGAGGAAGAGCGTGGACCCGAAGTTGCTCGAAATATTGGTCTGCCCGCTGACCAAGGGGCCGCTACGCTATGACGCCGAGCGTCAGGAGCTGATCAGCGACCAGGCCGGGCTGATCTATCCCATACGCGATGGGATCCCGATCATGCTGGTCGACGAGGCGCGTCCCATCGACGACCCTGCGCTCACCCATCCTCCGGCAGCGGAGCGCTCATGAGCACCGCCTACGGCAATCGCCACCAGCCGACCGAGATCCGCCTGAAGCGCGAGACCAGGATGCTCGAGATCGACTACGACGACGGCCGCACCTTCGCGCTGCCAGCCGAGTATCTCCGGGTCGAGAGCCCATCCGCGGAGGTTCAGGGGCATGGCCCCGACACCAAGACTATCGTCGCTGGGCGTTGCCATGTCGGCATTGTCGCGGTCGAGCCGGTCGGAAGCTATGCGATCCGCATCCGCTTTGACGATCTTCACGACACCGGGCTCTACACCTGGGACTACCTTTACCGGCTCGGAGCGGAGCACGATCGGATCTGGCAGAATTATCTTCGCTCGCTGGCCGAGAAAGGCCTCGGCCGCGACCCCTGACCGATATCCCGGTCAGGCGCCGCGCATCAGCCGCGGAACCTCGCCGACCAGGCCCATGGCGTGGCGCATGAAGAACCGCTTGAGCGGCGGCAGGGCGTTGACAGCGGCCAGACCGACGTCGCGCGCCAGCCGGATCGGTGGCGCTTCGATTGCGAACAGCCGGTTCAGGCCGTCGGTCAGGGCCAGCATCAAGGTGTTGTCAAAACGCCGCCAGCGCTGGTAGCGCGCAAGAACGTAACTGGCGCCCGGATCGAGGCCGAGAGCGCGGGCGTCGCTCAGAACTTCTGTCAGCGCGGCGACATCGCGCAGACCCATGTTCAGGCCCTGCCCGGCGATGGGATGCATGGCGTGGATCGCATCGCCGACGAGGGCGAGCCGATCGGCAACCGCGCGTTCGGCGAACTGCAGCGACAGCGGGTAGGACCAGCGCGGCCCGACCACGTGCAAGGCACCGAGAAAGTCCCCGAACCGACGGGCGAGTTCGACGGTGAAGCCCTCGTCGTCAAGGGCCATGATCGCCGGTGCGCGGTCGGCCCGTTCGGTCCACACGATCGACGAGCGCCGGCCCTTGAGCGGCAGGATCGCAAAGGGCCCGGCGGGAAGGAAGCGTTCGTGGGCGACGAAACCGTGGGGCTTTTCATGTTCGACGGTACAGACGATGCCGGCCTGTCGGTATGACCAGCCGCTGACGCGAATGCCGGCATCTTCGCGCAACGCGGAATTCCGACCCTCGGCGGCGACAACCAGAGGGGCGCGAATGCCGGCGCCGTCGGCAAGACGGATGTCGACACCGCCCGCATTCCGCTCAACCTGAACCGCGGACGAGCGGGTCAAAAAGGTGATGCCCGCGTTGGCCTGAATTTCGGCGTACAGCGCCCGGCGGTAATGGCGGTTCTCAACCATGTAGCCGAACGGCTCATCGCCGACATCGCGGTGATCGTAGTCGAGGTACAGGGGCGAGGCGCCTTCGCTGACACGAATATGGCGCATCGGCGTCGCTTCGCCGGCCATGCCCCGCCAAAGGCCGGTTGCTTCGAGCAGGCGTTTCGAGGTCAGCGAGATCGCCGAGGCCCGGCCATCGAACCCCGCGTCCAGCGTCGCTGCGGGATCGCCGGCTTCAACGACGGCGGTGGCCATGCCAAGCCCCGCCAGCGTGCAGGCAAGCGTTCCACCGACGAGGCCGCCACCGACGATGGCGACATCCGCTTCATAGCGGGCGCTGGCGGAAGGCGGCGAAACAATGGTCATGACATTTCCCGTCATCTGGTCCGCGCCAGGCCGCTCTGGCCGGCGCCGCTCGCGCCTACATATACAGTTGCGGCGACCAATTGCCCTTCCTTTGTCGCCAGACTGCGGCGATTGTCGCCTGCAGGCCTCAGTGCACGCTTGTGCGGCCGTTAGCCGGCCTTGCTTGGCACGGTTCGTGAAGGCGGGCGAGGCGTAACCGGGGCTCCTCGTCATCATTCACGCGTTACTGGCGGTGGAAGGGCCGGCTATGCTAATTGCGCGACCGCAAGATCGCCGCTTCGCTGGCGGCGAGCTGCTTGGAGAGGAAAAAGGATCATGAAGCTCATTTCGGCGATCATAAAGCCCTTCAAACTCGACGACGTCCGCCAGGCGCTGACGTCGCTCGGGGTTCAAGGCATGACCGTTACCGAAGTCAAGGGGTTCGGCCGGCAGAAGGGCCAGACCGAAATCTACCGCGGCGCCGAGTACACCGTCCAGTTCCTGCCGAAGGTCAAGATCGAGGTCGTGGTGACCGACGACATGGTCGAGGGCGTTTCCGAAGCCATCCTCAGCGCGGCCCGAACGGACAAAATCGGCGACGGTAAGATTTTCATCCTCGATGTCGCCAAGGCAATCCGCATCCGCACCGGCGACACCGATTCCAGCGCCCTTTGATCCCGCCCACTCCCGTGTCTCCCGCCGGCCGGGCGGGCACCGGGCCTAGAGCATGCCTCTCGCCGGGACGGGCGCAGATGAGATGCTCTATTGCTTGTCATCGATCAACTCTCTGCTTTCGGACGACTCCATCCGAAAGCAGGTTGATTTAGCGCCTCGGCTGACCGGACGGGCGGCAGCGCGTAGCGCTGCATCCTTTGCCGGCCGTCGCGGCTCCTGTTCGTACGCTGCCTTCAGCATCGCGGATCCAGTGGCAGGCGGTGAGCTGCGCCGCCTCTGCCACTGGCTGGGTGCGACACCCGACCTCCCGATGAATGCTCGATTGCCGCTCGAAAACGCGCAACGCCGCATTCTGCTTAAAATCTGAGCAATCAGACCAGCGCTGCCGGCCGGTTGGGCATCTGAGCGTTATCCGCTGGCATCTACGAACCCGCCGGTCCGCCCTCCTCGCCCTAATCCGAGCTATCGCCGAACGGCGGCGGCGGTTGGCACGGTTGTTGAGTTCGGCCTCCACGGTCATGGAGCGCGGGTTCGGGGCTTCGGCATGCGTGCGTGACAGGACCGGGTGGCGGGCAGGACGTACCGGAACGGCATCTACGACGTTGGCTGGAAGAACGCGACAACGCCCGGAGAGCCAGACCGGCTCTGACACCGAGATCAGGAACATCGTGGCCTAGGAGAGCCGTGCTCATGAATTTGCTGAAAAGAATTCCCACCGGTTTGGCCGCGACGGCCATCGCCGTCCTTGCCGCCACCGGCGCTGCGCTGGCTCAGGAGGCCGCTGCGGTGGCCGAGGAAACGCCGACACTCAGCGCGGGCGATACTGCCTGGATGCTGACCTCGACGGCGCTCGTGCTGTTGATGACGATTCCCGGCCTGGCGCTGTTCTACGGGGGCATGGTCCGCAAGAAAAACGTGCTCGCCACCGCGATGCAAAGCTTCGCGATCTGCTGCCTGGCGACTTTGGTCTGGACCGTCGTCGGCTACAGCCTCGCGTTCGGCGACGGCGGCAACCTGAATGCATATATCGGCGGGTTTGACCGCATGTTCCTGGCAGGGCTGGGCGTCGACACGCTGAGCAAGACGATCCCCGAAAGCGTCTTTATCATGTTCCAGCTGACGTTCGCGATCATTACCCCGGCTCTGATCACCGGCGCCTTCGCTGATCGCATGAAGTTCTCTGCAATGGTCGTGTTCATGGTCCTGTGGATCGTTCTCGTCTATGCCCCGATCGCCCACTGGGTCTGGGGCGGCGGCTTCCTTGCCGACGCCGGAGTGCTCGATTTCGCCGGCGGCACGGTCGTTCACATTAATGCGGGCATCGCCGGGCTGGTTGCCTGCATCGTTATCGGCAAACGCCGGGGCTTCGGCTCCGAGAACATGGAACCGCACAACCTGGTTCTCAGCTTGATCGGCGCCTCGCTGCTCTGGGTCGGGTGGTTCGGGTTCAACGCTGGTTCTGCCCTTGCGGCCGACGGGTCGGCCGGCATGGCCATGCTGGTTACCCAGATCGCCACGGCCACCGCGGCGCTGACCTGGATGTTCGTCGAATGGCTGGTGCGCAAGAAGCCGACCGTCCTCGGCATCATTTCCGGCGCGGTCGGCGGTCTTGTCGCCATCACCCCGGCGGCCGGCTTCGTCGGCCCCATCGGGGCGCTGGCGATCGGCGTTGCCGCTGGCATCGCCTGCTTCTGGGGCGCGGTCTGGCTCAAGCCGGCGCTCGGCTATGATGACTCGCTCGACGCCTTCGGCGTTCACGGCGTCGGCGGCATGGTCGGCGCACTGCTCACGGGCGTGTTCGCGATCGAGGCGATCGGCGGAACACCCGGCCTTATCGAGGGCAACCCGATGCAGGTCTGGATCCAGCTCAAGGGCATTCTGGTCACAGTCGTTTACTGCGGGGTCGTCAGCTTCATCCTGCTGAAGATCATCGACCTTATCGTCGGCCTGCGGGTCGATCAGGAGACGGAGATCACCGGACTGGATCTGGCGCTTCACGGCGAGACGGTGCCGTAGGTCGGGGACCGCTCGTTCCTCCTTCCTCTCCGCCTGTAACCCGGGCCATCTCGGGCCGGAGGTTTCGTCCTCCGGCCCGTTTCTTTCCGCCCGGTGCCGCCCGATGCCGCCCCGATGCCGCGCCACGATTCCACTTGACGGCCGATTGATCTAGCATCGCCGGCATGCTGAACCCTCGGCTTTCCGCCCTCACTGCCTATCCCTTCGATCGCCTGCGGGCGCTGCTCGATCCGGTCGCGCCGCCGGCCGACCTCGCGCCGATCGTGCTCTCGGTGGGCGAGCCGCGGCACTCGCCGCCGCCGCTGGTGGGCGAGATCCTGAGCGAGCAGGCGGCATCATGGGGTCGCTACCCGCCGATCGAAGGGACGGCCGATTTCGGCGAGGCGGTCACGGGCTGGTTGCGCCGTCGCTACGGCCTGCCGGCGAAGTACGTCGTCGCAAGCGAGCAGATCCTGCCCGTCGCCGGCAGCCGCGAAGCGCTCTATCTCATCGCCGCCGCCGTCCTTCCCCGGACGCTATCCCCAGGGCGCAGCGGCGGCGCGCCACTGGTACTGATGCCGAACCCCTTCTACCAGGTTTATCAGGGCGCGGCGGTGATGCACGGCGGCGAGCCGGTCTATCTCGATGCTTCGCGCCATTCCGGCTTCCTCCCCGCCCTCGACGGGATCGGCGCAGCGGTGCTGGCGCGCACAGCGTTGATGTACCTGTGTTCGCCGGCCAATCCACAAGGCGCGGTTGCGGATCTCGGCTACCTCCGGCACGCCATCGGCCTCGCCCGCGAGCACGATTTCATCCTCGTGGTCGACGAGTGCTATGCTGAGATCTTCGACCGCGTCCCACCGCCGAGCGCATTGCAGGCCTGCGCCGAGCTCGGCGGCGACTTCGCCAATGTGATCGTCTTCCATTCCCTGTCGAAGCGCTCAAGCGTCCCCGGTCTGAGGTCGGGATTTGTCGCCGGCGATCCGGCGCTGATCGCCGCCTTCCGCAGGCTGCGCAGCTTCGGAGGAGCGAGCGTCGGCCTGCCGGTTCTCGCCGCGTCCGCAGCCTTGTGGCGCGACGACGCCCACGTGGAAGAGAATCGCCGCCTCTACCGGGCCAAGCTGGACCTCGCACAAAGCCTCATCGGCGACCGCTTTGGCTTCTACCGCCCGGCCGGCGGTTTTTTCTTATGGCTCGAAGTCGGCGATGGCGAACGAGCGGCGCTGGCCCTGTGGCGTCAGGCGGCGGTGCGGGTTCTGCCGGGCGCATATCTCGCCCAGGCCGATGAAAGCAACCGCAATCCGGGAGCCGGCTACATCCGGATGGCGCTGATCGACTCCCTCGCGATCACCGAAGATGCTTTAAGAAGGCTTCGCAACGTTCTATAAATACGAATTCTTCGACATTGGTCCGGTGAGTGTATCGATGATCCGCGAAGGAACCTTGGCGGTCCTGCCCGAGGGGGCCGGCGAGTACATCAAACGTCGCCTGAGCGAGGCCGGCGGCCTCGGCCTGATCTTTCTGGCCGCCCTTCTGCTCGGCGCTCTGGTGACCTACGATCCCGCCGACCCGTCCTTCAATCACGCCACCGCCGCGGTGCCCGGCAACCTTCTCGGGCTGCCCGGATCCCATTTCGCCGACCTGATGATCGGCGGCCTCGGCATGGCCGCCCTGGTGCCGCTTCTCGCGCTGGGGGTGTGGGGCTGGAAGATCATGTGCAAGAGCGCCCCCGGCGGGCGCCTGTGGCTGCTGCTGGCGGCGCTGCTTGTCGCCACGATCACCGCCAGCGTCGCGCTCGCCGCCCTGCCCAGCGGGGCCCTATGGGCGCACAGCCAGGGGCCCGGCGGCGTCTTCGGAAAGCTTATCCTTGATGCGGCGGCACGCTCGCTACCGATTGGGCCTGGATCCATCGCCACCATCGCCGCGGCGCTGACTTTGGTCGCCGGGCTGCTCGGCCTGGGAGTTTCGCTTGCCGATCTCGGCGCCTTCTACCGCTCGGCTCGATGCGCTGGTGTTGCGGCGATGCGCGTCGTGGCAGCTTGCCGCGGCTATGTTGCCGGTCTTCGCGGCGGCGATCGCGATCCGCCTCTGCAACGCCGTGCCAGCGTGCGGCTCCGCGCCCGCGGCCGGCCTGATAATGCTGTCGATGTTGAGGACGCCGGCGGAGACGCGGAAGAAGACGGGCTCGCCGCCATTGTCGCGCCGAAGCAGCCGCGGGTCCGCCAGGGGCGCAAGATCGCGCAGGAGAGCCAGGGCCAATTCCCCTTCGCCGGCGACGGCGCAGGGCTGCTGCCGCCGCTCGACCTGCTGCAGCCGTCGCCGCCGACGCCGGCCGCGGTCGACGTGCTCAGCCGCAACGGTCTCGAAGAGAACGCGCGCCTGCTCTCGACGGTGCTCGAGGACTTCGGTGTGCGCGGCGAGATCGTCAAGGTTCGCCCGGGCCCGGTTATCACCCTCTACGAGCTTGAGCCGGCGCCGGGGACGAAGAGCTCGCGGGTGATCGGCCTCGCCGACGACATTGCCCGATCGATGAGCGCGGTATCGGCGCGCGTTGCCGTGGTGCCTGGGCGCAACGTTATCGGCATCGAACTGCCGAACATGCGCCGCGAATCCGTGGGCCTGCGCGAGCTGCTCGCCTCCGATGCGTTCGAGCGTTACGCGGGCCGGCTGACGCTGGCGATGGGCAAGGACATCGGCGGCGCGCCGGTTCTTGTCGACCTCGCCCGAATGCCGCACCTGCTCATCGCCGGCACGACCGGTTCGGGCAAGTCGGTGGCAATTAACGCGATGATCCTGTCGCTGCTCTACCAGCATTCCCCTGACACCTGCAAACTCATCCTGATCGATCCGAAGATGCTCGAACTGTCCGTCTATGACGGCATTCCGCATCTGCTCAGCCCGGTCGTGACCGAGCCTTCCAAAGCCGTCGTGGCGCTGAAGTGGACGGTCCGCGAGATGGAGGAACGCTACCGGGCGATGTCGCAGCTCGGGGTGCGCAGCATCGCCGGCTACAACGCCCGGCTCGCCGAGGCGCGACGCAAGGGCGAGGAGCTCAAGCGCCGGGTGCAGACCGGGTTCGACCAGGACAGCCAGCCGGTGTTCGAGGAGCATCCGCTCGACCTCGAGCCGCTGCCGCTGATCGTCGTCGTCGTCGACGAGATGGCCGATCTCATGCTCGTCGCCGGCAAGGACATCGAGGCGGCGGTGCAGCGGCTGTCGCAAATGGCCCGCGCCGCCGGCATCCACCTGATCATGGCCACCCAGCGGCCGTCCGTCGATGTCATCACCGGCACGATCAAGGCCAACTTCCCGACGCGGGTGAGCTTTCAGGTCACCTCGAAGATCGACAGCCGGACGATTCTCGGCGAGCAGGGCGCCGAGCAGCTGCTCGGTCAGGGCGACATGCTGTTCATGGCGACCGGCGGCCGCGTGACTCGCGTTCATGGCCCGTTCGTCGGCGACCGCGAGGTTGAGACGGTGGTCCAGTTCCTTAAGAGCCAGGGCGCGCCGCAGTACATTCCGGAGGTCACGGAGGAGGAGGACGAGGACGAGCCGGTCTTCGATGTTGCCGGCGGTCCAGGCGAGGACGAGCTCTATGAAGAGGCCGTGGCGCTGATCGCCCGCGACGGCAAGGCCTCGACCAGTTACGTCCAGCGCCGGCTGCAGATCGGCTACAATCGGGCGGCGCGCCTGATCGAGCGGATGGAGGCCCAGGGCCTGGTCAGCAAGGCCGACCGCGTCGGCCGGCGCGAGGTTCTGCTCGGCGAGCGGGCCGATTGATTTTTCTCCTGTGCAAGGGGGCGCGAACAGCGAATACGCGGCTGGTTACGCGGCGCGGCGGCGCTGCGATCGCGGCGGCGGCCATCGGAGCGCTTTTGGCGTTCACCTGTGCGCCAGCGCCGCGGCCCGCGAATGCGGCGGCGCAACCGGCGGCGGTTATTCTCTCGGCCGCGAACCGAGCCGACGTCGCCCGGATCGAGCGTTATTTCAATTCGGTCCGGACCCTCAAGGCGCGCTTCCTACAGATCGCGTCAACGGGGCAGGCTGCGGAGGGCGATGTCTGGCTGAAGCGTCCGGGGCGGATGCGGATCGCCTATGATCCGCCGGTGCCGATCCTGATCGTCGCCGACGGCACCTGGTTGATCTACAATGACCGTGAACTGGGGCAGGTGAGCTATCTGCCGCTCGGCTCGACGCCCGCGGGTATCCTCGTCGAGGACGAGATCCAGCTTGACGGCGGCAGCCTCACCATCACCGGCTTCGAACACGAGGCCGGCGTTATCCGCGTGAGCCTTGTGCGCACCGCCAGTCCGGGCGACGGCAGCCTGACCTTGGTATTCGCCGACAACCCGTTACAGTTGCGCCAGTGGCGCGTCGTCGACGCTCAGGGTGTCGCCACCACTGTGTCCCTTTCGGACATCCGTACCGGCGTGAGCCTCGAGCCTGAGTTGTTCGAGTTCGTCGATCCGCGGCATGCGCCGCCGGCCTTCCCGCAATAAGTTCCGTGCTTGGTTATGCGAATTACGCATGGGAGACCTGCGCTCTGCGCATTGGCCGTGCCCCGCGTGCCAACTAATTTAAGCTTATGGAATGGGCGGAATCGAAAGATTTTGTCCATCCCGGATGGTTCCCCTGCCATCCGAAAGCTTCCGCAGGGAAGCTGAAGCGCCCGGTTGACCCCCCTGACCGGGCGCTTTTTTTTGGCCCAGGCGGCATCGCAGCTGTTTTCGGCTCCGCACGATCATGGATTCAGGCGATAGCCACCGGGTTCGGTGATGAGGATCTGCGCCTGTTGCGGATTCGCCTCGATCTTCTGGCGCAGGCGATAGACATGCGTCTCCAGCGTGTGGGTGGTGACGTTGGCGTTGTAGCCCCAGACTTCGTCCAGCAGGACACCGCGGCTGATCACCCGGTTTCCCGCGCGGTACAGGAACTTCAGGATCGCCGTTTCCTTATCGGTCAGGCGGATCTTCTTGTCGGTGTTCGCCTCGACGAGGAGCTTGGCGCTCGGCTTGAAGGCGTACGGACCGATGGTGAAGACCGCATCGTCGGTCTGCTCGTGCTGACGGATCTGGGCGCGCAGCCGGGCCAGAAGCACGCCCAGCCGGAACGGTTTGGTGATGTAATCGTTGGCGCCGGAGTCAAGACCGAGAATGGTGTCGGCGTCGGTATCGGCGCCGGTTAGCATGATGATCGGAGCCTTCACCCCGCCGCGGCGCATCAGCCGACAGACCTCGCGGCCGTCCATATCGGGCAGGCCGATGTCGAGAATGATGACGTCGCAGTGCTGCGTCTTCGCCAGCTCCAGGCCTTCGCGCCCGGTTGCCGCGACCAGCGAAGAAAACTCCTCGTGCAGGCGCAGCTGTTCCGCCAGCATGTCACGCAGCGCAGTATCGTCATCGACGATAAGAACCTGCCTGGTGACGTTCACCTGATCCGTTTCCTGACGCGCGCCTCGTTTCTCATGCGCTTGAACAATACCGGCGAACGCGCATTTTACAATCATCGGCCGACCCTGGTCCCTCTGCGGATCCGCCGGCACGCAGGAAATTCGCTTTTCGCGTGTGACGTTGGCGGCTATCGTCGTGTCGTCGTTCGCCCGGTCGGAGCAAGGTATGGCACTGCGCCAATTTCCGCATCTCGTGCAGATCCCGGCGACCCGCGAGCCCATTTCGCTCTTGTCCGTCGAGCGGGCAATGTCGGAGATCCGCCGTGGCCGGTGGATCCTGATCGCGGGCGGCAGCGGGGTCGCGACCTTGACCATGGCAAGTGAAGGCGTCACCGACGCGACGCTGGCGGCGATTGCCGAAGTCAGCCGTTCGCAGCCGGTGGTCGTCGTGACCGCCCGCCGCGCCTCGGTCCTCGGACTGACCGGCGGCGGCGTTCGGCGCGTGGCCATCGGCCGCCCTCCGGCGCTGACGGCGGAGCTCGTGCGCCGGCTCGCCGATCCCCTGCTTGAGGGACCGTTGCCGGCACGCGGTGAATTGCAATTCGCCGAAGTCGCCGAGCACGGCTGCGAAAGCGCCGCGGTGACTTTGGCCAAGGCGGCACGCCTGCTGCCGGCGGCGGTCATCGCCGAGGTTCGCGACCCCACCGCCGAGGATCAGGCGGCGTGGGCGACTCGACATGACCTGCTGCACGTCGATGCCGGCGACGTCTTTCAGTATTACGGCACGGCGGCGCGCGGCTTGCACCAGGTGGCTCGCGCGCGTGTGCCGCTCGAGGGCGCCGAACAGACGGAGATGATCGCCTTTCGCCCGCGCGACGGCGGCGGTGAGCATCTGGCCTTGGTCATCGGCGCGCCGAGCCCCGATCAGCCGGTCCTGACCCGGCTGCACTCGGAATGTTTCACCGGCGACCTGCTCGGCAGCCTGCGCTGCGATTGCGGCGACCAGCTTCGCGGCGCCATCGCCGAAATCGCCCGCGCCGGCGGCGGTCTCGTTCTCTACCTCGCCCAGGAAGGCCGCGGCATCGGTCTGGTCAACAAGCTGCGCGCCTACGAGCTTCAGGATCGCGGCTTCGACACCGTCGACGCCAACGAACAGCTCGGCTTCGAGGCCGACGAGCGGCTCTATCTGCCGGCCGCGCAGATGCTCCGCGCGCTGGGCTACGCCTCCGTTCGCCTTCTGACCAACAACCCGGGCAAAGTCGACGGCCTGGTGCGCCACGGCATTACCGTGACCGAGCGCGTCCCCCACCGCTTTCCCGTCAATCCGCACAACGAGATCTATCTGAGGACCAAGGCCGCCCGCGGCGGCCACCTGTTCTAGCGGCGGTGCGGACGCGGGTTTCGCGGCGGTCATGAAGATCCTCGTCAGCCCGAAAGGCTATCTGTACGGCGGCGGCAGGGTTCGCTGCGCTCTCGGACGCTCCGGCGTCAGCGTGCCAGGCGCCAAGCGCGAGGGGGATGGGAAGACGCCCAGCGGTACCTTCCCCTTGCGCCGCGTGCTCTATCGCGCCGACCGGCTCCGGCGGCCGATGACCGGCCTGCCGGTCCGGGCCCTTCGCCCCGACGACGGCTGGTCCGACGACCCGGCGGATCCGCTGTATAACCGCCCGGTGAAGCGACCCCACCCGTTCTCCCATGAAGCGCTATGGCGCGAGGACGGGCTGTACGATGCGATCGTCGTCATCGGCCACAACGACGATCCGGTCGAACCCGGCCATGGCAGCGCCGTCTTCATCCATATCGCGACGGCCGACTACGCGCCAACCGAAGGCTGCGTCGCGCTCGCGAGGAAGGATTTGCTGAGCCTGCTTGAGGACTGCCGCCCGGGAGATGGTATCGCAATATCCGGCATTTCATTCGGTGAAAGTGACTAGGGCGCCGCAGGCCTGGCCCCGAAGATGGCGCTGCCGACGCGGACCATCGTCGCGCCGAAACGGATGGCGACGGGATAGTCGTCGCTCATGCCCATGCTGAGTTCGCGCAAGTCGTGACGCCGGGCGATCTCGCGCAGCAGGGCGAAATGCAGCGCCGGCTCCTCGCCGAATGGCGGAATGCACATCAGACCGCGGACCGGCAGGGCGAGATCGTCGATGCAGGCCCGGATCAGCCCGTCGGCGTCCAGCGGGGCGACGCCGGCCTTCTGCGGCTCCTCGCCGGTGTTGACCTGGATCAACAGATCCGGCCGGACCCCGGTCTCGGCCATGGCCTCGGCGAGGGCCGCGGCAAGGCGGACGGAGTCGACCGTCTCGATGACGTCGAACAGGCGGAGCGCCCGACGCGCCTTGTTGCGCTGCAATGGGCCGATCAAATGCAGGCGCAGATCGGGGAACTGGGCGCGGAGGTCCGGCCATTTCGCCTCCGCCTCCTGAACCCGGTTTTCGCCGAAGCTCCGCTGTCCAGCGATGATGGCGGCGCGAATCGTCTCCGGCGAGTGGGTTTTCGAGACGGCAACCAGGGTGACAGCCGTCGCATCCCGGCCATCGGCGGCGGCGGCCGCAGCAATGGCCGCCTTGACGGCAGCGATATTGGCGGGCACATCGCAGGCTGCGCTCGCGTCCGTCATGGGCGTCTCTCTGCACCTCGGTAAGGCCTAGTCGTTGGCGACCCTAGCAGGCCTCGCATCCCGCCTCAAACGCCGTGCGATCGCGCGCGCCGGGACCGGGACCGCTTGTCGGCAACGCCCGTCGCTTCCCGCCTGCATCCTGATCGTTGAGACGACCCGGCTGGGCGATCCCGCCGCTGCCATCGCCCGCCTGCCCCGCGGTTCGGCGGTGATCCTGCGCGACTATTTCGCGCCCGACCGGACGGCGCGCGCGGCGCATCTCGCCGCCCTCTGCCGGCATCGGCGGCTGCGGCTGCTGGTCGCCATCGCGGGGAGCGCAGATGCGCGCCTGGCTCTGGCCGTCGGCGCCGGCGGTGTCCACCTGCCCGAAGGCGTCGTCGCATGGGGCGACCGGCGCTGGCGACGCTGGCGAAAGCATGGTTGGCTCGTGACCGCCGCGGCCCATACTCCGGCGGCGATCGCCCGGGCGCGGCGCGCCGGGGTCGATGCGGTCCTGGTCTCAGCCGTCTTCCCGACCGCGAGTCATCCAGGCGCGGCGACCATCGGGCCGGTGCGCTTCGCCGCCTGGACCCGGACGGCCGGCCTGCCGGTCTACGCCCTGGGCGGGATGACGCCCCTGAGCGCGCGGCGCCTCATGCCAAGCGGCGCCGTTGGGATCGCCGCCGTCAGCGGCTTCGCCGCGCCGTCCGCTCAGTCCTCGGCGCCATAGCCGAACGCCTCCATCGACCGGCGCAGGATCGGCAGGACATCGGTGAAGGCGTCGCGGTAGTGGTGCCAGCGGCCGACCGAGCGAGCGTAGATCGGCTGGACCACCTGATGGTAGCTGGGCGTCGCGATCGCGCGCGTTTTTGCCCGCTCGGCATAGCCGAGGACCGCGTCATCCCAGGGCAGGCCGAGGAAATCGAGGATCCGCTGCGTTTCCGCGCGCAGATCGGCGACCAGGTCTTCGTAGCGGACGCAATGAACGCGGAGCGGCAGCACCGCCTCGTAATGCCGCCACAGGTCCATGACCGCCGCGTAGAAGGAAGCGCTCTTCTCCAGGGAGGCAAACTGGACCATCGCCGGGTTCGGCTTGAACGCCTGCATGAAGCCGCTGAGCACCACGTCGCAGGGATGGCGCAGCGCCAGCAGCAGCCGGGCGCTCGGGGAACAACCGGACGATCAGACCGACGTCGATGGTGTTCAGCGGCATCTTGTCGACCAGCGTCACGTCCGCCGGGAGCTCCACGTAGCGGGCGATCTCGCTGAAATAGAGCCGGCGCAGGCGGGCCATATCGTCGCCGCTGAGCCCGGCCAGCGCGGCCGGGTAGCCGCCGGGCATGGCGGCGACGGCGTGACGGACGAGATCGATGGCCGGCTTTTCCTCGACGCTCTGCAAGCCCGGATGGGCATCGAGGACCTGGTCGAGAAGCGTCGTGCCCGAGCGAGGGAAGCCAATGAGAAAGACGGGCGCCGGACGACCGGTTGCCAACGGCGGGCTCCACGAGCCGACCCAGTCCGGGGTGAACGTCTCCCGCAGGGTGGCGACAAGCTTTGGCATGGCCAGCAGGATCGACCGCCTGAGCCTGCGGGCTTCGAACCGCCAGCGCATTGGCAGCGCGGTAGGCCTCGTATGCCTCGTCATACGCGCCGAGGCGATCAAGGATCGCGCCGAGTTCGAAGGCAACGTGGGCGCGGCCGTCTTCATCGACTCCATCGACAGCGAAGGCGCGAAGCCGCAGAAGCCCGTCTTCAGGCCGGCCCAGCCGCCGCTCGCAGCGCGCCGCGACCACCGCGGCGCGGATGTCGCGCGGGTTTGCCGCGAGCGCCCGTTCCGCCGTCGCCAGGGCCCGCTCAAGCCGGCCGGCGCGTTCCTCCAGCGCCGCCAGCGCCGCCAGGGCCTCCCCGTCCTCCGGCTCCAGAGCCAGGGCGCGGCGGAAATGCACCTCGGCCGCTTCGGCCTGTCCGCTTTCGGCGAGCACGTCGCCGAGGAAGCGGTGGGCCTTCGCGTAATCCGGCCGAATCTCAAGCGCGGCCCGCAGGCTCTCCGCCGCTGGCGCCAGCGCGTCGAGACCATGCAGGGCGCGGCCCCTGTTGCACAGCGCCTCGGCGTAGTCGGGACGCAGGGCCAGCGCCTGGTCATAGCTGCGGACTGCGTCTCTGGGGACACCGGCCTTCTGTTCGGCGTTGCCGAGGTTGTTGAAGCCTTCGGCCAACAGCGGATCGCGGGTGAGGGCTTCGCGGAAGGCGGCGATGGCGGCGGGAGCGTCGCCCTGGGCCAAGTGGACGAGGCCGAGGCTGTTGTGGTAGGCGGCGTTTGACGGGTTGTTCGCGATCGCCTGAGCGATAAATTTGCCCGCAGTGCTCTGGTCGCCGGCCTGATGGCGCGCGAGGCCGCGCAGATGCAGCGCGTCGGCTTGGCGCGGATCGGCCTTGAGGATCCGCTGGTAGAGGGCGTCCGCCTGGCCGAGCCGGCCGTGGCGATGGTGGCGCAGGGCCTCGGCGAGCAGGCCGGCGGCAGCCGCACCGGGCGAGCCCTTCGCGGCTCCGCGGGACCGGTCGCGGCTCACCGGAACGTCTCGCGCAGGGTCTCGGCCACCGCCGCCACGACGCCGGCCCAGTCGCCCGGACACGTCTGGCGGAACAGCCTCATGGTCGGATACCAGGGCGAGTCGGTTCGCTCGCGCAGCCACCGCCACTCGGGAACGAACGGCACCAGCAGCCACACCGGCCGCGCCAGCGCTCCGGCCAGATGGGCGACGGCGGTGTCGACGGAAATTACCAGATCGAGCTCGGCGACGATTGCGGCGGTGTCGGCAAAATCGGCGATGACGCCGCCGGGCGAGGTTAGGGCCGCGGCGGCGTCCGCGTCCAGATCCCGGCGCTGCTCGGCGCCTGTCCCGACCTGCAGATCGACGAAGGAGACGCCTGGCATTGCCAGCAGCGGCGCCAGTGCCGTCGCCGACGCGGAGCGGTTGCGGTCGTTGTGGTGCTGCGGATTGCCGGCCCAGACGACGCCGACGCGCGGCCGCGCCACGGCCGCCAGGCGCTCGCGCCACTCCGCGCGCAGGCCCGGATCGGCGGCGAGATAGGGCACCGCGCTCGGCACGCTATCCAAGGTGGTCGCGAACAGTCGAGGCAGGCTCATCAGCGGCGCATGAACGTCGAAGCCCGGCAGCGGATCGCCCTTGGCGACAAGGACGACCGATCCGGCTCCGCCCTCTTTCTCCTTTGCGACTGAGCCGAACAGACGAACCAGCGGCGGCTGGCACTCGAGGATGACCCGCCCGCTATGGGCGGCGACCAGCGGCGCGTAGCGGACGAACTGGATCGCCGAGCCAAGACCCTGTTCGGCATGGATCAGGATCGTGCGCCGGGCGAGCGGTTCGCCCTGCCAGGCCGGTGCGGTGAAATCGCGGCGCGGCGTCGTGAAGCCCTCCGTCCGCCAACGCCATTCGTATTCGCGCCAGCCCTCGTCCATGCGGCCGAGCAGCAGCAGCAGCGTCGAACGGTTGGCGCGGGCAGCGGCCATCTCCGGCTCCAGTGCCAGCGCCCGCTCGTAGGCGGCGAGCGCGTCGTCGTAGGCGCCCTGCTCGTGGCGAATGAGGCCGAGCGTGCACAGGGCGCCAGCGTAGTCGGCGCGCAGGTCGAGGGCGCGCATGACCGCCGCCTCCGCGCCCGCCAGATCGCCGAGCCGACGCAACGCGCTAGCGAAGTTGGCATGGGCCTCGGCATAGTCCGGGCGCAGACCGATGGCCTGGCGATAGGCCGCCGCGGCGCCAGCGGCATCGCCCTGACGGACCCGCGCGTTGCCGAGATTATTATGAGCCTCCGCGACATCAGGGTCGCAGGACAGGGCCCTCGTGAAAGCGGCTTCGGCTTCGCCGAGCCGGCCCTGGGCCATCAAGGTCAGGCCGAGGGAGTTCGCGACTGCTGCGTTGGCCGGCGCGAGGCGCAACGCCCGCTCGATCAGGCGGAGGGCCTCCTCCTGATTCCCGCGCTGGTGGAAGACGAGGCCCAGAAGGTGCAGCGCGTCTGGGTGATCGGGCTGCGACCTGAGGATCGCCCGGTAGCTCGCCGCCGCAGCGTCCAGCCGGCCGGCGCGGTGGGCGATGACACCCTCGGTCAGCCGGGCCGCCACCTCCTGCGCAGCCTTTACGGCGCGTGGGTTCCTGTCGTCGCGACTGCGCGCTCTTGTCCCGCTCATTGCCGTCTTGCCGTCCGCGTCTTCATGGGCGACCGGTACTGTAATGGACGATCGCGTCGATCGCCACGCGCCTGCGCCGGCAACGACCGCGTATGCGGTGTGCCTCTCCTCACCCTCCCGCTGTCGCGGGCCCCACCCTCTCCCGATCGCTCCGCAAGCGCTCCGCTGGGAGAGGGACTGTAACGCGGTCCCTTCTTCCTCTCCCTCTGGGAGAGGATCGAGGTGAGGGCGTGGCGGCACTACACCCGCAGTTCACCGGCGGCGGAGATGTAGCCGAGCTCGGTCATTAACGGGCGGTGGTGGGCGAGGATCACGTCCACCTGGGCCGGCGACAGCTCCTTCCGCCAGCCGCCGACGCCGCCCCGGCGGAAAAAGGCATCCGAGCCGCGCGACCGTTCGACGAAGCCGCGCTCGCGTTCCTGCCTTGCGAGGACCTTGAACGAGCTGTGGCTAATGGCTCGGGCCAGGCGATCGCGATCCTTCGGCATCTTCAGAAAGGCGCAGATCTCGCCGAAGGTGCGGGTCGGCTGGGCGCGCATGTCCTCGTAGCGCACGGACTTGAGGTTCAGGCCCGGCGCCTTGAGCCAGCTCCGCACATGGGACGACCAGTCGGCGATGAATTGGACGACGTGCCCTTCCTTGGGCGGAATCTCGAGGCCCCTGAAACACACCGCGGTGACCGCCTGGTCCATGGTCAGAGCGTAGTGGTGGTGAAAAGAGACGGCGACGTCAAGCGGGTTGCGGACGACGTAGATCGCGCCGAAGGTGGCCTCGGGGGTGATAGTCGGAATGCCGCCGATCGTGGCCATGACGCTGTGGGTCTTGACTGGAACGAGCCCCGGGCCGGCGGTGGCGAGATCGCGATGGACCTGGGGGCGCAGGCGGTTGATGTCGTCGCGCGAGAGGTCCGCCGCCGTTTTGCCGGACGCGCGAAGATAGGGCTCGATCCGCATGTCGCCCAGGGCAAACTGCGGCAGGGCATTGATGTCCTCGGGTGACGCGCCGTTCCTGAGGTAATTGGCCAGAAACGCGCGCAGCCAGGTGTTGCCGGACTTCGGGTAGGAGGCGAGCCAGAGAATGCGCATCCGGATCCCGTGGCAACGATCGGTAGCGGCGAAAAAAAGAAGGGGCGGCAGGCGCCGCCCCTTGGCAACAAGATACGGATAATGTCCGTGTCGCGGCTAGAAGCCGAGCTTGAAACCGGTGGCGACGCCGTAGCCGTCGTTTTTGGCGGCGTTACCCTCGCTCTCGCCATCAAACCAGAAGACGCCGCCGACCAGACGGATCCCCGGCCCGAGGGTGTAGGTGCCGCTCAAGATGGCCTGATCGAGGTGCTGCTTGCCGCCTGCGGTTACGCCGCCGGTGTTCGGATTACCTTCGCCGCGGTAGTAATCGACGCCCATCTTGTAGGGCCCGACTTCATAGGCGGCGCCAACCGTCCAGCCGGTGGAGTTGATCTGGATCGTGCCCGCCGTCGCCGTGCCCGAGCCCCCGCGGCCCTGCTCGCCCTTGGCAAAGCCGAATCCGGCGGAGAAGCCGCCGATCGACCCCTGACCGCCGAGCGACCACGCGAACAGGTTGTCGGTGTCCCCGCCGCCGGCTCCCGCGGCATTGGCCTTAGCGGTCATCGCGCCGGCGGAGAGCTGCAGGCCGAAGCCGCCGAAATCGGCGGTGTAGTTGCCGCCGCCGGCCCAGCCGTCGTAGAAGCCGTTGCATCGGGCGCACGCGCGCAGCGCGCTGTTGTCGTCGCCACCGGACTCAAGGTTCGGGACGTACGAGCCGCCGAGCTGGAAGCCGCCGAACCGCGGCGTGATGTAGGTGATCTTGCCGGAGTTGTTGTCGAAAAAGCGCAGATACGTCGTGCCAATCGCGGTGTCGAACAGGCCCGCGACCGGATTGATGAAAGCTTCGATATTGATCAGATCGCCCGAGTCGAGGCTGACGCCGCCGTCCGGCGCGGTCACGTGCAGCAGATAGCCGGCGTTGTTCTCGTCTCCGAGGATCACCCGGCCCAGGGTCGGGCTGGACACGTACATGTACGATTCATCGATCTGGTCGCTTCCGTCAGTATTGGCTTCCAGCTGGACGTTGACGCCGAAAGAGAGGCCGTTGTCCAGGGTCGTTTCGCCGTAGAAGCAGACTTCGCTGTTATGCTTCTGATCGACGGCGTTGTAGTTGGTGCTGCCAGGCGTCGTCGTGTCGTAATCCTGATTACTGAAGACGACCCATTGCTGCATGTAGCCGCCCACTCCGAGTTTCAGTTTCTCGGCGGCCGACGCGTCTGTCGCCAAGCCGGCTACGATGCCCATCGTCGCCAGCGCGGTGGTGCCGTACAGTAACTTCTTCATTGTGACCCTCGCTGTTTGCATTTGGAGCTCTCCCGTAACAATCGGGAGTTGTTCGGCGGCCACCCCCGGGCGTTGCGTCCGCCTTCGGAATGGGATCATCAAGGCACGACAGGGTTAATGCATCAAGGCTATCGCCAGCGTGACTGTGCTTATTTTTCAGCAGTGTGGTGTAGGTGCCACATTCATGACACGAAGGCGACTGTTGACACGATCCGAGGTGCGCGCTACCAGCAAGGCCATGCAACCGAAGCGACATGCGAAGCGGCCGGGGACCGGGCGGTTCAGCCGGTTCATTCTCGCGCTGGGCCTAGGCGCGCTTCTGCTCGCCGGCTGCGGCAACGTCAATACCAAGACAGAGAGAGAGTATCCCGATGTCGATCCGAAGTCGGGGCAGCGGAACCCTTACGGGAAGTCCGACTCGATGTTCGGCCCGGGCGGGCTGACCTTCGGCACTGGCAAGAGCGCGCGCGATAACGAAGACAGCGGCGGCGGCATCGGGGTCAACAGCTTTCTCTGGCGCGCATCGCTCGACACGGTCGCGTTCATGCCGGTGGCCTCGGCGGACCCCTTCGGCGGGGTCATCATCACCGACTGGTACGCTATGCCTGAAGCGCCGGACGAGCGGTTCAAGGTCAACGTTTACATCATGGGCCGGGCGCTCCGCGCCGACGGCGTCCGGGTCGCCGTGTTCCGCCAGGTGCATGAGGGCGCCGCCGACTGGCAGGACGCAAGCGTGCCGGTACAGACGGCGTCGGGCATCGAGGACGCCATTCTGACCCGGGCCCGGCAGTTGCGTTTCGACACCATGCAGCAGTAGCTTCGCTCAACACCGTTGCCTCATCCCGTCTCATCACGGCGCGCTCGGCCGCCAGAGCCTTGGGTGAAGAGGCCGAGGCTGCCGGCGCGGTTCACGTAATCTCGAAGAACGGCGATGTCGCGCTACAACTTCAAGGACTCCGAGACCTCCTGGCAAGCCATCTGGCGGGAGCGGAACGTTTTCGCCGTCACCGCCGATCCGGCACGCCCCAAGTTCTACGTTCTTGAAATGTTCCCGTATCCTTCCGGGCGCATTCACATGGGACACGTTCGCAACTACACGCTCGGCGACGTTGTCGCCCGCTACAAGCGGGCCCGCGGCTATAATGTCCTTCATCCGATGGGCTGGGATGCTTTCGGACTACCGGCGGAGAACGCCGCCATCGAGCGCGGTACCAGCCCGGCGGAGTGGACCTACGGCAACATCGCGACCATGCGCCGGCAGCTTCAGTCGATGGGGTTATCGATCGACTGGTCGCGGGAGATCGCGACCTGCCATCCCGGCTACTACCGCCACCAGCAGGCCATGTTCCTCGCCTTTCTCCGCGACGGCGTGGCCTACCGGCGGGAATCGTGGGTGAATTGGGATCCGGTCGACAACACGGTTCTCGCCAACGAGCAGGTGATCGACGGTCGCGGCTGGCGATCGGGCGCGCCGATCGAACGGCGCAAGCTGAGCCAGTGGTTCTTCCGCATTACCGCCGATGCGCAGGCGCTGCTCGACGATCTCGCCACCCTCGACCGCTGGCCCGAGCGGGTCCGGCTGATGCAGCAGAACTGGATCGGCCGGTCCGAGGGCGCTCGCATCCGCTTCGGGATCGAAAGCCGGAGCGAGCCGCTCGAGGTCTTCACCACCCGTCCCGATACGCTGTTCGGCGCCTCGTTCTGCGCGATCTCGCCCAATCATCCGCTAGCGGTCGCGCTCAGCGTGGACAATGCGGATTTGGCCGGATTTATCGCCGAGTGCAGTCGTCTGGGGACAAGCGAGGAGGCGATCGAGACTGCCGAAAAGCGCGGCTTCGACACCGGCCTGCGCGCCCGCCATCCGTTCATCGCGGACCGCACCCTGCCGATCTTCATCGCCAACTTCGTGCTCATGGATTACGGCACGGGCGCGATCTTCGGCTGTCCCGCGCATGACCAGCGCGACCTCGACTTCGCCCGCAAGTACGATCTCGCCGTCCTGCCGGTGATCCTGCCCGACGGCGTCAACGCGGCCGACTTCATGGCCGAGCCGGGCATCGGCAACGACGCCTATGTCGGCGGCGGTACGCTGATCAATTCCGCCTTCCTCGACGGCATGAGCATCGAGGTGGCCAAGGCCGAGGTCGCCCGGCGGCTCGGCGAGGCCGGGCTCGGTGAGGCCGCCGTCACCTACCGGCTGCGCGATTGGGGCATTTCTCGACAGCGCTATTGGGGCTGTCCCATCCCTGTCATCCATTGCGCGAGGTGCGGCATCGTCCCTGTGCCGCTCGACGATCTGCCGGTAACCCTTCCCGAGGATGTACGGTTCGACGTTCCGGGCAACCCGCTCGACAATCATCCGACCTGGAAGCACGTCGCCTGCCCCGGCTGCGGCGGCGCGGCGCGGCGCGAGACCGACACCATGGACACGTTCGTCGATTCGTCCTGGTATTACGCCCGCTACTGCTCGCCGCGCGCCGATGTCCCGGTGGATCGGACCGAGGCGGACTACTGGCTGCCCGTCGACCAGTACATCGGCGGTATCGAACATGCCATTCTCCACCTCCTCTATTCGCGCTTTTTCGCCAGGGCAATGGTCCGCGCCGGCTATCTCGGTGTCGAAGAACCGTTCAGCGGCCTGTTCACCCAGGGCATGGTGTGCCACGAGACCTACAAGGACCAGCACGGCAAGTGGCTGTTCCCCGACGAGATCGCCAAGACCACAGAAGGCGCAAGACACGCGCAGACCGGCGGACCGGTCAGCGTCGGCCGCTCGGAGTTGATGAGCAAGTCGAAGCGCAATGTGGTCGATCCGGAAGCGATCATCGCCACCTACGGCGCCGACACCGCCCGGCTGTTCATGATGTCCGACAGCCCGCCGGAGCGGGATCTGGAATGGACCGATGCCGGGGTGGAGGGTGCCTGGCGTTACGTCAACCGGTTGTGGCGGATCATCGCCGACAACATGCTGCCGCTCGCCGCTCCGGGCGCGGATAACGGCGACAACGTTGACGAGACCGGCGCGACGCTTGCTCTTCTCCGCGAGACCCACCGGACCGTCGCCCGGGTCACCGACGATCTTGAGAAGTTCGGCTTCAACCGGGCGGTCGCCCGGCTCCGTGAGCTGACCAACGCGCTGGCCGACTTCAACGCCACCGACGCCGCGGCCGCCCGCGCCCGCCGCCGGTCGTTCTCGGTTCTGGTCAAGCTCATCGGGCCGGTCATGCCCCATATTGCCGAGGCGCTTTGGCAGCGGCTGGGCAACGACGGCCTGCTCATCGACCAGCCGTGGCCCGTTGCCGATCCGGCCTATCTCGTCGACGACACGGTCACGCTCGGCGTCCAGGTCAACGGCAAGCTGCGCGGCACGATCGAAATCGCCACCGACGGTGATGAAGAGAGCAGCCGGTCCGCGGCACTGGCTCTGCCGGGTGTGATCAACGCCCTGAACGGACGGCCGCCGCGCAAGGTTGTCGTCGTGCCCAATCGCATCGTCAATGTGGTCGTCTGACCTGTCGGGCCGCATTCGCCAGGTCGTTGCGGGCGGCATGGTCGCCTGTCTTGTGGGCTGCGGTTTCCAGCCGCTTTATCTGAGCGGCTGATAGCGCCCCGGGCGAGCCCAGCGTCGGCGGCGCGCTCGCCAGCGTTGCGGTCGCGCCCATCCCCGATCGCGTCGGTCAACTCGTCCGCAACGATCTCAACTTTCTGCTGGCGCCCACGGTCGACGAGCGGACGGCGGCCTACCGCCTCGACGTCCACCTGCTCGAGAGGATCAGCGAGCTTGCGGTCGAACGCTCGGGCTTCGCCACCAGGGCCAACCTGCGCCTGAGCGCAACGTTTGCATTGTTCGATCTCGGCACCGGCAAGGCGGTGATGGACAGCAGCGCCCGGGCGATCAGCAGCTATAACATCGTCGACGCCAGCTTCTCGACGCTGACGGCGCAGAACGCGGCGCGAGAACGCGCGGCGCGGCGCATCGCCGAGGATATCCGTTCGCGGGTCAGCGCCTATCTTGCGGCCCGCGTCACGGGCGCGGGCGGAGCTCCAGGACCGGGGCCGGGACCGCTGCCGACGATCCCCGGCACGCTCGAGAAGCCGCAGCCGCAGCCCAGCGGGCCCAGATGAAGCTTGCCGCCGGGCGGGTGGAGGCCTTTCTCCGCCATCCAGACCCCACTGTCTGCGGTGTCCTGATCTATGGACCTGACCGTGGTCTGGTGCGCGAGCGGGCCGACGCCCTAAGCCGGAGCGTCGCCGGCGATCCACCCGATCCATTCCGCCTTTGCGAACTTTCCATGGCCGGCCTTAAGGACGATCCCGCTCGCCTTTTCGACGAGATGGCCTCGCTTTCGCTCGTGGGCGGTGCGCGCGCGGTTCGCCTGCGCGAAGCCACCGACGCCGCGGCAGGTCCCATCGGCGATGCCCTCGGTCGGGCGCCGGCCGGCTCGCTGCTGATCGCCGAGGCTGGGGATCTGGGTAAGCGTTCGGCCCTGCGCACGGCGTTCGAGTCCGCGGCGAACGCGATCGCGATTCCCTGTTACAGCGATGACGAGGCCGGAATGCAACGCGTCGTCGTGGCCATGCTTGCGGAGGCCGGCCTAGTCGCCACCGACGAGGCATTGTCGTACCTCACCGCCCGCCTCGGCGGCGACCGAGCGATGACACGCGGCGAAATCGAGAAGCTGATCGTCTATGTAGGCGACCCGCAGGGCGGCTCTGCGGGCAATCGGAGAGACGCTCCGGGAAGCCGTTCGAGCACAGTCGGGCTCGACGATGTCGTCGCCTGCATCGGTGACAGTCGCGAAGTCCTCGCTCGACGCCATTGTCATGGCCGCAGCGACCGGTGACGTCGTCGCCCTCGACCGCGCGCTCGACCTGGCCTTCGCGTCGGGAGTCCAGCCGGTCGGGATCCTTCGCGCCGCCGGGCGCCACCTTCAGCGCCTGCATCTCGCAGCCGGTCTGATCGCAGCCGACCGCACCGCGGAACAGGCCATGGCCGCGCTTCGCCCGCCGGTGTTCTACAAATTGCAGACCGCTTTTCGCGCTCAGCTCCGCGCCTGGACGCTTCCGCGCCTGGGCAAGGCGCTTCGCTTCGTTCTCGATGCGGAGCTGGCCTGCAAGACCACCGGCGCGCCGGCGCAGGCCATCGCCGCCCGGACGCTGTGGCGAATCGCGCAGGTCGCGGAGGGGGGCGGAACCTAACTCTGCGGCGGATGGACCGCTTGCTCATCGCCGTCCGCAGCCGCCACGTCTTCATCCGGATCGACATCGACGGCGACATCGGCATTGGGACCAGGCCCGGCATCGGCGCCATCGGCCGCGGCCAGATGGTCGCGCTCCACGCTTCGCCCCTCCTCTCGCTTCCCATTCGTCGCTGCGGACGCGCCGGCATCGCCGCCGTGAGCGCCGTGGCTGAGCCGATGGAGAATATCGTCGAGTTGTTCGAGGGAGCGGTAGTGCAGGGTCAGGTTACCGCCGCTGCCACGGAAGCGGATTTCTACACCCAGGCCGAGCAGGGCGCTGAGATCGCGTTCCAGCGCCAGCGTGTCGGCGTCCTTTTCGAACGCCGGACGACGCACCGGCGCCGCCCGCGCCGCCTTGACCAGGCTCTCGGTCTGGCGGACGTTCAGGCCGCGCTTGAGGACCAGCCGCGCCGCCGCTTCCGGATTGTCTGCGGCGATGAGGGCGCGGGCGTGCCCGGCCGAGAGCGCGCCCTCGTCGACAAGTAACTTCACCGGGTCGGGTAGGCTCAGCAGGCGCATCATATTAGCCACATGGCTGCGGCTCTTGCCGACGCTGCGGGCAAGTTCATCCTGGCTGTGGGCGAACTCCTCCATCAGCCGGCGGTACCCTTCGGCCTCCTCCAGAGGCGAAAGATCCTGCCGCTGGATATTCTCGACCAGCGCGATCTCGAGCGCCTCGCCGTCGGACAGCTCCTTGACGACGACCGGAACCTCATGGACCTGAGCACGCTGGGCAGCCCTCCAGCGGCGCTCGCCAGCGATGATCTCGTAGGCGTCCTCCTCGTCGGGATGCCGCCGCACCAGCAACGGCTGGAGTACGCCGCGATCGGCAATCGAGCGGGCGAGCTCCTCAAGACCATCCTCGCGCATAATCCGGCGCGGTTGGAACCGGCCGGGACGGAGCTGAGCCACCGAGACGGTCTTCGAGGCGCGGAGTTGATCCAGGCGAGCGTAATCGCTCTGCTCGTCGCCGAGCAGAGCCGAAAGTCCGCGGCCCAGGTTACGCCGCTTGCCCTCCGGGCCGGTCATGCCACTTCCGCCGCCGTGCGTTTCTCGCGGCGCAGGATCTCACTGGCCAAAGCGAGGTATGCCACCGATCCGGCGCAGCTCGTGTCGTAAATCAGGACCGGACGACCATGTGAAGGCGCCTCGGAAACGCGCACGTTGCGCGGGATCACCGTATCGTAGACCCGCTCGCCAAAATGGGCGCGGACGTCACTTGCCACGAGATCGGATAGCCTGTTGCGTTTGTCGTACATGGTCAAGACGATACCTTGAATGTCCAATGTCGGGTTCAGTGTCTTCTTGACCCGCTCAATCGTGCGCAGCAGGTGGCTGATGCCCTCCAGGGCAAAGAACTCGCACTGCAACGGGACCAGAACCGCGTCGGCGGCGACCAGGGCGTTGATGGTCAGCAGGCCGAGCGCAGGCGGGCAATCGATCAGCACGTAATCGTAGGTACTGAGGGTTCGACCGAGAGCGGTCTTAAGGACGTACTCCCGCCGCTTCGAGCTCACCAGTTCCACCTCGGCGCCGGACAGATCGACGCCCGCTGGCACGACGTGCAGCCCGGGAATGAGGGTCTCCAGGCATGCCGCGCCGACGGGCACCTCGCCGCTGAGAACGTCGTACGTGTTGGGATGGCGATCCGCAGGCGGGATGCCGAGACCGGTCGAGGCGTTGCCCTGCGGATCTAGATCGATGACCAGAACCTGCTTATGGATGGCGGCGAGCGCCGTCCCCAGGTTGATCGCCGTCGTCGTCTTGCCGACACCGCCCTTCTGATTGGCGATGGCGATGATGCGGCAGGCCGACCTCGGCGATGCCTTCACGGTCATTCGCTCGCGCTCTTAAACCGCGGGCGGATCGCATGCACTCTGATCACGTTGCCCGTTGGGTCCGACAAACTGGGGTGGAACGTCGCATCAATCTTCCATGTTTTCTCTGCCTCAGTCAATTCCGCGGCCGCGGAACGGCCTTTCAGGAACAGACCCGTCCCGTCCACAGCGAGGTGGCGAGCCGCGTAGCTCAGCAACTCGGCCAACGGCGCACAGGCCCTGGCCGTGACGATACCGGCGGCCCGCGGCGGCAGGGCTTCGATTCGCACCTCTTCCACCTGCGCCGGTGCCTCCGTGGCGCGGATGGCCTCGCGGAGAAAGGCGCACTTGCGCGAATCGCTCTCGATGAGGCAGACGGGCCCCGCGCCGAAGATCGCGAGGACGAGCCCGGGAAAACCGGCGCCGCTGCCGAGGTCGACGATGGGCGGATCGGTCGTGCTTCGGAGCGTTCCTAAAGGTGCATCCGGCGGCAGTGAGCCGGGTCAGCTGCGCCGAATCGAGCAGGTGGCGGCGCCAGGGATCGGCGAGGGTCGAAGCGGCGATGAGGTTGATCCGCCTCTGCCACTTGCCGAGCAGGGTGAGGTAGTCGTGGAGCCGCTGCATGATGGTCAGCCCGGCGCCGGTCTGAGCCGCAAACTCCTCGGGGCTTAGCGGTCGCACGTGTTTCACGTGAAACAGGCGGCGCTCGCGGTCACGCGCTGCGCCGCATTCGCCCGTCGCCGGCGGCCCGCCGGACATATCCAAGGAGAACCGTCAGCGCCGCGGGCGTGACGCCGCTAATCCGTGCCGCTGCCGCCAGATTCGCCGGGCGCGCCGCGCTCAGCTTTGCGACGACCTCGTTCGACAGGCCCGGTATTCGAGCGTACTCAAGGATACCGGGCAACTCCAGCGCCTGATCGCGCCGAAATGCGCGGACGTCGCTCTCCTGCCGCTTGAAATACCCTCCGTAGCGGGCATCGATCTCCAGTTGCTCGGCGACAGCCGCTGGAACCGCCGCCAGCTCCGGCCTTGCCGCGGCAAGGCGGGCAACCGTCATGCCGGGATAGGCGAGGAGATCGCGCGCCGAGCGTTTCCTGCCGTCGTCGCTGACAGCAAGATCCAGCAGCTCCAGCACCGACGTATCGGCCGGCAGCGACTCCAGTTGCGCCGTTGCCGCCGCAAGGGCCTTCATCTTGGCCGAGAACGCCGACTGCCGATCCCGCCCCACTAGGCCCGCGTCGATGCCGATCCCGGTGAGGCGTCTATCGGCGTTGTCGGCGCGAAGCGACAGCCGATACTCGGCGCGGGAGGTGAACATCCGATAGGGCTCGACCGTACCGAGAGTTACCAGATCGTCGATCATCACGCCGATGTAGGCATTGGCCCGGTCAAGGCAGAAGCTTCTGCCGCCGCCCGCCTTCAAGGCAGCGTTGACGCCGGCGACAAGACCCTGGCCGGCCGCTTCCTCGTAGCCGGTCGTGCCGTTGATCTGGCCGGCCAAGAACAGGCCGGAAACCCGGAGAACTTCCAGCGTCGGCGCCAGCTCGCGCGGATCGATAAAGTCATACTCGATGGCGTAGCCGGGGCGCAGAATGCGCGCGTTCTCGAGCCCGGGGATACTTGCCACCAGAGCGCTCTGGACGTCCTCCGGGAGCGACGTTGAAATGCCGTTCGGGTAGACGGTGTGATCGTCGAGGCCTTCGGGCTCGAGAAAGATCTGGTGGCGGCTGCGATCGGCGAAGCGTACGACCTTGTCCTCGATCGAGGGGCAGTAGCGCGGGCCGACGCTCTCGATCTGGCCGGAATAGAGCGGCGCCCGGCCGAGGTTGGCGCGAATGATCGCGTGCGAAGTTTCGGTTGTCTCGGTAACGTGGCAAAGAACCTGCGGCGTGTCGATGCGCTCGGTGAGAAAGGAGAACGGCTGAGGCGGCTCGTCGCCCGCCTGCGGAACCAGGCGGGCCCAGTCGATGGTTCGCCCGTCAAGCCGCGGCGGCGTTCCCGTCTTGAGCCGGCCGAGACCGAGGCCGAGGCGGGCGAATGTGGTGCTGAGCCCCAGGGCCGGGCCCTCGCCGAACCGGCCCGCCAGGCATCTGCGTCTCGCCGATGTGGATGACGCCGCTGAGGAACGTTCCGGTCGTGATGACCACCGCCGCGGCGCGGATGCTCTGGCCGTCGCCGGTGCGGACGCCCGCCACGTGGCCGGCGGGGTCGAAGAAAAGATCCTCGGCCGCGCCGGACCGCACGGTCAGGTTCTCCTGCGTGGCCAGAAGCGCCTGCATCGCCTGCCGGTACAGCCGCCGGTCGGCCTGTGCCCGTGGCCCCCGAACCGCCGGCCCCTTGCTCGCGTTCAGGATCCTGAACTGGATACCCGCCCGGTCTATCGCCCGGCCCATCAAACCGTCGAGGGCGTCGATCTCCCGGACGAGTTGCCCCTTGGCCAGGCCGCCGATGGCGGGATTGCAGGACATCTCGCCGATGGTGGCGACGTTATGGGTCAGCAGCAGTGTCCGCGCCCCAAGCCGCGCCGAGGCCGCTGCCGCCTCGCAGCCGGCGTGGCCGCCACCGATAACGATAACGTCGAAACTTTTCATGGCGCGGACTGTATCGGCGTCGCGCGAACCCTGTCAAAAAGCGAGCGAATGCACGCGGGCGAATGTTTCACGTGAAACGGCTCTATTTGCCGATGCAGAAGTCGCGGAAAATCCGATCCAGAACCTCCTCCACGTCGATGCGACCCGTGATCCGGCTCAAGGCAGTCGGCGGCCAGCGCAGGTCTTCAGCGAGGAATTCCAGCGAGGGTTCCTCGCGACCGCCCGCTGGAGCGCGTCCCGGCAGCCTCTCGAGAGCGAGGCGATGGCGGACGCGGGTCAAGGCCGGCGCGGCAGTCACGTCGAAACGGGTCGCGACCATCGCCTTGAGCGTGTCGATGAGCGCGTTCAGGCCAGCGCCGGTGCGTGCCGACACCATCAAGGCATGGCGCCCGTCGACGCAAAAGTGTTCCGGCTCTGCATCTGCGGCTAAGAGATCGGCCTTGTTGACGACCAGAAGGCTGTCGCTGTCGACCACCGCGATCACGTCGGCATCGAATTTCGGCCACAGGGCGCCGTCGAGGACGACGAGGCGGATGGCCGCCGATCGCGCCCGCTCCCACGCCCGGGTCACGCCCTCGCGCTCGATCGCCTCGGCAGGTTCACGCAAACCGGCGGTATCGGCGAGAACCACCGGGTAGCCGCCGAGGTCGAGGGCAACCTCGATGACGTCGCGGGTGGTGCCTGGATGAGGCGAGACGATGGCGGCGGCGCGCCCGGCAAGTGCGTTCAGCAGGCTCGACTTGCCGGCATTGGGCGGCCCGACGATCGCGATATCGATTCCTTCGCGCAACCGTTCGCCGCGCCGACCATCGTCCAGATGTCCGGCAATCTCCGACGCCAGCGTCGCCGCCGTCCGCCGCACGAACGACTTCGAGATCGCCAGGAATGTCCTCGTCGGCGAAGTCGATCGCGGCCTCGACGCGCGCCAGGGCCTCGACGAGCCGGAGGCGCCAGCCGTCGTAGACTTGACCCAGCGCGCCGTCCAACTGCCGCAGGGCCTGTCGCCGCTGTGCCGCCGTTTCCGCCTCGACCAGGTCCGCAAGACCCTCGGCGGCGGTCAGATCAAGCTTGCCGTTGGCGAATGCCCTGCGGCTGAACTCCCCGGGTTCGGCCGGACGCAGACCGCGACAGCGCCCCAGCGCCGTCAGCGCTCCCTCGATGACGGCGCGACCGCCATGCAGGTGAAGTTCGGCGACGTCCTCGCCCGTGAAGCTGGCGGGACCGGGGAACCACAGCACCAGCCCCTTGTCGAGGATTTCGCCACTGTCGTCGCTGAAGCGCGCAAGGCACGCCCGGCGCGGCGGCGGAAGGCGGCCGGCGAGGCGGACAAGCGCAGCCGCGGTGTCCGGCCCGGACACGCGGATGATGGCAATGCCGGCCCGGCCACGGCCGGAGGCGAGGGCGAAGATGGTTTGGTCCGTCATGGAATGCGCTTATCGCGGCGTGGCTGACGCGGGGGCGCCCGCGACCGGGGTCAGGCGTCGCGTTGGAGCACGAGGCGATCGACCCGCTCGCCGTCGATGAGGTGACGCTGAAGAATCTCGTCGACGTCATCGCGCGTTTCGTAGTGGTACCAGACGCCCTCGGGGTAGATCACCATCGTCGGGCCGAGTGCGCAGCGATCGAGACAGCCGGCGGCGTTGATGCGCACGTCGGTGAGCCCCAGCTCCTTAGCGCGGGCCTTCATGTAGTTGCGCAGGCGCACCGAGCCTTTGCGTGCGCACGAGCCGTCCGGATGACCCTCGGGACGCTCGTTGACGCAGCAGAACACGTGGCGGCGGAAATACGGCTCATCGGCGCCCGCGCTCACCTCTACGCGCTTTCCTCGCCGCTGTCCTTGCCGCCGGTCAGCCGCGACCAGAGAAACTTCTGCCACTGCTCAAGACCCTGAACGCCGGCCGGCAGCCACATGCTGAACAACGCTTCCGGCTCCATGGCCGAGAGGGTCTTTTTCATCCGCTCCTCGATCTGGCTCATCAGCGCGTTCTGCATCGGCTTGACGTCGGGAAGGCCGAACATCGTCCGCGCTTCTTCCGGCGTGCAATCGACGTCGATATGGATTTTCATCGCCTCAACCTGTCTGTCATGGCGCCGCTCGCCCGTCGCCTGGTTACTCCCCGAGCCGCATACGCGCGGCTGCGGGCTTGTACGTCGTGCCGCTCGAGGCCAACCTAAGGCAGCGTGCTGCCCGACGCAACGGGCGCGCTTGAACCGCCCTCCAGCGCCTGGATCGGTCTGCCCATGTCGCGCAACCTGCTGTCCCAGGAAATCAGCCCCTACCTTCTCCAGCACAAGGACAATCCCGTACACTGGCGACCGTGGGGTCACGATGCGCTGGGCGAAGCCCGGCGCCTGGACAAGCCGATCCTGCTCTCGGTCGGCTACGCCGCCTGTCACTGGTGCCATGTCATGGCCCACGAGAGTTTTGAGAACGAGGAGATCGCCCGGCTCGATGAACGAGCTGTTCGTCAGCATCAAGGTCGACCGCGAGGAGCGACCGGATATCGACGGCATCTACCAGTCGGCCCTGGCGCTGATGGGCGAGCGCGGAGGCTGGCCGCTGACGATGTTTCTGACGCCCGCCGGCGAGCCGTTCTGGGGCGGAACCTACTTCCCGCCGACGGCGCGATACGGCCGGCCCGGTTTCCCCCAGCTGCTCCACGCCATCTCCGAGGCCTACCGCTCGGATCGGGCGAAGGTGGAAACGAACGTCGTTGCACTGCGCCAAGCCTTGGCAAAAATGCAGTCGCCGGAGCCCGGCGCCGGACTCAGCCTTCAGGCGCTCGACGAAACCGCGCGCCATGCCCTGCGGCTGATCGACACCCGTAACGGAGGGACCGCCGGCGCGCCGAAATTTCCGCAGCCGGTCTTCTATCGCTTTCTCTGGCGGGCCTACAAACGCGGCGGCGGCGCGGCCCTGCGCGACGCCGTGACGACGACACTGGATGCGATCTGTCAGGGCGGGATCTATGACCACCTCGCCGGCGGCTTCGCCCGCTACGCGACCGATGAGATCTGGCTCGTCCCCCATTTCGAGAAGATGCTCTACGACAACGCCCTGCTCATCGACCTTATGACCGAGGTCTGGCGCGAGACGCGCAGTCCGCTTTATGCCCGGCGCATTGCCGAGAGCATCGACTGGCTGATGGCGGAGATGCGGATCGATGCGCCGGACGGTCAAGGCTTCGCCTTCGCCAGCGCGCTTGACGCCGACAGTGAAGGCGTCGAAGGCAAGTACTACGTCTGGACCGACGCGGAGGTCGACGCAGTCCTCGGCGAGGATGCGGCGGCGTTCAAGGCCGCCTACGACATCCGTGCCGGCGGCAACTGGGAGGGCCTGAGCATCCTGAACCGGATCGGGGCGTCCGGTGTGCCATCCACCGACGACGGGCGCAGTCTGGCCTGCGGCCGCGACCGACTGCTCGCCGCCCGGCGCAAGCGGGTGCCGCCCGCCCGCGATGACAAGGTTCTGGCCGACTGGAACGGGCTGACGATCGCGGCGCTGGCGGAAGCTGGAACGGTCTTCGACCAGCCGGCATGGGTCGATGCCGCCAGGACCGTATTCCGGTTTGTCGCGACGCAGATGAGCGACGGCGAGCGCCTGCGCCACGTTTGGCGCGCGGGCGAGGCCCGTCATCCCGGCGTGCTGGAAGACTACGCCAACATGAGCCGGGCAGCGCTGAGCCTGTTCCAGGCCACCGGCGAACGCGGTTATCTCGAGCAGGCGGAAGCCTGGGCGGCCGTGGTTGACCGCCACTTCCGCGATCCGGATGCCGGCGGCTATTTTACCTCCGCCGACGACACCACCGATGTCATCGCCCGGCCAAAGGCGGTCGCCGACAACGCCGTCCCGTCCGGCAACGGGACCATGGTCGAGGTGCTCGCCCAGTTGTACTTCGCCACCGGCAACGTGGCCTACCGCGACGCCGCGGATGCGGCGGTGCAACTCTTCTCCGGCAGCAACCCGCAATACCTGCTCAGCGTTCCCGGGCTGATGACGGCGTACGAATTCCTCGCCGGCGCCGTTCAGATCGTCATCGTCGCGCCGCCGGGCGATCCGGCCGCGGACGATCTGCGGGCCGCGGCGCTGCGCGCTCCGCTCGCGTTTCGGTTTGTCATGACCGTCTGTACGGATGCCCAGTTGCCCGCGGCCCATCCTGCGACCGGGAAGCCAGCGATCGGCGGCCACGCCACCGCCTATGTCTGCGTCGGCCAGACGTGCGGCCTGCCGGCGACGACGGAAGAAGAGCTGGCGACGCGGCTGGCCGCGACCACGCTCGCGGCGGTTACCTAGGCCGTGGCGCATATGTCGTTATCCTCGCCGTTCGGCGTCCTCAGCGTCTTCGTCGAGGATGGCGCGGTTGTTGCGCTGGACTGGGGCAGGGCGGGGCAAGCTGCGGACGGCGAGGGGCTTGAGCGGGTCGTGGCCGAACTGGAAGCCTACTTGAGCGGAAGGCCGATGTCCTTCTCCGTGCCGGTCAATCCGACCGGGGGCGCCTTCCAGCGGCGGGTCTGGCAGCGGCTGCGCGATATCCCTTGGGGCACGACCGTGACCTACGGCGACCTCGCGCGCGCGCTCGGCACGGCGCCACGGGCGGTGGCGGGGGCTTGCGCCCGCAACCCGATCCCGATCATCATCCCATGTCATCGCGTCGTCGGCGCTGGTGGCGCGTTGGGCGGTTACTCCGGCGGCGAGGGGATAGCGACCAAAGCCGCGCTGCTTACGCTCGAAGGCGTATGGTCGAGGGCGGCTACAGCAGATCCCATCACTGGGCTATGGAGCGGGCGGGAAGGAACAGGTTCATGAGCAAGGCCATTCGCATGCACGAGACCGGCGGTCCCGACGTCCTGCATTGGGAGGACGTGGAGGTTGGCGATCCGGGTCCGGGCCAGATCCGGCTGCGCCAGACCGCGGTCGGTTTGAACTATATCGACGTCTATCATCGCAACGGCCTCTATCCGGTGCCGTCGCTGCCGAGCGGCATCGGGCTCGAAGCGGCCGCCGTCGTCGAAGCTGTCGGTGAGGGCGTCTCCGGGCTGAAGCCGGGCGATCGCGTCGCTTACGCCGGCGGACCGGTCGGGGCCTACGCGCAGGCGCGGCTGATGCCCGCCGATCGGGTCGTCGCCCTTCCAGACGCCATATCCGATCAGCAGGCGGCGGCGATGATGCTTCAGGGGATGACGGCACAATATCTGCTGCGCCGGACCTACCGGGTTCAGCCCGGCGACATTGTCCTCATCCATGCCGCCGCCGGCGGGGTCGGCCTGATCGCCTGCCAGTGGGCCGCCCACCTTGGCGCCACCGTCATCGGAACGGTCGGCAGCGACGAGAAAGCCGCGTTGGCCAAGGCGAACGGCTGCGCCCACCCCATCGTCTACACCCGCGAGGACTTCGTCCCGGCCGTCAAGCGGATCACCGAAGGCCGCGGCGTCGCCGGCGTCTACGACGGGATCGGCGCATCGACCTTCATGGGCTCGCTGGATTGTCTTCGGCCGATGGGGATGATGGTGTCGTTCGGCAACGCCTCGGGGCCGGTCCCGACGTTCGAACCCGCCTTGTTGTCGGCGAAGGGTTCGCTGTTTTTGACCCGGCCGACGCTGATGACCTATACCGCCGATCCGGCCGACCTGCAGAAGACGGCCGCCGAGTTGTTCGACGTGGTCGCAAGCGGCGCGGTGAAGATCCACGTCAACCGGACCTATGCCCTCGCCGACGCCGCCCAGGCGCATCGCGATCTGGAAGCGCGCAAGACGACGGGCTCGACCGTGCTCCAACCCTAGCAGGATCCGCTTCCTCTCCCAGCCAGGCACCTCTGCGCACGCCAAGCGCATGGCCAAACCACTCTAGCTGTTCATCGCCTCGAAGAAGTCGCGGTTGGACTTCGACTGACGCAGCTTGTCGAGCAGGAACTCCATGGCGTCGACGACGCCCATCGGCATGAGCACGCGGCGCAGAACCCACATCTTCGACAACGTCGACTTGTCGACCAGCAGTTCCTCTTTTCGCGTGCCCGACCGCGTGATGTCGATGCTGGGCCAGCTGCGTTTGTCGGCAAGCTTGCGGTCGAGGATGATCTCGGAGTTGCCGGTGCCCTTGAACTCCTCGAAGATGACCTCGTCCATGCGCGAGCCGGTGTCGATGAGCGCGGTCGAGATGATCGTCAGCGAGCCGCCCTCCTCGATGCACCGCGCCGCGCCGAAGAACCGCTTCGGCCGTTGCAGCGCGTTGGCGTCGACGCCGCCGGTTAGCACCTTGCCCGAGGATGGCACCACGGTGTTGTAGGCGCGGGCCAGCCGGGTGATCGAATCCAGCAGGATGACGACATCGCGCTTGTGCTCGACTAGGCGCTTGGCCTTCTCGATCACCATCTCGGCGACCTGGACGTGGCGGGCCGCCGGCTCATCGAAGGTCGAGCTGATGACCTCGCCCTTGACCGAGCGGGCCATGTCAGTGACCTCTTCGGGTCGCTCGTCGATCAAAAGCACGATCAAGTAACATTCGGGGTGATTAGCGGCGATCGAGTGGGCGATGTTCTGCAACATCACCGTCTTGCCGGTGCGCGGCGGAGCGACGATCAGGGCGCGCTGCCCCTTGCCGATCGGCGCGATCAGGTCGACCACCCGGCAGGTCAGATCCTTTCGGTCCGGGTTCTCGATTTCCATGCTCAGCCGGTCTTGGGGATAGAGCGGGGTCAGGTTGTCGAAGTTGATCCGGTGGCGGACCTCACTCGGATCGCCGAAATTGATCCGGGTGACGCGTAGCAGCGCAAAATAACGCTCGCCGTCCTTCGGCGATCGGATCTCGCCTTCCACGGTGTCGCCGTTTCGCAGACCGAAGCGGCGGACCTGACTCGGCGAAACGTAGATGTCATCCGGACCGGGAAGGTAGTTCGCCTCCGGCGAGCGGAGGAAACCGAAACCGTCCTGAAGAATTTCCAAGACGCCATCGCCAAAGATCGCGACCTCGTTCTCGGCCATCTGCTTGAGGATGGCGAACATCATCTCCTGCTTGCGCAGGGAGCTCGCGTTCTCGATCTTGAGCTCTTCCGCGTAGCTCAGCAGCTCCGCCGGCGGCTTGGACTTCAGTTCCTTCAAATTCATTGTTTGCGCTTCTTCGTGGAGATGGACACGGTGGCTGCTCGCCAAGCGAGTTTCGGGAGACGCCAACGGAGACGGCTGGCAACGATCAACGGCAAGCGGCCGAGCCGTGAAAGGCTAATCTACGAACGTGCCTGCGAGGAGCGGGGAACGGAAGAGGGACACTACACAACGTGCACAATGGATCAGGTTGCCGGAGCATGTCAAACAGCAATTAAACCGCGGCAGTGCTCAAAAAGGTTTAAACACCGCCAGAATGACGATTGCGATCATCAGGACCGTCGGAACTTCATTGATGACACGGTAGAAGGTCTCCGACCGCCGGTTGCGGTCGGCGGCGAAGTCCTTGCGCCACCTAGCCAAGTAGCCGTGGACCACGGCCATCGCGAGGACGAGCGCAAGCTTGGCGTGCAGCCAGCCCATGGTCCATGCGTCCTCGCCCAGATACCAGATCAGGATCCCGCCGAAGACGAAGGTCGCGATCATGGCCGGATTCATGATCGCCCGGAGCAGACGGCGCTCCATCACCTTGAAGGTCTCGGAGGCGTCGGAGCCCGCTTTCTGCTGGCAGTGGTAGACGTACAGCCGGGGCAGGTAGAGCAGCCCAGCCATCCAGGCGATGAAGCTGATAACGTGCAGAGCGCGCGCCCAGAGGTATCCGTCCATCATCGCGGTACTTCCATCTTCATCGCGTCGCCTGAAACGTGCGGCGAAACCGTGCTTGGACAACCGGCGAAAGCCGGCGCGCACCAGCGCCCGCCGCAACCGCTCGCCAATCCGCCCGATCCTTCTAGCGCACCCGTAACCAGGTCAGCCAGTCCTTCGATGAACGCGGCCGTGGTCCCGACCGTCGCCACACGCATGTAGTTCGCGATCCCCAGCTTCGCAGCGAGCGCGCGGTACTCGATGTCGAGTTCGACCAGCGTCTCCGAATGTTCGGAGACAAAGGCGGTCGGCACGACAACCACGGTACCAATGCCGTCGTCAGCCGCCCGCCTCAATTCGTCTTCGATCGCAGGGCCGATCCACTGCAGCGGACCGACCCGGCTCTGATAGCAGATGACGTGGTCACCGGCGGCCTCGCCCAGCCGATCCATGACCGCGGCCACCGTCGCCTCCACCTGCGCCTGATACGGATCGCCGCGGGCGATGACCCGCTTCGGCAGGCCATGGGCGGAGAACAACAGGCGCGCCGTTCCGCCCAGCGCCTTCGCCTCATCCAGCGCCGCGACGATCAGACCCACAACGGCGGCGATGAAGCCGGGATCGGTCGGGTAGCAGCAGATCGCGCGGACGGGGCGGTCCAGCCCGGCGCGTCGCGCCGCCGCCTCCCAGGCGCGCAGCGATGACCCGGTGGTCGTTGTGGAAAATTGCGGATAGAGCGGCAGCAGAACGATCTCGTCCGCGCGCCAGTCGGCTATCGCGGCCGCCGTCTCGTCGCTCATCGGGTGCCAGTAGCGCATGGCGACGAACGTCCGCGCCTCCTGCCCGCGGTGGGCGAGGGCGGCTTCCAACGCCGCGCCCTGCGCTTCGCTCAGCGTCAGGAGCGGCGAGCGGCCGCCGATCTGCGCGTAGATCTCGCGGGCGACGGGCGCGCGCCGTCGGGCGATAAACCGGGCCAGCGGTCGACGCAACAGAGCCGGCAGGCCGATGATCGCCGGATCGGCAGAACAGATTGGCCAGGAACGGCTGAACCGACTCGAGCCGGTCGGGTCCGCCGAGGTTGAACAGAACGACCGCCGTCCGCTGTGCCGCTGTGCCGCTCATGCACCCTGCCAGCCCATGACCGCCTCCGCGACCCGCGCGATATGCTCCGGCGGAGTCTCCGGCAGCACGCCGTGGCCAAGGTTGAAGATGAACCGTTCGGGACCGAGGCCAGCCAGGATCCGCCGGGTCTCGTCCTCCAGTGCGTCGCCTCCGGCCATGGCCAGCAGGTTGTCGAGATTGCCCTGGACCACCGCGTGCGGCTTGAGCGCGCTGGCCGCCCAAGCCAGTGGCACCCCGGCATCGAGCCCGACCGCATCGACCCCGGTCTCGCGGGCGTAATCGGCGTACAGCGCGCCCGCCCCGCGCGGAAAGCCGATCACGGGCACGCCCGGCGCATGCTCCTTGACCCGCCGGACAATGGTGGCGGTCGGCGCGATGACCCAATCGCGGAACTGGCTCTCGGCGAGGAGCCCAGCCCAGCTATCGAAAATCTGGATGACCTCGACGCCATAATCGATCTGCCGACAGGCAAATTGGGCGATGGCGTCGACGAGCCGCGCGATCAAGCCTTCGAATGTCTCCGGCGCACGCCACGCCATTGCCCGCGCGCGCTCGCCGGCCGTCCCGCCCTGGCCCTCGATCATATACAGGGCCAGCGTCCACGGCGCGCCGGCAAAGCCGATAAGCGCCGTGGTCGGCCCCATCGCCGCAGCCGTTCCAGTGACGGCGGCATAGACAGGTGCCAGATGCGCGTCCAGACGAGCGATATCGAGCCTGGCGATCGCGTCGGCATCGCGCAGGGGCTCCAGCCGCGGTCCCTGTCCCTCGACAAAGGCGACACGCTGGCCAAGGGCATCGGGAATGACGAGAATATCGCTGAACAGGATCGCTGCATCCATCCGGAAGCGGCGCAAGGGCTGCATTGCCGCCTCGACGCAGAGCGCCGGGGTATAGCAGAAGGTGAGAAAGTCGGGCGCTTCGCGACGCAGCCGCTGGTACTCCGGAAGGTAGCGCCCGGCCTGGCGAAGAAACCAAAACGGCGGGCGTTCCGGAACCCCGAGCGATGAATCTGCGAAGGCACCAAGCAGCCGCTTCGACGGAACATCGACATTCGTAACTGAGGTTTTACCGTTTCGGCCGAGGTTCACTACAAGAACTTCTTTATCTAAGATAAAAGGTGGTTGTTGTAGTAGGGCGGGGACAATCGGGGATTAACGGGTGTGGATGAAAGGGTCTATCCGGCGGTCGGCATCGCCGGCAGGGTATACAAGCATGTGGGTAACGAGCCCGATCACTGCCAGAGGCCGGTGCTGATGAACGCGATGGGTCGCGGTTCGAGGGATGGGGACAACTGCGCGCGTTGCTGGTCGCGCCCATCGCGGGGCAATCGCGCCGGGGCTTATCAACAGCCGGACAAGCGATATGGAAGTGAAACTCTGGCGGACGCCGTTTGGCACCGCCGCCCCGATTCGTGTGCTTATCCCCATTTCATCCGCATACCATCCCGGCCATCGAGACCGACCGTGACGGGATCCAACTGGCGGTGCCGCTCTCGATGAAAGACGACGTAGCTACAGACGGGCATGCGGGTGCAGGCCGGCGGGGTGTTCCTCGACCGCGGCTGGTGCTGGCCTCGGCGAGCCGCACGCGCCGGCGTCTTCTTGCCGAAGCGGGCGTGGCGTGTCTTGCGGCTTCGGCAAACGTCGACGAGGCGGCGGTGCGCATTGGGATGCGGGCGGCCGGCCGTTCGCCTGAGGACACGGCGCTGGCCCTGGCCGAGGCGAAGGCGCTGGCGGTCGGGCAGGGTCATCGTGAAGCCCTGGTCATCGGCGCCGATCAGATTCTCGAATGCGAGGGACAATGGTTCGAGAAGCCTTGCGATCTCGCCGGGGCCGAGGCCGGCCTGAGGATCCTCCGCGATCGGTCCCACCGGCTGCTGTCCGCGGTTGCGGTTGCGCGGGACGGCCGGTGCCTCTGGCGCCATATTGATGTTGCAGTGATGACCATGCGTGCGTTCTCTGACGCCTTTCTGGCGGACTATCTGCTCACGGCCGGCGCCGACGCCTTGGATACAGTTGCCGGCTATCGCTTCGAAGGATACGGGGTTCAGCTGTTCTCCGCGGTCGAAGGCGACATCTTCACGATCCTCGGCCTGCCGTTGCTGCCGCTGCTCGGCTATCTTCGCGCCTGTGGCGCGATGGCGGACTGAATTCCGTGATTGAATCCATTCAGGGCAATGCGCAGATAGGCGGAGCCTCGACGGGTTTGTCGGGAGCGGCCCGCGTTGCCGGGGTCATCGGCTGGCCGGTCGCTCATTCGCTGTCACCGCGGCTGCACGGATACTGGCTGCGCCGGTACGGCATCGACGGGGCCTATGTGCCCATACCGGTCCGACCAGATCGCCTCGTCGAGGGTCTGGCGGCCCTCGCCACGCTCGGCTTTGCCGGCGCCAACGTGACCATCCCGCACAAAGAGCGGGCTTGCGTCCTTGTCGATGCCCGCTCGGACGTCGCCGCCCGAACCGGCGCGGTTAATACGGTGATCGTCGAGGCCTCGGGACGCCTCTACGGCACGAACACCGACGCGTTCGGCTTCCTCGCGAACCTGCGAGAGGGCGCGCCGGCGTGGCGCGCGGACCAGGGTCCCGCCGTCGTGCTGGGTGCGGGCGGTGCCGCACGCGCCGTTGTCCTCGCTCTTCTCGATGCCGGTGTGTCTGAGCTGCGGCTGATCAACCGCGACGAGGCCCGGGCCCGCCGGCTAGCGGAAGCCCTCAGCGGTGGGGCGGTCTCGGTCCGGCCATGGTCCGCGCGCGATGACGCGCTCGCAGGGGCGAGGCTGGTCGTCAACGCGACCAGTCTTGGGATGATGGGTGGGCATTCTGAACTCGAATTGGATCTCGGCCGGCTGCCGGACGCCGCGGTCGTCAACGACATCGTCTACGTGCCGCTCCGCACCCGCCTGCTAAAGCAGGCGGCCGCGCAAGGGCACGTGACGGTCGACGGCCTCGGCATGCTGCTGCATCAGGCCCGGCCCGCCTTTCACGCTTGGTTCGGCGTCGATCCCGAGGTGACCCCGGCGTTGCGCCGCGACCTCGAACGGGCGCTGGCTCCGTTTTGATCACGCTTGGCCTCAGCGGCTCCATTGCCATGGGTAAATCGACTGCTGCGGCGATGTTTCGCCGTCTGGGCGTGCCGGTGTGGGACGCCGACGCGGTTGTCCACAGCCTCCTTGCCCATGGCGGCGGCGCGGTGAGAGCTATCGCGATAGCCTTTCCTGGCGTCGTTTTCGATGGTGCGGTGCGGCGGGAGGTGCTGGCAACGCGGGTTTTCGGCGACGCGGATGCGCTGCGCCGGCTCGAAGCTATCGTCCATCCCCTGGTCTACGCCGACCAGCGCCGGTTCCTGAACCGCGCCATGCGGGCGAAGATCCCGGTCGTCGTTCTCGATATCCCGCTGCTCTTTGAGTCGGGCGGCGATCGTCGTTGCGATCTGGTGGCGGTGGTCTCGGCACCGGCGTTCATCCAGCGGCAACGGCTTCGCCAACGCGCGGGCCTCGACGAGGCGCGGATCAGCGCCACCCTCGCCCGGCAGATGGCGGATCAAGAAAAGCGCCGGCGCGCCGACTTCGTCATCCCGACTGGCCTCGGACGGGCCTGTTCCATGCGGGCCATTGGCGCTATTGTAACGAAGCTGCGCGCTGCCTCTCAGGCGGGGCGACCAGGCAGGGCAACCGGGCGGCATGCGCGAAATCGTTCTTGATACCGAAACGACGGGCATTGATCCGGCCGGCGGACACCGGATCGTGGAGATCGGTTGCGTCGAGCTGGTCAACCATGTGCCGACCGGGCGGGTCTACCACACCTATGTCAATCCGGAGCGGCCGATGCCGACCGGTGCCTTCGCGGTTCATGGTCTTTCCGATGCCTTCCTCGCTCAGAAGCCGTGTTTCGCCGTCGTCGTCGACAGCCTGATCGACTTCATCGGCACCGATCCATTGGTCATTCACAACGCTGTCTTCGACATCGGCTTCCTCAACGCCGAGTTGATGCGCTGCGGCCGGCAGCCCATCGCTGCCGAGCGTGCCATCTGCACGCTGACGAAGGCGCGGCAGATGTTTCCGAGCGCACCGGCGAACCTGGATGCGCTGTGTCGCCGCTACGAGATTGATCTCGGCGATCGAGCACTGCACGGCGCGCTGAAGGACTCGCAGCTCCTCGCCGTCGTCTACCTCGAACTGATCGGCGGCCGGCAGCCGAAGCTGACGCTGGCGGCAGCGCCAGCCACAAGCCGCGCAGGCGCTGTGGCGCCGATCACCCGCAGGCCCGTGCTGATCCAGCCGACAGCGGACGAGGCTGCGGCGCACGAAGCTTTCGTTGCCCGACTACCCGACTGCTTTTGGGCGCTCACCCTACCCCTCTCGCTTCAGGAAAGGGAGGGGCCTGCGCCACCGGGAGGGTTAGGGACGACCGCGATAGGTTCCTAAGGGGGGATTTTCTAGATCGACGGTCCGGCGGGCGGCGGCGCGGCACTCTCGGCGACTGCGTCGTCGTGATGCTGGCGGTGGTAGAGGCTGGCAAAATCGATCGGCCCCAGCATCAGCGGAAGGAACCCGCCGTTGATAGTCGTAGTCGCGACGATTTGGCGGGCAAACGGGAACAATAGCCGCGGACACTCGATCAGCAGGACCGGATGAATGTCGGCCTGCGGTACGTTCAAGGTGAAGACGCCGCCATAGGACAGCTCGACCAGGAACGCCTGGGTCTCGCCGGCCTTGCAGTCGGCGCGGACATTAAGCACGACCTCGTAGACGGGCACTTCGAGCGGGCGCGCCTGAACGTCGACATTGACGGTGATGTCCGGCTGCGACTGCTGCATCTGCGTGAAGACAGCCGGGGTGTTTGGCGCCTCGAAGGACAGATCCTTGATGTATTGGGCGTTGACCATCAGCGGCGGCGCGCTGCCATCGGCGCCATTGCCTCCGGCCGCTGCGTCCGCTTTGCCCCCTGCGTCGATCTCGTCACTCATGTTCGTCCCCCGCATCCTTGAAGGATCGGCGCTGGCTAACATGGATCGCAGCAGAGCACAACGTGCATGCACGCCGCGCCAGGCTCAGGCGCTGCGCGGCCCCCGCGGCAACTCGCCGTCATCGTCGCGGCCCGCATCGCGCGGGCGGCGCCAACCCCGTCCCGGCGGTGGCGCTTCGACCGCTTGTATGGAATCGCCCGGCTCTTCGGGCTCGCGCTCAGGCGTCTCCGACTCGCTCAGATCCTGCCACTCACCCTCAATGGTCACGCCGGCTCCGGGACGCTTGCGGCCGGGTCGACGGCCGGCCGCCGGGCCCGGCCCTGCGCCCGACCCCGCTCGCGATGTCTGCACCCGTATTTCCGCCCGCCTGGCCGCACGCGCGATCAGCGATGCCGCGACAGTCCGGCGCAAGGTCGGGATCAGCAGCAGGAAGCCCAGGGTATCGGTGACAAACCCCGGCGTTACCAGAAGCGCCCCGGCAATCAGCAACGCCAGCCCTTCGAGCATCGCGCCGACCGGCGCTTCGCCGGCGTTGATCATCTGCCTGGCCTTGGCGATGATCCCGACTCCCTGATGGCGAATGATTGCGCTGCCGATGAGGGCGGTGAGCAGGATCCCGGCCAGGGTCGGCCACAAACCGATGAGGCGGCCGACAAGGATGAAAACCGCGATCTCGAGGATCGGAACGACAATCATCACGCCAAACAGTACTAAACCCATCGTTGCCTCCCGGCGCGTCGAGGTCCATCTCTTCAAGGAGAAAAGCGGTGTTTTTTGAAAAGCAATGGGTTGGGTGGACGAGCGATCCACATGCGGCTATTGTTATTTAACGACAGAGGCGCTTCAGGCAGCTCTAACCCGTTGTTACGAAGCTAGGAAACGATATGGGCGGCGGCTTTCAATTTATCGACATCATCCTCTTCGCGCTGGTTGCGGCGTTCTTGATTCTGCGGCTGCGCAGCGTCCTCGGACGCAGGGACGGTCATCAGGGTCCGCCGCAGGATCCGTTCCGGCCGCAGCCGAAAAAAGATGTCGCAGACAATGAGGTGGTTCGATTGCCCGAACGCGGCGAGGCTGGGCCTACCCCGGCCGACGGCTCGGTCTCGCCCCAGGCCGGCTTGACCCAGATCAGGATCGCCGATCCGCGCTTCGACGATAAGGAGTTTGTCGCCGGCGCCCGAGTGGCTTTCGAGATGATACTGACGGCCTACGTCGGCGGCGATACCTCGACCCTCAAGCCGCTGTTGAGCCCGGAAGTTTTCGCCAACTTCTCCGCCTCGATCGCCGATCGCAGCGCCGCCGGACACGTCCTCGAAACGACCCTGGTCGGCATACAGAAGACCGAGGTTGAAGACGCGGCCATGGTCGGCCGGATGGCTCACGTCACCGTCCGCTTCACCAGCGAGCAGGTGACGGTCACCCGCAATGCCGCCGGGGAGATCGTCGAGGGCGAACCGGATCGGGTGACAACCGTGAGCGATGTCTGGACGTTTGCCCGCGACACCCGCAATCCGGACCCAAACTGGATTCTGGTGGCCACCGGATCGAGCGAGTAACGGCTGCTGCCGCCGCGCCGCCCGACCGCTGGTCCGCCGATGGCGTTGCGCACCGTGGCTTGGCGTTGGCGCCGGGCGTGGCTCTTCATCGCGTCCGCACTGCTGCTGCTGGACCTCGCCGGCTGCGCCCCGCCGTCTACTCCGAGGCTACGTCTCGAACCAGCGTCGTTTGCGTCGCTGTCGGGCTGGGCCGATGATGACCACGGCCGGGCGCTGGCGGCGTTCCTCGTCTCGTGTTCGCGTCTGCAGACCGGCGCGGACGGCGAAGGCTGGACACGCCTCGGCGTGAGCCGCGAGTCTCTGAATGCGGTCTGCGCCACCGCCGCCGCCGTGCCGCTAAGTCAGCCGGATGCCGCCCGTCTGTTCTTCGAGCAGAACTTTTCCCCGGCGTTGGCAACCGACAACGGCGATCCCGAGGGGCTGTTCACCGGCTACTACGAACCCGAACTGCGCGGGTCGGAAACCCGCGGCGGCGTCTATCAGACGCCGATCTTCCGCATGCCCGACAATCTTGTCACCGTCGATCTCGGCGCCTTCCGCGACGACCTGAAGGGCCAGCAAATCGTTGGCCAGCTCGCCGGCCGCTCGGTCGTTCCCTTTCCCGATCGAGCCGAAATCGAGCGCGGCGCTCTTTCCGGCCGCGGTTTGGAGATGCTCTGGGTCGATAGCGCCGTCGACGCCTTCTTCCTGCATATCCAAGGATCCGGACGGGTAATCATGGATGACGGACGGGTCATCCGCCTCGGCTACGCCGGCAAGAACGGGCGGGCTTACTATCGCCATCGGCCGGGAGCTGATCCGCCGCGGCGCCATCCCCGAGGAGCAGATGTCGATGCGGGCGATCCGCGCCTGGCTCACTGGCCATCCGCAGGAGGCCGCCGAGGTCATGGCGAAGAATCCCTCATTCGTTTTCTTCCGGCGGATCGACGGACCTGGGCCGATCGGGGCGCAGAATGTCGTGCTCACGCCGGAGCGCAGTCTGGCGGTCGATCCGACCTTCATCGCGCTCGGTGCGCCCCTGTGGCTGGAAACGACGGATCCGCTGACGCGAAGGCCGCTGCGCCGGCTTGTCGTGGCCCAGGATACCGGCGGCGCCATCAAGGGGCCGGTCCGTGGCGACCTTTTCTGGGGCTCCGGCGCCGCGGCCGGCGATCGCGCCGGAGCCATGAAGGACCTCGGCCGCTACTACCTTCTGCTGCCGCGTGGGTCCACCGCCGCGGGCGGGGCGCTGTCCGCCAAATGACGAAATGATGTTGTCAACGCTGAGAATGTGCCCCATTTTCACGTCATGCCGGAGCGTCGCCCTACTGTTGGCCTGTTCGTTACCTGCCTCGTCGATCTGATGCGACCGGCGGTCGGCTTCGCTGCGGTGAAGCTTCTGGAGCAAGCCGGGTGCGATGTGGTCGTGCCGGCGGCACAGACGTGTTGCGGTCAACCCGCCTACAACGCCGGCGACGTGGCGGATGCCCGGGCGATTGCCCGCAACGTCATTGAGGCGTTCGCCGGCTTCGAGTTACGTCGTGCTGCCGTCCGGCTCCTGCGGCGGGACGATCAAGGTCCACTACCCTGAAATGTTCGCTGACGATCCGCTCTGGCTCGACCGCGCTCGCGAGCTAGCCCAGCGAACGTTCGAACTTACCACCTTTCTCAACGACATCATGAAGGTCGGGTCCATCGCCGGCCGGCTCGAGGCGAGCACCGCCTACCACGATTCCTGTTCCGGGTTGCGCGAGCTCGGCATCCGGGAACAACCGCGCACGCTCCTGGCCGGCATCGACGGCCTCGAGTTGCGGGAAATGGACGAGGCCGAGGCCTGCTGCGGCTTCGGCGGGCTGTTCTGCGTCAAATATCCCGAGATTTCCGAGAAGATGGTCGATGTCAAGGTCGATGCCATCGCGGCGACGGGCGCGGAAATGCTCATCGGCGGCGACATGGGCTGTCTGATGAACATGGCCGGCCGGCTGCAGCGGCGGGGAGTGGGCGTGCACGTGCGCCATGTGGCCGAGGTTCTCGCCGGAACCTGCGAAGACGCGCCGCCAATCGGTGAGATCGAAATGCCGCGGGCCAAAAAGCAGATCGCCTGACGACTTCGGCGTGGGCCTTCCGCGCCGGTCGTTGGTCAACAACCAGGCCGGCGGCCAAGCCGGCGGAACCGCACCGGGAGGTCAGGTCCGTGGACTCGACTGCGCATTCATTCGTCGACAACGCCCACCGCGCCCTTAACGACGCCAAGCTGCAGCAGTCGCTGGGCCGCTTCAAGGAAGGTTTCCCTGTCAAGCGGCGCGCGGCCGTCGACCGGATGCCGGAGTTCGACGCGCTCCGGGAGGCCGCACGCGAGATCAAAGATCACGCGATCGCCAACCTCGACCTCTACCTCGAGCGCTTCGCCGAAAAGGCCGCGGCCAACGGGACGCGGGTCCATTGGTGCACTGACGCTGAGGCCGCGCGGAAGAAGATCCTCGAGATCTGCCGTGACAGCGGCGCGCAGACGGTGGCCAAGGGCAAATCGATGATCGGCGAGGAGATCGGCATCAACGAGTTTCTCGAGGCCGAGGGCATCCGTCCGGTCGAAACCGACCTTGGCGAGTACATCATCCAGCTCCGCCATGAGCCGCCCAGTCACATCATTGCGCCGGCCGTGCATCTGTCCAAGGACCAGGTCGCCGACGCGTTCCGAAGCCACCACCGCGACTACCCGGAGGCGCGGCCGCTGGAGGAACCGGAGGTCATGCTGGCCGAGGCCCGCGCGGTCCTGCGCCAGGAATTCTTCGCCGCCGAACTCGGCATCACCGGCGCCAATATGCTGGTCGCCGAGACCGGCTCGGTCGTGCTGGTAACGAACGAAGGCAACGGCGATCTCACTCAGACGCTGCCGCGGGTGCAGATCGTCATTGCCAGCCTCGAAAAGGTCGTCCCGACGCTGGAGGACGCAACGACCATCCTGCGCGTCCTCGCCCGTTCGGCGACGGGCCAGGATCTGTCCGTGTACACCACCTTCACCACCGGGCCGAAGCGCAGCGACGATTTGGACGGCCCCAGCGAGGTGCATGTGCTGCTTCTCGATAACGGCCGGACCGAGATGCTCGGCAACGAGTTCCGCGAGATGCTGCGCTGCATCCGCTGCGGCGCCTGCATCAACCACTGCCCGATCTACGCCGCGGTGGGCGGCCATGCCTACGGCTGGGTTTACTCTGGGCCGATGGGCGCGGTCCTGATCCCCAACCTGATCGGGATCGAGGAGGCCGGCAACCTGCCCAACGCCTCGACCCTGTGCGGCCGCTGCGAGGAGGTCTGCCCGATGCAGATCCCGCTGCCGCGGATGCTGCGCCAGCTCCGCAACCGCCAACACGAGGCCCGGAAGTCGCCCGCGGCGGTCCGCTACGGCCTGAGCGGTTGGGCGTTTCTCGCCCGCCGCCCGTCGTTGTACAAGCTGGCGATGGGGCTCGGCGTCGGCGGCCTTGGGCGCATGGGCCGGCTGAAGCGGAACGGCGGCCGGTTCCGCCGGTTACCGCTTGCGCAAGGGTGGACTGGCGCGCGCGACCTGCCGGCGCCGGCCGGCAAGACCTTCCAGCAGATGTGGTCGGAGCGCGGAGGCCGTCGGCAATGAGCGACGCGCACGCGACCATTCTCGGCTCGATCCGCCGGGCGCTGGACCGCCGCGAGCCGGCGGATGTCGCCGCCGCCGCGGTTGCGGCCCGTCTTGCCAATCCCCAAGCCAACGTTGTGCCCGAGCGGGGCCGGAGCCAGGGCGCGGACGCGGTCGCCCGGTTCGTTGCCGAAGCCGAGCGGGTCAACGCGACCACCGAGCGGGTCGCCGCTCTCGCCGATGTGCCGGAACGGGTGCGTGCCTATCTGCAGGCCGCTAACCTTCCGGCTGCGCTGAAGGTAGCGCCCGATCCGGATCTCGCCGGCATTCCATGGGACCGCGAACCGCTGCTGCAGATCGCCACCGGCAAGGCCGATGACCACGATCCGGTTTCGCTGACCGGCAGCTTCGCCGGCGTCGCCGAAACCGGGACGCTGGTGCTGCTTTCCGGGCCCGCGAGCCCGACGACGCTGAACTTTCTCCCGGACTTTCATATCGCGCTGCTGTTCGTCGACCGGATCGTCGGCAGCTATGAGGACGCCTGGGCGCGGCTGCGGGCGCGCAACGGCGCCGGCGTCATGCCGCGGGTGGTCAACTGGATCACCGGGCCCTCACGGACGGCCGACATCGAGCAGACCCTGCTTCTCGGCGCCCATGGGCCGCGGCGGCTGCACATCATCCTCGTCGATGAGGCGGTGGAGCCAGCGGAGCGGTCATGACCACGGGCGACGACGATGCCGGGCGAGGATAGGAACGGCGACGGCGAGGCGCCCGACCGGGAGCTATGGCAGCGGGTAACCGAGGGGATCAGGCCGCTGAAGAAGCGGCGGCCGCCGCCCCCGGTCCTCGTCAGGACGCCGGTTCCAAGCCGGGAGTCAGCAGTCGAAGACACCGCGCGCAAGCCTGATCCCGTATCTCCCGCCCCGCTGCCGTCACCGCCGATCCGGGTCCGTCCCGCCACACCGCCGGAGCTGACGCCGGGGGTTGCCGCCGGCCTCGACAAGCGCACCCTGGCCAAGCTCCGCCGCGGCCTGATCGCGCCCGAGCGCCGGATCGACCTGCACAACATGACCCAGAGCGAGGCCCACGCAGCGTTGGACGGCTTTCTCGCCGGCGCTCAGGCGGCGGGCAAGCGCTGCGTGCTCGTCATCACCGGCAAGGGCTATCGCACGGAAGGCGCCGTCGGCGTGCTCCGGACCAACGTACCGCACTGGCTCAACCTGCCGGGGAACCGGGCGCGCATCCTCGCTTTCAGCCACGCCGCGCCGGCCGACGGCGGCGAGGGCGCGCTCTACGTCCTGCTCCGCCGACTGCGGGGGTAACGGCTGAAGGCTTACAGGATGAACCTGGTCAAATCGGCGTTCTTGGCCAGCTCGCCAACGCGGGTGCGGACGTCGGCGGCGGTGATCTCGATGCGCTCGCCGCCGCGCTCCGAGGCCGAGAAGCTGATCTCCTCGACCAGCTTCTCCATCACCGTCTGCAGCCGGCGGGCGCCGATATTCTCGACGCCCTGATTGATCTCCGCGGCGAGCGTCGCGATCTCCTCGATGGCGTCGTCGGTGAAGCCGATGGTCACCTCTTCCGTCGCCATAAGCGCCTTGTACTGCTTGATCAGGCTGGCCTCCGGCTCGGTCAGGATGCGCACGAAGTCATTGCGGGTCAGCGCCTTCAGCTCGACGCGGATCGGCAGACGGCCCTGCAGCTCCGGCAGCATGTCGGCCGGCTTGGCGACGTGGAATGCGCCGCTAGCGATGAACAGGATGTGATCGGTGCGGACATTGCCGCGCTTGGTCGCGACGATGGTGCCCTCGATCAGCGGCAGCAGGTCGCGCTGCACGCCCTCGCGGCTGACGTCGGCGCCGACCCGTTCGGAGCGCGCGGTAATCTTGTCGACCTCGTCGAGAAAGACGATGCCGTTGTTCTCGACCGCCTCGATCGCCTCCTTGACGATCCGGTCCTCGTCGAGAAGCTTGTCCGCCTCCTGGCTGACCAGCACGTCGTAGGAGTCCGCGACCGACATTTTCTTTGTCTTGGTCGGCGGAGCCGCCGAAGGCTTTGCTCAGCATCTCGTTGATATTCAGCATGCCCATCTGCGCCCCGGGCATGCCCGGGATGTCGAAGGTTGGCAGCTGCATCCCGCCGCTGTCGGTGACCTGGATCTCGACCTCCCGATCGGCCAGCTCGCCCGCCCGCAGCATCCGGCGGAACCGGTCGCGGGTCTCGGGGCTGGCCTTGTCGCCGACCAGCGCCGTCACGACCCGGTCCTCGGCGGCAAGCTCGGCGCGCGCGATGACCTCCTTGCGCAGCCGCTCCCGGGTCATGTGCACCGCGATCTCGACCAGGTCGCGGATGATCTGCTCGACGTCGCGACCGACATAGCCGATTTCGGTGAACTTGGTCGCCTCGACCTTGAGGAACGGCGCCTGCGCCAGATTAGCCAGACGTCTCGCGATCTCCGTCTTGCCGACGCCGGTCGGGCCGATCATGAGGATGTTTTTCGGCAGCACCTCCTGGCGCATGCCGTCGTCGAGCTGCTGGCGACGCCAGCGGTTGCGCAGCGCGATCGCGACCGCCCGCTTGGCGTCATTCTGGCCGACGATGTAGCGGTCCAGCTCGGAAACGATTTCGCGCGGGGTAAAGCTGGTCATAGGCTTTCAACAAGGATGTTGCGGTTGGTAAAGACGCAGATGTCTGCAGCGATCTCCAGCGACCGCCTGGCGATCGCGGCGGCGTCCATGTCGTCCCGGTCGATCATCGCGCGGGCCGCCGCCAGGGCGTAGTTGCCGCCGGAGCCGATGCCGATCAGCCCGTGTTCCGGTTCGAGCACGTCGCCGGTGCCGGTCAGCACCAGCGAAACCTGTACGTCGGCCACCGCCATCATCGCCTCGAGCCGGCGCAGGTAGCGATCCGTCCGCCAGTCCTTGGCCAACTCGACGCAGGCTCGGGTCAGCTGCCCCGGATACTGCTCCAGCTTGGCCTCCAGCCGCTCGAACAGGGTAAAAGCGTCGGCCGTGGCTCCGGCGAAACCGGCAAGCACCGCGCCGTCGCCGATCCGGCGGACCTTGCGCGCGTTCGCTTTGATGATCGTGTTGCCGAGGCTAACCTGGCCGTCGCCGGCGATCACGACCTGCCCGTTCTTGCGAACGGCGAGGATGGTTGTGCCATGCCACGAACGTTGATCGTCAGGTTTCATGGAGAGCGGTTTCCGGATGAAGATCGACGCCCACGGCGCCGGTATCGAATGTTTCGACGATGTAGGCAGGAAGGCGGAGCGGGTCAAGTTGCGCCACCGCCTCGCGGTCGCGGCGAGATCCGCAATGAGCGGCGGTGCGCACGCGGCACAATCCTGCTAAAACCGCCTCGAAGTCGGCAACGGAGAGCCCATGCGCACGGCAACGATCGAGCGGGCGACAAGCGAGACGAAGGTGGCGGTGACGGTCGACCTGGACGGCACCGGCCGCTACGACATCGCCACCGGCATCGGCTTTCTCGACCACATGCTGGCCCAGCTCGCCCGCCACAGCCTCGTCGATCTGACGGTCAAGGCCGAGGGCGATCTGCATATCGACAGCCACCACACCACCGAGGATGTCGGCATCGTCATCGGCCAGGCGGTGGCGCAAGCGCTGGGCGAGCGCCGCGGCATTCGCCGCTACGGCCAGGCCCTGTCGGCGATGGATGAAACCCTGATCGCGGGTGGTGGTCGATGCCTCGAACCGGCCGTACCTGATCTGGAAGGTCGCCTTCAATCAGCCGAAGCTCGGCGCGCTCGATACCGAGATGGTCAAGGAGTGGTTCCAGGCTTTCGCCCAGAATGCCGGTTTGACGTTGCACGTCGAAACGCTGTATGGCGAAAACAGCCATCACATCTGCGAAGCCTGCTTCAAAGGACTGGCGCGCGCCTTGCGCGAGGCGGTGGAGATCGATCCGCGCAAGGCCGATGCCGTGCCCTCCACCAAGGGCGTTCTCGGCGGCTCCCTGTGAGTAGCCGGTATCAGGAAGATTCAGCAGTAGGATGAAGGTCTTCACGGTTCACACGCGCCGCCATGGCCTCGATCCCGACCGCGACATCGTCGTCGTCAAGGAAGGCTTCTGCTGGCCGGCTTTCTTCTTCTCCGTGGTGTGGGCGATCTGGTGCCGGCTGTGGCTCGTCGCACTCGCGACTGTTTTTTGTCGAGGCGATGGTCAACGCTATCATGGCTTGGCTGAACGCCAGCGTTGCCACCCAGACGATCATTTCACTTGGTCTCGCTCTCATCATCGGGGTCATCGGCAACGACCTGAGGCGCTGGAGCCTAGAGCGCCGCGGCTTTATCCAGAGCGATATCGTCGCCGCTTCCGACGGCGACGCGGCCGAGCATCGGTTCTTCGAGCGCCACCCGCAGCTCGCCGCGGAGTACGCGCCGTGATCGTGGCGATCGTCGACTATGGCTCGGGCAATCTGCGCTCCGCCGCCAAGGCTTTCGAGCGGGCGTCGCGCGAGGCGAGGTCTCGCAGCCGAAGTTCGCGTCACCGCCGACCCGGCCGACGTTGACCAGGCCGACCACATTGTCCTGCCGGGGGTCGGCGCTTTCGCCGACTGTCGCCGCGGTCTCGACGCTCTGCCCGGCATGGGCGAGGCGCTGCGGCGCACCGTTATCGAACGCGGCCGACCCTTCCTGGGCATCTGCGTCGGCATGCAGCTGCTCGCCGATATCGGCCGCGAGCATGGCGATCATCCCGGACTCGGCTGGATCCACGGCGAGGTCGCCGAGCTTGAGCCGGCGGATCCAGCGCTGAAGAATTCCGCACATGGGCTGGAACGAGCTCGACCTGGTGCGCCCCGAGCATCCGCTTTTTGGCGGCATCGGGTCAGGCGCGCATGCCTACTTCGTCCACAGCTTCGGCTTTGTCTGCGCCGATCCCGGTCATACCCTCGCTACCGTCGACTATGGCGGCCCTGTCACCGCGGTCATCGGCCGCGACAATCTGGTCGGCACCCAGTTCCACCCGGAGAAAAGCCAGGCGGTGGGGCTGCGGCTGATCGGCAACTTCCTCACGTGGCGGCCATGATCTTCTATCCTGCCATCGACCTGAAGGACGGGGCCTGCGTCCGCCTGCTGCGCGGCGAAATGGCGACGGCGACCGTGTTCAATGCCGATCCGGCGGCGCAGGCACGCGCGTTCGCCTCGGCCGGCTGCCCATGGATACACGTGGTCGATCTCAACGGCGCTTTCGCCGGGAGGCCGGTCAATGCCGCGGCGGCGGCCGCGATCGTCGCGGCGGTGGATATCCCCGTGCAGCTCGGCGGCGGCATCCGCGACATGGCGACCGTTGCTCAATGGCTGGAGAACGGGGTAAGCCGGATAGTGCTCGGGACCGCGGCAGTGCGCACGCCGGCGCTGGTCCGCGACGCCTGCCGCGCCTTTCCCGGACGCATTGCTGTGGGGATTGACGCCCGCGACGGCGAGGCCGCGGTCGAGGGCTGGTCGGAGGCCGGCGGGATCTCCGCGCTCGATCTCGCCCGCCGGTTCGAAGACGACGGCGTCGCGGCCATCATCTACACCGACATCGCCCGCGACGGCGTGCTGACGGGTCCGAATATCGAGGCGACCTTGGCGTTGGCGCGGGCGGTATCTCCGGCGGTCATCGCGTCGGGCGGGATCGCCTCGATGGACGACCTGCGTGCGCTCAAGGTCGGCGGCACGGGCGGGCGAGATCGCCGGTGTTATCTGCGGGCGGGCGCTTTACGATGGCCGGATCGACCCGGCCGCGGCAGTGGCGTTGCTTGCCACCAGTTCGGGTACCAGCACTGGCGCGGCACGGGCCGGCGCGGCGGGAGCGCGTGGCGATGCTTAAGGTCCGGATCATTCCCTGCCTCGACGTCGAAGGCGGCCGCGTCGTCAAGGGCGTGCGCTTCGTCGACCTGATCGACGCCGGCGACCCGGTTGAGCAGGCCCGGCTCTATGACGCCGCCGGCGCCGATGAGCTCTGCTTCCTCGACATCACCGCCAGCCACGAAAATCGCGACACCATCCTCGATGTCGTCCGGCGGACGGCGGAGCAGTGTTTCATGCCGCTCACGGTGGGCGGCGGCGTGCGCACGATCGAGGACATCCGCCGGCTCCTTCTCGCCGGCGCCGACAAGGTCTCGATCAACACCGCGGCGGTGAAGATGCCGGAATTCGTCGCTGAAGCGGCGGAAAAGTTCGGCAGCCAGTGCATCGTCGTCTCGGTCGACGCGAAAACGGTGGGGCCGGATCGTTTCGAAATTTTCACTCACGGCGGGCGCGCGCCCACCGGGATCGACGCGGTCGCCTGGGCAAGGCGGATGGTCGGCTACGGCGCGGGCGAACTGCTCGTGACCTCGATGGACCGCGACGGGACCAAGGTCGGCTTCGACATTCCGCTGACCCGCACGATCGCCGACGCGGTGCGCGTCCCGGTGATCGCCTCGGGCGGCGTCGGTTCGCTCGACCATCTCGTCGAAGGCGTGCGCGACGCCCACGCGTCGGCCGTACTTGCCGCCTCGATCTTCCACTTCGGCACGTTCACGATCGCCGAAGCGAAGGCCCATCTCGACCGCGCGGGGATCCTCGTGCGCATGGACGTCGGATCCGCCGTCGATGTCGGCTGAAGTCGATGCCCGTGTCCTCGAAGCGCTTTTCGCGGTCATCGAAGAGCGCCGCGGCGGCGACGCAAAGACCTCCTACACCGCACGCCTGCTTGGCGAGGGCCGCGGCAAGATCGCCCGCAAGTTCGGGGAGGAAGCTGTCGAGGTGGTGGTGGCGGCGCTGGACGAACCGGAGCGCATTGCCGCCGAAAGCGCCGATCTTCTCTATCATCTGCTCGTTCTCTGGGCCGATGCGGGGCTCAGGCCGGCCGAAGTGTGGGCTGAGCTCGCGCGCCGACAGGGGATCTCGGGGCTTGCGGAGAAGGCGGGGCGGGAGCGCAGCGGACGGCCGGACTAAGGGAGCAGACCATGGCTACAGGGACTTACGACAACGACAACATCTTCGCCCGGATCCTCCGTAGCGAGATCCCGTGCAAGAAGGTCTACGAGAACGATTTCGCGCTGGCGTTCCACGACATCCAGCCGCGAACGCCGGTTCATGTCCTGGTCGTTCCGAAAGGCCGTTACATCTCGCTCGACGACTTCACAGCCACCGCACCGGCAGACGAGGTTGGCGGCTTCTTCATCGCGGTGGCGGAGACGGCGCGAGCGCTTGGCGTCGTCGACAGCGGCTATCGCATTCTTGCGAACATCGGTCGTGACGCCAATCAGGAAGTCGACCACTTTCACGTGCACATCTTCGCCGGCCGGCCGCTCGGACCCATGATCCAGCAAAGCGCCTGAGGCGCGGGCGGCGGCGGAGCGCGCCGTTTCATGAAGTTCCATCTGCGGTCCAGCCGGAACGATCGTTCGCTGCTACTGGGGCAATCATGGCTGCGATGAGCCGAACGGGGCGGGCACACGAGAACCTCGCGCTGGTTCCGGTCATCCATATCATCGGCTGGTTCGTGACTGCGCTGGGCGCGGTCATGATCGTCCCGGCTCTGGTCGACGGCGCCTACGGCAATCCCGACTGGAGGGTGTTCTCCGTCTCCGCCGGGGTTACCGTGTTCGCCGGGGTCTCGCTGCTGCTGACGACGAGTGGCGCGCGCCTGAACCTCAGCATTCGCCAGGGCTTTATCCTCACGACCGGGGTCTGGCTGTGCGCAACGGTCGCCGGCTCCCTGCCTTTGATGTTTTCAGGCCTGGGGATGAACTTCACCGATGCCTTCTTCGAGACCATGTCCGGCCTGACCACCACCGGCTCGACGGTGCTGGCCGGGTTGGATACGGCGCCACCCGGCATTCTGCTGTGGCGAGGCCTGCTTCAGTGGATCGGTGGCATCGGTTTCATCGTCGTCGGCCTCGCCATGCTGCCCTTCCTGCAGATCGGCGGGATGCAGCTCTTTCGGCTCGAATCCTCGGAGCGCTCGGACAAGGCTGTGCCCCAGGCCGGCCGCTTCGCAGCCATGCTGCTTCTGGTCTATGGCGGCATGACCGTCGTCTGCATGGGCTTTCTCCACTTCGCCGGGATGACCTGGCTCGAGGCTGCGGTCCACGCGATGACAACCCTGTCGACCGGGGGCTATTCCACCTCCGACAACTCGGTGGGGTACTTCCGCAGCCCCGCGATCGAGTGGATCATTTCGCTGTTCATGCTGCTCGGCAGCCTGCCGTTCCTGCTCTACGTCCGCATGGCACAGCGTCGCGGCCGCTTCTTCCTGCTCCGTGACGAGCAGGTGCGGAGCTACCTCCGCTTTGTCGTTGCAGTCGCGCTCGGGCTCACGATCTGGCTGTGGCTCATGCGCGATGTGGACGCAAATGACGCCCTCCGCCTCTCCGTCTTCAATACGATTTCTATTATCACGACGACGGGCTATGCTGCCAACGACTACACCGTGTGGGGCGATTTCGCCCAGGTGCTGTTCTTTCTCCTTACCTTCGTCGGCGGTTGTACCGGCTCGACTGCCGGCGGCATCAAGGCGTTCCGCTTCGATATCCTCGGCCTGGCGCTGAAGGTTTACATCCAGCGCCTGATCTTCCCGCACGGCGCGTTCGCCGCCACCTACAACGGCCGGACCGTCGCCGGTGACGTCGTCGCCGGTGTCTTGCTGTTCATGGGCCTGTATCTGATCACCACCGCGGTGTTAAGCATTCTGCTGGCGATGACCGGACTTGACCTGATTACCTGCGTCAGCGGCGCCGCGACCGCGCTCGGCAACGTCGGACCCGGCCTCGGTCCCATCATCGGCCCGGCGGGCAACTTCTCGTCCTTGCCCGACTCGGCGAAATGGCTCCTTTCGGGCGCCATGCTCCTCGGCCGCCTCGAGTTCTTCACGGTGCTGGCGCTGTTCTCGCCGCGCTTCTGGCGACATTGAGCGAGGAACCGGCGTTTCCAGGCCGACCGGTCAGGGGGCGCAAATTATGAGAACATCCGCTCCAAGGCCGAGCCGACGCCGATCAGGGTCAACACGGCCGATGCGAAGCAGAGCAGCAGCCCGAGCCGGCTTAGATCCGGTAGAGACCGTTCCTCGGCGCCGGACGTTTGTTCGCAGCTAACGACGCCGGTCGCGGCACCATTTGGCGGCGTTGTTTCGGCCCATGATCCGAGCGCCTGCGCCATCGTCGTGTCCTCCGTCGCTGCCACTGCTGCCAAGATCTTGACAATGGCTTAACGGAATACGTGTGGCAGTGACGGCGATCACGCCCTCTGGTAGTGCGGCGTTGCTGGCACCGGCGGTCGTGTGTTCGCTCGATTTAATCGTCGCCGATCGCCTCGCCGGCCATGACCGGCGTTTCCGGAGGCTCATCGCCGGCAAAGGCGATGTCAAGCGGCGTCCCGGTGACATGCGCATAGAGAATGAGATCGTTCAGCAGCTCGGCTTCCATGTCGGCACGCCGCTTGTTGCGACGGATTGCGACAAGGCGGGTCAGCGCCGGGACGTTGTAGCCGTCGCCTTTTATCTGCGCCTTAAGATCCTTGAGGTCGTCCTTGAGCGCATCGATGTCGTCGAGGAGCCTCTCCATCCGCTCGGCGTATGAGGTCAGCTTCTCGCCTGCTGCGGTGTTGATGCCGATGCTCACGCAAATCTCCTTATGGTTCAGGACAACCGCGGGCCCGCGCCGGCCGGGCAACGTAAGCGGTTATCATCCGATGGATTATTGTCTCGCTGGCACGGCGCCACCCGGCTCGTGCAGCGCAGGCTGGCACCATGTCATCCCGCCTCGGCTGGTGCAATGCCCGCCGCGCATGGTTAAGCTCGTTTCGCTGCGGCCGACGCGCCGCCGGCCCCAGCGCAGGAGTGTTTCGACATGCCGCTCGACCTCGTCATCGTCTACGGCTCCGTTCGAGGCGCTCGACAGGGCATTAAGCTCGCACGGTTTCTTGTTCATCAGGTCGGAGCCCGCGGCCACGCCGCCCATCTGCTCGATCCGCTCGAGCTCCGACTGCCGCTCCTCGATCGCATGTACAAGGAGTATCCGGATGGTGATGCGCCGGCGCCCCTGGAAGAGATAGCGGCGCGTCTTCGCCGGGCAGACGGCTTTCTTATCGTCAGCGGCGAGTACAACCACGGCATCCCGCCGGCGCTGAAGAACCTGCTCGACCATTTCCTCGAGGAGTGGTTCTGGAGGCCTTCGGCCATCGCCTGTTATTCGGCCGGCATGTTCGGCGGCGTGCGTGCGGCCATGCAGCTCCGGGCGACGCTGGCCGAGCTTGGCATGCCGTCCATCCCATCGCTTTACCCGGTGCCGAAGGTCGGCACGCAATTCGACGAGGATGGCGTAGCTCTCGACAAAGCCCACGAGCGCCGGGTCGGCCGTTTTCTGGACGAGCTCGTATGGTATGCAAACGCACTGCGGGCGGCCCGCACCGGCGGCGTGCCCTATTGATTGCGGAAAAAAAAAGAGGCCTCGACGCGACGGGACGAGCGGCGCCGTGACCGTCATCATGGCTTCTGTGCCGGTTTCGGCTTCGGCGTATGTCATGGCCCGGCAGATGGGCGGTGACGTGGCGCTGATGGCGGGATCGATCACCGCGACCACGTTGGCCGCAGCGGCGACCATGCCGCCGATGCTCATGCTCGCCGGCTGAAGAGCGTCGCTACAAGCTGGCCATTATATAGCGCCGGACGCTTTTTCACCATCGCGCGCGAGCAACTGCGGCATCCAGCGTTGCACGCCGTGCCCTCTTTGGGTTAAATATGGCGGCTCGTTGCTGCGTAGGCGTAGAGCTTGCCGCCGAGACAGCGCTGCGGTCATCGGCTGATTTTCTCCGTCTGGAACCAAAAAACTTTGGCGCGGGCGTGGAATTTTCTTCTGCGCGAGTAGCCTCTGCGAATGCACCTTGCCGGCTTCATCGAAGCATTAAGCAAATCGGCAAGCTGGGAAGAAGTCTTTGGCTTGGTTTGCCGTACGGCAGCGCTCCTAGGCTATGAAAAGGTCGGACTTTTCGCTCTCAGCCCAGAAGCCCAGCAAGCGGCCGCGGTGGCAAGCGGCGAGGTCACCCCCATAGTCATCTCCAACTATACCCACGCATTCACGTGCGCCTATCAACAAGGAAAACGCTACGAGATTGACCCTGTCCTCCCGCTCGCCCGCGACACGATTACGCCGCTGGTATGGGAAGACGTCTTGGCCCAAAAAGAGCTTTCCGAAGAGCAAACTGCTCTCGTCAGCGAGCGGCGCGAAGCCGGCATCCATGACGAGATCACGTGCCCCATTCATGGACCACGCGGCCAGACGTTCGCCCTCCGCTTCGCCCGAGGATGTCAGGAACCGTGTGATCGCGCCCACCTCAGCACGCTGCAGGTCATGGCTATTCACTTCTACTATGCATTCATCAAGTTTATGTGCGCGGATGTTGCTACAAAAAATTCACCGGCGGTTTTATCAGATACCGGGCAGAAGGAATTACCGAGCATCTGTGTGCTAAGTCAGCGAGAGCAAGAGGTTCTATTGTGGACGGCTCGGGGTAAGAGTGCCTCGTCGATAAGCGTTATTCTTGAACTAAGCGAGAACACTGTAAATTTCTACGTCAAGAATGCGATGAGGAAGCTCGGAACGACCAACCGCGTCGTCGCTGTTGTTCTCGCCGTGCGCTCCGGTTTGATACAGCCGTAGCAAATTTTCATGGGCCTCGTTGCGTCATACTCTATTGCATCTCCTTACATTCGGTCACGTTCGAGCGACTATGTCGTGCATCAACGTTCAGATTGCTATGGTCTACAATACCCCTAATCAGGTGTATGTGGAAAAGGCGTTCGCCAGTTTAATATATCGTAACACTGCGCTCGGGATAACCATCGCGGCATCGCCCAACCCGTCTACCGTAAGTGGGAGGACGTCTGCGGCGTCAAGCAACTCCAGAACTCGCACTCGGTAGATCTCGCCAATCCGAACTGTCCGAACTGAAGCCAATAAACATGACCACTTCCTGCCCGACCGCCGGCCAACGCACCGCCCTCAGCGACCTTCGCGACGCTGTTGGCAGGCGCAAACCACTCATGCTGCTGTTCGGAGACACGGCGTCCGGAAAAACGAGCGTTGTCAGCGATTTATTGGGCGCCTTGGATCCGGATGAGTTCGTGCCCGTGTATATTTCGGCTACGGGCGGCGATTGGCTGGGGCCGCCCAGCTTCGATACGCTCCTGGACTTGATCTTCAAGCGCTTGGGGCTTTCCGCATCGCCCGACAAGAGGCCGGCGTCTCTTGCCGGTTTGGCTTCCGCAGCAGGCGCTGTTGCAAGAGACGGCATGACAATCGTCATGGCGATCGATCACGCCGATCGCCTGAGCGAGGACGTCATTGTCGACATGGCCCGGCTCCACAAGTATCTCGATGTTGCGCCGGCGACGCTCCTTAGAATCTTCGTCGGTTCGCTGGATCTGGCGTCTCGGGTCGATGCAGTGCTGCGGCGGATCTCCGCCGACCAGAGGCTCACCGAGATCAGACTGTCGCAGCCTACACCCGCGGAGATGTCGACAATTCTGGCGTACGAAGACAGTGCCCGGCCAGGTGGTCCCATGCTGACCCCAAGCGCCGTCGAACGGATTAGCGCCTATGCCAAGTTCAACTTGCACTGGGCGGTGCCCATGGCCGACGCTGCTCGGGCGCTCGCCGAACGCAAGGGCACGCGCGAGGTTACCCCGGAACTTGTTCGCGACGCCCTGCTGGACATCTGGTCGCCTGAACATCAAGCGAACATCGTTGGCTCGGTATCATACGAAGAACAAGATTTCGATGGCTGGTGAGCCCGGCGTAAAGGGCTCTCCGGGGCTTTCCGATTCGATGAACCAAGCGGTCACTATCGTCGAGCCTTCTTCGCGAATGGGTTCCTTGCATGCGGCGGACGGACTCCGACAGGATATGCGCATGCTCCCTGAGAGCATGGATGCGGAACGCACGTCGCGAAGACGCTTTGCGCTGATTTCGGGCGCGGGAGTCCTGTTGCTCCTGATGGGGCTTGGCGCAGCCGCCTTGATCACCCGTCAACCCGGCGAAGAGGTGCCGTTTCCCGCGGCCGGCTACATGGAGGATGGGCAGGTCCAGCCCTCGCCACAGCCGCCCGAAAAGTCGCCTGCGGCCATCCTGCCAGGTTCGGGCGCGACGGAGAATGTCTCGAGTGATCGGGATCGGCGGACTGATGAGCCGCTCGACAAAGCCATGGCAACCGAACCGGCGCACCCCGCCTTAAAACCGGGCCCGCACGCTGGCTCGGATTTGGACAAGGTCGAGGGAACATCGGCAGCGCCTGCGCCGACCATGGACATTACAGGTCCCGACCCGCAGTCGCGCAATCGCTCTCCACAAGAAAGCTCTCCGCCAAAGGTCAAAATACAGGACGTTGTGCCTTCGCCGAAAAAGGTTGAGGAAAAGACACAAAAGCCATGGGTTCAAATTCGCTAAGGGTCCTTTTGTTATCATTGGCGGCTTGCTGTACGGCCACGGCCTGTCAGAACGCGGACCACTTCTTCGACCGGTTGGGATCCCCTTCGGAAGGCCCTACGCCCGGGCGGAAACTCGTTGCTCTTCCCGACGATGTCTGGAAGCTGGAAAGCTGCGATTCGCGGCATCTACCGTACATCCGCCTCGACCGATCAGACATACAGCCGAAAACTGCCCGACGAGGCGACGAGATCATTTACACGCTTTCCTATACCGCCTGCGTGCCGCAACAACCTGGCTACATTCTGGGCGAAATCCTTACCCGTATTTACTTCAATGACAGGCTCAAGAGCAGGCGGTCGGACCCGCAATACCCGGTCGAGACAGGGAAGTGGGTGGTAAACACGAAGGTCGCCATTCCGAGTAACGCCGAACCTGGACTTTATGCTTTCGAAGCCATCGTTACCGCGGCTGGCGAAACCATCAGGGACAGGATCAGCTTCAGCGTGGAAAAGTGAAAGCTGGTTATCCGCTCCCATCCGATCAGGCGGCTACAATATTCAGCAGCCCCATTGTTCGGAAACTGGTGTGCCCGCGCCGAGATACGATAATGTGATCGTGCAAGATGATCCCCAGCCGGCTCATCGTGTCCTGGATCGTCCGGGTCATCTCGATGTCGGCTCTGGACGGCGCGGGGTGGTTGCTCGGGTGGTTATGGACCATTATGATGGCGGTGGCATCGAGCGCCAGCGCTCGCTTCGCGACCTCGCGCGGATAGACCGGCGTGTGATCGATTGTTCCCGTATGCTGAACTTCGTCGGCGATCAGTACATTGCAGCGGTCGAGAAAGAGGATGCGGATCTGCTCGACCCGTTGATGCGCCATCGTTGTCCGCAGGTAGGCGATCAGTTTGTCCCAGGCATCGAGAACCGGGCGCGAGCAGATCTCCTCGCGGGCGAGGCGAGTGCCGGCCGCTCTGACCAAGGCGAAGAACTCCGCCGCAGCCGGGCCAATCTCCATGCTCTCCGCAGTCTTGTCATGCTTCGCCGTTACCACACTGCCGAACGAGCCGAAGCGCTCAATGAGCCTGCCGGCGAGTTCGCGCGAGTTGACGGCCGAGCCGAGGTAAGAAAGAAGCAGAGCCAGCAGGTCCACGTCGGAGACGGATTCGTCGCTGACCGCCAGCAGTCGTGAACAGATCGCCTTCCAATCGCCGTTCGCAGCCAGCTCGATGTCACGAGTGCAATCACTTTTCGGCTCGTTAATGACCTTCTCGCTGCGCCGACTGCCGGAGATAAAGCACAGGTCTGCGCGATCAGGCGCACGTGACTTGGAGTGCTGCATCCGCGGCAATCCTGCTTCCTGACAAGCACCATCGGCCAACCCGTGAAAGACGTTGTACCGACAATTGGTAGCATTCTCATTGCGCGGCACCCGATACAACTCGTTGGGCACAGGTAAAGCGACGACTGTCATGGCTGATAGCACTTCCACAGTAGGATAAGCCGGAAATTTCTTTCGCCATTTGCCAAAAATGTTAACCTAGGCTTAAGACATCGCTTTTGTCCTACGTTATCTGTTTCGCTTGTTTCTTTTTACAGCTCCCACTTTAAGAAAAAGAACCGCAACGAACCATACACCCGATCGGGTGTATCGGCCTGCAGCCGCCGCATCCGGGGCGACCGTGCCAGCATCGCAGCCACAGCGCAGAGTTCTCTAGTGGCGGAGGAGGCTCGCGATGGCGGCGCGCCGCTCGCCTCGGGCCGGTGCGGGCGCGAACGGAGGCGGGGAGGGAGAACAGTCACATGCCGCTCGCAGGTCTCGATCAGCTCAGGCAGGAGGCCGCGAGCTGCCGGCGCTGCCCGCTATCGGAGCCGGCCACGCAAGCCGTGTTCGGCGAGGGACCGGCCGACGCGCCGCTCATGCTGGTCGGCGAGCAACCGGGCGACAAGGAGGACGTCGCCGGGCGGCCCTTTGTCGGCCCTGCCGGCGCCGTTCTCGACCGCGCGCTGGGCGACGCAGGGATCGAGCGGGAGACGGTCTATGTCAGCAATGCCGTCAAGCACTTCAAATACGTTATCCGCGGCGCCCGCCGGCTCCATCAAAAGCCCAGCATCTTCGAAATCGACGCCTGCCGTTACTGGCTGGATGCCGAGATCGAGGCTTTGGCGCCGCAGGTCGTTGTGGCCATGGGCGCGACCGCCGGTCGCGCCGTGTTTTCGCGCGAAGTGAAGATCGGCCGCGAGCGCGGCCGCATCATCGAGCTTCGACAGGGGCAGACGGCGCTGATTACGGTGCATCCTTCTTATCTGCTGCGCCTGCCCGACGAGGAGACGAAAGAGCGCGAGTATGCCCGCTTTGTCGAAGACCTGGCGCTCGCCCGAACCGCGCTCGCCGCGTAACGTCGCGGCCGACGTCTGAGCTGGCCCTCGCGAAGGAAGTTTCATTCGCTTCGGTCATGAACCGCTCTTGTCGTCGTCGATGGCCGACTTCAGCTCGCCCTTATCCATCTTCGAGCGGCCGGAGATGTCGCGGTCCTTCGCCTTTTCATAAAGTTCGCCCTTGGTCGGCTCGCCCTCATCCCCACTCCCGTCGCCGCCGGGCTTGCCCGAGGCGTTGTCGTCCTCGGTCCACTGCCGCAGCGACGTCTCCTCCTTGTCGGTCTCGTCGGTGTAGCCGCCGCCGCGCTTCTTGTACTCCTGCACCGCCATCTGCGCCTTGCGCGCCGACCATTGGCCAGGATCGCCGCCCTTGTCGCCGGCGGTGATCTCTTCCTTGACTTTCTCCCAAAGCTTCGGATCGGACTTCTCTGCCGTCTTGCTCATGTTTGCGCCTCCGCTGCTTGCATACCGATCCCTATGTCAGCCCCGACCACGATGATGGCAAGCTCAGCGCGATCCGCTACAGCCTCGGATCATCACGACGTTGCGCGCGCCGCGGACGCCCGCTTATAGTTCGCCCTAATGACCGAAGGCGATCACCCGTTCTCGTACCGTCATCGCCACCTGCTTGGCATCGAGGGCCTGTCGCCGCCGGAAATCACCGTTCTCCTCGACCGGTCCGAGCGCTACGTCGAGCAGAACCGCCAGGCCGACAAGAAGAAGTCGCTGCTGCGCGGGCGGACCATCATCAACCTGTTCTTCGAGGCGTCGACGCGCACCCGCACGTCCTTCGAGCTGGCCGGCAAGCGCCTTGGCGGCGACGTCATCAACATGTCCGTCTCGACCAGTTCGGTGCGCAAGGGCGAGACCCTGATCGACACCGCGACGGTGCTGAACGCCATGCACCCCGACGTGCTCGTCGTTCGCCATCCCGAGTTCGGCGCCGTCAAGCTGCTGTCGGAAAAGGTCAACTGCGCCGTCATCAACGGCGGCGACGGCAGTCACGAACACCCGACCCAGGCTTTGCTGGACGCGCTGACCATCCGCCGGCGCAAGGGTCGCCTCGACGGGTTGAGGGTCGCGATCTGCGGCGATATCCTCCATTCGCGCGTCGCCCGGTCGAACATCCACCTGCTCAACACGATGGGCGCCAGCGTCCGCGTCGTCGCCCCGCGCACCCTGCTGCCGGACGAGGTCGAGCGCCTCGGCGTCGAGGTGTTTCACGACATGGCCGCCGGCCTCGAGGGCTGCGACATCGTCATGATGCTGCGCCTGCAGGTGGAGCGGATGCAGTCGAACTTCTTTCCTTCGATCCGCGAGTATTTCCACTTTTTCGGCCTGAACTACGACAAGCTGGAGCGCGCCCATCCCGACGCGCTGATCATGCATCCCGGACCGATGAACCGGGGGGTCGAGATCGATTCCCTCGTCGCCGACGATTACGGCCGCAGCGTCATTCGCGAGCAGGTGGAGATGGGGGTGGCGGTGCGCATGGCCTGCCTCGAACTGCTCAGCGCCAACCTGACCGAGCACGCGGGGGCGAATCTGTGAGCGCGGCGCCGGCGAGCCGGACGCTGTGGCCGAAGCTCTCCGAGGCCCCGGCGCGGGCGGCGTACGTCAACGCCAGACTGCTGGATCCGGCGAGCTGGGCTCGACGCGTCCGGCGGCCTGCTGAGCGAGGGCGAGTTGATCGCCGCGGTCGGCCCGGACCTGTTCGCCGAAGGCGTGCCCGAAGGCGCCGAAGTGATCGACTGCGACGGCCACTGCCTCTGTCCCGGGCTGGTCGACATCCGCGTCCAGTTGCGCGAGCCGGGCGAGGAGCACAAGGGCACGCTCGCTTCGGGCGGGCGGGCGGCGACCGCCGGCGGGATCACGTCGATGGTCTGCCTGCCCAACACGCAGCCGGTCATCGACGACATGTCGGTGGTCGAGTTCGTCGCCCGGCGCGCGCGGCTGCTCGGCCTCGCCAAGGTCTACCCCTACGCCGCGGTGACGAAGGGCCTCGAAGGCCGCGAGCTGGCGGAAATGGGCATGCTCGCCGAGGCCGGCGCGGTCGCCTTCACCGACGGCGTGCGCGCCGTCGCCGACGCCCGGGTCATGCGCCGGGCGCTGCAATACGCCGCGACCTTCTCGCTGATGATCGTCCAGCATCCGGAAGAGCCGAGCCTCGCCGCCGGCGGCGACATGAACGCCGGCGAAATGGCGACCCGGCTCGGCCTCGCCGGCATTCCCCGCGAAGCCGAGATCATCATGGTCGAGCGCGATCTGCGTCTGGCCGAACTCACCGGCGGGCGGCTGCACTTCGCCCATTTGTCGACGGCGTCGTTCCGTCGACGCGGTGCGCCGGGCCAAGGCCCGCGGTCTGGCCGTGACCTGCGATACCGCGCCGCCGTATTTCGCGCTGAACGAGAACGCGATCGGCGACTACCGCACCTTCGCCAAGCTGTCGCCGCCGTTGCGCGCGGAGGAGGATCGCCTCGCGGTCATCGCCGGGCTGCTGGACGGCACCATCGACGCCATCGCCTCCGACCATGCGCCGGAAGACGAGGACGCCAAGCGGCTGCCCTTCGCCCAGGCCAGCTTCGGCGGCATCGGTCTGGAGACGCTGCTCGCTGTCTCTCTCGAGCTCTACCACAACGGCCATCTGCCGCTGCTCGACATCCTTCGCCTGCTGACCTGCGGGCCCGCCGGCCTGCTCGATCTGCCCGCTGGTCGCCTCGCGCCGGGCGGTCGCGCCGATCTGACCCTGTTCGATCCGGAGCGGGCGTGGGTGGTTCGCGAGAACGAGCTGTACAGCAAGTCCAAGAACACGCCGTTCGACTACAAGCCGCTGCAGGGCCGCGTCCTGCTTACGGTCATCGACGGCCGGCGCGTCTTTTCGCTGGGCGGCTGATCATGCTCGTCTACTTCGCCATCGCCGCGGCGGTCGGCTATCTCTTCGGCTCGATCCCCTTCGGCCTGCTGCTGACCCGCGCCGCCGGACTTGGGGATGTGCGGAAGATCGGCTCGGGCAATATCGGCACGACCAACGTCCTGCGCACCGGCCACAAGGGCCTCGCGGCGGCAACCCTGCTACTCGACGCCGGCAAGGGCGCGGTCGCGGTGCTGGTCTTCGATCGCTGGGGCCTCGACTACGCCGTCGTCGCCGGCCTCGCGGCGCGTCCTCGGCCACAGCTTCCCTGTCTGGCTCGGCTTTCGCGGCGGCAAGGGCGTTGCCACCGGGCTGGGCGTGCTCATCGCTTTGGCCTGGCCGGTGGGCCTCGCCGCCTGCGCCGTCTGGCTGATCACGGCGTTCGCCACCCGCTACTCGTCGCTGGCCGCGCTCATCGCCTTCGCCGCCTCGCCGATCCTGTCCCTGATCCTCGTCCCCGCTCCCGACCGGCTGCTGGTGGCCTTGGCCGCCATCACCCTGGCGGCGCTGGTTTTCGCCCGCCATGCCGGCAACGTCCGCCGCCTGCTCAGCGGCGAGGAGTCGAAGATCGGCGAGAAGTCCGGCGACGCGCCGTCGTGACAGCGCGCAGCGCTCGTCGAAGAGAAAAAACCGGTGACGCGGGCGGCTACTTCTTGCGGAAGGCGTCGAAGGCGATAACCCGGGCCGCCGCGTCTGCCTCCGCCGTCGGCTGCTCCGGGCTCGCGGGAGGGCTGGCCGGAGCTGGATCGGGTTCGGCCGGCGCGTCCGCCGGCGCGCTGAACTGCAGGCCGAAATTCACCGACGGGTCGCCGAAGGCTGTGATGGCCGAAAAGGGGATACGCAATGGCGTCAGCCTCCCGCCGAAGCGCAACGAGACGCTGAACGCCTCGGCGCCGACCTCCAGATCCCAGAACTGATGCTGCAGGACGATGGTCATCTCACCGGGATAGCGGGCGCGAAGGTGGTCGGCGATGTGAACGCCGTCGTCGGTGGTGCGAAACGAGATGTAGAAGTGATGCTCGCCGGCCAGTCCGTGGTCGGCGGCGTACGCCAAGGTCCGGCGGACGACACCGCGCAGGGCGTCTTCGACCCATACGGCATAGGGAAAGTCTTCGGCGTGATGATCTGTCATGGCATAGCCATCGTGGCGGACCCGAAACTCCACCGCAACCCCGCCCGAGGGTAAGTGGGAGGCTTCTGGTGCCAGGCGCCTCCCGAACCCCGCTCAAGCCTTATGCGGCGAGAGCATATGCCTCATTATCGTTGGCATCTGTAAAAGTAGCCCGATAACGGCGGTACCATGCCGGGCGAAAACTCCACCTTTACTACGCACGTCGATCCTGTTTCGCCCCCGCAGCCGGCGTCTCATATCGAAACGCCGGAATTGGTGGAGGCGCCGGGCACTGCCCCCGGGTCCGCAACGCCTATTTCGCAAAGCGTTTATCGCCATAGTCGCTCTCGCGACACCTCTAATATAGCCGTTACCGGGCGATCGGCGCAAGGCGTCCAAGGTCATTGGCGTTTCGCGCCGTGCTGGCGGTCTTCGCCCGCAGCAACGGTCCGAACCGCAACACCGTCGTCAGCGCTGCGCTGCGCTGCTGTCTCGACGGCGAGGAGGTCGGGCGCTCACGCCGCCGTCACCCGGTCGACCTTGATCTCATCGGCGTGTTCCATCACGCGGGCAAGGTCGAAGGCCGCCTGCGTGCGATACCAGGTCTCCGCGCCGCCGCCGAAGGCCTTGTCGAGGCGGATCGCCATTTCCGGCAAGATGCCCGCATGACCATTGACGATGTCGAAGAGCTGCTTGCGACTGACGCCGAGACGCCTGGCGGCATCGACGATGGTCAAGCCCAGCGGCTCGATGCAGTCGTGCCGGACGGAAAGCCCCGGATGCGGCGGTTTCTTCATCGCCATAGCCATGTCTCCCAGTGGTAATCAACCAAGTCAACGCCGCTGACGTGGCCGTCCGCGATACGGAAGATTACCCGCCAATTGCCGGTAACGGTCACGGACCAGAACCTCGCGAGATCGCCTTGCAGGGGGTGGAGGCGTTAACCCGGCAGGTCCGACCCGCCCGGTTCGTCCGCCTGATCAATACGGGCAAGAGTGCGCTCGATCTTGTCCGTGTGGTCCGCCGACACCCTCCGCCGGTCGCCCTGCTCGTAGAGCAACCTGAGCCCTTGTGGCGGAAGCTCGTTATCATGCGCGACCTTATCGCCTCTCATTATGCAACGCATGTCATGGCGGCGTCAGGTCATCCCCCATCTCCGCCAACTCCTTCCCCCGCCGAGGCTTACTCCGTCTCCGCTTTCCCCCTTCGCTCTTCCAGCAGCTTGACGATCCTGTTGGCCGTCTGCTCGATGGAGCGGTTGGTCACGTCGATCACCGGCCAGCGCTGGCGGACGAACAGCCGCCGGGCGTCGCGCACCTCGATGGCGACGGTGGCTTCGGCGTCGTAGTCGGTGGTCTCGTCCGCGCTCAGCATCCGCAGCCGGGCGCTGCGGATCCGCGCCAGCTGGGTCGCATTCACGGTGAGGCCGACGACCAGCGGAGCTTTTGCCTCGAACAGGCCACGGGGCGGCGGCACGCCCGGCACCAGCGGCACGTTCGCCGCCTTGATCCCGCGCGAGGCGAGATACAGGCACGTCGGCGTCTTGGTCGCCCGGGAGACGCCGACCAGGATCACGTCGGCCTTCTCAAGATCCTGGGCGGCGACGCCGTCATCGTGGCTCAGCGTGTACTTCATCGCCTCGACCCGGCGGAAGTAGTCTTCGTCCATGACATCGCGGGCGCTGGCGCGGAAGCGCACATGCGCGCCATAGTAGTCGGCGAGCCCGGTGACGAACGGCTCGAGCACGTAGCGGCAGGGCGCCGCGAGCCGGGCGCAGCCGTCCTCCAGCGCGGTGCGGACCTTGCGATCGGCGACGCTGTGCAGGACATAACCCGGGCGGGCCGCGATCTCGCCGAGGATGTCGGCTGCCTGGCCGAGGTTGCGGACCATCTTCCACAGCCGCATGTCGATGGAGACGCCGTCGAGCTGGGCGACGGTATTGCGCGCGAGCATTTCGACCAGTTCCCCCGAGGCGTGGGAGACGAGGTAGAGGATCGGCCCGTCGTTCACCATGCTCCGCTCCCCCGGCCGGCCGCGCGGCCTCTGGTCTGATCCTGACGCTCGTCTTCGATTAGCTGCCGACCCGGCGCGTCGCTTGATCGAACCACTAGCGATGGTAGCCACCGTCCAGGCGCAGGACGGTGCCGTTGATCATGACGTTTGCGATGACGTGCATGACCAGCATCGCGAACTCCGCCGGATCGCCGAACCGCTGGGGGAAGGGGATCGACTGGACGACCCGGGAGTCGAGATTGCTTTCCATGGCGAACAGCGTGGGCGTGCCGAACAAGCCAGGCGCGATGCCAACGACGCGGATGCCCAGCGCGCCGAGCTCGCGCGCGGCCGGCAGGATCATGCTGACGACGCCGCCCTTCGATGCGGCGTAGGCCGCCTCTCCGCTCTGGCCTTCGTAGGCCGAACCCGACGCCGTCGAGATGATCACCCCGCGCTCGCCGGCCGGCCCCCGTGGAAGGCGCGCCATGTCGGCGGCGATGAGGCGGGTCATGTTGAAGGTGCTGATGAGGTTGACCTCGACGAGCTGACGGAAATCGTCGAGCGGCATGGGCGTGTCGTTGTCGACGATCTTCTGCGGATGCGCCCGGCCGACGCAGTGAACCAGAACCCGCGCGGCGCCATGGGCCTCTCTGGCTTTCTTCAGCGCGGCCTCGGCGGCGCCCGAATCGGCGACGTCGCAGGGGATGGCGAGCCCGCCAACCTCGTCGGCGACGGCGGCAACGCCGTCCCCGTCGATGTCGATCAGCGCCACCCGCGCTCCGGCCTCGGCGAGGTAGCGCGCCGTCTCTGCACCCAGTCCCGATGCCGCTCCGGTGACCACCGATGCGCAATGCCAAAGATCCAATCCGTCCTCCGTTGCACCAGGCGGACGACGCCGCTTCAACCCCGCACCATACACCGCTCACCGGCCCCGCCAAGCGCGCTCATGCGATTCCTTCGCACGCGCTGTGACCTGGCCCTACAGTCCGGTGATTTGGAACCGATCCCTTCGTCCCGTGTTGCTTTATTACTTCAACTCATGGTTTTGGGAGACATCTCAATGCGCGCATCTCAGCTTCTCGCCGGTGCGGCAATAGCGACGATCATGGCAGCGGCCGCGGTGCAAGCCGCGCCCAGTGACGGCAAGGCGGGCACGGGCTCGCCCGAACGCCTGCTAATCGCTACTGGCGGGGGTGGCGGAGGGGGCGGTAGCGGAGGGGGCGGTAGCGGTGGCGCTGGTGGTGCCGGTGCGGGTGGCGCCGGCGGCTCCGGCAGGCGGGAGCGCCGGGACGCGGCGCCGGCGCTGGCGGAACGGGCGGGACCGGTCCCGGCACGGGCTCTGGCTCTGATACAGGCACCGGGCCGGGCACGGGCACGGGGTCGGACACGGGACCGGGCACGGGCTCGCCGGAATTGCCGCGCAAGCCGGACATGCGCCAGTAGTTCGACGCCTCGCCAAGTCGCGACACCCGGAAGGCCGCGGCCTTCCGGGGCTCGCCCCGCCCGGTGGAACCGGCCCTTCCGGCGCAGTCGGGCTCGGGCATGACCCGAGATGCCGTCGATGACGGGAAAGCGCCCGGTTGTGGATCTTGAGTTCTGGTTCGAGTTTGCCAGTACCTATTCCTACCCTGCAGCGATGCGGATCGAGCGACTGGCCGCGGGTCGCGGGGTGCGGATTTCGTGGAAGGTGTTTCTGCTAGGCCCGATCTTCGCCGCCCAAGGCTGGGCTAACTCGCCGTTCAACCTCCAACCGGCCAAGGGTCGCTACATGTGGCGCGATCTGGAAAGGATCTGCAACCGCGAGCGGATCACTCTGCGCCGGCCGACTGTCTTCCCCCGCAGCGGTCTTGTTGCGTCCCGCGTCGCCTGCGGAAACGCTGGGGCGCAGTGGCTGCCCGATTTCGTCCGCGCGGTCTATGTCGCCAATTTCGCCGAGGATCGGGCGACGGATGATCCGGTCGTGATCGGCGAGATCCTCGATGGCCTCGGGCTGCCCGGTCGCGACCTGGTCACCCGCGCCGCCTCGGATGAGGCCAAGGCCGCCCTGCGCCGGCGCGCCGACGAGGCCGCGGCGTGGGGGATCTTCGGCGCCCCAACCCTGTTCGCCGGCGAGGAGATGTTCTGGGGCAACGACCGGCTCGAGGACGCCCTCGATTGGGCGGTGACGGGGCGCTGAAGGTCCGCCATTGCCGCCTCGAGGCGGCAACAGCGACACCCATGATACGGCTAGAGAGAGAAGCGATAACCGATGCCGACGCCGAATATCCAGGGATCGATGTCGGCATTGCGGCTCTTGACCGCGCCGCTCGTTGACTTTGACGCTCGCCGGCAGGAACAGCTTCTTGACGTCGAAGTTGACGCTCCAGCGATCGAGCACCTGCCAGATCGAGTTCGGCCTGAAGGGCCCAGCCGAACTTGTTGTCGTAGTCGACATCGTTAACGAGACCGCCGCTCGGATCATCGACGCCGTAGAACACCGTGTAGTTGATGCCGGCGCCGACGTAGGGGCTGACCTTGTTGTCGGTGAAGAAGTGATACTGCAGCGTCAGGGTCGGCGGCAGCAGCCAGACGCTGCCAAGGTCGACGTTGCCGAGCGCCGAGTCTATGAACCTTCACGTCATGCCTGATCGTCGCCAGGATCAGTTCGGCGCCGATGTTCTTGGTAAAGAAGTAGGTGAAGTCGAGTTCCGGGGCATAGGCGTTTCCAATATCGACGTCACCGCCGATCGTCGTTGTCCCGCTCTCGTCGGGAGCGCCAGCCCGATCACCTTTATCTGTTTCATTTTTGCACCTTCCTGGCATTTTCGCCATTTGCCGACCTGCCGGTCCGGCTGCCGAACGGCGGCCGTCTGGGCTCCACACAAGTCGAATAGCCATACTTTTTGAGGGGATTAAGGTCAAGCGCGAACGTGTCTCAGCAGACACATGCGCGTCTCTATCCGCAACAGAACGAAGTGCTGCGGGAGAACAGCGAGAGGCTGTGGCCTACTGCCGCATCAGCGCGCTTCGCCCGGCGCGGCGGCCGGTCGGCGATGCGGCGTGCGGCTGGACATGGGGGAGGATCTGCTCGTCGAACAGGTCGGCCAGGTTCTGCAGCATGGTGCCGCCCAGTTCCTCGGCGTCGACGATCGTAACCGCGCGGCGGTAGTAGCGGGTCACGTCGTGGCCGATGCCGATGGCGGTCAGCTCGACCGGCGACCGCGTCTCGATCCAGTCGATCACCGCGCGCAGGTGACGCTCGAGAAAATTGCCGGGGTTTGCCGACAGCGTCGCGTCGTCGACCGGCGCGCCGTCGGAAATCACCATCAGGATGCGCCGCTGCTCGACGCGGGCGAGCAGCCGGTCGTGCGCCCACAGCAGCGCCTCGCCGTCGATGTTCTCCTTGAGCAGGCCCTCGCGCAGCATCAGCCCGAGGTTGCGCCGCGCCCGCCGCCACGGCTGATCGGCGCCCTTGTAGACGATATGGCGGAGGTCGTTGAGCCGCCCCGGATCCTTTCCACGGCCGGCGGCGACCCAGCGCTCGCGGGCCATGCCGCCCTTCCAGGCCTTGGTCGTGAAGCCGAGGATCTCGACCTTGACGCCGCATCGCTCCAGGGTTCGTGCGAGGATGTCGGCGCTCATCGCCGCGACTGAGATAGGGCGGCCGCGCATGGAGCCGGAATTGTCGATCAGCAGCGACACCACGGTGTCGCGGAACTCGGTCTCCTGTTCCTGCTTGAAGCTTAGCGGGTACATCGGATCGGCGACCACCCGCGCAAGCCGGCCGGAGTCGAGCAGGCCGTCCTCGAGGTCGAACTGCCAGGCCCGGGTCTGGCGGGCGAGCAGACGACGCTGCAGCCGGTTAGCCAGACGGGCGACGACGCCCTGAAGGTTGCTGAGCTGCTGGTCGAGCTGTGCGCGCAGGCGCGACAGTTCGTCGCCCTCGCACAGCCGTGAGGCGTCGACAACCTCGTCGTAATCGGTCGTAAAGGTCTTGTAGCCGGCGAAGCTTTGCCCTGCTCTGAGATCGGTCTGGTTCCGCCGCGCCGACGGCCCGGCCGGCATCTCGCCGCCCTGTCCCGGATCCGGCTGCTCGCCGGCGGCCGGATCGCCGAAGTCCTGGACCGCATCAGCCTCGGCGCCGCCGGCAGACGCCGAAGACGTCTCCGAAGCGCCGCCCTCGGCGCCTTGCGAGCGGCTTTGCGAGGACTCCGTCTGATCGTCCTCTTCGTCACCCTGATCGGGGCTCTCGTCGCTGTCGGGAGAAAACGGCTCGTCGTCAATCAGACCGAGCGCATGCATCATCTGCAGAACCATCGCGCCGAATGCGCGCTGGTCACTCATCGTCTCGCCGAGGTGGCCGAGCTGCGCACCGCAGCGTTCCTGAACCAGCGGCCGCCAGCGCTCGAGCAGGGCCTCGGCGGCCGCCGGCGCGCGGCCGCCCGTCAGCCGCTCGCGGACGAGGAGGCTGACTGCCTCGGTGAAAAAGGCCTGATCGCCGGCCTCCGGACGGCCGAAGCCCTTGCTCCGACAGGTGTCCTCGAGAAGGGCGTCAAGATTGGCGGCAACGCCCGTCAGGCGCTGGCTGCCGATGGCCTGCACCCGCACCTCCTCGACGGCATCGAAAATGGCGCGGGCCGGCGGGGCGCTCGGTCCCAGCCTGTCGTGGAGGCCAGCGTCGTGATAGCGCAGGGTCAGCGCCGCATTGTCCGCCAGTCCACGGAGGCGGGCAACCTCGGCCCGGCTCGTCCGCGAGGGAGGCGCTCGGCAGCTTGACCCGCATCCCGCGAAGATCCGCCTCGCCTGCGCCGTAGATCACGGTAACGTCGCTGCGTCCGGAAACCGCCTTCAGCGTCGCGGCGGTAACCCGCCTGACCAGCGCGCCGGCGTCCTCGTCGTGCTGCATCACGCCACCACGGCGTCAGCGCACCGCCGCCTGCATGGCGGAGTCGGCAAGCTCGGTGCCGAAGCAGCGCTGATAGTATTCCGCAACCGTCGGACGTTCGAGCTCATCGCACTTGTTGAGGAAGGTGAGTCGGAAGGCGGCGGCGATGTCGCCGAAGATCTGCGCGTTCTCCGCCCAGGTGATCACCGTGCGCGGCGACATAACGGTCGAAATGTCGCCGTTGATGAAGCCCGCGCGGGTTAGGTCGGCAAGCTCGACCATGGCCGAGACCTGGCCACGGCCTTCCTTGCCGGCATAGGCCGGCACCTTCGCCAGAACGATTTCGAGCTCGTCGTCATGAGGCAGGTAGTTGAGGGTTGCGACGATGTTCCAGCGATCCATCTGCCCCTGGTTGATCTGCTGGGTGCCATGATAAAGCCCGGTGGTATCGCCGAGCCCGACGGTATTGGTCGTCGCGAACAGGCGAAAGTACGGATGCGGCCGCAACACCCGGTTCTGGTCGAGCAGCGTCAGCTTGCCTTCGACCTCGAGCACCCGCTGGATGACGAACATCACGTCCGGCCGACCGGCGTCGTACTCGTCGAACACCAGCGCCGCCGGCCGCTGCAGCGCCCACGGCAGAATGCCCTCGCGAAACTCGGTCACCTGCGCGCCTTCCCGCAGGACGATGGCGTCCCGCCCGACCATGTCGATCCGGCTGATGTGGCTGTCCAGATTGACGCGGATGCACTGCCAGTTCAGGCGCGCCGCGACCTGTTCGATGTGCGTCGATTTGCCGGTGCCGTGGTAGCCCTGGACCAGGACCCGACGGTTGAAGGCAAAGCCGGCGAGGATCGCGAGGGTCGTGTCGCGATCGAACCGGTAGGCATCGTCGATATCGGGCACGTGATCGTCGGCGACACTGAATGCCGGCACATCGAGATCGCTGTCGATGCCGAAGGTTTGCCGCACCGAGACCCTGATGTCCGGAGCGTTGAGGGCGGAGGCTGGGCTGGACGCGCCGCTGCCGAAAGAAGTCATGGATGGATTGTTCCGCGTTGTGGTCGCCGGATTGTTCGGCACCGTCAATCCTCGATCGCATTCAAGACGGTGCGGTAGGCATCGCTGATCTCCTTGAACCGTTCCTCCGCCGCCTTGGATCCGCCGTTGGCGTCGGGGTGGTGTTTCTTGACGAGCGCCTTGTACCGCGCCTTGACGACGGCAACGGTGACCGGCGGGCTCAAATCGAGGACGGCAAGTGCCCGGATTTCAACCGCGCCAACGCCGCCATCGGCCGGCGGCCGCGGCGGCTCGGCGGCCGCGCCCAGATCGTCGAACATCGCGCTCGACCGGAACGAGGCGTTGTGCAGGGCCTTGATGAACGGCCACGACGGCCGGCGCCAGACCGTATCGGCGCGAATATCCGCCTCGATTTCGTCCTCGCTCATGCCCTGGTAGTAGTTCCAGGCGGCGTTGTAATCACGCACATGCGCAAGACAAAACCAGAAGTAGTCCGTCAGCCGATCGCGGTCCCGCGGGGCGCGAAAATCGCCGTCGGCGGCACAGCCGGGCCAGTCGCAGCCACGCACCGCGCGAACCGGCATTTCCGCCAGGTTCGGCTTGCTCGGTCTGGCCGTTCTTCCCTGGGCTTGCGGCATGTCGATACTATGGGTTCTGTGCCGGAGGGACGCAAGAAGCGACACCCGGCGGCGGCACGTGACCGCCACGCAACCTGCGCCCTTGCCCGCGAGCGACGGCCGGGCTACCACAGCCGACCGGATTAAACGACCGGAAACACCACCGGCCGAAACGAAAGACGCCGATATGACCGTAGCCGAAACGATCGATCGCAAGCTGTCGGAGGCTCTGGCGCCGGGCGAGATCCGCATCATCGACGACTCCGCCCGCCATGCCGGCCATGCCGGAGCGCGGCCTGGCGGCGAGACGCACTTCAACGTCATGGTCGTTGCCGCGGCCTTTGCAGGAAAATCCCGGCTCGAGCGACAGCGGCTGGTGCACATGATCCTGGCCGATGAGCTGGCCGGCCCGGTTCATGCCCTGAGCCTGCGCCTGATGACCCCGGACGAGGCCGGACCGGCGGCGCCGTAGAGCATCCTGTTCCCGGACTGGCCGAGGCAGGTTGATCCGGGCAACCCGGCCCCTTTACTTCGTGCCGCTGTAGAAGTCTGGCCACTCGCGGGCGACGACGGGGCCGTCCGCCGCCAGCGCATGACAGGTGTCGATGATCGGCGGCCTGGCACCGCCGGCCGGTGCATTCGAACGACGCGACCGCGCCGGCCCCACCGTCTGCATCACCGTCTGGGTCACCGGGCCGATGAGTAGATCCGTCAGATGGGTGCAGCCGTGAACGCCGGCCATCCGCTCAAGCACCGCCTTGCGCCAGCCCGGTCCGATGCGCAGGCCCACCAGCGCGGCGAAACGCGGCGCGATGTCGCCGCACAGGGAGAACGGCGCAGCCTCGGTCACGGCTTCGGCGGCGTGGACGACAAGGCGATCGTCGACGCTAAGGCGGATGTGCATCCGGTGGATCGGCTCACCGCTGGCGATCCCGTTGCGGTCGTGGTTGGCGAACGAGTAGGTCTTGGTGTCCTCGATAACGGCCTCGACATCCCACAGCCCGTCGGCCCGCCGGTACCCCCGGCAGCGGATCTCGCGGCTGTGGATGTGCTCGCGAGGGCTCGGTCGGCTCAGTGACATGGTGCGCTCCCGGAAGATCCTGCACCCGTGAGGGCGCAGACAGGATGCTTGGAGATCTGTCATCGATCAACTTTGGTCGGCCGCCGGCTCGAATCCGGGCGGCGGGGTGATCCGGATGGCAGCGATCTGCTGGCGGTGGCGGCGGAGGATCTCGAAGCGGAAGCCGTGAAACATGAACGCCTGGCCGACCTCCGGGATCCGTTTCGCCTCATGCAGCACCAGACCGGCGATGGTCGAGGCCTCCTCGTCCGGCAGACGCCATTCGAATTTGCGGTTCAGGTCGCGGATCGTCACCGTCCCCTGGACGACGAAACCGCCGTCCGGCTGGCGGACGACGCCGGCAACGGCAACGTCGGTCTCGTCGTCGATATCGCCGACGATTTCCTCCAGAATGTCTTCCAGGGTCACGACCCCCATCAGGCTTCCGTACTCGTCGACGACGATGGCGAAGTGCTCGCGGCGACGGCGAAAGGCCTGGAGCTGATCGAGCAGCGTCGTCGACTCGGGCACGAACCACGGCTCTGCCGCCATCGCGACGACGTCGAGCCCGTCTGTCGAGCCTTCGCTCTCGCGCACCGCGCGCAGCAGCGGCTTGGCGTGGATAACGCCGATGATGTTGTCCGGGGCGTCGCGCCACAGCGGAATCCGAGTATACGGGCTGGCCAGAACCTGGGTGACCAGGTCCTTGATCGGCTGGTCGGCGTCGATGGTCACCACGTTCTTGCGATGGATCATGATCTCACCGACCTGGACCTCGGCCAGGTCGAGGATGCTGCGGAGCATCGCTCGTTCGTGCCGGATCTCCGGCTCGTGGGCGGTATGCAGATCGATGGCGCCGCGCAATTCCTCGATGCTTGGGCCGATCCCCACCTTGTCGCCGCCGCCGCCGCCGACCGCGCGCAGGGTGAGGCGGACGACGGCTTCGATTGTCTGGGTGAACGGCGACAGGATGCCGACGAGGAGTGAGATGGGCCGGCCGACCGTCAGCGCGACGCCGTTGGGGTTGCGGAAGGCGTAGGTCTTCGGCAGGATCTCGGAAAAAATCAGAACCAGCAGGGTCATCAGGATCGTCGCATAGGCGATGCCGGCTTCGCCGAACGCCGTGATCAGCGCGCTCGTCGCCAGCGACGAGGCGAGGATGTTGACCAGATTGTTGCCGAGCAGAATGGTGCCGATCAGCCGATCGGTCCTGGCGTGCAATCGATTGACCACGCCGGCGCGGGCGTTGCCGTTCTGCTCAAGCTGGTGCATCAGCGGCCGCGAAGCGGCGGTCAACGCGGTTTCGGAACCCGAGAAGAAGGCCGACATGGTCAGCAACACGACGATAATGGCGATCGTAACGTAGAGGGATATCATTGCTGTTCCGGATGATCGGCGGCTGTCGGCGTTCGGCTCAGGTGGCCCCGAACCTGCGCAGTGTGGAGATGAGATCGTCAAGCGGCACCGCGCTGCTGACGAAGGCAGCGCCGATATCGCGAGCGAGGATGAAACGCGCCCGGCCGCCTTCGACCTTCTTGTCGTGGCCCATGTGTGCGACGAGGGCGGCGGCGGACCAGTCAGGCCGCGGCGTCAGTTCGTCGAGCGCTGTCGGCAGGCCGACGCCGAGCAAGTGAGCGCGAACGCGCTCGGCCGTTCCGGCGGCGCACAGCCCCAGGCGGGCCGAAAGAGCGAACGCCATCGCCATGCCGATGGCAACGGCTTCGCCATGGAGGAGCGTGTCGCCATATCCCGCTTCGGCCTCCAGGGCATGGCCGAAGGTGTGACCGAGGTTGAGCAGAGCGCGCCGGCCGACCTCGTGCTCGTCGGCGGCAACAACCTCGGCCTTGGCGGCGCAGCTTGTGCGGATGGCCTGTCGGCAGGCCGCGCTGTCGCCGGCGCAAACGGCGGCGCCGTTGCGCTCGAGCCATTCGAAGAACGCGGCGTCGCCGATCAGCCCGTACTTGACGACCTCGGCGTAGCCCGCGCGGCGCTGGCGCGCGTCGAGGGTCGCGAGGGTGTCGGTATCGGCAACGACCAGCTTCGGCTGATGAAACAGACCGATCAGGTTCTTGCCGCGCCGGGTGTTGATCCCGGTCTTGCCGCCGACGGCGCTGTCCACCTGGGCCAGCAGCGTCGTCGGGATCTGGATGAAGGCGAGACCGCGCAGAACGATCCCGGCGGCAAACCCGGTGATGTCGCCGACGACACCGCCGCCGAGCGCGACCAATGTGGTCGTCCGCTCGATCCGGGCGGCGAGGAGCCGGTCGCACAGCGTCTCGAGATGGGCGAAGTCCTTCGTCGCTTCGCCGGCGGGCAGGACCACCCCGTCGGCGGCAATGCCCGCGGCCCGCAGCGCGGTGAGGACGGTATCGAGGTAAAGCGGCGCGACGTTGCTGTCGGTCACAACCACCGCCGTCGGACGGGCGAGCACGGGGGCGACGAGCCGGCCCAGGTCGCGCAGGACGCCGCTGCCGATGACAATGTCGTAGGAGCGACCGGCGAGGTCGACGCGCAGGTCGGCGGCGGCGAGATCGCTCACCGCGCACCGGCCTCGCCGGCGTTGGCCGCGAAGGCGGCGAGGGCGCGGAGGATCTGCTCGACGGTCAAGGCTTTCTCCTCGTTCGTTGTGTCGACAACGATATCGGCTTTGGCATAGATGGGGTAGCGCTCCGCAATCAGGGCCTCCAGAACAGCCCGCGGATCGGGCGTTTCGAGAAGCGGCCGGCCTGGCCGGCCGATGGTTCGCGCCAGCAGCACGTCGAGTTCCGCCCGCAGCCACACCGAGGTCGCCCGCCGCGCGAATCTGCGCGCGAGTTTCCGCATCGATGAAAGCGCCGCCGCCGCTTGCCAGAACCTTCGGCCCGCCATCGAGCAGCCGCTTCATGACCCGACGCTCGCCGGCGCGGAAAGCCGCCTCGCCGTAGGTGCTGAAGATGTCTTGGATCGAGCGCGATGCCGCTTTGACGATCTCTTCGTCGGCATCGGCGAAAGCGAGGTCGAGCCGGCGCGCAAGCAGCCGGCCGATGCACGTTTTTCCCGCGCCCATCAGGCCGACCAGAACGATCGACCGCACCGTGTGCGTGGATCCGCCTGCCGTTATCATGCGCGGTGCGCCGACCCGCCGGAAGAAGCCGGCACAACCATTGATCGAGCGGCAGCTCCAGCATAAGATGGTGATTGGTTCGCTTTGCCCTCCGTCAAGTGATCGCCCTGCCGCGATGGGGCAAGAGCGGCGCATCGCGCCGCCGGTCCGACAAGGCTGGCTCTTGATCCTCCGAGCATATTAACAGGAACAGGCCGTAATTGAATGAAGACCCTTCTGCGCGTTTCCGCGGCCGCGGCCCTTTTGCTGATCGTCGGTGGCGGCGTCTACCTTGCTTTCTCCGATATACCCGCGCCAACGACTCATGTTGAAAAAATTATTCCCGATGATCGCTTCCAGCGGTGACGAATGGTGAGCGTTCGGGCGTATCCGGACGCTGTAGCGGGCCTTTCACGGCACGTCGAGGCCTTTCTCGAAATGATGGCCGCCGAGCGCGGCGCCGCCCGTAATACACTGGAGGCCTACGGCCGTGACCTTCGCGATTTCGCCGCCTATGCCCACCGCTGCGGCCACGCCGCTGAGACCGCGGATGTCGCCCTTATACGCGGCTACGTCGCCGGTCTTGTCGCCGCCGGCCTGTCGCCGCGGACGACGGCGCGCCGGCTGTCGTCGCTGAGCCAGTTCTTCCGTTTCCTTCTCGCCGACGGTGTCCGCGCCGACGACCCGACCACGCTCATCGACCGGCCGCAGCAGGGCGTCCGCCTGCCCCGATACCTCAGCGAGAGCGAAGTCGACCGGCTGCTGGCGGCGGCGCGGGGGGCCGCGACGCCGGAGGATCAGCGCCTGACGGCGCTGATGGAGATCCTCTACGCGACCGGTCTGCGCGTCTCCGAACTGGTCGGCCTGCCGCTCTCGGCGCTCGCCGGCGAATCCGGCCTGCTGCTCGTGCGCGGCAAGGGCGGGCGCGAGCGCCTCGTTCCGCTGACCGAGCCGGCGATCGAGAGTTTGGCGCGCTACCGCCAGGTCCGGGCGTCGTTTCTGGGCCGAACCGGCACGAAGACCGCGCCACCGGGCACGGCTGAGTTGCCGTGGCTGTTTCCCTCGCGGTCGCGCCAGGGCCATTTGACGCGAGCGCGCTTCGCCCAGATGCTCAAGGATCTGGCGATCACGGCTGGACTCGATCCGACGCTCGTGTCGCCGCACGTGATACGCCATTCATTCGCCAGCCACCTGCTCGCCCACGGCGCCGACCTGCGTAGCCTGCAGCAGATGCTGGGGCACGCTGACATCAGCACGACGCAGATCTACACCCACGTCCAGAACGAGCGCCTGCAGCGCCTTGTCCGCGACGCCCACCCCCTCGCCCACCACAAGATGCCGGACCGGCGGAGTTAAGTAACTTCGGAAGATCAGGCTCCGGACCCATGAACGGCCTACCCACGGGACGGAATATCTGTGTCAGCCGTTGATATCGACGACGACGCGGCCCCGGACCTTGCCGGCCATGATGTCTTCGGCGACCCTTTCGGCGTCGGCAAGCCCGACCGTCGAGGTGATCGCTTCAAGCTTGGATACAGGCAGGCAATCGCCAAGCTGTTGCCATGCCTTCAGGCGCGTCGGCTTCGGACACATGACCGAGTTCGACGCCGGCCAGTGTTATACCGCGCAGGATGAACGGCATGACCGTCGTTGGCAGATCGGCACCCTGAGCCAAACCGCAGGCTGCGACGGTGCCTCCGTACCTGGTCGACGCCAGAACGTTGGCGAGCGTATGGCTGCCCACCGCATCGACGGCACCCGCCCAACGCTCTTTGCCCAAGGGGCGCCCCTTTTCGCTCAATTCCGCGCGGGGAATGATTTCGGCGGCACCCAGATCCTTCAGATAGGATGCGTCGCTTTCACGCCCGGTGGCCGCCAGCACCCGGTAACCGAGGGATGCGAGGATGGACACGGCAACGCTCCCGACGCCGCCCGTGGCGCCGGTTACCAGCACGTCTCCATCCTGGGGCGTCACCCCGTGGTCCTGAAGCTTCATGACGCACAGCATCGCCGTGTAGCCGGCCGTGCCGATGGTCATCGCCTGCGTCGCCGTGAAAGCCTCGGGCAGCGGCACGAGCCATTCGCCACGGACGCGCGCTTTTTCAGCGAGACCGCCCCAATGCACCTCGCCAACGCCCCAGCCGTTCAGCACAACACGATCCCCGACCTTGAAATCGCCATGCTCGCTGCCGCTGACCGTCCCTGCGAAGTCGATCCCCGGCACCATTGGCCAACGCCGAACCACCGGGCCTGAGTTGGTCATCGCCAACCCGTCCTTGTAGTTGATGGTCGAGTACTGGACGTCGACAGTGACGTCCCCGTCCATCATTTCTGCCTCGTCCAGGTCGGTCAGCGCGCAGCTGAACGTCCCATCATCTTTGTCGAGTCGCCAACCTTTGAACGTCATATCGTCACCTGTCATCTGGAACGGTTGAGGACGAACCTCGGGACGGTCGACGCCATTGCCGGCGCTGTCGACCGATTGCGTCGTTACGAGAACGACCTTGCGCCCCGAATCAGGGCTTCCAGTCCTTGAGATCGCATACGGCCCTTGTCCACGGCATCATGTCGTTGACATGGGGCTTGCCGTCGGCCGGCCGGCACAGCCGGGTCGACTGCTGGTTGTCGCGCGCGGTCGAGCGGGCCCATACGGTGACCAGCCCGGAATTCTCGATCGTGGCGTTGCAGCCCTCTTTCAGGTAAAAGGCGTGAATGGCGTTACGCTCGAAATAGGCGAGCCATTCGTCAGTCGGGTTCTGATCCTTGAACCACGTCTTCCAGGCGTCGTCGGAGCCATCGACCGTAACTGACCATCCGCCCTCGACACGTTCCTGATGCATTGCGCTACTGTCCCAGTGCATGACCATGTACTTGTTCTGGTCGATGCACTGCGGCTTCGTCAGCGTCATGTAGACTTCCTGGGGATGGTGAAAGTGGAATGGATAAGATGAATTGAACAACTGAACGGTCATCCCGATCTCGGCGCCGACCGGCTCTCCGTCGATGTCCGCGATCCTGAGATTGCCCCACGGTCCCATGACCTCGGCGTAAAGATAACCGCCGCGAAACCGGTCGTTTCGGGCGTTTTCATTCTCAGCATAGAAGGGAATCCAGCCGACAGACGCCCACAGGTTCGGCAGGCCGTTGATGCTGACATCGCGCTTCCAGTGCGCCTGCGTGTCGGTCTTGGAGGCAACGCTGACGAAGTTTTGGCTCAGCTCAAGCCCAGCCTTGCCGATTGCTCCGCCCATTTTCTCGTAGTAATCCGTCAGTAACGGCCGATCAATCCACCGACTGACAGCCGATGCGGACTGAAGTGTTTCGTTCGGCGTGTAAAGCTTCATTTCGGTGTAGTTCTTTTGCGGGTCGAAACACGCCTTGGCTTTTTCGGGCTCGGCGAGAACTGCCTGCACGTGCTTCGTGAGCAGCTCCATATCGCGGTACTTGAGAATACAGCGCGACTGCTTTTGCCCAGTCGCGGCGTCGAATGTCTGGACAGTCGCCTCGGCGGAGTCCTTGCAGGCTCCCGTCGGGGTCTTCAGCACGTCGACATAGGCATCCAAATACGCCAGTGTCTCTTTCCAAAACTGATCGACCAACTTCTGCTCATCAACAGAATAAGAGGGATGCGGAACATCGTCCTGGCACTTGAACGCTGACGCCTCAACTTCTGGGGCGCACAGTCCGGCCAGTACAGCAGCGACGACTATAAGAGTGCGCATCGTAAGCTCCTCCCCCGGCTGATTGTTCTTTGGATCCGCTGTACGGATCGATGGGCCGTTGCCGTGCTTCGAGAGAAAGCGAATTTCATCTATTTGTCAAACCTATTAAATGAATGTGAGAATATTCATATTCCTCTCGCACTCGCGAAGGGATTCGGCTATCAGTGCCAAGAGGACTAGGTTCAGCTTTGTCCCCATGGCTGGGTTGCCGAAGGTTGTTGCAGTGTTCGTCGGCACAGGAACCGTTCTCGGCGGGAGATGAAATGGCGCTCAAGTATGTACCGCTGGTAACGGACAGTCTCGCCAAACAGATTGCCGAGAGTATCCGCGGCGCCATCGCCGACGGCACCCTGAAAGCGGATGACAGGCTGCCCACCGAGGAGGAACTCGCCAGGCGGTTTGAGGTCTCGCGTCCGACAATCCGGGAAGCGCTTAAGCGACTTGCCGCTCAGAACCTGGTCCGTTCCCGACGCGGACCGGCGGGAGGCACCTTTGTCAATCGCCCCGACCGGGAGGAAGTCGGGTCAATGCTCGCGACCACCTTGGCGCTCCTTGTCGGGCTTGGCGAGTTCGACCTGTCTAACGTTCTCGAAGCGCGCTACGAGCTTGAGGTGGTTTGCGCACGCCTTGCCGCTGAACGACGCACGGACGCGGAACTGGCGATCATGGCGGCCGAGATCGAGATTCAGACGGAAGCCAGCATCGGCGACGAAGACTTCTGCGGCTCGGACGTGCGCTTCCATCGGGCTCTCGTCGATGCGACGCATAATCCGGTGATCCAGTTCGTCATGTTTGCGGTGATCGAGGCGCTCCAGCCGATCGAAAACATGGTCGTGTTCCGGTTCCGGGACCGTCAGGCCATCGTTGCTCAACACCGGGAGCTTCTTCGGGCGATCGAAGCCCGGGATGCCGCCGCGGCGGTTTCGGCCATCAGCGAACAGACGACATATCTTCGCGGGGCGTTCGCCGCCGCGCGCGAGAGCCGCCGACAGCGCGAAGACACTTAAACCGCGTCGGGGCCACACTCATGAGCCGCTGAAGGGCAGCCAAGGCATATTCCAACGGCGGCGCCGGCGGGCTAAGCTCCATCATCTTCGCCGTTGCGAAGGTTATTGTTCCGGAGAACCGTCGTGAGTTTCACCATCGTCACACCGGGCAAGGTCCGGGCGAACCGGTCCCAGCTTTCGGTCCCGGCCTCGAACCGGAAGTTCGTCGAGAAGGCGACGCAGAGCGCGGCCGACATCATCATGTTCGATCTTGAGGATTCGGTGCCGGTGGCCGACAAAGCGCGGGCGCGCGCCTCCCTGATCGAGGCGCTGCATGACCTCGATTGGGGCGGGCGGACGCTTTCGGTGCGGATTAACGGCCTCGACACCCCGTTCATGTACCGCGACGTTGTCGATGTTATCGAGCAGGCCGGCGACAGGCTCGATCTGGTCATGGTGCCCAAGGTCGGCACGGCGGCCGACGTCTATGCCGTCGACGTCCTCCTCGCCCAGATCGAAACGGCCAAGGGTCGCGACCGGCCGCTCGGTCTTGAGGTTCTCATCGAGTCGGCGCAGGGCATGCAGAACGTCGAGGCCATCGCCGGCGCCAGCCGACGGCTGGAGTCGCTCCACTTCGGCCCCGGCGATTTCGCTGCCTCGATCGGCGCCCGGACCATGACCATCGGCGGCCCGCACCCCGGATACGCGGTGCTCACCGATAGCGATGCGGACGGCCGGCGCGCCGCCCACTGGAACGATATGTGGCACTACGCCCTCGCGCGCCTCGTCGTCGCTGCACGGGCCCACGGGCTGAGACCGATCGACGGCCCCTATGCCGACTACCGCGACGAGGCGGGGTTCCGCGCTGCGGCCATGCGCGCCGCTGTGCTGGGCATGGAGGGCAAATGGGTCATCCACCCGAGCCAGATCGCGCTCGCCAATGAGGTTTTCTCTCCGAGCGCCGATGAGATCGACAAGGCCCGGCGCATCCTCGCCGCCATGGAGCAGGCGGGCGCCGACGGGATCGGCGCCGTTACCCTGGACGGGCGGATGATCGACATCGCCTCGATCCGCCAGGCGGAAGCCTTGGTGCGCAAAGGCGAAGCCATTGCCGCGAGGGCCGACGGGCGCGCCGGGTAGCGCCCGTCCAAGCGGTATGGTACCAACCATGCCATGCGGACCTTTCTCGACTTCGAAAAGCCAATTGCCGACCTGGAAGGTAAGATCGCCGAGCTCCGCCACCTGAGCAGCACCGGCGAGATCAACATCGCCGAGGAAATCAGCCGCCTCCAGGTCAAGCTCGACGCCTCGCTGAAGCAGGTCTACGGCAAATTGAGCGCCTGGCAGAAGGTCCAGGTCGCGCGCCACTTCGACCGCCCGCACGGCAGCGACTACCTCGCCGGCCTGATCGACGATTTCGTCATCCTTGCCGGCGACAAGGCTTTTGCCGAGGATCGGGCGATGATCGGCGGCATCGGCCGCTTCCGCGGCCGCGCGGTCGTCGTCATTGGCCAGGAGAAGGGCGCCGACACCGAAGATCGCATTCGCCACAGCTTCGGCATGGCTCGGCCGGAGGGCTATCGCAAGGCGCAGCGGCTGATGCGGCTCGCCGACCGCTTCGCCCTGCCGGTGATCACGCTGGTCGATACGCCGGGCGCCTACCCCGGCGTCGATGCGGAGGCGCGCGGTCAGGCCGAAGCCATCGCCCGGTCGATCGACATCTGTCTCGGCCTCGGCGTGCCGATCGTCTCGGTCGTCATCGGCGAAGGCGGCTCCGGCGGCGCGATCGCGCTCGCCGCCGCCGATCGGGTGATGATGCTGGAGCATGCGGTCTACTCGGTGATTTCGCCGGAGGGCTGCGCCTCGATTTTGTGGCGCGACGGCGAGCAGGCGAAGGCGGCGGCCCAGGCGATGAAGATGACGGCGGAGGATCTCAAGGAACTCGGGGTTATCGACCGGATCGTGGCCGAACCTCTGGGGGGCGCCCACCGCGCGCCCGAGCTGGCGGTAAGGGCGGTCGGCGACGCGCTCGCGGAGGCGCTGGATGAGCTTGCCGGTCTCGACGCCGACGCCTTACGGCGGGCGCGCCGGATGAAATTTCTGCGCATGGGAGCGCAACAGGGGGCATAGGCGGTACGCGAGGAGCGCCGCGTTCGCCCGGGGTCGCGACAGGGGAGCTGGAAGATCATGCAGGAGCATCCATACGTGCTGGTGACCGGCGGCGCGGGTTACATCGGTAGCCACGTCGTCCTTGCCCTGCGCGAGGCCGGCTGGCGGGTCGTCGTCGTCGACGATCTGTCGACCGGGAAGCGCGAGCTGGTGCCGGACGACGTGCGGCTTATCGAAGGCGATATCGCCGACCGGGCGCTGATCGACGCCGCCCTCGTCCGCCACGATCCCGTCGCGGTGATGCATTTCGCCGGCTCGATCGTGGTTCCCGAGTCGGTCAGCGATCCGCTGCGCTACTACGCCAACAACACCGCCGCCAGCCTGTCGCTGATCACCGCGTGCGTCGCGGCCGGCGTCGATCATTTCATCTTTTCCTCGACCGCGGCCGTCTATGGCGAACCGGCCCGCTCGCCTGTGAAAGAGACCGACCAGACTGCGCCGATCAATCCGTACGGCTCGTCGAAGCTGTGCACAGAGTGGATCCTGCGCGACACTGCGGCGGCGACGCCGCTCGACTACGTCGCCCTGCGCTACTTCAACGTCGCCGGCGCCGATCCCGACGGCCGCAGCGGCCAGTCGATGGAGAAGGCGACGCACCTTATCAAGGTCGCCTGCCAGGCCGCGCTCGGTCTGCGCGACGGGATGGAGATTTTCGGCGACGACTACCCGACCACCGACGGCACCTGCGTGCGCGACTACATCCACGTCAGCGATCTGGCCGACGCCCATGTCAAGGCGCTCGAATACCTCGTCGGCGGCGGCGACAGCACCGTTCTCAACTGCGGCTACGGCCACGGCTTCACGGTTCGCGAGGTGCTGGAGACGGTGCGCGCGGTCGCCGAGGGCCGGCTCGAGTGGCGGATCGGCCCCCGCCGCGCCGGCGATCCCCCGGCGCTCATCTCGGCCAATGCCCGCATTCGCGAGACGCTTGGCTGGCAGCCACGCTTCGACGATCTCCGCTTCATCGTCGAAACGGCGATGGAGTGGGAGGAGCGCCTGATGGAAAAGCCGCTGTAGCGGCAAAGTCGGCGGCGCCCGGCGCACGCGCGTTGCGTTTGCCGGCGGGCGTAGGCAGAGTGGCGGCAGCGCTCAGGCCAGTGAGGCGCGGGACAAGCGCTTGAGGTAAAGGCGAAATCATGGACGACGGCACGATCCTCATCGGCAGGGGCGACGATGGGCCGGTCACCCTCGATCTTCGCCTCGCCAACCGCCATGGCCTGATCGCCGGCGCGACCGGCACCGGCAAGACGGTGACGCTGCAGGTTCTGGCGGAGGGCTTTGCCCGCAACGGCGTCCCGGTTTTTCTCGCGGACGTCAAGGGCGATCTGTCAGGGCTCTGCGCCCCCGCCATAGCCTCCGAGAAGCTGAACGAGCGCGCGCGCCTCGTCGGCCTCGATGCGATACTGGGCGAAGCGGTGCCGGTGATGTTCTGGGACGTCTTCGGCGAGAGCGGTCATCCCGTTCGCGCCACCATTTCGGAGATGGGGCCGCTATTGCTGTCGCGGCTGCTCGATCTCAACGCCACGCAGGAAGGCGTCCTCAACGTCGCCTTCGCCGTCGCCGACGACGATGGCCTCCTGCTCCTCGACCTCAAGGACCTGCGTTCGATGCTGGCCTTCGTCGGCGACAACGCCAGGGACCTGAGAGCGCGATACGGCAACATCAGCGCGTCATCGGTCGGCGCGATCCAGCGGCAGCTTCTGGTTTTGGAGCGGCAGGGCGCGGAAGCCTTCTTTGGCGAGCCGGCCATCGCCATCAGCGATCTCATGCGCTGCACGCCCGAGGGTCGCGGCTACGTCAGCATCCTCGCCGCCGACAAGCTGGTGCAGCGTCCGAGTCTCTATTCGACCTTCCTTCTCTGGCTGCTGTCGGAGCTGTTCGAGGAACTCCCCGAGGTCGGCGATCCGGACAAGCCGCGCCTCGTCTTCTTCTTCGACGAGGCGCACCTGCTGTTCGACAATGCGCCGAAAGTTCTGCTCGACAAGATCGAACAGCTCGTCCGCCTGATCCGCTCCAAGGGCGTCGGCGTCTACTTCGTCACCCAGAGCCCGACCGATCTTCCCGACGACGTCCTCGGCCAGCTCGGCAATCGGGTTCAGCATGCGCTGCGTGCGTTCACCGCGAGCGACCAGAAGGCGGTTCGCGCGGCTGCCGGGACGTTCCGGCCCAATCCGGCGTTCAAAACCGAGGACAGGATCACCCAGCTCGGCGTCGGCGAAGCGCTGGTTTCGACGCTTGACAAGAAAGGCGCGCCGACGGTCGTGCGCCACACCATCATCCGTCCGCCGGCATCCAAAATCGGGCCGGGCGAAGGCGAGATCCGGGCGGCGGTCTTGGCGACCAGCCCCTGCGCGAACCATTACGAGCTGGCGATCGACCGGCAGTCGGCCTACGAAGAGCTTGCCGCGCGCGCCGAAAAAAAGGCCGCGCAGGCCCAGGCGCAAGAGGAGGCCCGCGCTTCGCGCGAGGCGGCCTCGCCGTCGACGCGCCCGCGAACCAGTCGCAGCCGCCGCCAGCCCGAGGGCATGGCCGAGTCGTTCGCCAAGAACGCCATGCGCTCCGCCGGTCGCCAGCTCGGCACCGCTCTGGCGCGCGGGCTGCTCGGCTCGCTCTTCCGCGGCCGCTGAGGCGGGGCCGTCGACCTCCTCGCCCGCTTACGGCAGGGGCCAGAGAGGCGGCGCCCACGGCGCCGGATCGGTCTGAGTGTTGATCCGCGGAAGCGGCGGGTTCCAGAGGCCCTCGACAAGCAGCACCAGGTTGGCCGCCGCCGCATCGCTGCCCCGCAGCGCCGCCGCCCGCCACCACCGCGCGGCAGCCTCATGATCGCGCTCGACGCCGAGGCCGAGCCAGTACTGCCGGCCAAGGTTGATCTGCGCCGGGACATAGCCCTGGTTCGCGGCGCGAAGAGACCACGCGGCCGCTCCTTCCTCATTGCGCAGCGGCGCCGGGCCGCTGCCATAGGCGACGGCGAGATTGTGCTGGGCCACAGGGTCTCCGGCATTTGCGGCCGCCTGCCAGCGCTCCCGCTCCCGTAGCAGGTCGGCGACGATCTGCTCGCGTTGCCGCGTCTCGACGTTCGGAATGACGCCAAGAGCGCTTCGGTCCTGCCACACCGCCCCGGTCCGCGCGGCTTCGGCCTGGGCCGCGCCGCCGACCGCGACACCGACGGCCAGGAGAAACCCGAATCGAAATCCGGGCAGCCCGGACAGCCAAGACTTTTCCAACCTATGCGCAAACACTGGCAATACCTCCCGCCGACCACATTTGCTTTCAATGTAACACAACTTCAGCGGGAAGTTGAGAACTAAGTTCGTGCTGTGTTACGAAGGAAAGCCGGTGGCCCCGCGCCGACCGGAGGCGGGTGATGAGCAGAACGACCCGTGGGGCCGACGCCGCTCAGATGCGGGTCGGCATCAGCACGGTGTAGTCGAAATCGAGCACGACCGCGGGATCGTACTTGCCATCGGCCGACTGATAGGGGAAGTCGTGGCACGGCCGATCTTTCGTCGCGACCGTGCGCAGCCGCAGCGTGCCGATGTCGCGACGTCCCGGCAGCTCCATCTTGTCGAGAACCTCCGACCATGCATAGATCGTGTCGCCTGCGAAGCTCGGCGCGGTGTGCCGGCCACCGTTGATCGCCGCGATCTTGAAGGCGTTGGCAAGGCCGTTGAAGGACAGCGAGCGGGCCAGACTGATGATATGGCCGCCATAGACGATGCGCCGGCCGAAGCGGCCGTCTTTCTCGGTGTGCTGGTTGAAGTGAACCTTGGCCGTATTCTGGTACAGCCGGGTCGCCATCATGTGCTCGGCTTCCTCAATGGTCATGCCGTCGACATGGTCGATCTTCTCGCCGATCTCATAGTCGTCCCACAGGAACGGGCTGCCCGCGAGCGCGGTGTTGTAGTCGGTGATGTGGAGCTTGTAGGGCACCGTAAGCTGGCCGACCTCGACCGCGGCGGGGAGATCGGGAACGACCGGCTCGGGCGCCGGCGACGCAGGATCCTTTTTGCGGACCATGACCCAGCGGCAGTAATCGAGCACCCTCTCCTGGCGCTGGTTGACACCGACCGACTGGACGTAGACGACGCCGGTCTTGCCGTCCTTGTTCTCGCGCACACCGATCACGTTGGAGGTCGTCGACACCGTGTCGCCGGGATAGACCGGCTCCCCGAACCGGCCCGAGGCATAACCGAGGTTGGCGACGGCGTTCAGCGAAATGTCAGGGACGGTCTTGCCGAAGACCATGTGAAAGGCGAGCATGCTGTCGACGGGGACGCGGTCGAGACCCAGCATGCCGGCGAAAGCAGCCGAGCAGTTCATCGCAAAGCGCGTCCCGTAGAGCGCGATGTACAGCGAGACATCGCCCTCGGTGACGGTACGCGGCGTCGCGTGCACGATCTCCTGACCGACCTTGAAGTCTTCGAAATAATTGCCCGGATTGGTCTTCGTGCTCATCGTCATATCCCCTGTGCTGGTCGCCGGTTCGCGAACGGGTCGGCCGGGCCCGCAGCGTCAGCTGTTCTGGAACTCGTAGGCGGCCGCCAGTTCGGGATCCTTCCTCGCCACCAGTTTGGCCAGATCGACGATGACCTTCGCCTGCTTCCAGGTCGCGTCGTCCTGCATCTTGCCGTCGATCATGGCGACGCCGGAGCCGTCGGGCATGGCCGCCAGGATCTTCTTGGCGAACAGCACCTCGTCGACGTCGGGGCTGAACACCCGCTTGGCGATGGCGATCTGGTTCGGCGCCAGCGTCCAGGCACCGGTGCAGCCCATGAGGAAGGCGTTGCGGAACTGCGCCTCGCAGGCGGCTTCGTCCTTGATGTCGCCGAAGGGTCCATAGAACGCCCGGATGCCGGCGGAGCAGCAGGCATCGACCATTCTGCGCGACCGTGTAATGCCACAGATCCTGCTGCGAGAAGGCGCGGTTCGGCTTGTCGGGATCGGGATCGGCAAGAACGCCGTAGAACGGATGGCCGCCGCCGACCCGCGTGGTCTTCATCCCGCGCGAGGCGGCAAGATCGGCCGGGCCGAGACTGAGCCCGTGCATCCTCGGGCTTGCGGCCGCGATCTCGGCGACGTTCTTGACGCCCTGAGCGGTTTCCAGCAGGGCATGGACGAGGATAGGCTTGGTGATCTCGTGGCGAGCCTCAAGCAGCGCGAGGTATTGGTCGACGAAGTGGATGTCCCACGGACCCTCGACTTTGGGGATCATGATGACGTCGAGCTTGTTGCCGATCGCGCCGACGATCTCGCTCATATCGTCGAGAAACCACGGGCTGTTCAATGCGTTGACCCGGGTCCACAGGCCGGTGTCGCCGAAGTCGGTAGCGCCGGCAACTTCGATGAACCCGGCTCGTGCCGCCTCCTTGGCCTCCGCCGGGATGGCATCTTCGAGATTGCCGAGCAGAACGTCGACCTGTTTGGCCATGTCCGGCACCCGCGCGCGGATCTTCTCCAGATGCGGCGGGAAGAAATGGATCATCCGCTCCGGCCGGACAGGGAGCTCGCGCATCGGCTGCGGCGCCCCGATCGCCAACGGCTTGTAGAACTGGACCGGCAATTTCATGGGTTCCCTCCCGAGTTTTCTTCGCAGTTGCACAACATCCCGGCAGGCCCTACGAGGTACACCGAAGCGCGCCGGAGGTCAAACACTAGGACTGGGGAAAACAGTCGCGATCCGTCTGCGAACGGCGAGCCGCGATCTTCCTAACCTGCGATAAGCCGAGGCGGCCCGGCCGGGAATATGCTGCCTGACCCGCAAAGAGTTCCGTGGTCGGAGGCGCAGCGTGAGGCCCTAGGCCGTCGTAGATCTGCGCTTATGGGTTACTTCGCCATCACTATCAACCGGTCGATCCGGGTGGTTTCCTCTCCATCTATGTTTCCGGCCTACTTGCCTACTTCGGCCATTGCGTGCACAATGTTTCGTGGTAGAATTACGTCTTGTAAAAATAAACTGCCGACTTGCGCCTCTGAAGGAGGCGGCCGCGTTATACAGTGCGGGATCGAGCTTCCAACGACGCTGGGTGCCGGCGGCTGGAAGGTTGAGAGGATGGCATCGACACAGACGACGGATCGGGACCGGTGGGCGTCCGTGCTGCAACAACATTTCGGATCATCGAAGCGCGGGCTTCACCTCGGCGAGCTGCATGAAACCGATTGGCACACCATCGTCGCCGAACTGGTGGACATCGAGGGAAACGTATTTCTGGTTGCAGAAGTCGATCCCGATACAGAAGCGCTATTGCGCTGCCGGCGGCCGAGCGGGCCAGTAGCGCGGCGGAATTAGAGTAGCCGGGATCGCGCGCCGTCTCGTCGTCGATCGCCGAGCGCCGGCCGCTGAGGTTCTGCGCCACGTGCGCGGTGACGTCGATCTCGCCCAGCTCGGCTATGAAGTCCTGGGCGTCGTACCCCTTGTCGGCGCCCAGCGTGATCGGCTCCGGCCGCCCCGGCGCCTCCGCGTGCGGCGTGATCAGCTCCACGGCGGCCAGCCGCTCGGCGTGGCCCGAGGCGCGGGTGGCGACGGCGCCGACGATCAGCCCGTTGCGGTTCTCCATCAGCGCATGCCCCATGAAGCAGAGCTTCGCCTCCTTGCCGCGGCCCTTGCGGTAGAGCCTGGCATCCGGATCGGTGGCAGACGCATGCGTCTCGTTGCCGCGCTTCTGCCCGCGGAAGTCCTGCTCGCCATTGCGTCCCGCATCCGGCGGCGCTCCGGAGCCGTCCTTGGGGCGGAAGCTCTTGGTGCTGGCCCAGGCCTCCAGCAGCGTGCCGTCCACCGAAAAGTGCTCGCCGGAGGCATCCTGCTTTCGGATGGACTCATTCGAAAGCAGAAGTTGATTACCGAAAGATCGAGCATCTCGCCTGCGCCCATCCGGGTTCAGGAGTGGACCACGTCACCTGTGACGAGCATGAAACGCGGAAAGATCGTCTCGATGTCGTTGAACTGGTAGAAGTTCATGAACTCTCAGACGGTCTGGCCCCCGTCCATGACCAAGGCGTGGCCGACCATGAAGGCCGCCGCGTCCGAGCAGAGCCATAGCACGCCCGAAGCAATCTCCTCGGGCCTGCCCATGCGCCCAATGGGCTCCTGCGCGATCACCCTCGCCCGGCCTTCGTCGGTACCGCCGCTGAAACGGTCCATCATCGGGGTATCGATGATCCCCGGGCAGATCGCATTCACCCGGATGTTCTCCGCCGCATAGTCGAGCGCGGCCGACTTGGTCAGGCCGATGACACCGAACTTCGATGCGGCGTAGGCCGCCTGTCCGGCGATTCCCTTCACCCCGGCGCCCGACGATGTGTTCACGATCACGCCCCCACCGGTCTTCCGCATCAACGGCACCTGATGCTTCATGCACAGGAACACGCCGCGCAGGTTGACGGCCATCAGCCGGTCCCAGTCTTCCTCGGTGATCTCGGCGAGCGGCTTCACCGGTTGCTCGACACCCGCGTTGTTGAAGGCGAAGTCGAGCCGCCCAAACGGCTCGATTGTCCTGTCCAGCGCAGCCTTGACGTCATCGGCCCGCGTCACATCGCAGTTGACGGCGATTGCCCGTCCGCCGACCTCTTCGATCATACGCGCGGTGTCCTGGATGTCGCTGCCCGCGAGGCCGGCCACCACCACGCTCGCGCCTCCGCGGGCGAAGGCCACCGCCGTCGCCCTGCCAATGCCGGTTCCGCCTCCGGTGACGAAGGCGACCTTGCCGGTGAGCTGGCGATCATTCTGGCTCATGACTTCACTCCTGTCCGGTTGCTGCGGCGGTGGGGGGCCGGTCAGGGCCGGATCAGGACCTTGAGCGCCTCACGCTTGTCCATGGCGCGGTAGCCGTCGGGAACCTCATCGAGACCGATGGTGCGGTCGAACACGCGACCGGGCTCGATGCGGCCTTCCAGCACGTCGGGGAAAAGCTCATCAATGTATGCCCGCACGGGCGCAGGGCCGCCTGCAACGATCACGTTGCCATAGAACATCTGCTGGGCGTTCGGCAGCACGTCATAGTGCGGAACTCCCACCCGGCCAATCGCCCCGCCCGGCCGAACGATGCCGAGCGACGTCGCAATCGCCTGCTCCGTACCGACGCATTCCAGGACGGACTGGACGCCGAAGCCTTCGGTCAGTTCGCGCACACGCTCTATTGCAGCATCGCCGCGCTCGCTGACCACGTCCGTGGCGCCAAACTCTCTGGCAAGCGCGATGCGATCAGCGTGGCGGCCCATGATGATGACCTGCTCGGCGCCGAGACGCTTGGCTGCGATCACCCCGCAAAGGCCGACTGCTCCGTCGCCGACCACGGCGACCGTGCCGCCGCGACGAACCCGCGCGGTGACCGCAGCATGGTGACCGGTGCCCATCACGTCGGACAGGGTGAGCAGCGACGGCATCAACGCGTCGTCCTCGGCCATGTCGAGCGGGTAGAGGGTGCCGTCCGCCTGCGGGATACGCAGCGCCTCGGCCTGGGCGCCGCCTATTCCGTTGCCATTGCCGAAGAAGCCGCCATGGACGCACGCCGTTTGCAATCCTTCCTCGCAGAACAGGCAGCTGCCGTCGGAGAAGGCGAAGGGCATGATGACGACCTGGCCGCGCCGAAGCGTACGCACCTCGCTGCCGACCGCCTCGATCACGCCGATCGCTTCGTGCCCCATCTGCCGCCCGCCCGGCGTCGGCGGCAGTTCGTGGTATGGCCACAAGTCACTGCCGCAGATGCAGGCGCGCGTAATGCGGATCACTGCATCGCTGGGGTGCTGGATGGCGGCGTCGGGCACATTTTCGATCCGGACATTGCCGGCCTGGTGCATGACGGTTGCGCGCATGGCGATTTCCAAAGGTTTACGAGTTTCAGAGAAGATTATCCGCCGGTGCCGACCGGCGGAGCGTCGCGCCCGACCATCGCCAGCTGCTGCGGCGAATAGCGCTCGCCCTCGACCCGGATCTGCGAGGCAGCGTCCTCGATCTTCCGTAGCTCCGCTTCCGCGAGCTGGATGCCGCCAGCGCCGATATTCTCTTCGAGCCGATGAAGCTTGGTCGTGCCGGGGATGGGCACGATGTACGGCCGTTTCGCCAACAGCCAGGCGAGAGCGATCTGCGCGGGCGTTGCGCCCTTCTCGTCCGCGACCCGCTTCAACAGCTCGACCAGCGCCTGGTTCTTTTCCATGGCCTCGGGCGAGAAGCGTGGAACGGTATTGCGGAAATCACCCTCGCCCAGCCTGGTGTCCTTGCTCATCGCGCCGGTGAGGAACCCCTTGCCGAGCGGGCTGTAGGGCACGAAACCAATCCCGAGTTCGTCGCACGCCTGCAATATCCCGTTCGTCTCCGGCCCGCGGGTCCAGAGGCTGTATTCGTTCTGGAGCGCGGTCACGGGCTGCACCGCGTGGGCGCGGCGGAGCGTCTGGACGCCCGGCTCCGACATGCCGAAGTGCGTCACCTTGCCTTCGGCGATCAACTCCTTGACGGCGCCCGCCACGTCCTCGATCGGCACATTCGGGTCAACCCGATGCTGGTACAGGAGGTCGATCGTCTCGATGCCGAGTTGCTTGAGCGATCCGTCGACGGCCTGCCGGATGCGCTCGGGCCGGCTGTTGACGCCGCGGTTCTCGCGCGTCTCGAAGTCGATGTCGAAGCCGAACTTGGTGGCGATCGCCACCTGATCGCGGACAGGCGCGAGCGCCTCGCCGACCACCTCTTCGTTGGTAAACGGGCCGTAGACCTCGGCCGTATCGAAGAAGGTCACGCCGCGCTCCACCGCGGCACGGATCAGCTTGATGCCCTCTTGCCTGGACAGTGCCGCGCCATAGCCGAAGTTGATGCCCATGCAGCCAAGGCCGATGGCCGAGACCTCAAGACCGCCGCGGCCGAGTTCACGCGTCTGCATCGTTCGGTCCTTTCAGATATTGCTCGTCGGTCACATGCTCCATCCATGTGACGGGCGAACCGTTCAGGGATTCCTGGATGGCGATGTGGGTCATGGCGGTCGTCGGTGTGGCCCCGTGCCAGTGCTTGTGGTTCGGCGGACACCAGATGACGTCGCCGGCGCGGATCTCGACGGTTGGCTCGCCTTCGCATTGCGTCCAGCCGACGCCCGAGGTCACGATGAGGGTCTGGCCGAGCGGATGCGTGTGCCAGGCGGTCCGGGCGCCAGGCTCGAACGTGACGATCGCACCGCCGACGCGCGCCGGCTCTTCGCGCTTTGAAAGAGGGAGTTGATGCGAACGGCGCCGGTGAACCATTCCGCCGGTCCCGTGACGGATGGCTGCGTTCCATTTCGCGTGATGTGCATCTTCGCCCTTCATCAGCTTGCGCGAAGCCGTGCAAGGACACCTGAGTGCACCCGGCGCGCCTCGTGATCTATAACAGTTAAGGCGTGGGGTCGACCGGACCAGATGCCGCCTGGCCAACGCGGTGTTGAGCAGAGTTCAACGTCCAACCTCATAGCGCCTTGTGCCGGTCAAAGCCCGAGAGGGCGCAATTCCCGGATGAGCTCCACCAACAACCGCAGTCCCGTCGGAACCTGCCGCCTGCTCGTGTAGTAGACATGGAAGGCGGGTCCCATGGGCGCCCAATCGTCGAGCACTGTCTGCAGCCTGCCGGTCTCGATGTGCTCTGCGATGCACGGTTCCGGCAGATAGGCGAGTGCGGCGCCGGCGAGAGCCAGGCTGAGGCGCGCCGAACCGCTCCAGGTAGGCGGCAGACCCTGCGACGACCCAGCGGAGCTCGGCTGAGACGCGCTGGGCCACCATATCCTCGGGAACGGTTCCGCCGTAGCGGATGCCCCCGTCGAAGCCCTGATCGATGACATCGAGCAGACGATTGCTGATATCCAGGTCGACCTCGATGTCGGGATAGCGCTCTGTATAGATGGGTAGAACCGGAGCAAGAAGAAGGTACGCGGCGTGTTCGAGCACGTTCAGGCGAATGCGCCCTGCGGGCGCGTCGCGAAAGCGGTTCAAACTCTCCACGGCATCGCCGATAATCCGGAACGGATCGCTGATCGCCGCCTGCAATTCCTCGCCGGCTGCTGTAAGGGTGACACTGCGGTTGGTGCGATTGAGCAAGCGAATCCCCAACCGCGACTCTAGACCCTTGAGCGCATGGCTGAGCGCAGACGCGCTGACGCCCAACTCGAGCCCGGCACGGCGGAAGCTGCGATACTTAGCGATCGCAAGGAAGTCATCTGCCGAACTTACACGGAAACAATGCGGGTCACGATCAAGCGCGGCTTTTCGCAGCGCCAGGAACCGCTCGCCGTCGTCGCGCCTGAGACGAACCACGGTCATGGCTGAACGGACTTGCGTGCGGGTTGCCGCCCAGCGGATAGAGTCGGGTGACGTGGCCCATCTTGCGGCCCGGCGTTGCGCCGACCTTGCCATAAATGTGAAGCGCCGTGTCCGCTTGGCGCGCCCGCTCGGCCCATCCGTCGACAGCGTCCCCCAGCAGGTTATCCATGAACGCGTCGGAATGGCGCGCGACCGTGCCGAGCGGCCAGCCGCAGATCGCGCGAATGTGCTGCTCGAACTGGCTTATGACGCAGGCGTCGAGAGTCCAGTGTCCAGAGTTGTGTACGCGGGGCGCCATCTCGTTGACGAACAAGCGCGGCCCGGCGCCGCTCAGTTCGAGGAACATCTCCACACCCATGACGCCGACATAGTCGAGCCGTTCGGCGATGCAGAGCGCGATTGCCTCGGCCGCGTCGGCAACCGCCGCGGGAACGCCGGCCGGCACGATCGAGTGGGCGAGGACGTGGTTTTCATGGATGTTCCAGACCGGCTCGTAGCACCGCGCCGCACCATCGGCGCCGCGGGCGACGATCACCGAGATCTCGCGCTCGAACGACACGAAGCCCTCGATGATGACGCCGCCGCTGCCAAGCGCGGCCAGAGCCTCGGTCGCCTGCGCCGCGTCGGCAACGAAGGCCTGGCCCTTGCCGTCGTAGCCGAACCGGCGGGTCTTGATCACCGCCGGCAGGCCGACGGCGGCGAGAGCGGCGGGAAGATCGGCGCCGCTGTCGATGGTGGCAAACGGCGCGGTGGCGATGCCGGCGTCGAGCAGAAACGTCTTTTCGCGCAGACGATCCTGGGCCACCGCGAGAGCCACCGGCGGCGGCCAGACCGGGACGTGGGCGGCAAGAAACCGGGCGGTGGCCTCCGGCACGTTCTCAAACTCATAAGTCACGACATCGACGGCGGTGGCGAATGCCGCCAGGCTCGCTTCGTCGTCGTATGGCGCGGCGCTGCAGGCGGCGGCAACGTCGGCGGCCGGTCGGTCGTCGTCGGGGCAATAGATGTGGGTGCGAAAGCCGAGGCTGGCGGCGGCCATGGCCAGCATCCGGCCGAGCTGGCCGCCGCCGAGAATGCCGATGGTCCCGCCCGGCGGCAGCGGCCGAACGGGCAGCGGCTTCTCATTCATCGGCGGGCGCCTCGCCCACGTCCACCGTCTGCCGCGCGCGCCAGTCCTCCAGTCGCTGCGCCAGCGCCGCGTCGGCCAGCGCGAGAACGGCGGCAGCGAGCAGCGCGGCGTTGATCGCGCCGGCCTTGCCGATCGCGAGCGTGCCGACGGGAATGCCGGCCGGCATCTGGACGATCGACAAGAGGCTATCGTGGCCGTGGAGCGCTGCCGATTCTACCGGCACCCCGAAAACCGGCAGGGGTGTCAGGGCCGCGGTCATGCCGGGAAGATGCGCCGCCCCGCCGGCGCCGGCGATCACCACCTTCAGGCCACGCGCCTTCGCACCGCGGGCATATGCGAACAGTCGCTCCGGCGTGCGATGGGCCGAGACGATCCGCGCCTCGTACGGGATCGCGAGGGCGTCCAGCGTCGCCGCCGCATGGCGCATCGTCCGCCAGTCGGACTGGCTGCCCATGATGATCCCGACGTCAGGCGCTGCCGCCATACCCTGTTCGCTCCGCTGGATATCGATGAAGGGCGGAACAATACGCGGCCGCGATGTCGGAGAAAACCGTCATGTCGCGCGGTGTGGCGTCAGAAAAAGGAAGCGGGGCCGCTCGGGGCCCCGCCGCATCGTGTACGCCGAGGTCAAACCTAACCTAAGCCTGCGGGCGCTGCTCGATCAGGTCGCTGACCACGGTTGGATCCGCCAGCGTCGAGGTGTCGCCCAGGCTGCCGACATCGTTCTCGGCGATCTTGCGCAGGATCCGCCGCATGATCTTGCCCGAACGGGTCTTCGGCAGACCCGGCGCCCATTGGATGACGTCCGGCGAAGCGATCGGCCCGATCTCCGTGCGCACCCACTGGACCAGCTCCTTGCGCAGCGCCTCCGACGGCTGAATGCCGGCGTTGAGCGTCACGTAGGCGTAGATGCCCTGGCCCTTGATGTCGTGGGGGAAGCCGACGACGGCCGCTTCGGCCACCTTCGCGTGAGCGACCAGCGCGCTCTCGACCTCGGCGGTGCCGAGGCGGTGACCGGAAACGTTGATGACGTCGTCGACCCGGCCGGTAATCCAGTAGTAGCCGTCTTCGTCCCGGCGGCAGCCGTCACCGGTGAAGTACTTCCCGGTGTAGGTCGAAAAGTAGGTCTGGATGAAGCGGTCGTGGTCGCGGAAGACGGTGCGCATCATTCCCGGCCAGGCATCGGTGATGCACAGGTTGCCGGAGCCGGCGCCTTCGAGCGCGACACCATCGGCATCGACAATCTGCGGTTGGACGCCAAAGAACGGCAGGGTCGCCGAGCCCGGCTTGAGCGCGATCGCCCCCGGCAGCGCAGTAATCATGATGCCGCCGGTCTCTGTCTGCCACCAAGTGTCGACGATCGGGCAACGCTGTTCGCCGACGATCTTGAAGTACCAGTTCCACGCCTCCGGGTTGATCGGCTCGCCGACGGTGCCGAGGATGCGCAACGACTTGCGGCTGGTCTTCGTCACCGGCGCGTCGCCTTCGCGCATCAGGGCGCGGATGGCGGTCGGCGCGGTGTAGAAGATGTTGACCTGGTGTTTGTCGACCACCTCCCAGAACCGCGAGGCGTCCGGGTAGTTCGGTACGCCCTCGAACATCAACGACGTCGCGCCGTTTGCGAGCGGCCCGTAAACGATGTAGCTGTGACCGGTGACCCAACCGATGTCGGCCGTGCACCAGTAGATATCGCCGTCCTTGTAGTCGAAGACGTACTGGTGGGTCATCGACGTAAAGACCATGTAGCCGCCGGTCGTATGCAGCACGCCCTTCGGCTTTCCGGTCGAGCCCGACGTGTAGAGAATGAACAGAGGGTCTTCGGCGTTCATTTCTTCGGCTGCGCAGTCGGCCGAAGCGCCCGCCATAAGCTCGCCGTAGCCGACATCGCGGCCGTCGCTCCAGTGGACGTCGCCGCCGGTGTGCTTGACCACAATACAGGTTTTGACGGTCGGGCAGGACTTCAATGCCTGGTCGACATTGGCCTTCAGCGGCACCTTGCGGCCGCCGCGCAGGCCCTCGTCGGCAGTGATCACCAGCGAGGAGTTGCAGTCCTGAATGCGTCCGGCGAGCGCGTCCGGCGAGAACCCGCCGAAGACAATGGAATGGATCGCGCCGATGCGGGCACAAGCGAGCATGGCGACCGGCAGCTCGGGGATCATCGGCAGGTAGATCGTGACCCGATCGCCTTTCTTGACGCCCTGGCCTTTGAGCACGTTGGCAAACTTGCACACCTGTTCGTGGAGCTCACGGTAGGTGATGTGCCGACTGACGGACGGATCGTCGCCCTCGAAGATCAGGGCGGTCTGCTCGCCCCGCTTGGCTAGGTGACGGTCGAGGCAGTTGACCGAAGCGTTCAGGGTGCCGTCGTTATACCAGCGGATGTGGACATCGGGCGCGTTGAAGCTGGTGTCCTTGACCTGCGTGTAGGGCTTCATCCAGTCGATGCGGGTGCCGTGCTCGCCCCAGAACCCTTCGGGATCCGAGACGCTCTTCTGGTACATCTGCGTATAGGTGTCTTCGTCGCACCACGCCGACTTGGCGATGGCGTCGAATACCGGGATCACTTGATCTTCGCTCATTGGTCGATGGCCCTCCCTGGGGATGATACGTCGTTCTCGTTGGGCACGGTCGCGCACCGCCGGCCAAAGACGCTCCGCGCCCGGCCGTGCTGGTTTATCGCAAATCGCGTTGCCGAGACAAGGGGCGCGGACTATTCACATGCGCAAGGTCGTCGTTCAGACCGCAGCGCCGCCCATGCCGCAGAGCACACGCCAGGCATAATCATCGATCGGCATCACCGACAGCCGCCCCTGCCGGACCAGGGCTATGTCGGCAAGCTCGGTCGTTTCCCTGATCTCAGCCAGCGTGACCGGACGCGGAAGCGCCTCGACAACGCGCAGATCGACCATGCCGAAGCGGCCAGACGGATCGCCCGGATCCGGATAATCAGGTCGGACCACCTCGACAATTCCGACGATCCGCCGCTCGCTGCCGGAGTGGTAGAAGAAGGCGCGGTCGCCGACGGCCATTGCCTTCAGGTTGTTCGCCGCCTGATGGTTGCGTACGCCGTCCCAGTGCGTGGTCCGGGCTTCGAGCTGCTGCTGCCACGACCAGCTGTTCGGCTCGGTCTTGACCAGCCAAAAGGCCATGTCGCCCTCGCTTCTATTCGGCCGGGTCCGCCGGCAGAACTTTCTTCCACCGCCGGATAACCACGCTTTCGAACAGCCCGGCAAGGTTGTACGGATCCCCGGCGGTGAAGGCTTCGACGGAGTCGCGATCGGGGAAATCCATGATCAGCAGGCTGCCGCTCATGTGCGCGCCGTCGTCCGTCTGGAGCGGCCCCGCGGCATAAAGGCGGTCTTTGTGTTCTTCCAGAAAGGCAAGATGCGCCGACCGGTTCTGCAACCGGACATGCTCGCGATCCGGCCGATCGGAACAAAGGATAACGAACAGCATCGACGTCTCCTCTCCCTGCTCAATTTTGTCTTATTGACGTTCATCTGCATTTCGGCCCGGATCCGGGCCCTTATGTTCGGCCGCCTCAGGCTTCACCGGCCGCGCCAGAAGGTCAGCGATCGTCTCGCCGATGTCGGCCCCGCGATTAAGAACGGCGTCCACCCCGTTGCAGATCGGCATATCGGTTGCGTGGCGTTCGGCGAGCACGCAGACCGCCGCGGCGCTGTCGACGCCCTCCGCGACCGAGGTGCGCGCGGCGATAATATCCGCAAGGGGCGTGCCGCGCCCCAGCGCGACGCCGAGGGAGAAGTTGCGCGAACGCAAGGCCGTGCAGGTCAGCACCAGATCGCCGATGCCCGATAAGCCCATCAGTGTCTCGGCGCGGGCGCCTTTGGCCGCGGCAAGGCGAACGGTTTCGGCCAGGCCGCGGGTGATCAGCGCGGCGCGGGCGTTGTCGCCCATCTCGCGGCCTTGAACAATCCCGCAGGCGATGGCGAGTACGTTCTTGACCGCCCCGCCGACCTGGGCGCCGATAACATCGTCTGTCGAGTAGATCCGGAAATGCGCCGTCGCCAGCGCTGCCGGCAGGTCGTCGCGCAGGGGCGGGACGTGCGAAGCGAGGGCCACCGCCGTCGGCAGATCCTGGGCGACCTCGGCGGCGAAGCTGGGCCCGCTGAGAATGGCGAGCGGCGCTTCGGCCAGCGTTTCGGCGACGACCTCGCTCATCAGGGCGCACGTGCCCCTTTCGATGCCCTTGGCGCAGATCACGGCCGGCACACCCGCGCGCCACTGCCCGGCGAGACCGGCGAGGGTGGGGCGAAGGTGCTGCGCCGGCGCTGCGACGATCACCGCATCGGCGTCGATTGCCTCGCCCACGTCAGCAGTGGCGCGTAAGTCGGGATCGAGCGCGATGCCGGGAAGAAAGGTCTCGTTGCGGTGGTCGCGGTTGATGGTGTCGACGACTTCGGGCTCGCGCGCCCACAGCACGACGCTTCGCCCCGCCCGCTGGGCAAGCATCGCCAGACTGGTTCCCCAGGCCCCACCACCGATGACGCCGACCCGCTGCATCGACTTCATATGCCCTGCCCCGGCGGCTGGAGCAACGCGCACCCTCCGGTCAGTGGCCCGGGGCACATGATGGCTCAGGCCTTGACCCCGGCGAAGGCCGCCGCCGGCGCCTCCGGGTCAAGCGGCCAGCGCGGTCTTGGGGCAAAATCCAGGCCGTCGATCAAGCCCAGGCGGAGGCGCTCGACGCCGGCCCAGGCGATCATCGCGCCGTTGTCGGTGCACAGCCCCTGGGGCGGCGCGACCAGCCGCACGCCTGCAGCCTCGGCCAGCGCCGCCAGCCGGCCGCGCAGGTACGCATTGGCGGCAACACCGCCGGCGACGACCAGCATTCTTTCGCGCCCGGCAGGCACGGCGAAGCCGTCAAGGGCGTTGTTTGTCCGGTCGACGAGTGCGTCGGCCGCCGCCTGCTGGAAGGAGGCGCTCAGGTCGGCTGCGGCCTGGGCGTTGCGGGCTTCCTCGGGCAAACCCTCCCACGCGTGCTTGACCGCCGTCTTCAGCCCGGAGAACGAGAAGTGACAGCCTTCGCGGCCCTTCATCGGCCGCGGCAGCGCGAAGCGGCGCGCATTCCCGCCCAGTGCCGCCGCCTCGACCGCCGGACCGCCGGGATAGCCAAGGCCCAGAAGTTTGGCGACTTTGTCGAACGCCTCGCCCAGCGCGTCGTCCAGCGTCGTCCCCAGCCTGCGGTAGGCGCCGACGCCGCCCGCGATCAGAAGCTGGCAGTGGCCTCCGGAGACCAGCAGGAGGAGGTAGGGGAAGTCGATGCCGTCGCTGAGCCGGGCGCTCAGCGCATGCCCTTCGAGATGATTGACGGCGATGAACGGCAGGCTGTGGACGGCCGCAATGGCCTTGGCCATCGTCACCCCGACGAGAACACCGCCGATCAGCCCAGGGCCCGCCGTCGCCGCGACTGCGTCGAGCCCGGCAAAGTCGAGGCCGGCCTGTTCCATCGTTTCGGCAATGAGCCTGTCGAGGTGCTGCAGGTGCGCCCGGGCCGCGACCTCCGGAACGACGCCGCCGAACGGGCGATGGTCGTCGAGCTGCGACAGGATGCGCTGGGCGACAATACGCCGCTCGCCGCTGACGACGGCGACGGCGGTTTCATCGCAGCTTGTCTCGATCCCGAGGATAAACATGGTGATAGGCCTTTCGGCGGCGGCCCGCAGGCCGCTACTCTACGTCCTTTAACATGGAATGGGAGCTTCCGTTGCCATCGTCGGCGCGACCTTCGGCCATTCTTCTGCGCATCGGCACCCGTGGCAGCCCGCTGGCGCTGGCCCAGGCTGAGGAGGCGCGGGCGCGGCTGGTGCAGACGCAGCCGGCGCTGGGCGCGCCGGGCGCGGCGGAGATCGTCGTCATCAAGACCACCGGCGACCGGATCCTCGATCGCCCGCTCGCCGAGGTCGGCGGTAAGGGCCTATTCACCAAGGAGATTGATGAGGCCCTGCTCGATCGCCGTATCGACCTTGCGGTCCATTCGGTGAAGGATCTGCCGACCTGGCTGCCGGAACCGATCGTCCTCGCCGCGACTCTAGCTCGCGAGGATCCGCGCGACGCACTGATCGCGTCCGGCGTCGAGACGATCGCCGCTCTGCCCGAAGGCTGTGTCGTTGGCACGTCGTCGCTCCGCCGCCAGGCGCAGATTCTCCACCACCGCCCCGACTTACGCGTCGTGCCCCTGCGCGGCAACGTCGCGACCCGGCTGCGCAAGGTCGCCGACGGCGCGCTTGGTGCGACAATGCTGGCGGTGGCCGGGCTCAACCGGCTGGGCAGGCTGGGCAGGCTGGGACGGCTCGACGGCGGCGTCGGCGGCGGAGTGGGCGCGGCGGAAGACGCGATCCGGCCCGTCGCCACCGAGGTGATGTTGCCCGCTGTGGGGCAGGCGGCCATCGGCGTCACCTGTCGCGAGGACGACGAGGCCGTTCGGATGCTGCTGGCCACCGTCGATGACCGGCGCACCCATGTCTGCATCAGCGCTGAGCGGGCCATGCTCACGGTGCTGGACGGCTCGTGCCGAACGCCGATCGCGGGGCTTGCGCTGGTCGATGACACCCTTGCGACGCTCCGCCTTTCCGGCCTTATCGCCCGGCCCGACGGCAGCCAACTCATTACCGGCCGGCGCAGCGGCGGCATTGACGACGCGCTGCGCCTGGGTCGCGAGCTGGGCCTGGAGCTGCGCGCCGAGGGCGGTCCCGGCTTTTTCGCGCCCGCCCCATGAGCGCGCCCCCGAGCGCATCCGCGAGCGCAACCGCGCGCCGGTGCATTCTGATCACCCGTCCGCGCATCGACGCCGAGCCGCTCGCCGCCATCCTCGCCGAACACGGGATCGACAGCCTGATAGAACCGCTGTTGCAGGCTGTCTTCATCTCCGACGCGGCGGGTGATCTGTCCGGCGCTCTTCCTGGCGTTCAGGCGCTGGTCGCGACCAGCGCCAACGGCGTGCGCGCCTTCGCCGCGATGGAGTCTCGCCGCGACCTGCCGGTCTGCGCCGTCGGCGAGGCGACCGCGGCCGCCGCCCGCGACGCCGGCTTCGCGATTGTGGAAGCGTCCGGCGGCGACGTCGACGCTCTGGCGGCGACGATCGTCGCCATGCGCGAACCGGACAAGGGCGCGCTGCTGCACATTGCCGGCACGGTCAGTGCCGGCGATCTCGGAGGTACGCTTGCCGGCGCCGGTTTCGTCTGCCGTCGCGTCGTGCTTTATCGGATGGAACCGGCGCGGGCGCTATCGGCCGCGACCCGGCAGGCGCTCGCGCGGTCGACACTGTCCGGAATCGTCCTTTACTCGCCGCGAACGGCGAGGATCTTCGCCGAACTCCTCGTCGCCGCCGCCTCTACGCCTGCATGCCGGCACCTGATCGCCTACTGTCTCAGCGCCAATGTGGCAGCCAAAGTCGCCCACCTGCCCTGGGCCGCAAGCATCATCGCCGCCCGCCCCGACCAGGCGGCCATGGTCGCCGCCATCCGTACAGAAGAACGCCGAACCCGGTAACGGCGCGGCACGGCGGCAGGTTTTGTCTCCCCAAGCGCAGAAGATCCCTGCTAGTCTCTCGCCCAAGCCGGTCGGGGAACCTGATGAGGGACGGGGATGGCGGACGAGGACAAGAAGAACGATGTGGGTCAGGCCAAGCCGGGCCCGGGTGCAGATGCGGAGCCCGCAACAAAGGCGGCGGTCGACGCGGAAGCTGGCACATTGGACTCTCGGCCCGAAGAGCGCGACATGGACGCCGGACTCGGGGCCGGCACGGGAGGGGTCGCCGCGGGAGAAGTGCCGGCGGGCGTGGAACCGTACGAACAGCCACGCCGCGACCGAGCGGATGCGTCCTCCAAAGGGATTTCCTCAGCGACCACAGAGCTTTCAGACGACGGTTATGACGTTGGTCGCGATGATATGGAAACGGCTCGCGCCGGGCCGCCGCCCGTTGCCGCATCGCGCGGCAATGGCAGTGGCCGTGGCGGCGGCTTCATCGGCGGCATTCTCGGCGGCTTTCTTGTCCTCGCACTCGCCATGGCCGCGGCGTACCTTACCCGTGAGCGATGGATTCCGCCGCTCGCCGGGATGCTCGCCCAGCATGTGCCACAGGCGCCGGGACAGAACGAGGATCGCGTGCGCGTTGCCGAGTCGGTCAACACGCTGAAGTCCGAAACAGCCGACGTCCGCTCCCAGGTTTCCGCCTCGACCAATCGCCTCGCCAGCCTGCAGCAGGAGCTCGATAGCCTGAGGCAGGAAGTCGACCAGGTTGCCGCGAAAGCGCGCGAGCCGCAACAGGCGGCCGAGGCGCCACAGCCGGCGCAACCCGACATTTCACAGCCGCTCGAGGACATCGACCAGAGACTCTCCCAGCTCGAGGTCGGCAGCGGCCGACTGAGCGCGGTCGAGCAGCAGCTGGACGCCCTGCAGTCATCCTTGTCGCAGGTCCGCTCGTCGGTGAGCGACGCCGGCGAGCAGGCGCGCCGGCCGGCGGCGACGGTCCTCGCCGTCAACCAGCTGGCCGAGGCGCTGGACCGCACCGGCGGCTACGCCCAGCAGCTCGAGACGGTGCGCGCCATCGCCGGTGACGATGCCGCCCTGACCGGGCCCATCGGTCAACTCGGGCAGTGGGCGGACACCGGGCTCGCGGGCTTCGGCGAATTGCGCGCACAGTTTCCCGAGATGGCCCGCAGCGTCGCCCAGACCGACTATCAGCGCGAAGGCGGCAGCTGGTTCGACAGCGTGACCAACCGGCTGACCTCTCTGGTCACGGTGCGCAAGGTCGGCGATGCGGCGCTAGCCGCCGGCGGAACCGATGCGGCCCTGACGCAGGCGGAAGACGCGCTGCAGGCGGGCAACCTCGCCGGCGCGGTCAAGGCGCTGGAGGGCCTGCAGGGTGCGTCCGCCGACGCCGCCTCCGCCTGGCTTAAACAGGCCCAGGACCGGCTGGCAGCTGAGAGGGCGCTTGCCGATCTGCGCATGGCGGCCATCGCTCAACTCAATGCGGCGCGAGGCTGAGCCATGCTGCGCTGGGGTTTCATCATTGTCCTACTCGGCGCCGCCGCGGCGGTCGCGGGCTGGCTGGCGCAGCGTCCGGGCATGGTCGCGCTGGAGTGGGCCGGCTATCGCGTCGACACGTCGGTGCCGGTGCTCCTCATCCTCATCGGCGCCCTCGTCGTCGTCTGCGCCCTGCTCTATCGCCTCTGGTGGTCGCTTCGCCGGGTGCCGAAGACGGTCGGCCGGGCGCGGCAGGATCGCCAGCAGCGGCGGGGTTACGCCGCGCTGAGTCGCGGTCTCGTCGCTGTCGCCGCCGGCGATCCCGGTTCGGCGCGCAAGAACGCCCGTCGTGCCGAGACGCTGGTCGACGATCGGCCGCTGGTGACGCTGCTCTCGGCGCAGGCGGCACAGCTCGATGGCGACGAGCAGGCCGCGGCGCGATTTTTCCAGTCCATGAGCGAGCGCCCGGAGACGGCGTTCCTCGGCGTTCGCGGGCTGCTGGTGCAGGCCATGAAGCGCGAAAACTGGGATCAGGCCCTGACGCTGGCGCGGCGCGCCTACCGCCTCAACCCGAAGAGCGAGTGGGTGGTGCAGACGCTTTACGACCTGCAGAAGCGCACCGGCCAGTGGGCCGACGCCGAAGCCACGCTCGGCGAGACCGCCAAGCTGCGGCTGATGCCGCCCGCCGAGCTGCCGCACGAGCGCGCCGAACTTCTCTACAAGCAGAGCCTCGAGTTCGACGACGAGCGGGCGCTGGATTGGGCGCGCAAGGCGCACAAGGCCGACCCCGGCTTCATCCCGGCGGCGATCCGCTACGCCGTCCTGCTGACGTCCGCCGGCAAGAGCCGCCGGGCGACCGCCGTCATTGAGCGCGCCTGGGAGCGGACCCCCGATCCCGGTCTCGCGGAGGCCTATTGGGCGGCGCGCCAGGCCGACGACGGGTTGAAGAAGGTCCAGGCGGCGCAGCGTCTGGCCAAGCGCAATCCCGGCCACATCGAAAGCCGGATCGCCGTCGCGGTCGCGGCGCTGGAGGCGCGGCTGTGGGGCGAGGCGCGCACCAACCTCGAATCGATCGCCGGCCCGGACGCGCCGCCGCGGGTCTGCCTGCTGATGGCCGAGCTTGAGGAAGCCGAGCACGGCGACCTGGCCCGGGCGCGGACCTGGCTGATGCGGGCCGCCGCCGACGAGCATTCGCCGGGAATGTCGTCACAGGTTCCGCAGATGATCGCCCGCCCGGCCGACTGAGCGCGTTAGGCTCCGTGGCTCGAAGGCCGACCGGTTGACCGTCGGTTGATCCGACGGTCAGGAGGTTGACGGCATCGGGCGGGCAGGGGTAAAGACAGCCCATCGTGGCCGGCTCCGCCCGCGCCATGTTCATGCAGGCTGGCGTCACCGCCACCGAACCGGCGCATCCGCCTGCCCCTCTTGCTTCGGAGCCGCCTTAGCTCAGTGGTAGAGCAACTGATTCGTAATCAGTAGGTCCGCGGTTCAAATCCGCGAGGCGGCACCACAGAAATATATAAATTTCAATAGATTGCGGTACATAGCTTAAGAACATAACGCGTACTGTCCGACGTTGTCCGACGCCCTTTCCGCCCAGGAGCGTCGGACAGGTCTGGTGGCTCGATGTTCAACATGCTCACGGCTTTGTCGGGCTGCAGTCTCCTGGTGACAGCCGTTTGGCGCGGCCAGCGGTTTGGCCCCGAGCCGTCGGCCACTTCTGCCATCGTAGCGGCATAAGGGATTAAAGACGGCCCTCGACGACCCTCATCTCGACCATAAGAAAATATGAACTACCCGCGTTAAGGCTATACAGGTTACTCAGAATCAGAACACCATTTTCTATCCTTGCGCCAGCACCTGGTTTCCAACCCTCGCGTTGTCTTTCTGCAAACAAATTCTGAACGTCGCGAGGCAACCAGACCGCTGGGATTTCCCGTGTTCCGCTCGCTTACGAACATCCACATCAGCGATAGACCGTAATCCGCTAAAACCGCCTCAAGAGGTGCTGCTTTAATGAGAGCGAGGCAATCGCCGCGAGTATCACTAGAAATAAAAACTAATTCGTCACTACCATCAGACCTAGACTCCCAGCTTCCTACCGTGATGCAACAAGATGCATTTCTCTAAGCAGCCATGGTGACGGCAAATAAGCGCTTGCTCCGCTAGGAAGGGAGCAATCGCGGTCGGTTTCCCAAAGAAAACTTACGATCGGATGTCCATACGGAATGTTTTCGCATTTTGTAAACTCTCGCGTTTGTGGCTTGCTCTCCCAAGTATCGCGCCATTCCGCTTCTACGAGTAAGGTGCATCCGCAACATCTGGTGGATACCAGTCTAATACTTCAATAGTTCTATTCTTAGCTATGCAGTTCTTAAGCTTGTGGCACATGTTTTCGCGGACTAAGGCGCTCATCAGGATGCGGTATTCCTCTTGGCGCATGATGGGTGCTCCCCGCCGGTTCCTCTTCAGGTCGCGTGAAAAGACGTGGCTGTGGTCAAACAAGGCATACCACTCCGCCCCATCTTGGTCCCGCCTAATGGCCAGTTTCCTCACATGTGCGGCCCGGATCCGATTCGAATGGCCAAGTAACCAGGTTCCGATCTGGACAACGGCCGATATCTATGGGCGGACCTGCCGACCAGCCCGGCAACACCTTTGAAGCCCGTCTCTCGCCACGTTCGTCGGGCAACACCGTCGGGTCGATGTCGCGAACAAAGCCGATGTCGTGAGGGTAATCGTAAGTCCATTGTTCTTCTGTGCCGTACTCGGTCATCCGCTTGTTGTCCGCGAGACGACACAAAAGTTCGTCGAGAGCCAGCCATTGATACTTCTTGCCGATCCTTTCGCTTATGGGTCGTTCCCGCCCCGCGTAACTGGCGCTGACATCATGCGGAAATAGGTTCTTCGTCCAACCGAATTTATAGGCTCGGCGCGCCACCCACAGACATGCGAATTCCACGCTTACCGGAGCCGGATTTCCGGCGTCCTCCTCGCGGAATTTTGAAACGGCCGAAACGATCGTGTAGCGGCCAAAATCATTACCCAAGCATGAAAAACTTATGGAAGAGCCGCCGTTGGCTTCAGCTAGTCGATCGATATCCTCCCGTGTCGCGTCGAAAACGGGCGGCTCGGACCCGTAGGGTGGCTTGGCCTTGTTGGGATCGATGTTCGAGGGCAGGCAGCAGTGCCGCTCCGCGAGTTGGATCATCCCTCGCGCATGGTCGCGGAGAAGGAGGATAGGGCGAACGTGACCTGTGAACACGCGATCGTAGGCTATGCGAGCATAGGCCTCAAGCCGCGACGAATTGGGATCCAAACATGCCGCTCCGTAGGCGGCAGAAAAAAGCCTCTCGATGACGTATGGATCATCGACGTCCGCGAACTTTGAGGCGAGCTTGCCAAAGAGCTTTACGTCCTTAAGCAACAGTTTGGTAAGCGCCTTGGTCGCTCCGTCGCGAAGCCAACGATGCGGTGCCGCGAAGAACCAGCAGAGGGTTATCGCGCACAGAAAATCGTTTTGGAGGTTGCGTGGTCCTTAGGCGCGTACATCGCCCAAGTAATGAGGCGATGGGACGGATGGCCCTCTTCGGAATAAGCTTTCTTGGCGAGCGGCAGGGACCAAAGTGCGTCTCGCTCTGCCATCGAGCGATTGAGCAACATTTTGTGGAGCCAACAAGCGTTGAGGGGATGCTCAGCCGAAAGCGACGTTTCCAGCAGGAGAGCAATAACCGATACATCCATTCCATTGAGTTCATTGAGAAGGCTAAGGGTTCGATCGGTGAACGCAGAAGGCTCGCGCCACTTTACGCTTTCTGCGAAGCCGTACACGATGGCGCTGTTGCCCCACCACCGCTCCAAGCCATCAGAAAGCAGATCAACGAGCTCTTTTTCGCAACGCTCTGGCAACTGCGTGGAGAGGGCTTCTACAAGCCCCGCCCACGACCAGTCCAATCTACCCGAAGCAATGATGAAGTGAAGGGGCTGATCAGAGGCGAAGGGAGCATCCTTCTTAGTGACCTTTTTAAGAAGAGCCTCCGCCATGAGGGCGTCCTGAAAACGCTGAAAGGCTTATCCCTCTGCGTCCGGCGGTACCGAATGTGGTGGTGACGGCATGAGGTGAGTGGTGTAGAACATAGAGCGAACATCTTTCTTGAGAGGTTCGCCATGTCCGACTTTCCTCGCTCCATCTTGGCGTTTCAGCGTCAGTTCCCCGATGAGGCCGCGTGCGCGGCGTGGCTGTCGGCTTCGCGCTGGCCCGACGGCTTTTGCTGTCCCAGTTGCGGTCACGGCAAAGGCTGGAAGCTGGCGACCAAGGCTTTCACCTGGGAGTGCGCCGGCTGCGGCAAGCAGACGTCGGTCACGGCGGGGATCGTGATGCACGGCTCGAAGCTGCCGCTGAGCGTGTGGTTTTGGGCGGCCTATCTGATGGCCACCCACTCGAACGGCATTTCCGCGCGGCAGATGTGGCGGCAGTTGGGCCTGGGGTCTTACAAGAGCGCCTGGCTCTTGTGCGCCAAGCTGCGCCGGGCCATGGTCGATCCCACCCGCGCCCTGCTGTCCGGTGTGGTCGAGATCGACGAAACGCACGTGTCCCACCGCACCAAGGATGACCCGGTGGCGGGCGGACACGGGCGAAGCCCGGACGGCAAGATGCAGGTCGTCGTCGCCGTCGAGATCATCGAAAAGGCTCCCGGACGCTTGCGCCTGGGGGCGATCGAGGACGCCTCGTCGGCCAGCCTTCACCCGTTCGTCAAGGCCAATGTCGCCGCCGGCTCCACCCTCAGGACCGACGGCTGGAGCGCCTACCCCGGCCTTTCCGGGCTCAAGCACGAGCCCCACGTCGTCGGCGCCATGGCGGCGCACATCGTCCTGCCTTGGGTGCACCGCGTCATCGCGAACCTCAAGACATGGGCGCTCGGCGTCTACCATGGCCTCCGCCGCCCCCATCTCCAAGCCTACCTCGACGAGTTCGTCTTCCGCTTCAATCGCCGGCGCACACCCCATGCCGCGTTCCAAACCCTTCTTGGCATCGCCAGCACCATCAAACCGGCAACCTACAACATGTTGATCGCACCGGAAGCAAAGGGATAAGCTTTAACGCTGAAACGAGAAGCGCACCACTTCCGGTTTAATCGCAAGCGAATCATCTGCATTCACGGACGGATCTGGGTCTATTCTAATTACGCTGTACCGTTGCAGGATTTTCAGCCAAGGGAGCCCTTGTGGTTTGGCTAAACCGTCGAAGGCGGCCTCAGCCAGTCTCCTAGCAACGTCCTCGGCAACGTAGTCGCGCTGCCTTTCCGCCATGTCGTTAGCTAGCGCCTTTACCGCCCCAATAAGACAGGCTTGAGCTTTGCCACTGTCGTTCACATCCTGACCAATTCGGTCACCTAGTGCACTGAACCAAACTAACGATTCACCGTAGGTCTGATCCATGCGATTTTGTGGGCATGGGACAGACCGTTTGTATCCTTCTTGGAGCCGAAGACCGCGCCCGTCTGGTCGCCGTCGCCGGTGATCGCAACCGTTCGCAGAAGCATGCGCAGCGGGCCAACATTGTTCTTCTGTCGGCGGAGAGGCTGCTCGTCCTGGAGGTGGCTCGCCGAACCGATGCCAGCCGCCCGGCGGTATGGCGCTGGCAGCAGCGCTTTGCCGAGGAGGGGGTGGACGGGCTGCTGCGCGACAAGACGCGCAAGCCCGGCAAAGCGCCTCTCCCGGCGGCGACGGTAGCCAGGGTTCTGGCCCTGCCCTGCGGCGAACCACCCGGCGAAGCCACCCACTGGACGGGGCGCATGGTCGCCAAGGCGGTCGGCATCAGCCTGAGTGCCGTGCAACGCATCTGGGAAGCCCATCGTCTCCAACCCCATCGCATCCGCACCTTCAAGAAATCCAACGATCCGGCCTTCGCCGCCAAAGTCGAGGACATCGTCGGCCTCTACATGAACCCGCCCGCCCACGCGGTGGTCGTGTCCATCGACGAGAAAAGCCAGATCCAGGCCCTCGACCGCACCCAGCCGGGCCTGCCCCTCAAACCCGGCAAGTGCGGCACCATGACCCACGACTACAAGCGCAACGGCACCACAACGCTGTTTGCCGCCCTCAATATCCTCGAGGGCACCGTGGTCGGCCGCTGCATGCCGAAGCACACCCACGCGGAGTTCATCAAGTTCCTCAACGCCGTGGAACGCACCGTCCCGGCCGGCAAAATCATCCACGCCATCGCCGACAACTACGCCACCCACAAACACCCCAAGGTCAGGCAATGGCTGGTCGACCATCCGCGCTGGATCTTCCATTTCACTCCCACCTCCGCCTCTTGGATCAACGCCGTCGAAGGCTTCTTCTCCATCATCTCCCGAAGGCGCATCCGGCGCGGCGTCTTCAAATCCGTCGCCGATCTCCAGGAAGCCATCCGCAGATACATTCGGGAGCACAACCGCACCCCAAACCCCTTCGTCTGGACCAAACCCGCCCAATCCATCCTCGCCAAGCTCAACCGCCTGCCTGTACCATCCGAATGAATCAGTGCACTAGGCTGTCCAGGTAGAACCTGAGAATCGCCTTTGTGCCCTTTAAGCCTGGGGAAACTCGCGATGGCCCCTCGCCTGCAACGCGATAGCGCAACTACGCAAAAATAGCGGGTTAACGAGCACGGGGGACAGCCAGGGAGTTGCAGGCCGCGCTATGCCCCGTCCATCAAGGTAGATCCGTGCAGCTTGCTCCTGCTCTTCGTCTGTAACGAACCCTTCAACTTCAAAAATTGGCAGAATAGCCCCTAATTTCTTGGTAGTATTAAATCTTTATACTCGGTGCGGCAGCTGATTACACAGGCAACGTGCTTGTAGGCTCTAAGCTGCGTCAGAAAACCTCCGATCTCGTTGCGCCATAATCCCGATCCAGCGCCTTCATTAATGGCATCCACCAGGACCAGCGCGCGGGTCCCCTTTGCTTCTGCGGCGGCGTCAAGGGCCGCGAGAAACTCGGCCTCGGGCTTTTCACTGAGGCCGAGCCGCGCCATAAGTTGCGGCCAAAGTGCTCCCCTGATGAAGCTGCTGGCCGAGAAAAGGATTGCGGGCGTGCCTTTCTCAATGGCTTTCCGCGCTTCATCCGCAAGTAGATGGGATTTACCGCTCCCAGCAGGACCATGAATAAGTGCACTTCGGCTGCTTTCGGCCGCGAACTCCTCCCCAGAGAGGAAAACGCAGAAATCCCTTATGGAGTATTTGAATTCGTATAGTATCCTGCCGGAGGTGCGCGAGTTCCTGCCTTGTTGATCTCGTTCTCTGCGGACCAACTCCAAGAGAGAAGCTGGTTGATATCGGATACGCACTGATCTGCCAGAGCTTGCCATCGATCCAGGCCCCAGGGTTCCGCAAGATCTGGCGATTGCTCCTTACTGAGATCTAGAAGACGTTCAACTGAACGTATACATTCAGTGAGGGGCGCTTCGTCATTCCCTGCGTCAGTCAGTGCAAAATCAAGACCGTTTTTTTCGGCGACTACGTCAAGCAGTTTATTCGCCTGTTGAATGACCACGTCGCTGCGGCAAAGCGTTAAGAAGAGCCTACTCACACCGACGTCGACATGGTCTTCAGGATGAAAGCGATCGTCGAGATTACCGATGGCATTCTTCAACTGGGTGTCGAACCAGGTGGGGGACAGATCAATCTCACCAAACCAGTACGCTCGAAGGCCGGCCGATGCTGGTTGCATGAGCCGGTCACGCAGTTCGTGCGCGGCCCATAGCTCGAATTCGATGTTCGAGGCAGCGGGGCTCCTCTGGACCCATTCCTCCCACTTCTGCCAGCCGCCTTGCTTTCCGCCCGCCCGATCCGTGAGATCGCAAGGAAGGGCAATCACGTAACGTTTCAGCTTTGGGTGGTTGTCGATTGCCGCTTTAACCGACCGGTCGATTTGGCCCCAATCCACGTTGGCGGACTTCAGGAAGTACTTGGCCTGGTAGCCAACTTCGCTGCCATCGGGCAGTAGCCAATAGGCTTCGACACCGCCGTCTCCGCCCGCACCCTCAACGCGTCTGAACCGAGAGCGGTTCGGCTGGTTTTCGCGTCGCGCTAGTTGACAGACGAGCTCCTCGAAGCCGTTGCGAGGGCCCCCGTGATCAGTGCGAATATTATTGAAATCTATTCCCATTGCTTCCTTGAGAGATAGCCTTGTTCCATCAGCTATCTCCGTCCTGGGACAGAGATAATTTAGGTCAGGCCGATGACTGCCGCTGCTGAACGGGGATCGGTCTGAGGGCAAGCGACAGCGTCTGCGGTTGCGCGACGTTTGCTTCAGCCACTGCCACCTCTGCCCAGCCGGTAGAAGACATGTCGGCCGATGGTGCGGACCGGCCGTTGGCGCATCGCCCAGGCAGGGCGGATGTCGTCGCGGTGGTAGTGGTCGGCGCCGCCGGCAGGATCGCCCAGGTCGCCGGTCATTACCTCGCGGACGATCATGAACCGCCACCGATGTCTCAGGACTCGACATTACTGACTTGGTAGCGGAGGAGGGACTCGAACCCCCGACACGCGGATTATGATTTCGCTGCTCTAACCAGCTGAGCTACTCCGCCCCGAAATCCGGCCGACCTCGGCTCGAAGTCGCCGATCGGCAAATATCGCCAGTGCGCCGCGGAAGTCAAGGTTGCGCCCGCCGCCGCGACGCCGACGCCGGTCCATCTCGCGACCAGCCATCGTTGCGATCTGCATCGCGGTGGCCGCGCCCTTCGCCGAGTATGGAAACGATAATTTCCGCTGGGTTGCCCTGGTCGTTCCGCCGGTGAGCTTCATGCTGATGGCCGTCGGCATCGGCTGGATGGTTTGGCTGGCGACGGCGAAGTCTGGGGCGGGGTCCGGACAATAGAGCCGGTGACGGCCCGGCAGCGCCACACGACCGGGCATAGACGGTCGCAGGCAAGGCCGACACCGGCGTCACTGCCAGAGGTTCAGGCGGCGAATTCTCCGGGCCTGCTCGAACCGGCGTCGCGTTCGCCCGGCATAGGCGCCGGATGCAGGGCCGGAGGCACGGCAAGAAGATCGTCCTCGCAGACCATGCCAAGCAGAGCCTTGTCCTTGCTCAACACCGGGAGGCGTCGAACCAGGCTCGCCTGCATCTTCTTGACTGCTTCTTCGGCGCTCTGATCATCGAAGCAGAACAGCACCTCGGGCAACATCACCTCTGCTACCGGCGTCGCCGCAAGATTCCTTTCGCCGGCGACGGCATGGACAATATCGGCGTGGGTGATCATGCCGAGCAGACGGCCGCCATCTGTGACGGCAAGCGCATCGACGTCCTCATCCGTCATCAGCCGGGCGGCTTCCAGCGCGGTGCGCCGGGGTTCGATTGCGACCATATCGCGTGTCATGTGGTCACTGACGTGTGTCATATAGGTCTCCGCGAGCTGTTGAAACGATGTCGTTCACGCCGCATCCCGACCCGCGAAGCCTCCCAGTCTAATTTAGCTCGCCCTATCGTCACCGGCAACCGCGTGCGCCGGCGGTTGTGAACCGGAACCACATCGGCTTTGCAATATTCGCGTTCGCTCATGTCGCAGGTTAACACTGCGGACGCGCCGCGCGCATAGGCTGGCTTCATTCTCCTGGAGCGCAGCCAGCGCATTCCCATCCCCGCTCCGGCTGTAGACCCGGGCATCGGTGTTCCACAGCCGGGACCGACTTGGCGTCGCCTTTCGAGGCGGCGCTTTTTCGTTGCGTCGTTTGTCCCTGGCCGATAGTTCAGGAGGCTATCGCGGTTCCACCGACCGGCAGCGCACCCGCCGATGATCCCGCCCCCAGCCGCCGCCATAATCGAACAGCTCGGGCTGGAGCCGCATCCCGAAGGCGGGTTCTACCGCGAGACCTTTCGCCACAGAAGTGCTTCAGGCGACCGCGGGGCGTTGACCGTCATCTACTACTTTCTGCACCGCGGCGCGGGATCGGCCTGGCACCGTATCGACGCGGTCGAGGTCTGGCACTTCTACGCCGGCGCGCCGCTTGAACTCGTCGTGGTTGAGGGAGCGCGCCGAACCGTGTCGGTTCTCGGGGTCGATTTCGCCGCCGGACAAACCGCCCATGCGGTCGTTCCTGGTGCCGCCTGGCAGTCGGCGCGCAGCCTCGGCGACTGGTCGCTGGTCGGCTGCACCGTCGTGCCGGCGTTCGATTTCGCCGGCTTCGAACTGGCGCCCCCAGGCTGGGCGCCCCCCGGCTGGACGCTCCCAGGCGGAACACCGCATTGAAATGTGCCGTGCGATTCGCATTTTTGAATGACCCGCGGCGCCGACCGCCATGATCGTGGACAAGAGCGCGTGCAGCATAGGCGTGAAACGTGCCCGACGCACTGGAAATCTACCGCCGCAAACGTCATTTCGACCGGACGCCCGAACCGGCAGGCGCGCCGATGGCCGCCACCGGCGACGTCTTTGTCGTTCACAAGCACGCGGCGCGGCGGCTGCATTATGACCTTCGCCTGCAATTTGGCGGCGTGCTCAAGAGCTGGGCGGTAACCCGCGGCCCGAGCCTGGATCCGGCCGACCGGCGGCTCGCGGTGCACGTCGAGGATCACCCGTTCGACTACGGATCGTTTGAAGGAAGAATTCCAAAAGGCGAATACGGCGCCGGCGGCGTGATCGTATGGGATCGTGGCCGCTGGATTGCGATGGGCGATTTGGAAGAAGACTATCGTCGCGGGGCGCTCAAGTTTCGCCTGCTGGGCGACAAGCTGCTCGGCGGCTGGACGCTGGTCCGGCTCAAGCGTCGCGAGGGCGAGCGGGACAACTGGCTGCTGATCAAGGAGCGCGACGAGTTCGCCCGGCCGGGCGACGGCGACGCGCTGCTGCGTGAAGCGCCCGAGAGCGTGGTGTCGGGACATACTCTGGAGACCCTCGCCGCCCGACGAAGCGGCGAAGGCCCCGGCGGCCAAACGTGCCCGCAAACCCCGTCGCGCGGTCGAGCTGACCGAAGTCCTCGACATTGGCGCAGCGCCGCCGGCGGCCCTGCCGGATTTCATCGCGCCGCAGCTTGCTACGCTTGCCGCCGCACCGCCGGACGGAGAAGGCTGGCTGCATGAGATCAAGTTCGACGGCTATCGCGCGCTCGTACGCATCGACGCCGGCGAGGTGCGGATCTTTACCCGCAACGGCCATGACTGGACGGCGCGCTACGGCGACCTGCCGCGCGCTTTCGCCGGCCTCGACGACCACCGGCTGCTGCTCGATGGCGAAATCGTTGTCCAGGATGACGACGGCGTCAGCTCGTTCGCGGCATTGCAGGACGCCCTCGCCCGCGGCCGACCGCGGACGCTGCTGTTCTACGCCTTCGATCTGCTGCATCTCGATGGCCGCGACCTGCTTTCGATCCCGCTGCTCCGGCGCAAGGAGGCGCTGGCCGCGGTGCTCGCGCCCGGTGGCCGGCGCACCGGGGCCGATCCAGCTCAGCGATCATATCCTCGGCCGCGGCGCGGCCTTTGCCGGCGAAGCCTGCCGGATGGGCCTGGAGGGCATCGTCTCGAAGCGCGATCGACGCGCCCTACCGCTCTGGCCGCAGCCGAACCTGGATCAAGAGCAAATGCGTCGCCGGCGACGACTTCGTCATCATCGGCTTCACCGAGACGAAAGCCGCGGGCGGGCTGGCCGCCGCTGTTGCTGGCTGCCGACGGCGAAGGCGGGCTCACCTATGCCGGGCGCGCCGGCAGCGGCATTTCCCGGGACCGAGGCCGAACACCTGGAGGCCGCGCTGCGCCCGCTCATCAGGTCCAAACCGGCTGTCACGGTGCCGCCGGTCGCGGCCGGCGAGACCGTCCACTGGGTCGAACCACATCTGGTCGCGGAGATCAACTTCGCCAATCGCACCAGCGACGGCTTGCTGCGCCAGGCGCGCTACAAGGGCCTGCGCCCGGATCTGGCCGCCGCCGAAGGCGGATCATCGAGCCGAGCCGGCGGTTCCCGCGCGAACAAGAGCGAGGCGGTCGCAGCACCGCCGGAGCCGCCGCCGGTTGCGAAACCGCGTCTCGTCAGCGACGCTGATCTGGCGACGATCTGGGTCACCAATCCCGAACGGTCGATGTTCGGCCGCGACGGCGCGACCAAGCTCGACCTGGCGTTGTACTACGCGCGGGTCGGCGACTGGATGCTGCCGGAAATCATGCAACCGGCCGGTCAGCCTTGTCCGCTGCCCGACCGGCGAAGCCAGCGCCTGCTTCTACCAGCGCCACGCCGGCGCCGGGATGCCGCCGTCGATCAAGCGCATCGCACTGCGCGAGGAGCGGGCGGGCAAGCGCGCCGACTTCGTCTATCTCGACGATGCCCGCGGCCTTCTGGGCCTGGCTCAGTTCGGCGTCGTCGAGTTTCACCCCTGGGGCTGTCGGATCGACCGCCCCGAGCGGCCGGACCGGATGGTCTTCGACCTCGACCCGGACGAGTCGGTGCGCTGGCGCGACGTCGTCGCCGCCGCGCATGACATCCGCGCGGTGCTCGAAGCCATCGGCTTGGCGGTGTTCGTCAAGACCACCGGCGGCAAGGGCCTTCACCTGGTCGTGCCGCTGGCCCGCCGTCAGACGCTGGGCCGGCGTGCGCGACTTCAGCGCGGCGGTGGTCAAGGCGCTTGCCCGCCGCGAGCCGAAGCGGTTCACCGCCAACCTCTCGCTGGCCAGCCGCAAGGGCAAGATCTTCATCGATTACCTTCGCAATGGCCGCGGCGCCACGGCTGTCGCGGCCTATTCGCTCCGCGCCCGCGCGGGGCTGCCGGTGGCGACGCCCGTCGACTGGCAGGAACTGGATGGGCTGGATGACCCGGCCGCGCTGAACTTCCGTACCGTACCCGAACGCCTCGCCGGCCTCCGCGCGGATCCGTGGGCCGGTATGAACGAAGCCGCGAAGAGCGCCGACGCTAGCAAGCTGCGCAAGTTGGAGACAATCTGCCCGCCGCCTTAGGTGCGAAACGGGCGCGGCCGCAACGATTGGCCTGAGCTGGAGGAGGACGTGCGATGCCACCACGCGCTACCTGGAAGGGTCACTTGCGCTTGTCGCTCGTGTCTTGCCCCGTGCGCTTGTACAATGCGGTCGGCTCGGGCCGCCGGGTCTCGTTCAACCTGCTGCACCAGGAGACCCACAACCGGGTCCGCATGGTGCCCCATGATCCCGAACGCGGTGCCGTCGAGCGTAGCGAATTGGTGCGCGGATACGAATATGAGCGCGATCGCTATATCGTCGTCAGCGACGAGGATCTGGCCAAGATCAGGCTGGAGTCGTCCGACGTCATCGATATCGAACGCTTCGTCGACGCCGCCGATGCCGACCCGATCTACTTCGAATCCCCCTACTATCTTGCGCCGGACGGTCCCATCGCCGAGGAGACCTTCCGGGTCATTCGCAATGCCATGACCCGCAAGAACAAGATCGCGCTGTCGCGCGTGGTCCTGTCTTCGCGCGAACACCTGATCGCGATCTCCGTCCGCGACAAGGGCCTGATGGTCACGACCCTGCGCAAGGGCGATGAGGTTCGCGCCGACGCGCCGTATTTTGCCGACATCGGCGACGACGCGCCGGAGCCCGAGCTGATTGAATTGGCCGAACAGTTGATCGAAAAGAAGTCCGGCGCCTTCGAGCCGGCGAACTTTCACGATCGTTATCAGGATGCCTTGCTGGAACTGGTTCAGGCTAAGATCAAGGGCGAGGAGCCGGTCATCGCCAAGGCGCCCGAACGAGGCAAGGTGATCAACCTGATGGACGCCCTGAAGCGCAGTGTCGGCGACATCGACGAGCGCAAGCCGCCGGCGAAGAGCGCATCCGGCGGACGCGGCAAGGAGCGCACCGCGACCCGATCGCCGGCGCGGCGCAAGAAAGCCGCCGGCGAAGCTTGATACGGAGAGCGTGATCGGCAATGGCGGAGACCGGTCAAGCCGGTCTGGATGATCTCGACTTCGCGGGGAAGTCGGTGCTGATCGTCGGCCGGCTGGAGAGCCTTGGTTGTCGAGCCACCGCCGCGCTGATCAGGGCGCGGCGCGGCCGGGTCGGCCGGAGCCTGGGCCGGCGGACAGGCTACCTCGTCGTCGGTCACCACGCTTTAGATCTCGTTGCCGCCGGCGTCGTGCAGGCCCGGCTCGCGGAGGCCGATCGCGCCGGCATACCCTGTCTTAGCGAGAACGCCTTCCTCCGCGCCCTGAATCAGGGGCCGACTTACACCGGCGCGGCATCTGCACCGGTCGGCCGGAACGCCGGTCTCGTTGCTGGACCAAGCCCGGGTATTGCCGCAGATGCTGGCGCGAGCGCCGCCTCGGGCGCCTTTGGCGCCGCCGAGATCGCGAGGATGGCCGGCCTGCCGTCGGAGATGCTGCGCCTTCTTGCGCTGCTCGACATCATCGAGTTGGATCGGGGTCGGGGCGGCTTCCCGGCGCTGGCCGCGGCGCGGCAGGCCGCGCGGCTGCTTCAGGAAGGAATCTCGGTGGCCGCCTTGACCGCTTCGGTGAGGCAGCTGCTTCGAAATCACCGCCCCGAAGATCCACATCCGCTCGCCCGCTTCCGTTTCGATCTGGACGAGCACCGACGGCCGGTCCTTCGCATTGGCAAGGGATGGGCCGAAGCCGACGGACAGCTGCGTCTCGTCCTCCCGGAAAGCAGCAATCCCGTCGCCGAGGATCTCCTCGCCGGAGCGGAAGCGGCGGAAGCCGCGGGCGAATGGCAGGCGGCCGAAACGCTCTACCGCCGCTGTGTCAATCTCGACCACAACGATCCGATGGCGCCGTTCAATCTCGCTACCGTGCTGTGCGAGCAGAACCGGCCGCGCGAAGCGGCGCTGTTCTTTCAGATGGCTTTGGCCCGCGACCCCGACTGTGCCGCGGCGTGGTACAACCTCGCTCATCTCGCCGAGGCGGCCGGCGACCTCGACACCGCGCGCGATCGATTGCAACACGCTCTTGGATGCAGTCCAGATTTCGCCGATGCCGTCTACAACCTTGCGCGACTGCACTACCATGCCGGCGCCTATGCCCGCGCGGCGGAGCAGTGGCGGCATTACCTTGAGCTTGATCCGGATAGCGACTGGGCGCGCAAGGCGCGTAGCGGCATCGCTCTCTGCCGCCAGCATCTGCGTTGAGTTTCAAGGCGGCCGCGGATACAAACGCGGGGCGATTGTCGCGAAGGTGCACCTGGTGGAAGGTGAAAATAATGACAAGACTGCGCTACCTACTCGCCGCGCTTGGTATTGCCATGCTCTGCTCTTCGCATCCAGCTAGCGCATTCGAATGCCCGCGGCCTGAAAAGACGTCTCCCGGTGTTCTGCAGGAAACGAAGCAGGACGAACAGACCATGTCACAGATGCTCGCCGGCGGTGACATCGAAAACAAGATCGGCGCCGCTGTCGCGGATCTGCAGAACCGGTATCCGCACGTGAGCGACACGGAGTTGGTAAACTATCTTGTCGGCGCATACTGTCCGGTCGTTGCGCAAATGTCGGGTCTGACCGACACGCAAAGATCGGCAAAGATCGAGAAATTTTCCGCAACGCTCTATGAACTTCTTTATGCCCAGAAAGGCTGAAGACTGCTTTGCGCGCCTGCCTTACGTGTCAAAAATATTGCCCCGGGAAGGCATCTCGACCGTCAAATCATTCTGACTGATGAGCTGGTGCCGCCAACGCGCTTTTCAACCTGAGCCAAAGCCCCTCGGCGCGCGCTCGGCCGAAGTCGGCAGACGTTGGGCAACGAGACCGGCTGCAAGTCCGAGGCCGGGTTATGCCGGGCAAGCAATAATTGGTTGCAAAGCGAGTAGTTTATAGGCTACCGGTAATGAAGGGTAGAAAGCTCTGAAAACATGTGTTGCGGAGGATGTTACATGAAAAAGCGCTATAGTTCCGGGATCGCGTTGACCATGCTGGTTGCTGCGGGCGCGTTCGTTCTGTCGACGCAGGGGGCGAAGGCCGAGCAATCGATGGCGAAAAAGGCCTTGATGGACCAGATCAACCAGTGCGAGATGAAGAATAAAACAGACGCTCGCGAAAGCTGCATGGATCAGGCTTGGGCGACGTATAAGAAGGCCCACGCCGCGGAAGGAAAGATGAAGTAGGGCTTTCCTGAGCTAGTATTAAAAAGTTCTTCGATCTGTCTCTCAGCGGCAGCCATACTGGCTTGCCGCTGTTTCTTTTGTGCCAATCGCTGTCGTGCGGGTCATCGAAGATCATCATGGTACCGGCCTATCTCGCGGACTCAGGTACCGCTTGGCGCAGTTGATCGACAAGCCGTTGCGCCGACGGATCGATGGCGGCGAGCTGCGCGGCCCACGCAATGGCGGCTTCGTTGCGGCCGGCGTCGCGGTTGATCGTGACCAGGGCGAACAGCGTGTCGCGGTCGGCCGGATGTCGCGCGTGGCTCTCTTCGAGCGTCCCGATCGCCTCTTTGGATCGCCCGGTCGCGTTCAGCGCGATGGCGTAGACGTAGGCGTAGAGAGCGTCGGCGGGGTCAATCGCGGCGGCGCGGGCGAACTCCGGCAAGGCAGCATCGGCGCCATGCTGGCGGACCAGGTTGAGGCCGAGTGCATGATGCAATTCGGGGGCGTCTGGAAACCGCGTTAGCGCGTTACGCAGGACGCGCTCACCATCGGCGTCGCGAGACTGCTCCGCGTAAAGCTGGGCGAGGCTGGTATAGACCGGCGTGAAGCTCGGATCGAGATCCCGAGCCGCGCCGAGTTCCGCTTCCGCTTCCGCGAACCGATTCTGTCGCAAGTATAGATTGCCCAGGTTGACGCGGTGTTCGGGACGATCCGCATTGAGGCGCTGCGTCGCCTCGTATTCGTCCAGCGCTCGGGCCAGGCGGTTCCGATCGGCCGGCGGCAGCCGATCGGGCGGCATGGAGGCCAAAAGTCCGGCGGCCTCGATCCGCACGCCGAGCACCGGATCGGCGAGAAGCGCTTTCGCCAACTGCCAACTCGCCTCCACCGGGAATGCCCGCAACGTCCGCAGTGCCCCGAGCCGGACCAGCGGATCCGGGTCCGCCAGGCCGCGCTGCGACGCCGCCGCGGCATCGCGGCTGGGGTAATCGGCCAGGCTCTCGAATGCGGTCGCGCGCACGATCGACGGTGCATCAGGACCGGTAGCGAGCTTGAGCAGCAGCGCTGCGGCGTCGGGTTCGCCGGCTCGCGCCGCGGCGAAGGTCGCGGTCCACGTCTGAAAGCCCTTGCGCACCGGCCCGAACCACTGGGCGACGGCGGCCGCGGCCCAGGCGGAATCCTTGTCCGCGTGGCAGTCGTTGCAGGCGTTGGAGGTGCCGAACCGCACCGACTCGTCGGGCCGGGGCACGCGGAAGGCATGGTCGTGTCGCGGGTCGACCTGCATATACGTTTTGACCGGCATGTGACAGGCGACGCACTGCGCCCCCGCCGACCCGTCCGCGTGGTGCGTGTGCGCCGCGGTCGCGAATTTCCGACCGTCATGGCACTGCTCGCAGACGTCGTTTCCCTCGGCGACGAGCTTCAACGAATGCGGGTTATGGCAGTCGCTGCAGGAAACGCCGGCCATGAACATCCGGCTCTGCCGAAACGGCGCGTAGTTGTAGACCTCGTCGAGGCTCTTGCCGTCAGCCTCGAACAGATCCGCGTGCAGGAGGCTCGGCACGTGCGTCTCCAGCAAGGACCGGCCCGGACGCCACGGTTCGGCGATCTTGGCGCTGCGCGAATGGCACACCCCGCAGGTTTCCAGTTCCTTCGCCGACGTTCGCGGCTCACTTCGACGCGCATTGCCGGTTGCCGGGTCGATTTTCCACGAGACGTTATCCCGCTCGTCGAAGTGGACGGTCAGTCCGTCATCACCATCCGCCCGCCACGCAACCGCGGTCTTCTGGCGCTCGGCCCAGGCGACGTGGGCCGAGGCGGGGCCATGGCAGGCTTCGCAGCCCACGTTGATCGCGGTCCAGGTCGTGGCGTAGGTGTTGCTGGCGGGGTCGTAGTTCTTGCGAAGCTCGGTGGAATGGCACTCCGCGCACTGGAAGTTCCAGGTCTGGTCGATGCCGGTCCAGTGGATGGGATCGCCTGCCTTGAGGCTTCGGTCAGGGTAGAGGTGAAACCATCGCTCGCCCCCGGCGTTCTTCGGCCGGCTATCCCAGGCGATGCCGAGCGCCTGCATTCGGCCGTCGGGGAAGGCGATCAGGTACTGCTGCAGCGGCGTGACGCCGAAGGTGTAGCGGATCTCGAAATCGGCAAGGCGGCCGTCGGGGCCGTCGGTGTTGACGAAGAACCTGCCGTCCCGCTTGAAAAAGCGCGACGTGATGTCGCCATAGGTAAAGGTCGCGCCGTTGAAGTCGCCGAGCACACTGCTCTCGGTCGCCTCCTGCATGGCGAGATCGTGGTGGGAGCCGCGCCAGGCCGAAGCTTCCGCTGCGTGGCAGCTCGCGCACGCGGCACTGCCGACGAAGGTCGGGGTTGCCGCCGTTATTGGCGCCGACCCGGCTTGCGTGGGCGCCGGCATTGCGGCGACGGTGCCGCCGGTGGCGAGCAAGATCAGCGCCAAGCGCGGCAGGCGCGGTAAGGTCATAGGCTTCTAATCAGCGTGCCGTTGTGCCAAAAGATCTCGAACTTCGCTTTCGGCCAGTCATGCGGCCATCGCGGCGTCGGCGACGGGCGCCAAATTGCGTCAGTTCAGCCGCTTCGGCAGCTCATCGATGGCAGCGTCGATCAGGGCGCCGGCGCGGTCGCCGCTGACCCTCTCGACAAGCAGCCGGCGTGTCGCCTCGAGAGCGATCTCGGCCGCGCGGGTGCGAACCTCGGCGACGGCCGCCGCTTCCGCCTGGGCGATGCGGTCGAAGGCGAGCTGCTCGCGGCGTTCGAGCGAACGCTCGAGATCCTGGGCCGCCTGATCGGACAATCGATCGGCCTCGCGCCGGGCCATTTCGACGACGGTTTCGGCCTCCGCGGCCGCGTCACGCTGCTTGCGCTCGTATGTCGCAAGGAGCTGCTGGGCCTCTTCAGCCAGCCGGGTCGCCTCGTCGACCTGATCCCTGATCCGCTGCGCCCGGTCATCAAGGGCAGCAGTGACGACGCGAAAGGCCGTACGCCCGACGAGAACGACGAACACGACGAAGGCGATGAAGACCCAGAACTCGGCATCGAAATAGAATGGCTCGGCGGCATGCTCAGCCGCATACTCGGCCGCGGTCTCCGTCGCCATTGCCGCCGCTGCCCAAGCCATCACGCGCGCTCCTGCATGGCGCCGTCGACCGCCGTGCTGACAGCGGCCGGATCCAGCTTTTCGCCCATGAGACGCTCTACTGCCGCCCCCGCTACTTCGACCGCCAGCCCGCGGAGTTCGCCCACCGCCTGATCGCGGGCCGCGGCAATGCGGGTTTCCGCGGCCGCTACCTCGGCGCTGAGCCGATCATTGAGCTCGGCGTGGCGTTCCGCGGCGTCCCGCGCGGCACGTTCGCGCACCGTGTGCACCTGCTCGTGCGCTTTCGCCCTGGCGTCGGTCATCAGCTTTTCGTAAGCCGCGACCGCCGACTCAGCGTCCTGCTTCAGGCTTTCCGCACGGCGCAGGCTGTCACTGATACGAAATTCGCGATCCTCGAGGATGCTGGACACCCGCGGCAGTGCGACCCGCGACATCAGCACATAGAGGAGGACGAAGCTGATCGTCAGCCAAACGAGCTGAGGCGACCAAACTGTCAGGTCAAACTGGGGCACTGACCCCTCCCGCGGGAAACGCGAACAAGGCGACGGCGATCGGTGGGAGCGACGAAGGAGGCGCGTCGCTTCAGGTGACGAACATGAGCATCAGCGCGACGACCAGGGCGTAGAGCGCCACCGCCTCGACCAGCGCGAAGCCGACCCACATCGGCAGCTGCACGACCGGCTGCGCCGCGGGATTGCGGGCGAGGGAGGCAATCGTGGTCGCGAAAATATTGCCGATACCCGCACCGACGCCGCCGAGGCCGACCACGGCAATACCGGCGCCAATCATCTTTGCTGCATCAACGTCCATCATTCAGTCCCCATCCAAGGGTTGCGAGATCTCTTATAGTAGGGGCCGGCCCTTCGCCGATTCCCGGCTCTCCCGCCCGACTAGTGCATGTGCAGGGCGTCGTTGAGGTAGATACACGACAGGACCGCAAAAACATAGGCCTGCAAGAAGGCGACGAGCATCTCCAGGCCGGTCAGGCCGATGACGGCCGCAAGCGGAACGATACCGGCGATACCGAGCGCCGCAACGAAGCCGGCGAAAACCTTCAGCAGGGTGTGGCCCGCGGTCATGTTGGCGAACAGGCGCAGCGACAGGCTGATCGGCCGGGTGAAGTAGGACAAAACCTCGATCGGCACCAGAATGGGTGCGATGAACCACGGCGTCCCGTGCGGCAGGAAGAAGCTGAGGAAGTGCAGGCCGTGCTTGGCGAAGCCGATGACGGTCGTGCCGATGAACACGACGAGGGCCATACCTAGGGTCACGGCCAGGTGGCTCGTGAACGTGAAGCTGTAGGGGACGATCCCCAGCATGTTGCCGAACAATATGAAAACGAACAGCGAGAAGATGAAAGGGAAATACTTGCGGCCCTCGGTGCCCACGTTCGTTCGCACCATGTTGGCAACGAACTCGTAGGTGATCTCGGCCATCGATTGCCAGCGTCCGGGGATCAGCGACTTCTCTCGCGTGCTCGCGATCAGGAAAAGCGCCGCCAGACCCGACGGCGATGACCATGAACAGGCTCGAGTTGGTGAAAGAGGCGTCGACGACACCGAGGTCGATATTGAGGACTTTCGCGATCGTGAATTGCTCGATCGGACTGGCCACGCCCTATTGCCCCTCTTCCCGCCGCCCGGTGGTCGGCACTCGTTTGTCGTTCTCTTCCGCCGCTGGTTCACCGCCAGCCGGTCGATAACCCAGAGCCATGCCCATTCCCGCCGTCATCCGGTAGACGTTAAGGATCCCGGACGCCGCGCCGAGGAAAAAGAACACGACGAACAGCCACGGCTTCGTGTGCAACCAGGCATCGAGTACCCAGCCGAGTCCAGCGCCCACCGCGATCCCGGTCACCAGATAGGTCGTGACCGTGAACGCCACCCCCAGACCCGTCGTCGGCTCGCCGGCAGCCGGCTTGTCGCGCGGGGGACTCGTACTTGTCCCCGCAGCTGCTTCAGGCGCTCCTCGAAATCCCTCAGCGGAGAGAGTTGGGGACTCATCGCTCATCAACTGTTCAACCCGATGCCCGCGACTGCAACCGAGGCGCGGGCGAGGCGAACCATAGAAGCGGCCATTTGCGGCTGTCAAGCGCTAAGCCGGCCGCGCGGTCCGCCGCCGAACGGCCCTAACGGGCTGAAATGCTTGAAGACTTGCGAATTGGTCTCAAGCGGTCTCGCGCAGCGCCTCGGCGTGCTGGAGATCCACCGAAACGAGTTGCGAGACGCCGCGTTCGGCCATGGTCACGCCGAACAGCCGGTCCATGCGCGCCATCGTCATGCGGTGGTGGGTGATAACGAGGAAGCGGGTGCCGTGGCGCGCCATCTCGCCCAGCAGGGTGCAGAAGCGATCGACGTTGGCGTCGTCGAGCGGCGCATCGACCTCGTCGAGAACGCAGATCGGCGCGGGGTTGGTCAGAAAGACGGCAAAGCGCAAAGCCAGCGCCGTCAGCACCTGCTCGCCGCCGGACAGGAGCGACAGCACCTGAAGCTTCTTTCCGGGCGGACAGGCCATGATCTCCAGCCCGGCCTCGAGCGGATCGTCGGCCTCGCTCAATGCCAGATGCGCCTGACCGCCGCCGAACAGGCGGCTGAACAGCGCCCGGAAATGCCCGTCCACCGACGCGAACGACGCCGCCAGCCGCTCGCGGCCTTCCCGATCGAGATCGGCGATGCCGCGGCGGAGCTTGGCAATGGCGTCGGTCAGATCCTGGCGTTGCTCGGTCAGCGACGCGATCCGGTCGGCCGCCTGCGTCGCCTCGTCCTCGGCACGGAGGTTGACCGGTCCCATGGTCTCACGTTCGCGCTTCAGTCTCTCCAGTCGCCGTTCCGCCGCCTCCGCATTGCCGCCGAAGCCATCATCGAAATTCTTGTCGTTGTTCGCGCCACCGCAATTTTCGACGCCAGCCAGCTCGGCCATCGCGGCAATGTCCACCCCCAGACGCTCGCCAACCACAGCGGCACAGTCGCGTCTGGCCCGCTCGGCCTGGTCAAGGGCGGCCTCAGCGCGCACCCGCTCCTCGCGCGCCTCGGCCAAAGCCTTCTCCGCGGCCCGCGCCGTCGCGGTCGGCCTCGGCCAGCGCCTGCTTCCGCGACGGCGAGCGCATCGCCGGCTTGCCGGCGCCGCGCTGCCGCCGCCTCCAGAGCAGTCGAGCAGCGCCCGGCGCCTCGCTATGATCTCGTCCGGCTGCGCTTCCAGCCGGGCCAGTTCCGCGCGCTCCGCACCCTCGCGATCGTGAAGTTCGGCAATCTGGGCGAGGGCCTGATCGCCTCGCGCCCTCCAGGCGGCGCTGTCACGGTCCAGGGCCTCGAGCCGTCGCCGTCGCGCCTGGATCTCGCGGCACAGGGCGTCGAAGCCCGCGCGCATCTCGCGCTCGCGCTCGCGCTTTCGCCGCCAAGCTCCTCGCGCAGTCGCGCTTGAACGGCGCGCTCGCCGCTGATGTCGGGCAGCGCCGCCAACGCCCGCGCCGCTTCGTCGCGGCGTGCGGCGATCTCGTCGCGCTCGGCGGCAACAGCGGCGGCGGCCTCGTCGACGGCGGCGAGCCGAGTGGCAACCTCTGCCAGCGCTTGACGCGCCTTCGAGCGCGCCTCGCGCGCCTGCGTCGCGGCGCCTTCGGCCGCGCGCAGCCGTTCGCGAGCCGACCCGCTCGCCCTCCCGGGCGCCGGCGGCCGCGGCGCCGGCGTCGCCCGCGCGCCGGGCCGCGGCGGCGTGCTCGCCTTCGCAGGCGGCGCGGGCGGCGCACAGCCCGCCCAGCCGGTTGCGCTGTTCGAGCAAAGACCGCAGCCGGGCTCGGCGCGCCGGCAGCGGACGTGAGCCCATCCCAGCGCCACAGTCCGCCGTCGCGGTCCGACCAGCCGCTGGCCGGGACGCAACGCCGCCTGCAGCCGCAGCCCCTCCTCGGCATCGGCAACAACGCCGATCTGGCCCAGCCGCCGCGCAGCCGGCGCCGGTCCGGCAACGTGATCGGCGAGCGGAGAGACGCCGGCGGGAAGCGCGGGAGCGTCGCATCAAGGAGCGGCAACGCCCGCCAATGGACGGGCTGCGCCGGATCGGTCGACGCGGACAGATCGTCGCCCAGCCCGGCGGCGAGCGCCATCTCCCAGCCGGGCTCCGGACGCACCGCATCGAGCAGACGGGGGCCCGGACCGCCGCCGGCAGACGCCAGCATCCGCTCCAACGCCCCGATCTCGGCGCGCTGCGCGGCAAGCGCCGCCTCGGTTCGCCGCAACTCGTCGCGCGCCTCGCTCTCCGCCCCGGCGAGCTCCGCCCGGCGGGCCTCGGCAGCGTCGGCGCCTGCGCGGGCGCGCTCAAGCACCGCTTCGGCCTCTTCGACGGCGGCATCGACAGCGGCCGCAGCGGGCACCGCCGCGGCCGCGCTCGCTCGAGGCTGCGACGCTGGCGGACGCATCTTCGCTGCGGCCGTCAAGCCGGCGCAGGGCGTCATCGAGCTCGGCGAGACTGCGGGCCATGCGCGGCGCGTTCGGCCTCGCCGGCGGCGATGGCCTCGCCCAGCGCCACCAGCTGGCGGTCGATCTCGGCGACGCTCCGCCGCGGCCGCGGTGACGGCCGCCTCGGCCGCCGCAAGCGCCTCGGCCTCGCCGTCGCCGGCGGCAAGCAAACGCTCCCGCTCCGCCGCAAAGCGGCCGAGGCTCGACGCGGCATCCTCGGCGCCGGCGCGGGCGCGGGCCAGATCGGCTGCGGCCTGATCAAGCCGGCGCCGTGCAGCCTCACGCTCGACATCGCCGCGCCGCGCCTCCGCTTCGAGATTGTCACGGTCGACAGATCAGGGTCTGCACCGCGGCACTGGCCGCGGCCTCGGCCGTCGCGAAGAGCAGGAAGAGCCGCCGCCGCCTCGGCCTGACGGCGTAGCAGCGCCTGCCGCCGCTCCGCGTCGCCCGGCCACGGCAGGCATCCGCTCCTTCAAGCCGGCGCTCCGCCGCCGCGAACCTCCGCCTCCGCCGCCTGCCAACGGCCGTGCAGGATGCCGGCTTCGGTCTTGCGGATCTCGGCGCAGACCGTGCGGTAGCGGCTTGGCCTGACGGGCCTGCTTGCGCAGGTGGTCGTGCTGGCTCGTCAGCGTTGCCAGAACATCGTCAAGCCGTTCGAGATTGGCTTCGGCAGCGCGCAACCTCAGTTCGGCTTCGTGGCGGCGGGGATGAATGCCGCTGATCCCCGCGGCCTCATCGAGCAGCAGACGGCGTTCGGCCGGCCGCGCCAGAATCAGCTCGGTGACCTGCCCCTGCGTGACCATCGCCGCCGAGCGGGCGCCGGACGCGGCATCGGCAAAGAGCAGCTGGACATCGCGCGCCCGCGCCTCGCGGCCGTTGACCCGGTAGTTCGAGCCCTTGGTCCGCTCGATGCGCCGGCGCACGTCGAGCTCGACCTCGCCGCCGGCCGCTCCGCGTTGTCATCACCGCGATCGGCGCGGGCGGTCGCGCAGCACCGCCGGCACCCGGTCCGAGCGGTCCGGCGCAGGGAAATTGCGACTTCGGCCAGCGTTCGCGCCGGACGGCCGGTACAGCCGCCGAAGATGACGTCTTCCATCTCGCCGGCGCGCATCTGCCGCGCCGAGCTCTCGCCCATGACCCAGCGGAGCGCCTCGACAAGGTTTGACTTGCCGCACCCGTTCGGCCCGACGATCCCGGTCAGCCCCGGCGCGATGACGAGCTCCGCCGGGTCGACGAACGATTTGAAGCCCGACAGGCGAAGCCTGGTGAATTGCAGCACGTTTGGTGCCGTATGCTAGATCAACCTGCCTTCTGGATGGTCCGTCCGAAGGCAGAAAGTTGATCGGTTACGATGCAATCGAGCATCTAATCTGCGCCCGTCCGGGCGAGAGGCATGCTCTAGCGGGCCTTGGTCAGAGCGGCGTCGATCGCCTCGCTGAAGGCTCTCGAAGCTCTGCTCGCCGGTGAGCTTCTTGCCGTCGATGATGAAGGACGGGGTGGAATTGATCCCGTACTCCTTCTGCCCCTCCTGGGCCCGCTGCTGGATCGCCTGGATCAGAGGCTTGTTCTCCAGGCAGGCGTTGAAGTCGCTTTCGGATAATCCGGCGAGCTGAGCCGCGGATCTTCAGCTCCTTGAGCGGGTCGGCGCTCTGCGTCCAGGCGACCTGATCGCGGTACAGCATCTCGATGAAGCCGAAGTGGCGCGACGGATCGACACAGTGGGCGACGACCGCCGCCGCCAGCGCCAGCCGGTCCAGGGGGAAGTCGCGGTAGACCAGGCGGACCTTGCCGGTGTCGATGTAGGTCTCCTTGATCTTCGGCATCGTCTCGCCATGGAAGGCGGCGCAATGCGGGCAGGTCAGCGACGAGAATTCAAGAACGGTGACCGGGGCCTGCGGATCGCCGATCGCCGTCTCGGCCATGGGATCGGCGGCGACAGAGGGTCGCGGTGCGCCGAGCAGGCCGAGGAGAACCGCGAAAACCGCAACCGCTTGTATGATGTGGCGCAAAACGACCCTCATTGGTACAAGATGTGGATGGACTATAGTCGCAGCGGCGCATCCGCACAAGGATCGGAGCTTTGCCGCACGGATTCCCGGCGCGGCATGTCCACCGAGCGCGCTCGCTTGCGGACCGTTCGGCTCATGGTGTGACGGCGCGTGGTGTCAGGATTGCGGCCCCGGACGGTCGCGGCCGATCACGGCGCGACCGAGGGCGGCGAGGGTTGTGCGCAACGCCTCGTCGCCGACACAGGCCAGCCGCGCGTTAAGATCGGCCTCCTCCTCGTCCGTCAGTGGACGAGGCGGTGGCGGCCGCTCAGCGGTGCGCTCCGGCGCCGACACCGGCCCCTGAACCAGCCTGACCCGGACGATGGCGCGATGACCGAAATAGGCGTTGATCCGCTCGATCAGGATCGGCTCAAGGTGCTGCAGCTCCATCGCCAGACTGCCCGACGCGACGCGCAGATGCAGGGTGCCGTCGCTGCTGCGCTTCGGCGGATAGGCGATGCGCTCTGGCACGCTGTTCGCCGCCAGCCGCTCGCCGACGATCGTCTTCCACTCCGCGATCAGCGCGCCGCGCGCGAAACCGCGCCGCGCGATGATCGGGCCGGTCAGCGCGGCGACGGCTTCGCCCAGCGCCCGCGGACCGCGCCCGCGCGACGTGCTTGCCGGCGACGGTTCTATCCGTTCAACCATGTGGACTGGCCTTTCTTCCTGACGGCCCATGGTATGCTTCGCAACGTCCGCGAACAACGAGCAACGATTTCTTGACATATGAGCGAACGCCAGCCGCCGATGATGCCCGGCCGTGCTTCCGTACGATCCGCGGGCAGGCTGCCCTTGTCCGGCCCGCGCCGCGAGGGCGCGTCGGCGGAGATCCTGCAGGAGCGCCTGCTCGCCTGGTACGACCGCGCGCGCCGGGCGCTGCCGTGGCGTCCCCCGCCGGGAACCGCCGCCGATCCGTATCGGGTCTGGGTCAGCGAGATCATGCTCCAGCAGACCACCGCCGCTGCTGCAGCACCCTACTTCAGCCGGTTCATCGACAGATGGCCGAGGGTCGAGGATCTCGCCGCCGCCGAGCTCGATGACGTTCTCCACGCGTGGCAGGGGCTCGGCTATTACGCCCGGGCCCGCAACATGCACGCCTGCGCCCGCGCCGTCGCCGCCGCCGGCGGCCGCTTCCCCGACAGCGAGGAGACGCTGCGGGCGCTGCCCGGGATCGGCGATTACACCGCAGCCGCGATCGCCGCCATCGCCTTCGGCCGCCAGTCGGCGCCGGTCGACGGTAACATCGTCCGCGTGCTCGCTCGTCTCGACGCGGTCGAAACGCCGCTGCCGGCGGCACGCAACGAGATCGCCGCGCGGGCGCGGTCGCTGGCGCCGGCCGAGCGCGCCGGCGATTTCGCCCAGGCGTTGATGGATCTTGGCGCGACCATCTGTACGCCCCGCCGGCCGCGCTGCGCCGCGTGTCCATGGCGCGCGCCCTGCCGAGGCCGCGAAGCCGGCAATGCGGAAGCCTATCCGCGTCGAGCGGCGAGGAAGGACCGCCCCGTCCGCTACGGCGTCGCCTTCTGGATCGAGCGCGACGACGGCGCCGTCCTGTTGCGCAAACGGCCGCCGCGCGGGATTGCTGGGCGGGCATGATGGAGTTTCCCTCGACCGAGTGGCGGGCGCAACATTGGGTTGGCGCGGAGGCCGCCGGTTGCGCCCCCGTCAGCATCGTCACGGGCGGCTGGCGCGCGGTCGCCGGCACGGTCGGGCACACGTTCACCCATTTTCACCTGCAGATGACGGTCCTTGCCGCCCGGATCGAGCGAAGCGCGGAGGTGGACGGAGTTCTGGGCCGACGTCGACCGGCTGGATGAGCACGCGCTGCCATCGTTGATGAAGAAGATCGCCGCCCACGTCCGGTGTCCCGAGATCGCAATACCGCCGGCGCCGATACGGGCGCGGCGTCGCCGTCATTCTCAGGAGTTGTAGGCGACAAGCGAAGCGAAGGGAGCATCGAGCCGCGACCGACCTTTGAGAAAGGTCAGCTCGATGATGGTCGCGCAGCCGACGACCTCGGCCTGGACGTGGCGCAGCAGGGCACAGGCGGCGATCATGGTGCCGCCGGTCGCCAGCAGATCGTCGAGGACAACCACCCGCTGGCCGGGAACGCAGGCATCGTCCTGGACCTCGATGACATCGGAGCCATATTCGAGCGCGTACTCGTGGGGAACCGTCCGCCCGGGCAGCTTGCCGCGCTTGCGGATCATGATGAAGCCAAGACCGAGCTTGAGCGCGAGGGGTGCCGCAACGAGGAAGCCGCGCGATTCGATGCCGGCGAGAAAATCGGGCTGGTGCCGGCTGACGATCTTGGCGAGCCGGCCCATCGCTATCGAGAATGCGTCGGCATGGGCGAGCAGGGTCGAAATGTCGTAGAACAGGATTCCGGGCCTGGGGAAGTCCGGAATGCTGCGGATGTAGTCCTTGATGTCCATGTCGGGCACGCTCATGACGACGCTCCCTGTCGTTCGGATCACGCACGTCTTTACCCTGCCTGTTCCTCCCGGGCAACAAGCCGCCGGCCGCGTGCCCGTCGCTGCTGCCGGTGCGCTATTGCTTGGCGTGGTGCTGGGGGCGTTCGCCATCGAGGAGATCGCCGATCGCGGCCAGGATCTGCCGCCACAGGCTGGCGCCAGCGCCATCGCCCGCCGCGGCAAGTTCCTCGGCGCGCAGGGCTGCATCGACGACGGCATCGTCGCCGAAAACGGTGATGAGAACATGCGCGGCGCAATAGATGTCCTGACGCTCGCTCACTGCCCTTCTCCACGTCCGATAGGCGGGGCTGCGGTCAAGCGTCGGTCCGGCGTTGGCGTTCCCCGACGAACGAAGTCGCGGTCGCCCGCCACCGCCTGTTTCCGGCTCTTCATCGCCAGCGTCCTTGCCCAATTCACCCTCCCCGGTACAAGAGCAAGCGCCATGCCATATGAAAATTATTGTTTTTCAGCTCGTTAAGATGAGGACCAGACGGCCGCCGCAACGCACCTGTAACAGCGGCGTTACACTCCGGCACGGCCTCCGGCGGCGATCCGCTCGCCGCCTCCGGGCCGCCGCGTCGGCTGAAGGCGCTCGTCGTTGCCGCTCTTGGCAAAGACCCGCCGATCGGCGACGAACTCCCAGACGACCGGGATCCCGCGCAACAGGCAGATCGCGACCGAGGCCAAGACAAGCGCCATGGTCGTGGCCTCGACCGGCGCCGACCACGCAGCCCATGTCGCGGCGTCGAGATGCGGCCACGGCTGGATCAGCAGCACCCAGGCGAAGGTGACCGCCTTCAACGCGCCATAGAAAGCACGCATGTAGCGGCTGGCGACAAGGGTCCGCCCCCAGCGCGAGGCCATCATGCCGTAGACCGACTTGCCGCCGGAGATGGCGGCATAGCGGATCGAATTCGACGATCGCGCCGCGAACGATGAAGACGATGGCGACCCAGATTGGGATAAGCCCGAGGTTACCGAGGACAATCCACAGAACGTTTTCGACTACCCGATCGACCGCGATGTCAAAGATCGAGCCGAACACAGTCGCTTCGCCCCGCCGTCGGGCGACATAACCGTCCAGTCCGTCAAGCGAGATGATAAGGATCAGGAGCGGCGCATTCGCCAGCTGCCACTTCGGCGGCGCCCAGTATGTCATCGCCACCAGCACGAATAGCAGCAGGAACCGAAGCAGCGTGATCAGGTTGGCCATGCTCTGTCCGGCGCCCCTCTTACGGTGCCCGCCTTACCCTTCATGAGCCCGTGCGTCGCCCGCGCTTGCCAACCCTTGGCGTCGGCGCCGGAAAGCGACGTTAACGAGCGTCCGCCGGCCCGCGCAATGGCGAACAGCCACGCCGTGCGTGGCCGGTTTTACTACTAACGCACGACTGCCCGAGAAGATCCCTCGCCGGCAATCAGATGCCGCTGCCGGCCTCAATAACCCCGGTCAGGTGCTCGACGCGCTTGAGCAGCGGATGCAGTCGTGCATCGACGTATCCCTCCTTCTCGAGCCGGCGGACCGTGTTGATGAGGTAATCGCGGTTGAGCCCGGCGACGCCGCGCGCCTCCATGATGATCTCGGCGCTGCGCTCGATACCGAGGTTCCCGGCGAATTGACGATGGCCGGGATCGGCGACGAAGGTGTAGGCATCGACAGCGGCGGCGGGCGCCTCCACCCGGAGGGTTCTTGGCAGATAAGCGTATGTGACCAGCTCGCGCTCGTCGAGATAGTCGCGCACGGCAACCTCGTCGGTGCCGGATACACGGAAGGCGAGCCCACGACATGAGCCGCCGGGCGCGAGACCGAGAACCAGTCCAGGCTGATCGGGCGTTCCACGGTAGTGGTGCGAGTAGACGCAAAACCAGCGGTGATAGCCGCGTAACAACGCCGGCACGGCTTCGAGGTAGGGAAAGCCCGGCTGCCACATCAGCGAGCCGTAGCCGAACACCCAGAAATCGCCGCCCTCCGCCATGCCGCAACTGTGACCGCCCCGTGCCGCATGTCAACCGGTCCGGCGCGACAGCCTTGCAACAGCCTCTCTTGCACGGCCGCTGGTACCGGCCGGACCACGGCCGAGTAGTGTCTCAGCTTGGATCCACCCATAGCCGGTCTGGTTTGGCGACCGACCGAGGATGTGCGACAATATCGGGCTCTACGCCACGCCGGAGAGTTCGTCATGGACGACAGTCATCTTCACCGTCACCGTCACGACCATAGCCACAGCCATGCCCACGCGCATCCGCACGCCCATGGCGGCGGCGCCCACGCGCACGAGCATGTTCACGAACACGCACACGCCCACATTCACCAGCACGCCCATCCGCATCCTCATGAGGTGGACGCAAGCGACCACGACCACGAGCACGACAGACACGACCTCAAGCCCCACGATCACGATCACGACGGCGCCGATCTCGGCGATCATCATCACGAGCATCGTCACCTGGGGATCGCCGGCCGAGCACCCTGACTGCACATGAGACTTGGCGGGAGCCGTGATGCGGGCGTCTGCACCTGTGGCCGCGAGGTATTGTGCCGCAGAGCGGCGCGTGCTCAGCCGCGCGAAGTCTTTTCCCCGCACAAAAGATGTTATAGTGACAGCGCGCGGAACGCCGAAAGCGCTTGAACTGCCTGTAAAGAGCGCGAGCGCCACAGCTGGGAGGAGGGAATGGCGAAATCCATTCTTGTGGTCGAGGACGAGCCGAACATCGTTCTCTCGCTACAGTTCCTGATGAAGAAAGCCGGTTTCGAGGTCAGGGTTGCGCGCGACGGCGTTGAGGCTCTGGCCGCGGTCGAAGAGCGCGCTCCGGACCTGATGCTGCTCGACGTCATGATTCCAAAGCGCGACGGTTACGACGTCTGCCAGACGGTGCGCGCCAATCCGGAGTGGCAGGGCATCTACATCATCATGCTCACCGCCAAGGGCCGGGAAGTCGACCGGGAGAAGGGCATCGCCCTTGGCGCCAACGATTACGTCACCAAGCCCTTCTCCACGCGGGATTTGACCGAGAAGGTCAAGCAGCTTCTCGGCCACAACGCATAGGCCGACCTCCAGGCGGAACCTTCGCCCGGCGCGCAAGAACGCGTGCGATCTGGATCTTCGCGATGTAAGCCATGGGCCCACGGCTCTTTCTCATCGTATGCTTCGGCGGACTGGCGGCGGCAGCGCTACTCGCGGTCGTCGTCGGCGTGTGGCTGATAGCCGCCGCGCTGCCCGACGGCGGCGAGACCGTGCGGAGCATGGTCATCGTTTATGGCGGCGGCATCGCCTGCCTGCTCGTCGCGGTCATCGCCGTCCTCTGGGGCTTTCTCGACCACGCCCTTGCGGCGCCGCTGGCGGCGGTCGTTCGCGGCATCCAGACCGTGGTCTACGCCAACACCGAGCATCGCATCGAGGTCGACGAGAACCACGAACTCGGCGGCCTGCCGACGGCGGTCAACGATCTCGTACGAAAGCTCTCTCAGGCGCGAAATACGATCGAAGAGGCGGTCGCGACCGCAACCCGTTCGCTCGAACAGCAAAAGAACCAGCTCGCGGTCATTCTCCAGGATCTGTCGGAAGGCGTCATCGTCTGCACGCTTAGCCACAACATCCTGCTCTACAATCGCCGGGCGCTGCAGCTTCTGCATATCGGCGGCGACATCGGCCTCGATCGCTCGCTGTTCACCTTCATGACCCGCCAGCCGATCCTGCATTGTCTCGGCCGGCTCACCAACCGGGTTGCCGACGGACGCCATGCCGATCATCCGGAGGGGCTGATGGCCGCGTTCGTCGGCGCGACCAGCGATGGCCGACACGTTCTCGATACGCGCATGAGCCTGATCCTCGATCCCGGCGGGACCGCGAGCGGGTATGTCCTTACGTTCGACGACGACACCGACGAGCTCGCCGCACTCGGGCTGCGCGACCGGCTCCTGCGCGAGGCGACCGAAGGATTGCGCGCGCCGGTGGCCAATCTATCGGCCGCTGCCGAGATCCTTGGTGGCAATCCGACCATGGACGCCGCCCAGCAAAGCCAGTTCAAGCAGGTGATCCTGAGCGAGAGCCGTTTCCTCGCCAACCGGCTCGAACGCCTCTCCGCATACTACCGCGACATCATCACCGGCCACTGGCCGATGAGCGACATCTATTCCGGCAACCTGTTCAATCACGTCTCGCGCCGACTGAGGGAACAGCGCGATGTGACCACGGTCATGACCGGTCTCCCACAATGGCTGCATGGCGACAGTTACACGCTGGTCGAGCTGCTCAATCGCCTGATCCTCAAGGTCGGCGATCTCACCGGCGCGGCCAGCTTCGATCTGGAGGCAGTGCGCGGTGACCGCCACGTCTACATCGACGTCGCCTGGCACGGGGACAACGTTCCTGCATCGGCGCTCAGCCTGTGGCTGACCGACCGTCTCGACGAGACCCTGGCGGGCTTGAGCCTGCGCGAAGTGCTCGATCGTCACCGGACCGATATCTGGAGCTTGACGGATCGCGACGGCGTCGCGCGCTTGCGGCTGCCCCTGCCGCATCCGAAACGCAGCACCCACGCGACGGATGTCCGGCGGTTGCCGCCGCGGCCCGAATTCTATGACTTCGAGCTGCTCGCCCGCCCGAGGGACCTCGGCGAAATTGCGCACCGGCCCCTCCGCGCCATCACCTACGTCGTTTTCGACACTGAAACGACCGGCCTGCACCCGGAAGGCGGCGACGAGATCGTTGCATTGGCGGGCGTGCGCATCGTCAACGGCCGCATTTTGACCGGCGAGTCGTTCGATCGGGTGGTCGACCCGAAGCGGGCGATTCCGTGGGAATCGACCCGCTTTCACGGCATCACCGCCGAAACGGTGAAAGACAAGCCCCCGATCCAGGTCGTCCTGCCCCAGTTCAGGGCGTTCGTCGGCGAGGCCGTGCTTGTCGCCCACAACGCCGATTTCGATCTCAAGTTTCTCCGACTGAAGGAAAAGGAGTGCGGCGTCGTTTTCGCCATGCCGGTGCTCGACACGCTGTTACTTTCCGCTTTTTTGCATGACTATACGGGGAGGCACGGCCTCGACGTGGTCGCCGAGCGCTTCGGCATCGAGGTTCACGGCCGTCATACGGCGCTTGGCGACGCGCTGGTGGCGGCAGGGGTTTTCTTGCGGATGATCGATGTGCTTGAGGCGCGCGGTATCCGCACTCTTGACGAAGCGCTGGTGGCGACCAACGCGCTCGTCGCGGCGCGGGCCAGGCTGGCGGGCGTGTAGGGCATCCGGCGCGCCCGTAGTGGATCGGATCCGACGTTTGGCCCGCAAGCGTCAGGTCGGTCGATCCTCGAGCGGTGTGCGATGGCGGTTCGAGTCAGATGACGGATGCTGCTCATCCGTCGGCGCCGAACCACCGGATTGATGCGGGAGGGAGGAGAGAGATGGAGTCGAACGGCGCGGCAGCGACGGCCGGAACCGGCGAGGTGACCGAGCCGGACCATGTGACGGCGCATTTCGTTGCGCTGTTTATGCTCGGCTTCGTCCTGTTCAGCCCGTGGCTGCTGAGTGTTTTCGACGCGCCGGGCGCCAAGGTCTTCGGTATTCCACTGCTTTTTGTTTATCTCTTCGTAAGCTGGGCCGTGCTGATCGCGCTGACGGCGTGGCTCAGCCGACGGATCGGCGATTGGGTAGCGCCCGCTCCGCCGCAGACCGAAGCGCTGTCGGACGGCGGCTGAGGCGGGAGGCGAGCGGACGTGCTCCCCGGCTGGCTCATCATTGCGGCGGCTTTCGGCTACGTCTCGCTGCTGTTCGCTATCGCCTATTACGCCGATCGCCGCGCCGGGCGCGGTCGTGGGCTGGTCGCGAACCCCTACGTTTATGCGCTGTCGATCGCCGTCTACTGCACTGCCTGGACCTTTTATGGCAGCGTCGGACTGGTGGCCAAGAGCGGCATCGGCTTTCTGCCGATTTACCTGGGACCGACCCTGGCGTTCCTTCTGGGCTGGATCGTGCTGCGCAAGATCCTGCGGATCAGCAAGGTCCACCACGTCACCTCGATCGCGGATCTGGTGTCGTCGCGCTACGGCAAGAGCCACCTCCTCGGCGGGCTGGTCACCATCATCGCCGTGGTCGGGATCATGCCGTACCTGTCGCTCCAGCTCAAAGCCGTGTCGACCAGCTACAATGTTCTGCTCCACTATCCGGAAGTGACCGCCGCGGTGACGCCGGCGGATATGCCGGTCTTCGGCGACACAGCTCTCTGGATTGCGGCGATGATGGCCCTGTTCGCCATCCTCTTCGGCACCCGGCACATCGACGCCACCGAGCATCATGAAGGCATGGTCGCGGCGATCGCCTTCGAGTCGGTGGTCAAGCTCGTCGCCTTTACCAGCGTCGGCCTGTTCGTGACCTACGGCCTATTCGACGGTTTCGCAGACCTGTTCAACCAGGCGGCGGCGGAACCGCGGCTGGCGCAGCTGCAACTCGCGGACGCCGCCGGTGCGCAGTGGCTGCCGCTCACCTTTGTCGCCATGCTGACAATTATCTGCCTGCCGAGGCAGTTTCAGGTGATCGTGGTCGAGAATACCGACGAGAGTCACCTTAAGAAGGCGATCTGGCTCTTTCCACTTTACCTGCTCCTGATCAACATCTTCGTCCTGCCGATCGCCTTCGGCGGGCTCCTGCGCTTTCCTCTCGGCACGGTCGATGCCGACACCTTCGTTCTTGCCCTGCCCATGGCCGAGCGCCAGCCGTGGCTGGCGCTGTTCGCCTTCATCGGCGGCCTGTCGGCGGCCACCGGCATGGTCATCGTCGAGACGGTGGCGCTCAGCACAATGATCTGCAACGACCTGATCATGCCGCTGTTCCTTCGCTTCGCCTGGCTGCATATGGCCGAAAGGCGCGACCTCTCCGGGCTGCTGCTGGCAATCCGCCGCACCTCCATCGCCGTCATCATGCTGCTCGGCTACCTTTACTTCCGGCTCATCGGCGAGTTGTTCGCGCTGGCCTCCATCGGCCTGGTTTCCTTCGCCGCCGCCGCCCAGTTTGCCCCGGCAATTCTCCTCGGCATCTATTGGAAAGGCGCCTCGCGGCGAGGCGCCCTGACCGGGATGATCGCCGGCTTCGTCGTGTGGGCATACACGCTGCTCGTTCCATCTTTTGCGCTGTCCGGCTGGATGGAGGGATCCTTCATCGAGAACGGACCGATGGGGATCGCGTTGCTCCGCCCCTACGCGCTGTTCGGCCTCGACGGCCTCGATCACATTACTCATTCGCTGTTCTGGAGCCTTCTCGCCAACGTCGGCGCCTTTATCGCCGTCTCTCTGTCCGACCGGCAGAGCACGATCGAACGGATCCAGGGAACGCTGTTCGTCGAGGTCTTTCGCCAGCCGGGCGCGGAACCCGCCGGACTGTGGCAGGGCGCGGTTCCGCTCAGCGATCTGCGGGCGATGGCCGAGCGCTTTTTGGGCGGCGACCGGTCCCGAGAAATCTTCATCGAGTACGCGCGCAGCCACCGGGTCGACCTCGTCCACGCGACCCATGCCGACGGCGATCTGGTGCAGTTCGTCGAACGCCGCCTCTCCGGCGTAATCGGCGCGGCCTCGGCCCGGGTAATGGTTGCGACCACGCTGAAGGGCGAAGGGGTCGGTCTCGAGGAGATCATGCAGATCCTCGACGAGACCTCCCAGGTTCTCGAGTACAGCCGTCAGCTTGAGCAGAAGTCGCGCGAGCTGGAGCGGGCGACGACCGATCTGAAGGCGGCGAACGAGCGGCTGACCGAACTCGACCGGATGAAGGACGATTTCCTCTCGACGGTCACCCATGAGTTGCGCACGCCGCTGACCTCGATCCGCTCGTTTTCGGAGATCCTTCACGACTCGCCCGACCTCGACCTGACCGAGCGGCAGCATTTCCTGACGATTATCATTCGGGAGAGCGAGCGGTTGACCCGGCTGATCAACCAGGTCCTCGACCTGACCAAGATCGAAACGGGACGGATGAGGTGGCAGATGACCGATATCGACCTCGGCGACGTCATCGACCACGCGGTCTCGGCGCTGCGCCACCTGTTCGAGGAGAAAAGCATCGCGCTCGAAGTTCACGCACCGGACCGGGTGCCGCCGATCCATGGCGATCGCGACCAGCTCATCCAGCTCGTGATCAATCTGCTGTCCAATGCGGAGAAGTTCTGCCCCGCCGGTACCGGCCGTGTCGACGTCTCGCTGGAAACCGGCGGACGCGGGGTGACGGTGAGCGTCGCCGACAACGGCCTCGGCATTCCGCTGAACGAACAGGAACTCATCTTCGAGAAGTTTCACCAGGTCCGCGCTGGCAATACCGGCAATCCGATGGGATCGGGCCTGGGCCTGGCGATCTGTCGCGGCATCGTCGAACACCTCGGCGGCCGGATCTGGGTGCGCAGCACCCTGGGCAAAGGCGCGACATTCTTTTTCACGGTGCCCTATCCCCGCGGCCGGGGCGACGTCCCTGAGGCGGCGACGGCGGCTGCTGGTGCCGCCGCGGACGGATAGGCGCCGCGCCAAGCCTGCATTTTCTCGGAGCGGCCTCGCACATGCGCCGGCCTTGCAGGCGGCGCGTCAGAAGATCTGGCCGGTGAACTCCAGGTGGACGCGCTTGCGCAAGGTATCGATCGCCTTCAGCGAGTCGAGCAGGGCATGGCGTTCCGGCTTTGGCAGGCGATGCGGGTCGACATGGTAGGTGACCGGTTTGCCGGCCTTCAGATCCGCGATCTGATGGCGAAGAAGAACGCGCGTGACGAGGTCGAATGCCGCTGTCAGGTCGGCGCGCTCGTTTCCGCTCAGCACGCCCTGACCGGCTAGAGTATCGATGCGTTCCAGCGTCGAGGTCGCTTCGACGCCCTCGCGCAGCGCCAGCAGGCGGACCGCGCCGACCAGCGGGATTGTTCCGGTATGCTTGAGGTTGACCCGACGGCGGTGCTCGCGCTGCTCGCGTTCGGTCACGAACCCGCCGAAGAAGCCAAGGGCGACGTTGTGTCCCACCTTGTCCTGGAACATCTGGCGGAGGAAGTGATGATTATTGCGCACCAGCCCGGTTACGCGCCGGCGTAGCTCGATGGCCAGCTCATGACGGCCGAATACCGGCTGGAAGTCGAAGAAGATGTCGGCCAGGCGGATGGCGACGAAGTTGCTCTTCTTTCCCCAGAGCGCGATCTGTTCGGTCCACTGGGACAGGCTTTTGCGCCACAGCGGGTTCACCGCCATGCAGTAGCCGTTGCAGTAGGGGATGCCGATGGCATCGAGGTCGCGGCACAGCCGCTCGGCAAGCTCCCGGTAGAAGGCGTCGACCTGCGCGTGGCGCACGTCGGGGTAGTCGGCGATGATGATGCCGTTATCCTGGTCGGGGAAAAGGAAGTTCTCGCCGCGGCCCCCCGACCCGGTGACGATCAGGCAGGCCTCAACCGGAACGTCACCCCAGCCCTCCGCCGCCATCTGCGTCAGTGTCGCTTCGCCGACCCGGCGGTAGATGTCATTGTTGATGCGGGTCAGAAGCTGCTGGATCTCGGGCGCCGGCAAGTTGTCGGCGAACAGATCCTCGGCCAGCCCGACCTGGGCCGCCTTGAGCGCGCGCAGGCCGTCGCGCGTCCCCTCGTGGGTCAGCCGGTCGACCTGAAGCATGAGCTGCTCATCGGTCGCGGCGAGCGCATCGTGTAGAAAAAGCAGGCCAGCGAGCTGGCCGCGGCCGTCGACGACCGGCATGTGCCGCAGGCCGTGGCGCCGCATCAGGGCGATGGCGTAGTAGAGGTAATCGGTGCGGCGGATGGTCAAGACCGGCGAGGTCATCACCCGCTCCACGGGTGTCTCGCCGGGCACGCGGTAGGCGATGCGCAAGGCGATGTCACGTTCGGTGACAATCCCCACCGGCCGGCCGGCGGCGTCGATAATCACGGCGCAGGTTGCCCGCATCGCGACCAGTTGGCTGATCATGTCCTCGCAGGGCGTGCTCGTGCGAACGGCGAGAACCTCTTCGCTGGGCCGCATGTAATCGCGGGCGAGCTTGCTGAAGACGGCAGTGCGCGCACGGTTGCCATGGGGCGGCGTGTGCTCGCTCACGAAGACGGCTCGCCTGCAGCCGCCACCGGCAACGTCGTCGCCACAAAACATAGGCGCGAATGCCGAAGACAAGGCTCGACGAGGCTGGCCCGCCCGGAACTGCCGCCAGCATAAGTAGACAAAAGTCCAAGTCTGCGCGTCAAGGTCATCGGCTGTTGTGCGTCTCTCAAGAAAATGCTATCCGTGGAGTAATGCCGAAGCGTCGGCGGATCGTGTGTGCGGCGCGGCAGAGAAGATGAAAACGAGGCTTATAAGCGCAAGATAAGAAGGCGGGAACCTGGCGGCCATCCGCCGGTTTTCGCAAGGCCCGAAGGGCCTCATGGGAGGGCAGACGTCTGCCGAGCGATCCGGGACGTGGCAGAGGCGCCGCGCTGGCCTAGCGTGCGCTTGCGGCAAGCTATCCCGCTGAGACGATTCGGGCGCGGCACAGGCATCGTCGGGTGCATATGATCCGGTGTGGTACGTGATTGGGCGCAGTCGCAGGACCTTCTGTCCCTCTTCCGCGCTTGCCTTGGAACGCGTACGAGAGGAGTAGGCGGTCTTGGAAGCGAAAATCATCTGGCTGTTCGTCTTCGTCGTTCTTTACTGGGCATATTGCATATTTTGGGGCATACGCGGCGCGCGCATGGCGCGCACGGCGAGCGATTACTTCATCGCCGGTCGCAAGCTGTCCCTCTGGGTCTTCGTTCTTGCCGCTACTGCGACATCCTTCTCCGGATGGACCTTCATGGGCCATCCCGGGCTGATCTACCGTGACGGCTTTCAGTATGCCTTCGCGTCATTCTACACGATCACGATCCCTTTCACGGGCGTCATCTTCCTCAAGCGGCAATGGATGCTGGGCAAGCGCTTTGGCTACGTCACGCCCGGGGAAATGCTGTCAGACTACTTCCAGGGCGATGTCATCCGGATCCTCACCGTCGTCGTCGCCCTGCTGTTCTCGATCCCATATCTCGGCGTTCAGCTGGAGGCGGCGGGCTATCTCTTCAACGTTCTGACGACAACGGCCGCCTATCCCACCGGCCTTGTCAGCGAAAACTTCGGCATGTGGGTTCTGGCGATCGTCGTGCTGATCTACGTCGCCTCCGGCGGCCTGCGCGCCGTTGCCTATGTCGACACTCTGCAGTGCGTCCTGCTCGCGCTGGGCATCATCATCACCGGTCTGATCGCGCTCAATGCGGTTGGCGGTTGGGACGCTCTGAACGATTCCATGGCCCGTCTGGCGCAGACCTCGATCGGCAAGTGGGGCAAGACCGAGGGCCTCGGCGGCGGCGACTACAACGCCTACTTCGCCATACCCGGCGTTATCCAGTGGACCGCCGGCCTTGGTAAGGAAACGCCGGTCGGCGGCCTGTGGACCGGGGTGATGATCCTGACCTACATGTTCGCGCTGATGGGCATTCAGGCGGCGCCCGCTTTCACGATGTGGGCCTTTTCAAACACCAATCCATCGCCCTTTGCGCCGCAGCAGGTCTGGGCGTCGTCGTTCGGGATCGGCATTATTCTCTTCTTCTTTACCGCGATACAGGGCATGGCGGCGCATTTCCTCGGCGCCCAGCCGGCGGTTACCGAAGCCGGGCTGGCGGTGGCCAACGTCATGCCTGCCGAGGTCAACATCCGCCCCGACGCGATTGTTCCGTACTACTTCAACATGCTGAGCGACACCTGGCCTTGGCTGATCGGGCTTCTCGCAGTCTGCGCCTTGGCGGCGATGCAGTCGACCGGCGCGGCCTACATGTCCACCGCGGGCGGCATCCTGACCCGCGACCTTTACAAGCGCTACCTCAATCCGGGCGCGACCCACGCGACCCAGAAGCTGTTCGGCCGCCTCGGCGTTGCCTTCATCGTGATCTCCGCCTTGATGGTCGGCACATACTCAAAGGATGCGCTGGTTCTTCTCGGCGGACTCGCCGTCGCCTTCGGCTTCCAGATGTGGGTGCCGCTCGCAGCGATCTGCTATATCCCCTGGGTGACCCGACAGGGCGCGACGCTCGGCCTTGCCGCAGGACTGATCGGCGTCACCTTCACCGACAGCTTCGGCCTGACCCTGCTCAACGCCCTTGGCCTGCAGCCATGGGGCCGATGGCCGCTGACCATTCACTCGGCAGGGTGGGGGATCCTTCTCAACATCGTCGTCTGCCTTGTCGTGTCCGCAATGACGCAAAGCGACCAGGCCCGCGCCCACCGGATGAAGTATCACAATTTCCTGCGCGAACACGCCAGCCTGCCCCAGGCCAAGCGTCACCTTGTTCCGGTCGCGTGGATCGTGACGCTGGCTTGGTTTTTCTTCGGCATCGGGCCCGGCGCGGTCATCGGCAACGATCTGTTCGGGGCTCCGGATGCCGGTCGCGCCGGCTGGACCTTCGGCATCCCGTCGATCTGGGCTTGGCAGATCCTGTTCTGGCTGCTTGGCGTCGCGATGATGTGGTTTCTGGCCTACAAGATGGAAATGTCGTCCGTTCCGAAGGCCGAAGTCTCGGCGCTGGTCGAAGACATCGGCGACACCTCACTGGAGAAACCCGGCGTATAGCCTGCGCTTGCTGACGGCGGGAGAGACTTCCCGCTTCGGCCGCAGCCGTCGCGCTGCGAAGAACGGGAGGCAGCGGCAGGTGCGTGACGTTTAGTCTTGCCCAGCCACGGCACGGCCGGCTGGTTGCTTTTCTGCCACACCTTCGGGCTCTTCACTCCACACCGTCGGATCATGCGCGTCCTTGTTGACGCCGGCCTGCACCTCTGGCATTGCTGTCAGCGGTTTAAGAGCCGTTCTGCGCAATCAACTATGTAATGCGCAATCAACAACGCAATGTTTAGGGAGGAAGTATGGCTCATACGGATCCGCGGCTTCATGCCTTGGCCGCCCGGCGATGGCGGATCGCCATCTGGCTCAGCGTCTTCATGCTGCTCGCTTACTACGCGTTCATTTTGCTGGTCGCGTTCGACAAGCCTCTGCTCGGCACCGTTCTGACGGAGGGTCTGACTCTCGGCATCCTTCTTGGCGCTCTTGTCATCATGTTTGCCTGGGTCTTGACGTTCATCTACGTCGGTTGGGCGAACAGCAGGTACGACCACGAACTTGCTGAGCTACGGAGGTAAGTCATGGGCGGCGAAACAAACATCGAAGCAATCATATTCTTCTTCCTCTTTGTCTCCTTCACCCTGGGTGTCACCTACTGGGCGGCGCGCCGGACCAAGACGGCCGAGCACTTCTACGCGGCGGGCCGGTCGATCACCGGTTTCCAGAACGGCCTCGCGCTGGCCGGCGACTACATGAGTGCCGCGAGCTTTCTCGGCATCGCCGGCCTCGTCGCGCTGAACGGCTTTGACGGCCTGATTTACTCGACCGGCTGGCTCGTCGGCTGGCCTATCATTCTGTTCCTCATCGCCGAGCCGCTGCGCAACCTCGGCAAGTACACCTTCACCGACGTGGTCGCCTTCCGGCTGAAGCAGAAGCCGGTGCGTATTGCGTCCTCGATCGGTACCCTCGCCGTCGTCCTCACCTACCTCATCGCCCAGATGGTCGGCTCCGGGACGCTGATCAAACTGCTCTTCGGCCTCGACTACACCTTCGCGGTGATCATCGTCGGCGTTGTGATGATGACCTACGTCCTCTTCGGCGGCATGATCGCGACCACCTGGGTGCAGGTGATCAAGGCCGGCCTGCTGCTCGGCGGCGCGACGATCATGGCGCTGATCGTACTGTCCAAGTTCGGCTTCAATCCGATGAGCCTGTTCGCCAAGGCCGCCGAAATGAACGGTCAGAAGGTTCTCGAGCCGGGCACCAAGGTCGTCACCGGCGCCTGGGACGCTGTCTCTCTGGGACTCGCCCTGATGTTCGGCACGGCCGGTCTGCCCCACGTCTTGATGCGCTTCTACACCGTGCCGGACGCCAAGGCGGCCCGCGTCTCGGTGATGTGGGCGACCATCTGGATCGGCTCATTCTACCTGATCACCTTCATCCTCGGCTTCGGCGCGATGGTGCTGGTCGGTCAGCAGCAGATCGTCGCCGTCGGCGGCGGCGGCAACATGGCGGCGCCGCTTTTGGCGCAGGCGATTGCCGGGAACATTTTCTTCGGCTTCATCTGCGCCGTCGCTTTCGCAACCATCCTCGCGGTGGTGGCGGGGCTAACCCTGGCCGGCGCGGGTGCGCTGTCCCACGACCTGTGGGTCAACGTCATTCGCGGCGGCCACGCGCCGGAGCGCGAGCAGCTCGTCGTTGCCCGGATCTCCTCGATCATCCTCGGCGTCGGCGCGGTGATCCTGGGGATCGTCTTCCAGGGCCAGAATGTGGCCTACATGGTCGGGCTGACGTTCTCCATCGCCGCCTCGGCCAACTTCCCGGCGCTGATCATGTCGGTGTTCTGGCGGCGGTTCACGACCTGGGGCGCGGTCTGCAGCATCCTGTTCGGCACCTTCGGCACGCTGCTGCTGATCTACCTCGGACCGACCATCCAGCTCGATCTGCTCGGTCCCAAGGTCGCCGCGGCGGGATCCCCGCAAAATGTGATCGATGCAGCGAACGCAGCGGTAGCGGCCCACAAGGCCAGCATCACGGGGCAGTGGTGGTACTTCCCGCTGAAGAACCCGTGCCTGTTCACCATGACCGGGTCCTTCCTGATCGGCATCGTCGTTTCCCTGCTCGCCCCCGAACGGTCGGCGGAGGAGGGCTTCGCCGAAGTCGAGCGCCGGGCTCTTATGGGCGAACCGACGGTATCGGCGGCGGAGTAGCGTCCGCTCAGAAGCAACCTGCGACCGCCGCGTCGTCAGCGATCGTCGGGCCGGAGGGATCATCTCTCCGGCCCGATTTTTCTCCAGCTGGCGGTGCCGGGCGACGACCCCATATCCCGTCAGCTATCAGAGGGCGAGAAGACGTCGGGTTGGCGGCAGGCCACATATTCGCCGCGTTGCTGCCTTCCAATCGCGGCCACCGGAATACACAGAACAATGGGAAATCCGATGAGCAGGACATTTGCGAACAGGATTGGGACGCTGTGCCTCGCCGTGCTTCTCGGCGCCGCGCTGGCTGGAGCCACGGGCGGAGAGGCGCTGGCGCAGGCGGCGGCCGCGACGAACTTCAGCGACGCCAAGCTGGGGTCTTTTATTGACGCGGCCAAGAAGATCGACGGCCTGATCGTGGACTGGAACCCGAAGATCGCCGCGGCGAAGACCCCGGAAGACAAGCAGAAGGCAATGGCCGAGGCAGAGGCGGAGGCGATCAAGGCAATCGAGAAGACGAAGGGTATCACAGTTGACGAGTACCGTCAGATCGGCGAGGCGGCGCGGAAGAACCCGGACCTTGCGGCGCGGCTAGACAAAATGTACCAGGCGCGGTAATCGGATCCTGGGACCGGTCGCCCGCGCCCTTGCGCCATGACGCTTTGAGGTCGGGACCGCATTGGCCTCGGCAATGAAACGGAGGATCAGGCAATGACGGTCGGTCGCGGTTTCCTGGTGGTGTTGCTGCTCGGTTGCTCGGCCAGCGCTTTTGCCGACAGCCACAACGACGTTCTCCTTGCCTGGCAGATGGAGACAGTCGAGCCCGGCCAGGGCCAGGGTATAGTCGGAGATGATTCCGGCGCGCCTGGGTTCGGGAGCGGGATGGGCCCCGGACAACGCGGCGGCGCGGATATCGGCATCGGGTCGGTCCGACCGGGAGATCGTGGGCCGCTGTTCGGAGATGAGACGCGCCGGCCGACGGTGTTCGGCGAAGGGCGCGAGCCGTTCTACCGGCCCGGCCCAGGGCGCAACTGTTCCGGCGTGGGCCCTGGCCGCGTCTGCTTCTAGAGCATGCCTGTCGCCCGAACGGGCGTAGATAAGATGCTCGATTACTTTGTAACCGATCAACTTGCTTCCAGACGATTCCATCCGAAGCAGGTTGATCCAGGCCTTTATCGCGGATCTGCGAGAAGCGGGAGCTGCGTTATTGGGGAAGGGCATGACGCTCGGCGAGAAAATAAAGATGCTGGCCGGCGAGCTTTACAATCCGGCGGATGCCGAGATCCAGGCCGATCAGGCGGCGGCGAAAGCATGGATGGTCCGCTACAACGCCGCCCTCGCCGATCCGCCGGCGCAACGGCGGGGCCTTCTGCTCGAGCGGTTCGCGGACGTCGGCGAAGGCGCGGTCATCCGGCCGCCTTTTCATTGCGACTTTGGCTTCAACATCAGCCTCAGCGCGCATGTGTTCCTCAACTTCAACTGCGTCATCCTCGACGTCGTTGCCGTGTCTATCGGCGAGCGTACCCAGATCGGTCCGGGTGTGCACATCTATGCCGCCGATCATCCGCGCGATGCCGCGACGCGCGCCGGCGGGCTGGAGTTCGGCCGCCCTGTTCGCATCGGCGCCAACGTCTGGATCGGCGGCGGCGCGATCATCCTGCCCGGCGTCACCATCGGCGATGACGCCGTCATCGGCGCCGGCAGCGTCGTCACCCGGGATGTTCCGTCAGGGGCCACCGCGCGCGGCAATCCGGCGCGGATCGGCTCCTGAACCGCGGGCGCAGCCCGCTCAATCCGGAACCGGGCCGGGCTTCAATGCCGACGCTTGACAGCCTTCGGCGCAACAGCGGTCCGGCTGTTTCGAAAGCCTCCGATCCCCTGCGACAAGTCCGCGATCGAGCAGGCGACTGACAAGTTCGACCCGGTCGGCAACCGGGTAGTTGCGCCAGATCTCCCGGCGCATGGCTTCGGGCGAGCCGCCGCCGTGAAGCGAGATCAGCGAATACCAGCCGCCCTGGTGCGAGGCCGTCAGATCCTCGATCAGCCGCGCTACTTCCAGCCGATGCTCGGCCGGAATGTCCGGACGCCCGCCGAGAACAGAAAGCAGCGAGGCCCGCGTCTCGGGATTGTGATCCTCGTCAGGTCCTGGGAGGGCGACGATCAGGCCGCCCGAGACGTCGTGGGCGAGCCGATGCATGTCGTAGATCTTGCTCGCAAGCAGGAGCTTGCCGATGTTGGCGAACACGGGGTCGGGCGTGACGCTCCCGGCCGGGTCCGGCTTGGCGTAGACCGAGGCCGCGACACCGCAGGCGTAGACGCTTTCGGTGATTGTGATCAGTTCGACCATGTCGTCGCGGATGTGGTGGTGCCGGTCCGGGTCAAGTCCGTTGGCCTCGATCATCATTGCGCAGGCGCCGATGAGCAGATCGCCGAAGCCGGCGCGGGCGGCGATACAGGAATGGCGGTGGTGGGTGGCGTAGGCGGTGGTGAGAAAGCTCGCCTCCTCATGCTCCCCGGCAAGAAACACCCGCTCGTGCGGGACGAAGACATCGTCCAACAGAACGACGCCGGTGGACTGGCCGTAGCGCGCTGGAGAATTTGGCCGCCGGCTCGCCGGGCCGCCCCGCCGGGCGGGTGACGATCGTCACCCCCGGCGCATCGACGGGCACGGCGCAGCAGACCGCGAAAACGGCGTCTTCCGCGGTGTGGCTGCGACAGGGCATGACCAGCAGCGCATGCATGTAGGGCGCGCCGGTGACGATGGCCTTGGCGCCACGAATGACGATACCGTCTGGCCGCCGCGCGCTGATGTGAACGTACACGTCGGGGTTCTGTTGCTGGCCGGGCCGCCTCGATCGGTCGCCTTTGGCGTCGGTCATGGCGATGCCGAGCGTCAGATCCTCGTCCTGGACCGCGTGCAGGTAGGCAAGGAAGCGGGCGTGGTAGTCGGTGCCATAGGCCGCGTCGGCGCGGCGCGTGGCCTGGAAGAGGGCGGCGAAGGCGTCATGATTCAGATAACGCTGAGCGCATCCGGCCGTCGCGCAGACGAGGCGGACGGCTTCGAGCTTGGCGAGCAGATCCGGCGTCGTCTCGTCGACATGGAGCATACGGTTGACGATTGCGCCGGATGTCCCCTGCCGTGCGGTCATGAGCGCCGCATGCGCGGGTTCGTGAGCGAGGTCGTAGGCGACGCCGACGGCATTGACACCGGGGGCGAGCAGCGGCTCGTCGGCGACGCTTTCGACCGCGCGGCCGTTCAGGAACACGCGCGGGGTCAGGCGGCGCAGGGACTCGCGGTAATCGTCGGCGGTCATCAGCATGGGCAGCGCTCCTTGGCGAAGACTGACCCATTTCAGCAGCTTGAACGCCCGTCCGCGATGCTTTTTGCCGAATTGCCGGCCCGGCCGCAGGTTTCAGCGGGAGGCGTGCGACGAATTGGCGACCGGCCCGGCGAGCACGCGCGTGACATAGCCTTCGAGCGGCCGGACGAGCAGGTCTTCGGGCGCGCCTCTGCCGACCGCGGCGCCATCTCGAACGTTTTGGCCGACGATGACAACGATGTCGGCGGCGTCGCCGCTGCGCGTCTCGATCAGCGTTATCCTGATTTCCGCCGCGTCAGCCATGCCCGACCAAGCGCCGGCGCGATCCTCCCAACGAAGAATCCGAGAAGCGGCGAGGTAGGTGAAGCCACCGTCCCGGGCGCTGGCCAGCGCCGCCGCCTCGCTCTCGGCCTCGGTCGCTGCCTTGACCGCACGCACGTGGGGAGCGAAGGCGCGGACGATGAGCCGGGCGAGGCGGCGTCCCGATTCCGGATAGACGTGACCGGCAAAACGCCCATCAGCCGGTATTGCGACGTAGACGCTGGCTGAAGGCGAAAGGTCCGCCGCCGCGGCCGCCGTCTGCTCCAGCCCGCTCGGCGCACACGCACCCAGAGCGAACAGGCCAAAGCCGATCAGGACCATGAGCGCTCTGCTCCGCCGCAAGAAGCGCCGCCGCGACATGGCCCCTGAATGTTCGATAGACACGGTTTGGATCTGTTTGGGCAGGTGTGTAAACCAACAAAATAGCGCCCTGATGCTGCAACATCAATATATTTGCACCCACATGGGTGATTTGTGCCCGCGGACCGGCCAGCGGGAGCCGGTTCGGGACTGACGGTGTTGCTGAATTCAAACACCTCATGTGCCTTCGACACATCATCACGAGGCCGCTCTTCGTCGTGTACCGAAAATCGGCTAAGTTTGTTCCTAGGGAGCAATGGAGGTCAGCGACCTCCGACCACTTCAGGGGCTCCGGAAACAGGTTGGGAGCAGATTGCGCCGGGTAGTGCCCCGGCGGTTAGCGTTGCGGCGACGCCGTAGAGCGTCCTCCTGCATGACCAATCCGTCTTCACGAAATGATCATGCTCATGGGAGTCAAGTCCGCTGGATCTGCGTAAATAGCTTGCTCGCGGGGGAGGTCAGCCGTACACGAGGTGACAGCAATGAATAAAACTGTAACACGTAACCTGGCCTTCAAGATGATCGTTAAGGAGTTCGCAGCTCCCTTGATCATCGCTACAGCGACCCTTGTCGTCCTTCTTTACGGGCGCGTGCCGTTGTAGGCACCGTCGCCGGCGGGGCGGCGCATCTGCTCCCTCCGCCCCACCCGACGCCGACGTCGCGTCCCTCTTGGCGCGCTTCGTGGCTCGGCGGTCCCTGATCCGCGATCAGGTGTCTTCAGAAACGCAAGGCCTTGGCTCGAATGACGTCGGAAATGGCCCGGATCTCATCGAGAACCGCTTCGCTCGGCGCATCGTCGACCTCGATCAGGGCGATGGCGTCGCCGCCGGCGCGGTTGCGGCCCAGATTGAAGGTGGCGATGTTGATCCCCGCATCGCCGAGCACCGTACCGAGCCGGCCGATGAAACCGGGCCGGTCCTTGTTGGTGATGAACAGCATGTGCGGGGTTAGCCTGGCGTCGATGGGGATCCCCTTGACCTCGACGATGCGCGGCTGATCGCCGTTGAACAGCGTCCCGGCGATGGTCCGGGTCTGAACCTCGGTGGTGACGGTGAGCTTTATCATTGTCTGGTAGGCGCCGCCGCGCTCGTGCTTGATCTCGGCAACATCGATCCCCCGCGCCTGCGCGATCGACGGCGCATTGACCATGTTGACCGATTCCATCTGCGGCGACAGCAGGCCTTCCAGCACCAGCGCCGTCAGCGGCTTCGAATTCAGCCGCGCGGCATGGCCGTCGAATTCGATGGCGACCGCGGTGAGGGCGCTTTCGACGAGTTGGCCGGCGAAGCTCCCGATCTGACCCGCCAGCCCCATGTAGGGCCGCAGCTTCGGCATCTCCTCGGCGCTGACCGAGGGCAGGTTCAGTGCATTGATGACCGCGCCGGTCAGCAGGAAGTCCGCCATCTGCTCGGCTACCTGCATCGCGACCTTCTCCTGGGCTTCCGTGGTCGACGCGCCGAGGTGAGGCGTCGCGACCACCTGCTCCATCCCGAACAGGGCGCTTTCGCGAGCCGGCTCCTTTGCGAACACGTCGAGGGCCGCGCCGGCGACCTGGCCCGACTCCAGCGCCGCCCTGAGATCGTCCTCGACGACCAGCGCGCCGCGGGCGCAGTTGACGATCCGCACGCCCGGCTTCATCCTGGCGATGTTCGCCGCATTGATGATGCCGCGGGTCGCGTCCGTGGCCGGCGCGTGCAGGCTGATGAAATCCGCCCGCGCGAACAGGGCGTCCAGATCGACCTTCTCGACGGCCAGGTCCTCCGCGCGCTCCGGCGAGAGGTAGGGATCGTAGGCGATCACCTTCATCTTCAGGCCCTGCGCGCGATCGGCCGCGATCGAGCCGATGTTGCCGCAGCCGATGATGCCAAGCGTCTTGCCGGCAATCTCGACTCCCATGAACCGCGATTTCTCCCACTTGCCGGCGTGGGTCGAGGCGTTGGCCTGGGGGATCTGCCGGGCCAGCGCCATCATCATTGCCATGGCATGCTCGGCGGTGGTGATCGAATTACCGAAAGGCGTGTTCATCACCACGATCCCGCGTGCGGTGGCCGCGGCAAGGTCGACGTTGTCGACGCCGATGCCGGCTCGTCCGATGACCTTGAGCCGGTCGGCGGCGGCGACGATCTCTGGCGTCACCTTCGTCGCCGAACGGATCGCAAGCCCGTCGTAATCGCCAATACACGCGGCGAGCTCGCCCGCGCTCATTTTGGTCTTCACATCGACGTCGAGCCCACGGTCGCGGAAGATCTGCGCGGCCTGCGGGCCCATGCTGTCGGAAATCAGCACCTTGGGCATGGCTTCATGGTCTCTTTCTGAGAGGAAGATTCGGGAGCGGAAGCGGAATGACGGATCGGCCGGAGCTCAGGCGGCGGCGGTCGGGGCGGCGGCATGCTCCGAAAGCACCGCCGCGTAGGCCCAGTCGAGCCACGGGAACAGCGCCTCGAGGTCGGCTGTCTCCACGGTCGCGCCGGCCCAGATGCGCAGCCCCGGCGGCGCATCGCGGTAGGCGCCGATGTCGTAGGCGACGCCTTCCGAATCCAGCAGCGCAGCCATCTTCTTGGCCACTGCCGCCTGCGCCGCCGCATCGAGCGAAGGTTCGACCAGCTTCAGGCACACAGACGTGCGCGAGCGGGTGTTTGGCTCGGCGGCGAGAAATTCTACCCACGCCGTGCGCGCCACCCAGCCGGCGATCGCGCCCGAGTTGGCCTTCGCCCGGCCGATCAGCGCATCGAGGCCGCCGACCTCGTCCGCCCACTTCAGCGCGTCGAGCGCATCCTCCACCGCCAGCATCGACGGCGTGTTGATTGTCTCGCCGGCGAAGATCCCCTCGATCAGCTTGCCGCCCTTGGTCAGGCGGAAGATCTTCGGCAGCGGCCACGCCGGCGTGTAGCTTTCGAGCCTGGCGGCGGCCTGGGGCGAAAGAATGATCATCCCGTGCTGAGCCTCGCCGCCCATCACCTTCTGCCAGGAGTAGGTCGTGACGTCGAGTTTGTCCCACGGCAGGTCCCAGGCGAGGACCGCCGAGGTCGCGTCGCAGATGGTCAGACCGTCGCGATCGGCTGCGATCCAGTCGCCGTTCGGTACGGCGACCCCGGAGGTGGTTCCATTCCAGGTGAAAACCACGTCATGGGAAAAGTCGATCTGGGCGAGGTCCGGCATTTGGCCGTAGTCGGCCTTGAGGATGCGCGCGTCGCCGAGCCTGAGCTGCTTGACGGTGTCCGTGGCCCAGCCCTCGCCGAAGCTTTCCCATGCCAGCACGTCGACGCCGCGCGCGCCCAGCAGCGACCACATCGCCATCTCGACCGCGCCGGTGTCCGACGCCGGGACGATGCCGATGCGGTAGTCGGACGGCACCCGGAGCAGCGCCCGGCTGCTCTCGATGAGATTTTTGAGCTTGGCCTTGCCGGGCCTGGAGCGGTGCGAGCGCCCGACCAGCGCGCCGGCGAGCGCACCCGTCGACCAGCCGGGGCGCTTCGCGCAGGGACCTGAGGAAAAGCAGGGGTTGGCCGGCCGGACATTTGGCCGCGGAGGCATCGTCATCAAGATTTACTCCCATCCTTGCAGATGGGTCGCGACCCGTTGGGGGGCCGTGGCCCACGCGCCTTATAGGCGAGGGCCACGCAGGCGTCAATCGCACGCCGCGAGGTGTAAACCGGACAACTTGACGCGCTATCGACAGGCGCCGGCGAGGCTGTATACCTCCCCTGCCGCATTGAGCGCTGCCCCTGACCCGCCGGCCGAACGGAGAGCGCCATGAAACTGACCCCCGAACAGCGCGCGGAGATCGAGGCGCTGCGCGCCGATCGCGCGACGACGCTGCGTGCCAGCGTGCCGGCGCTCGAGGATATCCTGTTCACGCCGATGCCGGTTCTCGATCACGGGTTCGTCCGCGTCATCGACTACATGGGCGATGACGCGGCGATCGTTCAGGCCGCCCGCGTCTCTTACGGCGCCGGCACCCGCCGGGTGCAGGACGACACCGGGCTGATCAATTACCTGATGCGCCACCGGCACACGACGCCGTTCGAGATGTGCGAGATCAAGTATCACGTTAAATTGCCGATTTTCGTCGCCCGCCAGTGGATCCGTCATCGCACCGCCAACGTCAACGAGTACTCCGCGCGCTACTCAATCCTGGATCGGGAGTATTACGTGCCGGACGCGGGCCAGCTCGCCGCGCAGGCGCATAGCAACCGTCAGGGCCGCGGCGCGGTTCTCGCCGGCTCGGAAGCGGCGCGGGTCCTGGACATTCTGCGCACCGACGCGGCGCGCTGCTACGACCACTACGAGGAAATGCTGAACGAGGGCCGCGGCGGGAGCGGCCGCGATCCGGATCGCCTCGGCCTCGCCCGCGAACTCGCCCGAATGAATCTGACGCTCGCCACCTACACCCAGTGGTACTGGAAGATCGACCTGCACAACCTCCTCAATTTTCTCAGCCTGCGCGCCAATCCGCACGCGCAGTACGAGATCCGCGTCTATGCCGAGACCATGCTGGAGACGGTCCGCCGCTGGGTGCCGATTGCCTACGAAGCTTTCGCCGAGCACGGCCTGGGCGCGGTTCGGCTGTCGGCGAAGGCGTTGGCGGTGGTCCGCAAGATGATCGCCGGAGAGGCGCCGAGCCAGTCCGACAGCGGGCTCAGCAAGCGCGAATGGCGCGAGCTGATGGCAGCGCTCGGTCGACCGGACGATCCCTCGCCCAGCTCTCCGGCTGCGTAGACGTGAGCGGCAAGAGATGATCCCGGGATACGCCGGATGCGCGAGCCTTGGGTGGGGCCGGCCGATCAGCTTTCGCGCGTCCGCACGCTCACATGGACGTTGTGGCCGCCGTTGGCGGCAAGGATATCGCCGGCGCGCTGACACTGCTCGTCGCTGTCGGCGCGGACCCAGAGGATGACCCCGCCGGCCTCGAGCGAACGGGCGAAGTCCTCGGTGTGCGGCTGCGCCGTCACCTCTTCGAGAAATTCCTTGGCGGCCATGCCGCCGACCGTCGCGCCGGCGAGCGCCGCCAAGGTGGCCGCGACCGGTCCGCCGGCCAGGAAAATCAGTCCCGAGGCCACCAGCGGGCCCTCATATTTCACCTCGCCGACGAGCGCCGTAAGAACGTCGCGCCATGGCTTACCCGGCTTGCCGGCGGCGTCCAGGGACTCGTGCGAGCCGAGAACGCTGAGTTCGCTGCGTTCGAAACCGCCCGCCAGCAGGGCCGCGACCGCGGCCTCGAACGTCGGGCGATCGCGAAACAGCCCGACCACTTCCCTGACTTTACCCGCCGTTGCGCTGCCCACTGCCGTCTCCGCCACTTCACGCCACCCCCATCGCGCCCGCAGGCCGCGGGAGGGCGTAGTCATAGCCTTAAGCGTCGACGCGATGCTAAGGTTTCTCGCCTGAGTTCACAACAGACCCACAACAGACCCTGAGGCCTGGGGCGCGCGTGCGCGACCATCGACACCGTCACCTCTCGGCAGCGACCGCACCGGCGTCGCCGTCAGCAACGGCCGAACCGGCGGAAACAGCCGCGGCCCCGCCGCCCTCGGCGGAAATTGACGCCGATCCAGGCGCTGACACCGGCGTGACGCCGCTCATGAGCCAGTTCCTGGCGATCAAGCAGACCTGCCTCGACTGCCTGCTGTTCTACCGGATGGGCGATTTCTACGAGTTGTTCTTTGACGACGCGGTCAAGGCCGCTGCCGCCCTCGACGTTGCTTTGACCAAGCGCGGCAAGCACCTCGGCCAGGACATCGCCATGTGCGGCGTGCCCGTGCACAGCCACGAGGTCTATCTTGCCCGGTTGATCCGCCAGGGCTTCCGCGTCGCCGTCTGCGAGCAGGTCGAGGATCCGGCGGCAGCGCGCAGACGCGGGGCGAAGAGCATCGTCCGTCGCGAAATCGTCCGGATCGTCACCGCCGGAACGGTGACCGAGGACACGCTGCTGGAGTCGCGGGCGCACAACTACCTCGCCGCGGTGGTCGAACAGGGAGGGCAGGCCGGCCTTGCCTGGATCGATCTCTCCACCGGCGCCTTCGCCACGCGCCCGGCCGCGCCCGCGGATGTGGCCTCGGCCCTCGCCCAGTTCGATCCAGTCGAAATCCTCGTCGCCGATGCGCTGCAGACGCGCCTCGATACGCTCGACCCGGGACGCGCCTGGCGGGACCGGCTCACGGTCCTGCCGGCCGCCCGCTTCAATGGCGCAAACGCGCGGCGCCGGTTGGAGCGGGCGTTCTCGGTGGCGTCGCTGGACGGGTTCGGCGCCTTCACCGCCCCCGAGATCACCGCCGCCGGTGTCCTTATCGACTATGTCGAGCTGACCCAGTGCGGCCGGCTGCCGCGCCTGGATCGCCCGCGGCCGATGGCAGACGGCGCGGTCATGGAGATCGATGCGCACACGAGGCGGAACCTCGAGCTCACCCGCACCCTTGCCGGTGAGCGCAAGGGCAGTCTCCTCGCCGCCATCGACCGCACCGTGACCGCCGCCGGCGCCCGCCTTCTGGCGGCCAGGCTGGCGGCGCCGCTGACCGATCCCGCCGCGATCGACGAAAGGCTCGATCTGGTCCAGGTCTTCGTCGATCGGGCCGAGGCCCGCTGGATGCTGCGCGAAGCCTTGAAGGGCGGCCCCGATGTCGAGCGGGCGCTCTCGCGCCTTGCCGTCGGCCGCGGCGGGCCGCGCGACCTGGCCGCCGTGCGCGACGGACTTGCCCTGACCGCCGCGCTCCGCGCCATCCTGGAAGCCGTCGATCTGGCCGGCACCCCGGCCGCACTGGAGGCATGTATGACGGCGCTTGGCGAGCATGGCGTCCGCGTTGAAACCCTGCGCGCGGCGCTGAGCGAGGATCCGCCGCTGCTGGCGCGCAACGGCGACTTCATCGCCGCCGGATATTCCGCCGATCTGGACGAGGTTCGGGCGTTGCGGGACAACGCGCGCCGCCTCCTTGCCGAACTGCAGGCCCGCTACGCCGGCGAAACCGGGGTCGGCGCGCTTAAAATCCGCTTCAATAACGTGCTTGGCTATTTCATTGAGGTCCCGGCGCGCCAAGCCGAGAAATTGGCGAGCGGGCCGGACGCGGTGTTCATTCACCGCCAGTCTACGGCGGGCGCCGTCCGTTTCACGACGGTGGAACTCGGCGAGCTGGCGAGCCGCATCGCCGGAGCAGCGGATCAGGCGCTGGCTCTCGAGCTGACCCTGTTCGACGACCTTGTCGCCGCGGTGGTCGCGGACGCCGAGGCCATCGCCGGCGCGGCCGCCGGCATGGCCGCCATCGACGTCGCCGCGGCGCTGGCCGAACTCGCCGCGGGCAACGGCTACGTCCGACCGGTTATCGACGACAGCGTCGGTTTCGCCGTGCGCCGCGGCCGCCACCCGGTCGTCGAGTCGGCGTTGCGGGCTGCGGAAGGACGCGACTTCGTCGCCAACGACTGCTGCCTTGACGACGGCCGCCGCCTGTGGCTCGTCACCGGCCCGAACATGGCCGGCAAGAGCACCTTTCTGCGCCAGAACGCGCTGATTGCGATCCTGGGCCAGATCGGCTCCTACGTGCCGGCCGAAAGCGCCCGCTTCGGATCGGTGGACCGCTTGTTCTCCCGGGTCGGCGCCGCCGATGACCTCGCCCGCGGGCAGTCGACCTTCATGGTCGAGATGGTTGAAACCGCGGCGATCCTGAACCTTGCCGGCCCGCGCGCGCTGGTGATCCTCGACGAAATCGGGCGGGGAACGGCGACCTTCGACGGCCTGTCGATCGCCTGGGCGGTGATCGAGCACCTGCACGCGATCAATCGCTGCCGGACCCTGTTCGCCACCCATTATCACGAGTTGACGGCGCTGTCGGCGCGGCTCGACGATCTCGCCTGCTACACCATGCGCATCAAGGAGTGGCGGGACGACGTGGTCTTTCTCCACGAAATCGCACCCGGCGCCGCCGATCGCTCCTACGGCATCCACGTCGGCCGCCTCGCCGGACTGCCGCCTGCGGTGGTCGAGCGCGCCGAGGAGGTTCTGCAGACCCTCGAAAGAGGCGAGACATCGTCGGCGGCGACCCGGCTCGCCGCGGATCTGCCGCTGTTCGCGGCCGCCGCCCCGCGGCCGATCGATACGCCGCCCCCCGCGATGGAGCTGCTCGCCGGCATCGATCCCGACGGACTCTCGCCGCGCGAGGCGCTCGACCTCGTCTACCGGCTGAGGGCGATGATGTGAGAGCAGACCCGCGACCCGGCAGCGATATCTTCACGCCGACCGGCCGCCGCCTCGGCTGTATCTTGCCGGCGCCAGTCTGTGGCAACATATCCCGCGACGACGAGCTTGCCGCCGCGCAAGGCGAGCAAGGTCGACCAGCGGACTCATAGCAAGCCGAGCACCATGCCCTATCGGATTCCCAACCGCCGCGCCATCATCAATCGGCGCGACCTTGTCGAGGAGCTCGATGAGCAGGTCCGCCGCGGCCAGGAACCGCTGCGCATGCGCAGCAACGCGACGCAGATATTCAAGGCGGCGCTCTACCGCGGGGTCGGCGAAATCCGGCGGCGGTTCGAGGAGGAGCGGATCCGCGGGCCGGAGTCCGTGCAGTCCAACTCCTATCTCGTCGACCAGCTGGTGCGCTGCATCTACGACTTCGCGGTCAAGCACGTCTATCCCCCGTCCGGTCGCGATGCCACGGCCGAAAGCGGTGGCGATATCGGGGGCGATACCGGGGGCGAGATGGCAATTCTTGCGACCGGCGGTTACGGCCGCGGCGAGCTGTGGCCGTTCTCCGACATCGATCTGATGTTTCTCCTGCCGCCGCGGGCGCGCGCCGACAGCGAGAAGATCGTCGAGTACATCCTCTACACATTGTGGGATTGCGGACTGAAGGTCGGCCACGCCACCCGCACCGTCGACCAGTGCGTCGAATTGGCGAAGGGCGATCTCACCATCCGCAGCTCCCTGCTCGAGGCGCGCTGGCTGTGGGGCGCGCGCGACCTTTACGACGTGTTCGACGACACGTTCTGGCGCAAGGTCGTCACCGGTACGGGCGCCGCCTTCGTCGAAGCCAAGCTTGCCGAGCGCGACGCCCGCCATGCGCGGATGGGCGATTCCCGCTACGTCCTCGAGCCGCACATCAAGGAAGGCAAGGGCGGCCTGCGCGATCTGCAGACATTGTTCTGGATCGCCAAGTACCTATACCGCGTCAAGGACATGGGCGAGCTGATCGATCGGGGTGTGTTCACCGCCGCCGACGTGCGCCATTTCAGAAAGTCGCAGGACTTCCTGTGGACGGTGCGCTGCCACCTCCATTACGTCGCCGGCCGGCCGGAGGAACGGCTGACCTTCAACGTCCAGGGCCTCATCGCCGACCGCATCGGCTACAGCGACCGCGCCGGCGCGCGCGGCGTCGAGCGGTTCATGAAGCACTACTTCTGGGTGACGAAGACCGTCGGCGATCTCACCCGCGTGCTCTGCGCCGTCCTTGAGGAAGAGCACAAGAAAACGCGGCGGCGGTTCCGGATCCCGCTCTGGCCGCTGTTCCGCAAAATGCCGGACGGCTTCAGGCTCGACAACGAGCGCCTGACGTTTCAGCACGAGGATATCGTCGCGCACGAGCCGGTAAAGATCCTTCAGCTCTTCCACATCGCCCAGCACATCGGTCTCGATATCCACCCGCAGGCTTTGCGGATGATCCAGCAGAACCTACGCGCGATCGGGGCCCGCGTCCGCAACGACCCGGAGGCCAACCGTCTATTCGTCGAGATGCTGACGTCGGAGCACGATCCCGAGACGACGCTGAAGCGGATGAACGATGCCGGCGTGTTCGGCCGGTTCATCCCCGACTTCGGCCGGGTGGTCGCCCAGATGCAGTATGACATGTACCATGTCTACACCGTCGACGAGCACACCATCCGGGCGATCGGCGTGCTCCGCCGGATCGAGACCGGCGCGCTCAAGCGCGAGCATCCGGCGGCGGCCGAGGCCGCCGGCGACATCCGCTCGCGTCGGGCGCTCTACATCGCCGTCCTGCTGCACGACGTGGCCAAGGGGCGCGGCGGCGACCACTCGGAACTCGGCGCCGAGATCGCAATGCATCTTGCGCCTCGCCTCGGCCTCGACGCCTGGGAGACGGAAACGGTGTCGTGGCTGGTGCGTCACCACCTGATCATGAGCCGGACGGCCTTCAAGCGCGACGTCGACAATCCCAAGACCGTCACGGACTTCGTCGCTCTCGTCCAGTCGCCCGAGCGGCTGCGGATGCTGCTGCTGCTGACCAGTTGCGACATCCACGCCGTCGGCCCTGGGATCTGGAACAACTGGAAGGCCGGCCTGCTCAGCGAGCTTTATTATCGGGCCATGGAAGAAATGGAGATGCCGGGCGGCCAGCCCACGGATCGCCGAACGGTCCGGGTTGCCCGGGCGAAGGCGCGGCTGCGGGCGCATCTGACCGACTGGAGCGAGGATCGGCTCGAGGCGTTCATCGACCGCGGCTATGCCGACTACTGGCTCGCCTTCGACGTCGAGGCGCAGGTTCATCATTTCAAGCTGATGCGCAAGGCCGAGGATGCCGGCCGGCCTCTGTGGATAGAGGCCTGTCAGCGCCCCGCTCGCGACGTGACCGAAGTCATTCTCTACGCGCCGGACCATCCCGGGTTATTTGCCCGCATCGCCGGCGCAATGGCCTTGACCGGCGCGTCGATCGTCGACGCCAAGGTCATCACGCTCGCCAACGGCATGGCGCTCGATACCTTCTGGATCCAGGACATCTTCGGGCCAGGTGTTCGACAGCCCCGACCGCCTCGACCGTTTCAAGAAGCGTATCGAGGATGCCATCGTCGGCCGCCTCCACATCGATCGCGAGCTCAAGGCGGTGCGGGCGCGCGCCCTGCCCAGCCGAACCCGCGTCTTTACGGTGCCGCCGGCGGTCTTCTTCGACAACAATGCCAGCGTCACGCACACCGTTATCGAGGTCAACGGCCGCGACCGCCTCGGTTTTCTCCATGACGTCACCTCGACGCTGACCTCGCTCGGCCTGCAGATCACCAGCGCGCACATTTCAACCTACGGCGAGCGGGTCGTCGACGTCTTTTACGTAAAGGACGTCTTCGGCCTGAAGGTCGATGACAAGGTCAAGCTCGACCAGATCGAGCAGCGTTTGCGCGCTGCGATTGCCGTGCCGGTGGAGTCGGCCGCCGCTGACATCGCCGTTGCCGCGGCGCAGTAGAGCGAGCCTTCCGGCACCCGGTAGAAACAGCTAGACAGGCCGCATGGCGCTCCTCCGCTCGATTGTCACCATCGGCGCGCTGACCATGGTCAGCCGCGTGCTCGGCTTCATTCGCGACATGCTGATTGCCGCGGTGCTCGGCGCCGGCCCGGTGGCGGACGCCTTCTTCGTTGCCTTCCGCCTGCCCAACCTGTTCCGAGCACTGTTTGCCGAAGGCGCATTCTCGGCCGCATTCGTGCCCCTGTTCGCCCGGTCCGTCGAGGCCGAGGGCGAAGCCAAGGCCGCCGCGTTCGCCGAGCAGGCCCTCAGCGTGCTGCTGAGCGCGCTGCTCGTGTTCCTCGTCGTCTTCGAGATCGCCATGCCGGTTCTGATCTACCTGATCGCTCCGGGCTTCGGCGACGCACCGGAGCAGATCGACCTCGCCATCCAATTCGCTCGGATCAATTTTCCCTATCTTCTGTTCATCTCTCTCGTCTCGCTGATGGCGGGGGTCCTGAACTCGCTCGGGCGTTTCGCCGCCGCTGCGGCAACCCCGATCCTGCTGAACGTGGCGATGATTGCGGCGGCCTTGGTACTCGCGCCATGGACGCCGACGCCGGGGCACGCGTTGGCCTGGGGCGTTGCCGCCGCTGGCGTTCTTCAGTTCCTCTGGCTGTTCTACTTTTGCGGCCGCGCCGGCCTGTGGCTGCGCCTGCCTCGGCCGCGACTGACACCGGAGGTCCGACTCCTGGTCCGTCGGGCGCTGCCGGTGGCGTTGGGCGCCGGCATCTATCAGGTCAATCTCACCATCAACACCGCTCTGGCCTCGTGGCTGCCGGCCGGCTCGGTCTCCTATCTCTTCTACGCCGACCGGGTGAACCAGCTCCCCCTCGGGATCGTCGGCATCGCGGTCGGCACCGCGCTCCTGCCGCTGCTGTCGCGGCAGTTGCGCGCCGGCCACGGGCCCGCGGCGATGCACAGCCAGAACCGGGCGCTGGAGTTCACCCTGCTGCTGACCCTGCCGGCGGCCGTTGCGCTGGTCGTGCTGGCGGCGCCGGTCATGTCGGTATTGTTCGAGCGCGGCGCCTTCGGTCCGGCCGAGGCCGAGGCCACGGCCACGGCGCTGGCGGCGTATGCCTTCGGCCTGCCGGCCTACGTCCTCATCAAGGCGCTGGCGCCGGGTTTCTTCGCCCGGGAAGACACGCGCACGCCGGTCAAGGTCGCCGCCGCCTCGGCCGTCATCAACGTCGGCCTGAACCTGATCCTGATGTGGCCGTTCTCCTTCGTCGGGATCGCCGCTTCGACCGCGATCGCCTCCTGGATCAACGCGATCGCCTTGGCCGCCGTCCTCTGGCAGCGCGGGCACCTGCGCATCGACGAACGGCTCCGCCGGCGGTTGCCGCGGATGGTCGCGGCAGCCGCCATCATGGGCGGGGTTTGCGCGGCGCTTCATCTTGTGGTGCTGGCTCCATGGCTCGCCGGCCACCAGGCGCACCGCATCGGCGCGCTGGCGATCCTCGTCGGCGCCGGGCTCGTCACGTATGCCCTCGCGTCACAGTTGCTCGGCGCGGCCGGCGTACAGGACCTGCGCGGCTTCATCAGGGGACGTGACATGAAGGGATCCGACGCGGCTTGACCGGTTCCGACGCTTAAGTCCATAACCCTCGGCCAAGACCCTCGCGATCCGGCAAAGCCAATCATGAACCGCATCTTCTCCGGCATCCAGCCGACGGGCAACCTGCACCTCGGCAACTACCTCGGCGCCCTGCGCAACTGGGTTCGGCTCCAGGGCGAATTCGAGTGCCTTTATTGCGTCGTCGATATGCACGCGATCACGGTCTGGCAGGATCCAGCCGCGTTGCGGGACAACACCCGGACCGCGGCCGCGGCCATGATCGCGGCCGGCGTCAACCCGCAGAGCAGCGCGGTGTTTGTCCAAAGCCACGTCGCGGCGCACGCCCAATTGGCCTGGATCTTTAACTGCGTCGCCCGGCTGGGCTGGCTTAACCGGATGACCCAGTTCAAGGAAAAGGCGGGAAAGCACCGGGAAAACGCGTCCGTAGGCCTGTTCGCCTACCCGAACCTCATGGCCGCCGACATCCTCGCCTACAAGGCGACGCACGTGCCGGTCGGCGAGGACCAGAAGCAGCACCTCGAGCTCGCCCGCGATATCGCCCAGAAGTTTAACAACGACTATGGCGTCGCCCTCTTTCCGATCGTCGAACCGCTGATCTTCGGCCCGGCGACCCGCGTCATGTCGCTCCGCGACGGGACGAAAAAGATGAGTAAGTCGGACGCTTCCGACTACTCGCGGATCAACCTCGCCGACGACGCCGACGCCATCGCGCTTAAGATCCGCAAGGCCAAGACCGACGCGGAGGTCCTGCCGCCGACGACGGATGGGCTGGCGAGGCGGCCGGAGGCTGCGAACCTGCTCGGGATCTATGCCGCGCTGGCCGACCGCGATGTCGAGGCCGTCTGCGCCCAGTTCGCCGGGCAGACGTTCGCCAGCTTCAAGGCCGAACTGTGCGACCTTGCCGTCGCCAGCCTCGGCGGCATCGGTGCGGAGATGCAGCGGCTGCAGGCCGACCCCGATTTCCTCGACGCGACCCTGCGCGATGGCGCCGAGCGGGCGCAGGCGCTTGCCGATCCGGTCATGCGTGAGGTTTATGCCGCCGTCGGGTTCCTCGGGCGGGATCCGCGACAGGGTTGATTAGGAAAATCCGCCCGCCCATGTTGCGAAGGGTAGGCGGAAACGTCGCACTTCTGGAGCGCGCACCATCATGTTCATTCAAACCGAAGCCACGCCGAACCCGGCAACCATGAAGTTCCTGCCCGGTCGGACAGTGGTGGAAACGGGAACGGCCAATTTTACTGGGCCGGAAGAGGCGGCCGGCTCTCCGCTGGCGCTGCGTCTGTTCGCGCTCGATGGCGTCGCCGGCGTCTTTCTCGGCAACGACTTCGTCACCGTGACCAAAATGCCCGATCGCGACTGGCAGGTCATGAAGCCGCTGATCCTCAGCGCCATCATGGAGCACTTCACCTCGGGCGAGGCGGTCATGGTCGAGACAGCGGGCGCCGCTGACGGCGATGGTGACGATGATGAGCTGTCCGCCCAGATCAAGGAGCTGATTGACACCCGCGTGCGTCCCGCGGTCGCGCAGGACGGAGGCGATATCATCTTCCGTGGCTTCGAGGATGGCGTCGTTTACCTGCATATGCAGGGCTCTTGCTCGGGTTGTCCCAGCTCGACGGCGACGCTCAAGCACGGGATCGAGAACATGCTGCGATATTACGTGCCTGAGGTTCTCGAGGTGCGGCCCGTCGATTGAGCGACGCCGACGACCCGACCCTCGGGCGCATTTTCCGCGCCGGCCGGACCTATTCCGCCTGGCAGCAGCGGCCTGTTTCAACCGATCTCCTGCGCGAGGTCTGGAACCTCGCGAGGCTGGGGCCGACCAGCGCCAATTCCTCGCCGGCGCGGATCGTCTTCGTGATTTCCGCCGAAGCCAAGGTGCGGCTGAAGACGGCTCTGATCGCCGGAAACGTCGATCAGACGATGAGCGCGCCGGCGACCGCGATCGTCGGTTACGATATGAGATTCCACGACCGGTTGCCGGTCCTGTTTCCCCACACCGATGCGCGGTCGTGGTTCGTCGGCAACGAGCATTTGATTGAAACGACGGCCTTCCGCAACGGCTCGCTGCAGGGCGCCTATTTCATCCTTGCGGCGCGGGCGCTGGGGCTTGACTGCGGCCCGATGTCAGGGTTCGACAACGCCATGGTGGATGCGGATTTTTTCGCCGGCACGTCCATCCGGTCGAACTTTCTCTGCAATGTCGGTTATGGCGATCCCGATTCGCTGCATCCGCGCGGCCCCCGCCTTGAGTTCGACGACGCCTGCTCGGTCGTGTAGGTGATCGGAACATATCCCCTTCACCTCGATTTCTCGCCAGAGACAGGACGCGATCCGTCCTAACCCATCATTGGGCGGGCGAGGACGCTCTCGCTGAGGACTGGATAGCGGCCCCGCGGGCTGAATAGCTGATAATGCCACCACTCGTTGCGATAGAAGTCGAACCCGGCCGCCGTCATGATGCCGAGAAGCAGGGCGCGGTTGCGCTGGGCCGTCGGCGAAACGGCGGTGCTGGCGTGCCACGAGAGCGGGCGCATGTCGTCGAAGCCGGTTCCCATTTCGAGAGCGGCGCCGGTTGCGACGTCGACCAGCGTAAGGTCGACAGCCGCGCCCATGCTGTGCGGCGAGCCGCGAACCGGATCGGCGATGTAGGCGGGATCGGGAAGGTGATTCCACAGGCGCCATTGCGCTTCGGCCGGGCGGAAGGCGTCGAGGAGTCTCAGCCGCAGGCCGAGCGGAGCGGCGAGGGCGACGGCTTGCGCGAGCAGGGCAGCAGTGTCGGCGTGCAGGTAGCAGTCGGCGTGGGCGTAGATCGCAGCGCCGGTAAAATTATTCGCGCTGGCATAGGCAAGCTCCAACTCGACGGAGAAGTTGCTTTCGGTTATCTCGACCAGGCTCATGATGTTTGTAAGTCCACCGTCCGTGCGTCATCGGCCAGAGTGCCGGCTACGCGATTGAAGTTCGATTAAGCCCACTCATGAACATTCTCGCCATTGAAACCACGGCGGCGGCATGCTCGGCAGCACTGTTGAGCGACAATGGCACGGCCGAGCGGTTCGAGGCCATGGTCCGGGGCCACGCGGAACGAATAATGGGACTGATCGAGGCGGTTCTGGCGGAGGCCGGTGTCACCTTTGCCGCGCTCGATCTGGTTGCCGTCGCGACCGGACCCGGTGCCTTCACGGGCCTGCGCGTCGGCCTCGCGGCGGCCCGGGGAATCGCCCTTGCGACCGCCAAACCCTGCCTCGGCGTTACCAGCTTCGAGACGATACTCGAAGTCGAACGCGCTGCTGCGGAACGCGCCTGGGAAGGCGGTAAGGCGGTTCTCGTCGTCCTCGACAGCCGACGGCGCGAGGTGTTCGCCCAGGCCTTTCGCCCGCCCGATGGTGCGCCAATACCCGCCGTAGTCGCTTCGCCCGATCGTGTGGCTGTCGGCGTCGCCGACTCGGTCGGGCTGATCGTGGGAACGGCGGCGGGCAATGTCGGCGACGCGCTGGGCCGCAACGGCGGCGGAGCGCGACCGGTGGTGACGGAGAGCTGTCCGCGCGCCGCTGCCGTCGCGCGCGTGGCCCTGCGCCGGTGGCGGGCCGGCGAGCGGCCGGTGCAACCCCCCGACCCGGTCTACTTCCGCGCGCCGGAGACCGGAGGCGGAACGCCCGCGCCATGAGCGAAAACCAGGTTGCCCCGCCATCGGCCCGCGCCGCTTGCGGCGTCCGCACCGCCATCGTCGATGCACCGATTGCCCACGCCTATGCGCCCGTGCTCGCCGCGCTCCACCGGCAGTGCTTCGCCGAGGCCTGGGGCGATGAGGCGATCCTCGCGCTGATCGAAATGCCCGGCGCGTTCGCAATCGTGGCAATTGTTGCCGATGAACCTGCCGGCTTCGCGCTCTGCCGCCTGGTCTGCGATGAGGGCGAGGTGCTGGCGCTTGGCGTCATCCCCGCCCGACGGCGCCGGGGCGTGGGGGCTGCTCTCCTCGCGGCAATCGTTCGGCACGCGGGCGAGCGCAGCGGGCTGCGACTGGTGCTGGAAGTCGCCGCGGACAACGTGGCCGCGCGCGCGTTTTACACCGCCACGGGCTTCGTCGCGGTCGGCCGGCGGCGCGGCTACTACGTGGGGCCCCGGCAGGCCTGCGTTGACGCTTTGATCCTCGCTCGCGATCATCGCTGAACGCAAGAAGCGCGCTGCTCACGCTTTGCGCAGGCGCAGCCGATGCGGATCGTGCGGCCCCGCGGGTTTGCTTGGACACTGCGCCCCGCTTGGCGTTTCCGCTTCGAGGGCCATGACGACATGACCCTGGATGGCGAGGGCGCGCGGAATATTCGCCAGCGGTTCGGCGCCGCGCAGGCGTATTTCAGCGGTTTGACCGCTCTCCATCCGTTCGACGAGCAGCTTGGTTCGGACAAAAGTGATCGGACAAACGTCTGCGGTAATGTCGATGAAAAAATCGGGCCCGCCATCGTCCGCGGCGTTATCTTTAGTCTCCATGCTTCAACCTTGCTTCTTTGTGCGCCATTTTCTATATGGTGAGGCATAAGCCGACAAGTAGGGAAGAACAGCGGATGACTGACAAACAGAACTTTACTGAGATGCTGGAAATGACGACGGAGATCGTTGCGGCGCATGTCGGTAACAATCGGGTTGCGATCGCCGACCTGCCGGGCCTGATTCAGGACATATACAAGACCTTGCTGACAGTCGGCACCAACCAGGCGATGCCGGAAAAGCCAAAGCCGGCCGTGCCGGTAAAAAAGTCCGTCTTTCCGGACTTATATCGTTTGTCTGGAAGACGGCAAGAAGCTGAAAATGCTGAAGCGGCATTTGAAGACCGCTTACAACCTCACACCCGACGACTACCGCGAACGTTGGGGTCTTCCCGCGGACTACCCGATGGTCGCGCCGAACTATGCCCGCCACCGGAGCAGGCTGGCCAAGGAGATCGGACTCGGCACGACCCGGCGGCATGACGATCGGGGCGTCAGCGGATAACGCTTCGCGACTGACGTTGCGCACCGAAAATCGTATAAGATCGGGCGGGCGGCTGACGCGGGTGATCCGCATGCGCGATTCCCGAAGCCGTAATACAGGGAGGAACGATGTCTGACCTTTCGCGGATCGAGCAACTGTGCGTCGACAAGGGAATGAAGATGACCGGGCAACGCCGGACCATCGCCCGGGTGTTGTCGGAAGTCGAGCGATCATCCCGACGTCGAAGAGGTATATCGTCGGGCCGTGCAGCTTGACCCCAAAATCAGCATTGCCACCGTTTATCGGACCGTCAGGCTGTTCGAGGAGGCGAACATCCTCGAACGTCACGACTTCGGCGATGGCCGCTCGCGATATGAGGAAGCCACCGAGGAACATCATGACCATCTCATCGATATCCAGTCGGGACGGGTCATGGAATTCCGCAGTCCGGAGATCGAGGCCCTGCAACGGGAAATCGCCGAGCGGCACGGCTATGAGCTGATCGGTCACCGACTCGAGCTCTTCGGGGTTCCGGTCCGGCCGGAAAAGGAGGGAGCATAAACGACCAGCGACGGACGTCGGCGGCGTCGGAGCAGCCCGGCAAAGTGAAAAACGCGCTCGGCACCGGCGAGGCGAAGCGGCTGTACATCAAGACCTACGGCTGCCAGATGAACGTCTATGATTCCGATCGGCTTGCCCAGTTGCTGGCCGCACATGGCTACCGCACCACCGACCGGCCCGACGACGCGGACGTCATCGTTCTAAACACCTGCCACATTCGCGAGAAAGCCGCCGAGAAGGTCTATTCCGAGCTTGGTCGGCTGAAGCAGCTGAAGGCGCCGCGGCGGCGGCGAGGCGGCGTTCGTCGTCGCCGGCTGTGTCGCCCAGGCGGAAGGGGCGGAAATGGCGGCGAGGGCGCCCGTCGTCGACATTGTCGTCGGGCCGCAGAGCTACCAGCGCCTGCCGGAGCTGCTCGCCCGCCGCGATCGCCAGCAGGCGGCAATCGTCGCCACCGATTTCCCGGCCGTGCCGAAGTTCGACGAGCTACCGGAGGGCCTGCCCGGTCCTGGGGCAGTCAGCGCGTTTCTGACCGTGCAGGAGGGCTGCGATAAGTTCTGCAGCTTCTGCGTCGTCCCCTATACCCGCGGCGCGGAGTACTCGCGACCGGCGGTCGCGGTGGTCGCCGAAGCCCGGCGATTTGCCGCAGCCGGCGTCCGGGAGGTCACGCTGCTCGGGCAGAACGTCAATTGTTATCATGGCGAGGGCGCGAACGGGCGAGAGTGGGGTCTGGCCCGACTTATTGCGGAGGTCGCGGAAATCGAGGGCATTGCCCGCATCCGCTACACCACGTCCTACCCTGCGGACGTGGACGAGGCGCTGATCGCCGCTCATCGCGATGTGCCGGCGCTCATGCCCTACATTCATCTCCCGGTGCAGTCCGGCTCCGATCGTATCCTCAAGGCGATGAACCGCCGCCATTCGGCCGATGCCTACCTGCGCCTGGTCGAGCGGCTTCGCCGGGCGCGCCCCGACATTGCCCTGTCATCGGACTTCATCGTCGGCTTCCCCGGCGAGAGCGATGCCGACTTTACCGCCACGCTGCGGCTCGTCGAGGCGGTCGGCTTTGCCCAGAGCTTTTCATTCAAGTACAGCCCGCGGCCCGGAACCCCGGCCAGTGTCGAGGTGCAACTCGATGACGCCGTCAAGACCGACCGGCTGGACCAACTCCAGGCGCTCTTGACCGCTCAGCAGGGAGCGTTCAATACCGCCTGCGTCGGCCGTGAGCTGCCGATTCTGTTCGAACGGTCCGGCCGCCAGCCCGGGCAGGTTGTCGGCCGCAGCCCGTATCTTCAGGCCGTGCATGCGCCGCTCGATGCGACGGTCATTGGCACGGTGCAGTCGGTCCGGATCACCGCCAGCGGCGCGAAGAGCCTTGCGGCCGAATCGGTGCCGGCGCGAACGGTTTCGCCATGAAGCGAACAGCGCCTCACGGCGGCGCCACGGCCGCAGAGATCTACACTGTCGGTCGCCAGTTCGCCGATAATCGGCTGGCGCTTCAGCTTTTCGGGTCGCATCATGCCCATCTTGCCAGTATCGAGCATGCCCTTGACGTTCGCATCGACGCCCGCGGCAACGAGATTACGATCTCGGGATCCGAAGACGCGGTCATCGCCGCGGCCGAGATGCTCGATCATCTCTACGCCCGCCTCGAACGCGGCCTCGCCGTGGGCCAGGAGGACATCGATACGGTTGTGCGCATGAGCGCGTCTCGCAACGGCGTCGCCGACGCCGACACCGCGATCCAGATCCGCCACCGCAGCGTCGCCGCCCGTTCGCCGGCGCAGGCCAACTACGTCCGCGCCATCGACCGCTTCAAGCTCGTTTTCGGGCTGGGTCCGGCCGGGACGGGCAAGACGTATCTGGCGGTGGCGAAGGCTGTGGAGCGTCTCGTCAACGGGGAAGTGGACCGCATCATCCTGTCGCGGCCGGCGGTGGAAGCCGGCGAGCAGCTAGGTTTTCTTCCGGGCAACATGCGAGAGAAGGTCGACCCCTACCTCCGGCCCCTTTATGACGCTTTGTACGACATGGTCCCGGCACCGCAGGTGATCAAACGGCTTGAGAGCGGCGAGATCGAGGTCGCGCCGCTTGCCTTCATGCGCGGGCGGACGCTCGCCAACGCCTTCGTCATCCTCGACGAGGCCCAGAACACAACTGCCGTGCAGATGAAAATGTTCCTCACCCGGCTTGGCGAGAACGCGCAGATGGTCGTCACCGGCGATCTCAGCCAAGTCGACCTGCCGCGCGGCACGCGCTCGGGCCTGCGCCACGCCCTGGAGGTACTTGATGACGTGCCCGGGATCGCCTTCGTTCACTTCACCGATGCCGATGTTGTCCGTCACCCGCTGGTCACCCAGATCGTCCGCGCCTATGATCGGGCGGAGGGCCGGGTAAAGGCCGGCGCGCGTTACGAACATGACGATCCCGAAGTGCACGACGGTGAACGATAGTCGTCCGCACGGGCATGGCATCGAGAAACCTGATCGACATCCGGATCGAGGCGTCGTCGTGGGCCGGCGCTTGCGGGGATGCCGCGGAGTTGTGCCGGGATGCCGCGCTTGCCGCAATCGCTGTCGCTCAGCCGGCGTGGCGCAACGTTGCAATCAGCGTTCTGCTGACCGGCGACTCAACCGTACAGGCTCTGAATCTCGCCTACCGGGGACGCGACGAGGCGACCGATGTCCTTTCCTTCCCGCTCGTCGACGTAAGCATTCTCGAGAATGGACGGGCCCGGTCGGAACCGGAACCCATTCTGCTGGGCGACATTGCCGTCGCCTATGACGTCAGCTCGCGCGAGGCGGACGAAGCGGGCAAGCCCCTCGCCGATCACCTCCGCCATCTGATCGTCCATGGCGTGCTCCATCTTCTTGGCTATGATCACGAGGTTGATGCGGATGCGGAAATCATGGAGCGGCTGGAAGCGGCGGTGCTGGCTGGGCTGGGCGTGCCGGACCCGTATGAGCCTGTATGAGGATCAGGGCATGCCGGACTCCTCCGACCGCCTGATGGAGCGCCACCGATGAGTGCGCGAAACGGGGAGAACAGCAATGGCGCAGGCGCCGGCCGCGACGGATCGCGCGATGGCGGCGACGATGCCGGTTTGTGGCGAAGGATGCAGGGGCTTTTGCGCCCGTTCCGCCGTCGCGACGGTGAAGGCGCGGCCAGGGATCCGCTCGAAGAGCTGATCGAGGAGCGCGAAGACGCCGAAATCCCGCTTGGCGATGACGAGCGGGTGCTGCTCGCTAACATCCTCGCGCTGCGCGTTCGCGCCGCCGAGGACGTGATGGTTCCCCGCGCCGACATCGTCGCGATCGACAGCGACGCTTCGCTGGACGAGGTCGTCGAGCTGATGACCAAGACGGGCCACTCGCGCATCCCGGTCTACCGCGACACGCTCGACGATGCCGTCGGCATGATTCACATCAAGGACATTCTCGCCTGGCGCGGCGCGGACGCGCACTTCCGGCCGGCCAAGGTTCTTCGGCAGGTGCTGTTCATTGCGCCGTCGATGGAAGTGCTGGAGCTGCTTTTGGAGATGCGGGTCAAGCGCTGTCACATGGCGCTGGTGGTCGATGAGTTCGGCGGTGTCGACGGCCTTGTCACCATCGAGGACGTCGTCGAGGAGATCGTCGGCGAGATCGAGGACGAGCATAGCCGCGCCAGCGACCCGAATGTCGTCGTTCGTCCCGATGGCGGCCTCGATATGGATGCAAGAGCGCCGGTGGAGACGCTAGCAGAGCATTTCAGCGGTGTGCTGAACGAAGAAGAGCAGGAAGATATCGACACGGTCGGCGGGCTTGTCGTTTCCGTTGCCGGGCGAGTGCCGATCCGCGGCGAACTGATCGCCCATCCGGCCGGGCTCGAGTTCGAAATCCTCGAAGCCGATCCCCGTCGCCTCAAGCGGCTGCGGGTTCGTCGTCCCGGTCATGCCGCGACCGAGGTGTCCGCTGAGCCTGAGGCCGGCGAACGGACCTCCTGATGCGCGCGGACGATGTCGCCGCCGCTGCCGGCTGGTCGGGTTCGGTGGAGCGGTTTGTCAGGCGGCTCCAGCCATTGCGTGACAGGGTGGCGGGTTGCACCGGGTGGAGGCGTGTCGCGCTTGCCGCCGCTCTTGGCGCCGTCGCCGTTGCGGCGTTGCCGCCGATCTACCTGTGGATCACGCTCGTTGCCGCTTTCTCGGGCTTGATGTGGCTCATCGAGAGCGAGAGCTCGGCGCTGAGCGCGTTTTGGGCCGGCTGGTGGTTCGGCTTCGGCTACTTTGTATTTGGCCTCTACTGGATCGCCAACGCGCTCCTGACAAAGCCCGAAGAGTTCGGCTGGCTGGCGCCGATCGCGGTGGTCGCGCTGTCCGCGCTGATGGCGTTGTTCCCCGCCGCCGCAGCGGTCGCGACCCGCCTCGGCAGGAGATCGGGGGTCGGCGGCGTTCTGATCTTCGCCGCTGCCTGGACCTTCTTCGAGTGGGTGCGAAGCTGGGCTTTCAGCGGCTTTCCATGGAACCTTATAGGCAGCGTGTGGACCTTTTCGGATGCGATGATTCAGTTCACCGCGCTGGCCGGCACCTATGGGCTCGGTCTGCTGACAGTCGCGGCGGCAGCGATGCCGGCCGCGCTCGTGCCCGCGCCGCCGCCGGCGGGCGGGCGCTCCGGGCGCAGCACCAGGACGCTCCTCGCCGTCGCGGCGGCGTTCGCCGTTCTCGCCGTCGTCTGGACGGGCGGAGCCGTCCGCCTCTGGATCGCCGGAACTGCCGACACCGTGCCCGGCGTGCGCTTGCGCCTCGTTCAGCCCAACATCCCCCAGACGGAGAAATGGGATGCCGCGTCGCGCGGCACGCATTTCCTGAAGCAGTTGCGCATGGAGGAGCTGCCGGCGGAGCCACCACCGACGCACGTCATCTGGTCGGAAGCGGCAGCGCCGTTCTTCCTGGCCGAGAATCCCGAAGCGCTGGCGTTGCTCGGCGAGGCAACGCCGGCGGACGGTCTCACCATCGTCGGCACCTTGCGACGGTCCCGGCCGCCCGACGAGCCGCCGCGGATCTGGAACAGCCTGCTTGCCGTCAACTCGGACGGCGATGTCGTTGCTGCGTATGACAAATCCCATCTGGTTCCGTATGGGGAATATGTGCCGTTTCGCACCTTCATCGGGATCGCCAGCGTCGCCGGCGGGTTCGACCGACTTCTCCCGAGGCCCGGGTATCACGACTTTGACCCTGCCGGGCCTGCCGCCCGTCAGTCCGTTAATTTGCTACGAGGTCATTTTTCCGGCCGCCGTTGCCGACCACGACCGCCGCCCGGCCTGGCTGCTCAATCTTACGAACGACGGCTGGTACGGACGGTCGACCGGACCTTACCAGCATTTATCGGCGGCGCGACTTCGCGCTGCGGAGGAAGGGCTGCCGCTCGTCAGGGTCGCAAACACCGGCATCTCTGCCATTGTCGATCCGTATGGCAGGGTGGTCGACCAGATCCCGCTCGGAGCCCAGGGCATACTCGACGGCGGCCTGCCGGTCGCCCTCGCAGCGGCGGGACCTTACGGACGCTGGGGAAACCTGGTGGTTTTTGCCCTTGTCGCGCTGACGGCGGCGGCGGGCCTGCTTGTTCGCCGCGACCGCCGGTAACGCAACCTGTCGACGAATCTCCTAAAAAAGACGTATTATGCGGGAAAAAATTTTATAGAATCTCTCGCAATTTGTATTTTTTAGCGTACCATGATGGTGGTGTACGACTTTTGATACGATAAGTGATAAACAATGCCCGCAACTCAACTGATATGGGTGCGGCAACGACAAAGGTTGCATAATGAAGATGGCTGAGGGTCGGGGTGCAGGCGGGAAAAGAGCAGGGTTCAGCATCAACCGCGGCAAAGTGGAACGGCTTCCGCCCGGCGTGCCCAGCCCTGTCGATATACATGTCGGAAGCCGGGTGCGGTTGCGGCGCACGCTGCTCGGTTTGAGCCAGGAGAAGCTCGGCGAGGCGGTGGGCCTGACGTTCCAGCAGATTCAGAAATACGAGCGCGGCGCCAATCGTATAGGCGCGTCGCGGCTGTTCGAGTTCAGTCGGATTCTCGATGTCCCGGTCTCGTTCTTTTTCGACGACATGTCCGAGCGGGTGGCGGGAGGGGACGGTGCGTCCGAGGCCGGCATGGCCGACCAGCCGCAGGCCTCGCTCGAGCCGGATCCGCTGACAAGGCGGGAAACGTTGGAGCTGGTCCGCGCCTACTACCGGATCTCCGATCCGCAGATCCGCAAGCGTCTTTTCGAGCTCACCAAGTCGCTTGGCGCGAGCGAAGAGACCGAGTGAGAACGGCCGGGATCGCCGAAAAGTCAGCGTCCTCGAATAAACGTCTTGACCGCTGCCGGCCGGGTTGCCAAAACCCTGCCCGTCTTCGTCCGGTCCGGAGCTGATGAGGGGTGCCTGGCAATCGCGGCCGCCTCCGCCGCGATAATGAGCACCGTAGGCAACAAAATCCTCTCCCGGCGATCGAGAGACCGTGAGGCGGCTGCGCGTAATCAGCCGTCCGACAGCAGACAGAATGCCCGCGCGTGGCGGGTAGACAGATGGTGGGACAGCCGTGCGAAAAAAAGACTACGTCTTTACGAGCGAGTCGGTGTCCGAGGGGCATCCCGATAAGATCTGCGATCGCATCTCCGATGCTATTCTCGATGGGTATCTCACCGAGGATCCGCAGGCCCGGGTTGCCGTCGAGACGATGTGCACGACCAATCTCGTCGTGCTCGCCGGCGAGGTTCGCGGCCCGGAGTCGATGTCGCACGAACACATGGCGAAGATCGCCCGGCATGCGATACGCGAGATCGGTTACGAGCAGAACGGCTTTCACTGGCAGAATTGCGAAATCATCTGTCGCGTTCACTCCCAATCGCCGGACATCGCCGTCGGTGTCGATGCCCGCGGCAATAAGGACGAGGGTGCTGGCGACCAGGGCATCATGTTCGGCTTTGCCTGCCGCGAGACGGAAGCGCTGATGCCGGCGCCAATTTATTATGCCCATGCGATCTTGCGTTCGCTGGCAGAGGCAAGGCACTCGGGCGCCGAGCCCGGCCTCGGTCCGGACGCCAAGAGTCAGGTTACCTTGCGTTACGCCGATGGCCGACCGGTGCAGGCGACGGCGGTCGTCGTTTCGACGCAGCACGATGAAGACCTATCCGTCGACGACGTCCGCGAGATCGTCCGCCCCCATGTGGTCAACGTGCTTCCCGAAGGCTGGATGTGCGGCGAGGACCGGTTCTACGTCAACCCGACCGGGCGGTTCGTCGTGGGCGGGCCCGACGGGGACGCCGGACTGACCGGGCGCAAGATCATCGTCGACACTTACGGCGGCGCGGCCGCACACGGCGGCGGCGCTTTTTCTGGCAAGGATCCGACCAAGGTCGATCGCTCGGGCGCCTACGCGGCGCGCTATCTCGCCAAGAACGTCGTTGCCGCCAGGCTGGCCGATCGCTGCGCCATTCAACTCTCTTACGCGATCGGTGTCGCCAAGCCGATCTCCGTCTACGTCGACACCTACGAGACCGGCGAGGTCGACGAGGATCGTCTGGCCGTCGTCCTCCAGGAGCTGATGGATCTATCGCCGCGGGGGATGCGCACCCACCTCGGGCTGAACCGGCCCATCTACGCTCGGACCGCCGCCTATGGCCACTTCGGCCGCACGCCGGATCCGGATGGCGGATTCTCCTGGGAACTGCCTAGTCTGGTCGAGGACCTTCGTGGCGCTTTCGGAGCACGTTAAGACATAGGCTCTCTTGCGGTTGCCGAAAGTGGCCCTCTTTTCTACGGTCGGCGCAAGGGTCGCCGGCTGCGCCAGGCGCGCCAGCGCCTTGTCGACGATGTTCTGCCCAAACTTCGGATTCCCATGCCGGAGGCTGGCCGCGCGATCGATCCGCGGACGCTGTTCGCACCGGAAATCGAGGATGTCTGGATGGAGATCGGGTTTGGCGCCGGCGAGCACCTGCTCTCCCAGGCCGTGCGTCACCCCACTGTCGGCTTCATCGGCTGTGAGCCGTACCTCAACGGTGTGGCGGCGCTGCTCGCCGCCACGGTCGATGCCGGCAACAATATCCGTATCTTCGCCGACGACGCCCGCCTGCTTCTACCCTCTCTCGCCCCGGCGAGCATCGGCCGCTTGTTCATACTGTTTCCCGATCCCTGGCCCAAGGCGAGGCATCGCCACCGCCGGCTTGTCAACGCGGAGACGGTCTTGGCCTTCTCTCGAATCCTGCGTCCGGGCGGGGAACTGCGACTGGCGAGCGACCATGACGGCTATATCCGCTGGATGCTGGAGCACGTGACCCGCGATGGGGATTTCATGTGGATGGCGCGGCGGCCGGCAGACTGGCGCCACCGGCTGGCTGACGAGTCGCCAACCCGCTACGAGGAGAAGGCCATCGGGCGCGGACAGACCTGCGCGACCTTGCGTTTCGTTCGCTGCGGCGAGTGACCCGCCGGCGGGCCAAATTGCAAAAACCTTGTTCCCAAGTGCATCCGGGATATATACCAACAGGATTGATCGCAACGATAGTTCTGCGGCGCGCTCATTCACTCGAATTGGCGATTAGTCGGGGTGGGCCATGGCCCGCCTCTTTTGTTAAGGAGACGACGAAGCTGGAAGGGACCGCGGCGACAGCCACGACGCTTGCCCGGCGCATCGCCGATTTCGTGGGACCGACGATCACCGATCTGGGCTTCGATACCGTGCGTGTTGAGTTCCTGGGACTGAAGAGCCCGCGCGTACAGATCATGGTCGAGCGGGTCGACGGGTCGACGGTGACCCTGGACGACTGCGCGCGGGTCAGTCGGGCTGTCTCGGCTCTGCTGGACGTCGAAGATCTAATTCCGGGAGCTTACACCCTGGAGGTGAGTTCACCGGGGATCGACCGGCCTTTGGTCCGGCTGCACGACTTCGAACGCTTTGCCGGTTTCGAGGCAAAGGTTGAGCTGGCGCGACCGCTCGAGGGCCGGCGACGGTATCGCGGACGCCTGCTCGGCACGGAGAGCGAGATGGTGCGGCTCGACTCTCCCGACGGCACGGTCGCCCTGCCGTATGTCGACATCCACCGCGCCAAGCTGGTTCTGACGGACGAGCTCATCCGGGCTTTCAAGGGCAAGACCTAGGCTGAGAGGCAGATCGAGAAATGAAGCGGATGGCGGCGGAGACAACGAGCGCGGTACACGCGCGGCCGGAATTGTTGCAGGTTGCCGATACCGTGGCGCGCGACAAGAGCATCGACCGCGACGAGGTTCTTGAAGCCATGGAGCAGGCTATCCAGAAGGCGGCGCGCTCCAAGTACGGGCATGAGCACGATATCCGGGTGTTCATCGACCGCGTCTCGGGAGAAATCTCTCTTGCGCGCTATCTCGAAGTCGTCGAGGCCGTCGAGGTTGAAGCCACGCAGTTGACGCTGGAGCAGGCACGGCGCCGCAAGCCCGAAGCCGAGCTCGGCGAGTTTCTTGCCGATCCCCTTCCTCCCATCGATTTCGGCCGGATCGCGGCGCAGACGGCGAAACAGGTCATCGTGCACAAGGTGCGCGAGGCGGAACGGCGCCGTCAGTACGAGGAATTCAAAGATCGCGTCGGCGAGATCGTCAACGGCATGGTCAAGCGGGTCGAGTTCGGCAACGTCGTCGTCGATCTCAACCGCGCCGAGGCCGTACTGCGGCGGGAAGAGGCAATCCCGCGCGAGCATTTTAACGTTGGCGATCGGGTGCGAGCGTACGTCATGGACGTGCGCGAGGAGCCGCGCGGTCCCCAGGTCTTTCTGTCGCGAACCCATCCTCAGTTCATGGCCAAGCTCTTCGCGCAGGAGGTGCCTGAGATTTATGACGGCATCATCGAGATCAAGGCCGTTGCCCGCGACCCTGGCTCGCGGGCGAAGATCGCGGTTCTGTCGCATGATTCCGGTATGGACCCGGTCGGGCCCTGCATCGGCATGCGCGGTTCGCGGGTGCAGGCCGTCGTCGGCGAACTCCAGGGCGAAAAGATTGACATCATTCAATGGTCGCCGGACCCGGCGACTTTCATCGTCAACGGGCTGGCGCCGGCCGAGGTCGCCAAGGTCGTTCTCGACGAAGAGGCGAGCCGTATTGAGGTGGTCGTTCCCGACGATCAACTCAGCCTTGCCATCGGCCGACGTGGCCAGAACGTGCGGCTGGCGTCCCAGCTGACCGGCTGGGATATCGACATCCTGACCGAGGACGAGGAAAGCCAGCGGCGCAACGAGGAATTCAAGATCCGCTCCCAGGCGTTCATCGACACGCTCAACGTCGACGACGTGATCGCCCACCTGCTCGTCACCGAGGGCTTCTCCACTGTCGAGGAGGTTGCCTTCGTGCCGATCGAGGAGCTGGCCGACATCGAAGGGTTCGAGCTGGAGCTGGCGGAAGAGCTGAAGATGCGGGCGCAGACCTACGTCGAGGCCAGGGACGAGAACCTGAAGAGCCGCCGGGTCGAGCTCGGCGTGGCCGACGAGGTCGCGGCCGTTGACGGGCTCAAGCCGGCCATTCTCGTCGCGCTTGGAGAGCACGGCGTAAGGACCCTCGACGATCTTGCCGATCTCGCCGGCGATGAGCTGCTTGAGTACGCTCCCGCTGGTTCGTTGAGCCCGGAACAGGCCAACGAGATCATCATGGCGGCGCGGGCGCACTGGTTCGAAGACGAGACGGCGGCAGAACACCCGGCAAATCCCGAGACCGAAGCGGGATCGCCAGCCTCCGCGCAGACCGATGGCTAGACGCCCATGGCGCGCGAGGCACCGCAGGAGCCTTGTCTTGACGATCGCGGTCCTCACCGGCGGTGCCTGCTAAGCGCGACCGTTCAAGCCGTCCCAAAGCCTCGTCCGCTTCGTCATTTCGCCGACGGGCGTTGTGACGCCGGATATCGCCGGACGTCTGCCGGGACGGGGTTTTTGGTTGAGCGCCGACAGGGATATGGTAGACAGGGCGTGCGCCAAGAAGGTGTTCGCTCGGGCCGCGCGCGCCAACGTCGCCGTACCCGGGACACTCGCCGACGATGTCGAACGCCTGCTGGTGCGTCGCTGTCAGGAGCTGATCGGCTTGGCGCGCCGTGCGAAGCAGGCCGTGTTCGGATACGCGCAGACGCGCCAATGGCTGGAGCGGGGTGAGGCGGCGGTGCTGCTCGCCGCGGTCGACGGCTCCGGCGATCAGCGCGGCAAGATGCGCGCAGTGGGCGGGTCGGTCGCGGTTGTCGACGTGCTCTCCGCAGCCGAACTGGGAGGCGCCTGCGGACGCGATCGCGTCGTTCATGGCGCCGTCGCCGCGGGCGCGTTGGCGAAAAGTCTGGTGCGCGAGGCGCAGCGGCTTGGAGGATTTCGCGGGTCGCGTCTTGCAGCGCAGAACGGCCGCGACTCGGGGAGAACTTTGGGCAGCCAAGTAAAGAGATGACGGATATCGACGAAAGCAAGGCGGAAGACAGAGCCCAGTCGGCAAAGCCGAGCAGGCTCGAACTGAAGAAAACCGTCGAAGGCGGGCAGGTGCGGCAGAGCTTCTCGCACGGCCGCTCGAAAATGGTGACGGTCGAGGTCCGCAAGAAGCGGACCTTTGCATCCGACGGGCACGGCCGCGTTGCCGAGGTTCGTCGTGGCGCTGCCGGCGGCGAACCGCAAGGCGCGCCAGGGGCCGCCGGAACGCCGCGCGAAGGTGTCGCCGCCGGTCTGACCAATCAGGAGAAGGCCGCACGCGCACGGGCGCTGCAGGACGCTATTCGGGCCGAGGACGAACGCGCTACGATCGAAGCGCAGGCGGGCGGCGGAGGCGCGGGCCGAAACAGCCGCGGCCGCGGACGCCGCCTTGCGGGCGGGCGTTGAGGCGGCGGCCGAGGAAGACGTCGAGACAGCAGAGGCGGCGGCGCCGGCGGAGCCGGCCGCGTCGGAGGCTGCGGCCGAAGAAGGCGCACCAGCCGGCGAAAGCGCGGGGGAAGCGGGCGAGGCAGCGGCTACGGAGGCGCCCGCGGCGGCATCGCAGGCCGGGGAAGCGGCTTCCGTCGCGCAAGCCGCGCCGGCGGCTCTTGCGCCGAGTGCAAGGCCCAAGGTGACGCAGGCTGAGACGAAGTCCGACGGCAAAGCGAAGCCGGGAGGCGACAGCGAGGACGACGGGGATCGTCGCGGCCGCGCCAAGCGACCCCTGCGGGCCGATGCGCGCAAGCCGGCCCCGGTCGCCCGGCGCGACGAGGCCAGTCGCCGCTCCGGCAAGTTGACGATCGTCGACGCCCTCGACGAGGGCAACAGCGAGCGCGTGCGGAGCCTCGCCTCCGTCCGCCGGGCCCGCGAGAAGGAGCGCGCCAAGCAGCTGGCGCAACGCGGTGCGGAGCCGCAGAAAATCGTTCGCGAAGTGGTTGTTCCCGAGAGCATCACGGTCCAGGAGCTAGCCAACCGCATGGCCGAGCGGAGTGTCGGGGTCATCAAGGCGCTGATGAAGATGGGCATTATGGCAACCATCAATCACGTCGTTGACGCCGACACGGCGGAGCTCATCGCGAGCGATTTCGGTCACAAGGTGAAGCGGGTGAGCGACGCTGACGTGGAAATCGGTCTGAAGGGAGAAGACGACGAGGACGAAACGCTGCTGCCGCGGCCTCCTGTCGTCACGGTCATGGGTCATGTCGACCACGGCAAGACCTCGCTGCTCGATGCTTTGCGCCGCACCGATGTCGTCGCCCACGAGGCGGGCGGGATCACCCAGCACATAGGCGCGTACCAGGTCAATCTGGCCGGCGGCGAGAAGATCACCTTCATCGACACGCCAGGCCATGCCGCCTTCACCCAGATGCGCGCGCGCGGCGCCAAGGTGACGGATATCGTGGTTCTGGTGGTAGCCGCTGACGATGGCGTTATGCCGCAGACGATCGAAGCCATCGATCACGCCAAGGCCGCCGATGTGCCGATCATCGTTGCCATCAACAAGATCGACCGGCCGGACGCCAACACGACCAGAGTTCGTAACGAGCTTCTCCAGCAAAGCATCGTCACCGAGGAAGTGGGCGGCGAGACGCTGAGCGTTGAGGTCTCAGCCAAGCAGGCGCTGAATCTCGACCGACTGCAGGAGGCCATTCTGCTGCAGTCGGAAGTCCTCGATCTGAAGGCAAATCCCGACCGGCCCGCGGAGGGCGTCGTCATCGAAACCAAAGTCGAGCGCGGTCGGGGCTCGGTTGCGACCGTCCTCGTCCAGCGCGGGACGCTGCGGGTGGGCGATATTTTCGTCGCCGGCGCCGAATGGGGCCGCGTGCGCGGCCTCAACGACGCCAACGGGGCGTCGCTCGACGAGGCGGGGCCGAGTACGCCGGTCGAGGTGCTCGGCCTCAACGCGACGCCGGCGGCGGGCGACGAGGTCTCGGTTGTCGAGAGCGAAGCCCGCGCCCGGGAGGTTTCCGAATTCCGCCAGCGGCGCCTGCGCGAGGCCCGGACGACCAGCAATCGCGGCACGGTCGAGCAGATCTTCAGTCGCATCGCCGATGGCGAGCAGAAGACACTGCCGGTCCTCGTCAAGGCCGACGTCCATGGCTCGACCGAGGCCATTGTCGGCGCGCTGCAGAAGCTGGGCACGGCCGAGGTCGGCATCCAGGTGATTCACTCCGGCGTCGGCGGGATCAACGAATCCGACGTGGCGCTGGCGCGCGCGTCGAACGCGCTGGTGATCGGCTTCAACGTCCGCGCCAATCCGCAGGCGCGTGAAGGCGCGAAACGCGACGGCGTCGAGATCCGCTACTACTCGATCATCTACAACCTCACCGACGACCTGAAGGGCATGCTGTCCGGCATGCTGTCGCCCATCACGCGGGAGAATCTGCTCGGCTACGCGCAGATCCGCGAGGTGTTCAACATTACCAAGGTCGGCAAGGTGGCCGGCTGCATGATCACCGAGGGGATGGTCAGGCGCGGCGCGAAGATCCGCCTGCTGCGCGAGGATGTGGTCATCCACGAGGGCGACATCGGCCAGCTCAAGCGGTTTAAAGATGATGTGCGTGAAGTCAAAGAGGGCTACGATTGCGGTATCGCAATCGCGAACTACAATGATATTCGGGTCGGCGATGTGATCGAATGCTTCGAGCTCGAACAGATCGCCCAAGAACTGTGATCGGCGGCCGCCGGCTGATCCGACAGACGGGAACACGATGTCCAGAGGGGAACTCAAGGCCCCAAGCCAGCGACAGTTGCGGGTCGGCGAAGAACTTCGTCACGCCCTCGCGCATTTGCTCGAGCGCGGCGAGATCCGCGATCCCGGGCTGGCGGGCACGCCGGTGACGGTGACCGAAGTTCGCGTCAGTCCCGACCTGCGCAATGCGACGGCGTTCATCATGCCGCTGGGCGGCGCCGGCGATGCGGCCGCGGTTGACGCGCTCATGCGCGCGCGCGGCTACCTGCGCCGCCGCGTCGCTGACAGCGTCAGGCTCAGGACCATGCCCCAGTTCACTTTTTTGCTCGATCCGTCGTTTGACGAGGCGGACCACATCGAGGCGCTGCTGCGCCAGCCGGAGGTGGCCAGGGATCTTCGACCGGATCTCCACGATGATTCGCCCGATCTGGATGAAGAGCACGCTTGCGGTGGCGAAGGCGTGCGCGTGCACGACGATGCGAGCGAAGGCAGTTCCCGTGACAGCTAGGCCCAACAAGCGGCCGATCCATGGCTGGCTGGTCATTGACAAGCCTTCCGGGCTGACCTCGGGCGCGGTCATCGGCATCATCCGCCGCCTGACCGGCGCGGCCAAGGCCGGCCACGGCGGCACGCTCGATCCGCTCGCCACCGGGGTTTTGCCGGTCGCATTCGGCGAAGCGACGAAAACCGTCGGCTACGCCATGGACGGAACGAAGGCCTATGTGTTCACCGTCCGCTGGGGTGAAAGCGCAACACCGACGACTGCGACGGCACCGTCACGGACGTAAGCGACGTTCGTCCCGACGCGGCCGCAATCGCTGCCGTGCTGCCCGATTTTACCGGCGCCATCGAGCAGACGCCGCCGGAATTCTCGGCGGTCAAAGTCGGCGGGCGTCGGGCCTATGCCCTCGCACGTGCGGACGAAGTCGTGACCCTGCAGCCGCGGCCCGCCTTCATCGAGGAGATCGCGCTTGTCGATTGTCCGGACATCGATCATGCGATCTTCCGGGTCCGCTCGGGTAAGGGCGTCTATATGCGGGCGCTTGCGCGCGACATCGCCGCGGCGCTCGGCACGCTCGGTCATATCTCGGCATTGCGCCGGCTCCGCGTCGGGCCTTTCGGCGAAGATCAGGCCCTGCCTCTCGATGCCGCACGCGACATGGCCGTCGAGACCCTCCTCGAACGGTATCTGCGGCCTCTGGATGCGGCCATGCCTGACGTCCCGGCCATCGCTCTGACGCAGACGGAGGCGCGGCGACTTCAGCATGGCCAGGCCATTGCCACCCTTCCCGTGGCCAGCCGCTCGCATGCCCAACGCCTGCATCGCGACGCGGTCGTCTATGCAACGGTCCTGGGGCGGCCGGTGGCGCTGGCGCAAATCAAAGGTAGTGAAATACGCCCGCTACGGGTGCTGAACGTCTGACATCGGGAAAGCGACGGAGACAGGTTATGTCCATTACCGCTGAGCGGAAGCAGGAAGTCATCCGCGATTACGCGACCGGCAACAATGACACCGGCTCGCCGGAGGTGCAGGTCGCCATCCTGAGTGAGCGGATCCGCAATCTGACCGAGCACCTGAAAGTCCACAAGAAGGACTTCCACTCGCGCCGTGGCCTGCTGATGATGGTTGGCCAGCGACGCCGGTTGCTCGACTACCTCAAAGGCAAGGAAACGAGCCGGTACACCGCGCTTCTCGAACGGCTTGGCCTGCGCCGCTAGCGGGCGGCGACTGCGCGCCGGCACCGGCGTGGCGCGCTGAGGCTCAGGCTTTCCGATTGGCAGAAAGGAAGATGGATGTTCAAAGAATTCCGCAAGGAAGTGCAGTGGGGCGGGCGAACCCTGACGCTGGAGTCGGGGAAGATCGCCCGGCAGGCGGATGGCGCCGTCCTCGCCACCTATGGCGAGACCAAGGTTCTGTGCACCATCGTCTACGAGAAAACGGCCAAGCCGGGCCAGGATTTGTTTCCGCTCTCCGTTCACTACCAGGAAAAGACGTTCGCGGCCGGCAAGATCCCGGGCGGGTTTTTCAAGCGCGAGGGGCGTCCGGCCGAGAAGGAGATTCTCAGCTCGCGGCTGATCGACCGGCCGATCCGGCCGCTGTTTGCCAAGGGCTTTCGCAACGAGACGCAGATCATCTGCACCGTTCTGTCGCATGACCTCGAGAACGACCCCGATATCGTCGCGATGATCGGCACGTCGGCGGCGCTGACGCTGTCCGGCGTGCCGTTCCTCGGCCCCATCGCCGGCTGCCGGGTCGGCTACATCAACGGCGAGCTACGTCCTCAATCCGCAGCTTGACGAACTGCCGGACAGCGCTCTCGACCTGGTCGTCGCCGGCACGCGCGAAGGCGTGCTGATGGTCGAATCGGAGGCCCGCGAGCTGCCCGAGGACGTCATGCTCGGGCGCGGTGATGTTCGGACACCAGGCGAACCAGCCGGTCATCGACGCCATCGTCGATCTGGCGGAGGCCTGTGCGCGCGAGCCGATCGACCTGCCGGCGCCGGCGCCGGGGCTTGCGGATCTGTCCGACCGGCTGCGCGCGGACGCCGAGGGCGACCTTCGCGACGCCTACACCGAGACGGTGAAGGCGACCCGCCGCGAGCGGGTAGCGAACCTGAAGTCTCAGCTCTCCGACGCGCTTGACCGCGGACGAGGCGGTCGACTCCGAGATTATTTTCGAGGGCTTCGATGACGCTTTCCGCGACCTGGAAAAGGACGTCGTGCGCCAGAGCATTCTGAGCGAGCGGCGTCCGCATCGACGGCCGCGGCCCGGCCGATGTCCGGCCGATCGCGGCCGAAGTCGGCCTGCTTCCGCGGGCGCACGGGAGCGCCTTGTTCACCCGCGGCGAGACCCAGGCGCTGGTCGTGACGACGCTCGGGACGGGACAGGACGAGCAGATCATCGACGCGCTCGCCGGCGAGTTTCGCGAGCACTTCCTGCTGCACTACAATTTCCCGCCTTATTCCGTCGGCGAGGCCGGCCGGTTCGGCTTTACCGGTCGGCGCGAGGTCGGCCATGGCAAGCTGGCCTGGCGCTCGGTCCGTCCGCTGCTTCCGGCCAAGGACGCTTTTCCGTACACGATCCGCGTCGTCTCCGAGATCACCGAGTTCGAACGGCTCGTCTTCGATGGCGACCGTCTGCGGCGCGTCCCTGTCGATGATGGACGCGGGCGTTCCGCTGCCGCGACCGGTCGCCGGCATCGCCATGGGCCTGATCAAGGAGGGCGACGACTTTGTCGTGCTCTCCGATATCCTCGGCGACGAGGACCATCTGGGCGACATGGACTTCAAGGTCGCCGGAACCTCCGACGGCATCACCGCCCTGCAGATGGACATCAAGATCACGTCGATCACCGAAGACATCATGCGCGTGGCGCTGGCCCAGGCGCGTGACGGCCGCAATCATATCCTCTCCGAAATGGCGCGGGGGATCTCGACCGCCCGCGACGCGCTCAACCAGAACGCGCCGCGGATCACCGTCATCCACATCAACAAGGACAAGATCCGCGAGGTGATCGGCCCGGGCGGCAAGATCATCCGCGAGATCTGCGAGGTTACCGGCGCCCGTATCGATCTGGATGACGATGGAACAGTCAAGGTCGCGGCTGTCGATCAGCGCTCCGCCGACTCCGCCATCGAATGGATCCGCAGTATTGCGGCCGAACCCGAGGTGGGGACCATCTACACGGGCAAGGTGGTCAAGACGGTCGATTTCGGCGCTTTCGTCAACTTCCTCGGATCGCGCGACGGGCTCGTGCACATCAGCGAGATCTCCCGCGACCGGGTCAACAAGGTGACCGATGCCATCCAGGTGGGCGACACCGTCAAGGTCAAGCTCATCGGCGTCGATGACCGCGGCAAGTTCAAGCTCTCGATGCGGGCGGTCGATCAGGAGACGGGTGCGGACGTGTCGCAGGCCAAGGCAACGACCTGACGGCGCGACGGCGCCTACAGGTTTCGGCGACGGCGAACGCGGCAGAGCGTTTGGCCGGCACGGGAGGCGCGCGCCGGCTTCAGGCCGGCGTAGTCTGCCGGAGTCGCCTTTCGCCGAACCGTCTATATATTGTCTACAGTAAGGGAGGCGCGCAGCAGCTCCGGCAAGTGAGCGCGCGCCTGGCTCGAGGGCCAATGTTGGGACAAGTACGGCTATGAAGATGCTGCAACCGCTGCTCATTTCGGGCCGCGAAGTATTGCCGATCGTCGAAGGCGGCAAGGGTGTATCCGTTTCGACCGGCCTGAGCAGTGGTTCGTTCGCGGCCGCCGGATGCGTCGGAACCTTCTCCGGTGTCAACGCCGACTTCTATGACGAGGCTGGGCGCCCGGTTCCGCAGGTCTACAAGGGTAAAACCCGTCGCGAACGCTACGAAGAGCTTGTCAGCTATGCGATCCGCGGCGGCATCGCCCAGGCGCGAATGGCCCACGAGACTTCCGGCGGTTCCGGCCGGATCCATATGAACGTGTTGTGGGAAGCTGCGGCCACCTCGCGCATCCTTCAGGGCGTGCTTGAAGGCGCCAAAGGCCTGATCCACGGTGTAACGTGCGGCGCTGGCATGCCCTACCGGGTGTCCGAGATCGCCGCCAAGTTCGACGTTTTCTACTATCCGATCATCTCCTCGGCGCGCGCCTTCCGCGCCCTGTGGAAGCGCGCCTACCACCGCTACGCCGATCTTCTCGGCGGCGTGGTCTATGAGGATCCGTGGCTCGCCGGCGGCCACAACGGTCTCAGCAACTCGGAGGATCCGGCCCGGCCCGAACCGCCGTACGAGCGCGTCGTTGAACTCCGCCGGACCATGCGCGCGTGCGGGCTGAACGACACGCCCATCTTCATTGCCGGAGGCGTCTGGTTCCTGCGCGAGTGGGAAGACTGGATCGACAACCCCGACCTCGGCCCGATCGCATTTCAGTATGGGACGCGCCCGGTGGTGACGCAGGAGAGCCCGGTTCCGGCGGAGTGGAAGCGCCGGTTGCTGAACCTGAAGCCGGGGGACGTCTACCTGAATCGGTTCAGCCCCACCGGGTTCTATTCGTCGGCCGTCAACAACGCCTTCATCCATGAGCTGACGGTGCGCAACGAGCGCCAGGTTGCCTATACCCGCGAGCCGGTGGGCGAGCACACGGAGGGGCTGGCCATGGGCGCGCGCGGGCGACTGGTTTATCTGACACCGGCGGACAGCAAGCGCGTCGCCGGCTGGATCGCGGCCGGCTTCACCGAGCCGATGAAGACGCCCGACGCGACGTTGATTTTCGTTACGCCGGAGAAGTCCGCGGAAATTCGTGTCGACCAGCAGTCGTGCATGGGTTGCCTCAGCGCCTGCCGGTTCAGCAACTGGTCGGAAGGCGAGAACGGGACCACCGGCAAACTCGCCGACCCCCGCTCGTTCTGCATACAGAAGACCCTGCAGAACATCGTTCACGACGGCAACGTCGAGAACAACCTGATGTTCGCCGGGCATAACGCCTACCGGTTCGGCAAGGATCCGTTCTACGCCGGCGGCTTCATTCCGTCGGTCAAGCAGCTCGTCGAGCGCATCCTGACGGGCGACTGACGGCCTGACGCCGCAGGGCCCGCGTGACAGGCGCGCCGGCGGTGACCGGTCTCGAAAACGCGTTGTCGCCCTGCCCAACGCAACTTATATTCGGCATCATGAGCAGTGAACGACCATACGCGCAGGCGCTCGAATGCTTGCGTCGCGTCGATCTTCGGCCGACCCGGCAGAGGCTGGCGTTGGCGCGGCTGTTGTTCGAGACCCCTCACCGGCACGTGACCGCCGAACGCTTGCACGAAGAGGCGGCCGAGGCCGACATCCAGGTGTCGCTGGCGACGGTCTACAACACGTTGCATCAGTTCACTGAGGCCGGCCTGCTGCGCGAGATCGTCGTCGACTCCGGCCGATCCTATTTCGACACGAACATCAGCGACCACCACCACTTCTTCCACGAGCGCTCAAGCCGTCTTGAGGACATTCCGCCTGGCGAAGTGGTCGTTGCCGAGGTGCCGTCACCACCCGACGGCACCCGCATCCGCCGCGTCGATGTTATCGTCCGTCTTTCCGGCGAATGATAATTAATCAGTCAGTTACCACCCTTTTTAGAGTTTCTCTAAAAAACATTGACACCCTGACCCGGCAGCTTATGTTGCTTTAGGGATGTAGGCGGCCGTGTGCGGCAGCCTCTTTCCCAAGTCAACAGCTGTTACGGGAGAGCAAGGATGGCTGAACTCAAAGGGTCGAAGACAGAAGACAATCTGAAGGAAGCGTTCGCGGGCGAGTTGCAGGCGAACCGCCGCTATCTCTATTTTGCTCAAAAGGCCGATGTCGAGGGCTATAACGACGTCGCGACTGTGTTCCGGTCAACTGCCGAAGGTGAGACCGGGCACGCTCACGGGCATCTCGAGTTTCTCGAGAAGGTCGGCGATCCGGCCACGGGCCTGCCGATCGGCGGGACGCCGATCGAATCTCAAGGCGGCAATCGCCGGCGAGACCCACGAATACACCGACATGTATCCGGGAATGGCCAGAACCGCGCGCGATGAGGGTTTCGAAGAGATCGCCGATTGGTTCGAGACGCTCGCGAAGGCCGAGCGGTCGCATGCCGGCCGGTTTCAGAAGGCTCTCGACACGATGGACTGAATTCCGCTGTGACCGGGGTCACGGCGAACTGAGGATCAGGCGGCGCGAGCACGCGACAAGAAGGTTGCGAGGGGCCGATATATCGGCCGCCTCGCGGCGGATAAGCACAGCCGCGCCGTATCATTCTGCACTCTGACGAGCGGGAGCGATCGATGCGGGAAGGCGGCCTTGATACGCCGACGCGCCACCATATCGCGTGGCGGGACGACGAATTCTACGACAGCGAGAAGATCGACGCGGAGCTGCGTCGGGTCTTCGACATCTGCCATGGCTGTCGGCGTTGCTTCAACCTGTGTGACAGCTTCCCGCGCCTTTTCGACCTGATCGACGAGTCCGAAAGCGGCGAGCTCGACACCGTCGACAGCGCCGGCTTCAAGCCGGTGGTCGACGCCTGCACGCTGTGCGACATGTGCTTCATGACCAAGTGTCCGTATGTGCCGCCCCACGAGTTCGACCTCGATTTTCCCCACCTGATGCTGCGCTACCGCGCCGCCGAGTTCCGCGCCGGCAACCCGGCTTCGTAAAGCGGCAGCTCACGGAAACGGATCGCAACGGCAACCTCGCCAAATTCGCCGCGCCGATTGCCAACTGGGCAAGCAAGTGCGGCAATGCGCTGACGCGCCCGCCGCTGGAGAAGGTCGCCGGCGTCCATCGCGACGCCCATCTGCCCGAATATCATGGCAAAACCTTCGCCGCCCGCGCCCGCTCCGCGCCGCCGACGGTCAATCGCGAGGCGCCGGCCCACGGCCGCAAGGCGGTGATCTACGCGACCTGCTTCATCAACTATAACAACCCGGATATCGGCGTGGCGGCGCAGGGCGTGCTCGCCCGCAACGGTGTCGAAAGCGAAGTCTTCTATCCCGGCTGCTGCGGCATGCCGCAGCTCGAGTATGGCGATCTCGCCCGGGTCGCGGCCAACGCCAAACGCATCGCCGCGGAGATGCGGCCGTGGATCGACAAGGGCTACGACGTAATATCGCTCGTGCCGTCCTGCAGCCTGATGATGAAGTTCGAGTGGCCACTGCTGGAGCCGGACGACGAAAATATCAAGGCGCTCAGCGGTGCGACCTATGACGCGGCCGAGTACGTCGTCGACATTGCCCGCAAGGAGGGGCTGGCGGACGGCATGAAGCCGCTGGGCGGCGGCGTCACCGTCCATATTGCCTGCCACGCGAGGGCGCAGAACATGGGCGCGAAGGCCGCGGAAATGCTGAAGCTTTTGCCGGAGACCGAGATCAGGGTTATCGAGCGCTGCTCCGGCCACGGCGGCTCCTGGGGCATCATGAAGGAGAACTTCGAGATCGCCCTGAAAGTCGGCAAGCCGGTCGTCCGCCAGGCCATCGACAACAAGCTCGGGTTTGTTGTCTCCGAATGCCCGCTGGCGCGCGACCATATCGTCCAGGGTATGGACCGCGCCGTGGACGAGCCGGTCGATATTCAGCCGGTGGCCCATCCCATCCAGATCATCGCCCGCGCCTACGGCGCGTAAAGCACCGACGCCGGAGGAAGCTATGCCAGCCAAGACCGAAATCACGCGCGCGGATCTCATGCCGATGGCGGACTATGGCCGCGTCCGCGACGACCGCCGTCGCCAGATGGCGACGATGAAGCGCCCTCGCCGGGTGGCCGTCGGCCCCGATGCGGCCTTCTATTTCGAGAACTACGACACCATGCTGCATCAGGTGCACGAAATGCTGTTCGTCGAACAGGGCGGCGAGGCGCAGATCGAAGACGAGCTGCGTGCCTACAATCCCCTTATTCCGGACGGTCGAACCCTGGTCGCGACATTCATGATCGAGATCGACAACCCGGTCAGGCGGGCGAAGGTGCTCCGCGAGCTGGCCGGCATCGAGACCCACATCAGCTTCGTCATCGGCGAGATGCGGGTCGGGGCCGTCTCCGACGACGACGCCGAGCGCACGACCGCCGACGGCAAGACTTCATCGGTGCACTTCATCCGCTTTCCCTTCAAGCCCGAACAGATCGAAGCCTTTCGGGCGGATGGAGCCCGCGTCCTGCTCGCCATCGAGCACCCCAATTACAGCCACATGGCGGCGCTTTCGGACGAAACGCGACGGTCGCTGAGCGAAGACTTCGCCTGAAGCCGGATACTAGCGGATGAGGCGTCGCGAAATTTGGCAGGGAACAGCGATCAGGCCCGCAGCCGGAGGCGGCTGGGTAGCAGCTCGCCATGCTCTTCGAGCACCGGATAGGCGGCGGTGACGATATGCGCGTTGACGCGCCGCAAGTCCCGAAGTACGTCGAGCTGCAACGCTCCGGTTTCGATGGTCTCCGCTCGGCTCGTTCGAATGCGCGCGAAGTGCGCTTCGGCCGCTAGCGCCTCGAGGTCGCGGAAAACCTCCTTTTCACCCATAAGGCGTCTTGCGGCTCGAATATCGTAAGTCATGAACACGGCCGCGGCGGCACGGACGTTGTCCACTGACCTCTCGACCATTTCACGGATCTCGGCCGCGGCTTCATTGGAAAAGGTGAAGCCACGCTTCAGTCGCCTGGCGGCGAGGGGCATCAAGCTCCTTTCGATAACGTCGCCGGCTTGCTCGAAGTTTTTGGTGAACGCCAGGAATTCCGACACGCGCCGGCTCTCTTGTTCGTCCATTTCCTCCGGCTCCATCCGCATCAGGAAGCCGGTGATCGCTCTGTCGAGGCTGTCGAGAACGTCATCCAGTTGCTTGTTTTGCGAAATGCGCTTCCGGTCTCCACCATCGAGACCGTCGAGCGCACCCTGTAACATCGCCTCCAGGACGTCCGCCATACGTAGCGCTTCGCGGGCAGCGCCCGCCAGTCCGACCCCCGGATCCTCGCACGCAGGCGCGTCGAGATAACGCGGGCGCGACGGATCCTCGGGCGCGACGGGCGTCCGGATTATCCGGCGCAATAGACTTGCCCACGGCCCCAACAGCGGTAGAAACACCAAAGCCAGAAGCAGATTGAAGCCTGTATGGAAATCCGCTAACGCCCGAACTGGATTCGGCTCCAGGCGGCTCATGAACGGGCCGACCCGATCAATGATGAGGAGCACGACGACGCACCCCAGGAGACGGCTGAGGATATTGCCGAGCGGAAGCCGCCTCGCGGCCGCATCGCCGACCGGTTGCGCTTCCACCAACGGATTAATGGAGGTTCCCAAATTGGCGCCGAGAACCAGGGCGAGTGCGGCGTCAAGTGGAATCGCCCCGTTCGCGACGAACGACATGATGAGCAGCACGACGGCGACGCTTGAGTGCGCCGCCCAGGCGAGACCGGCGGCTATCGTCACTGCTAGCAGAGGGTCCGAAGTGATCGAGTTCGAGCAGCAGCCGCAGGAAGGGAGTGTCTTCAGAAGGCGCGACCATGATCATCAGCGCTCTGAGGGCGAACAGCATCAGCCCGAGACCGATGGCGACGCGCCCGAAATCGCGTGTGCGTGACATGCGACCGCGCCGGAACAGAAACAGGCCGGCTAGCACGAGGATCGGCGCCACCTTGTACACATCGAAGGCCATGGCCTGAACGATCAGTGTCGTGCCGACATTGGCGCCGAGCATCACTGCGAGCGCCGGCACGAACTCGACCAGACCACGCGCCGTGAAAGACGTGATCATCAGTGCGGTTGCGGTGCTGCTCTGCAATCCGCTGGTGACCACCAGCCCGACGAAGAATGCTTTGATGCGATTGCCGAGCGCGATGCCAAGCAGGCGGCGCAAGCTCGGACCGCAAGCCCGCAGGACGCCGCTCTGGACCATATGCAGACCCCAGAGCAGCAGGGCGACTAATCCCGCGAGGTCCGCGCCATCAAAAGCGTCTGTTTCGTCGCCGTCGCCTCTTCTGTCGCCGATGGATCGGACTTGCGCAGTCAAAGTCGCCCTGACAAGATCGCGATGACAGGTCCGCGCTGCGCCACCTCTATAAAACTAACAGAGGCATACTTGATTGTCCCGCGCGGTGTTGCCGGCCTTGCATGGGCGACTATCGGTAGCGTTGAACGGACTTCGTCGGGTTCAAGTCTCTGAGCCCGCCGCACGAGTTTCCAGGGCCAAGTGCCAAGCGGCGAACGTCATGATGAACTTCCATATCGCCTTCGCCAGGCGAACGATCCGCCGATGAATGCAGACACCGTGTACAAAGGTGTTGGACGAGCAGAAGCCGGCTCAGTCGACCGTTTCGCCCTGGTGAATTCCCCAGATGTGCGGGCGGGGAGCCCAGCCGCGCATGCCATTGACCTCGATCTGGCACCACTCGGTCCGCTTCGGGCAGCGAAGAAGCCGGGCGACGACGCCTGGTTCCGCGGTGGCGATCGTCGTACTGCCCCCGTTCGGCTTCTTTCGCAGAGGCTGTACGCCGTCGATGATGATCACCGTCCGCTGCGTGCTCAGCATGTTGGAGTGGATCCAGCCTTCTTCGCCCTGCCAGTCGCGGACGCGCCGCCAGACATCGAATTCAGCGGTGATTTCGAGCGGCAGGCCCGGGCGATGATAGACCCAGGCGATCGGGTACTGGTCGCCGGGGCCGACGCGGAGATTGACCTCGCTGGCGCGCAGACTGACGTAGCGGGACTCAGGAAGCTGAGTGGATGCGGCGCTTGCCGCGTTGAGCCCCGCCAGGAGGACGGCGCACAGAAGAAAGACGCGGATGGGAATGGGATAGCCTCACGAACGGTATGCGGTGACAACGCCGGGCCGCTGACTATAGTGACCTCGGGCGATCGACGGTCAAGTCACCAGCCAATGGACGGTAACCGGGAGCCGCGGCATCTTGGCCGGCGGCTGATCTTATCATGGCGAAGCAGAAACCCCTCGTTATCGTTACGCGGAAGCTGCCCGGCGTCGTTGAAACGCGGATGATGGAGCTGTTCGACGTGCGTCTAAATCTGGACGACACGCCGATGAGCGCGCAGCGCTTGGCCGAGGCGGCGGCCATCGCCGACGTTCTTGTCCCAACCGTCACCGATCGCATCGATGCGAAGCTGCTGAACGCGCCGGCGAATCGGCTGAAGCTCATCGCCAACTACGGCGCCGGCATCGACAACATCGACGTGCGCGCGGCCCACGGGCGCGGAATCACGATCACCAACACGCCGGATGTCCTTACCGAGGACACGGCCGACATGACCATGGCCATGTTGCTGAGCGTGCCGCGCCGGCTGACCGAGGGCGAGCGGGTGTTGCGCGCGGGCGAGTGGAACGGCTGGTCGCCGACATGGATGCTCGGCCACCGGGTCGCCGGCAAGCGCCTCGGCATTCTCGGGATGGGCCGAATCGGCCAGGCCGTGGCGCGTCGCGCGCGTGCCTTCGACATGAGCATCCACTATCACAACCGCCGCCGCGTTCATCCAGATATCGAGGCGGAACTGGAGGCGACCTACCACGAGAGCCTCGATCAGATGCTGGCGCGGATGGATTTCATCACCATCCACTGCCCGCACACCCCGGCGACCTACCACCTGCTGTCGGTCCGGCGGCTGAAACTCATTCCGTCCCACGCCTATCTCGTCAATACCGCCCGAGGCGAAATCATCGATGAGGCCGCGCTGATCCGCCTGCTGCGCAACAAGGAGCTGGCCGGCGCCGCGCTGGACGTCTTCGTCAACGAGCCTGCCGTCAATCCCAAGCTGCTGCAGCTGGAAAACGTCGTCCTGTTGCCGCACATGGGCTCGGCGACGATCGAGGGCCGAATTGGCATGGGCGAATGCGTGTTGATCAACATCAAGAGCTTCGTTGACGGACACAAGCCGCCCAACCGGATCCTGCCCGAGGACGTTCGCTTCTGATCGGGTCGCAGTCCTGACCGGTGGTGCCTGCGCGGTCCCAACCTCGCTCAGATGAAGGTGATGGCGCCCGCGGCCGAGGCATCGGCGAGGAACGTCGCCAGACCCGCCTCCTCAAGCACCAGATCCTGACGCAGAGCGCTGCGGTCGAGACCCGCGACCCGCAGTCCCATCTCGCAGAGGATCAGACGTGCGCCGAGTTCGGCACAGGCGGCGAGCAGCTCCTCGAAGCCGGCAACTCCGCGGGCGCGATAGTCGTCGTCGATGTCGCCGCCCCGCCGCCCGTCGCCACCCGGCAGGGATCGCCAGCCGGGACCTGAACCGCCATCCGTTTCGACGTCGACGGCCAGGGCGCGGATCGCCTGCCCGGTAAAAAGCAGGGTCGCCGCGGTGCCGACCGCGACGGCGCTCGCCGCCACGCACAGCGCGTAATGCACCCGCTCGAAATCTCCGGAAAAGACGATCAGCGAGAGCTTTTCCGGCCCCGCGTGCGTCGCTGCGTCAGTCATGCTGGCGAAGATCGCGGATCGACGGCGACGCGCCGCATAGTGGGCAGCAGGGATCGCTGCCGAGCCCGATCTTGCGGAAGCGGGCGCGCAGGCCGTCGAGCAGCACCAGCGAGCCCGACAGGCTCTCGCCAATCCCCAAGATCTCCTTGATCACCTCGGTGGCCTGAATGGAGCCGACGACGCCGCAGAATGCGCCGAGCACGCCCGCTTCGGCGCACGACGGCACCTCGCCCGGCGGCGGCGGTTCGGGAAAGAGGCAGCGATAACACGGCCCGTGGCGGCCGTCCTCGCCGTACTCGTAGGCCTTGAAGGTCGCGACTTGACCCTCGAAGCGCAGCACGGCCGCGGAGACGAGCGGACGGCGGGCGAAGAAGCAGGCATCGTTGATGAGAAAGCGGGTCGGGAAATTGTCGCTGCCGTCGGCGATCACGTCGTAGCCCTCGATCAAGGCCAGGGCGTTGCCGGCATCCAGCCGCTCCGCGTGCGCGATGACCGTGGTCTCCGGGTTCAGGGCCGCGACCGTCCGCTGCGCGCTGGCCACCTTGGCCTCGCCGATCCGCGACGAGGTATGGACGATCTGGCGCTGGAGATTGCTGAGCTCGACCACGTCGTCGTCGACGATGCCGAGCGTGCCGACCCCGGCCGCCGCCAGATACATCAGCAGCGGCGAGCCCAGTCCGCCGGCGCCGACGACCAGCACCTTCGCCGCAAACAGCCTTGCCTGCCCCTGGCCGCCGATCTCGTCGAGGAGGATGTGGCGCGCGTAGCGGACGAGCTGATCGTCGCTGAATTCCCTGGGCGGGGTCCGCGGCGCGTTCATGCAACCGGCGTATTCAATCGCCGCCAAGGCCTTCGAACAGCGCCGTCGACAGATAGCGTTCGGCGAACGACGGCAGGATGGCGACGATCGTCTTGTCCGCCATCTCCGGCCGCTTGCCGACCTCGACGGCGGCGGCCAGCGCGGCGCCGGTCGAGATGCCTCCCGGCAGTCCCTCCAGCCGGGCGACGCGTCTGGACATGGCGAAGGCGGTTTCGTTGGCGATCTTGATGACCTCGTCGATCAGGTCGATCCGGAGCACGGCCGGCACGAACCCGGCGCCGATGCCCTGGATCTTGTGCGGCCCCGGTATGCCGCCCGAAAGCACCGGGCTGTCCTCGGGCTCGACCGCAATGATCCGCACGCCCGGCCGCCGCGCCTTCAGCACCTCGCCGCAGCCGGTCAATGTTCCGCCGGTCCCGACTCCGCTAATGAACGCATCGACGATGCCGCCGGTATCGCGCCAGATTTCCTCGGCGGTCGTCTGGCGGTGGATGTCCGGATTGGCCGGATTGCTGAACTGCTGGAGCATGAAGGCTCCCGGCGTTTGCGCAACGATCTCCTCGGCGTGACCCACCGCCCCCGGCATCCCCTTCTGCGCCGGCGTGAGGACGATCTCGGCGCCGAGCAGGGCCAGCATCTTGCGCCGCTCCGCCGACATGCTCTCCGGCATGGTGAGGATCAGCCGATAGCCGCGCGCGGCGCAGACGAAGGCGAGCGCGATGCCAGTGTTCCCGGAGGTCGGCTCGACAAGCGTCGCGCCCGGACCGATGCGGCCGCTGGCTTCGGCGGCGCGGATCATGGCGAGGCCGATGCGGTCCTTGACCGAGCTCAGAGGATTGAAGAACTCGCACTTGCCAAGCAGCCGCGCCCCGCAGCCTGTCTCGGCTTCCAGCTTGGCCAAGCGCACCAGCGGCGTGTTGCCGACCGTATCGAGAATGCTCTCGTAGACGCGCCCGCGGCCGATCGCGTCGGGTTCGGGTCGATTGCGCACGAGCGTCGGTTGCTCGGTCATGGTGTCCTCACATTGCTTGCTCGCGCCATGGGGCAGCGCTTCAGATGGAGAAGTCAAGGTTGGTCCGGCCTTCGCTGGCAATGCCAGCGCCGTTGGCGCGGACGCAGAGATCGTCGATCGTCACCTGGTCGAGTCGGTCCATGAGCTCGCCCTGCAACTCCATCCAAAGCGGCCGAACGACCCGCTGGGCGAGTTGCGAGCCGCTTGCCTCCTGCAACGGATCTTCCGCCGTCTCGACCTGGCGAATGATCCGGATGACCTCGCCGACAGTGATTCGCCGCCGTTCCTTGGCGAGGCGATAACCGCCGCGCGGCCCGCGCACGCCGACCAGCAGACCATGGCGGACCAGGCTCTGCAGCGCCTGCTCCAGGTAGCGACGGGGAATGCCCTGCCGCCGGGTAATCTCGCGGCTCTGCACCGGTTCACTCCCGGCGTGGTAGGCGATATCGAGAACCGCCTCTATGGCGAAAAGTGTCTTTCTCGAAAGACGCAACATGTCGTCATCCTTCCGCGAGCGCCGTCAGGGCTCTGCCGTTCCAGTCGAGCCGAAGCCGCCGTGGGCGCGCACTGTCTCAGCAAGATGGTCGACCTCGCGCCAAACCACGCGTTCCACCGGCGCGACCACGAGTTGTGCGATCCGCATGCCGCGCTCGACGCGAAAGGCGCGTTCGCCGCAGTTGACGAGAATAACGGCGATTTCACCCCGATAGTCGGCGTCGATCGTGCCGGGACTGTTGAGCACGCCGATCCCGTGCGCGATGGCGAGACCGGAGCGGGCGCGGATCTGCGCCTCGTAGCCATCGGGCAAGGCGATCGCTACGCCGGTGGGCAAGAGCGCCCGGGCCCGCGGCGCAATGTCGAGCGGTTCGGCGACGGCGGCATGGAGATCGAGTCCGGCGCTGTGGGCCGTGGCGTAGGCCGGCAGAGGAAGATCGAGACCATGCGCGAGCCGGCGGATGTCAACTGTCAGCGCCGCCATGTTACCGCTCCAGCGCTTGGGCAATGGCGTCGACCAGGCGCTCTGGCGACGGCGTCCTTCGACATGCGCGGCCAAGGCTCGACGCCCTCGGCCGAGATCAGGTAGACCGTGTTGTCCTCGCCGCCGAAGGTGCCGCTGGCCCGGCCGACGTCATTGCCGATGATCCAGTCGCAGCCTTTGCGCGCGCGCTTGGCCGTGGCGTTTTCGACGACGTCGGACGTCTCCGCGGCAAACCCGATCACAAGCCGCGGCCGCCCGGCCCCGCTGTTGCTCAGGGTGGCCAGGATGTCGGGATTTTCCGCCAGCGCCAGCACCGGCGGCGGAGCGCCCGGATCCTTCTTGATCTTCTCGGCGGCGTCATGGGTGACCCGCCAGTCGCAGACGGCCGCGGCGCAGACCGCCACATCCACCGGCAGCGCCGCTTCGCACGCGCCCAGCATCTGTTCCGCCGTTTCCACCGCAACCATCGCGACCCCGGACGGCGCCGGCAGCGACGTGGGTCCGGAGACCAGCGTCGTCCGCGCGCCAGCCGCCGCCAGCGTCCGGGCGATGGCGTGGCCCTGACGGCCCGACGAGCGGTTGCAGATGAAGCGGACGGGATCGATGGGCTCGATGGTCGGCCCGCTCGTCACCAGTGCCCGCACGCCGGCGAGCGGTCGGCCCCGATGAACTTCGCCACCGGCGAAGCAGGCCTCGATCGCGGTCAAGATCTCGGCCGGTTCGGCCATTCGTCCGAAGCCCCATTCGCCGCAGGCCATGTCGCCCTCGTTCGGGCCGACGAAGCGGATACCGCGGCGCTTCAAGGTCGCGAGATTGGCCCGGGTCGCCGGGTGCTCCCACATCCGCACATTCATGGCCGGAGCGCAGATCACGTCCTTGTCGGTCGCGAGCAGCGCGGTCGTTGCCAGATCGTCGGCCTGGCCCGACGCCATGCGGGCGAGAAGATCGGCGGTTGCAGGGGCGACCACAACCAGATCGGCCGCGCGCGACAGTTGGATGTGGCCCATCTCGCTCTCATTGGTCAGCGAGAACAGGTCCATGTAGACCTTGCTCTCCGTCAGCGCGGCGACCGAGAGAGGCGTGACGAACTGGGTTCCAGCGGCCGTCAGGATGCTTCGGCAGGACGCGCCGCGCTCCTTCAGGCCCCGGATCAGCTCGAGGCTCTTGTAGGCCGCAATCCCGCCGGAGATAACGAGAAGGATGGTTTTACCCGCAAGCACAACCCGACCCGGAAAATTTCACTTCTTTTAAGTGTTGTAAACTTAAGGAGTTGGTGGCATGCAGGCAAGGCTTCTTTTTATTGCCGGTGCAAAATCGTGGAAGAGGTCGCGTCAGCCGATCAGCGCCAGCGCGATGATCACGCCGAGGATTACCCAGAACAATCCGTGCATGTTGAACGGCTGCGGTTCGGCGCCGCGCAGGAGAGCGGCGATCGTCTCCGGGTGCAGCTTGACGTGGCCGTCGGCCAGAACCCGTGCGGTCGCCTCCGCTGCCTTGACCAGCTCCGGAAGCCGCGCGAGGTTGGCGGCGACACTCTCGGCGGCCTCACGCAGACGCGCCTCCGGTCCGAACGCGGCCATCATCCAATCCTGGACCAGCGGCCGCGTCAGCAGCCACATGTTGATATCGGGACAGAGGCTGCGGCCTGTGCCTTCGGCGACGAGCATGGTTTTTTGCAACAGCAGCAGTTCCGGCTGCGTCTCCATCTCGAACGTTTCGGTGACCTGGAACAGATGGCCGAGCAGCCGGGCGATGGAGATTTCGTTCTGCGGCCGGTCCATGATCGGCTCGGCAATGGATCGGCAGGCCTGGGTAAAGGCATCGATTGCCGCGTCCGCCGGGATCCAGCCGGCGTCGCGATGGACCTCGGCGGCCCGACGATAGTCGCGGCTGAGGAAGGCGAGGAGCAGCTCGGCGAGGTGACGGCGGTTCGCCTTGTCCAGCCGGCCCATGATCCCGAAATCGACCACCGCGACGCTGCCGTCGGCCCGGACGAAAAGATTGCCGGCGTGCAGATCGCCGTGAAAAAAACCGTCGCGAAAGACCTGCTGGAAAACGGCCCGCGCGGCAATGCCCATGACCTTCTCCGGGTCGTGGCCGGCGGCGATGATCCGCTGACGCTCGTCGAGCGGAATGCCGTCAATGCGTTCGACCGTCAGCACCCGCCGGCCCGTCCGCTGCCAGTTGACCGCGGGTACCTTGAACATCGGGTCGTCGGCGAAATTCGCGGCAAGTTCGACCGCCGCGGCCGCCTCGAAGCGCAGATCCATCTCGATCTTGATGGTTCCGGCCAGTGTGCGAACCAATTCCACGGGTTTCAGCCGGCGAAGGTCCGGCCGCGCCGATTCGATGAGCTCCGCGACCCAGGCGAACAGATCGACATCGCGATCGAAGGCCCTGTCGATGCCGGGGCGGAGAACCTTGACCGCAACCTCGTGGCCGTCGCTGTCGACGGCAAGATGAACCTGGGCGATGGAAGCGGCGGCGATCGGCGTGTCGTCGAACCGGGAGAACAGCTCGTCGATCGGGTGGCCCAACTCCTCCTCGATGATAGCTCGCGCCTGAGCGCCCGGAAAGGGCGGCACCTTGTCCTGAAGATGGGACAGATCCTCGGCGACCTCTTCGCCTAGCAGGTCAGAGCGGGTCGAAAGCGCCTGCCCCAGCTTGATGAACGACGGCCCCGCCTCGTGGAGCGCGCGGGCCAGGCGCTCGCCCGGCCGGCCGGTATCGTCGCGAAGCCAGATCTTGCGGGCAAGCCAGATCACCGGCGGGGCGACGCGCAGGGAGTCGAGCATGAACAGCGCGTCGTGCCGCGCCAACGTCCGCGCGATCGCGATCAGCCGAACGAGGTTGCGGAGGCTGCGGATCATCGCCGGATCAGCAGGACGCCGTGCTTCCGCCGCGGCGCCACCGGTCGCGACGTAGCCGTGGTTCTGGTCGTAGCCAACGTATGACCGCCGCCGGATTTGGTCATATCCGCCAGGCCGAATGAAGGGCGGCTATCCCGCCGGAGAGGTTGCGATAGCGGACCAAATCGAAACCGGCGTCGCCGATCATCCGGGCGAAGCGGTCCTGCGGGGGAAAGCGGCGGATGCTTTCGGCGAGGTAGCGGTAGGCCTCGGCATTGCCTGTAACGACCCGGCCGATGGCCGGGATGACGCTAAAGGAGTAGCTGTCGTACAGCCAGTCCACGACCGGAAGGATGACCCGGCTGAATTCGAGGCAGAGGAAACGGCCGCCGGGCCTGAGCACCCGTCGGGCCTCATCCAGCACCTGGTCGATGTGGGTGACGTTGCGAATGCAGAAGGCGATGGTGTAGGCGTCGAGGCTGGAGTCGGCGATCGGCAACCGCTCGGCATCCGCGCAAAGCCAGGTCAGCGCGCCGTTCCGCTCATCCTGCTCGGCGCGGCTGCGCCCGACCTTGAGCATCTCCTCGTTGATGTCGGCGACCGTCACCGGGCCGCCGCCGGCGTCGCGGAAGCGAAAAGCGATGTCGCCGGTCCCGCCGCCGACGTCGAGCAGGTGCATGTCCGCCCGGGGTTGCAGCCAGTCGATCATGGCCGCCTTCCACAGTCGGTGGATGCCGCCGCTCATCAGGTCGTTCATCAGATCGTAGCGGTCGGCAACGCTGTCGAAAACGGCGCGGACCATGCGCGCCTTGTCCTTCGTGGCGACGCGGCGAAAGCCGAAGTCGGCGCTTGAGCCGTCCTCCCCGCCGGCCGAAGCCGAGGGCGCGCGGGCATCTTCATGGGACATCGCCGGCACCATAGCCGAAGGCCTTTGGCCGCGCTACCTTGCGGCCATGCCCGAGCTACCCGAAGTCGAAACCGTCCGCCGCGGCCTGATCCCGGTGCTGCTGGGCCGGCGCCTCGTCGCCGTCAGCGCTCATCGACCCGATCTGCGCTTTCCGTTGCCGGCGGCATTCGCCGCCCGGCTGACCGGCCGTCGGGTGGAGAGCATCGAGCGGCGGGCCAAGTTCCTCCTTTTCGGCCTCGAGGATCGGCTGACCCTGATCGCCCACCTCGGCATGTCCGGCCACTTCCAGATCGCGACAGCCGACAGCCCGCGGCGGGCCCACGATCACGTCTGTTTCGCTACCGAAGACGGCGCGAGCGTGCGTTTCAACGATGCCCGGCGCTTCGGTTTCATGGATCTGGTGGCGACGGATGACCTCGCCGCGCATCCGATGCTGGCGACTCTGGGACCCGAACCGCTCGGCGACGGGTTTACCGGTTCCTATCTCGCCGGATGCCTCTCCGGCCGGACGATGGCGCTGAAGGCGGCGCTCATGGATCAGCGCGCCGTCGCCGGCATGGGCAACATCTATGCCAGCGAATCGCTCTACCGTGCCCGGCTGTCGCCGCAGCGCCCGGCCGGCGGCATCGGCCGCGCCAGGTCACGGCGGCTCGTCGACGCCATCCGGACGGTGCTGAGCGAGGCCATCGCCGCCGGCGGCTCGTCCTTGCGCAATCATCAGCGGCCTTGCGGCGAACTCGGATGCTTCCAGCACGCGTTCGCCGTCTACGACCGCGCCGGCGCCCCCTGCCCCGACTGCCGCTGCGCGGTGGCCAGGACCGGCGGCATCCGCCGCGCGGTCATCGCCGGTCGGGCGACTTTCTTCTGTCCGAAGCGTCAGCGCTGATGATATAGCGGACCGGAGTCGCGTCTCGTCGCGGCACTTGAGGAGAGCCGACCATGGCCTACGAGAACATCATCGTCGAAACGCGCGGCGCGGTCGGGCTGATCACGCTGAACCGGCCGAAAGCGCTGAACGCGCTGAACGCCGCGCTGATGGCGGAGCTGGCGGAAGCGCTGGCCGGCTTCGAGGACGACGGGGCCGTGGGCGCGATCGTGCTGACCGGCAGCGACAAGGCTTTTGCCGCCGGCGCCGACATCAAGGAAATGAAGGACAAATCCTTTATGGAGGCTTATCTGGCCGACTTTCTCACCCGTGGGTGGGAGGCGGCAGCGGCTTGCCGCAAGCCGACCATCGCGGCGGTGGGCGGTTTTGCCTTAGGCGGCGGCTGCGAGTTGGCGATGATGTGCGACATCATCATCGCCGCCGACACAGCCCAGTTCGGCCAGCCGGAGATCTCGATCGGCGCTATTCCCGGCCTTGGCGGAACGCAGCGACTGGTGCGCGCCGTCGGCAAGGCCAAAGCGATGGACATGTGCCTGACCGGGCGAATGATGGATGCCGAAGAAGCCGAACGCAGCGGCCTGGTCAGCCGGATCGTGCCGGCGGCCGATCTCGTCGCCGAGGCGCTGAAGACGGCCGAGAAGATTGCGCGGATGTCGCGGCCGCTGGCGATGATCACCAAGGAGGCGGTCAATCGCGCCTTCCAATCGCCGCTTGCCGAGGGCCTGCGCTTCGAACGGCGCATGTTCCACGCGATCTTCGCGACGGAGGACCAGAAGGAGGGCATGAGTGCCTTCGTCGAGAAGCGCAAGCCGGCGTTCAAGAACCGATAGCGGCGGTTCCGCGGTATGGCGTCGTCGCCCCTTGTGGCGCACTGCGCTGAAATAGCGGCGGAAGAGCGTGTCCGACGATTGTACGGCGGCTGGCTTGTTGACGCCGGACCTTGGCCTGGATAAACATGCGCCTCGCATCAAGCATGACCCCTTTCAGTGACGACGGGATTCGATCGAGCTAATGGCGCACCACGCTTCCGCAAAAAAGAGGATCCGACAGATCGAGCGGCGCACCGAAGTGAACGGAATGCGCATGAGTCGGATCAGGACCTTTCTCCGCAAGGTCGAAGACGCGATCGCCAGCGGTGACAAGGACAGCGCCCGGGTCGCGTTCCAGGCGGCGCAGCCGGAGCTGATGCGCGGTACCAAGCAAGGCCTGATCCATCGCAATACTGTTGCCAGGCGCCTCTCGCGTATGTCGGCACGCATCAAAGCCATGGCTGGCTGAGCCAAGCGGCGGCCAAAGTCCCGCTACGCCGGGATCTCCCACTCCGTTCGCCGGCGGGCCGTGGATGCGCTCGCTCGGGCGGGATGTTTATGCGATCAGCCTAATACAACCGCCAGTGATCGATCGCGTCGGCCGGCTGGCGCGGGCCATGCGCCGCCGCCCCGATTGGTCATTGTGACTCCTGCACTTTCGGAACGGAGATGCCGACGGGACTCGTTCGCTCGATCTTCCCGCTCTGGCTGTATCTCGCTTGGGTTGTTCTCCGCTTTGTCAAGCAATTTTTTTTGGTCGTTCTGCATTCGGCCATGTTGCGCCGGGCGATCGTCGTCAGTTACAGTCATCGCCACTTCAGCAAGTACCAGTTCAACGAGAACTTGCAGCGCGTGCACGGGGCTTGCATCAATGGTCAATATTGACTGGTTAAGGCAAAGAACTTAAAGTTGACGGCTTGAGCTTTATTCAGTCTTTTTCGGAATACCAGCGCGACAGCGCCAATTATAATAAGTGATAGACGGGACGAATTTGTGGGATATACCGCGAATGCGGGCGATCGGGGCGGGTACGAGAATTGTGCATGCTCTTCCCCGATGGCGCTCGCTTCAATGGTGGAGCGGAGACTTGACCAGCCAGGGGCATCTTCGTGCTTGCGCCCGCGTGGGTGGCGCGGGGCCGGCTAAGACTCCAGTCGAAACGTTCGGCCGCCATGGGCGCCGGACGCGACGTCCTGCAATCATCCCGTCGTGTCGGCGCCGGAAGGCGCACGAAGGCAGGAACGGGATGATGACGCGTGGCTGAGCACGGGGCGTTTCTGGATACTCAATGGCAACGGGTCAGCGGTCTCCTCCGCGCGGAGATTGGTGAGGCGGCGTACCGGAGCTGGCTGAGACCGATGGCGGTGTGCGGCGAGCGGGACGGCCTCATTACGATGAAGGTCCCGACCCGCTTCATGCGCGACTGGGTTGTGGCTCATTATGCCGACCGGATGCGGGCGCTGTGGGGGGGCGAGAATCCGGCCGTCCAGAAGATCGACATCGTCGTCGAAGCGGACCGCAACGGCGCCGACGCCTTCGAGCGCGATCCGCGGGAGATCGCCGCCGGCAGCCGAGCAGGCGCCGGGTCGCGGCCGTGCGAGAGGGCCCTGCCGACTGGGCCGGAAGGCCACGACCCGAACGACATCGGCGCGCCGCTGGATGCACGGTTCACGTTTGACAACTTCGTTGTCGGCAAGCCGAACGAATTCGCCTACGCGGCCTCCCGCCGCGTTGCCGAAGCCGGCAAGGTCTCGTTTAACCCGCTCTTCCTTTACGGCGGTGTCGGCCTCGGCAAGACGCACCTGATGCACGCGGTCGCCTGGCATATCCGCAGGCGGGAGCCGTCGCGGACGGTTGTCTACCTCTCGGCGGAGAAATTCCTTTACCGCTTTATCCGCGCCCTGCGCGAGCAGAACACGGTCGATTTCAAGGCGCAGTTCCGCTCCGTGGACGTGCTGATGATCGACGATGTCCAGTTCATCAGCGGCAAGGACTCGACCCAGGAGGAATTTTTTCACACCTTCAACACCCTGGTCGACCAGGGCCGGCAGATCGTTCTGTCGGCAGACAAGTCGCCATCCGATCTGGAAGGCATGCAGGAGCGCTTGAAATCCCGGCTGAGCTGCGGCCTCGTCGCCGACATTCATGCGACCACCTACGAATTGCGCCTCGGCATACTGCAGACCAAGGCGGAGCGCCTGGATGTGGAGATCCCGCGAAAGGTGATGGAGTTCCTTGCCCATCGTATCTCTTCGAACGTTCGCGAGCTGGAAGGCGCACTTAATCGGGTCGTCGCCCACGCTCAGCTCGTGGGCCGGGAGATTTCCCTGGAGACGACGCAGGAGGTTCTCCACGATCTGCTGCGGTCGAACGACCGGAGGGTGTCGATCGAGGACATCCAGAAGCGCGTCGCCGAGCACTTCAACATCCGCATCTCCGACATGCATTCGGCGCGGCGGGCACGCGCCATTGCCCGTCCACGGCAGGTCGCCATGTATCTGGCTAAGCAATTGACGTCGCGCTCGCTGCCGGAAATCGGCCGCAAGTTCGGCGGCCGCGACCACACGACGGTGATGCACGCGGTGCGCAAGGTCGAGGAGCTGTGCGCTCAGGACGCGGTTTTTGCGGAAGATCTGGAACTGCTACAGCGGATGCTGCGAAGCTGACGCCAAGCGTCTCGCCGGACGCGCGCGTCGATTTATCTGCCCCCACCGGTTGCTGCTGATATAGTACGCTCGGCCGTGCGGCGCGTCGCCGGCGTCGTTCAGGCGCGGGCTGGTTTCCATCATGACGAGCGGGCGGCTGGCTCGCGGCGGAAGAACCTTGGTTGGGTTGTAGGCAGAATGAAATTAACGCTTGATCGCGTCGCTTTGCTCAAGGCCCTGGCGCACGTTCAAAGCGTCGTCGAGCGGCGGAACACCATCCCCATCCTGTCGAACGTAAAAATTGAAGCCGAACGCGAGACGCTGCGCCTGACGGCGACGGATATGGATCTGGACGTTTCCGAGGCTACCGCGGCGGACGTTGGTAACACCGGCGCGACAACCGTATCGGCGCATACGCTTTACGAGATTGTGCGCAAGCTGCCCGACGGCGCGCAGATCGAGATCGAGACCGCCGCCGGCGGCCAGCAGATGGTCCTGCGCTGCGGACGGTCCCGCTTTACCCTCGCCTGCCTGCCGGTCGAGGACTTCCCGGTCATGACCGCCGGAGAGCTGCCGCACGCCTTCCGCCTCAGCGCCCGCGCGCTCTGCGGCCTCATCGACCGGACCCGATTCGCCATATCGACCGAGGAAACTCGCTACTACCTCAATGGGATCTACCTGCATGAGATGAAGCACGGCGGCGCGGATGTGCTGCGCGCTGTCGCCACCGACGGCCATCGCCTGGCAAGTGTCGAAGTGCCGCTGCCCGACGGAGCGGCGGGTATGCCCGGTGTCATCGTTCCGCGCAAGACCATCGCCGAGCTGCGCAAGCTCATCGACGAAAGCGACGACGGGATCGAGGTTGGGCTGAGTTCCACCAAGATCCGCTTTGCCGCCGAGAAGGCGGTTCTGACGTCAAAGCTAATCGACGGAACGTTCCCGGACTACGAGAGGGTGATCCCGACCAGCAACGACAAGACGCTCGACGTCGCCTGCAAGGCGTTTTCGGCTGCCGTCGACAGGGTTTCGGCGATCTCCAGCGATCGCTCGCGCGCGGTCAAGCTGGCCATGAGCAACGGGACGCTGGTTCTTTCAGCGACCAGTCCCGATAGCGGGAGCGCAACCGAAGAGCTTGAGGTCGATTACCGTGGCGACGCCCTGGAAATCGGCTTCAACTCCCGCTATCTTCTTGATATAACGCAGCAAATAGAGGGCGAAGAGGCACGGTTCTCAATTTCTGACGCTGCCTCGCCAACGATTTTGCAGGAGCGGGGTGACTCCGGGGCGATCTACGTGCTGATGCCGATGCGCGTCTGATCGCGGCGCCGGACGCGATCGCAGGATTGTCAACGCTGGACGGATTGAACCTTCATCACGTGGTGCAGCCGAAGTCGGCGGCCGGGCACGGGGATTGTGGACCACCCCCGACCTCCGTTGCCCGCCTGACGCTCTCTGCGTTTCGCTGCTACGTATATCAGCGCTTCGATGTGGGTTCAGAGAGCGTCGTTCTCACCGGCGCCAACGGCACAGGCAAGACGACGGTCCTCGAGGCCTTGTCGCTGCTCGCACCCGGCCGTGGCCTGCGGCGGGCCCGGCTGGACGAGCTGAAGCGGCTTGGTGTCGACGGTGGCGGGGACGCTCACGGGGCCAGTTATGGGGCCGGTAGCGGGGCGTGGGCGGTTGCAGCGAAGGTCAGAACGCCGTCCGGAGAGAGGGACATCGGCACGGGACTGGATTCGGCGCGTGCCAGTGCGGGCCGGGAACGCCGGCACGTCCGTATCGACGCGCAGCCGGCGCGGGCGCACGCGGTGCTGGCGTCGATCCTGACCGTCAGTTGGCTGACGCCGGAGATGGACCGCCTGTTCGCCGAGGGTGGTTCGGCCCGCCGGCGCTTCCTTGACCGGCTTGTCTTCGGTCTCGATCCGGACCACGCCCGCCGGGTGAGCGCCTACGAGGTGGCGATGCAGGAGCGGTCGCGTCTGCTCCGGAGCGGCATCGGCGACGCCGGCTGGCTCACGGCGCTGGAGGAGACCATGGCCGCCAAAGCGGTCGCCGTCGCTGCGGCCCGCCGCGATCTTGCTGAAAGATTAAGTGGGCATACCGCGGACCGCGGGTACTTCGCCGGCGCGACACTGGCCGCGGTCGGCACCGTCGAGGACTGGCTGGCGGAGAACCGGACCGCGCTTGCCGTGGAATGCCGATTGCGCGAAGCGCTGGAGCAGGCCCGCGCGGTGGATGCCGAAGTCGGCGGCGCGAGCATCGGGCCGCACCGCAGCGATCTCGTCGTTCGCCACGCCGAGACGGGCCGCCTGGCGCGGATATGCTCCACCGGTGAACAGAAGACACTGCTGATTGCCGTTGTCCTCGCCAGCGCCCGGTTGCAGAAAGCCGAGCGGGGCACGGCGCCGCTGCTCCTGCTTGACGAGGTTGCCGCCCACCTTGACGCGCGTCATCGCGCCGCTCTGTTCGCCGAAGTCGCTGATCTCGGGGCTCAGGCGTGGTACGCCGGCACCGACCGCACCGTGTTCGCGCCGCTCACCGGCAGCGCCCAGTTTGTCTCCCTTGGCCAGGGTTCGTCCGCTGACGGGACCGCCGCCGGCTGAATTCGAAAGAGGAATACCGATGAGTAAAGCAACGGCGGGCACCGCCGCGGAACAAGCCTATGACGCCAACTCCATCAAGGTCTTGCGCGGCCTTGAGGCCGTCCGGCGGCGTCCCGGCATGTACATCGGTGATACCGACGACGGGACCGGCCTCCACCACATGGTTTACGAAGCCGTCGACAACGCCATCGACGAGTCGCTCGCCGGCCATTGCGACACCATCGAAGTTCAGCTCAACGCCGACGGCTCCGTCACGGTCTCGGACAACGGCCGCGGGATCCCGGTCGATATCCACAAAGAAGAGGGGATTTCGGCTGCCGAGGTGATCATGACCCGGCTCCACGCCGGCGGCAAGTTCGACCAGAACTCGTACAAGGTCTCTGGCGGCCTTCACGGCGTCGGCATCTCCGTCGTCAACGCCCTGTCCGAGTGGATGGAGCTGCGTGTCTGGCGTGAAGGCTTGACGCACGCAATGCGCTTTCGCGACGGCGAGGCGGAAACGCCGCTGGCGGTGGTCGGCGACGCGCCCATGGTCAGGCGGAAGCCGCGGACCGGCACCGAGATCACGTTTCTGCCGTCGACCGGCACGTTCACCATGACGGAATTCGACTTCGCCACCCTTGAACACCGGTTGCGCGAGCTGGCCTTCCTGAATTCCGGGGTGCGCCTGACGCTGAAGGACGTGCGCTCGGTACCGTCCCGCGAGGTCAACCTTCATTACGAGGGCGGGCTGAGCGCGTTCGTCCGCTACCTCGACCGGTCAAAGACGGTGCTGATCGAGCAGCCGATCATGATCAAGGTCGAGCGCGACGGGACGGTCGTCGAAGTGGCCATGCACTGGAACGACAGCTATCACGAGACGATGCTGTGCTTTACCAACAATATCCCCCAACGCGATGGCGGAACCCATCTTGCCGGGTTTCGGGCCGCGCTGACGCGGACAATCCAGGCCTATGTCCTCTCAGCCGTCGCCAAGAAGGAAAAAGCGACGATCAACGGGGACGACGCCCGCGAGGGGTTGACCTGCGTGCTCTCGGTCAAGGTGCCCGATCCGAAGTTCTCGTCCCAGACCAAGGACAAGCTGGTCTCCTCCGAGGTTCGCCCGGTGGTCGAGGCCGTTGTGAGTGAGCAACTCGGTCGCTGGTTCGAGGAGCATCCGGCCGAAGCCAAGAAGATCGTCGCCAAGATCGTCGAGGCCGCGGTCGCCCGTGAGGCGGCGCGCAAGGCCCGGGAGCTGACACGGCGGAAGGGCGCGCTCGACGTGATGTCCCTGCCGGGCAAGTTGGCCGATTGTCAGGAGCGCGACCCGGCGAACAGCGAGCTGTTCATCGTCGAGGGCGACTCCGCCGGCGGCTCGGCCAAGCAGGCGCGCAACCGGGCCAATCAGGCGATCCTGCCCCTGCGCGGCAAGATCCTCAACGTCGAGCGGGCGCGATTCGACAAAATGCTAGGCTCGGCTGAGATCGGCACGTTGATCACCGCGCTTGGAACCGGCATCGGGCGCGAAGACTTCGATATCGGCAAATGCCGCTACCACAAGATCGTGATTATGACTGACGCGGATGTGGACGGCAGTCATATCCGCACGCTTCTTCTGACCTTCTTTTTCAGACAAATGGCCGAGATCATCGAGCGCGGCTATCTGTACATTGCCCAGCCGCCGCTCTATCGCGCCAAGCGTGGTAACTCCGAGGTCTACCTGAAGGACGAGGTGGCGCTTGAGGCTTTTCTGTTCGGCGCCGCCATCGACGAAGGCGCGGTGTTCGAGACGGCCGCCGGAGAGCAGATCGCGGCTGCAGACCTGCGTCGCCTCGTCGAGGAGGCGCGCGCGATCCAGGGCCGATTGCAACGCGTTGCGCAGACCGTTCCCCTCCCTCTCGTCGAGCAGGCGGCCATTGCCGGCACGCTTGACGGCTCGCTCGCGAGCGACAGCGACCGGGCACAAGGCGTCTGCGCACGTCTGGCGCAGCGGTTAAACACGCTGGCCGTGCTTGGCGACGGGGAATGGACAGTCGCGCTGCTGCCCGAGGAGGGCCTGGAATTCCGGCGGACCGTTCGCGGCGTCAGCGACCGCTACCTGCTGGAACTATCCTGGCTCAACAGCGCCGAAGCGCGGCGCCTGCAAGGCAGGGCGGAGGCCCTTGCCGCAGTTTATGACGGGGCGGGCCGGCTGATGGTCAAGGACAAGGCTCACGCCATCAACGGCCCCGTCGCGCTGGTTGACGCGATCATGGAGATCGGGCGGAAGGGCATGGCCTTCCAACGCTACAAAGGGCTGGGCGAGATGAACCCCGACCAGCTCTGGCAGACGACGCTGGACCCGGAAGCGCGGACGCTCCTGCAGGTCAAGGTGTCCCATGCCGATGATGCCGAGGAGGTGTTTTCCACGCTGATGGGCGAGACTGTCGAGACCCGTCGCGAGTTCATCGAGGACAATGCCCTGATGGTCGCCAATCTTGACGTCTGAACTGCCCGGCCAGCCACCGGGCAGTCTCCGTGCTCAGTCGGTTCCCGGAAGGAAATCCAGATACATTGCGAGGTTGTAAGGCCTGCTGTCGGCGACGGCAGGAGCCGAAGCATGGAATTGCCCAGACAGGGTCAGTTCCGTGGCAGGGTCGGCCTCGCTGGGGTCTTGATAATGGTCTTCGGCTCGTGGGTTCACGTGTGCCTCCCGATGGGATCTTGTTCGAAGGGACAAAAGTCCCAAAGTATTTTCGCTATTATTCGCACCATGTTCCATGGCCGCCGTTCGGGCGCAAAGAAAAAGCGCTGGGACACTGCCGTACCGCCTCTTCTGTTGCAAAGGTGTGACACCAGGAACGCGTGCAAGCTTAACGCCGCTTTAGCTACGGGTGGGTTAACAACTCTGCCGTGGGAGGCCCGGGACGTCCGCGGCCACGGCTGAGGATGAGCGGCTGTCGCACCAAGAGAATACAAAGCGGCGCAGGAGGCCCATCGACGAGCGTGAGCGCATCGACCGGCTCCGGCTGATTCGCAGCGAGAATGTCGGTCCAGTGACTTTCCGCTGGTTGCTGGCGCGGTACGGCTCGGCGCAGGCGGCCTTGCGCGCTCTCCCCGGGATTACCCGCCGGGGCGGGGGCAAGAGGTGTCCGCGGCTCTGCAGCGACGCCGAGGCGCAGGCCGAGCTTGCGGCGCTGGCGACCCTGGGCGCCCGCCTCGTCGCTCTGGACGAGCCCGACTACCCGCCGCTTCTCGCTCATATCGATGATGCCCCGCCGCTGGTCGCCATGCTTGGCGCGCCGTCGCTGCTGCAGCGGCCGGCCGTCGCCATCGTCGGCGCGCGGAATGCCTCGCTGAACGCCCGACGTCTCGCCGCCGAACTCGCCGGCGACCTCGGCGCCGCCGGTGTCTGCGTGGTCTCCGGGCTCGCTCGTGGCGTCGACGCGGCGGCGCATGGGGCAGCGTTGTCGTCCGGGACGACGGCCGTGGTTGCCGGCGGGATCGACATCGTCTATCCGCCGGAGCATCGCGATCTTTATGCCGCAATTGCCGAAAAAGGTCTGATCGTCGCGGAGATGCCGCCCGGACAGCAGCCGCAGGCCCGTCATTTTCCGAGGCGCAACCGCCTCATTTCCGGAGTGTGTCGGGCAGTGGTGGTGGTCGAGGCGAGCCTGCGCTCGGGCGCGCTCATCACGGCGCGGATGGCGCTGGAGCAGGGCCGGGAGGTTCTGGCCGTTCCCGGCTCACCCCTCGATCCGCGGTCTCGCGGCGGTAACGATCTCATCCGCCAGGGCGCGACGTTGGTGGAAAACGCCGCTGACGTCATCGCCGCGATTGGAGATCCTGCCTGGCGGCCGCCCGCCGTCGACCCAGTCGGTCTCCGGCTTGAGCCGGCCAGCGGGGACGGCGACGGCGAGCCCGTTCCCGTGGACGCCGGCGCGCGGATCGCCTCCGCGCTCTCGGCAACACCGGTGAGCGTTGACGAAATCATCCGTAGCTGCCAATTGTCGCCCTCCGAGGTGCACACCACCTTGCTCGAATGGGAGTTGGCGGGCCGCATCGAGCGCCTGCCTGGAAACCGGATTGTCATGATCGCGTTCGCGAAGCCCTGAAGCCGATGAATGTCGTCATCGTCGAATCGCCGGCGAAAGCAAAAACCATCAACAAGTACCTGGGGCCGGGTTACACCGTGCTTGCCAGCTACGGCCATGTCCGCGACCTGCCCGCCAAGGACGGCTCGGTCCGCCCCGATGCGGACTTCTCCATGGACTGGGAGGTCGACCCCAAAGCGAAGGCCCGGCTCAAGGACATCACGCAGGCCCTGCGCGGGGCGGAGCATCTCTACCTCGCCACCGACCCGGATCGCGAAGGCGAGGCTATTTCCTGGCACGTCTGCGAGGTGCTGGGCGGCGGCAAGGCGCTTCAGGGCGTCGGCGTCAAGCGCGTGGTCTTCAACGCCATCACCAAGGGCGCCATTCTCGACGCATTCGCCAACCCGCGCGATCTCAACCGTGAGCTGATCGACGCCTATCTCGCCCGCCGGGCGCTCGATTATCTCGTCGGCTTCACCCTCTCGCCGGTGCTGTGGCGCAAGCTGCCCGGGAGCCGCTCGGCCGGCCGGGTCCAGTCGGTCGCGCTGCGGCTGATCTGCGACCGCGAAACGGAGATCGAGGATTTCCGCTCGCAGGAATACTGGAGCGTCAAGGGCGTCTTCCGCACCGAGCGGGGCGCGACGTTCGAGGCGGCCCTGACCCATCTTGAAGGGCGCAAGCTCGACAAGATGGCGATCGCCAATCAGGCTGATGCCGAGGCCGCCGTACGCACCGTCGAAGCGCACGATTACGCCGTCGCGAAGGTCGAGCGCAAGCAGACCCGGCGCAACCCCGCGCCGCCGTTCATCACCTCGACGCTGCAGCAGGAATCCTCCCGTAAGCTGGGCCTTTCGGCGTCGCAGACGATGCGGGTCGCGCAGAAACTGTACGAAGGCATCGCCATCGATAACGAGACCGTCGGGCTCATCACCTACATGCGGACCGACGGGGTGCAGATGGCGAACGAGGCCATCGCCGGGTGCAGGGAGCTGATCGGCGCCGACTATGGTGCACGCTACCTGCCCGAGAAGCCGCGGATTTACAAGTCGAAGGCGAAGAACGCGCAGGAAGCGCACGAGGCGATCCGGCCGACCGATGTCCGGCGCACACCCGGCGATGTTGCAAGGTTCCTCGATCGCGACCAGCAGCGCCTCTACACCCTCATCTGGAAGCGGACGCTCGCCAGTCAGATGGAGTTGGCGGTTCTCGATCAGGTCGCCGTCGATATTGCCTCGCCCGATCGCCAGGTCATGCTCCGCGCCACCGGCTCGGTCATCGCCTTCGACGGGTTCCTCAAGCTCTATCGCGAGGATCGCGACGATGGCGAGGGTGACGCCGAGGCCCAGGTCGAAGGCCGGGTTCTGCCGGATCTAAAGGAGGCCGATCCGCTGGAGCGGCTGCGTGTCCTTTCGGAGCAGCATTTCACCCAGCCGCCGCCACGCTTTACCGAAGCCAGTCTGGTCAAGCGCCTGGAAGAGCTCGGGATCGGCCGACCGTCGACCTATGCCAGCATCATCTCGGTTCTGCAGGATCGCGACTATGTCCGGCTGGAGAGCAAGCGCTTCATCCCCGAGGACCGCGGCCGGCTCGTCACCGCATTCCTCGCCAGCTTCTTCGAGCGCTACGTTGCGTATGGCTTCACCGCCGAGATGGAGGAGAAGCTCGACGAAGTGTCCGGCGGGAGGATCGACTGGCGATCGGTGCTCAGCGACTTCTGGCGCGACTTCAGCGCCAGCGTTGACGAGACGAAAGATCTCCGCGTTGCACAAGTGCTCGACAAGCTTGACGACCTTCTCGGCCCGCACTTCTTTCGCCAGGTCGAGGGCGGCCCGGATCCGCGGCGCTGTCCGGCTTGCGCCGACGGCCGCCTGAACCTCAAGCTCGGCAAATTCGGCGCTTTCATCGGCTGTTCCAACTATCCCGACTGCCGCCACACCCGGCCGCTGGTTCCAATCCGCGGCGATGAGAGCGACGAAATCAAGGAGATCGAGGCCAACGGCCGCGAACTCGGCCTTGATCCGGCAAGTGGGCTTCCGGCCATCGTCAAGAAGGGGCCGTACGGCTACTACATCCAGCTTGGTCAGACCGGCGACAATGGCGGCGAGAAGCCGAAGCGCATCAGCGTGCCGCGGGGCATGGATCCGGAGAGTGTCGATCTCGACTCGGCGCTCGCCTTGTTGGCCCTGCCCCGCCAAGTCGGGGTTCATCCGGAGACCGGGGACGAGATCACCGCCGGGATCGGTCGTTTTGGCCCGTACATCCGCGTGGGTAATGTATACGTCTCCCTGAAAGGCGATGACGACGTGCTCTCGATCGGCCTGAATCGCGCCGTTGATCTCCTAGCCAGCACGGCGAAGCGCCGCCCGGCCGGCCGGGCCGTCGGCGGCCATCCGGCCGACGGAAAGACGATCTTGCTGAAGAGCGGCCGCTACGGGCCGTATCTGGAGTACGGCAAGGTTCGCGCGACGCTGCCCAAGGATGAGAACGCAGACGCGATTAGCATCGAACGGGCGGTCGAGATCCTCGCGGCAAAGGCGGCGACCCTGGGGAAGACGAAAGCCAAGGCATCAGGGACAAAAGCAGCCAAGGTCAAGGCACCGGGGACTAAGACGAAGAGCGTACGGTCCGACGGCCCCTCCGGCTCTGGCGCGCCGGCGAAGACAGGAGGCAAGGCACCTGCCAAGTCGACGGGAAAGTCCACAGCCGAAGCGTGTGACAGGACCGGCGCGAAGGCGGGCGCCAAGTCCGGCAGCGGGAAGGCTGCCGGATCATCCGCGAAGGCAGCGAAATCGACATTCTAGCGCCGGCCTCGCCGCGATCCCCGCAGAGGTTGCCGTTTGGCGCTTGCCATGCGCGCGTCTATATCTAGGGTCAACCGAACCGTTTATGGCAAAGCCACGGCCGGATTAAAGTAACTGAATCCCGTCTCCTGCTCCGAAGCTTCTCGATCTTGACGAAAACAGCCTCCAAAGCCGCTGCCGCGCCGCTGCCCAGTCGCGAGCAGATCCTCGAATACATTCAGGCGAGCGCCGGCCGGGTCGGCAAGCGGGAACTGGCCCGTGCCTTCCGCCTCAACGCCGAGCAGAAGGTCGAACTGCGCCAGATCCTGCGCGACCTTGAGAGCACGGGTGCGATTGGGCGCGACCAGGGCCGGCGCTTTCGCCGGGCCGGGCGGCTGCCGACGGTGGCCGTTCTTGAGATCCTCGATGTCGATGTCGACGGCGAGCTGACGGCGCGACCGGTCACGTGGGCGGAGGAAACGCCGCCGCCGAAGATCGCGGTCGTGCCCGACCGGAGCAGCCGTGCGGCGCTGGTGCAGGGCGACCGGGCGCTCGCGAGGCTCAGCCAGGCGGCCGACGGCGGCTACGAGGCCCGAATTATTCGTAAGCTGCACGGCGGGCCGGTGCGCACGCTCGGAGTCTACGGCCTGGTTGGCGGAAGCGGGCGCCTGCTTCCGGTCGATCGCCGAAGTCGCGAGGAGATGGAGGTCGCGGCCGTTGATACGCTTGGCGCCGAGCCTGGCGAGCTCGTCTGGGCCGAGGTGGATCAGGGCCGGCCGCTGGGGCTGCGCCGCGCGAAAATCATCGAGCGCTGCGGACCGGCGCGGGGACCGCGGTCGATCAGCCTGATTACCATTCACGACCACGACATCCCGGTGCGCTTTTCCGACGCCGCGCTCGCGCAGGCCGCGGCCGCCGGACCGGCGCCGCTCGGCGACCGGGAGGATCTGCGCGACATCCCGCTGGTGACGATCGACGGCGAGGACGCCCGCGATTTCGATGACGCGGTCTGGGCCGACGCTGACGCCGATCCGGCCAACGCCGGCGGCTGGCACCTGCTCGTCGCGATTGCCGACGTCGCCTGGTACGTGCGGCCCGGTGGTGCGCTCGATAGGGCCGCCTTCGAGCGCGGCAACTCGGTCTACTTCCCGGACCGGGTCGTGCCGATGCTGCCGGAGGACATCTCCAACGGCTGGTGTTCGCTGGTTCCCGGCGACGACCGGCCGTGCCTTGCGGCCCATCTGTGGCTCGACGCGGAAGGCCGTCTGCGCCGCCACCGCTTCGTCCGCGGCCTGATGCGCTCTGCGGCGCGGCTCACCTACACCCAGGTCCAGGCGGCGGCCGACGGCCGGGCGGATGCGGCGACGGAGACCCTGAACAGCGATGTCATCGCCCCGCTCTACGCTGCCTATGGAGTCTCTGGCGCAAGCGCGGGAGAAACGCGGGGTGCTCGAACTCGACGTCCCGGAGCGCCGGGTCATCATCGACCCCGCCACCGGCGGCATCGACCGGGTACAGTTCCGCGAGCGCCTCGACAGTCACAAGCTGATCGAGGAGTTCATGATCTGCGCCAACGTCGCCGCGGCAGAGGCGCTAGAGGCGGCAAAGCGGCCGTGCATGTACCGGGTGCACGAGCGCCCGCCCGACGACAAGCTGGTGGCGCTGCGCGACTTTCTCGAGACGCTCGGCATCAGTCTGCCACGCGGTCAGGTCATGCGCGCCGGCGATCTTAACCGGATCCTGGCGCGGGCTGCCGGCCGGCCCGAATCCCGGCTGGTCAACGAGGTCATGCTCCGCAGCCAGTCGCAGGCGGTCTACGCGCCCGGCAACATCGGCCACTTCGGGCTGGCCCTGCGCCGCTACTGCCACTTCACTTCGCCCATCCGCCGCTACGCCGACCTGATGGTTCATCGCACCCTGATCGACGCATTCGCCCTGGGCGCCGGCGGCGGCGATCCCGCCGGCATCGACATGGCCAAAGCCGGCGAGCACATCTCGGCGACGGAACGCCGGGCGGCGGCGGCGGAGCGCGACGCGCTCGACCGTTTCACCGCCGCTTATCTCGCCGACAAGATCGGCGCGGAATTTGCCGCGCGGATCAACGGCGTCACCCGTTTCGGGCTGTTCGTCACCCTGAATGAGACCGGCGCCGACGGGCTGATCCCCATCAGCACGCTGCCCGACGACTTTTACGAGCACGACGAGAAGAGTCACGGGCTGGTCGGCCGCCGCAACCGGCTGGAGTTCCGCCTTGGCGATGCGCTCGAGGTTCGCCTCGTCGACGCCAACCCGCTCACCGGCGGAATCATCTTCGCGCTCGCCGGACCGCCCGTCGCCCCGCGCCGCAGGCCGAGCTCGCCGGCCGGCAGGAAGAACGGCGGCGGTCGCGGCCGCGGGGCGAAGAAGAAGCGCCGATAGGACCGAGGGGCCGAGGCTCCGGATGGAAGCCGATTTCATCTTCGACGTTGCTCCGACGCCGTGCGCCCACGCCTCAACGCTGGCTGAAACCGAACGCGGCCTGGTCGCGGCCTGGTTTGGCGGATCCTGGGAGGGCCACGCCAATGTCGGGATCTGGCTGGCGGAGCGGCCCCTGCGGCGCGCCCGCTGGTCTGAGCCGCGTCTCGTTGCCGAGGGCGTGCAGGCCGACGGCCGTCGGTTCTCGTGCTGGAACCCGGTGCTGCATCGGACGCGCGCCGGACCGCTGCTGCTGTTTTACAAGGTGGGGCCGTCCCCGAGCCGGTGGTGGGGCATGCTCATGCGCTCGGATGATGCGGGCCGCAGCTGGGAAACGCCGCAGCGGTTGCCTGACGGCGTTCTCGGCCCGATCAAGAACAAGCCGGTCGAGACCGCGGACGGGTTGCTGATCTGCCCGTCGTCCAGCGAACATCGCCGCTGGCGGGTCCATCTCGAGTACGCGCGCGAGCATGGCCGGAGCTGGGAGGCGGGAAAGCCTCTCAATTCGGGCCGCGATTTCGCCGCAATCCAACCCAGCCTGCTTGTCTGGCCCGACGGCGGCTATCAGCTCCTCTGCCGAACCCGTCAGGGCGTCGTTGGCGAGTGCCGCTCCGAAGACGGCCAGCACTGGTCGGCGATGCGCGCCACGGCGCTGCCCAATCCGGACAGCGGCATCGACGGCGTGGTTCTCGAAGACGGCCGCGGCGTGCTTGTCTACAACCACTCGGCGCGCCTGCGCACACCGCTCAACGTCGCGGTGAGTTCCGATGTCGGCGGAAGCTGGGCACCGATGCTCGTGCTCGAACGCGATGCAGGCGAATTTTCCTACCCGGCGGTGATCCGCGACGCGGCCGGCATGGTGCACATCACCTACACCTGGAACCGGCAGACGATCCGTCACGTCAGCGTCGATCCGCGCGAGTTGCGCCGCTGAGCTAGAGCGGTTTGAGCGGCTTGTGAATCGGTGGATTCCCAAATCGGTTTGACTGTGATTCAAGATGAGGGCTGGTGAAGGAGGCCAGCTCTCATGAGCAAAGCCCTTTCCGTTGATCTTCGCCGTCGGGTGGTCGATGCGGTGGACGCCGGATCGTCGTGTCGCGCGGCTGCCGGACGGTTCGGTGTCGGTGTTTCGTCGGCGATCCGGTGGGTTTCCCGGGTGCGGACTGGGGGCGGTCTGGAGCCTGGCAAGCGCGGCGGCAACACTCGGTCGCACCGGATCGACGGGCATCGGGACCTGATCGTGGGCTGGATCGAGGAGAAGCCGGACATGACCCTGGCCGAGATCGCCGAGCGGCTCGACGCCGCGGTCGGCTACCGGCCGCTGCCCAGCATCGTTTGCCGTTTCTTCCAGCGTCACGGCGTGACGCGGAAAAAAAGACAGCGCACGCTGCCGAACAAGACCGCCCGGACGTAGCCGCGCGCCGCGCGGCCTGGTTCGAGGCTCAACCCGATCTCGATCCCGACCGCCTGGTCTTCATCGACGAAACCGGAACGTCGACCAAGATGGCCCGGATGTATGGCCGCGCGCTCAGGGGCGAGCGCTGCCGCGCCGCCGTCCCGCACGGCCATTGGAAAACGACCACCTTCGTCGGCGCGCTCCGGCTGTCGGGCGTCACCGCGCCGATGACCCTCGACGGGGCGATGAATGCCGCCGCCTTCCTCGCTTATGTCGAGCAGGTGTTGGTTCCGACACTCGAGCCCGGCGACATCGTCGTGATGGACAACCTGCCGGCCCACAAACCGCCGGCGATCCGCAAGGCCATCGAGCGGGCGGGCGCGGAGCTCCGGTTCCTGCCGCCCTACAGCCCCGACTTCAACCCCATCGAACTCGCCTTCGCCAAGGTCAAGGCGCTCCTCAAGAAGGCCGCGGCCCGTACCCTCCCCAACCTCTGGGACGCCATTCGCGACGCAATCGACGCCGTGACACAAGCAGACTGCCAGAGCTTCTTCACCGCAACGGGCTATGAACCAAAATGATCGGAATCCGCTCTAGGGCGCCCGGAGCC
>CAWBNC010000037.1:0-45083 GCA_963789785.1 uncultured Alphaproteobacteria bacterium | reverse complement strand
AATTCTTTGACTTATCGTATAAAAGACAACGCATTAGCATTGTATCTCCAGAATTACCCACAACGACACCCACAACAAACGACGAACGCTCTTGCGGGCCGCTGAAAAGGGTAGCGGCTGGCGGGTCTTCATAATTATCTTCCTGACTACGCATCATCCTCAGCCATGGACACAATCCGAAAATGCCTGTGAATCGGTAATTCAGGTCCGGCACGCGTGCTCTTCGAGAGCGTCGGCCACTCGGGTATCCGACTTGGAAAGGCGCTCCTGGCGAGGTGATATTTGTCCGTCAAACACCTCAACACACTGATTTCGAGCGGTTTATTCGATGTTAGGAAAGGCTGAGGATGATGCGTAATCAGGATTATCTTTGCGCAGGTCTAGCGAAAAGGGCTCGCGCCTCGTGCAGCGTAACAGGTATCGCGACCGCCCCCGGTCGATCGGGATTTCACCGGGATTTTCGTTCGCTTCCTCGATGGCCAGAAGGGTACCCTCCAGGGTTCCGCAACCGTATGGCTCAAGGACGACAGTGAGGGCCACCGCGATGGCGATCTTCGCTCTCGGCGGCTGCGCGGCGCACGGGCTTGCGGCGAATAGCGCCATGCTGGCGGCAAGCGCCATAAAGAGCCCGAAGCAACGACACGCGCGCGTGAGGAGCTGGAAGAGCGAGACGGACCGATCCATCGTCGATTGACCCACCTTTCCGTAGCCCGGCCACGGGTCCACAGCGACGTGCTTCCGTATCCGGTCATGCCAGCCAGGCCGTCCCATTGGAGTACTATTTGAGTTTCGGGCCTGTTTTTACCGAGGCTCCGCACTGCTGCCTGCAGCTCGCGTATGTTGAAAAGCGAAAGGCATATTCCGACGCGAGGTGCTGCATCGTGAACAGGCACCCAGCGGATTACGCTTCGCCTAGGGCAAATGCTTCCGCTTCAGGGCGACGATATATCGGCTGATGAGCAAAGCCGCGAGCAGCACGATCAGGCCCAGACCGGCGAGGTCGCGGCGCTCTCGCCAGAAAGGATCGCAGACGCTCGAGATCAGCACCAGACAGCCAAAGACGAGCGCGAGCGCGAGGATCGCGAGGCCGTATCGGCCGAAAGCCTTGCGGAACCGACAGCTGAGCGACGCCCCGAGCCCCGCGAGGACCAACAGCCCGCCGCCGGCGTCGGTTGCCAAGCGAAAGAGCCAGCGGTTCGGGCAGGCGAAGTCGCAGACCTGCATGGCGAGGCCAGTATCGCTCGACGGCTGGAGGAAACCGCCATCGACATCGGTCGCGAATATCCGCACGAGCTGTCCGCGCAACCGCTCGTGGTCGACAGATGTCCGTTTCGGCAGTGGCCAGAAGCCGACGCCGGCGAAGTTGTCCTTGAAATAGATCAGATCATCGTCGAGCTGCTGGAGCGAGTTGGCGTTGCGGTTCTGCTCGTTCTGCGGCTGGAAATGGCCGGCGGGCGAAATGACGGGCACGATCCGGCGCAAGAGATCCTTGCGCTCTTGCCCGTGAAAAACATCGCTTTCGTCGAGCTCGACGCGCAGACGCTTCTTTGCCTTGCTTGAGGGTTGCTCAAGAAACAAGAGGACGAGGTCGGCCTGCCCTTTGGTAGCCTCGGCGACCGGCATAATCGATTGGGTGGCCGATTCGGCGAAGCTGGTGGGAGATGTCGGTCGCGGGGCGGAGCGGAGGATGGACCGGAGATGCTCGAGCATTTTGCGCGACAGATCAACGTCGAAGACGAGATTAACGAAGTACCGCCGGTCCTCAGCATCCAGTTTGGCGCGAAGCTTTGTCACAATAGCGTTGATGATCCGGCTTTGCTCGGCGCTGCCGTCGAAGCGCTCGAAGAAGAGCGACACCCCGTCGAGGCGGGTCGAATGGAAGCGGTCGAGAGCCAGCGAACCGACCACGGAGGTGGCAGCGGGCTCGATCGGGCGAGTGACGTGATCTAGGATGTGGCCGACGGCCACATCCTGCACCACGGTATCCGTCCAGTGCTGCCAGCCGGCCGCGCGGACGACGAGATCGACCTGCGTCCGGTGCTTGTGCGCCGTGGCGATGAAGCCGCCGAGATCGAAGGACGGCTGCCATTGCCGGTCGGGTGCCGGCTTGCCGTCGGCCTGAAGAGTCAGGCCGAGATAGCCGACGCGGCTCAGCACAGTGAAATCGACCGCGAAGGTCGGGGCCCTGGCTGCTCTCTGGCCGGTATCCGCAGCGCCGGCGGCAGTGGCCTCGTCGGCGCCGAGCCAGGGCGGCAGGAAGCCGTAAATCGTGCCGCTAAGATCCCGCAGGCAACCGCAGCCTTCGGCGGTGATCGTGACGGGTGGATAGGGCAATGGCTCCTGCTTGCGCGCGGTGGCCGCCATCGCGGAGAGTTGCGCGTGGTCGGCGGCGGCGGGGGGATCGGCGATCCCGAGCCGCGTCTGGACGGCCCGAAGAAAGAGCCGCCGGTTGACGAAAGCCACGCCCTGGAGCGACGCCAGGTCGGCGAGCCGGTCCTCCGGCAGAGGCGCAAGAGCCGGCACGGCATCGCCTATCCGCACCAGCCGAGAGGCGCTTGCGGCGGAGAGGCCATAGACCGAGACCGCTGCCTCAACGATGCTGCCGAGCTGTTCCGGCGTGACGGCCGTGCAGTCCGGGCACTCGTATCCGCCGCGGCCGCCTTTAGCACTAGCATCGGAGCCGTGGTAGCCGCCCCGGCGGCTGCTTCCCCAGCCGGCTTGCTCTGTATCCGGCTCTCCGGCGGCGACCGGTCGTGCGACCAGCGTGGTGGCGTCCTCCGATCGCACTTTGAACGGGGGCCGTGTTGCCATCGCCGCTTCGGGCTCCGGCGAGGCCGTCGGTGGGGGCGGTCCGGCCGCGGCTTCGACACTCGGCACCAAGAGCGCCTCGTCGATGCGGAAGCTTACGGCTTCAGCGAGGTCTTCGCGTGTCGCGAACACGTGGCCCTCCAGGATTGAGATCGCGCCCAACAGGTCGGCCGGCAGGTTTTTTACAGTCAGCCGATCGACCGATCCGGCATCGAGCACGGTGCCGACGACGTCCTCGCCGGAAGGGCCGGTGACGATCCTCGCGAAGACGTCCGGCGGGCAGGCGGCGGCGAGCGCCGGCAGCGCTTTGGCGACGGCCTCGACCAGATCGCCTTTCTTGTCGAAGGTCTGGCCGACCAGGGCCTGGAGCGCCGGCAGCCGGCTCGCGCGCGCGGCCAGGGTCGCCATGTCCTTGGCTTCGAGCCGGTAATAGACTGCGTCTTTGGGCGCGTCGTCGGGCAGTGTCGTGTCGCAGACATTAGTCGGCGGCCGCGACTTCGCGTAGTCGGCGAGCAAACCGATGACGATCGGCGCCGAACCCGAACGACGCAGTGCCCGCAAGCCGCCCACATCCGCCCCGACCCAATTGATGAATGGCGCGCTCGCCAGGATTCGGCGCCAATCCGGATACGCTGCCTCGATCTCTTGGTAGTCGGTGACGGCATCACCGAGATCGTGCAGCGTCGGCGGCAGACCGGCGAAGGTGTCGAGCAGGTCAATGACGTCAGCGGCCGGCCCGGAGAGCTGGAGCCGATGTTCTGCGGCCGGCGGCGATGCCTGAAGCCACGCCGCCAGGGCGCTGCCGCGGACCATCTCGCGCCAATTCTTGTGGGCCATGGCAATGGCCGCATAGTGGTTCAAAGCCGCCTCAACGGTCGCGATCCGGTTGATGGTGCGGCCCGGATTGAATCGGTCGATGGTGAAGGCCGGCTTAAACTTGTCGCAGAACGTGCCGATCCAAAGCCGGGTGCGCCGGCCCAGAAGCTGATCCCGCAAGGGGCCGTTTCTGACGTCCTCGTCGAAGGCCGGGCGGCCGGAGAAGACGGCGGCAAGACCCTTCTGCATGGCACCGACCCGCGGCCCGCTGGCCCCGACCTCGTTGCGCAAGGCACCGCTCGTGAAGCCGCATGACGCGACTTCGCTGGCGCCTGCCGGACGGGTCGGCACCGCCAGAGCCAGGCAGAGAACGAGCAGACTCGCGAGCACGGCAGCTGACGATGCCCTGGTTCGGCGAGCGAGGGCCGGGGCTGCCTTCCTCAAGGGCTCTTTCCCTCCTTGCGCAGCTCCTTGGCGATCCCGAGGAGAAGGTTGGTCTGGCCGATCCGCTCGCGCCCGTGCTGAAGGGCATTGATCGCGGCGCAGCGGACGACATTGATGATGGCGCCGCCGGCGAGCTCGGCGGTCTCGGCGAGCCGTTCCAGGTCGACGTCGTCAGCGAGCCGGTCCGGATCCGGGAAAACACCCCGCCAGATCCGCAGGCGCGCCTCGGCGTCTGGCATCGGGAAGTAGACCAGCGACTGGAAACGGCGGGCGAAGGCCTCGTCGATGTTCGTCTTGAGGTTGGTGGAGAGGATCACGATGCCGGGGAAGTCCTCGACACGCTGCAGAAGATAGGAGACCTCCTGGTTCGCATAGCGATCGTTGGAGCTCGAGGTCTGTGTCCGCTTGCCGAAGAGGGCATCGGCTTCGTCGAAGAAGAGGATCCAGTGCTTGTGACGCGCCTGGTCGAAGACTTCGGCCAGATTCTTTTCGGTCTCGCCGATATATTTTGAGACGACCATGGAGAGATCGATGCAGTAGACGTCGAGCCCGGTGGCAGCGCCGAGCAGCGTGGCGGCGAGCGTCTTGCCAGTGCCCGGCGGGCCGTGGAAGAGACTGCGGAAGCCGGGCTTCAGCACCCGGCCGAAGCCCCAGTCCCGAGTAATAGTGAGGCTGTGCTCGATCCAGGTCCGGATCGCCTTGAGTTCAGCCATCGCCTCGCGCGGCAGGACGAGATCGGTCCAGGCGAGCCGGCAGGTGACGCGCCTTGCCGGAAAATTGGTGCCGGTGGCCGGGCGATGGTCCTCGCCGGTGGTCAGCCGGTGGAGGTAGTCAGCCGTCATGGTGACCACAGCACTGCCGAAAGGTTCATCGGCCGAGGCCCGCTCCAGGCGGAGGATGCCGAGCTCCTGGAAGTAGTGGTCTGGCGAGAAGAGCGGCAGGAGCTCGAACCGCCGCTCCATCTCGTCGCCGGCGAGCAGAAAAAGGGCGGTTTCCGCGGTGGGGAGGAAGCCGCCATGGGTTTTTCCCGACCACCCGCCGAACTCGGTGAAGCGGCGGCCAAGCGTGCTGTTGGTGACCAGCAGCAGGTCGAGCCGTTCCGGACGGACGTGCGGCACCAGGGCGAGAACTAGCAGCAGCCGCTCGGCAAAACCCATCCCTTGCCGGCGCACCAGCTCGGCATAATCGGAGATATCGCCATTGATGTCCGGTGGTGCGATCGCCTCGATCGGCAACGCCGGCGACGCGTCGCCGAAGTGGAGGCGGTAGCGCGCATCGACAACCCGTGCCAGCCAGTCGATCTCGGCCGTGGTCGTTCGGGCATTGGCCGCAGCGCGTGATGGTCCGGCGGGGACCGGCACGGCTCTTATTGTGGCACCGGGCGCGCGGCTCATCGTGACGGCTCCGGCAGGCGGGATTCAGCGCCAGGCGACATGGATCAGCGACCTCATCCAGGGATGCTTGATGATCGAGAAGCTCCAGGGCAGCTGATCGAGAAGCATGTCGTAGGCGCGCGGCTCGACCCGCAGATGCCATTCCTCCTGGCGCCGCCGCAGACGGCCCGGCCGCTGCAGGAAGGCCTCGCGGAGTCCGGCCGACGAGGTGTTGCCGATGCTCCGCCAGCGCTCGATCATCATCGCCACGAGGCTATCGACGGTTTCCATCTCGAACGCGCCGAGCGGCCGCGCTTCGACCTCCGGCGGCGCCGCATCGACGCCGCAAAGGATGCGGTTCAGCGACAGCGGCCGCCGCCCGACCTCCGCACGGCCGCCCACAAGGTATTGCAGCACGCGGGTGGCATGGAGCGCCGCCTCCGGCGTCTTGAAGGCGCCCCGGTCGAGCAGATCGAGGAGCGTGAAGAGACGCGGCATGAAGGGCGCCGCGAGCACCAGTCCGGCATTGTCGATGCCGGCACTCTCTTCAGCCACCAGCACGACGTCCGGTTGGGCGATCGCGGCGGCAATCGAGGCAGCGATCCCATCGGCGACCGGATCTGCCGTGTCGCCCGCGAGTTCGAGAAGGGCGAGAGCCACTTGGCGCTGCGCCGCCGCCTCCGTCGGCAATGGATCAGCTGCCATGGCCGCGGCAAGAGCTCTGCGGACTACTGCCGGATCCGAAGCCATTGTCGCCGTGAGGTTCGCCACGAACCGGCGCAGGTCGGTCTCCTCACCATACACCAGGAGGTGACGAAAGAGGGCGGGCCAGCACCGGGCCATCATGGCCCGCCGTTCCCGCGCGAAACCGTCCGTGAGTAGGGCATTGCCGATCAGATCGAAGAGCTTCATGAGCAGCGGCGCCGTCTCCGGCCGGAGCAGCAGGGCAGCACGACGGAGCAGGCGTTCGGGCAGGAGGCCGACGAGCCGAAGGATCGCCTTTTCATCGACGAACGCGGCGCTCACGCGGCCGTCTTCGCCGCCGGCGCCATGCTTCCGGACAACGCTCTCGTGCCTCGTGTAGGCCGAGGTGCGGCGCAACGCCGTTCGCACCAGCCGCGCGAATTGTGCCGGCGAATGCGCCATCGAGCTTTCGGCAGCGTCGATGAGCAGCGCTCGCGGCTCTGCAGCACCTTCCTTCAGGAATACGGCGAACGCCTGCGGGCCGGGCGCGGCCCCGGCCTCAGCGGGCCTGTCGTGCTGCACCGCCGCGGGCCCGAGGGCATCGGCTTCGGGAGCATCGATGTCGGGGGCATCTTCATGCGGCACACCGGTCGCCGCGGAGGCGATCGCCTCGAGGTCGATCGGCTGCCCCCCGACCAGCGCTTCGGCAAGGGCGGCGAGATAGAGCCGCTCGTCGGCCGCGGCCCGGCGGTGGCGTTCGATCGACGTTCGGAACGTTGCTGTGTCGGCACCGGGTGCGACCGCCTCAGTCGCGGCCAGGAGATGGTCGACCACGGCCGCAAGGGCCGGCGCATCGAGCAGGACGGCCAAGGCGGCTGGCGCCAGGGCGCCTTCGGCCAGCATCAGGGCCAGCCGTTCTCGCTCGGTCGCCTCGATCGCGGCTGCAGGTGGCGGCGCGGCGGGCATGGCCCAGTGACGAGGCGGCGCGTGAGTGCCCTCGAGGTCCGGACCAGCAAGGTGTCCATCGGCCGGCGAAGGCGCCGATCCGGGCGGCGCTGCGGCAAAGCGGCGCCGCCCATCGGTCGTGGTGGACATATCCCCCTGCCCGCGGTCGCCGGTTGATGGTGGGCGGCCACCATGTATCGCGTCGTCCGGAGCGGCAGGCAGGTCCGCAATGCGTGGCGCGGCGGCAGGATCGATCCCGCGCGTGGACGCGCCCGGCCGTGCCGCCGGCACCCTGGCGATCGGCGGCGGAACCGTCTCCCCCGGGGCTGCTGCCGGGGCTACTTCGATCCTCCGACGTGGTCCATTGCTCTTCAAGCGCGCGCCCGCCGGTCGGCCGCGATCCGGTATCATGGGTCGTCTCGTCCGGAACGGCAGGATCGGTCTCGGGCGCGAACGTGCTGCGCCATGCTGCCAACCCGGCGGCAGGATGGACGCCGCGCGTGGACGCGCCCGGCCGTGCCGCCGGCACACTGGCGATCGGCGGCGGAACCGTTTCCCCCCTCGGCCGAGGGTGGCATGCCAGGTGACGCGGTGGTCTGGCAAAGCGCCTCGAGATCGAGATCGACGCCCTGGGCCAGGGCGACGGCGACGCCAACGAGAAAGGCCCGCTGATCGCGGGCGGCGGCGCGGTGGCGGTCGATCGCCTCATGCAGGAGAGCCGTCGGGCCCGTCGCCTTTCGCCGGAGCTTGCCACCGAGCAGCCGCGCCACCAGATCGGCAAGTGCCGCCTGATCTAGCAGCGTCGCCAGCACCGCCGGCCGGACCGATCCGGCCCGCAGGGCTTCGATGAGGCGTTCCGGATCAGTCCATTCGCTCGCCCGGCCATCGCCGGCCACCGGCTGCAAAGCAGGCGCCGCGTTCCAATCACTGACGGGCGGCGCGATCCGCGCGGCGCGATCGCGGTCGACCTCGTCACCTCGCGCGGGGTTCAGGGCCACATCGGCGAGGAAAGCCCGCTCGTCGGCGACCGCACGACGTCGTCGCTCGATGGTTTCGGGGAGCAGGCTCGGCGCATTGGCGACGCTTGGTCCGGGGGCTTCCACGGTCGCCCGCTCCAGCAATTCGGCGCTGCACCGCCGCAACTCCGGCGCCTCGCACCGCCTCGCGAGCGTCGCCGAATCGAGCCGGCCGTCGCGCAGCGCCGCGATCAATCCGCTGGCGGTTGCGGCGTCGTGCGACGGTTCCGGATCGCCGCCGGCAGGCCGGGTCGACATCGCGGGGGCCGCTGCTGCTTCGGAATGCAGATTCGTTCGACGCGCCAGCTCGAAGGTCGCCCGGGCCAAGAAGAGCGCTTCGTCGGGACCACGCCCGTGGCGCTCGATCGCGGCCTTCGGCGCCTCTCCCGCGTTGCCTTGCGGCTGTCGCTCGAGGAGGCCCTGAACGAGCGCCCGCAATCCGCCAATGCCGAGCGCAGCGGCGAAAACCTCGGCGTCGATGGCGGCGGTAGGCAGCGCCTTGGCGGCGAGCGCTGCGGCGGCGGCCGTATCGCCGCACGCCAACGCCTGCCGAATAGATATCAGCACATCAGCTGCCTCGCTGATCCCGTTCGCCGGACCCGTCAATCGTGACGGCGAGGCGGCCTCGGCCAACCCCGACGCCGCGAGATCCGGCGCAGGCCTAGAAGGGATGACCTCCGGCAGGCCGACGAGCCCTGCGAGGCGCGCAATCAGAGCCGAGTGTGGCTCGGGCTCGTGTCGCGGCCACGCTTCGGTCTTTGCGTCGATCGATCGATCCGCGCCGTCCGCTGCGGCGGCGCTGGCGAGGACAGCGACCAGGGCGCGCATCTCGGCTTTGTCGAGCCGTTCGACGAGGCCCGCCGCCGGCAGTATGCCGGCGCGCAGTTCGAGGACCAGGCGCCGCAGCAGCACCCGACCCGATGGGTGAGCGAATTGCCCGAGTTCTGCCCTAAGATCGCCGTCCGAGCCGTCGTGCCCCTGAAGCCGAGCCCGGAGCCGCTCGTAGGCCGCGAATGCCCGATCGGCAGTCTCGGCGGCTAGCGCCGTCTCTTCGGGGGCTTGCCGCGGCGCGTTGCGCGCGAGATCGGCGCCGCTTGGCGTCACCGGGCCGGCCGGCGCGGCGACCAGGGGGCGATGCCTCTTCAAGGCGTTTCGCAAGGCGTCGCTCAGGCGGTCGCGGAGACCATACCAAGAGCCGTTGAAACGAGTGACGCGAAGGTCGATCTCCAGAGTGTCGAGGGTGAACCCGCCTTCTGTCGCGTCGAACACCCTCTCCACCACAGGCAGCAGCTGGGCCTCAATATCGGTCGCCAGATCGGGCCAAGGCAGGAGCGCCGGATCGAGCGTGATCTCGAAGACGGCGCTTTCAATGGTGTGCGCTGCGTTCACGACTTCGCGGTTCCCGAGACGGGCAGCCGTCGCTTCCTGGAGAAAACGGGTCACGGCGGCGGCGGCATGATCGGCCGCCTCGCTGCCTTCGGGATCCCGGCTCAACGCGCGTCGCCACGCCTCGTGCAGGGCTTCGAAAGCGGCCATCGCATCGGCATCGAGCCAGTAGACCTCGGCCAGGAGATGCGCCGGCGTGTTCTCGGCGACGACCGCCTCGACGAACTCGCGCCATGCCGGCTGCAGTGCGGTGGCCGTCCAGTCGGGAACGAGCAGGCTGAGCTGGTGCGAATGGAAATCAGTGTCGGCAGGACCTGTCCCGCAACGTGGACGAAGGAGAACATGCTCGACCACATGGAAATGGTGGTCATCACCTCTGGTGCCAAAGAGCGCCTCCAGCCGACGCTGGAAGCCGCCCGCACCGCGCGGATCGGGATCGGCATAGTCGACCGCCGCACCGCGGGCGCGGCCGAGCGCATCGACCTCCTCGAGAAAGGCGATCTTGGCCCGGAGCCAAGGCTCCGGATCGGTACCGGGCCTGCCGTCCGGCCGACAGGGCGGCTCCGTGAGCCGCTCCCCGTAGAGCGCGAGCAGATAATCGAGGACACGCCCCTTGCGCTCGGCAAAGTCGTCGAAGGAGTTGCGGATCCGGTCGAGAACCTCTGCGGCATTGGCCGGATAGACCGCGGCGAGGTCGGGAATGCCCTCCAGCGCCGGCGCCCGGTAGGAGCGTCGGTCGCCATCCGCCGCCGCGAAGAGGTCGGCGAGACCGGCGACGTTGCCGGCGAAGTCGGCCATGTGCTGGTCGAAGAAAACCAGATAGGCCCGCAGCTGACGGATGTGGGCGAGTTCGGTCGTCGTTGTCGACGTTTGGTGGCCGAAATGCCGGAGCTCGTAGACAGCGGGGAACTGGTGCTGGATCGAGGTGTAGCGGGAAAGATCGCGATAGGTGCCAGCCGGCCAGACATGCAGCTTGGATGGGTCCTGCAATGTCCGCCCGACGGCGCGGGTGCGCATCGTCCAGCGATCGAGTGCCGCCAGGAATGCGGCAAAGTCGATCGGCAGCTGACGGTCACGCCGGAATAAAGCCACACCGACCCCGTCCGGGCGCGTCGGCGCAACCAGACGGAGCACCGTGTCGGCGTCGTCCCCGCCGGCATGCGGGCGTTCCTCGACCTTCAGGGCCAGCGCTCGGACCTGCTCGACACCTTCGACCGCGCCCACGACCGCGGCCAGCTGGGCCAGGCTCGGCCGGCCCGATTTTTGGTCGTAATCCGACGCCGTACAGATGCCGTGCCGACAAAGCGGTCCGCTGAAAACATCTTCGAGCGGCTGTCCTTGGCGCCGGGCCAGCTCGAAGGGCAGAAACTGCACATCCGTGGCCACATAAAGGCGGCACTTTTGGTAGATCTCGGCGAGAAGATCGGCCGGTTCGCGCTCCGCACCGACCTCGATCTCGGCTTGGAGGACGGCGGAAACCTCGCGCACCGTAACGATTTCGGCAACATCCTCGCCGAGATTGCGCAGCCGGCCGTAGGCGGCGCGGACCTTCCGCAGCAGGTCCGGAACGGCATCCGCGGCCACCTCGCATGTCGGCCGGACGACGATCCGGTAAAGCCCCGAGATGCCCTCGCTAGCGGCAAGAGGGTCGATCCGCAGATCGCTCAACTCGTCGACCGCATCGAGGAGTGCCTGCCGGTAGTCCTCTGCAGTCGTCGGCCGCGATGGAAAGATCGCCTCGGCCGATCTGAGCGCCAAGCGATCATAATTGATGCGGCCGTCCTCGCCGGTCAGGTGATCGGCAACGGGAACCTCGGTCCGATAGTCGAGCTCGGTGAGCGCGTAAGCGACCTGCTCGAGGATGGTCACACCCGGATCGTGCAGGTTGTAGTCGGTCCAGATCTCGCCCGAGAGGGCTTGCGCCAGCTCGATCCCCGTCCGCCGCAATGTCGCGAAGTCGAATGCGTCCGGCGGCAGGGCGATGGGCAAAGCCTCGCTCATCGCGCGGCCTCGTCGCCATCTTCGGGTGGTACGGCCGACCTAGCCATGGCCGGGTCGAACCAGAGCCGGGTGAGGTAGTAGCGGATCCAGACATCGCCCTCGAAGGCGCAACGGGAGCGAACTTGCAGCCGGTAGCGCCGCCCCTTGCCGGACCAGCGCAGCTGCAGCTTGCTGCACTTCGACCGGAAGCAGGCGTGCTCCATGCGGATGCGCTTGCGGCCGGTGAGCCAGGCCATGAACCCGGTCGGGTTGAAGGTGTTCATGGCGGTGGCGTGCAGCAGGGCGTAGCGGCCGGTGCCGGGCTTGCCGACGCCGGCCACCACCTCGAAGGCGTGGCAGCCTTCGAGGTCGTCGGTGATGTCGTGCCATTCCCCGTCCGCCCGCGCCGCCTTGCCGGCGGGCGTGACGCCGATGCGTCCTTCGGCCCTGACCGTGCCGACGACATCGAGGGCCGCGAGCGGCGTGGCGGTATTGACGCCGATCCGGCCTTCGGCGTCGTCCGTCGACAGCACCAGGACCGGTGTCGTCGCGGTCTCGCGACCCGAGCCGAAGAGGAGATCGTCGGTCGCGCGGTCGTGGCTGACCGTCCAGATGGCGCGCTCGCTGCCGTCTCCGCGGTAGAAGCTGAGGAGCTCGGTGTGGGTGCCGAGCGATGAAATTTTTAGTCCGTCTGCGGGGGTCTTGTCGAAGCCCTCGTCGATCTGGTTGACCGTCGAATCGATGAGGTCGGCGAAATGCTCGCCCGAAGGCAACGCGCCGTCGCGAAAGAACTGTTTGAGCGTGCTGCGATTGCGCTCCATCCCTCAGTCCAATCCGGCTTCGCCGCCGCCGACGACAAAACTGCAGCCGACCTCGAGTTCGCCGACGCCGGTCGGCTCCGGCTCGACCACGGCCCAGTCTTGCGCCGCCTCGATGTGATGGTGGTCGAACGGCAAAGCGAGACTCCAAGGATAGCTCGGCTGGAGTTCGCTACGCGAGGTCGCCGCCGCACCGGCTGGACGCGCCGTGTCCTCGAGCCGGTAGCGGCCGCGGTCGTCCTCGACCAGCTGCAGGAGCGAGAAGTCGCTCACCGTGGCGACATAGTCGCGCCTCTCGACGAAACCTTGGACGTCGTCGCAGCGCACGACCCAGCCGAAGCGGGCGCGACAGCCGGCCTGCGTCCACGGGCTGAGAAAGCCCGAAACGTCCTGCTGCAGACGGCGGATATTGGCCCCGTCGCCGGCACCGTCGCCGAAGCGGACCCGACAGCGCAGCTGGATCCGTTCATAGGTCGGATTGCGCACGGTGATGCGGGCGAATGGCGGTGCCAGGGTGGCAAGGAAGGCGTTGATGCGCTGCAGCTGCAGGACGTCCGCCATGACGGCGGCGCCAGGGTCGCCCTCCGGGTCGACCGGGCGCGGCACAACGACGACCATCAGGTTGCCGGGGGCCGGTTCCGGCGACGTGGAGAGCATGTTGGCGAAGCACTTCACCTTGGCGATGTCGGGGAAGCGCTCGAGGACGAGCCGCTCGTAGTCCCAGGCGGTGACGGCGCGCTGCTTATGGCGCAACCGCTCGCTCAGTCGGGCGTGGAACTCGGCCCGGCTCTCCTTGGGGCGCCCGCTGAAGCTGCGGCCGACCCGGGTGATGTCGGCGACGCCGGGCAGATTGCCCGCTGGGCGCCAAGTACCGCCGGGAGGAAGCGGCTCGCCGATCGTGCCCGCCGCTCCCTCGGCTTCGCAGCGCTCGACCTCAAGGCCTTGGGCGCGGACCGAAAGCATGCCCGGAAAGAGGCCGAGATGGTGATCGACGGCGGCGCGCAGCCAGACGAGGCCGGCCGGCAGGGCGGTCGGCGCCGTGTCGAGGTCAATCGGGACGTCCAGCGTCACGATGCCCGAGGTCATCAGCCCGCTCGTCGTGTCGGCCAGGACACGCCAGGGCTCGAAGCGGCGCCAGCCGTCGGCGGCGAGGGCCGTCCAGACGACCGGCGGCGGCGTGACCGCGGCGCGGCCGTGAGTCTCCTCGGCGGCCTCGAAGAGCAGGGTCAGCGGACTGCCGGGCACGTGACCGGCAATGCCGATCAAGAGGTTGCCGGCGTGCTCGTAGTGGGGCAGCAGCCATGCCTTGCCGCGGCGCGCCACCGGGAACGCCTCCTCGTGACCGTTCGGGTGAAGGTGGAAGACGGCCTCGCCGGGACGCGGCGGCTGGCCCGAGCGGCCCTGGTCGATCAAGAGGACGGTACGCGCCGCGTAGTCGACCTCGATGGCGGCAACGAGCGGCGTGTATGGCTCCTTGGGCAGGCTGTGCTTCACCCGCCTGGTGCGCAGGCGGCGGGCCAGCGCCTCGGCGAAGAGCACCGGGTAGGCACGGTGGCCGAAGGCACCTTCGGGACCGGTCAGCGCGAGCCGGAAGAAGCCGCTGCGGGTTCCGTTCTGCAGCGCGAACGGCTTCGCCGCTTCGGTCTCTTCGGTCGCGCGCCATGGTGCCAGATCAGGGATCCGGGTCCGGGTGGTCGCCTTCAGCCCTTCTCCCGGCTCTGGCGACGGGAAGAGTTCCAGCGGCTCGGCCGCCGCAGCGTGCCAGGTGCCGTCCCGGAGAACCGACGGCGCCACGGTGAAATCAGCCCGCGAATAGGCGCGCTCATAGCCGGCGTAGTGTTCAGCGAACCCGCCGATCCCGGCCGGCAGCTCGTTCCAGGACAGCCGCACCGCCAGCCGGATCAGCTTCTTGCGGGCGATCTCCGAACCGCCGAACATGAGATAGGCGCCGACATTCGGCCGCGCGCCGAACGGAAAGAAGGGCTTCGTGGCATCGACCGGGCCGTCCTGGTTGGCGACCTGAAGGTCGCGCAGGCCCTCGACGGCGGTCTCGATTACGACGCTGCGCATGGTCAGCCCGGCGAATAACGAATAGGCGCAAAAGTTGGCGCATGGGCCGAGAACGCAGCGCAGCAGCGGCGAACGGGTGGGCAGCGCGCCACCGTGCACGGCCGGATCGTAGCCGGCAATCGCCGGCGCCGCCGGCTCCAGAACGATCGTTAGACGCAAGCCCATAGTTCCTGGCTCCGGGGCCAGGCGTATCCGGCCGTTCTCGACCGGGAGCCAGCCGTCGGCGGTCGTGAGGGCGAGATCGAAGGCCTTGGCGAGCAGCTTGTCGGCGAGTACGACTTGGTCCGCGCCGCGGCCGAAGAGCTCTTCGATGGCCAAAGTCGCGGCCGGATCCGCGAAATGACGACGCGCCTGGGCGAGCAGCGCATTCTGCACGGCTCCCTCCAACGCGGCGCCGCGAGTGAGCAGCGTTCGCCGAAAGAGCCGGCCAAGCACGGCGGAGAGCTCGGCCGCGGAGCCTGCCGCCTCGATCTCGTCCAGGAGGCCGCCATTGGTGCCGGGCTCGACGGCCGCGGCCTGCGCGCCGTGCAGCGTGACCGTGACGTCGACCCGCCGGCGGCCCTCGCGCAGGAGGAAGCCCGGCGAGGCTATGGCGAAGCCCAGGCCGGTCGCCGTGTCCGGCGCGGCGAGGCCAGGTTGCAGGGCGCTCCCGAAGAGTGGCCAGGGCCGCTGGCCTTCGACCGGCGGTCCGACGGGTTGCGAGCCGGCGCGCAGCCGTGTCACGTAGCCTAGCTCGCGTTCGGGCGAGATGTGGCGGTCGTGGTCGAGGCAGAGCGTCGCCAGGGCGGCGACGCGGGCGCTGGACAGCCAAAGCTCGCTCGTGGCTCGGAACGTAGCCGACGCTGGGCTCCCCGGATGGGTGAAGACGAACGGCGTGCCTTTGGGCAGGCGCAGCGGCGCGGTGCCGGAAGGTCGGGCCAGTGCGAGGAGCGCGCGGTCGGGCGCCGCCGGCCGCGGTGCCGCGGCGAGCACCTCACGGTAGTAGAAATCGAGATGGCGCTGGGTGAAGCGATTGAGGCGCTGCTGGGCACCGCCATAAAGGCCGAGAAAGGCGAGGAACAGACCCAGGGCCGGATCGTGGTCCTGCGTCTGCAGGCTCTCCTCGAGATAGGGACGGGCAAGCGAGCGCAGGTAGTCGATGCCATTGACGAACGCGGCGAAGCAGGCACGAAGCGCGGTATCGGGAGACTGTTCGACCGCCGCCGCGGCGGCGGTTCCCCTCCAGCCGGTCCCGAAAACGGCGAAATCGAGGTTCGGCGCGATCGAGGGCGCCAGCCGTTCGAGACGCTCGAGCGGCTGGCCGAGGGCCGTGCGGATCGTGCTCGCGACACGCTCCTCGAGCTCGCGCGCGGCGCGTCCGGGCAGCAGTGCAAGGCGCTGCCGCCAGAACTCGATCTGTCGGGCCGTGCGGTAGGCGACATCGAGCGCCGCGGCGGGCCCCGCCGCGGCGGCACGCTCGAAGCGGATGGCGAGGCGTCGCGTGTCGGTGCCGATGACGAGGGCAATGATGGTCGTCTCGTCGGCAAGCAGGAACTCGCCCCAGTCGGCAGGGGCGCGGCCGGCCGCGCCATGGAAGCGCAGAACCCGAGCGAGTTCGGCGCTCTGGCTCAGGAGTTGCGCGAAGGACCTCTCGTCGGGCACGAAATAGCCCGGCGCCAGCGGTGGCGGCAGGCGCTCGTCCTGGCCGGTGCCGTCGGTGATGCGGCGTGCCGCCCACCACGTCATGCTAGCTTCGGGTCCCGGTCAAGGGGCATCTCAGCCACGGACATGTGTCCCTTCGCGGAAATAGTACGGATAGACGATGTTGTTGCGCGTATTGGTCGAGCGGACGCGGTAGTCGATCGAGATGTCCAGCACGCCCTCGAAGCTGCGCCCGGTGCCGACGGTGATCCGCTCGACCTCGACGCGAGGTTCGAAGAAGAGGATCGCCCGCTCGATCAGGTCGCGAATCTCGGTGACCACGCCCTCGCTGATCGTCTCGAAGACCATGCCGTCGAGCCCGCAGCCATAGGTCGGCTGCATCACCCGCTCGCCGGGCCGGGTGCGCAGCAGGATGGCCAGGCTCTCGGCGATATCGCGCTCGGTCTCGACCATCGCCACGGTCCTGGCGACGGGATCGAAGCGCGGCGGGAAGGCCCAGCCGCGGCCGAGGAAGGAGCGATCGATCGCATCACCCGCCATCGGGCCTAGCCACCGATGATCACGGTTGGGTAGCCGACTACGATGGCGCCGCCATGCGCGGTGGTGTCGCCGATCCGCGCCGCCGGCTTGCCGCCGATCAGAACGGTCGACGAGCCCTGGACGATGGTGTCGGGCGGGCCGACGCAAACGAGATTGTCGCCGACGACGGCGGCCGGCAGCGCACCGATCAGGACGGTCGGCACGCAAGTTCCGACGATCGGGCCGCCGACATGGGGGATCGGTGGCAGGCCGGGCGTCTGCATCGGGCAACTGTGCATATCGGTCAGTCGTGCGGCTGGCGGCATCGAGGTGTCTCCCAATCGGCGTGCGGCGCGGCCTGGCTAGTTGATCATCACCAGCGCGCCTTTCACGGTGGTGTTGCCCGAGGCCGAGAGCTCGGCCGTGGCGTTGCCTTTCGCCGTCAGCGCCGCCTGCGCCTCGCTCGTGACGTTGAGGCCCTGGATGCTGACGTCGGCCTTGGCGCTGATGCTGATCTTGCCGGTCGCCTGGATGGTGATGTCCTTGGGGCTGGCCATCGCGATGCCGCTCGGGCTGGTCTCGATCTTGTTGCCGTTCTCGTCGGCGAGGAGGATCGACTTGCCCTCGTCGCTGAGGACCAGCTTGTTCGTCGCCGGGGTGACGATGGTGACCACGTCCTTCTCCTCGTCCAGCTCGACCAGGATGCCCGTCCGGGTACGGATGGCCTTGGTGTTGTTGGCGTCGGCCGGCTCATAGGCCGGCTTGCGCTTGGCGCTGTAGAGGCTGCCGAGGACGACAGGATGGGCAGGATCGTCGTTCAGATAGCCGACGACGACCTCGTCGCCGATTTCGGGCAGAAAGAACGCGCCGAACCCGTCGGAAGCGTAGAACCCGCCGAGTCGCGCCCACACGGTTTCGTTCTCCGCCTCGAGCAGCGGGATTCGGAGCTTGATCCGATAGTCGACGAGCGGGTCGTTCTCGAGGGCCAGAACGACGCCGATCTGCAGGCCCTGGGCCGCCGGCACGAGGCCGGTCGCCGGCGGTGCCGTGAGCGGCATCGTCTCGGCGGCGCCCTCCGGCGGCAGGCCGAACGAGGCCTCGGTCAGCCACTGCCCGCGACTGATCCGATGCGCGACCCCGGTGACCAGCACGTCGCCCGAGAAGCGTTCGCCGACCCCATCGAGCGCGATCAACTTGCCCGGCTCGACATCGGCCACGCCGGTAAAGGTGACCGACCCCTGGATGCGCGCCAACGCCGCGCGGAGCTGCCGGCCCTTGGCCCATGCCTGGAGATCGTCCGGCTTCGCCGGTGCGACGCTCTGCAGTCGGAAAGCGTCGAGCCGGGCGACCTCGGCCAGCGCGGCCGCGTCGATATTGCCCTGGGCGGTGAGCTGCGCCGGCGCGGCCGTCGACTTCACGGTCGCCTGCTGCGCTTCGTCCCAGCCGACCGCCTCGACCTGCTTGAACTGCGTGCGCGCGTCCATCGTCGCCTCGAAGGCGATGATGTCAATGCCGTAGGTGGCCTGGAGGACTGCCGAGCCGCCGGTTTGCGGCGGCTTCACCGTGACCTTGTTGTCGGCCGCCACGACCAGGAACCCGTTGGCTTCGGCGCGGGCCAGCATGAGATCCCAGTCGGTCGTGTAGTACTGCACCAGCTGCGGGTGCTTGAATGACGTGCTTTCGATGTCGCTGGACAGCCCCGCGCACTTGTTGATGAGTGTTCGGATGATGGTGCTGTCGGTCTGGTCAACGAAATTGGCGTTCTTTCGCCCAATCGTCATGGCCATGGCCTTGTCGCGGCATTCGACCTCCAGCCGCGAGAAGTTGTCTCCGTCGACCTTGACCCCGTGGCGGACGACCACGCCCTTGAAGATCGTGTTCTCGCGGCTCTGATAGCCGGCCTTGATCTCGATCTCCGCACCCGGTTTGAAATCGTCGCGATCGCTCAGCGGGAACTTGGCGCGGGGCATGTCGCCATCGGCCAGGACCAGCGTCGCCGAGGCGATCCGGTTGACCCGCTTGCGTACCGTGATCGAGAGGATCCCGGTGCCGGCATCGATCGCCGCTCCGTTCGACAGCAGAGTGACGGTGACGACGCCCACCGCTTCATCGAGGGGGGATCGCGGCATGGTACTTCCCTCCCTTCTTCCTCAGGTGAGCGGCGCGAAACGAAGCACCGTGCCGGGTGCCAGATCGCGGAACGTGGTGAGACCGTTGGCCCGCGCGACGTCCAGGTAGTGCCGCGAATCGCCGTAGATCCGGTGGCAGAGCAGCGGCAGCGTGTCGCCGTCGCGAACCAGCACCTCGTGCGTCAGGTCGGGCGACGAGAGGCCCGCGCGAAGGTTCGCCTCGAGGGCGGTCATGAAGCTTTCGAACCGGAGCGTCACCCTGGCGCGGAGCGGCACGCCCGAGGGCGTGAAGAGCGTGTAGTCGACGTTGAGAGACGTCATCCGGCCCACGAAACTCCCGAGCTCGCCCCAGGTCAGGTAGACCACGTTCGGCTCGTGCGCCTCGCCGTTATAGTCGTAGACTATCGACTTCAGCCGCTCGATTTCCTGGCCGACTTTGGCGGGCTTACCGGGGACCTTACCGGGGACCGCACCGGTGCCGTCGAAAACCAGCTCGAAGCTCAGCGTTTCGGCGTTGATCCCGGAAAATTTCGATTCGACCGCAATTTGGCCTTGGACCGCTTTCGGGTTGTAGCTGATCGAATGGCTGTGGGAGAGCGAGGCCGGATTGAGCATCGCTTCCATCTTGTGGGCGGTCGGCTCCGCACCCTTCTTGCGCGAGACCTCGCAACGGGTGATGGTCAGGCGTTCCATCTCGCCGCCGTTCATCGCTCCTGCCGCTCGCGCATCAGCTCACCCATCAGCCGGCGGCACTCGGCCAGCATCTCCTCGCGCAGCGCGTCGAGATCATCCCGACCGATCGACCGAGCAGGCGGCTCTGCCGCTTGTTCCTCGGCGCGCTGCAGCGTGCCTTTGACGAGGAGTTGCTTGACGTGGACGGGCACAGGCTCAGACCGACCTGGTGAGTGTGTTGTAGACCAGTTCGATCTTCTCGATGGCGACCTCGTTCTTGGTGGCGCCGAACGATTCCACCTCCCAGTTGACCGGGTAGGCATTCGTGAGGCCCCAGGCCCGCACCGCCGTGGCGGTCTCGTCGAGCAGGAAGACTTCCAGGTCCTTGGGCTGCAGCTGCTTGCCGAGACCGCCCTCGAGCGTCGACTTGCACCACTCGACGAGCGGCGAGTTGGCCTTCGCCACAGCCCGCTTCAGGACCAGCTTGGGGTTCTTCACGCCTTTTGGCAGGCGGTGGACGAAGCGGTTCTCGCCGCCCTCGGCCACCTCTTCGGTATCGAGTTCGTGGGCGAGGCCCGAGACCTCCTGGAACGACGTGTCGCTAGGACTGTTACCGTGGAACTTGACCTGGAAGTGGAAGGCGGGAAGCGGGTAGTCATCCCTATATTTGTGCATCTGTCACCTCGCGAGCTGGATCCTGGGCGCGGCGCATCACGAATTGGCGATGACGAGGCCCTCGTGCGCGATCTCGATCGATTCGATCGCCGCCTCGTTGCCGTCGGACTTCAGATCCGTGCCGGTGATCTTGGTCGGCCAGGCGTTCGCCAGCGTCCAGACCATGGTCGGCGCGCCGCCCTCGTCCAACAAGCTGATGGTCACCGGTACGCGCTTGATGGTGTTCATCTTGATCTTGCTGAACCAGTCCCAGAACTTGTTGTCGGACTTGAACACGCCCTTCTTCATGGTGACGTTGCCCGACTTCTTCAGGCCCGGCATTTTGACCGTGGTGAACTCCTTGTTGTCGCCGGCCCGGTACTCGATGATTTGGGCCTCGGAATCGAGCCCGGAGACCTCCTGGAACGACATCACTTCGGAATCCCACTTCACTTCGAAGTAAAACTTCGGCAGCGGCCAGACTGTTGTGGATTGGGCGGAGCCGTCGTCGGCCATAGGGTCTCTCCTTCAGTTCGGCTACTCGATGTTCGATGTTCAGGATTTCTGCATCTGCTGCTGGAAGGTGATCTCGATGAACTCGGCCGGCCGGGAGATCGCGACCAGCACCGTGATCCTGAGGATCCCTTCCAGGATGTCTTCGGGGGTCATCGTCTCGCCGAGCCCGACATGCACGCTGAAGGCTTCGTCGGGCGCGGCGCCGGCGAGCCCGCCGCGCTTCCAGATGCCGGTGAGGAAGTTGCCGATCATGCTTCGCATGGTGACCCATGTATTCGCGGTGTTGGGCTCGAACACATAGGCCTTCGCCGCCAGCTTGATCGATTCCTCGAGCATGATCATCGTCCGGCGAACATTGACGTAGCGCCAGTCGAGACTGTTGCCGTCGAGGGTTCGGGCCCCCCAGACGAGCACGCCCTCGCCGATGAAGGTGCGGATCGCGTTGATCGACTTGCCCTGCGTCGTGACGTTCAGGTCTTCCTGCTCGGCGTGGGTGATGTTGACGGCCGGGGCAACGACCGCTGCCAAGCTGACATTGGCCGGCGCCTTCCAGACGCCGCGGCCGTTGTCGACCAGCGTGTAGACGCCGGCCATGGCCGGTCCGGGCGGCAGGAGATTGACCGCCCTGCGCATCTCGAGGAGCACGTCGCCGTAGATCCCGCTCATCGTGCGCAGGCTCTTGTGCAGGAGCTCCTTGTGCGAGGCGGGGTCGTCGATAGCGGCCCAGTCCTTGGTCATATCGGCGATCGTCTGCAGACGGAGCGCAACCTTGGTGCCGGCCGACTTCTGCGCCGGCGTGTCGGTGTCGGCCGCGGCCGCGGCGGCCTCGGGCAGATCGAGCTCGGCCTTGATCAGCGTCTGCAGCAGATCGGCGTTCTCGATGTTTTCGTAGGTGAGCTCGCCGTCCTGGACGATCGTCGTGTGCACCCACGGATAGTAGGCGGCGGCGTAGTCGAGAAAGTTGATGCCGAGGGCGTCGCGGAACTTCTCGATGCAGTCGCCGTCGGGGTCCTGGCGGTCGCGCCAGCCGCCCCAGATGTCGAGGATCGCCACGCGGTTCTTCATCGTCTCGCCACAATGGGCGAGGGCTGTCTGCTGGACGGTGATGGCGTCGGCTTCGGCGAGCAGCACGGTCTCGGGGATCACGACCATGGTCGGCTCCTGCTCCTTCACGAGCAGGTCGACGCCGCGGCGTAAGGGACCGGCGGCGACCTCGTCGCCGTAGCCGCCGATCGACGTGACGTAGCAGGGGCCGCCGCCATTCTGGAAGAACAGCAGCATGCTGTAATAGAGCAGGTAGCGGCCGGCGGTCTGCTCGAGCAGGTATTCCTTGCCGTCCTTGCCGCGGAAGGCCGCCGCCTCATGGGCATCGTCCGGGCGCTCGGCGATCGTGAACTTCGGCCGCGGCGGGCCGCCGAAATAGCTCCGGAACTCGGCCGTCGACGAGATGCGCCAGGGGACGTTGCGCAGCGACTTGCCCTTGTTGCTCGCCGTTTCGGTGTAGCCGATGAAGGCCGGCACCGCCGTCGCGACCTCGACGACAGAATTGGGGAAGGCGTTCTTCTCGACGATGTAGACGCCCGGGGTCTTCATGACAGCCACTTTGGTATCCTTCGATCGGTTCAGCCGTTGACGTAAATGTCGGAAAAAGCGGTCCCGCCGGCACCGCCACCGAGCCCTGAGACGCCGGCGACGGGAAGCCGGCGGATGAGGATCCGTTCATCGGCGCCGCCGCCGGCGCGCAACTGGAAACGCCGCCCCGGGCGCTCGGCGAGCGCCAGCGGCGCCGCCGAGCGGAAGCTCGTCGTCGGGCGGCCGTCGGCGAGCAACGCACGGTCGAGCGGCTCGAACGCGGCGACACCATCGAGGTCGACGATGCGCAGGCCGTCGCGGCGCAGGCCGCCGAGCACGTGGTAGTGCCAATGCGTCGTCCGCGCCCCGAAACGCAGCAGATAGCGCGGTGGCGGAGCCTCCGGCGGCGGCGCCGGCAGCGGGATGCGGATCCGAAAGAGCGGCTCCGGCCGGCCGATCCGACGATCGCCCGTGCTGGTGTCCAAAGCCGCGCCGGTGTCCGAAGCAAGGTCCGCCGCCGTGAGGACGTCTCCCGGATGGAGGCGCAGCCGGCCGCCGACGGAGATCGACCGGGCCGCATCGAGCAGCCGCGCCCGCCCGGTGGCGGCCACGAACGCCTCGCTGGCGTAGATGAACGCCGGCGCCTCGATCTCCGCCTGGAAGACCAGCGCCGTGCCGTCGCCGGCCAGCATCTCCAGCGCTTTCGCCGCGTCGACATCGGCGGCGGCGGCGAGGCCGTGGGCGTCGGCGCGCAGCACCAGATCCGGGCGCTCGAACAGCCTCGCGGTGGCCGCGTCGGGGACCAGACGCAGACCCCGGCAGCGTCCATCGGCGAAGAATTCGTGCTCCAGGTCGATGCGCAGCAGGACGTGGAAGTCGGCCATCGGGGTCAGGTCCGCATCGCCAGCCGCGGCCGGCGGATCGTCGGCGGTTCGCTCAGGACGCTACCGGCATCGACGGTGATCATCCGCACCCGATAGAGCACCGACGGCAGATAGGTGCCGCCGAGCACGCCCCAGAGGGTGCTGATGGCCTGGATGTCGAGGTTCTCGATGTCGAGAACCAAGCGGCTGATGCGGCGGTCGAGCTCGGGCGACCGCTGCGCATCGAAGACCGGATTGGCCTGGAAATAGGCCACCGCGGCCGAGAGCCGCTTGAGGCCTTCGGGGTAGTTGGCGCCGCCGAAGCACGCCGCGATCATGACGTAGAGGTTGAGATGAAGCGGCGGCTTGGTCTCGACCACGCGCGCCGCCGGCGAACGTCCATTGACGCCGTTCTGCGGCAGCGTGTCTCGTTCGATGTTGGCCACAAAAACCACAAGTTTGTTGTCGATATGCGGCGCCCCGGTGCCGTCCTGCTGCTGGATGCCGGAGAGAACGACCAGATCCTCGTCGGTGTCGATGCCGCGCTTGAGGAACGCGTTCAGCTGTCCGGCGAGATGGCTGATGGCGGCGCCGATCATCGCTCAGCCGCCGCCGTCGCCGCTGGCGGCCGAACCGAGCGCGCCGGCACCACCAACCCGACACGGCGGCCGCCAACCGCGAAGTCGCGGGCTGGTTCGGCAGGGGATCGGGTTCGGAGAGGGCATATCGGCACAATTACCCCAAATGGGATTAGGCGCAACCCTATTTGGGGCCTAATATCTCCAATTGGGTTAGGTGCAAATTTCTTGGGCTTGCGGCCAGCCCCCGAAAGAACTTGGGCCTGGGCCTGCGCCTGGGCGTTGCCGAGTGGATTCTCTAAAGCCGGACCAGCCCGCGACGACAGGTGGAGAGCGTGCATATGCCGATGAAGACTCTGGCCCGCCCCAAGCAAGCGACGACCGAACCGGTCCCGAACCAAGGCGCCGATGCGGTTATGAACGGTGCCGCGCGTCCGGCGCCCCGGCCGGCCGAGCGCACCCTTCCGGCGTTCACCGCAGCGAGCGCCCGGGTCACGGCGCAGGCGCGGCTCGCCGACCAGCTCGCCCACAGTCCGCGTATGGTCGCCCAGCGCAAGGCACTACGGGGCGCGCTCGGTTCCGCGGTCCAGCTCCGCGGGCCGGAGGAGGAGAGAGCTCCCGCAGGGCAAGTCCTTGCAGCTCATGCCGGAGGAGGAGGAGCCTCTCCAAGGCAAGTCTCTGCGGCGCATGCCCGAGGACGAAGAGCTCCTGCAGGGCAAGCCGGCGCCGGCCGAGAACCGCACCGGCATGCCGGACCAGCTCAAGGCCGGCGTGGAGCGGCTTTCGGGCATGGATGTTTCCGATGTGCGGGTGCATGCCAATTCGCCGCAGCCCGCGCAACTGAATGCCCTGGCCTATGCGCGGGGGAACGACATCCATCTCGGTCCCGGGCAGCAGCAGCATCTGCCGCACGAGGCCTGGCATGTGGTGCAGCAGCGGCAGGGGCGGGTGCGGCCGACGGTGCAGGCTAAGGGGGTAGCGATTAATGATGACGAGGGGTTGGAGCGGGAAGCGGATGTGATGGGGGGAGGGCTTTTCAGTTTGTGGAAACCCCCCCCGAAGAAGAAAGCAAGGAGGGGAAAATGAAGTGGCAAGAATTCCCCAAATTAAATCAACCTGAGACGCCCCGCCATGTTGTTAGCGAAAGAAATGCTAAGACGATTGACGCGACCTTTACCATTGATAAGCGGAATATTGACGTTAGAGTTTGGTTTGGGCAAAAGTTTCTAAATACTGATCAGTCAAAATATTATATGAAAAAAAAGGGAAATGTCTCCAATGAGGCAATAAAGGTGAGCTCCTCGTAATGATCAGAAAAAAGGTAATGATCATAAAGAAGAATATATCATAAATGGAGGGCATCATAGAGCGATCATGGAGGGGGCATCGACGTTGAGGAAATTCCTATAGAGATTGTTAAACGCCCGAACCCGTATTCACATGCAGCAAGCAGTATGAAGTACGCCGGTACACTTAAGACAAAATACAAAATTTTTTATGAAAACCTTCATATCAATGAGGATGAATTTTTTAAAGCTATCCACACAGCTGGGTTAATACGATAGAACGTAAGGTTAAAGATCCCTCCGGCAAATTTGTCGAAATAAATGTGGATGAATTTAAGGCACATGATTTGAGGAAATATATAAAGAAACATGGTAATTTAAAAAACTCAATGATAAAAATGTAAAAGGTGAGGGCTGGGGGATCTGAAATTCGGAGGACATGAATTTTATTATCAACGGATCGCGACGCTTTTCGCGGAATCGGGTCGATCAGGGGCCTCACAAGCCCTCGCCCCCGCCGGGGCTCATCCTGGACAGCTACGAGGTCAGGGATGAAGAAATCTTCGTTCGCGCCCACAGCACTTCGCGCGATGCGGCATGCCCGGATTGCGGCGTGTTGGCAACAGCGGGTTACAGCCGCTACAAGCGCACGCTGCACGATCTTCCGGCCCACGGCCGTCGCGTTCTCATCCAGGTAACGGTCTGCCGCTTCCGCTGCCGGGAAAACGTGGGAAATAAAGGATCCGCTACCCTTTTAGCAAAGGTACATCAAAAACAGGTTGCGTTCCGTTTTTCCGCATCCGCGGAGTTCTGGGGGACACAATATTGAATTCGAAACGGATCGCCGCACGTTTCGCGGAATCGGGTGGATCATGGGCCTCACAACCCCACGAAGTCTTCAACTCCGCCAAAAGCGGAGCACTTTCAACCTGAATCGGCAATATAAAACATGGCCTTCTCCGATCCCGGGATAGAGGTCTATTTCGTCGTCCCCTCCGCCTTCCGCCTGTTCCACACGAGCCGCGCTTCGTTGCCGTCGCCGGACCGGAACAGGGCGGCGCTGATGGGTTGCGGCAGGCACGGCTACGTCGATCCTGCCGCCCGCTGCCCGTATTCCACCTTCGAAGCCTGCATCCGGCCGCCGTTCGCGGCCCGGCGCCGGGCCCGCGCCAGTCCCTTCGCCACCGCCGTGATGAGCAGGCCGGCGACGAGGAACCAGGCCGAGATATAGACATAGGTCGCGATCAGGAACTCCGGCCGGTGATCCGTGGCGATGACGCGGTTCGCCCGTCCCACGATCTCGTCGGCGCCGATGACGGACGCCGTCGCCGAGGCCATCAGGACGATCAGGAAGTATTGCAGCCAGGCGGTCATGAAGGTCGAACCGGCACTGCCAAGGCCGGCGCGGCTTTGACGGCGAAAGGCGAGCATCTGGTCCGAGGCGAAGCCGGTCACCGGGATGGTCAGCGCCAGGGTCGCCTTGATCCACGTTGGAACCGCGACGATCATGCCCGCCCAGGCGACCTCCACCGGCAGGACGAAGGCAACGTAGAACATCAGGACGAAGCTCGGGACGTTCCGGCACAGGCTGGAGACCAGCGCGGCGCCAACCCGAACCGCCGGCGGCCGGACGCTCCGCGCCCGGCCAAGCGCGCCGCCCAGGATCGTGCCGAACAGCATCGACAGCGCCGCTATCAGCAGGTTGAACACGAACCCGCCGGCCAGGAACGGCGTCCAGTCCAGCAGGGTGGCAATCGTCCCGGTCACATCCATCGCGTGACCAATCCCTTGGCGGCGCGCAGCAGGCCAAGCACCGTCAGCACGAACAGGAAGTAGAAGACCAGCAGCAGGTTCATCATCGTGCCGGCGCCGCCGCCCTCGGCGATGATCGTGTTCACCACCGAGATGGTCTCCGGCAGCGCGATGGTGCTGGCGAGACCGGCCGCCTTGACGATGTTCACCGAGGTCGAGACCAGCCCTTCGTAGCTGCGCTCGATGGCCGTGGGGATGAGGCAAAGCGTGGATGCCCCGGGACGCTCCTGACGCAACCGGGCGAGCGATGACCCCAGCAGGACCGTGTTCGTCGCGCCGGCATAGAGGGAGAACACGACGCTCGCGACCAGGAAACCGCCGAGGGTTATGCCGTGGCCGCTGGCCAGCAGCCCGCCGAGGCCGAAGAACAGGATGTAGAGCTGCAGGATTGGCGGGGTCATCCGCGCCACAGCCACGAGGCAACGCAGCGGCAGGCGAAACAGCCATGCCATGGTGGCGGGGCCCGCGGCGGCGTCGATCCAGGCGAAGATCACCGCGATTGCGAGCGATCCCGCGATTGACACGAGGCTGATGCCCAGCGTCAGCTGAATTCCCCGCACCAGCCGGCTCCTGTCGTAGCCGTCGAAGAGCGGCCCCAGGTCGAGACCGGAAAGTTTCCGCAGGCGGCGCCCCCAGCCAGGGATCTCAGTGGGGGCGCCAGCCGTCCGCGCCATGTCATCACGGAGACAATCGGGCGGAAATAGCCCTGCCTCATCGCGGGCGCAGACCGGGCCGCCTTCGCCGGCCCCCGCCCAGAGCGCGTGCTGCTCGGCAAGGAAATCGTTGGGCGGGAGACCCCATTTCGCCTGCAGGTCGACGAGCCGGCCGCTGCGATGCCAGTCGGCCACCATGTCGGCGACAAAACGCCCCCAGGCCGTGTCGCCCTCCCCTTTCTGGACGGCGATCGCCCATGGGGTGCGCAGGATGGTGGGCATCGCCAGGCGATAGTCCGACCACTCCGGATCGGAGAGCAGGCGCGCGAGCGCCGTGTCGTCGAACGCCCAGCCGACGCAACGTCCGTCGCGCAAGGCCAGGAGGGTGTCGCGGGTGCCGGGGAACACCACCGGCTCCAGCAGGTAGCGCTCGCTGAGGGCGCGGTTGTAGTAGGCACCGTCCGTCAGGCAAACTCGGCGCCCGCGCAACTGGCCCCAGTCCTGGAAGGGCGACCCCGCGGGCGCCAGAAGGTTGACGCCGCTGGCGTAATAGTGCGGCCGCACCAGCGCAGAGATCTGCTGCCGTTCGAAGGTATCGCCCAGCGTCGCGATGACTAGGTCCACGGCACCGTCCTCGAGCCGCCGCAGCCGGTTGGTGGTGGTGACGGACACCAGTTCCAAAGCAACGCCGAGACGATCCGCGACGTCCTTGGCAAGATCGGCCTCCAGACCGACGATGCCGCCGTCCGGCGCGACCATGCCCCAGGGCGGATAATCGCTTTTCACGCCAACGATCAGGCGCTGGCGTTGCAGGACCCGCTCCAGTCGGCCGCCGGCCACCCCATCGATCGGAGGGCCCTCGGCTCGCAACTGAGCGGGCAAGGTGAAAACGAGCAGGAGGCACATGCCGGCCGCCAGAAGGCCGGACGCTCTCACCGCGGAACGGAAGCGGGCACTCCGCTTCCATTGCCTAGCCAATGCCGGAAGCCATGTGACTTTTGCCCCGCCCCGAGGTTGGTCGCGCGATTGCCAGCAGGCCGTATCCCAAGGACGCTGGCACCAGGGGAGCGACAATGCGGTCGACTGCGCGAAGAACCGCTGAGTTCGCGATGCCGGCTTCGGGTACAATGCTTTCCGCTCTGAGTGCTTGAGCTCGAAGCCGCCGTCCTGCAGCTCGGAGCGGAATGTGTTCGTGTCGAACAACTTGTAAGTGAACTCGACATAACCTTGGCCGAGCCTCCGGACATAGCGGACCTCATCACGCCCGTTAGGAGCCTGCACTCTCTGTTCGCTGCGAAAGCGACGCCTGCGGTTGGGGACAGAAATGATCAACTGGCCGGAGCCGGGCTTGAGCAGGCTGGCCAGTCGGCGCAGAAGCTCGCGCCGTTCCGCTCGCCCTTCGATGTGCGACAGGACGCCGAAGAGGCACAAGATGATGTCGGCCGACCCATGCCGGTCGACATGACGTTCAAGGTCCTCCGGATTGGGCCCGAGAACGCGGATGTTGTCCGCCCCGCCGATCCGCTCGATGCCCTGCCGAAGCCGAGCCAGGGCGGCTGGACAGAAATCGAAGCCGGCGGCGATCGCGGCCTGGTCGCGCAGCGCCAGAAGATAGCGGCCGCTGCCGCAACCGAAGTCGATGATATGGCCGTTCTCCGGAAGATTGCGCCGGATGAGGCACAGGCTGTTCGGGTTCGGGACCGGATAGCGCCGATCGTAGTGACCACTCGAAAAGTAGTACTCGTAGTGCCCCAAGGTGGCGTGATGGGCTAGCATGACGCGCCTTTTCCTCTCGACTTGACCGAGTCATTACTCGTGCATATCCCGGACAGCGTGGAGATTGCGGCCTTACTCCGGCGAGATGCTGCCCGGGCCCATGTATTGGTTGACAAGGAAACGCCATTCGGGATTGCGCAACCGCGTCACCAACGCCCGGTCTATCGCCGCGCGCAATTCTGGTCGCCGCCGGGAGACGCCCCAGCCATAAGGCTCGATCCGGAACGTCGATGCCTGAACCGTCACTTTCCCGACGAGATCCGGGAGGCGGGACAGATAGGTCAGCTGTGCCCAGTCTCCTAGGACGACATCCACTTCACCCCGCGTCAGGATTTGCATCGCCTCCCTCCAGGTTGCCGTGGTGACGCAACGCGCCGCGGCGTTGGAGGTGTCGTATGGCAAGCAACCCTGTGGAACGATCGCGCCGTTCCTTGCCGCGCTCGCGGCCGGTTCCCGCCCGCGGCCGCTGGAGACCAGTTGCAACTGGCGATCCCGGTCGCCGCCTGCCGGCCCGGACGCCCGAGCCTCGGCAAAGCGCTTGCCGCCCTCGACTGGGCCGGCATCGCGCCTGAGCTGCTCGAGGAAGGCCTGCGAGGTGGAGTTCGCCAAGGTGGCCACGCGCAGCTTCGGCAGGTCTCCGGGTTTAATCTGGGGGCTTACGCCGATCGATCCGATGAGTGCCGTCGTCAGGACGCCGAAGATCGCCGCCGACAGCGCCGTCCCGACAACCGCCATGAAGACCTCAAGTGTCCTCGTTGCGGTCGATCGCAGCCCGTCGCCTATCCCCTTCAGACCGATCGTGCGCACGACAGCTTCCATCGTATAACGGTAGAAACGCACGGGAATGGGTTCCGTCGCGATGACGGGGAAATCTTGCTCCCGGCGCAAAACGCGAGCCATGAACGCGGCCAGGAACAGATTGATCACCAAGAAGATGAGAATTGCCCTGGCCACGCCCCGGTGCGTGATCGTTTCGCGCAGGATGCCGATCGCATAGCCAAAGTCGATGGCACTGCTGCTCCGCTGCGCGACCGTAATTCCCGAGCTCAGATACTGATGCGTGAAGTCGAATAGATCCATCCGCTCCGCGGTGATTGTCAGCGGCGATATCACCAGATCAAGGTCGCCGGCGGCGAGGGCCCGCAACTGATCCGAGAGCGGACATTCGACGAATTCCGTTTTTCCGATTAGGCCGCCCTTCTGAAATTCGCGCTCGATGCTCATCCACAGGTCGAAGTTGAGCCCGCGCTGGCCGCGGATGCTGTCCGCCGAGATAAAGGGCGGCGCAGCGCGCAGGCCGACGGCAACGTCAATTCGATCACCGCTTTTCTGGCAGCTGGCCCAGGACGTTGCGGCTTTGAAACTGATCAGCGCCAGAAATAGCGCCCCAATTGCAACGTGCCTTGCAAGCCGCGGGATTCTTTTCATCGCCCGGTCCAGTTTGCAGTTGCCGCGTTCTCGTGTCTGTTGCGGCCCGGAGCCGGTGAATGAGGATCCGTTCATCGCCACCGCCGCTGGCGCGCAGGTGGAAACGCCGCCCGGGCGATTGACGAGCGCCAGCGGCGCCGCCGATCGGAAGCTCGTCGTCGGGCGACCCGTGGTGAGACCGACCAGATCCTCATCAATTTCGACGCCGTTCTTGCGGAACGCGTTCAGCTGTCCGAGGGAGATGCGCGATGGGGTGCCGATCATCGGTCGGCCGCGGCGCTCGCGGATGGAGGCCAACAGGTCAGTCGACGGCGGCATTCGCGGGTGTGGCACGGGATGCGGCTCCGGAGTGGATGAGCCGGCCCAGGCTACCCCCAAATGGGGCAAGTGGCAAAAACGTATTTTGGGTCCGGGTCGTCGTCACCGAATGGGCCACCCGTCGTCGCGCGCTGAAAAAGCGGACGCCAAGAGCCTGCACCGGGTTCCATCCGCGAGAACCATCGCGCGGCTCATGACCACGGGCCGCGAGACGCTCACAAAGCCGGAAACCGTCACCATCGCGGCCATCGAGGGAGGCGTTCCCCTGCTTGTCGAGGCGCGAGATCATAGCCGCCTTTCACCGCATTATCCGCAAGAAGGCCGTGGCGGAACTTGATCCGTGGCTCGAGCGGGCCCGGGCAAGCCTCGCCGCGTCCTTCGCCGACGGCGTCACGAAGGACAAGGCCGCTGTCACCGCCGCAATCGTGTCAGCCTGGTCAAACGGCCAGACCGAAGGGCAGATCACCAAGCTCAAGCTCGTCAAACGCCAGATGTATGGACGCGCAAAGCTCGACCTGCTTGAAGCCCGGCTCATCGGCGCCGTTTGAGCCCCTGCTGCACCAAAATTGCGTCAGAGCCCCGTTTCCTTCCCGACCCGTGCCAGACCCCCCCCTTACTAATTTTGCGGGCGAAAAATCTCGACTGCCATACCGGTTTGCACCGGGCGGCTTCCAGACTTTTGACCCCCCCCTGGGGCCTACGCCTGACCCACGGCGGCATCGGGGCGCCAATGGCGGCGCCAGGCGCGCAAGCCGCACGCGCGATGGACGGGCTGCAAGTCCCACCAACTCGTCGGCTCGTCGACGAGAGCATAGCGGCAGGCGCCGCAGCACGGGCGGCCGGCGAGCAGGCCCAGGATCTCGGGCTTGTGCGCCCGCAGCCGGGCCAGGTCCGCCTCGGCCAGGACGTGCCGCGGGTCGGACAGCCGCAGCTTGCCTTCTGCTGAGCGGAGCCGAACGCTGCGACGCTCGAGGTCGGCGAGGAGGGCATCGACGGTCATGCTCGAGAGCACAGCAGGAAACCTAAGGAGAATGTCCGATTCTGCCGTCCGTGCCGTCCGATGCCGTCCGCAGGTTTATGTTTCAAATACTTGCGTCGGACGGCAAACGCGCTTGCGAACGGCAACGTCTGCGCCAGTGCCGTCCGGTCGCCTCCCCAGGTCACAATTCGATCTCTTCGTCGGGACTGACGGCCGCGTCCGTGCCGTCCGCTGCCGTCCGCATGCCGTCCGATGACGTATCATTGTTTGTCAATGGCTTAGGATCTGGTGCGGACGGCACGGACGGCAGCGATGTCTCTTCTCTAGGGAAAAAAATCTTAGGGAAAAAAGAAGAAAGGGTAACGGTGCGGGTCCGGCGCGATCGCTGGCGGCCTCGGTTGCCACCCTCACGCCGGACTCCGCGCAGGGTCTTGGCCACGGCGCGCAGGCGCCGGCCGAGCACGGATGGCGCGCCGGGCCAGGTCTTGGATCTGCGCTCCGCCTCGCCGACCTCGGCCTCGAGAGCGGCGAGCAACTCCGTCGCGGTGCCGCGCCACGTCTCCCGCCCGATCATCATCCGCAGGACGGCATCGACGACGGCATCTTCGTCGGCCAGTCTCGCCGAGCACGGCGGCGCGATTGCGCCCGAGCGCCGCCGTGAACGTGCCGGCCGGCCAGATCGCGGTCTCGCAGGCCGTCGCCCAGCGGGCATAGTCGGCGAGGCGAGGCGACGCGTCGAGGCGGATGCCGGGCAGCCGGCGCAGGCCCTCGACACAGGCGTCGAGCAGGGCGCCCAGTATCGCCGGCCGGCGCGCCTCGAGCGCGGCGAGGATCTCGGCGCTCGGTCCGCCGCTGCGCTCGGCATGATCGGCGCCAGCGTCAACAGCAGCGACCGCTCGCCGAGGTCCGGGCGGCGCAGCACCCGCGATATGCCGTTGATGATTAGCGGCCGCCCCAAGGCAATGATCGTCTCGTCCAGGTCGGTATACATGGCCCGCGTGGCGAAGCCGCCACCCGACGCCATCTGGCATAGCGAGTCGGACATCGCCGGCGGTATGTGAGACAGATTGTCGAACGCGAGGGCGTAGGAGTTGTGCGCAGCGACATAGAAGTCGCGCTCCTGCACCGGCAAGGCGCGTAGGCTGGCGACGGCGGGATCGATCAGCGAGCGGATCGTGCCGCAAAAGCTCGATTTCGCGCTCCCATGCTCGCCCATGACGACGAGGATCGGATACGGCGGGCTGCCGCGCATCGCGGCCAACAACCAACTGACAACTAACACGAAATCATCGTCGGCCGCGCAGTTGATGAGGCCGCGTAGCATGTCGATCGAGCCGCCGCGGACCGGCTCCGGGAGCGCCAGCATTCCGGGCGACCGCCGGAACCGGACCGCCGCCGGCGCCTCGACAAGGCGCCAGCCGCTCGCATCGATCTCGACCGCGCGCCAACTCGCGTCGACGAGATCGAGGTAGATCCGATCCCCGACTGGCGCGACCCGCAGGTGCACGGGACGCTCCGCGCCTTCGACGTCGGCGCGGGCGGCCAGCACGCGGATCGCGCCCTGGAGCGCCTCGCCGGACGGCGCGCCGCCGGTCGCCCGGTAGTACTGGCCCACCAGCCACCGCTCCAGCCGGCGCGAGGCGATCGGCCAAGTCTCGCGATGGCTATCGACCTTGATATCAGCGTAGCCGGTGCCATCCAGGGCGCAGAACACCTCGACCTCGCCGGCGATCGCCAGCAGCCGGTCGGCGCCGCGGCCGCCGCCACCGCGGCCGCCGTCGACCGCGCCATCGAGTGCGGCGACGCGGACGCCGGCGCGCTTGAGGCGCGAGCGGACGGCCTCATACGCCGGCCGGTCGGCGGCGCGCAACTCGGCCAGCGCCGCAAGCGCCTCAGGCGCAAACGGCGCGCCAGGGTCGGCATCGAGCCGGCCGAACATCTCGGCGATTGGATCGCCGACCTCTTCCGCCGCCGCGGCGGCATCCGTGATGTCCCGCTCGGTCATGTCGCACCTACGAGCAGCAAATCGTTGCCGTCGAGACCGACCGACGGCCGGGCGATGCGGACCCGGCGGCCCTCGCGCGTCCAGCGCCGGGCCGCGTCCCGGGCGGCGGCCTCGCCCGGCGGATCGCCATCGCGGAAGACCAGCACCTCGCGGACGGCGGGCGGCAGGATCAGCCCGGCCAGGCCCGCCGTCCCCAGCGCCGCCCAGGTGCTCATGCGGAGCGCCTGCGCTATGGCGAGCCCGGTCTCGATCCCCTCGGTGACGGCAATCTCGCGCGCAACCGGGCCTAAGCGGACGGCGCCGCCGGCGATCGCGCCCAGCGCCATCCGGGCCGGCTCGATGTTGGCCTTGCTGCTGCCGTCGGCGGCGAGCCAGGTGCGGTGCACGCCGACCAGCTGGCCGTCGACACCCTGGACTGCCGCGACCATCGCCGACAGCCGCCAGCCGCTGCGGTGCGGCAGCGCGCCCACGAACCGCAGGCTCGCCGGCGGCGGCAGGGTGATACCGCGCGAGCGCAGATACGTCTCGGCGAGCGTCCCTACCGCCGGCTGCGCGGCGCACCAGATCCGCCGGGCTGGTTTGAGCCGCCATGCCGCGTCCGGCCCGGCGCGCGCCGGCGCCGGCGGGCGCGGCGGCGGCCGGACCTCGTCACGGCCGGGCCACAGCCCGCGGGCGCGCAGGGCGTCGATCACAGCCGATTGTTCGCAGCCGCCGAAACAGCGGACGAGCAGCCGGCCGCGGATAGCCTCTGTGAGATGCAGCGAGGGAGTCCGGTCATCGTGCGCCGGACAGCGCACCATGACCCCGCGCCCGGTCAGGTGCCACGCCCCGCCCAGGGCCGCGGCGATCGCGCGCAGCCGCGGTGACGAGGATGTGCCGGCGGACGATTTCATCACGCGCCCGCTAACAGCTTGCTGATGGACCGCCGTATGATAAGTCGCCGCCGGCCGATCTTGATCGTCTTCAGGCGACCCTCGTTCATCAGCTCGTAAATCGTCGAGCGGCTAAGCCCGGTGATGCGCCCGGCCTCAACGATGCTGACCGCCTCGCGGTCGTCATGGGTGTGCGTTGGGTTGCCGTCCATCGATGTCTCCCTGCTCTTGCCGTGATCTGTGCGGATGCTGAAAAGGAGGATGTGGACGCGATCCCGCGCGGTCAAACGCGCCGAAGGGGCGTCATTACGATTCCCGCGCAGAGAAAAATAATGATGTATTTTAGTGGCTTACGGCCAAGTTTGCGCGCTTGCGCGCTCTATTTTTTCCGCTCGCGCAAATGGCGCAGCGCCTCGCGCCCCTGATCGCGTGTCGCACCCATGCCGACAGCTATGTTTTCTGCATCGCGGGTGGTGAGCGGCCTGCCGGTTTCGGCGTCGGCTGCGGCGAGCGCCGACCGCACCGCTGCGATCGAAGGCCGGCGGGGCTGGGTTGTCGCCCGCCAAACGACAATGCCGTAATAGTGGAGGTCGCTGCCCTGGACCCGGACGCAGCCTAGCCAGATGGCGTCTCGTCGAGGTTGACCGAGCCTATCTAGCGGATAAGCAAACACCGACCAAGCCTCCGGCGGCAGGCGTCGCCACGGTCCCGTTGGCGTACCCTCCCGCCCCCAGGCGATCCAATTGCCGGCCTGCAAGCGAGCTATGCCGTCGTTGGCATAGCGATCCCCAACCCGCAGTAGTGTTAGTTGTTTTTCACGTTCCGGCAGGCGGTCGAAGGCAGCGGCAAAATCGGGATCAAGAAATCGGCGCAGGGCCTCGCTGAGCGGCACGGCGTCTGGCGGCGGCTGGTCGGGATCGCGCTGTGGCATCGGCTCGCTCGATGCGTCTCGCAGGCGAGGGATGGCGCGGCACGCCGCCTGCGTGCTCCGGCATCGGCCCGTCGGCCTAGCCGCGCCGACGCCCTGCTAGCACAGCCGCCGCCGCGACGCGAGGCCATACCTCAGCCGGGGGAGGATCATGCCTTCTTGCTGCGCAGCCGGATCACCTTGCCCTCGCCGGCGCCGTACCCGGCCCAGGCCGCCATCAACTGCCGGCGCTTCTCGAACAGGTCGCCGCGCCGATACGCCGCCTCGACCTTGTCGCCGACGGCATGCGCCAGCGCGGCCTCGGCAACCTCACGCGGGAAGCTGGTCTGCTCTGCCGCCCAGTCGCGGAACGACGAGCGAAAGCCGTGGGCTGTAATATCGCCACGGCCCATGCGCTCCAACAGTGCCAGCATCGCGTTGTTCGACAGCGGCCGGTCCTCTCGGCCGCCTGGAAAAACGGAGTCGTTGCACCGGATGGCCTGCATGCGCTCTATGACGTCAAGTGCGCCGTCGCTCAGCGGCACCCGGTGCTCCTTGGCCGCCTTGATCCGCTCCGCCGGCACCGTCCAGGTCCGCTCCGCCAGATCAATCTCCGACCAGCGCGCGCCGATCACCTCGTTCGTCCGCGCCGCCGTCAGGATCGCAAACCGTAGCGCCAAGGGTGCCACGCCCTCCTGCTCGCGCAGCTCGGCCATGAACGCCGGCACTTGCGCGTAGGGCATGGCCGGATGATGCCTGACCGGGCGGACCTTGCTTTTCGGCGGCAGCAGCGCCGCCAAGTGCCCCCGCCAGCGCGCCGGGTTCTCTCCGAAGCGGTAGCCGCGCACCGTCGCCCAATCCAGCACCGCCTCGATCCGGCCGCGCACCCGGCTCGCCGTTTCCGGCTTCACGCTCCAGATCGGATCGAGAACCTGCATCACCAGAGCGGTGTCGACCTCCGCAACCGCCAGATTGCCGAAAACCGGACTGGCGTAGGTGTCGAGCGTGGCCTTCCATTGCCGGGCGTGCTTTTCGTTCCGCCACCCGGCCTTGTGCGCTTGCAGGTAGCGGTCGAGACACTGCGAGAAGGTCATCGCGGTCGCCGCCGTCAGCTTCGCCTCGGCCCGACCGGCGCGCTTGGCCTCGATCGGGTCGACGCCGTCATGGCACAGCTTTCGGCACTCGGCAGCCGCCAACCGCGCCTCGCGCAGGCTGACGGTATCGAGGCCGCCAAGCCCCATCGACCGCGCCTTGCCATTCAGCTTGTAGCGATAGAGCCAACTGCGCCCGGCGACGCCTGTCACCTGCAAATACAGCCCGCCGCCGTCGCAATAGAGGCCAGGGCGGCTTGCCCGAGCCACGTCGAGCGGCTTGAGCCGCCCCGGCGTCATCCGTCCGCCCATCCGCCACACTCCTGTACCCGCAACGCTACCTACAACATTGCAACCGATTGTAGCAAACATTAGCAGACGTCAGGAAATGGAAACTCGCCTAAGCCCTAAATATCCAGCCGTTACCGGATGTTGGCAAATGCTCATGCACGACAAAGTGGCAGACACCCCATCCGCCAGTCGTAGCAGCTGGGAAATTCTCTCCACCGATCCCGCAGCCAGAAAAACGCGTTGTTTCAAAAGGGTTTGCCGGCGCGGCTGGGTACCACGCCGCTCGGTCAAAGCCCCGAACGTTCTCTCTTTATGCCCGTTTCTCTAAAAGCTGGGTACTGCGCCAACGCCACCCTCGCCGAGGACAAGCTATCCGCGGCAGTAATGCCGCGGCCTCATTGAAGCAATCAAAGCTTCGAGCTCGTCGGCCAGCATCACGGTTGCTTCTATCCGCGGCAGTAATGCCGCGGCCTCATTGAAGCGCCTTCATCCACGACAGCTACGGGACCCACGCTGGTGCGCTATCCGCGGCAGTAATGCCGCGGCCTCATTGAAGCGCGAGGTCCACCGTCTTGTCCACCGTCTTGCGGATCTATCCGCGGCAGTAATGCCGCGGCCTCATTGAAGCCGCTTGGCGCGGAGGGACGCCTTGCTGATGTTGTGGTCCTGCTATCCGCGGCAGTAATGCCGCGGCCTCATTGAAGCCCGCGATCGATGCCATCAAGGCCGCGTTCGACGGCGGCTATCCGCGGCAGTAATGCCGCGGCCTCATTGAAGCAATCTGCACGTCCAATCCGGTCGATCGTCGAACGTCGTATCCGCGGCAGTAATGCCGCGGCCTCATTGAAGCGATACGATGATCGCCTTCTCGGTGATGTACCCGACCTATCCGCGGCAGTAATGCCGCGGCCTCATTGAAGCTTCGGCGCCCCGCCACGGCGGTGAAGCTCCGCCATCATTTCGCCAGGTCCGCCCGCTGCTCCTCCCAGGCCATCGGCACAGCCTTTGTCAAATCTTCCAGCTGCATCCCCTTCGGCTGCTGCCCGTCGAGGACGGCTTCGACGACGTCGGGCGCCAGCAGGGTCAGGCGGAGCAGGCGGTTGACGAAGCTGCGGGTGATGCCCTCGGCCTCAACGATCTCGCCGCCGACAGATCGTTCCATCCTCCAGCATCGGCTTCCACCGGTGCGTCTCCTTGGGCACAGTGGCATAGTTGGTGTCGATGCCTCGGGGAAGCGGACATGGCCTACCACCGTGCGACTGTGTTCGGAGGTTCCGGATTTGTGGGGCGCCAGATCGTGAAGCGTCTGGCCGACGACGGCGCCGACGTTCGCGTCGCGGTGCGTCGTCCGGAGCGCGCTTCATTTCTTACGGAGGCGAGTGGCACCGGGCGAATCACCGCGGTTTACGCCGACGTGTGGGACGAGGCATCGGTGGCCCGGGTGGTGGACGGCACCGACGCCGTGATCAACACGGTCGGCCATTATGTCGAACGGGGCAAGGCGACCTTCGAGGCGATTCATGGGCATGGCGCAATGCATGTCGCGCGGGCATCGGCGATGGCGGGAGTTCGGCGGCTCGTGCATATATCTGGCCTCGGTGCCGATCCGACGTCTGACTCCGCATATGTTCGCGCCCGAGGGATCGGCGAAGGCTTGGTCAAAGAAGCTTTTCCCAGCGCCACCATCCTCCGCCCAAGCATTATCTTTGGCCCGGAGGACGCATTCTTCAACCGCTTGGCCGCCTTGGCGCGCGTGATGCCAGTCTTGCCGCTGTTCGGCAGTGGCAAAACGAAGCTGCAGCCGGTCTATGTGGGCGACGTCGCTGAAGCTGTTGCTAGGGCCTTGGCGACACCCGCGGCGGAAGGCAAGGTCTACGAACTCGGCGGACCCCGCATCTATAGGTACAAAGCGCTTGTGCAACTGGCTCTCACGCAGATCGGACGCAAACGCCTGCTGCTGCCATTTCCATTCTTTGCCTGGGAAATACTGGCGAGCTTGCCGAAATGTCCCGTGTCCCGCGATCAGGTCAGACTGATGAAAAAGGATAATGTGGTGAGCGCCAAAGGATTGACTTTGGTCGCTCTCGGCATCGAACCGACGCCGGTCGAAGCGATCTTGCCCACCTACCTAAGCTAATGGCCGGGTGATCCGTCCAATGGATGGCCGATGGCGATCTTGCCAACGCCTCCACCGATGCGCCCGCGCCAGCGCGTGGATCAGCGTCTCGTCCGGCCGCGGTTTGGCCGGCGCCCACGCGTCGCCGCCGTCGGGGGCGATGATCACCTTGCGGGCCGCGCGTTCCTCGACGTCGCCCGTATTTACGTCACGGGATCGCTGTTAGCCTACCAACAGCTTCTTCAGATTGTCGAAGCCAGCTTGATAGAAGTCGCTCAGAGACTTGACCACATCCGCCTCCGGCGCACCGAGGGGCTCGAAGTTGGTGGACCATTCGACCGTAGCGGCATCGCCTTCGGCGTGGACGGTGATGGTCGACCGATAGTTGGTTACCGGAAGCGCGCAAGACGTGATCGAATAGGTATAGTTCCGATCCCCGCTATCGAACTTTTCCAGTCGCTCGGTAATCTCTGAGCCATCGGCGAGTTTCAGGCGTCGGAGATGTCCGCCCTGTTCGATCTCGCTTTTTTCGACACCGGGATGCCAATCGGGCAAGGCGTTCCAACCGCCGACCAAGCGCCAGACATCCTCGGCGGGTGCCGAAATCTTTGTCGATACGGATACCTTCGCCATCACACACACCCCTTTGTTCCCGTGGTTCGAGCATCAGCAGGGCAAAGTGTGACTTAAGCATCGATGTGCAGCAACGGAGCGTTGGTTATCGAATTGGAGTCTCGACGACGAATTCTCTCTGCTCCTGCCAACCGCTCGGCATCACCCGCGTGAGTTCCTCCAGCTGCATCCCCTTCGGCTGCCGTCCGTCGAGAATCGCCTCCTGGATGTCCGGCGCCAGCAGCGTCAGCCGGAGCAGCCGGTTGACGAAGCTCCGATCGATCCGTCTCCGCTTCGGCGATCTCCGCGGCGGACCGATACTGTCCCTTCCTCCAGCATCCGCTTCCACCGGTGCGCGCGGGCGAGCGCGCGGATCAGCGTTTCGTCCGGCCGCGGTTTGGTCGGCGCCCAGGCGTCCCGGCCGTCCGGCGCGATGATCACCTTGCGGCCGCCGCGGCGCTTCCAGGTCATCGGGATGGTGACGGTGATGGTATCGCCGTCGAGGCGCCAGTTGTCGCCGCGCCGCCTGCGGCTTCATGCGGCGTCCCTCATGCGCAGTTCCGCGACCAGCGTCTGCAGCCCTTCGGCGCGCAGCCGCACCTGCATGCCATCGGGCGACAGATCGATCCGCTCGACCAGCAGCCGGACGATCCGCGCCTGCTCGGCCGGGAACAACTCGTCCCACAGCGGCGCGAAGGTCGGTGACGGTCTCGACAACCTCGCGCTCCGGGATCTCGACTTCGCTCTTCGCCGCCGCCCATGTCCGGGCGATGACCTCGGGCGTCCGCAGCAGATGGCGGACCTGCGCGACGACGGCCTCCTCGACTTCCGCCGCCGGCACGCTCCGCACCGCGCATTCCGAATAGCCCCGGCGGATGGCGTCGGTGGCGACGTAGTAGCGGTAGAGCTTGCCGTTCTTGCGCGTATGCGACGGCGTCATCGCATGGCCGCCGGGAGCGAAGATCAGGCCCTTGAGCAGCGCCGGCGTCTGCGATCGCGTCGCGTTGCTGCGAGCGACGGTGTTCTCGGCGAGGATGGCGTGCACCTTGTCCCAGATCGCGCGGTCGATGATCGCCTCATGCTCGCCGGGGTAGCTCGTGCCCTTGTGCACCGCCTCGCCGAGGTAAACGCGGTTGTTCAGGATCTTGTAGATCGCGCCCTTGTCGATCGGCTTGCCCGGCCGGTGCTTGCCGTCCTGCGTCGTCCAGCTCTTCGTCGTATGGCCGGCGCGGCGAGCTCCTGCGCCAGCTTCGTCGCCGAGCCGACCCGCAGGAACCGCTTGAAGATCAGCCGGACGAGCTCGGCCTCGGTCTCGTTCACCACCAGCTTACGATCGACGACGTCGTAGCCGAGCGGCGGAACACCGCCCATCCACATGCCCTTGCCGTCGGGACGCTGCGAACTTGTCGCGGATCCGCTCGCCGATCACCTCGCGCTCGAACTGGGCGAACGAGAGCAATACGTTCAACGTCAGCCGGCCCATCGAGGTGGTCGTGTTGAACGCCTGGGTGACCGAGACGAACGAGACGCTGTGCCGCTCGAAGATCTCGACGATGCGGGCGAAGTCGGTGAGGGAGCGTGAGCAGCCGGTCGACCTTGTAGACGACGATGACGTCGATCGCGCCGTGCTCGACGTCGCGCAGCAGCCGCTGCAGGGCGGGGCGCTCCATGGTGCCGCCGGAGAAGCCGCCGTCGTCGTAGCGGTCGCCGACGCCGATCCAGCCCTCGTGCTTCTGGCTCGCGATGTAGGCCAACGCCGCCTCGCGCTGGGCGTCGAGCGAGTTGAACTCCATGTCGAGCCGCTCGTCGGTCGAGACGCGGGTGTAGACGGCCGCGCGGATTTTGCGGACGGACGCCTTCACTTGCCGCTCCGATGATTGCGCAGTCCCCAGAACAGCGGCCCGTTCCAGCGCGTGCCGGTGACGGCACGGGCGATGGCCGACAGCGACTTGTACCGCCGGCCCTGGTACTCGAAGCCGTCGTCGAGCACGGTGGCGGTATGCTCGACGCCCTGCCATTCGCGAACGAGACGGGTGCCAGAGATCAGCCGGTCGCCCTTGCGCACCGGCTGCTTGCCCTTGACGCGGGCGTCCTCCTCCGCGATCAGCGCCGTCAGCTTGGCCTCGGCGCGCGCCGAGAGCCCGCCGTAGGCCAGCTCCTGGATCCGGTACGCAAGCCGCTTGACCAGGAACGGCTTGTTGTAGGGCGGCGGCTCGCGATCGTAGAGGTCGCGCCAGAGCTGCTTGAGCTCGGGCGTCGTTTTCTCCGGCAGGGTGGCGAGTTGCGCTAACACGCTGTTAGTCATGGCCTTTCTCTGCGTTCTCGGTTCCGGCCATGAACCCTCCGGTGGGCGGCGAAGTCCAGGGAAAGGTCTCCGCACTTGCCGAGAACGAGCGCGCACGCAGCTGCCGCGGCCCCGGGATCCGGCTTCATTCCGTTCACCCAGATCGTGCCGTCCGGCATCCGGTACTCGATCCAGTCTTCACCCGCATCGACCGGCATGCCGGGCACCAGATCCGGAATGAACAGGTGGAAGGCGCAGCCGCATCGCTGCTCGTTCGGCCCGATCGACCCGTTCCAGCGGGCGCAGTGCCAGCCGCCATCGACCGGCGTCGAATGCAGGCAGGTCCGGCAGTTTCGTTCGGCCGGCCGATCGCCGTGGCAATGGTCGTGATGTTCGCAGAGCCGGCACTGCCACCACGCCGGATCGTCGGAGATCTTCGCCGGCGGGCGCGGCGCGTCGATCACGCGCTTCGCCTTGGCGATGAGCCGCTGGCCCTCGGCAGGATCGGCGCGCAGCCGCTCGATGTGGATCTCGTCGGTGTCCTTGCCGACGGCGACGTACATGGCGCGGGCGATGCCGGTCAGATGCATGTAGACCTGCATCTGCGCCCAGTGCTGCGGCTTGGACCGCTGGACGCCGTCGCGCTTCAAGCCGGCGAACGACTTCGTGCCGTGGGTCTTGAACTCGACGACGTGCCAGGTCTTCGGCGCCTCGAGCAGGCCGATGGCGACCGCGTCGAGCGAGCCGCCGAAGTGGCCGCCGAGCGCCGCCACCTGCCACTGGCGGCCGGTCTCCGGATCGGCGTCGAGAACGGTGGCGCCGGTGCGGCGCAGATCGCGAACGAGCCGCTCCTCCTCCCGCCGGCCGGTGTCGAACAATCGCAGCATGCGGCCTGTCCGCGACGCGCGGGTCACCCAGCGGAAGTCGTACCAGAGCGCGCGGCGGCACGCCTTGCCGATGATCGAGGCGCCGAGGTGGTCGCGGAAACCGTCACCGGCGTCCGCGACATAGGCGGCATAGATCGCGTCCAGCGTCGGGGTCGGCGGTGGCGGCAGCGGCGCCATCATGCCGTCTCCCGACGCCGGCAGACGCTGCGCCTTGTCCAGCGCCGCGTGCCAAGCGGCATCGTCGTAGTCGGCACGCAGCACCTCGATCAGCTGGTCCTTCAGCGCGTCGCGACGGGCGGCAGCGCCGCCATGTGCCGCGTCATCCGCTCGATCTCGGCCTGCTTGTCGTGCAGCGCCGTCCGCGCCTCTTGAAACTGCTGTGGATCGACCTTGCCGCGGCGGCGCTGCCGTTCGAGATCGGCGGCGGCGATCTGCGTCTTGATCGCCGCCATTTCACCGTTGAGTTCGGCCAGCCGCTCGCGGCACGCCTCGCGCGTCGACGGCAGGTCGACTTCATGATCACGCATGTTCGTCATCGATCAGCTGCCGCGCCGCCAAGGCGCTGTGCCGGTTTTTGTCGCGGGCGCCGGAGAAGCCACCGGCGCGGCTGCGCAACCGCGGGACGCGCCGGCGCTGCGACGGGCTGCGGCGCGGGCTGCTGCTCCAACGGCATGTAGCGGAGCGTGTTCTGGGCGTCGTAGCCGTTCTTCGGCGGCTTCACCTTGACGTCGGCGATCAGCGGGATGAGGTGCAGTTGCTCGCTGTCGTCGACCTGCATCTGGCCCGTCGCATGGCAGATCGCCGACAGCGTGCGCTGCGCGATCTCGACGGTGGTCGGGTTGGCATTGACCAGGTTGAGGCGGTCGAACAGCTTGCGGCCGGCAAACGCGCCCTCGAGGACGTCGAGCTCCAGCCACAGGTACTGGCCCATCCCGTCCTTGGTCGGGCGCATCTCCGAATTGACGATCTGCACGACGTAGCGGCCGGGCGGCAGGGCCTCCAGCGGCTTGTTCGGCTCGACGCCGGTGGCGTCGAAGGTTTCGTCCCAAGTTTGGCCATGATCAGGAGTTCCTTCTGCTCGGGGGAAGTGCGCGGCATCGCGTCTACGAACGCGGCCCATGACAGGGCCAGGCTGTCCGGCAGGCCGTAGCGGTTCTTGGCAAGGAAGGCGGGACGCTCGGCGGTGTAGAGGACGCGCTCGCCGGAACCGAGAGCGCGGGTCACCTTCTTGTTGAAGCCGACGTCCGACTTGACCGTGCTGATCCGGTAATTGGCGAACAGCACGACGTCGGAGTGCTCCTGCAGCAGCGCCGCGGCACGGGCATGCAGCTTGATCACATACCGGTCGTAGGGCTCGTGTTCGGGACTGTCGAAGCGTTTGATGTCGGTGTGCGCGATCTGGATGATGGCCATGCCGCGCTCGTCGCGCAGCGCGTTCAGGCTTTCGAGGTACTGGCGCCAGAGATCAAGCGCCGCGACATAGCCCTTGCCGTAGCCCGGCTGCTCCAGGTCCTTCCAGCCGTTCTCCTGACACGCTTTCTGCCAGACGAGTGGCTCCAGCCAGTCGACCGAGTTCGATCACCACTGTCGCGAAGTCGTGGTCGTCCTTGTTGAGGGCCGCCAGCGCCTCCACCACCTCATCGAACGTTCTGGCGAGCGGGAAATGCGTCGCCTCCAGGGTGCCGAGGCCGTCCTCGGTGCAGATGAACACCGGCGCCGGCGCCCCGGCGGCGAATGTGGTCTTGCCGACACCGGCGACACCGTGGACCAGGATGCGCGGGGCGGCGAGCGCCGTCGTGCGCTTCAGCGACGCAAGCGAAATCGCCATCACGCTACCTCCGCCTTCGCCGCCTCGATCCGGTAGCTGGGCTTGCCGGTCTCGACGGTGCGCGCCGGCTCGAACAGGCGGCGAATGGCCGCGGGCCACGAGCTGTACGCCGTCTCGGCGACTTTCAGTTCGGTGCGGACGTACTGGCCGGGATCGTCGTGCCAGTCGCGGCGGATGATCTCGACCGCCTCGGCGAGCCGCTGTCTGATCCCACCGCACGCGCTTCGGCAGATCGGCGATGATGACGAAGTCGCCATCGTCGAAGCGGACGGTGCCCGTGGCTTTGCCGGTCTTCGCACGGGCGGTGCTGGCATGGGCGCCGTACCTCAGATCGAGGGCGCCATCGAGCCAGTCCTTGATGCGGCGGGCTCGGTCCAGGGCCTCGACCGCCTCGACGGCAAGCATTGCCAGCTGGTCTGGCGGCAGCGCGGCGATGTCGCCGATGGGCATCCCG